>MGTU01000034.1 GCA_001799615.1 Elusimicrobia bacterium GWA2_61_42 | reverse complement strand
ACCACCAGGGTGGCCAGGGCTTCGCCGTCCAGGTCCTCGGCGAGGATCAGGAACTGCTTGCCGGTCTGCACGATCTTCTCGAGCACGGGCAGGAGGTCGTTCATGGCGGAGATCTTCTTGTCGGTGATGAGGATCATCGCGTCTTCGAGCACGCACTCCATCCTCTCCGGGTCGGTCACGAAATAAGGAGAGACGTAGCCGCGGTCGAACTGCATGCCTTCCACGACTTCCAGTTCGGTCTCGGAGGACTTGCCCTCTTCGACGGTGATCACGCCTTCGTGGCCGACTTTTTCCATGGCCTGGGCGATCAGGTCTCCTATGACCTTGTCGTTGGCGGAAATGGTGGCTATCTGGGCCTTCTCTTCCTTGGTCTTCACGGGCTTGGCCATCTTCTTGAGCTCTTCCACCAGGGCGGTGACGGCTTTGTCGATGCCGCGCTTGATCTGGGTGCCGTTGGCGCCGGCGGTGATGTTCTTTAAGCCTTCGCCGAAGATCGCCTGGGTCAGGACGGTCGCGGTGGTGGTGCCGTCGCCGGCGATGTCGTTGGTCTTGGAGGCCGCTTCGCGGACGAGCTGCGCGCCCATATCTTCGAAATGATCTTCAAGCTCGATCTCTTTGGCGATGGTCACGCCGTCGTCGATGATGGTCGGCGAGCCGAACTTCTTCGAGAGGATGACCGTCTTGCCTTTGGGACCGAGGGTCACTTTTACGGCGTTGGCCAGTTTGTCCACGCCGGCTTTCAGCCGCATCCTGCCTTCTTCCGAGTAAATTATCTGTTTAGCCATTGTATTTTTCCTTCCTTATATATTAGCGTACGATGCCGAGGACGTCTTCCTCGCGCATGATGATATATTCCTCATCGTTGATCTTTATTTCGGTCCCGGAGTACTTCCCGTAGAGCACGATGTCGCCGGTCTTTACTTCCATGGGGACGATCTTGCCTTCTTCGTTCAGTTTGCCTTTGCCCACGGCCATTACTTCGCCTTCCTGGGGTTTCTCTTTAGCGGTATCGGGGATGATGATGCCGCCTTTCTTTATTTCCTTGGGTTCCACGGCTTTTATGATGAGCCTGTCGCCCAGGGGCTGGATCTTTATCTTGGTCGCTGTGTCTGCCATAGTTTTTGCCTCCTGTGATTTGTTCTGGAAATTATATTTAGCACTTAAACCTTACAATTGCTAGTTTACCAAAAGCTATTTCCGGTGTCAATAGCACTCTTGCCCTTTGATTGCTAAAAAAGAAAAACCGGGCCGGGCCCGGTCTCTCTTTGCGGATCTTCCAGGGTTTATTTCTTCAGGAAGAACCTGAACCTGGTCGAGCCCACCTCAATGGTGTCGTCGTCCTTCAGCATGACCTTTTCCGCCAGGGGGTTGCCGTTGTACTTGGCGTAGCCTTCCTTGATGGGGTTCAGGTAATAGCCTTCGGGGCGCATCGTGATCACGGCCGCCAGCTCCGGCCCGCCGCCGAAAAGTCCCCCGCTTTTGTACGGGACGCTCGCCTGGGAAGATTTGCCTATGTAGGTGGACAGCGCGGTAAGTTCGAAATCCTTCCTGTCGTCGGCCGGGTTCTCAAGCACTTCCAGGGCGCCCTGGGGCGTTTTAGGCTTTTGGGCCGGCAGGTCTATTTCGGCTTTAACCGCCGGGGCGCCGGAGTCGTCCGTGAATACCAGCGAGTATTTCACTACGGTCACGGTGTCCCCCGGTTTGAGCCCGGCTTTAAGCACCTTTTTCCCGTTAACGAAGGTGCCGTTGGTGGAGTTCAGGTCCTCCACGAACCAGGTGCCGCCGGATTCGTAGAACTTGCAGTGGTGCCCGGACACGGCCGCGTTGTCCAGCGCGATCTCGTTGTCCGGCTTGCGCCCGACGGCAAAAGCCGGCTTGTCCAGCTTGACCTCCCTCATGAAGGCCGCTTCAAATTTTATCATCAGTTTAGGCATAGGATTTCCTGAACATGTCCTTTAGGTTTTCTTTGAACGTCTTCTTGCTTACGGACCCGATGACCACCGTGACGTTGTCGGGGCCGCCGTTGGCGTTGGCCGCCGTAACCAGCGTTTCGCAGGCTTTCTGGTCGTCGGGCTGTATCTTCAGCGTTTCCTGGAGTTCGGCTTCCTTCACCGCTTTGAAGAGGCCGTCGGTGCAGAGCAGCAGCCTGTCGCCCACTTCCAGCTCCGTTTCCAGCAGGTCTACCGCCGGGGTTTTCTGGGCGCCCAGCGCGCGGGTAAGGATGTTCTGCAGCGGGGAGGTCTCGGCCTGTTCCTTGGTCAGCAGGCCTTTCTTTACGTGCTCCATGACAAGGGAGTGGTCTTCGGTCAGCTGCTGCATGACGCCGGCGCGGAACAGGTAAATGCGGGAGTCTCCGATGTGGGCGATGCAGATCCGGGTCTTGTTGAGCAGGGCGGCGCTCAGCGTGGTGCCCATGCCCTTGTTCTCGGCGCCGGAGTTGCCGGCCTCGTAGATGACGGAGTTGGCCAGCTGCACCGCGAAGCCCAGCTGGTTAGATTCCAGGGAGAACTTTTCGTTGTAGGGAGTCGGTTTCATTCCCGTGTTCTTCATGGAATCGTATTTGTCGCGCGTTACTTTGACGGCCAGGGCGCTGGCTACTTCTCCGGATTTATGGCCGCCCATGCCGTCGGCCACCATGGCCAGGTCCAGCTCCGGGGCCAGCAGGTAGCTGTCCTCATTATTGGTCCTGGCTTTGCCGGTGTCGGAGGCGGCGGCGAATTGCAGTTTTAATGTCATTTCTTATCCTCTTCGGGGTAAATTAGGGGAAACGACTTTTCAAAGTCCCCCCCCGGCCTGAGCGCCGCCGGCCTGGAGGCCGCAGCGGGTGCCGCCGCCGGTGCGGCCGCGGGCTGAGGCGCTGCCGCCGGTGCGGGCGCCGCTTGCGGCGCCGGGGCGGGTGCTGGTCTAAGGTCGTCCTTTAAAGTCATTTCCAGCCCGGCTCTCGGGGCCAGTTCTATGCCAGCGGGAGGCGCTGACGGCGCCGGTTTCGGCGGCAGCGCCGCCGCGGGGGCGGCCGCGGCGGGCGGGACCGCCAAGGTCGGCGGCTTGGCCTGCGGTGCCGGGGCGGGCTTGGGCTGGGGCGCGGGTGCCGCCGCCGGCTTGACCGCGGGCGCCGCTGCCTGGGGCGCGGGTGCCGCGGCCGGCTTGGGCGCGGGCGAAGTTTTTATGTCCGGGTTTTTGCCGGCCATTACGGCCCTTATGGCTTCCGCCATCTCGCCGCCGGTCTGGAAGCGCTCTTCCGGGTTTTTCTTAAGGGCCTTGTCGATGACCGCGAGTATGCCGGGCGGCAGGTCCGGCTTTATGATCATGGGGTCGGGGTAGGGGTCGGAGGTTATCTGGAACAGCAGGGTCCCTATCGATTCCCCGCCCTTCCAGGGTCTTTCGCCGGTCAGCAGTTCGTACATGGTCACGCCCAGCGAGAACAGGTCCGCGCGGCCGTCCACTTTCTTGCCGGCGATCTGCTCGGGGCTCATGTAGTAGGGGGTGCCCAGCACCGTGCCGGTGGCGGTCTTGGAATGCTCGGTTATCCTGGCTATGCCGAAGTCGGCCACGCGGATGGTTCCGTCGTCGAGCAGCATGATGTTGGCGGGCTTGATGTCGCGGTGGACGATGCCGTTCTTGTGCGCGTAGTCCAGCGCCTCGGCCGACCTGGCTATATATTCAAGCGCTTTTTCCGTGGGCAGCAGGCTGTCTTTAGTGGCGTATTTCTTCAGGTCGTCGCCCTTCAGCAGCTCCATCGCTATGTAGGCGATGTCCTGCTCTTCGCCGGCGTCGAAGATCTTGACGATGTTGGGGTGGGTCAGGTTGCCCGCCGCCTGGGCCTCGCGGAAGAAGCGGTCCTTGAGGTCCTTCATGGCCTTTTCTTCCAGGCCTTCCTCGAAGCGCATGGTCTTTATGGCCACGGGGCGGTTTATCTTGGGGTCCACGCCCAGGTAGACTATGCCCATGGCTCCCTTGCCCAGTTCTTTCTTGATCTCATAGCGGCCCAGCATGGGCGTGGCGCTGGACCCCGCCACCATCATGGTGGCGTCGCCGCCCCCGCCCTTGCCCCCGACGTTGCCGAACACGGCCCCGTCCGCGGCTTTCTTCAGCATGTCTATCTTGGTCTTGATGTCCTTGAATTCAGGGTCCTTGCCCGAGATGTGCTCGTAGACCGCCACGGCTTTGTTGTACTGCCGCTTGCGTTCGAAGTCCAGCGCCAGGTTGTAGAGCGTGTCCTTCATGTTGTCGTCGAGCGGGCACAGGCGGAACTTCTCGAACGAGAGGTCCAGCATGCCCTGGCCCTGGAAAGAGAGCCCCAGCATCTTGTTGGTCTCTATCTGGGACACTTCTATCAGCTCCTTTTTCTTTTCCGTGCTGAAGAAGCGCTTGGTGATGACGAAGATGTACCCGGCCACCAGCAGTACCGACGGGTACATGATCTTGAGCCAGAGGGCTTTGGCGGTAAAGAGGAAGATGCCCGCGCCCACCAGGGCGGCGAACATGGTGCCGGCCAGGACGGCCCCGGAACCCGCCTTAAGCCGCGGCAGCAGGAACGCCGTGAAAAGGCCGGCGATGACGATCAGGGCCAGTTCCACGGGGAAGGCCCATTCGGGGCGGGAGATGAAGCGCCCGGAGAGGATATTGTCCACCACGTTGGCGGTGAAATCCACCGCCGTCATCGCGCTGTCGGCGGGGGTCACGTAAAGGCTGCCCACGCCCTGCGCGGTCAGGCCGATCAGCACTATCTTGTCCTTGAAGGCTTCCGGCACGATCTTGCCGTTTATCACGTCGTAGAAGGAATAATACTTGAACGCCTTGCTCTTGTTGAAAGCGACCAGGGCCGAGGAGGCGCTGTCCAGCGGCATCACGCTTTTGCCGAAAGCCGCCGACGCCCCCGGTGAAAGCACCACCTTGTCGGGCGCCAGTCCCAGCCGGACGCGCACAATTTCCGCCGCGAAGGACGGGTAGAAATTCTGGCCGTAGGGGATATAGGGGTACTCCTTGCGCACGGCGCCGTCTATGTCGCTGAAAACGTTGACGTGGCCCGCGCCGGCGGCCGAGGAGGCCAGTACTTCCAGCGGCAGGGTCATGTCGGAGGCCTCCACGGAGATCTCCGCCGGGCCCGCGTTGTGGGAAATGGAAGGGGCCAGGCGTTTGAGCCAGTCGGGTTCAGGCTTGGGCTTGGAAACGATAGCCCCGGTGTCGAAGTAAAGCGGCAGCACCACGTTGCCCGCGGCCGAGCAGGCTTCCGCCAGCTTGGCGTCGTTGTCCATGGCTTTCTTGGCGGTCTCGATGGCCAGCAGGAATTCCGACTCTTTGCCCGTTTCCCTGATCTTCTTTGCCGCCACCAGCTCCGTGTATTTAAGCTTCAGCGTTTCAGCCAGGTTGGAGTCGCTGTTCTTTTCCGGCTCGGAGAAGAGGATGTTCAGGCCTATGACCGAGGGCCTGGCCGGCGCGGAGGAAAGCCAGACCAGCATGTCGGCTACCTTGGCCCGCGACCAGGGCCAGCGGCCTATCTTGGAGATGCTGTCGTCGTTTATCTCGATCACCGCTATGTCGCTGTTGGCGGTGGCTTCGGCGCTCATCCGGGACCGGAAGTCGTAGAACTTCAGTTCCGCGGTTTCCAGGCCGGTGCCGGTAAAGTAGAAGAACAGGGACGCCAGCGTCAGGGACAGTCCCCACAGTATGTCAGAGAAGATGAATTTGCGCACAGTAGTCCTCCGCTAAAAAAGCTCTCTCTCCCTGTAGGCGGCCAGGAGTTCCTCGACGAAGCAAACATTGGCCATCATGGTAAGGAAGAGCGCTATGAAAATTATGCCGGCCGATTCCCCGAGAGCGGCGCTGATGCGCAGGCTGAGGGCTTTGTAGTATTCGCGCCTGGCCTGGTTGCGCAGCCTGCTTTTCTCCGCGGGCTTCACTTCTTCCGGCGGCGGCGGGGGTTTTCTTTCTATCTGGCGGCCTTCCTCGTCGTACAGAACTTCGGCCTGGGCGGCCTCCACGGCGCGCCGGTAATTGTAAGCGTTCAGGCGGTTGGCCTGCTCCGCCCTCAGGGCCTCCACCCGCGCTTTCTCGGTGGTGATGGTCTCCACCTGCGGGTTGGTGAACATCGCGAACATGGTGATGTTGGCGGCCAGGAACAGGAACTGGGGATTGAGCAGCAGCGAAAATTCCTTCTGGGTGAGCGCGGCCAGCAGGCCGATAAGCGCCAGCGCCCCGCCGGCGGCCAGCCAGGCCTTCTCGGGCGTTATCTCAGCCCCGGCCCTGAAGTAAGCGTAGGTAAGGGACAGGCCGGCCAGGTAGGCGGCAATGGCCAGGGCCTTGAGCGTCCAGCTGTCCTTGGAGACCATCTTGGACGCGGCCAGGTACAGGAACAGCGCGTAAACGATTACGTTGGCCGAAGAGAACATGTTCTTGAGGCCCAGAGAGAGCGCCAGAAAACCTTTGGTGACGGTGTCGGCGCCCTCGGGGGCCGGGATATACGCCCCCCCCGCGTAAGCCGCGGCGGCGGCGCAGACGGCGAAAAAAGCGTAGACGAATGTAAACTTGCGCGGCTTCTGCCAGACGGCCCAGGCGAAAAGCGCGGCGCCCGCCCCGCCCAGCACGAAGACGGCCTGGGGGTTGGAGGCCAGCGGAGAGGAGAGCGAGCCGGCGGTTTTGCCGGAGGCGCCGGCCAGGATGCACAGGCCGGTGCCGGCCAGGGTAAGGGCCAGGTGCATGACGGCCTTTACGCCGTTATGCAGGGCGCCCAGTTGCAGCGCCGCTTTCCCCGGGGCGGCCGCGACCCCCGAGATGGTCTGGAGCCGCGGCGCCGCGGGCTGTGCCTGCGCCCGCGTGGTCCTGTCCGAAACCAGGGGGTCGGCCCTCTCGAGGGAGGCGGATGGCGGCGGGGGCGGCGGCACGGCTTTCATCCTCGCCGTGACTTCCGGGATGTCGAAAGTTTTCTCGGCGGAAACGTCGTCCAGAGAGACGGTCCCGGAGTTGTACTTGGTCAGTTCCGCTATCACCTCGCCGGCGGTCTGGTACCGCTCCTCCGGCTTTTTGCACATGAGGCGCTCTATAACGCGCGCGGCCCAAAGCGGCGTGTCGGGGCGCGTTAGGACGATGTTCGGCAGCGGCTCGCCGATATGCTTGTGGATGACCTCTATGGAGCTTTTTCCGTCGAAAGGGTATTTGCCGGAAAGGATGTAGAAATAGGTGGCGCCGGCGGAGTACAGGTCCGCCCTGGCGTCCACCTGGCCGGCCAGGCCCTGTTCCGGGGACATGAAATAGGCCGTGCCTATCATCTCGCCGGCCATGGTCAGCTGCTTCTCCTCGCTGATGCTGCGCGCCAGGCCGAAATCGACGATGCGCGGGCTGCCGTCCGTCCCCACCAGGATGTTGGAGGGTTTGATGTCGCGGTGGATGACGCTTTTAGAGTGGGCGTGGGCCAGGCCGTCCAGGATATGGATCAGTATGTCGGTGGCCTCTTTTACCGGCAGCGGGCCCCTTTCGGCCACCAGGTCCTGCAGGCTCTTGCCTTCCACGTAGGACATGATGATGAAATAGGAGCCGTTCTCCTGGCCGAAATTGTAGACGTGGACGATGTTCGGGTGGTCCAGCTTGGCCGCCGAGCGGGCTTCCCGCAGGAAAAAATCTATATTGCGCTGCTCGCGCGCCAGGTCCGGGGAAAGCAGCTTTACGCAGACCAGCTTGTCCAGCGCTTCGTGCTTGGCCTTATAGACCGTGCCCATGCCGCCCTGCCCCAGTTTCGAGATGATCCTGCAGCCGGCAAAAACCGTGCCCGCGGCGGCGTCTTGCTGTTCGGTCATAGGCGCCGGTCCCTCACGTAGATGCTCCCGTGCCTGGCGGGCAGGTCCTTGGCGTAATGCTTCAGTTCCGCCGCGCTTTCCACTATCTTGGCGTAGTGCTTCTGCTGCGTCTTGGGGGCGACTATGGCGACGGTAAGCGACATGAGCGGGAAGTCCCTGGTCTTGTTCTTGCGGTCCATCGTGGTGATGAACCCGCGCTTGCGGTCCACTTCGTTGTAAAATTCGGGGATGATCCTGTCGAACTCCTCGGTTATGGCGCTGGCGGCCGGCTCCGCGGCTTCCTGCGGGGTCACCATCACAAAATCGTCGCCGCCCACGTGCCCCACGAAATAGTCGTTGCCCGCCGCCGCCCTGGCTTTTTCGGTGAGGAGCAGCGCGATGCGTTTTATGACCTCGTCGCCTTTGGCGTAGCCGTAAACGTCGTTATAGGCCTTGAAGTTGTCCGCGTCCACGTAACAGAAGGCGAAGGGCTCTTCGTCCGCCACCCGGCGCATCACTTCCTCTTCTATCGCCGGGCTGCCGGGCAGCCTGGTCAGCGGGTTCAGCGCGGTGTCGGCGCTCTTGCGCTTGAGGATGCGGTTGACGCGCGCCCGGAGTTCCCGGACGTCGAAAGGCTTGGTGATGAAATCGTCGGCGCCCAGCTCAATGGTGTTGACCTTGGCGTCCATTTCAGCGACGCCGCTGAGGATCACCACCGGGATGTCCCTGGTCTCCGGGGCTTCCCGTATGCGTTTGCACAGCGCGAAGCCGTCTATGCCGGGCATGCGCAGGTCGAGCAGTATGAGGTCGGGTTTGTTTTCCCGGAGAAAAGGAAGCACCTCGTCCCCGTGATAGAGCGTGGTTACGGCGTAATTGTATTTTTTAAGGACGGCGGAAATAAGCAGGCCCACGTTCGGGTCGTCATCCACCACCAGTACTTTCTTTACCAGCAAGTTCCCCCCAAAAAATCGTACTCAGAGGTCTGTCATTAAGCCTGAGAATAATTATAAACAATAATATATAGCAAAGCAACAACGGATAGCCGGGGTTTCGCGGGGGCCGCGCCGCGAAAGAGCCGGCAGGATTTTAAGTTGGCCCGGGTTCATGGCCCGGGCGGCACTAAGCGTACCGGGATCCTGGCGATTTCGGGTTCCCAGGGGTCTTTTTGCGGCACTGGGTCTCTTTGGGTCTTGTCAGAAAGTGATTTTATGTTTATAATATCAAAAAGGTTAAAACTCGCAAAAGTCGCAACAAGGATGACATCATGAGACAGAAGATCTTTAGCACGTTCGAAGTGGCGAAAATGCTGGAGTTGTCGCCGGGCACGGTGGCTAACTGGGTTGACGCCGGGCGTCTTAAAGCCTTTAACACTTTGGGCGGGCACAGGCGCATAAAGGCCGAGGACCTTGAGTTTTTTCTGCAGGAAAATAAGATCCCGGTGCCGAAGGAATTGTCCGACCGCATGACAACATCAAAGAAAGTGCTTATCGTGGAAGACGATGAGAAGTTCCTTAAACTGATGGAGCGTTTTTTTAAGACGTTTAAGAAAAAGTGGGAAATATTCTCGGCTCCCGACGGCTTCCAGGCCGGCTCCCTGGTGGGCAGCGAAAAGCCGGACGTGGTCATCCTGGACATCATGCTGCCGGACATAAACGGCTTCAAGGTTTGCGAGATAATCAAGGCGAGCAACAAGCGCACGCTGGTAATAGCTATCACGGGCTACGATTCCGAGGATATCAAGAGCAAGATCCTCGCCGCCGGAGCGGACGCTTATTACATCAAGCCGTTCAAGTTCCAGGACATTGTGGACCGTATCGAATCCTGGGGCGGGATGCCGGAATAGATCTCAGAGGGTAGGGTTAGGGGGGCGTACAAAAGGATGCCCCCGCGCCGGTAAAACGGCGCGGGGGCTCCGCCATTTACGGGGGCCTGAGGGGGCTGTAACTTTTGTTACATGCAGCCCTTGACAAATGTCATATCGACTGCTAGAATTAATTCGTCAGGGCTGCCTCCCTCACCCTACCCCCCAATAGGCAGCCCTGCCTTTATTTTATCCGGCGCGCGAGCGCTATGACAAAGAACCTTAAAATAATACTCGCCCTCGGGGCCGCGGCGGCCCTCGGGCTGGCCGTTCTTTATTCCGTTATGCGGCGCGCCGAGAGCGCCCGTGGACAGAGCGTTTCCTGGACTTATGTCGAACTGCTGTCCGAGTCCGGGGGCTATGGCAAGGCCGCGTCCTTCCTGGACGAACGGCTGCTTCTGCATCCCAACGACGCGCTCCTCTATTACTACCGGGCGCGCCTGAACTATTCCGCCGCGCGCGGGGCGGCTGCCCTGGCCGACGCGGACCGCGCGATAAAGCTCGGCTACGCCCAGGAGATCTCCCATCTGCTCAAGGCCCTGGTCTACGGCCGCCTCTACGGGGATCACCGCAGGCAGGCCGAGCTCGCCTCCAAGGCGCTTAGCTACGACCCCACTTACGACGAGGGCTACCTGGTGCGCGCGGAGGCCCTGTACGGGCTCGGGGATTACAAGGGCTGCGCGAAGGACGCGGCCTCGTTCTCGCGCATGGTCCCGCGGTCGCCCGACGGCTGGGAGTACGGATTGCTTTGCCTCGTCAAGCTCGGCGACCTGGCCGGGGCGGAGGCCGCCGGGCTTAAGGTGCTGGAGCTTAAGCCGGACAGTCACGCCGCGCTGTGGCGGCTGGGGCAGGTTTACGCCGCGCGCGGCCTGCACAAGCGCGCCGTTAAGAAATTTTCAGGGGCCATCGACCTGAGCGGCGGCCGGGCGCAGTATTACCTGGACCGCGCCCGTTCCTGCGAGGCGCTGGCGGATTTCTCCTGCGCGGCCTGGGATTACGCCTCGGCGTTGAACTGGGAGGAGCTCTCCGGTTACGCCAGTTATTACTGCCTGGCGGGCGCGGCCATGCACCGGGCGGGCGAGCTGGGGCTCGGGCTGGAAGCGGCCGACTCCGCCGTGCGCCTGGACCCGCTTAACCCCGACGCCTACGCCTTGCGCGGCCGCCTGCGCGCCGACTCCGGCGACGCCGCCGGCGCCAAAAAAGATTTTCATAAACTCTCCGCCCTCTCCCCCTCCCGCGCCTCCGAAGCCGAAGCCCTCCTCAAAAAACTAAAGTCAAAAAAATAATTCACGGATCGTTTTGATGCTGAGTAACGGTCCGCGAGAAGCACAGTCGGGGCCGGCCAGGTGGGCCGGAACGCAAAAACGTGGTCTCGCACACCGTGCTCGCCACTCCCCGCCTCGCCCTCCGCGCTTACGCAAGCGTCGGGCTCCGGCAGGGTTTTGCTAACCCGGCCCACCCGTCCAGCCCCTCCGCTTTAGTGAACGTAAAAACTGTTTCTATAGGTTTCAGCCTTTACGTCTCCCCTTACACCGATACAATAAATAACCAGCGTTCACTACTATGGAGGGGTGACGAGGGTATGGGGTTTGAGGGCCCTCTCGGAGGCCGAGGCTTGCGTAGCGCCGAGGCCGAGAGAGGAGGGGCGCGCACGGTGTGCGCGACCCCGTGCCCGAGAACCCCATACCCTCGGCAGGACCCCGACTGGGCATCCCGCGGCTCTTACCTCAAAGTTAATCTTCATATTTTCCCATGGGGGCCTTATAAGTTATAAAATAAATCCCGTATGGATGGAGAAATGCCAGCGGGAGAGAAGAGATTCACGCCGGAATTTATTTTCGGGGCGCTGCTCGCTTTGATATTGGTCCCTTTATACATTTATTGCCTCCCCCCCGTGCTGCCGCCTTACCGCGACTCCGGCGAGATGGCCTGCGCCGCGTGGACGCTGGGCGTGGCGCATCAGCCGGGTTACCCGCTCTATATCCTTTCCGCCAAACTGTTCTCCCTGATCCCCCTCGGCAACCCGGCGTGGCGGCTGAACCTGTTCTCGGCGGCCGCGGGGCTTGCCGGGCTTTTCGTCTTCTGGCGCCTGGCCGCCTCGGCCTTCTCCCCGCTGGCCGCGTTCTTCGCCGCGCTGGCGCTGGGGTTTAATTTTACACTGCGCACGGTCTCGAGCGTGCCGGAGATGTACGCGCTCAATTTTCTTTTTGCCGCCGGGCTGCTGCTGTGCGCCGGCGCGGCCGGCGCGCGCGCCCTTTTCCTCAGCGCTTTCCTGCTCGGCTTAGGCATGGCCAACCGCATGGACCTGGTGCTCTGCGCCCCGGCCCTGCTGGTGCTGCTGCTGCCGTCAGTGCGGGCGGCGGGCTGGCGCGGGCTGCTTAAAGCCGCGGGCTTTTTCTTCCTGGGTTTCTCGCTTTACCTTTATCTGCCCTTCCGCTCTTCGGGCTGGCCCCTGTTCGACTGGAGCCACCCCGCCGACCCGGCGACTTTCCTGGCCGTCATCACGCGCAAGAGCTATGGCTCCACGCTGGACCTGATCTCGCGCAACTACGCCGCGGGCGAGCTGTTCTGGCCCAACCTTAAATTCTACGGGCTGCACCTGTGGCAGAATTTCGGCCTGACCCTGGCCCTGGCTGCGGCCGGGATTTACTTCGAGTGGCGCGTCAGCCGCCGCCGCTTCCTGGGCTTCGCCGCCCTGTTTATCGCGGCCGGGCCGGTGTTCCTCTTTATGGCCAATATGCCCCCCAACCCGCACGCCCTGGCCATCGTGGAGCCGTATTACCTGCTCCCGGACCTCGCCGTAGCTTTCTGGGCCGCCGCCGGTTTTTTCTATCTGGCCGGCGCCTTCCCCCGGGCCCTGCCATGGCTGGTCCTGGCCTCGGCGGCCGCCGCCGGGCTGGTCTTCCATAATAACGCCCACGGCAATTTCAGGCGCTGGCTGTTCGCGGCGGAGGATTACGCCTCCGACGTCATGCGCAGCGCCCCGCCGGGCTCGGCGGTGGTGGCCAAAAAGGACGTGCAGCTTTTTTCCCTGTGGTACCTGCAGGCGGTAAAAGGCCTGCGCCCCGACCTTGAGATAGTGGCGCAGGGGCTGAGCGGTTCCCCCTGGTACAACGCTTCTAAAAAGCGCTACAGCCCCGGCCTGGTCCTCTATAACCTGAACTCCGGCTCGGAGGCGGACTGGCAGGCTTTCTTCTCCTCCAACCCCGGCGGCGTCTACGCCACGATGGACGCGGAACTTCCCCGGCAGGTGCCGGCGGTCCCGCGGGGCGCGCTTAACGAGATCTACCCCGGCCGGAGCGCCGCCCCTGATCCCTGGCGGTTTTATTCCTTCTCCCGCCTGAACAGGCCTTACCGGGATTTCTTCGACAGCGACATAGGCACTTCCTACGCGCAGGGGCTGGTCGCGCGGGCCGCGGGGCTGAACGCGGCGGGGCTGCTCGACCAGGCCGAGGTCGGGCGCCTGCGCCTTTCCGCCCTGCTCGACGAGAACATCCCGGAAACTCCGCTTTACGAGGGGTTTTTTTATTCGGCCCGCGGCGACTGGGCTTCCGCGAAGAACTCTTTCCGGGCCTCCGCCGACGTTTACGAGCGCCTGCTGAAACTCGGAGAACGCTATTACTCCCTGCCTTCGCTCAAGGAAAGTCTTGCCGCTTCCAGCGCTTACGCCTGGCTGAACTACGGCGTAGCGCTTGAAAAGTCCGGCGACCGGGACGCCGCCGGGCGCGCCTATGACTTTGCCCTGGCCCGCAATCCCCGCCTGGCCGACGCGCATTATAACCTGGCTATCCTTTATTGGGGCCGCGACTGGGCGCGGGTGCGCGCCGAACTCGCCGAGACGCTCCGGCTGAACCCGGGCCATAAGGACGCGGCCCGCTACCTGGCGCAGATCCAGGCCAGATAGCGGCGCGTATCCCCCGCGACAGCCAAAAAAAAGCCGCGTTAAGAACGCGGCTTTTTCCATGTAGGGGCCCGGCTTTTACTTCGGCAGGTAATTGTAGCGGAACTGGAACATGCCCATCAGGTCCCAGCCGCCCTTGAAGGTAAGGTAGGAAAGTTCGAAATTAAGCTTCAGCAGCGTTCCCAGGTGCAGGTTTATCAGCTTGGGGCTCTGCGGCGCGCCTTGCGGCACCATGATCTCCAGCCCTATGGGCGAATCCTTTTTAGGCAGCCACATGAAGCCGCCGAACACCATCCCGGTGGGGATCTGGATCTTGGCCGAGGTGTCGGAGTTGGCGTTCGCCCGGTTGATGGCTTCCTTGGAAAGGAATTCAGAGAGGCTGTAGATAACCTTGGGCATGTCGCCGTCGGAGTAGCCGACGTTGACCAGGAATTTGGGGTGCAGGCGCTTGGTCAGCGCCACGTAAGCGTTGGCGTAGGAATCGGTGTTCTTAGAGTCCACTTTAACGGAGGCGGTCGGCGTGTTGAGCGACGGCTGCGGGGAGTCGCGGAACTTGAGGATGCCCTGCACGCCGGCCGACATGGCGGGCCGCCAGGCGCCTTCGGTCTGCACCTGCATCTTGGAGTCGGCGGAAAGCAGCCAGACGCCCACGCGGTCCAGGTAATTCTTTTTCTCGACGGTCCAGTCGTAGGAATTTTTGCCGTAGAGGCGCCCGATGTAGTACGCGGCGTTAAAATCCAGGCCCAGGCCTATGGCGTTCCTGCCGCGGCCCCGGTAGGCGGTAGGCATCAGCACTATGCCGCTTAAGGGGACGCTGCCGGTATCATAGGCCGCCGGCTTGGAGGGCCCCGGCTTCGCAAGCGCGGTCCCGGTGGAGAGGCCCAGTCCCGCGGGCGCGGCCGTGCTGACGGCCGGGATAACCTGGATCATCTGGGCCGACAGAGGCGAAATCAGGAAGAGAAGGGCGCAGGCGGGCAGGGTGAATTTCATAGGAATATTTTCGCGGCCAGCCTGGTGAGCAGGTTCGCTTCCACCCCGGCCAGCACGTCATCAACAATTATACCAAAACCCCCGCGGACGGAGGTCTCCAGTTTCTTTATCGGCCAGGGTTTCAGCGTGTCCAGCGCGCGGAAAAGCACGAAAGCGGCGGCCAGGTTGAACGGGGTGCGCTCAAGGAAGAGCAGCGCCGTCCAGTACCCGATCACTTCGTCGATGACTATGAGGGGGTCGTCGTGGGTGCCGTAGACGGACGACGCCAGGCCCGCTATCCAGATGGAAAAAGGCAGGAAAGCCAGGCAGAAGAACGCGAACACCGTCTGGTCTTCGGGCAGGAACGGGACCAGGGCCAGCGCCAGCAGCGTGCCGGCCATGCCCGAGCCGGTGAATTTCTTGAAGCCGGTGATGCGCGCCGGGATATAGCTTACGAAGCCGCCGCTCGAAAGGAACCGTATGAGGAAGTTGCGGGCCTGCATGTGGCGCTACCGGCCGCGCTCGCTCCAGGATTTATAGAGGAGCACCCGGTGGTTGTAGAGGTAGATGGCCCCGCTGATGAGCGTAAAGAGCGCCGTTATCACCGTCAGCCACCAGGCCGCGGGCTTCGCGAGGGCCGCCAGGTCGGCGAGCGGGGCCCAGGGCAGCGTGCCCTCCAGTCCCCAGTAGCGCAGCACCAGCAGCGTCAGTATTATGAAAGCGGAGGTCATCTGGATGGTGGTCTTTATCTTGCCGCTCTTCTCCGCTTTCATCACCTCGCCGTGCAGCGCGGCCAGCACCCGCAGCGTGGAGATGGTAAGCTCCCTGAGGAGGATGAGGAAGACGGCCCACAGCGGCACGGCCAGTTCGCGGATGGAGGCGAAAGCCAGAAAAACGGACATCACCAGGATCTTGTCGGCGAAGGGGTCGGCGATGGCGCCGAACGGCGTGGTGGTGCCGGTGCGCCGGGCTATCGCCCCGTCCACGCCGTCGGAGACGCTGGCTATCGTAAGCAGTACCAGCGCGGCGACCTCCGCCCACAAGGTCTTGGAAATTATGAGGGCGAAGATTATCAGGCTGAGGCCCATCCGGGCCATGGTGATGCGGTTAGCGAGTGTCAATTTTTGAACTCCAGTACTTCCACGCCCTTGGGCGGGGAGAATTTAAAGATTTCCAGGTCCGCCCGGCCGTTCTTTTCCACGGACGAAAGGCGGGTTTTTATGGAGGTGTTGTCCACCAGCAGTTCCGCTTCCAGCGGGAAATAGTCCGTGGCGGAGAGGGTCAGCGTCAGCGTATAGCTGCCGCCGGCGCGGGGCGTAAAGGTCACTTTGAAAGGTTCCCCGTTCTTCCCCCCGCTCGTCGCCGCGGCGTTCCTGGCCGTCAGGGCCGAGTAATTGCCGAAATCCAGGATGCCGGAAAAATTCTGGTCCTGCGTCCGGCGCCAGGCGTCCCAGCTGGTGCGCACGGCCTGCTTGTCCTCGGGCTTGTAGATCCAGATGTCCGTCTTGTCCGTGACCACGATCTGCCGGGCGGGTTTCAGGTGCTCTATGCGCAGCAGGTTGGGTTTCACGTAGCTCAGCGTCCCTTCGATGGACTGCTTCAGTCCGGCTTCCCTGAAGTTCACTTCCTGCGTGAACCCGGCCTTGAGCGTTTCAAGGGCGGCGTCCCAGGCCTTCAGTTTCTCCAGCACCTGCGCTGTCTGGTCCGATTCCCTGCCCGCAGGCTGCGCGGCCGCGGTGCGCGTGGAAACCGCCACGGCCGCCGCTTTCCTGGCGGCCTTTGCCGGCTGCTTCTTTTGCGCGGGCTTCTGCTGGGCGGAAACGTTGAGGGCGAAAGCCAAAAGCGCCGCCGCTATCATTAATTTTTTCATTTTACTGCCTCCTCGCCGGGGGGCTCCGTCGGCTGCGGCTGAAGCGCGGCCTCCGCCTGGGCTTTGATGTGGGCCTCGATCTTGTCGAAGTAGATCTCCCAGCGGTTCGACCCTTCCGGCTTGTGTATGAACCCGTTCATCTCAAGGATGCTCAAAATGTTGGTGGCCCTGGCCGAAGAGCCGAAATGCGCCTTCAGCAGGTCCTGGGAAACGCGCCGCCGCTCCAGCACCAGCCGCAGCGCCGCCACCATCTCTTCGGAGGTGCTGCCTTTGCCGGTGCCCGCCGTTTCCTCGTCCTCGCTCAAAGGCTGGTAGTTGGGCCTGGCCTGGGCTTTGACGAAGTCCGCCACCCGGCGTATCTCGTCCTCGCTGACGTAAGCGCCCTGGATGCGGGAAGGTTTCTGCGCGTCGATAGCGAGGTACAGCAGGTCCCCCTTGCCTATCAGGGCCTCGGCGCCCGGGCAGTCCAGTATCACGCGGGAATCGGTCTTGGAGGTCACCTGCAGCGCCACCCTGGAAGGGAGGTTGGCCTTGATGACGCCGGTGATGACGTCCACCGACGGGCGCTGCGTGGCCAGCACCAGGTGAATGCCCACGGCGCGGGCCATCTGCGCCAGGCGCTGGATGGCGTCCTCCACCACGTTCCTGGTCTGCAGCATCAGGTCGGCCAGCTCGTCGATGACGACGATGATGTAGTATTCCTGCGTCTCGCCGTTCTCGATCGCCCACTTGTTATAGGAGGCGATGTTCTTGACGCGGGCGCGCTCGAATTTCTTGTAGCGGTTCTCCATCACGCGCGTCAGCGCCACCAGGGACTTGGCGGCCTCTTTCGGGTTGGTGATGACGGAGACGCGGTCCGGGGTCTCCTTGGGGTCGTAGAGGTAAGGGATGTCCTCGTAGAAGGTCAGCTCCAGGCGCTTGGGGTCGATGAAAAGGAATTTTACCTCGTCCGGCTTGTTGCGGAACATCAGCGAAAGGATGAGCGACTGCATGAACACGCTCTTGCCGCTGGCGGTGGCCCCGGCCACCAGCAGGTGGGGCATGGACTCCAGGTTGGCCACGGCCACGGCGCCCTCGGCGTAGCGGCCCAGCGCGAAGGTCAGCGGCGACTTGGCCCCGTTGAAAGCGGAGTTCTCCAGCAGCTCCCGCAGGCAGACCTTGGCCCGGTTGTTGTTGGGGATCTCGAAGCCGATAGCCGATTTCCCGGGGATAGGAGCGATGACGCGGATGGCGCCGGCCGACTTCATCGCCAGGGCCACGTCGTTGCAAAGCGACACTATGGAGCTGATCTTTACGCCGGGGGCCGGGGTGACCTCGTAGCGGGTTATCACCGGGCCGGGGTAGACGCCGGAAACGTGCACGTCCACGTTGAAGCTCTTGAAAGTGGTTTCCAGCTGCAGGCGGGCGGAGCTGATCTCGTTGTCGTCGGGGCCGATGAAGCCCTGCTTCGACGGCGCTTCAAGCAGGTCGGTGCCGGGCAGCTTGAAATCCTTGAAATAAGGGTCCGCCAGTTTCGGTTTGCCGTCGGCGGCCTTCCTGGCCGCCCCTTCCTGCGCGGGCGCGGCTTTGGCGGCTTTCACGGCGGGCTCGGGGGCGGCGGCCGGGTTTTCCCCCTGTGCGCGCACGATCCTGGGCTCGGGCGGGGTGAAGACGGGTTTTTCCGAAGTCTTTTCCTGCGCCCTGATCACGGGCGGGGGCTCGGGGATAGGCTTGGCGTCATAGGCCGGGCCTTCGGCCTGCTCTTTCTCCGAGATGATCTTCAGCTTGGCGTTCAGTTCGCGGCGGGCCGAGAGCCAGTTACGGTAATCGTCGATGGCGGCGGAGGACACTATCTTGAGGACCTTGCGCCAGGAGATCTTGAAAAGCAGCTGGATGCCGGCGAACAGCAGCAGCGCGGAGAACAGCCCGGCTCCCACCCCCCCGAACATCCTGGAGAGCAGCTGCTCCATGAAATAACCCAGCCAGCCGCCGGCGAATTCCCAGGGCCCCAGCCGGTTGCTCAGCAGCGTTATCAGCGAGGAAACCGAACCCAGGACCAGCAGTATGCCGCCAGTAAGGGTTATGGCGCCCTTGTGGGGCTTGTTCAGGTTCGACAGTATGGCCACGAGCCCATAAAGGAATATAAAAGGAAATATATAGGCGGTATTGCCGAGGAAGGCCATGAACGCCCATTTAACCCAGTCGCCGATATTGCCGCCAATAGAACCCGAACTCATCAGGACGGCGATGAGCCAGATGTTAAGGGCGAAGGCGCCCGCCCAATACAAGACGTATGAGAGGGCCGAGGTTTTTTTCTTCCCCTGCGCGGAAGCTCTGTTTTTTGAGAAATGGGGCATGTTCTGCTGGCGCCCGGCGGCGTGCTTTACTTTTCGGTCAGAACCACCCGGAAGTTAAGTTCCTTCGGGTAGAGGGCGACTTTCCCCTGCGCGGCCAGCCACCCGAGCGCCAGGTAGAGGGCCGAACTGGAAAGGTGCAGCTTAAGCTTGAGGTCCCAGGACGAGGCGTCGCCGCCGGCCGCCTTGAGGGCTTCAAGGAGGTTCCCGGCGGTCTGCGCCAGCGTGTCGGTGAACTTGGCGGCGTCCTGCATTACTTCTTCACCTGGAACAGGTCGCCGTTGGGCTCGACGGGCTTGCCGTTCTCCTGCACCACTTTTTCAATGACGCAGGTGAATTCGGCCTTGATCTCGTTAAAAACCTTCATGGCCTCTATCACGCAGATCACCTGGCCTTCCTTTACGGTGTCGCCTTCGCGGACGTAGGGCGGGCTGGACGGGCTGGGCGCGCGGTAGAAGATGCCGGACATCGGGGCTTTTATGGTTTCCCCCGCCGCGGCCTGCGCCTGCGGTCTTGCCGCGGCGGCCTTGCCGGCCGGCGCGTGGGCCGACGGGGCGAAAACGGGGATCTGGTGGACGGCGTTATTGTGTTTGCGCACCAGTTTTATATAAGTGCTGTCCTTGGAAAATTCTATGACTTCCAGCTTATTGGAGTTCATGAACTGGTAGAACTTCTGCACCTGGTCGAAAGCGGTTTCCTGGGGTTTTGCGGTTTTCTTCATCGGTGAGCCTCCAGTTAATATTCCGGCCCCCGCGTTGGACGCGGGGGCCGGATAATTCTTACTTCCTTACGGGCGGCACTGGCTGCCCGGGCTGCTGCATGAGCACGCGGCGGGACAAGCGGTACTTCCCGTTGTTCTCCTCTATGCACTTTACTTCTATTTCCTGGCCCATCTTAAGCACGTCGTCGACGCGGTTGATGCGTTTTACGTCGATCTCGGAGATGTGCAGGAGGCCTTCTTTGCCGGGCAGCACTTCCACGAAGGCGCCGAAGTCCACGATGGACACGACTTTGCCTTTGTAGGTTTTGCCCACTTCCACTTCCATGGAGAACTGCTCTA
>MGTU01000033.1 GCA_001799615.1 Elusimicrobia bacterium GWA2_61_42 | reverse complement strand
CAGAAGCGCATCACTTCGGCGTCGGACTTGCCCTTGGGGTCGAAGTCGGAGCCGCCCTTGCCGCCGCCCATGGGCAGCGTGGTGAGGGCGTTCTTGAAGATCTGCTCGAAGCCCAGGAACTTGAGGATGCTGGCGTTCACCGAGGGGTGGAAGCGCAGGCCGCCCTTATAGGGCCCGATGGCGCTGTTGAACTCGAAGCGGAAGCCGCGGTTGATATGGTATTCGCCGTTGTCGTCCTGCCACGGCACGCGGAAAGTGATGCTGCGTTCGGGCTCTACGATCCGGTCGAGGATCTTGGCCTTCACGTATTCGGGGTGCTTTTCCAGTATCGGGGTGAGGGTTTCAAGTACTTCTTTAACCGCCTGGTGGAATTCCTTCTCGCCGGGGTTCTTGGCGACTACGCTGGCCAGCACGCCGTTGACGTAATCATGAACGGACTTCTTGCCTTTTTCCGCTACCGCTGAGGTTTTAGACATAAGTTCCTTCCTTAGGTTTGATTTTTGGGAGCTGAAACACAGAAAACTAACTAAAATCCTATAAACTTATATTACAAACCTAAATATGGGTTGTCAACACACGCTCCGTTATAAAAAAACGGGGGCAAAGGTCTTTTTTTAGCGCAAAATTCCTGCATGAATTACCTTTTCGCCCTCGGGGCCGCCGCGCTTTTCGCTTTTCCGTGCCGGCCGGCAAACTGCTGCTGCGCACCTTAAGCCGCTGGCGCACGAGCACACCCACGCGCATGACGACGCCCATCACGACGCCCGTCAGAGGCACGGGCATTAGCGGCCCGGCCCCCGAGTGACTTGGGTTGCGATAATTTTCTATACTTTATAACTGCGATGTCAGGTATAACATCGCGTTCCGCGTTCCTATGAATAAAACGATTTTTCTCCGCGCAGCCCTGCTCCTTGCCTTTCCTCTTTGCGCTTTGGCCGGGGAATTCAAGGATAAGGACGAAGTCATTGCCGTCGATTTCCCTTCCGGCTGGGCCGTGGGCAAAAGCGACGATCCCGCCGTGACCCTGAAGCTGGAAAGAGGCAGGGCTTTCTTCGAGTTCGCCAAACAGGATTCTGAGCTGGGAGATTATTACCTGAAGGCGCGCGTAAAAGAGCAGGTGGACTCGTTGCGCTCCAAGGGCAACAGCCTTTCCGGCGACATCAAGCCCGTGAGCATCCACGGCGTTTCCACCGCCTATTACGTCTCTTACGATTCCATGGAGGCGACGGCCTACATAGCTTTCCTGACCTATAACGGGGCCTCCTACGCCGTTACCGGCCGCGGCCTCGACGAGGGGGCGTTCCGCGGCGTTATCTTCAGCGTGCGCAAACCCGGTGAAAAGATAGAGGTCCCCAAGCCCAAGAAGGTAAAGATCTCGCGCCGTGAGAAAGAGCGGGAGGCAAAAGAAGAAGCGGAGTACGCCGCGCAGCTGGCCAGGGAGAACGAGGCAGAGCTGCAGGTTTCCTCCGCCGCCGAGACCGCCGAGGCTTTCGTCAACCCTTTCGCGCAGTCTACCGCCCCGGTCGCCGCGGCCGTGGAGCCTTCCACCGGGGGCGTGGCCGCCGCGGGCGCCGTCGCCCAGCAGCTGATCAGCGAGATCTCCCAAAAGCAGGAGAGCGCCGGCCTGCCGCCCTATCTGCCGCGCCGGCCGCTGCCGGCCCTGCTCTGGGGCGTCCTCATCGGTCTCTGGGTGCTGGGGTCTTTTATCGCCAGGTCCATGGCGGGCGGTTACCAGAATCCCAAGCTCCCGCCGCCTCCCGCCGACGTTCCGCCGGACTTCTTTTTCCCTTTTGTCGTCTCCAAGGTGTCCTCCGCCAAGGACGTCACCTATAATGTTCTCACCAGGCAGCGGCAGCTGCTGCTGGCCGAGTACCCTTACGAGCACCGGCCTTACCTGGCGGGAGGTTTTTACGGCTGCGTGTTCCTGCACGCGGCCTGGAGCTTCCTGGCTTTCGCCGGCCGGGGGGACCTGTTCACCAATATCCTGCTGCGCCTGCCTTTCGGGCGGGCTTTCGCCTCGCTGCCGGAGTTTTTCTTTATCGTGCCGTTCCTGTTCGGGGCGTTCCTGTACGCCAACAGGAAGCCCTCCCTGCAGCTCTACGACGCGCAGTCCACCCCGGTGATGGAAGTTAAGCCGGAAATAGTTTACGGCCTCATCCGGGACGGCGCCGGCAAAGAAGTGGCCCGCCTCGTGCGCAAGGGCGGCTTCATGGAACGCAGCTGGGAATTCGTGGACACCGACAACCTGGTGGTGTTCACCATCCGCGAAGATTTCCCCAGGGGCCGCCTGCTGCGCATGCTGTTCGGCAACCTCGGGGGGGCACTGAGGTCCCATTACGGGATCTTCGCACAGGACCGGCGCGCGGGCTTCGTGTTCCTGGACCCGTCCTCGGCGGACCGCTTCCAGCTGCATATGGATTTCTCTTTCGCCCGCCTGGGCCATCCTGCGCAGATCCTGGCGGCCGTGCTTTATGTAGTCTCCAGGGAAAACGATCCCGTCTATCCTTCCCCGTTCTAAGCGCTATAAGGAGCCAGCTATGAAGATAGGTATTCTTACCGGCGGCGGCGATTGTCCCGGGCTTAACGCCGTAGTGCGCGGCGTTACCAAGTCGGCGCTGCGGCGCGGCTGGGACGTGATAGGTTTCCGCGACGGCTACCGCGGCCTGGTGGAGAAGGATTTTGTAAGGCTGGGCGACCGCGACGTGTCCGGCATCATCATCCGGGGCGGCACCATCCTGGGCACCTCCAATACCGCCAACCCCTTCGCCTATACCCTGGCCCCGCTGGGTTCTGCCGACAAGCCGAAGGACCTTTCAAAACTAGCCTTCAGGAATTTTAAAGACCTCGGCCTCGACGCGCTGGTGGCTATCGGCGGCGATGGTACCCTGACCATGGCGCAGCAGCTTTATAAAAAAGGCATGCCGGTCATCGGCGTGCCCAAGACCATCGATAACGACCTTTCCGCTACCGACGTTACTTTCGGCTTCGACTCGGCCCTTAACGTGGCCACCGAGGCCGTGGACCGCGTTCACACTACGGCCGAATCGCACAACCGCGTGATGATCGTGGAGACCATGGGCCGCTACGCGGGGTGGATAGCCCTGCGCGCCGGGATAGCCGGCGGCGGCGACGTCATCCTGCTGCCGGAGATCCCCTACCGCGCCGAAGACATCGTTAAGGCGGTGCTGGACCGCAAGCGCGCCGGTAAAAAATTCTCCATCATCGTGGCAGCCGAGGGCGCCCGCCCGGAAAAAGGCGAAATGACGGTGACCAAGGTGGTAAAGGGTTCGCCAGACCCGCTGCGCCTGGGCGGGGTTTCTTACAAGATAGCGGAAATACTGGACGGCAAAACGGGGCTTGAGAGCCGCGTGGTGGTGCTGGGGCACGTGCAGCGCGGCGGCGAGCCCACGCCTTTCGACCGCTGGCTCGCTACCGGCTTCGGCGTCAAGGCCGCCGAGCTGCTGGCCAAGAAGCAGTTCGGCAGGATGGTCTCTTTCCGCAATTTCGGTTTTACCGGCGTGAGCATAGCCGCCGCGGTGGGCAAGCTGCGCCGCGTCTCCCCGGGGGCCCAGGAAGTGCGCGCCGCCCTGGCGGTGGGCACCAGCTTCGGAAATTCCAGAATAGCTAAGTAGGGAAAAATGGCCACTGAAATTCTATACGGGATAAACACCGCGGAAGAGATCCTGAAGGCCGGCCGGCGCCGGGTGGTGCGGCTGCTGATCTCGCGCAATGAAAAAAGCCAGCGGGTTAACGACCTGGCCGACCTGGCGCGCAGGAACGGCGTGAAAGTGGAGTTCTGCACTCCCGCCATGCTGGAGAAGCTGGCGGCGGGGGGCAATCATCAGGGCGTGCTGCTGGAGGCCGAGCCTCCCGGCAAGATGACTTTGGACGACGCGCTGGGGCGTGAAAAGGACCTGAAGAAGACGGTGTGGGTGGCGCTGGACGGAATAACCGATCCTATGAACCTCGGGGCGATAATCAGGTCCGCGGCCTGTCTGGGCGTTTCTACCGTGCTGCTGCCCGAGCGCCGTTCCGCCACCATGAACGCGGCCGCGCAGAAGACCGCCTCGGGCGCGGCCGAGCGGATAAACGTCATAGAGATAGTGAACCTGAACACGACTATTATCAAGCTGAAGGAAAAGGGGTTCTGGGTTTACGGCCTGGACATGAAGGGCAAGGCGTTGCCCTCGGTGGATTTCACGCTGCCCGCTTTCGTCATTATAGGCTCCGAGGGCGCCGGCCTGCACGAGAAGACGCGCGAGCACTGCGACATGATGGTTTCCATCCCGCAGAAGGGCGGCGTGGAGAGCCTCAATGCCGGCAACGCCGCCGCCATCGTCTTCTACGAACTTTCCAAAAAACTCTGATCAGGCGCGCCGGCACGGCCAAGGGGGCCGGAACGCAAAAACAGGGTCGGCCACACCGTGGCCGCCCTTCCCCGCCTCCCCCGCCGCGCTATGCAAGCGGCGGGGTCCGGCAGGGTTTTGCTAACCCGGCCCCCTTGGCCGTGCCTGCGATTTTGCTTGCGTGTTTTTGGAAAGCACGAAGAATCCTTAATATATAAAAAATGACAACGCGGGCACTTGTCCGTCCCTTTTGCTATTATGAAATCACAGGTAAACTTTTTAGATTCATCGAGGATTGGAGGCCGAATGGGGAAAGTCCAGATCGTGAGCATGAGGCCGGAGCATATGCGCCAGGTGGCGGCTTTGCACGGCGAAATATTTCAAAATATAGGGGAAACGCCGCGGAAGTTCTTGTCTTTCCTTAAGGCGAAACGTCTTGTGTTTTGCGCTACTGATCCTTCCGGTAAAGTGATCGGTTATGTCGCCGGGGTGGTTTCGTTGTCTGGGATATATTTGAATTGGATTGCTGTTAAAAAGAACTCACGCAATAAGGGACTGGGTCTGCGGTTGATGAACACTTTTGAAAATGAAGGCAGAAAGGCCGGTGCTGCCTTCGCGACGCTAGATACGCGCAATGAGTTTAAGGACGCGATTAAACTCTATCTGGATTGCGGATATAGAATTTTCGGTTGTCAGCTTTCCCCGGATGAGAAACTGATGATTCGCATGAACAGGAAACTCAATTAGACAGACTGGTGAGTAGTTAAGGAAAGTAACCAGCATAAGTTTAAACGGAGGGGTGGCCGGGGTGTGGTTTCGCGAACCCGTTGCGGAAAGGGGGCCCCGCCATCAAAGTAAGGCGGGGGGAAACCGACGCAAGGGTTTCCTCGGTCCGGGTTCGCGGGGCCACACCCCGGACAGGACCCCGACTAGGCATCCTGCGGCTCAATAGCTCAAAGTTAACTCCAATACCTATTATAAAAACACAACGCGAGCCTGCGCTCGCGTTGTCTGTCTCCCTCAAAGTTATGGAGCGGAAGGCAACCGTCGATAAGGTGTTCCGCTCCGAAAATAGTATAGCAGATATTTTTAATTTGTCAAGGGGTGAACCATTGACGTGTCAATAGGCGCGCCCGGGCGCGCTTTATTTTTCGATGAAGAGGTAGAGCTCGCCGGGGGCTTTCATGGAGGAGGCCTCCGTTTCCGCAGTGGCGCCAGTGCCCCAGAACAGGTCCACGCGGCCCGGGCCGCGTATGGCGGAGCCGGTGTCGTGCGTGGATACGAAGCGGTTGAACTCTTTGAAAGCCAGCCCTTCGCCCTGCGCCACGGGGCGCTTTGACTTGAGCAGGCCGAACAGCCCGAGCGGCACGTACTTGGGGTCTATGGCTATGGAGCGCCCGGCGGTGAGCGCGCGCCCGATGGCCCCGTAGGGGCGGCTGTCCTTGGCCCGGGCCTGGAAATAGATGTAGCGCGGGTTCAGGTCCGCCAGGCGCTCCTCGCGCGGGCCCTGGGCCGACAGGTACTTTATAAAATCCTTGAACGACATCGCCGGGATCTCCCCGCAGTCCATCAAAATCTTCTGCACGCTGCGGAAAGGGTGCCCGTTGGCCCCGTCGAAGCCGGCCCGCAGGTAGTCCCCGTCCGGGAAGCGCAGCACGCCGGAGCCCTGGATCTGCAGCAGCATGATCTGCGAAGGGTGCGCCGACCAGACCAGCTCCAGCCCCCGGCCCGCCAGCGCGCCGGCGTGGATCTCGGAGCGGGCATAGTGCCGCACCAGTTTGCCGTTCTCGTCGTAGCGGCCGTAGTCGAAATCTCCGCCCATGGCGGGGGTGGTTTTTACCAGGTCCGCAGGCTTGAGGTGCACGGCGTATTTATGTTCCGCGTCCGGGGTTTTGGTAACGTTTATCTCGGCCTCGTAATAGCCGGTGATCACCGTCTTGCCGGAGCCGTCGTCCGCGGCGGCGCGGTAGATCCTGAAGCGGCTCTTCAGGGCCCCGGCCAGGTCCGCGGCCGTCATTTCCGAAGAAAAGAGCTCCAGCAGCGCCTTGATGGTGCGGCGCAGGCGGGGGGCGTCGTAGGAGTCGGGGCCTACCTGTATCCTGGCGCCGTCGGGGCGGGCGTTCCAGTAGTCCAGGTCGGTATTCAAAACTTCCATTATCCCGGCGCGCTCCAGGTCGTCGGCCGGCAGCGGCAGCGCTTCAGCGCCGATCTCCGCGACTTCCTTCGCCGCCGGGGCGTCGCTGTAGCCCTCTCCCGCTTTAAGCTTGCCCAGTTTGGGGCAGGCGTCCAGCGTATCGGCGGGCAGGGCGGGAGCGGGGATAAGGATATCGGTTCGTTGAGGCGCGTACCAGGGAGCCTGGCAGAAAGCCGCCGCGGGCAGCAGCAGGAACAGGATAAACGCGGGCGCCTTCATACCAAAAATACTACATAAACCAGTTGAGCAAAATCAACTGTCGGGCGCGGTGAAGCCGCAGGAGGCGCAGAAGGGGGGCATTGGAGTGCGGCCGGCGATGCTGTCGCGCAGGGCGAGGGCTTCGCGGCTGGAAAGGATCTTTGCCAGTGGTTTTTCTTTGACGTTGCCCAGCGCCATGGTGCCGTCGAAATCCGCGCAGCAGGGCACCACGCGCCCGTCGCTTAAAATTCCGAAATGATGCCGCAGCCCCAGGCAGCCCTTCTTGGCCCTGCCCCCGGGCCCGCCCGGCCAGTCGAAAATACTTCCAAAATTGAGGTACACGCCCTCGCGCAGCTTGAGCCCGTCGCGCACCTGCTCGCCGGGACCGCCGCCCGCCAGCGCTTCAAGCACCGCCGCCCTGGTCTCCTTGATAAATGCGTCCTCCGGGTTCCCGCGCAGCCTGAAACTGACGATAAGCCCCGGCGGCCGCCGCTGCGCGAACTCCAGAAGTTTGCCCAGGCTCAAGGCCCTGAGCTCCGGAGGCAGCCCGCTTAAGGCGTGCAGGGAAATGGAAACCTGGCCCAGGCATTGTTCCTTGAAGATATCCGGCCCGAACTTATTCAGCAGCAGGCCGTTGGTGACCAGGTTAACTTTCAGGCCCAGGCGGGAGCAGATAGCGAGTATCCCGGGCAACCGCGGATGCATGAAAGGCTCGCCCAGCAGGTGCAGGAAGACCACGGCCGCCAGCTCCCCCGCCTGCGCCGCCGCGCGCTCGAAAGTCTCAAGCGTCATCTCGGCCTTGGGCCGCGACGACGAGGCGCAGAAGCCGCAGGCCAGGTTGCAGCTGTTGGTGATCTCTATGAAGGCGCGCCTGAAAGGTTTTTTCATCCGGTGATATTATTATAGCAGGCAACCTGTTTATAGTTTAAGCGCCGCCGTGATCTCCAGCAGGTCGGCCTCGTTCAGGCGGCGGTCGGTCTCGCCCAGCCACTGGGCCGTAACCAGCGGGCGCCAGGAGCTTTCGGCGCTTATGCGGCCTACCAGTACGCCGCGGCTGCGCAGCTCATAGAAGCGGCGCAGGCCGGCCAGCCCGGTGCCCCAGTCCGGGCGTTTGTAGATGAAGACCATCTCCCCGTCTTCGCGCGTGGCCCTGAAGCCGCCGCACATCCAGCTTTTTATGTCCCAGTTCATAGCTCCCCCTTTGTCCCCAGCCCTAAATTGTTTTGGGCTGCCAGGCTGTAAGGCGCGCCAGCCGTTCCTGCCTCTGCGCGGCGGCGTGCCAGAGGTGCATGGAGAACAGCAGCTGCTTGTCGGCTCCAGAGCCGAGGGTGTAAAACCGCAGCCGGGCCCCTGTCCTGCCGCCCGGCAGCGCGGCCCGCGCGCTGAATAAGGAATGTTTGTTCTTGGTCATGCTGATAGCATAACAGACGAACCCGACACCGTAGTGTCGGGTTCGCAGACGCTGTTTCTTCCGGTTTTCCGGCCTACTGCATTATTTCTATCTGGCCGATGGAGGGCTGGGGGACCAGGGCTTTGGAGATGGAACTGACGCCTTCGCCGACATAGAGGGCGGCCACCAGCACCACCGCCGACAGCACGATGCCGACCGCCAGGTTGCCTTTCTGCAGTTCAGCGCCGGCGTTCATATGGCTGCGTACCAGTTTGCCGAACAGCCGCAGCGTGACCGAGATGGTTATTACGGCGAGCAGCATCGAAAGCCCCAGGTGGCCGGCCGAGATCAAGGCCAGCTTCCACAGGGCGATGCCGCCTTCGCCCGGGGCCGAGACGTACAGGCGGAAGATACTGACTACCGAGCCCAGGCCTTTCTGCAGTATCATCGAGGCCGCCAGCAGGATGGTGGCCACCAGGATGCCTACGGCCACGTTGCCTTTCTTTATTTCCTCTTCCATGTTGAAGTCGGGGTTGGCTTTGATGAACACCCTGTAGGTCAGATAGATGATGAAGCCCGACATGACCACGGAAAGCAGGAACTCAAAAACGCTTACCAGTATTCTTGTTGTGAACATTATTCCTCCCTAAGATCCCTCTATAATTCTCAAATCGTTAAAAGAACGGCTCAACCTTATAGCCGTCGCGGCCGGCCAGCAGTTCCCTGGTGCGCGCGCCTACCTGGCCCGGCTCCAGCCAGGCCGGCCCGGCCGGTTCCACCAGTACATATTCAAGTCCTTCGTAGCGGACGAACAGGTCGCCCTTGCCCGGGATGCGCCTGATGGCCATAAGGTAATGGCCGGGTACGGCAATGCCTACCATTCGCATGCCGTTCCAGCTGCCCAGTATGGCGGCCAGCAGGCCGGTCTTGGTGTCGCAGTCTCCCCAGCCGGAAAGCAGGGCGCGGGCGGGGGGCAGCAGGCCGCCGGTATGCAGGCCGTTCTCCAGCGGGGGCGGGATCTTGTACCGTATGGCCGTCTGCACCAGCGAGACCACCGCGCCTACCAGGTCCTCTTCGGAATATTTCTTCTCCGCGGCCAGTTCCTGGAAGGCCAGCGCCAGCGGGTTAAGGATCTTTATATTCCTCTTAACTATTACCGGCATGTCGCATTCCACCAGGTTGCCGGCGCGCAGGGCCAGGCCGCGCGAGCGCAGCAGCGCGCGCAGGCGGGTATCGTATTCCGTGTCCACTTCCCGCAAAGCCTTGTTGCCGGCGGCCTGGCCGCCCGCGGGCAGGGCGGCCTTCCAGGCTGACTGCCGGGCCTTTTCGCGCCAGGCCTTAAGGATGTCCAGGTCCTCGTCGTGGTAGCCGTAGCCCGCGGCGTAGCGCCTGTATTCCGCGCCCGGCATCCCGAAGGAAATGCCGAGCCGGTCCTTGTTGAAGTTGATGAAACGGTATTCGGCTTTAAGCGCGGAACCTTCCCTGAAGATCTTTTGCGAGGTGCCCGCCTCCGTGCGGGTCTCGCGGCTGGTGTATTCCTCTTCCCCGCTTTCTTCCCCGTCGGCGGAGGACTGCGCGCGCAGCAGGAAGCCGCCGGGGGGGGCGCCGTAAAGCGCGCGCTCCCATTCCCGGGCCGGCGCGGCCGCGGCGGCCAGGCAGGCGGCCAGTAATATAAGGTAGCCGGGTTTTAGTCTTACGCTGTTCATCGTTGTTAGCGGGTCAGGCGGCGGTTTTTTTTAGGTAGGCGTTTATGCGGCTCTTTACTTCCTGGCGCAGCTCCAGGGGCCCGGTTATGGTTATTTCCGGCATCCAGTGCAGCACCAGCGGCACCACTTCCATAGGATGGCGTATTACGGCCTTGACGGCCACGGAGCCGTCGGCGCCCGGGCAGGAGACTTTCTGGGCCGGCAGGATCTCCTTGCTTTGCAGGAAGTCCGCCGCCGCGCCGGAGGCCTTAAGTTCTATCTTTATCTTCTTCCCTTCGTTGACGCCCCAGATGGTGGTGGCCTGGCCGATGATCTTTTTTACCAGGCCCGGCCGGGGGGGAGGGAACTCGTCGGGCAGTATTTCCAGGCTCCTGATCCTGTCCACGCGGTACTTGCGGAAGTCGTCGGCCCTGCCGCCGTCCAGAGACGCCAGCATGTAAAAGAAATTCTCGCTGGCCAGCAGCTTTACCGGGCAGAGCACCCTCTCGCCCGCGCCTTTGGCGGAGGCGTAGCTGACCTTCAGCTTCTTGCTGCGCTCGATGGCGAACGTTATGTCCTCGTAGAATTTGCGGGTGAGCGGGTTCAGTGCCCTGTCCCCCACGGCGTAGAAAGCGGACTCGCCGGAGGCGGAGGCCGTCGCCCTGGCGAAAACCTTGTCGAAGGCTTCTTTTATCGCGCCGCCCATGCCGCCTGCCATTTCGCGCATCAGTACCAGTACGGAAAGCTGCTCGTTGGACAGGTTGAAGTTCTTCAGCGAAACGCCTTCGGCGAAGGCGTAGACGCCCCTTTGCGGGGTGTCCAGGTGGAAGCCGGTAAGGTTTATGCGCTCGAGGTCGCGCTGGATGGAGCGGGCGGAGACGCCGAACTCGGCGGAGAGGTCCGCCATGCGCACCGGGCCCGCGTTGAGGCGGTTAAGGATATTCAGTACCCTGTAATATTTTTTGTCGCCCGAGTCTTTCTTGCTCATAATTTGCTCTCCTGCGCGGTATAGTCGTATTATATAAAGAAAGACGGGGGGCGGCGTTCTCCCGGCCGCCCGCGCGGCAAAGGCTTTGTCTTGACTGGGAACAGCTAAATAAATATAATTTATGTTCTGCGGGCATTATCGATGGCGGAGCGCGGCAGCTAAAGGCGGCCGGTCCTCATGGATCTTTCAGGTAGCTGGTGCGGGCGTAGTTCAATGGTAGAACACTAGCCTTCCAAGCTTGTTATGTGGGTTCGATTCCCATCGCCCGCTTAGAATTTTGCGCAGCCTTGAAGTTTTTGGCGATGGGAATTTCCTGACAAGGGAAGCTCGCTGCCGCTCGCAAGTCGCCCGCTTAGAATTTTGACAGGTCGCCCGCTTGGATTTTAGTGTCAGCACATCGGTGTTTTTGTGCTGGGGTAGCTCAGCTAGTAGAGCACTCCCTTGGTAAGGGAAAGGTCGTGGGTGCAATTCCCATCCCCAGCTTACAATTTCGCGGCAGCGGATTGAAGCTCAGCGCTTAATTCAGAGTATAAAACCAGGAGAAAATTCTATGGCAAAAGCAAAGTACGAACGGAAGAAACCCCACGTGAACGTCGGCACCATAGGTCACGTCGACCACGGCAAATCCACTTTAACCGCGGCGCTGGTGAAAGTCCAGTCCGCGGCCGGCCTGGCGAAGACGCTGTCCTACGCCGAGATCACGAAGGGCGGCACGGTCCGCGACGACTCGAAGACGGTGACCATCGCCGTTTCCCACGTCGAGTACGAGACCGCTAATCGCCACTACGCGCAC
>MGTU01000032.1 GCA_001799615.1 Elusimicrobia bacterium GWA2_61_42 | reverse complement strand
GGCTGCCTGGCATCAGCGATGATAGAACGCCAGCCGTAGACGCCTTTCGGAACTGGCTGGCCGGGCCAGATGCTCAATCCTCAGCGTTGCTAGAACGCGCCAGGAGGACGGCCTGATGGCTCCCCAAGCGACGAGTTGGAGCCACCTGGAGTTAGTACAGGTGGGGTGGGTACCAGCAAAGGGTGACGACCTTCTTGCCTCTCAAAGCGCCACTTCGGAGGGGGTAGGAGCTAGTCTTAGTCAGGATGGACCCTCAAAAGGTTGTCTAGAAACCCGCCCGGCCCTAGACGCAGAGTCAGTCCTGAAAGAAGCTCAAGGGCTTCTTGTAAAGCCGCGCGAACGCTTGAAGCTCCGCGAAGTCCACTCGCCGCTCTCCCTGTTCGCACTTCGATACAAAGGACTGGGGCTTTCCGAGCTTCTTAGAGACTTGGACTTGGGTAAGCTTGGAATCCTCCCGCGCCTGTTTCAGCTTGCGGAGAAACCGTTGGTAATCCCGATTGTGAACACTCGACATCGCTTATCCTTGAAGGACAAGCAATGCTATTATTCTGTTTCAGAATAACCCAAAATAGGTTATTGCCTATATGCGCCCAAGTTCTGAAGGAGGAATCGGCCATGTTCTGCGCCAACTGTGGCAGTCCCGCCAGGAACGGGGCTCAATTCTGCGACCGCTGTGGAAAGGAATTACTCCGGCCCACTGAACCGCCAAGCCCTAAGCCGCCAGCTTACCACGATGTCGTACTCTGGCGCTCTGGCGAAGGCAGTTTCTTCTCCCGCCTAACGCGCGAAGGCATTTGCCTCTTCCTTGGACTATTTGTACTCGGGGCGCTCTGGATTTACGCTCTAAACTACGAGTCACCCAGCAATCGCGCCCTGACAGCCAAACGCGAAACCGTCCAACGAGACTGGAGCGCCTACCTTGAGCGCGGGCAAACGCAACTCAAGAAGCGCGATTATCGCGGGGCACAGACCACCTTCAATGAAATGTTGGACGCCAAGCCCAACGACTCCGAAGTCAGGAAACTGCTGGGGGACGCCGATGTCGGCGTGAAGAAGCTGGAGACCGCTGAGGCGAAAAATCGACAGCAAGAAGCCAAGGTCGTATCCGCCAAGAAGGTGCAGATAAAAGAGCTGGTCGAGCAGTTCGTCGCCTCACTCCCGAGCCTCGAAGGGCGCCAGGAGCTTATCACGGCGGGCGCGACCAACTACGGCGTAAGAACCTGCCACGATGCCACGCACTCGCACAGAATCAGTTGGCTGAACAAGGCCAAGACCAAGGCAAAGGTCTCGGTCACCCGCCACTGTAGATACCCCGTTGAGTTCGGCCAGCTAAGCATGATTACGACCACGAAAGACTATCGGGGAGGAACCTTCAACTGCGAAGAAGCTCCCGATGGCACTTGGCGCTTTGTTCAGTGATGGCCGTATTATGCCCACGGTATTTGGTAAAATTGACATCTCGCTCAGCTCCTCCGGCCTTTTCATTAGGCCCGAAGTAGATGACTAAGCGTCCTGAGCTGGCGAGAATGAAAATGGCCCGACTCAAGGATTCATTGTTGGCATCAAACGGAAGCGCGACCAAGGTCTCCAACAACCACTACGAGACCCTGACGAAGTCCGACCTGATTCGCCTTCTGGAAAAGCGGGACGCTGACGAGATCGGCGGCATCCGGCTCCAATACGAGGGCCAGACTCCTCCCTGGCTCATCGTGCGCCAAGTCCGCCCACGACGCCAGAAGATTGAATCCAAGCTGTCGCTTGGGACAGAAGAGGCACAGTCGCGAAGCCAAATCATCGAAGGCGAGAACCTTCAAGCGATGGTCTCGCTCTACAAATATCGAGGACAAATCGACCTCATCCTAACTGACCCGCCGTATAACACGGGACTGGACTTCCGCTACAACGACAAGTGGGACGAGGACCCCAACGATCCTGACCTCGGCAAGCTTGTCCCCGAGGACGACGGGTCCCGGCACAGCAAATGGCTTCGCTTCATGACTCCGCGTCTGTGGATGATGAAGGAGATGTTGCGCCCAAACGGAGTCTTGGCAATCTGCATCGACTACCGAGAGCTTTTCCGCCTCGGCGTACTTCTGGACCAGATATTCGGTGAGAAGAACCGAATCGCAATCATCAACTGGCAGAAGACCTACTCGCCGAAGAATAACGTCGGCAAGCTAACCCATGTGTCGGCGTCAACTGAGTATGTCCTCGTTTATGCCAAGAACAACGAGCTTGCCAAGACGAATCTCCTGCCTCGCGCCAAGCGGACTGATGCCCGGTACTCGAAACCCATCGATGGTGACCCTCAGCCCTGGACATCAGGCGACTTAACGGGCCCTGGAGCCGCGACGCACCTTGGCCAAGTGTACGGAATTCAGTCACCTTTCAATGGCCAAATCTACTACCCAGCGGAAGGACGATGCTGGGCCGCTGAGCGAGCTCGCGTTCAAGCGATGCTTGAGGGTTGGGGGTGCAAGTACACCTCCAAGCAGTTGAATGACGGGAAGAAGCCAGCTCTTGTAGTTGCGGGCTCACTCACGGTCGCTCGAAAACGCGCCGAAGAAATCATGAAGCGCGGTACCTGGCCCGTAGGCTATTGGCTCGGGAACGGCAAGGGTGCCTTCCGCGTAAAGAAGTACCTGAAAGATGTTAAGAAGGGCATTGTTCCAATGACCTATTGGGCCGATGAAGACTATGATACCCCACTGGAACTTGGCGTTACGTCGTGGGACCACGAGCAATCTGGACATAGCCAGGCTGGGCTCAGCGAACTTAATGCCATCGTCGGCCGTGGCCATAACTTCGACACCGTCAAACCTCTCAAACTCTTCAAGAAGCTAACCCAGATTTGGTGCCCCGCCTCGGGCATTGTAATGGACCCGTTTGGCGGATCTGGAACCACCGCTCACGCGGTCCTGGCGCTGAACAAAGACGCGGGAGCCGACCGCCGATTCATCATCATCGAGCAAGGGCGACCTGACAGGGGCGACCCTTACGCGCGGAGTCTCACGCAAACGAGAGTCCTTCGCGCGATTACTGGAGAACGACCTCAAGCCAACGGCAAGGTTAAGGTCACTGCGCCTAAGCTCCCCGGGGGGTTCCGTTTCACACAGCTCAGCAAAGCTGTCGATGCGGATGCCGTACTGGCGCTTGAAAGGGAAGAGATGCTCGACCTCCTTCTCACGAGCCATTGGGACCAGGGAGACCGAGCCTCGGCTTATCTGAAACGCTTGCCCGCAACCACCAATAGCCTTCTCTTTGCCGTGAACAACCGTGGGAACGGGTACTTTCTCGTCTGGAACGGTCCCGGCAAGCCTTCCATCTTGGATCGCTCAATGTTCCGAACTGTGACCGAAGAAGCTAAGGCCGCGAACCTCAATCCTCCCTACCATGTCTATGCGCGTCTCAGCACATACTCGGGCCCGAACACCGAGTTCTATCAAATCCCCGACCGCATCCTAGACAAGCTCGGCTTCAACGAAGCGACGCAGCCGTTCAGAATCGACTGACCTCGCGATGAGCACTATCGAGCTGCTTAAGTTCCAATCGCGTGCATCGGACATCATCGCCCAACGCTTCATCGAGCTCTCACAAGATGAGCGTCGTCCTATGGAGTACAAGTCCTGGTCGGTTCCATTCTATCAAGCGCTTTCCGCGCTTACTGGAGCGGGGAAGACTCCCATTCTCGCTGATGCTGTCGCGCGGATTCGCGCGGCCGTTGCTCCCGAACCTATCGTTCTTTGGATTTCAAAAGCGAAGGCTGTAGTTGATCAGACCTTTTCCAACTTCGATGCTGGGGGAAAATACGCGCACCTCATAGACGGCTTTCTCGTTCGCTACCTGTCGGATGTTGGAGTGGACCTCATACAGGACGATGGGACGCCCCTGATTGCTCTTGCAACTGTGGGAACGTTCAATCGAACCGACCGTACTCTTCGGGTTCACCAAGCAGCCGAAGACAAGGCCAAAGAGCCGCTTTGGAACATCTTGAAGGAGCGCCTTGGTCGGTCTCGCGAACGGCGTCCACTGATTATCGTCTACGATGAGGGACACAACCTCTCGGACCAGCAGACCGAAATCCTCCTTGAGCTAGAGCCAGACGCAATTCTCGTCGCAAGCGCGACGATGCGAACACCTGAACGCCTTGCTCGACTCATCAATCGACTCAAGAACCACGGCTGGCCCGAAGAGAAACTAGTCACCTCCGTTCCCAGCAAAGAGGTTGTCCTAGCCGGTCTTGTTAAGCGCCAAATCATTCTGGGCGGGTATGCCACCGTCATGGAGACCGCGCTCGATGACCTCCTTGAGTTGATGGCTCAGACCACAGCCAAGGCCAAGAAACTCCGCGCTGGATTTGTGCCCAAAGCAATCTATGTCTGTCGCACGAATGTCTCTCAGATAGACGGCAGACCCGACAATCCGGCGCGTCCTTTCAGCGAGCGAAAGGCTCCGCCGATTCTAATTTGGCGCTACCTAGTTGAGCAGAAGGGTGTGAAGCCATCTGAGATCGCAGTCTATTGCGACCTGAAGTTCGATCGCAAGACTCATCCGCCACCCCGCGACTTCGTTCTGTTTGCCGGGGGCGAAGATGACTTCGCGGCCTTTCAAGAGCAGAACTACCGGCACATCATTTTCAACCTCGGTCTCCAGGAAGGCTGGGATGATCCCGAGTGCTGCTTCGCCTATATCGACAAGAGCATGGGTTCCAACCTCCAAGTCGAGCAAGTAATTGGCCGCGTCCTGCGCCAGCCGGGCATCCGCCACTATCCAGACCCAGACCTCAACTCAGCGAACTTCTTCATACGAGTTGATGAGAAGCAAGTCTTTCCTCAAATCATGGACACAGTTCAGCGCAGGCTCTCTGCCGACTGTCCAGAGGTCAAGCTAGACGGTTTTGTTGACAGCCGCGAGAGAGCCAGGAGCCGGCTCGACCCGAAGAAGAGTCTCACGGTGCCTGAGATTCACATTGATTCGAGCGAGGCAGTTGAGCCGCTTTATACAGTGATCCGCCAACTCACAGACTATACCGATGGTTCCAAAGCAAGCATTGTCGGCGAAGGCGAGATAGTCCGCTACATTCAGCCGGTCGGAAAGAGAGCTACGGGGCAAGTCGAACGCAGGCGCACAGCGCATTCTAATCAGGTAACCGCACGTTGGCTCATACGCAGAGAAATCCAATCGCTCTATCCAGAAGTGATAAAGACTATCGACTGGGCTGACCGCAAATTTGACGCGCGAATTGAAATGACGAGCCCTGCTGCAATTGCCTTCCGCGAAGCCGCAGAGAAGTTTGTAGACGCCTATCTTGAAAACAGCACCCTCGTGTTTGAGGAAGGCAATCCATACCAAGCCCCAATGGTTTTCGTCAACCCGAAGAAGCAAATCAACTTCAAGTACGCCTTGCACAAGGGATACAGCGACCTAAATCCACTGGAAGAGGCGTTCGCTCGCTCGCTGGATGAAGCGAAGCATCCATGGATGCGGAACCCCGTCAATGGCGGCTTCGCGATTCCTCTTCTCGACAAGAGCGATACGCGCAACTTCTTCCCTGACTTCTTGGCATGGAAGGACAAGACTGTTTTCGCCTTGGATACCAAAGGCGACTTATTGATCGACAAAGACGCTGGCCGCAAGCTCCTCGACATCCGCGATGAGAAGGGCGCTCGCCGCGTGATTGTCCGACTCATCAGCAAGGGTAAATGGCAGGACACCAAGACGCGCCGAAGCGACGTAGGGTACACCGTCTGGCACATCAAATCAGGACAAGTAAAGCCTCGCCATAGCGCCTCTGCCCAAGAAGCCGTTCAGACCTGCCTCAACGCCTCAATCTAGCGCCCTGGCCGCATACCGATATTCTTGAATTTCGATGATGCCTTGAGCCTAGCGACCGACGACAAACCGCCCGCCCACCTATCCGCCGCGCCCTGGCCCGACCCCGACCCCTGCGCCTAGCTGGCCCTCCGAACGCGCCTAGAGCCCTTGGAACGCGCCAGAATGGCCCTTTAGCCGCCTCTTGGCCCCGCCTAGCCCTTTCCAGCCACCCGAGCCCTCCAAAGCTGGCCCTTTGGACACTGGCGAATAATGCAGTCATCTGCTACACTATTTTAAATCAGATGAGCCCAAGAACCCCAAGCCCTTGGGGGCCTGGGGCCTAGATGGCCCAGACCCCGAGCCGAGAGAATGGCCGGGGTCCCACGGGTGAAGGAAGCGGCAAAACTCACCGCGTAGTCGCCTACCTCAGGGTCAGCACCGACCGCCAAGCCGAAGAAGGTCTCGGCCTCGACATCCAGCAAGACTACATCGCTGGCTACCTCCGCAAGCATCCCGATTTGAAGCTCGTTCGGGTGTTCCGCGATGGCGGCCATTCAGGCTCGACGCTCGACCGCCCAGCACTTCGGGACTTGATGCTCTTAGCGAAAGAGCAACCGTTCACAAAGGTGCTTGTCGCCAAAATGGACCGCTTAGCGCGAGACCTCTTTGTCCAGCTTTTCATTGAGAAGGAACTTCTGGTCCACGGGATCGAAGTCGTTTCTGTCACAGAAGGCTTCAACACCGCCTCGCCAACAGACATTGCTTTCCGACAGTTGCTCGGCGTTTTCGCTCAGCTCGAACGGAGCAAGATTACCGAGCGCCTTTTATCTGGCCGCCGAAAGAAGCTGGAGAACGGCGGCTACGCAGGTGGGCGACCGCCGACGGGATACAAGGTCAAGAATCACGAGTTGGTCGTGGATGAAGAGGGCGCATCCATCATACTCAGAATCAGGAAGCTCCGCATGGCCCGCATGAGCTTCGAGCGCATCGCCTCCCGCCTCAATGCCGAGGGCGTCAAGACGCGCAACGGGGCACGATGGTACGCCTCGGGCATTCACCGACTGCTCCGCAATCCCGTCTTGCGCGGAAAGGTGAAGTACGGAACGATCCGCGATGGCATCCATAAGCCAATCGAGTGAGCGCACAGGAGACACATGGAAACCCAAGAACGAGCCCGCCCAATGAACTGTCAGCACGACTGGAAGTATTACGATGGATGTCTCGGATACGAGAGCTTCGTCTGCCGCCTATGCGGCGTGGACATCAACGACTTGGACGCCGCGAAGAAGGACCAAGGCATCGCGCCGTTCGGGGAACTCATCCACTCATACTCGCGAGCGCAAGCCATTGAGGATGGCGTACTCGTGGACCTCTCCGCCCTCTCACGCGAGGCGGGTTTCAATATGCCGCTGGCCGTTACCTCTGGCGTGTGGGCCATCATCGCGCCCGAGCCGATGCCGTCGTGCCAAGACTGGCGCGGGCGAGCCTGGGACTTGCTGACGATTCTGAACCTGGCGATTCGCCGCGCCGCACCTGGAGCCGACCGTGTAGATTTCGCTCCGCTGTTTGTCCTCAAGACTGGGCGACCGCCTGAGCCCGTGCCCATGTGGGCTCACTGTGGTCCTGGCGACGACGGGGCCGCGCCCGTCATCACCATCATGCTCCCTGGCGAGGATTGACCATGAGCCTTCTGCGCCGCATCGCTACTGACCTCGGAGCGCGAAAGCTCCGACCCGCCCAGCTTGTCGTGGTCATCGGTGCGCCTGGGATCGGAAAGACCCGCTACGCCTTAAGCATCGCCGCGAGCCTGACGCTGACGAGCCGCCCGCTCCCTGTCCTGTTCTTCGCCCCTGGGACCGACAAACGCGCCCTCCTGCGCCGCCTGATAGCCGCCTGGAGACCCGCGAGACTGCCGCTTCCCACCGCCCGAGCGCAACGCCTACGCACCGCGCCGCTCTACTTCAACAACGCGCCGCGCCTCTGGCCGCTGGAGATATGGTCCCACGCGCGGCAACTCGATAGCCGCCTTCGCCGTCAGGGGGAACGCCTCGGCCTAATCCTGGTTGATGACCTGCACCGCATCGGAGGGCGCTCTTACGCGCACAAGGTCAGTGACTTCAAGATACTTGCCCGTGAGATGGGATTGCTCATCATCGTCCTGGCGCGACCGCATCCGTCCCTCGCCGCCGCCCTGAGACGAGAGCGCGTCGCCTCTACAACTCTGCCCGCGCGGGAGACTCCCCATGATTAGCTGGCCCACTCCCCGCTTGGAGTACCGACCTTTAAGCTCGTCCCAGTTCCAGGACATTGGCGGACAAGATACTTCCGCCTCGGTATCAACTTTTGATTGCCGGAGCAAAATCGAATTGATTCTCCGTCGTGGAATTGATTTTCGAGCGCTGATGAAGTACAATGCTTTTGTAGTTGACAGCACGGTCTTAGCGATAAGGTCCGTGTCTGTTGGAGGCGAAGAGCCAGCCGCAAATTCGCCGCCGCCAGACACGGGCCTTTTCATTTGCCCACTTGGGGTGACGAATACCAAACCGCTCCCCAAGCGGCGGGCTCGATTTTACGCCTCCTCTAGGGACGCTTGGGAACCTAGAGGAGGCGTTGTCTTTATGGCAATCGAAAGCCGGATTGAGTGGACTGGTGGAACTTGGAATCCCTGGCACGGATGTACCAAGGTTTCACCTGGATGCAAACGGTGTTATATGTATGCCGCCAAGCGGCGGTATGGCCAAGACCCCGCCGTGGTTGTCCGCAGCAAGACTCAGTTTCATGCTCCACTAAAATGGGCCGAGCCCAAGCTGATATTCACTTGCTCCTGGTCGGATTGGTTCCATAAAACCGCCGACCCTTGGCGCGATGAGGCGTGGGAGATAATTCGAGCGACTCCCCGGCACAGCTATCAGATACTGACCAAGCGCCCGGAACGAATTCTCAACCACCTTCCGTCCGCTTGGGGGAGCGGCTGGCCCAATGCCTGGATCGGCGCATCAGTCGAGACCAGCGACTACGCCCGACGCATTGACCTGCTCCGGGAGGTTCCTGCCCGCATCCGGTTCCTTTCACTTGAACCTCTGTTGGGACCCCTTCCGAACTTGAGCCTGGATGGCATCCATTGGGTCATTGTCGGTGGCGAATCAGGTCCAGGTTATCGCCCCTGCAACCCTAATTGGGTGCGCTCCATCCGCGACCAGTGCTTGGAAGCGGCGGTGCCCTTCTTCTTCAAGCAATGGGGTGGACGAACCTCGAAAGCGGGAGGCCGCGAGCTTGATGGGCGGACCTGGGATGGGATGCCAGCATGAACGCCATAGAGCAACTTCGCCAGAAGCATCTCAAGAGACTAGCGTGGGAACGCGAGCAGGAGCGAGAAGCGCAAGAGCAAGAAGCTGAGAGGTCTCGGGAGTTCGATGACCACGGGAGGATGCGCGTTCGTCCATATAACCCTGGCATGGAGAAGATTCGAGAAGGGTTGCCCAAATGGGACCCTCGGAGGCACTGGGATATAGATATTGGGAAGGGCTTTACGCCTATCTACCATGAGGTACTCGAACAACTTGCTCATGCCCACCTTACGGGGCCGGACTACGCGATTCTCCTGGTAGTGATCCGAAAGATACTGGGCTGGAGGGGCAAGTTCCAGGACCGCATCTCGATTACGCAATTCATGACGCACACCGGGCTTGATAAGAGAACGATTCAGGCGTCTTTGGACCGTCTTCGCCGTATCAATGTTCTATTGAAGCTCTCTGAGCCGACCGCTCGGACGGCCACAACCTGGGCCTTGAACAGACAGACTCGCAATTGGCCCGTGAGGCAAGCAAAACCGCCAAGCAAAAGCCCCGCCTCTGTCAGGTACATAAACGCCGCCCGCAGAGATGGCAAGATTGCACCTGTAGGGGTGAGGATTGTGCCCCGTACAATAGATAAAGAGCAATACAAACTGAAAGAAACGAAAGAAGGGAACCATTTTCAAACGGCAACGGCTCGTAGGTTCAAATTGAAGGTGATTAGGAAAGAAAGATGAGCCCGCGCTACGAGTATCCTCAACCGCGCCGAGCATTCGATAATGCCCGAGGGGCGGGGATTATGCGCCCGCTTAGAAGGCGGCCTCGATGATTCAATTAATCTTCGCTGGCCCGTGGGTCAAAGCCAGCGCCTTCACGGACTTGGCCGCGCTTTCGCTAGGCGATGTCATTGTCGCCCGGTACGGCCCCACAGTCGAGCACCAGATTGTCTGCCAGCGCATCGAGAGGCCGCTTGTCTACGATGCCGCCGAGGACCGCGCCTACTGGAGCGCGAAGCATGGACGAGAGCTATCCGAAGTCGAGCACCTTGAAATCCGCGCCAACCTGGTCGGCTTCATTCGTGCGCTCCTAGCTCCGGGGGCAAGACTCCAATGAAACCGTCAGCCCCGAAGCCAATCAACTCGGACGCAACCCTGCTTTGCCGCATCAGCTCCGATAAACAGGCCGAGGGATATAGCTTGGACTTTCAAGAGCGAAGTGGCCGAGCCTACGCTGCACAACGACACCTTAGCCTCACGAAAGTCTCCTCTGTTAAGGAGTCGGCCTTCAAAGACAAGCGTCCTGAGTTTGAGGTCTACCTGGAAAACGCCAAGCACGGGCCAGAGACCCACATCCTCATACCCAAGGTGGACCGGTCGCTCCGCAATATCCACGACCTCGCCGTCGTCATCGACTTCCCGAAGCTATACCCGCACAAGGTCCTCCACTTCTTCGATGACGGAATCGTCTACCAGAAGGGCTCCCCGGCCCATGTCGTCCTGCAATTGATGATGCTGGGCTCGGTGGCGGTGTGGTACTCCCACGACCTCGCGCAGAAGAGCAAGCGCGGCATGGAAGAGAAAGCCCGCCAAGGCGAATGGCCGAACCGCGCCCCCTACGGATATCTCAACGACAAAGCGACCAAGCGAATCGTCGTTGATAAGGTCATGGCTCCCTGGATCGTTCGCATCAAGCAACTCGCCATGATGGGGCGCTACTCCTGCGAGGCCATCGCCCAGATGACTTGGCGCGAAGGATGCCCTAAGCGCCTCTCAAAGAGCGCGGTGCATTACATCATCCGCAACCCGCTCTACTACGGATGGGTCCAATACCAGGACATCTACACGAAGGGGGTCCACGAACCGCTCATCACCAAGGAGCTTCATGACGCCGCCATCGCTGGCCTTGAGAGATACGACCGCCCCAAGTACAACAGCCACGACTTCTTGTTCAAGGGCATGATGCGGTGCGCCCGCTGTGGCTCCGCCATTATCTTTGAGCGCAAGAAAGGGGTCAATGTCTACGGGCACTGCACCCGACGGCGAGACCCCTGCAAGACCGATGCCCTCAACAAGATAAAGGTGACGAATATTCGCGAGGAAGAAATCGAGCACGAAATGGAACGCTTGCTATCGAGCCTCAGCCCTGGGCCGGAACTGACCGCGCGAATCTTGAGCTACTTGGAGGAGACCGCGCCTCATGCCGCGAAGGAGAATGTCCTGCAACTCTCCCTTGCCCAACAGAACATGGGCCGCATCAAGACCGCGAAAGAGAAAGCGCGTGACGCGATGTGCCGCAATGTCATCAGCGAAGCCGACTACACGAAACAGATTCGCGCCTACGATGAACAGCTTGTGGGCCTGGCAGAGCAAATCAAAAAGCTCGAAGAGCTTGCCCCTGCCAGCATCATCCCTTTGGCGAGAGCTACGCTAGAACTCTCGAATTGCTGTTGCGCTCAATACAAATTGATGAACGCGACGGAGAAGCGACAACTCCTTGATTCGGTGTGTCAGAACTTCCTGCTGGATGGGAAAAACATCATCCCTGAATGGCGAAAGCCATTCCAGCAAGTGGCTGAAATGGCTTCCTGTCC
>MGTU01000031.1:64214-75037 GCA_001799615.1 Elusimicrobia bacterium GWA2_61_42 | reverse complement strand
GGCCCGTGTCTCAGTGCCCTTGTGGCCGGTCATCCTTTTAGATCGGCTACCCGTCATAGCCTTGGTGGTCTGTTACACCGCCAACTAGCTGATAGGCCGCAAACTCCTCCTCGAACGACCCTTGCGGGCCTTTCATCCCCTCAAAATGCTTTGAGAAGATTGTATGGGGTATTAGCCTAAATTTCTCTAGGTTGTCTCCCATTCGAGGGCAGATTGTTTACGTGTTACTCACCCGTCTGCCGCTAAGAGCCCGATACACTGGTACTCTTCGCTCGACTTGCATGTGTTAGGCACGCCGCCAGCGTTAACTCTGAGCCAGGATCAAACTCTCCAAAAAATCCGTAACCGCTAATAGCTGGCATTGCTGCCGACCATTAACAATTAGCATTTACGGAGAAGTTCTAATTAGCTCTATTACTATTGTTCTAACCAACTTGGTTATCACACCTTAGGTAATTGCTTTGTGTTTATTACACCATCAACATGTTCCGCAGGATCGATCAAAAGTTCAGCAAGGTTTTAAGGCCCGGCCTCTTTTGACATCCCCTGTTTCCCACGTTCAGGGTGCCCATTCATACATAATTTTTTAGAGAGCAAACTCTATCCAGTTTCGTGGAAGTCACTCCACTGGTACGAGTCGTTTGTTACAGTCTCGGCTTGTGTACGAGACCGTAAAGAAATCTTATCACAAAACTGCGAACCTTGTCAACTATTATTTTTCTCGTCGGAGAAAACGGTTTTTGAAGTGTTGCGCTTCAAAACATTTCGGTTTTTCGCACTGATGTTTTTCGTTTTAAAAAGAGCTCAAGGTTGCGGTTTCATTTCCCTTTCGGGCGCTGCTTGTTTCCGACAACAAGATTAGTATAGCACAAATAAAAAAATACTGTCAACTGTTATTTACAACTATTTTAAAATATCTTTTTAAAGACCTTTTCACGACGGAGAACGCGCGCGCTCTTGCGGCGGCCGCGCGGGCCGCGCGCGCTTATTTGCGCGCGCTCCAGGTTTTAATAGCCTCGTTCGCCTGGGCCACAACGGTCTCCGGGACCACCATTTTAGGGACGTAGCCCACGAAGCCCGGCCGCCCGGCGAAGGCGTTGTTCAGGTCCCCCTCCAGGAAGTTCTCCCCCGTCATCACTATGAAAGGGATCCTGTCCAGCGCGGGGTTGGTCCTGGCCAGCCGGGCCAGTTCCTCGATAAAGTCCTTACCCGTCATTTCGGGCATCATCACGTCGAGCAGCATGAAATCCGGGAGGGCGGCTCCGAGGAGTTCCAGGGCGCGGCGGCCGTTCTCGGCCATTACCACTTCGTGGCCGGCGTCCAGGAACACGTAGCTGAACAGTTCCCTGATGGTAGGCTCATCGTCCACTATCATTATTCTCGCCATTTCCTGATTGTAGCACACTAAGCGGCCGCGGTTACAGCCCCGGGCTCGCCACCCCTGGCAGACCGCCCGCGCGGCCCAGGCCGTTTTTTTAGGTATATATAAATATATTTATAAATATAGTATATTAGGATTTAAGCGCAAAACAGCGTGTTTTACGACAAAAAACACCGGTTTTGGGCAATTCAGCCTGCCTGGCGCCTTGCCTAGCCAGCGCTAACTTGCTTTAATTAGCAGCAATGAAAACAGCCATAAAAGCCCTCCTGGTCGCCCTGCTGCCGACCTACGCCCCGCTTTGCGCCCCAGCTGGGGAGGCCCGCCCGGATTTCCGCGAGGAAACCATCTATTTCGTGCTCACGGACAGGTTCGCGGACGGAGATCCCGCCAACAACGATATCTACGGCGACGAATACCGGCCCGGCAACCTGCGCTATTACCAGGGCGGGGATTTCAAAGGCCTGATGGCCAACCTGGACCACATCAAAAAGATGGGCTTCTCCGCCGTGTGGCTCACCCCGCCCGTGCTGCAGCCGCCGGGCCGCTACGTGAATTCCGCCGGCACCTACGACGCGGCCGGCTACCACGGCTACTGGGCCTGGGACTTCTCCAGAATAGACCCGCACCTGGAATCCCCCGGCGCGACGTACAAAGACCTGATAGCCGCCGCGCACGCGCAAGGCCTGAAGATAATACAGGACGTGGTGCTCAACCACGGCCACGGCGGGGACGCCGCCCCCGGCGTAAAATGGCACGCCCGGCGCGGCCAGCTCTCGGGGCTGGGCAAAACCTTCGACTACTATGACGACAAAGAGAAGTGGTTCAACCACGCCGGGCCCGCGCTGGCGGACCTGCTGGACCTCGACGACAAGAACCCCGAAGTGCTGAAGTGGTTCACGGAGATCTACGGCGGCTACCAGGACCTGGGCGTGGACGCCTTCCGGCTGGACACCGTCGCCTGGATGGACAAGGCTTTCTGGAAAAAGTTCACCGCCGCGATGCGCGCCCGCAAACCGGACTTCTTTATTTTCGGCGAGGTCTGGACCAACGACGACTACGCCCTGCTGGGCAGCTACACCAGGCTGGCGCGCGGCGGGCCCATGCGCGCCGGCATGAGCATCATGGACATGCCGGGCTCCTCCATGGGCGGCTGGGGCCGGCTGGAAAAAGTTTTCAAGGGCGGGGATTACGCCGGCGTGGACGAAGTGCTGAGGCACGACGGGGCCTACGCCGACGCCTCCTGGCTGGTCACGTTCCTGGACAACCACGACAAGCCGCGCTTCAACGGGCCGGCCGGCGGCACGCCGGCCGCGGCGGAGCAGTACCTGGACGCGCTGAATTTTTATTTTACGGCGCGCGGCATCCCCTGCGTCTACTACGGCACGGAGGTCATGCTGCCCGGCGGCGACGAACCGGATAACCGCCGCATGCTGGGCGCCGAAGGCATAAAGAGCGCCGCGAACAGCCCGGTGTACGCGCGCCTGCGCGAACTGAACGCCGTGCGGCGCGCCAGCCCGGCCCTGCAGAAGGGCTCGCAGAAAAAGCTCTACGCGCAAAAGGACCAGTACGTCTTCCGGCGCGACTACGGCAAAAGCAGGGCTTTTGTTTTCCTCAACAAAGCCGCCTACCCGGCGCGGCTGACCATCCCTGCCGTGCCGGACGGGACCTACACGGAGCTTTACACCGGCGCCCGGGTGACGGTAAAGCGCGGGGCCGTAATGGAAGTGCCGCCGCACGGCGTGCGCGTGCTGGCGAATTGAGGCCGGCCCGCGAAAAAGTTTTGATCCCGGAGAATCAAGGCCGGGCCTTATTATATAATTCAATATCTTCAGTTAAGGAGACAGCATGAGCATTCACCATAACCAGCCCAAGGGCTTATTCCTTTTATTCTTCGTGGAAATGTGGGAGCGCTTCTCCTATTACGGCATGCGGGCGCTGCTGGTGCTCTACATGGTGGATTACCTGGCCTTCTCCACGGAAAAATCCGGGCAGGTCTACGGCTGGTACACCGGCATGGTCTACATGACGCCGCTCATCGGCGGCTACATCGCCGACCGCTACCTGGGCCAGCGGGCGTGCATCGTGATAGGCGCCGTGCTGATGGCGCTGGGGCATTTCGCCATGGCCTTCCCCCCGCTGCCTTTCTTCTTCGGCGCCATGATCCTGCTGATCCTGGGCAACGGCTTCTTCAAGCCCAACATCTCCACCGTCGTGGGCAAGCTCTACGAGGAGAACGACCCGCGCCGGGACGGCGGCTTTACCATCTTCTACATGGGCATCAACCTGGGCGCGCTGTTCTCGCCGCTCGTCTGCGGCACCCTCGGCGAAAAGGTCGGCTGGCATTGGGGCTTCGGCGCCGCCGGCGTAGGCATGGTGCTGGGCCTGGCCATGTACCTGTGGGGCAACAAGGCCATGCTCGGCGATAAAGGGCTCAAGCCCTGCAATCCCAGCACGAATTACTGGGTGCCGGTCGGCATGATAGCGGTGCTGCTGGTCTTCCTGGTCGGCAGTTCGTTCCAATTCTCCGGCCATGACATTATGAGCAGGATCCCCGGCTGGGCCTGGGGCACGCTGGGCACGCTTGCGGCCATCGGCCTGGTCTACGGCTGGGCCTCCTCGCCCAAGTCCACCCTGACCACGGCGGAGAAGCAGCGCGTGGCGGTGATCTTTATCATGGTGTTCTTCGCCGTCTTCTTCTGGTCCGCCTTCGAGCAGGCAGGTTCCTCGCTGACGCTGTTCGCCAAGAACGAGACCAACCGCTGGATCAGCCTGTTCGGCTGGCGCTGGGAGATGCCGGCCAGCTACTTCCAGGCCGTGAACCCGCTGTTCATCATCCTGCTGGCGCCTTTCTTCTCCAAGATGTGGACCAGCCTGGGCGAGACCGGCAAAGAGCCTTCCAGCCCGATGAAGTTCGTCCTGGCCCTGGGCCTGCTGGCCGTCGGCTTCGTAGTGATGATCGCCGCGGCCGCCTCCTACCAGCAGCACGGCCCGGTCAGCATGCTGTGGCTGTTCGCCGCGTACTTCTTCCACACGCTGGGCGAACTGTGCCTGTCCCCCGTGGGCCTGTCGCTGGTCACCAAGCTGGCCCCCGTCCAGTTCGGCTCGCTGCTGATGGGCGTGTGGCTGCTGTCCTCGTTCGCCGCCAACTTCGTGGGCGGCTACTTCGCCGGCAACTACGACGCGATCAACCACGTGAACTTCTACATGATCCCCACCGCCACCGGGATAGGTTCGGCGCTGCTGCTGCTGCTGATCACCCCCAAACTGCGCAAGTGGATGCACGGCGTGCATTAACGGCGAAGGCGCGGAAAGAAGCGTCCGGGGAGTTTCCCCGGGCGCTTTTTTTTGCGCCATTGAATACGCGGCAAGCCTCTGCTACAATCTAGCAGCGGCCCCCATTTTTTATGAACGACGACAGGGAAAAACCTTTCTACGTCATGGTCTTCCTCTCGCTGCTGCTGGCGGGAGGCGTCTTCATTCTCGCCTCCGCGGTGACGATGGACAGGCTGAGGTATTTCTCCGTGCCCAGGCACTACATCACGGTCTTCCACCGCGCCCTTGGTGACGCTTTCTCCAATTTCGGGGCCGCCACCGGCGCCGGCGCGAGTTCCGCCGCCGGCAAACTTAAAACTTTTGCCGCCGGACTGGCCGCCAGGCTTTACGGGAACCCCGTGCCCGCCGGCCTGACCGCCGGGCGCGGCCATACGCCGACCGGGGCCGGAGATGCCGGTGACCGCGGCCGGGATCCGAACCTGTTCGGGTTCTCGGTCAATATGATGACCCCCGGGCGGAGCCCCGGCAGGAATAGGGCCGGCGACATGGCTTCAGAGCCCGGCTTTGGAGCGGCGCCCGGGACTATCCCCGTCCCAAGCGACCCGCGGCACGCTTCGCGTAAGGACAAAAGAACGCCTCCGGGCGCGGCGCCCGGGCCGGTAACGGGAGCGGCGCCTGGGCCGGCCGCGGACACGGGAGCCGCCGCGCCGCGCATCGGCGCTTCGGAAAGGCGCGAAGCCCCGGGCCGAACTGCCCCGGGGGCCGCCGGAACAAAGCCCAAAAGCGGCGCTGAGCTGGACTGGGCCGGCGACAAGACCGCGCGGAACTCCGGCCAGGACCCGGACCGCGGGGAGTTCAACCTCGATTCTCTCAAGGCCGGCGCCGTTAAAAAGTCCGCGGCGCCTGGCCGGGAGCAGCAGGCGAAGCCCGCGCCCGCCCCCGGCGGCGGCCGTGAAGCCGCCGGCGGCGCTGCGGGCGCTGGAGCAAAAAGCGGCACCGGGGCCGCGAAAGTGCTGAAGGATTTGGCGGCCAGGACAAAAGCTTCCGACGACGGCAGCCTTACGGCGTCCGCCGCGAGCCCAAAAACCCCGAAGGCCCGGCTGCCGGCTTCGCCGGCGGCGCTGCCCGGCGGCCAGGACACTACGGCCGAAGAAGCCGGGGAAGGCGAACTGACTTCCGAAGAGACCGAAGAAATAAACGCCATACTGCTGAAGTCGCTTAAAAGCATAGAGAACGGCTACGGGCCCATGGCCACCCTGGAATACACGCCCTGCGAAACGACCCCGCTTTGCGGCGAGCACGGACTCCAGGGCGGGTTCCTGACGATGACCACGGAACCCGGAGCCATGATACAGCTGGCGGTAAAAAAAATAGACGCGAAGTGGGAAAGCTACACGATAGACTTCCGGCCGCCCCCGCTGTAAGCGGCAAAACGGCGCCAATAAAAGAACCGCCGGGACTCCCGGCGGTTCTTTAGCTGCCCGCGGACCGGTTTAAACGCCTTCCGCTTCGGAAGCCGCGCCTTTGACTTCCGTTATCTCTATCTCCCGCCGGCCCTCCACCAGTTTTAAACCCAGCGTTTCGGTCAAAGCGGCGTTCACCGCTTTGGGGGTAAGGTCTTTTACCTCCAGCTTAAAATCATAGCGGCCGTCCAGCCCGGTTTCGTCCAGCACCGGGGCGCCTATCCACTCTTCCAGCTCGCCGGCCAGCATCTCCATGTCGCCGGCCCTGGCGTTCAGGGAGGCGCCTCCGGCGCCGTGGTTGCTCTGCCGCCCGCCGCCTTTCACCGTGGAAAGCGCCAGCGCCGGCTTCAGGGTTCCGTTCTTTTTAAGCAGGTAGACTTTTTTATTCTTGCGCGTCACGCTTACCTTCAGGGGAAGCGCGCCGTTGATGCCCGAGATGAAAAGCTCCCGCAGGCGCGGGCCGTCTTCCAGGCCGTGCACGTGCGCCACCCTGGCGGTGATCTTTAATTTCCTGGATTTAAGGCTCTCCGGCACGTCGACATACTCCACGCCGTGGGTGTCGCGCAGCGCCGTTTCCAGGATGGAGGAGAGCTCCATCCCGTCCACCTCGAAATCCGAGTCGCTGTACTTCATTTTCGGCTTGTCGCCCGCGGCGCCCGCGGAAAACAAGGCCAAGGCCCCGGAGTCTTCCCGCGCGGTGTCCTCTTGCGCGGGCTCGTCGTCGCCCTTGAGCTTTTTGCCGGCCAGCAGGTCCTCCAGGACGGCCTCGGTAACGCGGGAAGGGTAGCTGAAAGCCGCCACGCGGCCGCTCTTGTCTATCAGCACCGTATGCGGGATGCCGAAAACCCTGAAAGTCTTAAAGGCCGCGCCGGCTTCGGCGGCCACGTTGCCTTTCATGTCATGCGTTTTCAGGAATTCCAGCACCTCGGCTTCCCGCTCCCTGGCCAGCGACAGGAAAACCACCGGTTTGTCCTTGAACTTTTCCGCCAGGCCGTTGAGGCGCGGGATATTCTCCACGCAGGGCGCGCAGCCGGGCCCCCAGAATTCCAGCACTACCGCTTTCCCTTTGAAATCTTCCCAGCCCTTCATCTCCTTCAGATCGCCCTTTGTTATTTTCTGCACGGTTACCTGCGGGGCCAATTCCCCCAGTTTAGGCGTGCCGGGCCGCTCCGCCGGTTTGCCGCAGGCGGCCAGCGCCAGCGTTAAGGATAAGATGACGAATTTTTTCATTTTGCTTCTCCCGGACGGCGGCTTCTAATTTTCCTCGGCCAGCACGGCCTTTATCTTTATCTTCAGCAGATACCCCATCAGCAGCGCCTGCGCCAGCGGGCCGGCCAGGTTGGCCGCGGCGCTCAGTTCCGCGCGCACGTAAGGCACGAAAGCCGGCAGAAAAACCGTCATCTTGGTGGGCAGCAGTATGATCAGGGGCAGCGCGTAGGCCAGCGCCAGATAGGCCAGGCCCATCATCTCCGGGCGGCGGCTGGCGGAGAAGCGGCACCACTGCAGGAACATCAGGTCCCGCAGCAGGAACAGCGGCAGGATCGCGTAAAGCCGGGTGTACGCCTTCAGGTCCGGCGCCCCGCCGAAACCATAGACCAGGTACAGCGCCGCGGCTATGACCAGCACGGCGGCCGCCCCTTTCAGCCAGGCCGGGGTGTCGTCGAGCCGCCTGGCGGGGTCTTCGCCTTCCAGCCAGCGCCGCCAGTATTCTTGCCGCTCGCCGGAGAGGAAGGCGGCTATGTAGGCGGCCAGCCCCGGCAGCAGCAGCGCGGTAAGCGCGGGCTGCCCGCTGCCGGCGCGGGCCCGCTCGAACCCCGCCGTATACCAGGCCAGGAAGAACAGGAAAGCCGGCAGCCGCCAGGCGCGGCGTTTTTCCAGCAGGTCGCGGCCGATGCGGTACCTGGCGCCCAGGAAAGCCCAGGCCGCGAAAGCCAGGAAGCTCGCCGCGAGGAAAGCCACGCTGAGCGCCGGCCCAAGCTCCAGGCCGTAAAAATGGACCAGCTCCGGGTAAGGCAAAGCCAGCCTGCCCGCGTAGTTGAACGAGGAATTAAGGATGGTCACCCCGGCCAGGCCGACCAGCGGGCCGGAAAGGTGCCCCATGCCGCTGCCGCCGGTGTCGTCGTAAGACGAGGCCAGCAGCCCGACCGACATGGACAGCAGCGCGGCCGCCAGGCCCAGCGCGTACCTGTTGAAGAAGTTTTGATACACTTCCGGCGCCAGCAGCAGGGTCAGGACGGCCGCGGGCAGCAGGCAGGCGAAGAGGAACCAGGCGAAGATCGGCGCCCCCAGGAGTTTCCCCGCCCCCAGCTCGAAGGAAGAAAGCGGCGTCAGGCGCTGGAAGTCCCAGGTGCGCTCGGCTTTTTCCTGCGTGACCGACTTGGCGGCGCACAGCGTGCCGTAAAAGACCAGCATGTTGAACTGCATGGTGGTGACGGCCGACAGGTAGTCGGACCAGGAGGCCGTGGTCTTGGCTATGGAGTAGCCAGTGGCGGCGCAGATGGCCAGCGCCGCGGCCAGGCCGGAGATAAGGCGCGTCCGCCCGGCTTCCTGCGCGCGGTAGCGGTAGATCTCGGGGAACAGGTCGGAGAGCAGGCTCATAGTTTTTTCTCCAGGGAGGCGAGGTAGGTATCCTGGATGCCGCCGCCCTCCTCGCCGAAATGCAGCACCTTCACGCCGCCGTCCAGCAGGCGCTTCAGCACGGCGGCCAGTTCCTCGTCGTTGCCGGAAAAGTCAAAGAACACGCTGGCGCCTTCCACGGCGGGGTTTTCCAGCCCCGCCGCGCGCAGCAGCTGCAGCGCGCCTTCCTGGGAACCGGCGGCCCGCACGCGCACGCGGCGTTTCTTCACTATGGAGGCCCTGACCTCGGCCAGGCTGCCGCAGGCCACCAGGCAGCCCTCGCGCAGGATGGCCACGTGGGTGCAGTAATCCTCCAGCTCGGTAAGGATGTGCGAGGAAACGATAAGCGTTTTGCCGGCCCGCGACAGGCGCGTGAACAGCTTCTGCAGGTCGTGGCGGGACTCCGGGTCCAGGCCGGAAGCGGGCTCGTCGAGCAGCAGCAGCGGGGGCTCGTGCAGCAGCGTGCGCCCTATGGCGAGGCGCTGGCGCATGCCGCGCGAAAGCGCCTGCACCCGGGAGCCGGCCTTGCCGGCCAGGTCCACGTCCGCCAGCGTGCGGGTGATGAGGTTTTCCCTGCGGCCGCGCGGCACGCGGTAGGCCCTGGCGAAATATTCCAGGTACTCCTCCACGGTCAGCTCCTCGTAGAGGCCGAAAAAGTCGGGCAGGAAGCCCACCGAGGAATGCACCCCGCGCGGGTCCTCGTTTATGTCCACGCCGTTCACCACGGCGGTGCCGCGGGTGGGCTCCAGCACGGCGGACAGCATTTTAAGCAGCGTGCTTTTGCCCGCGCCGTTGGGCCCCACCAGCGCCATGACGGCGCCACGGGGCACCGAAAAAGCCATGTCCCTGACGGCTACCACTTCCCCGTATTCCCGCCGGAGGGCGGAGGTGCTGACTATATTGTCTTTCATGGTTATCTTCCCTCTGTTACGAATATATCAAATTATCCGCCGGTGGTGGCGGCCGCGGCCCTTTGCTATAATTTAGCCCGTCCGGCCAAGCCGGGCGGACCGGGAACCTGGGGAGGAAAAATGAGCGAAGCCGCTAATGTACCGACGATTTTCGCGGAGCCCACGCCGATGGGCCTGATAGGCCTGGCCATAGGCTGCGCCGCGCTGACGCCCATAGCGCTGGGCCTGACGCTGACGCCGGCGGCGCTGAAGACCGCGGCCATGCTGTGCCTGCTTTTCGGCGGCGGCTGCCAGTTCCTGGCCGGCGTGATGAGCCTGGCCAACAAGAACCTCTACGGCGGCACGCTGTTCACCGCCTTCGCCTTCAACTGGGTGATGAACTGGTGGATCCTCACTTCCATCGCCGGCGGCGTAATGCCGGACCACCAGGTGCTGCTGTCCGTGGACATCTGCTTCCTGCTGATCTTCTCGGCCATGACCTACGGCTTCGGCTTCTTCAGCGGCCTGCTGTTCGTCTTCCTGCTGGTCATAGACCTGATGTACGCCTTCAAGATCGTCGCGGCGCTGACGGGCACCGCCGCCCTGGCGCTGCCCATAGCCGCGCTGACCATAGTACTGGGGCTGGTGGCGCTGTGGATAGCCTTCGCGCTGCTGATCAACCCGGTGGCCGGCCGCGTCTTCTGGTTCCCCGGCCCGGTCTTCCGCGCCGCGCCCGCTCCTGGCAAGGCCGCCTAGCCGGCCGCGCCAAGGTTCCGGGGGCCCAGGCCGGCGGGGGCCATAAAACCCTGCCCGGCTGGGCCTTTAGCCCGTTTTAAAGATCCTCCTCACGGGCTACAATATAATTGCAGCCTTTCAGGAGGGTTAATGTTAAAGAAACTTTTCAGCCTTGTTTTCGTGTTCGCCGCCATTTCCGTTCCCCCCGCCGCCTACTCCCTGCAGCTCGCTGCCCTGTCCGGCCATGAACTGCCGGCCGCGGCCGTTGTGCCGGCGCCGCCGGCCCCGGTTAGCGCGGCCCCGCGGTCCTGCAGGCCTTTCCTGCTTGAAGTCGCCGTGGGCGGAGTGGACGAGACCGTGCTGATAGAACGCGCCTGCACCCCGGAGAACGAACCGGTCTGGGCGCTGACGGTGGCCCTGCGCGGCAAGGCCGGCGCCTCGGTAAGGGTTTCTTCCGAAAACTAC
>MGTU01000031.1:0-64206 GCA_001799615.1 Elusimicrobia bacterium GWA2_61_42 | reverse complement strand
CCGCCGAAAAGGCGGAGATACTGGCCGCCGCGGTGCTGGCGCTTAAGGCGCACCTGTCGCAGCTGTAACGAACCGGTCTTACCTGAGCATCCGGGCCCCGCGGGGTCCGGATGTTTGTTTTTAGCCGCGAATAAAAGATAACCTATACTTATCAGCCCCGGAACCACCAACATGAACGAGATCCTGAGAAGACGCACTTTCGCCATCATTTCCCATCCCGACGCGGGCAAGACCACGCTTACGGAGAAGCTTCTGCTTTACGGCGGCGCCCTGCACCTGGCTGGCACCGTGACGGCCCGCAAGAACCAGCGCGCCACCGCCTCGGACTGGATGGAGCTGGAGAAGAAGCGCGGCATCTCGATCAGTTCCACGGTGCTGCAGTTCGACTACGACGGCTACCGCATCAACCTGCTGGACACCCCCGGCCACCGCGACTTTTCCGAGGACACCTACCGCGTGCTGACCGCCGTGGACGCGGCCGTGATGGTCATAGACGCCGGCAAGGGCATAGAGGCGCAGACGCTGAAATTGTTCGAAGTCTGCCGCCGCCGGCACATCCCGATCTTCACTTTCATGAACAAGATGGACCGCCCCTCCAGGGAACCGCTCGAGCTGATCGACGAACTGGAGAAGGTGCTGGGCCTTAAGCCTTTCCCCGTGAACTGGCCCATGGGCAACGGCACGGATTTTCGCGGCGTCTACGACCGGCTCACCAAACAGGCGCATATGTTCGAGCGCACCCCCGGCGGCGCCTACAAGGCCCCGGTGGAAGTAGCCGACATCAACGACCGCCACATCAAAGACAAGATGGACGCGGTCAGCTACAGGAATTTTATCGAGGAAGTGGGCATGCTGGACCTGGCCGGCACGGAGTACTCCGTCGACGAGGTGCTGACGGGCGAAACCACGCCGGTGTTCTTCGGCAGCGCGGTCAACAATTTCGGCATCCAGCTGATGCTGGACGGTTTTGTGGAGCACTCCGCCGCGCCCGGCCCGCGCGACGCCTCCATCGGCTCGATCAGCCCGGACCTGAAGGATTTCTCCGGTTTTATTTTCAAGATCCAGGGCAACATGAACCCGCGCCACCGCGACAAAGTGGCTTTCGTGCGGGTCTGCTCCGGCAAGTTCACGCGCGACATGTCGGTCTACCACGCCGGCAAGAAGATCAGGCTTTCCAATTCCAACAAACTTTTCGGCCAGGAGCGGGAGACGGTGGACGAGGCCTGGCCCGGCGACATCGTCGGCCTGGTGGGGCACCAGGAGTTCAAGATCGGCGACACCCTGACCGAGAACCCGGCCATAGTGTTCGACGAGATCCCGCGCTTCCCCCCGGAATGCTTCACTTTCCTTTATAACCCCGTGCCGTCCATGTTCAAGCCTTTCCGCATGGGCCTGGAACAGCTGATGCTGGAAGGCGTGGTGCAGCAGTTCACGGTCAAGGACGCGCCCTCCTCCAGCCCACTGCTGGCGGCGGTGGGGCCGCTGCAGTTCGAGGTCGTGCAGTTCAGGCTGGAGGCGGAGTACGGCGTGAAGTCCAGGCTCGAGCCGGCGCCGTGGCAGTTCGTGCGCTGGCTGGACGCCGAAGGCGCCGAAACCCTGAAAAGCGGCCAGGTTCACCTGGGCGACAATGTGCGCCTGGGCTCCGACCCCGCCGGCAACGCCGTTATTTTTTTCCCCACCCCGTGGGCGCTGAGATACTTCGGCGACACCAACAAGAAGATCGCGCTGTACGAGCTCCCCGTAAAACAATAACCTCCCGGCGGGAGGTTATTGAAAGCCGAAGCGCTAAAGCTTCCGGTCAGTTTTTGGCGGAGCGAAAGATCTTCAGGTTCTCCTCGAGCGCGGCGGCGGGCACTATTTCCTTTAAAACTTCTTCTATCCCGGCGGCTTCCAGGCCGGGGACCGCGTTCATGGCCGCCAGGCGGCCCAGCAGCGCGGAATTCTGCATGCGGGGGTCCTGTATGTCAGGCAGCGCCACCGGCCAGGTTTCGCCGCCCAGCGCCAGGATCTCTTTTTCCACTTCTTCGGCCGAAGGGTAGGCCGCCTGTCCCATGCGCACGCTTACCGGCTGGTAGGCGGTGTCGTAATACAGAACTTTGCCGCCTTTTTTCAGGTACTGGGCCGCGCCGCGCAAAGCTTCAAGGCGCTCCAGCGCCAGCACCAGGTCGGCGCCGCCTTCGGGCACCAGCGGCGTCAGAGCGTCCTCGCCCAGCCTGATATGCGACGACACCACGCCGCCGCGCTGGGCCAGGCCGTGGGTGTCGCAGGCGAGCACCTTAAGCCCGGCCCTGTCGGCCGCCTGGGCCAGCGCCGCCGCCAGCAGGCCGATGCCCTGGCCGCCTACGCCGCAGAGATAAATATTGAAAGCCATTTATTTTTTCCTCCCGATGGCCTGCGACGGGCAGGTCTGCATGCAGGAACCGTCGCCGATGCAAAGCTCTTCGTTCACCGTAACGGAACCGTCCTCGTGCCGGATAAAGGAGGGGCAGGCGAATTCCGCCGCGCAGACATAATGCCTGGCGCAGCTGCCCTGAGCCACGGTAACGTGCGGCGGTTTAAAACCGGGACTGGCGTGCCGCTTGTCCCTCATGAATTTCAGCATGCACGGGTGCCGCGCTATGATCACGGCAAAACCCGGGTGCGCCATGGCCTCTTTCAGGAAGTCCGCCAGTTTGGGCTGGTCGTAGGCGTCGCACTCCCGCAGGAATTTAACGCCGAGCTTCTCCAGCAGCTCGTGCAGGGAGAGCCGCTCGCCGAGCTCGCCGTTGCCGGGCCGGGGCTGGTGGCCGGTCATGGCCGTGGTGCCGTTGTCCAGCAGCACCAGGGTGACGTCGCTGTCGCGCCAGGCCGCGTTGACGACTCCCGGCATGCCGGCGTGGAAGAAAGTGGAGTCGCCCACGAAGGCCACTACCTTGCGGCCGCCGTTGTTCAGGGCCAGACCGGCGGCGGTGGAAACCGAGTGCCCCATCGAGAGCAGCACCTCTCCCATGTTATACGGCGGAAGGAAGCCCAGGGAATGGCAGCCGATGTCCCCTACGGTGATGGCGCCGGGAGGCAGGGCGCCCTTTATGGCGTGGAAAGCCGAGCGGTGGCCGCAGCCGGGGCACATCTGAGGGGCGCGCGGGGCCGGCGCGGCGTGGGCGCGCTTTTCGGGCGCGGGCAGCAGTTCGGGCCAGGCGGCGGCCAGCGCGGCGCGCGCGCGCTCGGGACTCATTTCGCCCATCAGCTCTTCGTCGCTCCGGCGGCAATGGATGCGGCAGCCGATGCCCCGGTCGTAGGCCAAAGCTTTTATTTCCGTCTCCATCACGCGGTCCAGCTCTTCCAGCAGATAGATCTCGTCGTGGGCGTGCAAAAATTCGGCCACGAGCTTCTGCGGCAGGGGATAGGACACCCCCAGCTTCAAAACGTCCACCGGCGCTCCGGCGGCCCTGACGGCCTCCAGCAGGCAGAGGGCGGGCAGCCCCGACGCGACGGCGCCAAGGCGCCTGCCGGCGGTGACCGGGGACTTGTAAACGGCGTTGAGGGCGCTTTTCTCGCCGTAATCGGACCAGGCGGCGAGTTTTTCCAGGGCGCGCTTCTTCAGGGGGAAAACGGCGCTGGTTATGGGCACGTACGGGCCGTTGGCGGCGCTGAAGACCGGGCTCCAGTCCGGGGCCGTCCAGGGCAGCGAACCGAACTTCACGTTTTCCCGGGCGTGGCACACGTGGGTGGTCAGGCGCAGCAGCACGGGGGCGCGCCGCTCGCGGGCCTGCGCGGCGGCGGCCCTGTACATCACGTAAACTTCGGCTGGCGAGCCGGGTTCGAAGACCGGCAGGTAAGCCATGCGGGCGAACCAGCGGTTATCCTGCTCGTTCTGGGAGGAGTTGGCGCCGGGGTCGTCGCCCAGGATCACCACCATGCCGCCCATGAGCTCCATGAGGGACAGCTGCACCAGGGAATCGGCGGCGACGTTGAGCCCCACGGATTTGAAGAAGACGGCGGAAGGATGCCCGTTCAGAGAGGCGCCGGCGGCCGTTTCGAGGGCGACTTTTTCGTTCACGGCGAACTGGAAATTGTAGGGCCGGTTCTTTTCCGGGATCGAAAGAAGGGCTTCGGCTATTTCCGGGGTCGGGGAACCGGGATAACTGGTTATCACCATGGTGCCGGCTTCGGCCATGGCGCGGGCCAGGGCCTGGTTGCCCATGACCAGCGCACTGAACCCTTCTTTCTCCGTCATCAGTTCCGCTAATGAAAGCATTGAACGCTCCTTCTCTTGTCACGCCGAACCCAAGTCCGGCCGCTGCCGCCTACCGCTATGATACAAAAAGCCGGAGCTCCCTACGCCCGGGCTTCCGGCCTTAAAAAACGGAAGGCTTCAACCGGGACAGCGTTTCTGCGCGAGAGCGGCGGCCTCGGCGGCCTGGTTCCAGGAGGGCGAAGCTTTTTCAAGCGCGCGGCGCAGATCCTCGCAGGCGGCCTTATTGCCGGTCTCGAAACGAAAACAGGCCCTGGCGTAAAAAGCGCGGGCGACCGCGTCCGGCGGCTGCTCGGCGTGCTTGGGCGGATAGGCAGCCAGGGAAATGGCGTCCTGGCAATGTTCTTCGCCGAACTCCGGGTCTTTTTGCCGCGCCGCCAGGAAGCAGGCGTTGAAGCGGATCTCCAGGCTGTCGCCGTCCTTTTGAACGGCCTGTTCCAGCGCCAGCCTGGCCGCGGCGAAGTTTCCGGCCTGTATTTCTTTTACGGCTTCGTCCGACAGCTTTTTGGCGGCCGCCTCTCCTTCCCTGAGAGGCCGCGCCGGCGACCCCGGTTTTACCAGGCGGCCCGCGGCTTCGGCCGCCGGCAGGGCGGCCTGCGCGCGCGCGGCGGCGGCGGCGCGCCCGGTGCGGCGGAACATTTCAGCGGCGCTCCGCAGCAGGGCCGGGCGCCACGCGCCCGGGTCTTCGCCCAGCGAGCTGTTCCAGTCGCTCTTCAATAATTCTTTTACGGCGGTTTTTTCGTCAGACAGCAGCCGCTCCAGCCTGCCGCAGTCCATGCGGCAGAGGGTTTCGAGCAGGACGACCACGCGTTCGAAAACAGCTGCTTCCCGGCCGGCCAGGGCGGCCGCGTCCCGGGCGTAGGCGCTGGCATAGGAGAACACCGCCCGGAAATCCTCTGCGCGCGCGCCGCCGGGCGCCGGCAGCAGGGTTTCCGGCGCCGGCATTCCTGCTTTCGCTTTTACCGAAGGGCAGGTCTGGACGGCCTGACCGATGACGGCGCTGACGAACGGGTTGAACGCTTCATACCAGTGCACCCCGTCGGGGATCTCGTTCCCGCCGGTTATGCCTCCGAGCGCTATGCCCAGGAACGCTTTCTCCAGGTCGGCCAGGCATTGCCCTTCTTCGGCCGCCACGCGGCGTATCATGGCGTTGCGGTCCGCCGAGCACCGGTCCGAGGCGGGATCGTATTTCACCGCCGCGGCGTAGCTGAGCAGGGCTTCCTCTTTGCGGCCCAGCTGCTCCAGCGCGCGCCCGGCGTAGAACAGCCTGAAGGGGTCCCTGGCGCCGGGGCCGGCGCCGCTAAAATATTTGAGGGCGGCCTCCGGGGCTTTGCCGTAGACCAGGCTTACGCCGGCGGCCAGGCCTTCCGGCAAGGTTCCCCGCGGGGCGAAATCCCGCAGGTTGACGGGCAGCGTGCTGAAAAGGACCGGCACACCTTTTTTCCGGGCCAGGGCGGCCATGGCCCGCAGGCGGTCTTCATGCAGGGAGATGGACACCTCCGCTTCGGCGTCCTCGCGGGGCATCGCCAGGGCCGCCAGCCTGGCTCCCAGCCTGCGTACGCGCCGCCCGGCCTCGGCGTTAAAGCCGGGGCAGAAATCCCAGACAGCCTCGTTGTTGCCGCTCAGCACGATCAGCAGGTCGGGGGAATATTCCAGCGCCTCCTTAAAGACGGCCAGGATCCTCCTGCTCTCATAGGTGGGCATGCCGCAGTTGATGATCTCTATTTCTTTACCCGGGAAGGACCACCCGAGGAACTTGTTGAGGAAAGAGTCGCCGCCGCCGAGCAGCCCCGCCGCGGATTCTCCGACTATAAAAACCCGCGCGGTCTTCGCCGGCTTGGGCATGCTGAACTCCGCACTGATGCTGAGCGGCCTGGCGTTGCGGACGGTCTTCAGCCCCTCGCCCGTGCGGGCGGCGGTAAAGAACGGTTTTTTTATATCTTCGCAGAAGTATTCCCGCCTGACCTCCCCGCCGCCCGCCGGCCGGGCGAGCGCCAACAGTACGGCCAGCGCGCCCGTCGACCGGAGAAAAGCAGATCTTTGGGAAAGTAGCCGCATAGTCGGGGGTCCTGGAATATTCTAAAATCAGACGCCGCGCAAAACCCCGGGCTAAAACCTCTTTACGGGCTTGTATTCTTTTAACGGGTCCACGGGCTGGACGTAGGGGCCGGTCCAGGCTCTGCCGAAGACGTCTTCCAGCGCGGCCGCGGCGGCATGGCCTTTGATGAAGAGGGCGACGCCGCGGGAGGTGAGGAAGTAGCCCGGCCCCCAGTTGGAGGTGGTGAGGTAGGAGGTTTCGCCGTCGATAGTGAGGTATTTCTGGTGCTCGACGCGGGAGAACGGGGTGAAGCCGGAGCTGTGCTGGGGAAGCGAGGAGATCTTGATATGGATGTTCTCGGTTTTGGACAAAGCCTTTATGTCCCGGTCGGCGGCGCCGCCCATGGCCCAGTCCGCGAACACCAGTTCCACTTTTACGCCGCGCGCCGCGGCCAGCCGGAAGGCGGAATCCAGGTCGGCCCAGCGCTTGGCGCCGTGCTCCGCCAGGGCGTAGGTCATTACCTGGCCGCGAATGGTCTTCCTGGCGGCCTTCAGCAGTTTCAGCAGCTCGCTGATCTCGGTATCGGCGCCCTTGGGGGCGAAATTAACTGGACTGTAGGCCAGGCTGTAGGTCACCTCCGCGCCGCCGAGCAGGGCTTTTTCGGGCTTCGCGGCGGTGATCGCGGGCTTGAGTTTTTTCGCGAACATTCTTTTGGGCTCGGCCCCGCCGGCCAGCGCCCAGTCGGCCTCGAAGATTATCGAAAGGTCCGCGGCGGCTTTTTCGCTCTTGATGCGCGCGCCCAGTTCATGGATATGCTTGAGGGAGCGCCAGTCGAAGTTCTGGCTGCCCACGAAAACCTCTTTCCCGTCCACCACGAAGAACTTGGCGTGCTGCACGCCGCCGCCGGCCTTCTTGAAATCTATCACCCTGGTTTCCACGCCCGCCTCTTTAAGGGCCGGCAGGGTCTTTTCGCTTTCCTTCATCATGACCTTGTCCACCAGGAACCGGGTCTTGACGCCGCGGCGGGCGGCGGCTTTTACGGCCTCCAGCACGGGCTCCAGGACTTCCCCGGCCTGATCGGCTATGTAGAACTGCTCCAGGTCCAGGGTTTTAGCCGCTGAGCCTATCATCTCCAGCCACACGGCGGCCGGCCGCGCGGTAAGCGTGGAGCCGTACACCGTTTCCGCCGGCGCGCTCTCTACGAGCTGCAGCTCGGCCGCCCTGAGCGGCAGCGCCGCGGCGAAGATCAGAACTAAAAGCAGTTTCTTCATGATTCCTCCTGGTCCGTCATACCGGCAGCACTTCTTTCTTTACCGCCCGCCTGAAATTGAATTTGGAAAGTTCGCCCATTATCATGCCGGACACTATCAGCAGGCCGCCGGCGGCCTTGACCGCCACGAATTCCTCGCCGCCCCAGGTCCAGGCGAAAACGGCGGCGAACACCGGCTCCAGCGTGAAAATTATGCCCACCTTGAACGGCTCCGAATGCTTCTGCGCCAGCATCTGGATGAAGAAAGCGGTGAGCGTGGGAAAGACCGCCAGGAAAATGATCACGCCCCAGCCGTTGACGCCGGCCACGGCCAGCGACGAGCCGTTGAAGAGCGCTATGCCGAAGGAAACGGCCGAGACCATCCAGAACTGGTGAAAGGCCAGCAGCACGGTGTCGGCGTTACCCTTGACGTATTTATCCGTGAAGATCAGGTGCGCGGAATAGGCGGCGGCGGCGACCAGTGTGAGCGCGTCGCCCAGGTTAAAGCCGCTGGCGCCGCCTGTGAGCAGCCACATGCCGGCGATGGCCAGCGCGGCCGACGCGGCCTGCAGCAGGGTCGGCTTCTCCCGCCGGAGCAGGTACATGAAGACCGGGATGAAGATTATGAAAAGCCCGGTTATGAAGCCTGAATTGGAGGCCGAGGTGTAGAGCAGCCCGGTGGTCTGCGTTAAATAGAGGGTAGCCAGGAAAAGGGAGAGGATAAAGCCGTCGCGCATGTGCGCGGTCTTGTTCCTGCGCCTGAGCACCCAGGGCAGCAGCAGCGCCGCCGAGATCAGGAAGCGGATGCCCACCATCACCACCGGGTCCACCAAGTCCAGCGCGCCCTTGGTCACGATAAAAGTGGAACCCCAGATGGCGGCGCAGTAGAACAGGCCGATATCCGACCAGAGTTTGCCGCGCGCGGAGCGGTTGTCCATGAGAAGATTATACCTTAACCCGGGGGACGCGAATATTGTATAAATACTGCTGCGCCTCCGGAGGGAATAGCATGACGCCAGAAGAACTTCTTAAAAAAATGAAAGCCGCCTGCGGTGAGAACCTGCTGTCGTTCGTTATCTACGGTTCAGCCGCGGCCGGCGACGCCATCCCCGGCAAGTCGGACTGCAACGTGATGCTGGTGCTTGAGACGGCGCCCCTGGCCGCGCTTAAAGCCATAGCGGCGGCCTCGAAGGACTGGCTGAAACAAGGCAACCCCCCGCCGCTGATCTTCACGCGCGGGCAGCTGCTCTCTTCCGGCGACACCTTCCCCATCGAGCTTTCGGACATGCAGGCGTTCCACAAAGTGCTGCACGGCGAAAACCCTTTACCCGGCATCCACATAGCGCCGGAGCATCTGCGGCTGGCCCTGGAACGGGAACTTAAAGGCAAGCTGGTGCTGCTGCGCGAAACCTACCTGTCCCTGGCCGGGAGCGGCAAGGGCCTGCCCGACCTGATGACCGGGTCCCTCTCCCAGTTCCTGGTGCTGTGCCGCGCGGCGCTGCGCCTGCGCACCGGCTCCGCGCCCGCCTCCAAGCTGGACTGCGCCTTCGGGCTGGGCCGGCTGGCCGGTTTCGACCCCGAGATCTTCAAAACGGTGCACGAGCTGCGCGCCGGCTCCTACCGCGGCGGCGAAGACGCCGAGCGGCTGTTCGGCAAGTACCTGGCCGCCGTAGAAACCCTCTGCGCGGCCGTAGACGGCTGGAAGAATTAGAGAATGAGGACGCGCTCGAACTTAATAGCGGCGGGCTTCGCCGCGCTGCTGGCCCTGGCCCCCTTCGGCGGCCGGGCCCCGTCGCTGGCGCAGCCGGCGGCCGCCTACTCCGTTAACGCCTGGGACATAGAAGAGGACGCCGGGGAGAACGCGCTGGCGCGCCTGCTGCGGGCGCACGGGCAGCTGATATTCACCGGCATAGGCGTGGTGGCTTTCGTCGTTTTCAGCGTGATGATGGGCCCCCTGGGCCGCGTGCCGCGGCGCGGGTTCGGCGGGTTCGGCACCAACGGCGGGTTCGGCGGGAACATCACCATGAAAAACCCCTGGAAATAGCCCGGCGCGGACTTTGTTTAAAATTAGGTATACTTTTTTTACACAATCTTAAGGAGCTTCACATGAAAGAAAAGATCCTGAAAAAAATAGAATCCTACGAGACCTACGCGGTAGAGCTGCAGCGCGGCCTTACCGCCATCCCCGCGCTGGCCCCGTCCTCCGGCGGCACCGGCGAATACGACAAAGCCAAGTGGCTGGAAGGCGAACTGAAGAAGCTGAAGTTCGACTCCATCGAATGGATCAACGCGCCGCAGAAAGAGGCCAAGAACGGCATCCGGCCCAACGTAATAGCCCGCTACAAGGGTAAAAGCTCCGCCAAAACCATCTGGTTCATGGCGCACCTCGACATCGTCCCCCCCGGCGAAGCCAAACTGTGGAAATCCGATCCCTATAAAATGGAAGTCCAGGGCCGCCATCTGGTGGGCCGCGGCGTAGAGGATAACCAGCAGGCCATAGCGTCCAGCATCATGGTGGTCAAGGCCATGATGGAGCTGGACTACCGGCCGGAATACGACATCGCCCTGCTGTTCTGCGCCGACGAGGAGACCGGGTCGGGCTACGGCGCCGACTATATCTCCGACAATAAACCCGAGATCTTCGGCAAGGACGACGTGTTCTTCGTGCCCGACTCCGGCAGCGAGGACGGCTCCATGATAGAGGTGGCCGAAAAATCCATCATGTGGATGAAGGTCATCACCCACGGCAAGCAGTGCCACGCCAGCCGCCCCTCCCTGGGCATCAACGCCTTCAAGGCCGCCAGCGAACTTATCGTCAAGTTCCAGGGCCTCTACGAGAAATTCCCCCACAAAGACGACCTGTACGAGCCGCCCATCAGCACCTTCGAGCCCACCAAGAAAGAGAACAACGTGCCCAACGTGAACACGCTGCCCGGCGAGGACGTGTTCTACATGGACTGCCGCGTGATGCCCAAGTACCTGCTTACCGAGGTGAAGGCCGAGATGCGCCGCCTGGCCGACGAGGTGGAGAAGAAGCACGGCGTTAAGATCTCCTTCGAGCCGCAGCAGGAAGCGCAGGCCGCGCCCCCCACCGACCCGAACGCCGCTATCGTGACGGCGCTCAAGACGGCGATAAAAGAAGTGCTGCGCGTAGAGCCCAAGGCTTACGGCATAGGCGGCGGCACGGTGGCGGCCTTCTTCAGGCGCCTCAACCTGCCGGTGGTGGTGTACTCGCGCCTCAGCGAGACCGCGCACATGCCCAACGAATACTGCGACATCGACCACATGATGGGCGACGCCAAGGTCTTCGCCATAACCACGCTGCTGCTCTGCCAGAAGAAATAACCTGAAAAAAAGAGCGGCGCGGGTCAAAAGCCCGCGCCGTTCTTTTTTTGCCCCCGGGAACCTCTATTTCCAGGGCGGTTCCTTGCCGATAACTTTCAGCCAGGGCGAGCTTGCGAATTTTTCCGGGGAATGGCCGGTGGCCATGGTCAGGTCGGTGAAGCCCGCCGCCCGCAGCTGCGCGGCGACGTCCTCGCCTTTCAGACCGCCGCCCAGGTCGGAATCTATGTAGACGGGCGTGGCCTTGGGGAGATCCGCGAGCCCGGCGGCCAGCTCCGCCGGGGTTTTATAAGCTTTCAGGTCGACGCCGGCGGTTTTGGCGGCCATCTTCCAGTTAAGGTGTACCAGCAGGTCGTCGTCCAGCAGCACGGCCGCGCGGCCGGCGGCGCGGGCGGCGGCGCGGGGCAGCTCTATGGTAATGACCGTCCCCCGGCCGGGTTCGGACCAGATCCTGAAGCTGCCGCCCCAGCCTTCGGCCGCGGCGCGGGCGTGGTAAAGTCCCAGGCCGTTGCCGCCGGGCTTGCCGTGCGTTACGCCTTTCTGCCCCAGCCTGGAAAGCAGTTCGGGCGGAATGCCTTTACCGTCGTCTTTCACTTGCAGCACGGCCTTGCCGTCCGCGGCCGACAGGCTTACCTCGACCATGCCGGGACCGTTGAAGGCCTCGATGGAATTATTTACCAGGTTGGACACAAGGCGCTGCAGTTCTTTGGGGTCTACCGCCGCCTGGATCTCTTCCCCCGCGCCGCTGAATTCTATGGCCACGCCGGGCTTTCCCTTATGCTGCAGCCGCTTTTCGGCCACTACCTGGGAGATAAGCCCCGCCAGCGAGCGGGCTCCCGGAGCGGCTTTAGGAGCGGCGGCGGGACCGCGGTAGCGTTCCAGCAGGTCGTCGGCTATGCCGCGCATGCGGTCTACGGCGCCGTCGATAAGCGCGCGCTGCTCTTCGGGCAGCTGCAGGTTCTGGGCCGCGGCGCCCAGCGCCGCCAGCGGCGACCTGATGTCGTGCGCGACCTGCGCCGCTAAATTGGCGTGGGACTCCTTTACGCGCAGTTCCAGCAGCAGGTCATAATCCCTTATCAGCCTGTTGCGTTCAAAAAACGCCACCGGCAGGGAAAGCAGCGCGAGGATCAGCCAGGCGAGGACGCCCCAGGCCGCGGGCGCCCAGCGGGAATAGTAAAAGAACAGGTCCCCCGCCGGAAAGCGGCGCTCGTCGTCGAAATAAACGCGGACGCGGGACACGGCGCGCAGCAGCCTGCTGACCTTGTCCGCCCCGGCCGGCACGCTGAAGCCCTGCTCCTCGCCGGTGGGCAGCCAGGCCATGCCGGAGAAGTCGCGCGACATGGAGGAGGTCATGTTTATGATCGCCTGCCGGGCGTCGCCGGAAAGTATCGAGTCCCGCGACGCCGAAGAAAGCTGGGCGCCGAGGCGCTGCTTGAAGTACGCCGTGGACACCACCGACAGCAGCACGGCCGCCGCGAAGATGACCGCCTGGAACACCAGGAACTTGACGAAAAGCTTCCTTATAGATTTTTTAATTTCAGGATCCATAGTTTAATTCCTTTTCAGCCGCCACAACTGGTCTCCGGCCACCATGCCGGGGGCCTCGAAAGCCCACGGCTTTCGCGCCACCGAGGCGTAAGGCAGCAGCGCCACCGGCAGTACGTGGGCGGCGGCCAGCGTGCGGTAATGCAGGGTCTGGAGCATTTTCATCCGGTCTTTCTTGTCGCGAAAAGCCGCGTATTTTTCGAACCAGTCTTTTTTTTCCGGCGCGCTCATCCTGAAGAAATCCATGTCCAGGTAATAGGAGACCAGCCCCACGTCGTCCTGGAACCCGATATCGCCGCCCACCAGGCGGAAATCCGGTTCGGCCGGGCGCGCCGGCGCGCCGGGCCCCGGCGGGACGGACTCGGCGGCGTTGGGCAGCCACTTTTTTATGTCTTCCGCGTCGCCCCAGAAATAACTGAACAGCCCCGGAGCGGTCAGCTTCTTTTTTATGACGCGTTCGGCCGGGGCCTCGAGCCTGCCGCGGATAGCCTGCAGCTGCGGGCGGGAAAGCGCTCCTTCCATCTTGAAGATCTGGTCGGGGGCCTCGCACCTTTCGCGCCTGGCCTTGTAAAGACTTCGTAATTTTTTCGCGATGAAGAACCGTTCTTCCGCGGTCAGGGTTTTCAGCCCCCGGTCGGTAAAGACCGCGTAGACCATGCGGATGGGCTGGCTGAAATGGGCGTTATACCCGCCGTTGTCGGAAACGAACCGGGCCTTATCGTCAGCGTTGCGCACGAGGAAGATGGGCATATAATCTATTTTGCCGCTCAAAAGCCGGCCCAGAGCTTCTTCGTTCTTAAGATTTTCCAAAAGGGGGATGATCCTCACCTTTTGCGGAATATCTTTGGAGTAGCGGTAATGGTGCGGATTCGCCTGAAGTTCTATGCTGCCGCCGCCGGCGTCCCGGCTGACGAAATACGGCCCGGAGGTATTGCGGTAATCCTTTATCTTCAGCGTCGCGGGTTCTATGGAACCCCGGGGGATGACGGCGTAAGAAATATTCGTCAGCAGGTGGAAAAGAAAAGGTTTTCTTTCGCTGAATTTCATCGCCAGCACGCGGCCGCCCTCCCGCACTTCCAGGCCGGGGCAGGGATCGCTTAGTTTTTTTAAAGGCGCGCCGCCGCACAACAGGGCGCGCAGCAGGTCGGGCTCGCGGCCGCCCAGGATGAACAGCCTTTTCAGGCTCTGCTCCGCGTCAGCGGCGTCGATAGCGCGCCCGTCCGCCGTCATAAAGCCCGAGCGCATCGTGAAACGCGCCTCGCTGCCGGCCCATTCGAACCTTTCGGCCGCGCCGGAAACCAGTTCGTCCCCGGAGGAATATTCCAGCAGGGGGCTGAAGATATTTTCCAGCAGGAAGTAGGCCGGCGCGAAAACCGCGGAGGAGGGATCGTAGGCGGTTACCGGGGCGATGCCGTTGGACATCACCTTGAGCTCCGCCTGCGCGGGAGCGCCGGAAAATTTAAAGGCCGCAAAAAAAGCCGCCCCTATCACGAGGGGCGGCCAGATCTTTACTATCTTCATCAGCCTTGAGGCGCTATTTGGGCTCGGAGGGCTTCGGCTGACCTTCGTCCACGGTGCCGCCGCCGGTACCCTGGCCCTGGCCCCCGCCCTCCCCGGGTTCGGTGCCGCTCGTGTTCGCGCCGCCGGGTTTCTCACCTTCCACCGCCAGCACTCCGGCGGAGAACCCGCCGTTCGCTGTCTCCGGCAGGACCAGGCCGGACAACAGCCCGAACGAGGAAACCGTCATTAACGCCGCTAAAAATATTTTTTTCATTTTTCTGCCCCTTAAAACCTTATTTTACGATTTTCGCGCCTTTAGCGCAATTTTACCGCGAGAACGGATCATCGCTTTCCTGCGCCGGCCGGCTTGGGTTCGTCGGCCGGTTTGGGCTCTTCGGCCGGAATGGTGGTCCCGCCGGGTTTAGGAATAAGTTCGTCCTGGGTTCCGCCGCCGGTGCCCTGGGCCTGGCCCTGAGGCTTATCCGCGTCGGTGACGGGTTCCGTGCCCGCGGCCTTATCGGCCGAAGCAAACAGGCCGGCCGAGACGGACGGCACCGCGCAGGCCAGCAGCCCGGAGGAGGCTAACGCCAGCACCGCTATTAAGAATTTTCTTTTGTTTTTTTCGGTCACTTTTAATTGCTCCCGCTTTTTCAAAGTTTGCGCTGTTCCAGGGGCGACAACGGCTTGCGGGCCGCCTTCAGGCGTTAAGCGCTATCCTCATGCCGTCCGGCTTGGGGGGAACCACGTCCGAGGTGCCGCCGCCGGTAGCGCCGTCATTGCCGCCGCCGGTCACCGGCTCCGTGCCGCCGGTGTTAACGGGCGGGGTATGGTCGGGCTTTTCGGGAGGATCTTCGGTATCATCGGAATTGGAGGAGGCCAGCAGAACGCTGGCGGACGCGTTGGGCGCGAGCACCGGCAGGACCAGGTAAGCCAGCAGCCCGGCCGCGGAGAGCGCCATGACCGCGTTTAAAAGTATTTTTTTCATCTTCGATCCCCTTTTAACCCTTGTTTGCGGCTTTCCCCTAAATTAAAAAGAGAAAGCAAAGTCTTTTTTTGCTTTCCCTGGATTCATCCGATTGAGGTCGGATCGTAGGTACTTCGGGGCCAATCCCCCAAATTACAAGGAAGTGCTGCACTCATAGTATAACTCAAAGCCCGCGCCGCGGTAAGAGGCTTTGGGCCCATCGGCCTATAGGCCTTTTGGCTCGCTGTAGCCGCCTGCCCACAAGGCCTCCCGCCCGCCCAATATATGGATATCGATTTAGTATAATACTCCGGTGTTAACTACCCAGCCCTTTTCCCCGGAGGACATAATGAGACTCTCCCTTTTCCTGCCCTGTTTATTGCTGTTTTGCCAGCCGGCCATAGCCAAAGACGCCGCCGGCAAGGACCTCCCGGCGGGCGCGGCCATAGAAACCGACCCCAAGTATCCCCCGGTCGTCTCCTACACCCTTAAGAACGGGCTGAAACTCCTGATACTGGAGAAACACTTCGCCCCCACCATCTCCTACTCCATAGCCTTCCGGGTGGGCAACGTGGACAGCCCGCAGGGCAAAACGGGCCTGGCGCACCTTTTCGAGCACGTGGCCTTCAAAGGGACCAAGACCATAAACACTAATAACTACGAAAAAGAGAAGCTGGTCCTTGAAAAGATAGAAAAAACTGCGCAGGCGCTCATAGCCGCGGAGAGGAAAGCCGCCCCCGACAAAGCCCTGGTCGAAAAGCTGAAGAAGGAGCTTGCCGACGCGGAAAAAGAAGGGGACGCCTACATAGTAAAGGACGAGTTTTCCCAGATCTACAAGAACATCGGCCAGTCAGGCCTTAACGCGGCCACCTCGCAGGATTATACTTTCTACCTGGTGTCCCTGCCTTCCAACCAGCTGGAAACCCTGATGGCGCTGGAGTCGGACAGGTTCAAGAACCCCGTGCTGCGGGAATTCTACAGGGAACGCGACGTGGTAACGGAAGAGCAGCGCATGTACGCCACCCAGCCCGACAGGTCCCTGATGAACGAGGTAATGTCGACGGCCATGATGATCCATCCCTACCGCAACCCCATCGGCGGCTGGATGGACGATATAAAAACCCTTACCAGGACCGACGCGGACAAGTTTTACGGGGAATTTTACGTGCCCAACAACGCCACGCTGGCCATAGTGGGCGACGCGAAGCCGGCCGAGGTGATAAGGCTGGCCGAAAAATATTTTTCCACCTGGAAGCCCAGCTCCCTTGGCTACAAGGCCTACACCGAGGAGCCCCCCCAGAAGTCCGAGAAGCGCTTCAACCTTTTCTTCAACGCCAAACCCGCCCTCCGGATGGCCTTCCATAACCCGGGCTACAACAGCCCCGACATTTACGCGCTGATGATGGTCAGCGAGGTGCTGTCCAACGGCAAGACCGGGCGCTTCTACCGGAGCCTCGTGGAAGGCAAGCAGCTGGCGCTTTACGCCGGCTCGTACCACGCCACCTCCACCAGGTACCCGTCCCTCTTCGTGGTGGCGGCCGCGCCCAAAGCCCCGCACACCGTCGAGGAGCTTGAGACCGCCATCTGGGAAGAACTGGAGAAGCTGAAGACCGAGCCGCCCACCGCGTGGGAGCTGGAAAAGATAGTCAACAACCACGAGGCCGAAATGGTCAAGAGCATGGAATCCAGCCTGGAGCTGGCCCAGAACCTGGCCCTCTCCCAGCAGATCTCCGACGATTGGAAGTTCGACTGGAAACTGGGCGCGGAACTGCGCAAGGTCAAGCCGGAAGACGTATCCAAAGCGGCGGCCAAATACCTGGTGCGCGGCAACTACACCATCGGCATGCTCCGCCAGCCGCCCGCCGCGGCCCAGGCAAAAGGAGACGCAAAGTGAAAAATTTAATCTCAAAAACCGGACTTTCAGGAGCGATCATGGCACTAACACTCACCTCGGCCTGGGCCCTGCCCCCGCACCTGCCCAAAGCGCCCAAGCTGGAATTCACGCCGCCCAAGGGCGAGCGCCGCGTGCTGGACAACGGCCTCACCATCTTCCTGCTGAAGGACCCCACGCTGCCCGCGATCCGGATAAACGCCGTGGTGCGCACCGGCAACGTGTACGACCCGGCCGACAAGGTCGGCCTGGCGGCCCTGACCTCCGGCATGCTCGAGGACGGCGGCAGCGCCTCCTACAAGGCCGACGAGATAGACAAGACCCTGGAATACCTCGGCGCCTCCATAAGCTACACCATAGACAACGAGGACGCGAGTTTCTCGATGTTCGCGCTGAAGAAAGACCTGGATAAAGTCCTGGATATCTACGCGGACATCCTGGTGAACCCCGCTTTCGAACAGGAAAAGTTCGAGATCCTGAAAAAGGGCGAACTGGAGATGATACTGCGCAGGAACGACGACCCCGGCCGGGCGGCCACACGGGAGGCTCTGCGTAATTTCTACGGCAAGGACCACCCCTACGGCAGGCGCACCGAGCTAGCCGGCCTGGAAGCCATAACAATAGCCGACCTGAAGGCCCACCACGCCGCCTACTACAGGCCCAACAACGTCATCCTGGCCGTCAGCGGCGACTACGGCTCGGACGAAGAGATCCTGGCGAAACTTAACGCCAGGTTCGGCAGCTGGCAGAAAGGCGAGGTCAAGTTCCCGGAAATAAAAGCGCCTGAGCTGAACGCGGGCCGGAAAGTCTACCTGGTGGACAAGGATATCCCCCAGACTTTCATCGTGCTGACGCAGAAAGGGTTCAAGCGGCTGGACCCCATAGAGTTCCCGCTGGCCCTGACCAACGACGTGCTGGGCGCGCCGGGGCTTTCCTCCAGGCTGGTGGACACGGTCCGGACCCGGAAGGGCCTGGCCTACACGGTATACTCCAGGTTTTCGAAGCGCAGCGCGCAGCCCGGCTACATCATGGCCTACTGCGGCACCAAGCCCGAGACCTATTCCCAGGCCCTGGAAGAGATCCTCAAGCAGATGAAGCGCGTAACGACGGAAAAACTTTCGGACCAGGAGCTGTCGGAAGCCAAGGACGCCAAGATCAACTCTTTCGTGTTCACCTTCAAGACCCCGTTCGATATAGTCGGCCAGCGGGCCCTGTTCGAGATTTTCGGCTACCAGCCGGACTACCTCGAGACCTACGTCGCCAATGTGGCGGCGGTCACCAAGGACTCGGCTTTCGCCGCCGCGAGTTCGCTGTTCGACCCCGACAACGCCCAGATCTTCGTCATCGGCAACTCCAAGAAATTCGACAAGCCGCTTTCGGCGTTCGGCCCGGTGACCGAGCTGAAGGAAGACTGACGGCAAGATGAACAGGAACCTGCTCAAGCTCATGGCGCTGCACAGCAGGTTCCTGCGCGCCCACTCTTTACTGCCGGCCCTGGCGGGCAGTACGCGGGCGCTGCCGCCGGCCATAGTGCAGCTGGAGCTGACGCACCGCTGCAATCTGAATTGCCCCATGTGCTACCAGTCCAGGAACGCCGGCGCGGCCGGGGAACTGGACGCCGCCGCCTGGAAGCGCCTGATAGATTCCCTGCCCCGCTGGTCGCTGCTTACGCTTACCGGCGGCGACCCCTTCGTAAGGCCGGACTTTTCTGAGATCCTCGCCTACGCGCTGCGGCGCCACCGCTGCAATATCCTCACCAACGGCGAACTGATGACCCGCGAGCAGATCTCGGCCATGGTGGCCGGGGGCCTGGCGCTTATCGGCGTGTCCCTGGACGGCCTGCCCGATACCCACGACGCCATCCGCCGCAAGCGCGGCCTTTTTGAACGCGTCAGGGAGAACCTGGCGCTGCTCCGCGAGGAAAAGCGGCGCAAAAATTCGCGCCTGCCTTTGCTGGACATAAAGACCGTGATCCTGCCCGAGAACGCCGGGCAGCTGCGCGACATCCAGTCCCTGGCCGGAGAACTGGGCGCGGACTACTGGAGCCTGTCCCTGCCGAAGGTCTCCCGGTTCCAGTTCAGCAACCTTTACCGCGACGACCACGAGGAAGTTTTGCGCTCCGGGCCCGAAAAGACCTGCCTGGCCCTCGGCGCGGAACAGCAGGCGGAGCTGCTCGGGCAGCTGGCGGCCGTCAGTTCGGCCGCCTCGGGCCCGGTAGTGCGGTTCTACCCGTACAACATGCTCTCGCCGGGCGCCGTCTCCGCCCACCTGGCCGATTCCCTTTCCCCCTCGGACTTTCAGCCCTGCCGCATCCCCTGGTCCTTCGCCTGCGTCTCCCCCAAAGGGGACGTGTTTCCCTGTCTGGCCTGCAGGATGGGCAACGCGGCCGACACGCCTTTCAAGGAGATCTGGAACGGGGAAAAATTCAGGAAATTTCGCGCGCGGCTTTCAAAACGGACCCTGGACAAATGCTGCCTGGGCTGCTGCTATTCCGTTTACAAAGCTTGAACGCCACGGAGAATATCATGGAAGCTACCATAGTGATCCCTGCCTACAACGAAGAGAAGGGCATCGCCGCCGTCGTCGCGGAGATCAACGAGGTCATGACGAAGAGCGGGCACGTTTTCGAGGTGGTGGTGGTGGACGACGGGTCCACTGACGCCACGCTGAAAGCCGCGCGGGGCACCAGCGCCCGGGTGATAGAGCACGCGGTGAACCGCGGCTACGGGCAGTCCATCCTGACCGGCATGGCCGAGGCCAGGCACGACGTCATCGTCACGATAGACGCGGACAGCTCCTACGCGGCGCAGGATATTCCCAAGCTGCTGGAAGAGTCGCAGAAATTCGCGATGGTGATCGGCCAGCGCACGGGCGCCCAGTACCGGGGCCGGCTGCTGAAATATCCCGCCCGCGTGGCCTTCAGGCGGCTGGCCGAATATATCTCGGGGGAATCCATCCCGGACATCAACTCCGGCCTGCGGGTGTTCCGCAAATCGGCGTATAACCTGCTGCCCAAGGCCCACGAGTGCCGGGGCTTTTCCTTCTCCACCACCACCACGCTGCTGTTCCTGGCGGCCGGCTACAGCGCGCGGTTCGTGCCGGTGGAATACCGGCACCGCAGCGGGGATTCTAAAATTAATTATTACAGGGACACCCTGAGGGCGCTGCAGATACTGCTGGAGATAGGCATACACTTCAACCCGCTCAAGATCGTGCTGCCCATGGCGCTGGCGCCGCTGGCGCTGTCGGCCGGCTTCCTGGCCGCCTCCCTGGCCGGAGGCGCGGCGCTGTACCTGACGCCCGCCGTGCTCTGCTTCGGCCTGGCGCTGCTGATCTTCGGGATAGGGATGATACTGCTGCAGATAAAGGTTTCGGGGCGCTAATCCAGCAGCAGGCCGCCCAGGCCTTTCGCCGCGTAGACGAATTTCCTCAGGTCCTGGCGCAGCAGCGCTACTTCCTTGAAATTCCGCCACAAAACCTTGGGCGTGGTGTAATAGCTGGAGTAAGCCCGGTTCAGGATCCGCTGCATGCCTTCCTTGCCTATCAGCGGGTTGACGTAGACCGGGTTGGAAAAATCCCAGGCGTTGAAATCTTCCCAGGCCGCGTCGGTCCTCAATATCCCCTGCTCCCTGCAAACCTCGTACAGCCGCGTTTTCGGGTACGGCACCGGCAGGTAGAACATGGCGATAGGCGTGCCCAGCTCGCGGGCGAAGCGCACGGTGTTGAGCGCGTCGGCCTCGGTCTCGCCGGGCAGGCAAAGAATATAACTGGCGTAAGTGTAAAAGCCGAGGCTCATGGTGAGCTTCAGCATCTTCGCGTTCTGCTCCACGGTGGTGCCCTTGTTTATCAGGTCCAAAGACTTCTGGTTGGCCGATTCTATGCCGTAGAGCAGCTCCCAGCAGCCCGCCGCTTTCATCAGCCGCAGCATGCTTTCGTCGATGGTGTCCACCCGGGAGTTGCAGGCCCAGGGCAGGCCGGCCTTTTTCTCGACGTACTTGCGGCAGAATTCCTCCACCCAGCGCCGGTTGAGCGTGAAGGTGGAGTCCAGGAAAATAATGCCGCGCGCGCCGTAGTCGTTCTTCAGCGAGATGATCTCCTCCACCAGCGCCGACGGCTCCTTGTAGCGCACCCGCGGCCCCAGCACGGCGCTGCCGTTGCAGAAAGAGCATTTGAACGGGCAGCCCCGCGAGGCCACCACCGAATAGGACGGGAACCTCTTGGTGTAGGTGATCTGCGCCACGTAGCGCGACATGGGGAACAGCGCATACGGCGGGGTAGGCAACTCGGCCGCCTCCAGCGTGTTGGACGCCGCCGGCGGGTTCACCACCGTCTTGCCGTCCCGCCTGAAGGCCAGGCCGGGGATGGAGGCCGCCCGGGCGGGGTCTCCGTCCTTAAGGCAGGACATCAGGGCGTGGAAAGGCTTTTCCCCCTCGCCCAGCACCAGGTAATCCACGTCGGGCGAGGCGGCCAGGGTCTCCTCGGGCATCAGCGTGGGATGCACGCCGCCCAGCACGGTGACGGTGCCCGGCTTTATTTTTTTTATCAGGCTGAAGGTTTCCAGCGTCCTGGTGATCTGCACGGTGGTGGAGCCGATGCCGATCACCGAAAAATTCCTGTCCGTTATGAATTTGGCGTAAGCGTCCCGGTCCATGCCCTCGAGGTTGGGCTCCAGGTATTCCACTTCGAAACCCCTGTCCATCACGTAGCGCGCCACGCAGGCCAGGCCGTAAGGGAAAGTGTTGTTGCCCGCCCCGGCGGAGAACTTGCCGTAGGTTATGTCCCGGCTGACCAGCGGCTCCTGGAACAGTATTTTCATAGTTGAGCCTTCGCACCGGGCCGGAAAGCGTCATACAGCCGCGCCAGCGGGACCGCGCAGAAAACCAGCAGGTAAGGATAGACGGGGACCAGGTACCTCGGACACATGTCGAACAGGGCGTGCATGTTGAAATAGACCAGGACCAGCAGCAGCACCGACCAGCCGGCGAAGGAGGCGCGGCACAGCGCCATGCCCCACACGGCCAGCGCGGCCAGGCCGAAATGCAGGCCGATAAGGGCCAGCCGAAACAGCACCGGCAGGTACTCCCCGCGCGCCCGGTACTCGCCCAGCGGCAGGTCTACGCCGAAAACCGAGGAATGGCTGGAGAACCAGTACCTGGGCATGCGGCGAAGGACCAGGCGGAAATAAGCGCCCGGGTTTTCCTTTATCATCCTCAGGCCGTCCGCCTTGATCTCCCGGTCGGCGGTTATGTTCGGCTCCGTTTCCCCGCTGCGCCAGCCGCCGGCCGTCAGCGCCGCGCGCCGGGCCAGGGCGTTGGAAAAGTCGTAGCTTGGGGTCAGCCCGGCGGCTTCTTCGCCCGTGGCGTAGAGGCAGATGGAACCGCCGGTAGCCACCGGCATGAACACGCCGAAGCTGCGGTAATTGCGCAGGGCCCACGGGGCCAGCGCGGCCGAAAAGAAAACCGCGGTTATCACCGCCCCGCGCAGGGTCCTTTTCCAATCCGGCAGCAGCGCCAGGACGAAAGCCGCCGGGAAAAGCATGGTGGTGGGCCGCGTCAGCGTGGCCAGGCCCAGTGCGAAGGCGGCCAGCGCCAGCAAAGCCGGGCGCGCGCCCCGGCCGGAGCGGAGGAACAAAGACAGCGAACAAAGAAAGAAAAAGGTGAAGAGGGTTTCCGAAAGCAGGAGGCCGCAATAAACGGCGCCCACGGGGTACAGCGCGTAAAGGCCGGCGCCCAGCGCGGCGGTCCGGCGCTCCAGGAAAGCAGCCCCGATGTCGAAGACCAGCAGGCAGCACAGCGCCCCCAGCAGGGCCTGCAGCAGCACGGCGGCGTAAGGGGAATGCCCGAAGACGAGGTAAACGGCGGCGAGGAAGAACGGGTAGCCCGGCGCGCGCACGGGCGTGGGGATCCCGGGCTCCATGGAGAAACCCGAGCCGGAGGCGAGGTTCCAGCCTATGGCGTCGTATTCCACCGCATCTCCGGCCAGCGCCCCGGGCGGGTTGCCCAGGACGTAAAAAAGCCTGACGGCCAGGGCTAGGAGGAAAACGGCGAGGACAACGCGGTTTTTAAGTATAGCTTTCAGCATCGCAGCCATATTCTACAAAGTTTGCCCGGAGCGGGCCGGCCGTTCCTCAGGCCAGTTTTTCCTTCACCTTGCCCGGGATCTCTATGAGTTTCAGGTCGCGCCCGACGCAGACCAGGTCGGTCTCCGCCTTGCCGATCAGGCGGCCGTCCTGGTTGCTCAGCGTGTAGGCGAAAACTATGCGGTAAGGGGTATGTTCCCTGACCGAGGTCTCGATCTCCAGCGTGTCGCCGTAGAACGCCGGGAACTTATACTCCATTTCCTGGCGCCGCACCGCGAAGCCGACGCCCTCGGCGAGCAGGCCTTTTACCGTCAGGCCGCGCGCTTCCAGGTATTCGGAACGCGCCTCCTCGAGGTATTTCAGGTAGTTGGCGTGATAAACCGCGCCGCTGGTGTCCGTGTCGTAGTAGTAGATGCGCCTTTTCATAGGTTCAGCCTCATTCGCCTATTATTTTTATCAGGAGGCGCTTGTCGCGCCGCCCGTCGAATTCCCCGTAGAAGATCCGCTCCCACGGCCCGAAATCCAGTTCGCCGTCCGTGACGGCCACCACCACCTCGCGGCCCATGAGGGTGCGCTTCAGGTGGGCGTCGCCGTTATCCTCGCCGGCCAGGTTATGCTGGTAGCCCTCCGGGGCATAAGGGGCGAGTTTCTCAGTCCAGGCCAGGAAATCCTTGTGCAGGCCGGGTTCATTGTCGTTTATGAAGACGCTGGAGGTGATGTGCATGGAGTTCACCAGGCAAAGCCCCTCTTTTATGCCGCTTTTGGCCAGTTCGGCCTCCACGGCGGACGTTATATTGACTATGGCGCAGCGCTCGGGAGTGTTATAGGACAGGTACGCAGTATGGGACTTCATCTTTCCCCCCCAAAAAACCGGATTTGACCAGACACCGATATTCTACCAACTTTCTATGGGACGTGCGATTTGGTATAATAAAGGCATGTCTTACAAATGCGAACTTTGCGGCAAGAAGCCCGTTTCCGGTAACTCCTACAGCCATTCCAACAGGGCTACCAAACGGCTTTTCAAGCCCAACCTTCAGAAACAGAAAGTGGCGCTCGACGGCAAGACCCAGTCTGTCTACGTCTGCACCATCTGCATAAAGAGCGGCAAAGCAGTACGCGCGCTTAAATAACCCTTACGGGACTTTCTTCGTTTCTTTCAAGGCCGCCCAGGCGGGGCGGCCTGAGTTATTTGTATAAGCCGCGGACCTTCCCCCCCCCCCGGCCCCGCGCGCGATTTCACCCCGCGCCCCAACCCGGCAACAAGAATTTAATATTTTATAAACATGCCTTTTGTATAATTTCCTTAATGTAACAAGGGATTTTATATAAATTTCCCTATTTCTATTTTCGTCTCGTCATGAGATTTCGCAGAATCAGCCGGAGGCTTTAAGATGGAGCAGGAACCCAAACTAGACCCGTCCACCATAACGGACGTGGAGACCGCCAAGCTGGCCCTTCGCTGGGCCGTGGAAAAGATCCACGGCCTGCAGGAAGAGGTCGGCCGCCTGCGCGAGGATAACCGCAGCAAGACCGGCATCAACCGCTCCCTCACCGAGCAGGTGGAGCAGAAAACTGAAGTCCTCAAGAAATGGCAGGGCACCATAAAGACCTGGGAAGAGAACTGGAAGACCCAGACCGCCATGGAGCTGGACCTGAAGGCCAAGCTGCGCGACCAGATCCTGAACGAAGAGACCGCCAACTGGAGGTCCGCCCGCGCCCAGCTGGAAAAGGAAGTGCTGGCCCTCAAGAACGAGCTGGCCTCCCGCGAAGCGGAAATAGGCCGCGTGAAACTCGCGATGATGGACGAGCTCAGGAAAGCCTCCGAACTGAAAGAGGCGGAACTCAACACCCTTCTCACCAAGCACCAGGACAACCTGGCCGGCAGGGAAACCGCGCTGCACGAGAAATACGAGCGCCTCGAGCGGGAGCTGCTGGCGACCTCCCGCCTGCGCGCCGAGCAGGAAGAACTGGCGCTGCGCGAACGCTACGAGATAAAGGTGACCGAACTTTCGAAACTGCACGAGCAGAAGGAAGCCCAGCTGGAAAAATTCCGCAAACAGCTGGAAGACGAACGCTTTGAGAAGCTGGAGGCCCTGAAGGCCGAAGCCGACAGCGGGCTGGAAGCCCGCCGCCAGGAACTGGAAGAAACCAGCGCCGCCAGGCAGGCCGCGGCCGCCAAAGAGCTGGAAGCCCGGCGCAGGGAAATCGAGGAAGCCGCCTCCCGCAGGGAAGCCGCGGCCGTCGCCGCCGCCGAAGCCCGCCTGGCCGAAAGGCAGGCGGCTTTTGAAGCCAGGCAAGCCGCCCTGGAGAAAGATTTTTCAGAACGCATAGCGCGCTCCGAAGAGGACAAGCGCGCCGAACTAGCCGCCCACAAGGCCGCCGCCGAGAACGAGCTGGAGGCCCTGCGCGGGCGCATGAAGGCTTACGTGGAGAAGCGGGAACAGGAATACGTGGACCTGCGCCTGGAAATGGAAGGCCAGCTGGTGGAGCTGGTCAAAAAGCGCGAGGAAGAAACCCGCGCCAGGTACGACAAGGCCCTGGAAGAGGCCCGCGCTCACTGGGAACGCCTGGCGTCGGATAGCCGCGCCCAGGCGGACGCGGACGCCCTGAAGACCGCCGCCCGCCTGGAAGCCGGGTTCAAGCAGCGCGAGGAAGAACTCGCCGCGGCCAAAGAAGCCGAATTTAAAGGTTTCCGCGAAAAAGTGGAAGGCGAAATGCGCGCCCGCGAGGAAGCTTTGCGCGCCGTCCTCCTGGAAGAGCAGAACGCCTGGATGGCGCGCCAGCAGGCCGCCTCCGACGAAGCCCGCAAGGCGCTGGACGCCAGCCACGCCGAGCGGCTCGAAAGCCTGCGGGCCGGCCTGGAAGAAGCCTACGTGATGAAGGAGAAGGCTCTTGAAACCCGCGTGGCCACGGTACAGCGCAGGCTGAAGGCCGAGTGGCTGGAGCGCGAGGACGAATGGCGCCTGGAGAAGGAAGCCGCGCTGCACGAGGAAAAAGAAAAGCTTAAAGCCGAATTCGAGGGGCACCGCGCCCTCCTCCACAAGAAGCTGTCGCATTTCGAAGACGAGCTGAAACTGAATTACGCCCAGAAAGAGTCGCAGGCCGAAACGGCCCTGAAAGCGGACCTGGCCGCCAAAGCCGGGGAGCTGAAGAAAGAGCTGGAAGCCGAAAAAGCGCGCCTGCGCGAACAGGCGGCCGCCGGCCAGCGCGAGCTCGAAGCGAAAGCCGCGGCCCTCAGGACCGATGGCGAGGCTTACAACAAAACCCTGGAAGCCAAATTCCTGAAACGCGAAGAGGAACTTAAGGAAAGGCACCAGGCCAGGCTGGAAGAAGCCGAGAAGGCCTTCAACGACCGGGCCGCCGCGGAACGGGCGGTCCTGGCAAGCCAATATTCCGAAAGGGCCGCCGAGGCCGAGCGGGCGCGCCTGCAAGTGGTGGAGGAAATGACCGCCCAGGAGGCCGCGCACGCCGACAAGGTCCGCGAGCTGGAACTGGCCGCCGAACGGCGCGTCAGCCAGGAGAAGGCCCGCGCCGGGGAGCTCCTCCGCGAAGGCGAACTGCGGCTGACGGAGCGGGAAGCCGATCTGGACAGGCACAGGAACACCCTGGAGCAGCACCACAGCGAACTGAAGCTGAAGCTGCAGCGCGAAACGCAGGCCAAAGAGCACGAATTGTTCGGCAAGCTGTCGGCCGCGAAAGAGGAAATGTACAAGGCCCTCAACGCGCACCGCGAGGTGCTGGACCGCGAATACGAGGAGCGCCTTTCCGGCCTGAGGGACAAAGAGCTGCAGCTGCAGGCCAGGTTCGATGAAAAATTCAAAGCCGCGGAAACCGCCATGAAGCAGCGCCTGCAGGACGAGATCGAAAAACTGGAACTCGAATTCGAGGGCCGCAAAGCCGCTTTCGAAACCAAGATCAAGAGCAGGGAGCAGGCGCTGGCCTCCTCCGTTTCCGACAGGCAGGCGCGCCTGGAAGCCGAATTCATGGCCCGTGAAAAGAACGCGATGGCCGCCGCCGACAAGTCCCTGGAGAAGCGCCGCCAGGAACTGGAGAACGCCATGGCGCGCAGGGAGAAGGAGCTCGACCGCAAGTACGCCGAGTTCGCGGAAAAGCTCCAGGCGCAGCACCAGGCCGAAAGGAGCGTCTGGGAATCCAAGAAACTGGACCTCCTGAACTCCGAACGCCAGGCGCTCAGGGCGGATTTCGAAAAGAAGGAAGCCGCCCTCGGCCAGAAATTCGACGAGGAACTGGCCAAACACCGCGCCGACAGGCTGCGCCGCGAGGAAGAGTTCTCCGTCAGGAAGGACGAGCTGGAAAAGAATTATTACGCCGAACTGGAGCGCAGCCGCGCCGCGCTGGATAAGCTGCGGGCCGAGCTGGAAGCCGGGCTGGCCGCCAAGTTCCGCGAACTGGAAGAGGAAAAGAGCCGGCTGGCGGCCGAGCGGACGAAGAACGGGGGCCACGACTGATATGCACGGCGCGGGACACGATTTCGAGGACATCCTGAAAGAGACCGAACTGGATTCGGCCAAGATGATCCTGCGCCTGACCTCGGAGCTCCGGGAGAAGGAGCTGGAGCTCGCCTCCACGCGTTCCCGCAGCTTCGACGAAGTGCAGCGCAACAACAAGGCCAAGGAAGAGGAGTTCGAAGCGCTGATGCGCGCCCAGGAGGACCGCATCGCCAAGCGCGAGCAGAGCCTGGCCCGCCTGCTGGTGGAAAAAGAATCGGCGCTCTGGCAGAAATACCAGGCGATGCTGGACGACGCGGTCAGCCTCCAGCGAGAAGAGTTCGAGGCCCAGCGCGCGCTGCTCAAAGCCGATATCGAAAAAAAAGAGGCCGAGCTGGCCGCGCAGAAGAAGAACCTCCGCCTGGAAATGGAGACGCTGTTCCGCAAATGGGAAGAGGAGCGCGAAGCGGATTTCAAGAGCGAGCGTGAAACTTTCATAGAAGAGCTGAAACTGGGGCGCTCAACGGCCCAGAAAGAGGCGGGCGAGCGGGCCCGGCAGATGGAAGAACTCTGGCGCCAGAAGCTCAGCCAGCAGGAGGCGGACTACCAGAGCAGGGAAGCCATGGCCGCGGAAGAGATCCGCAGCCAGATGCGCCGTGAACGGGTGGAGGAGCTGAAAGCCCTCAACGACCGCCTTAACTCCGAATTTTCCGCGCGGGAGAAGGAACTCTACGCGCATTACGCCTCCTGGCTGGAGGAGAACAAGAAACTGCTGGAGGATAAGGCCGCCCGCAGGCTGGACGCGTCCCAGGCCGAGTACCTGGACAGGACCGCCCGCCTGGAGGATACCCTGGCCAAGACCCGCGAGGAACTGGCCAACCGGGAAAAGATCTGGGAAGAAAAATACGCGGAACTGAAAAAATTTTACGTCGAAAAAGAGAACTCCCTGGAAAAAGCCTCGCGCGAACTGCAGGCCAGGCACCTGGCGCACGAAAGGGAGCTTTCCGAAAAGCACGAACAGCTGGCCCGCGAGCTCAAAGCGGAAGAGGCCCGCAGGAAGGACGCCCTGGCCAGGAAAGAAAAAGACCTGGAGCAGCATTTCGCCGCCAACCTGGCCGACTTCGCGGCCGAATCCGAGCGGCGCCTCAGCGCCATAGAGGAACGGGAAGCGAAGACCGCCGCCGAGCGCCAGCAGCTGGCCGCTTTGCGCGCGCAGATCAGCGCGCTGCTGGCCCAGAAGCAGCAGGAACTGGAAAAAACTTTAGAAGAGCGCAACGCCCTGTTCCGCCAGTCGCTGGAAGAATCCTTCAAGATCAGGGAGAACAGCCTTGTCCGGAAATACGAGGATATGGACCTCCAGCGGTCCACGCTGACCGCGCAGAAAGACGCGGCCATGGCCCGGGAAAAATCCCTGCTGGAAGAGAACAAGCGGCTCAAGGACGCGCTGGTCTCGCACGACTCGCAGACGCACGGGGCCCTTGAACTGGAGCGGGCGCGCCTCGGGGAAGAGCGCGCGCGGCTGGAAGAACAGCTGCAGACCAAAGCGGCGCGGCTGAAAACCGAAGCCCTGGAGCGCGAAGAGGCTTTAAAAGCGGTCTACGCCGAACGCCTGCAGGCCGAAAAAGACCGCCTTACCGCCCAGCTTAAGATAAAGGAAGCGGCCGTTGAAAAAGAGCGCGAAGCTCTCAACGGGCGCGCGGCGGAGCTGGAGAAAGGCTTCCTGGAGACCCTGCGGGCCAGGGAAGAGGAAGTCACCGAAAATTTCAAGCGCAATATAGAGACCCTGAAAGCCCAGGCCGAAGCGGCGCGCCGCAGCTGGGAAGAAGAGCGCGACGCGCGCGCGGCCGAGGCCAGGGCCAGGGAAGCCGCGGCTCGCGAAGAAGAGCGGAAAAAAGCCGCCGGCCGCGAAGCCGAGCTGAAAGATTTCTACGAAGGCCGGGAGCTGGAGCTGCGCGCCGCCGCCGAAGAGTCGGCCGGGGCCGCGGCCAGGCACCTGGAAGAGGCCTTCCTGCTGAAGGAGCGGGATCTGGCCGCCCGCGTAAAAGCCCTGGAAGAAAGCCTGGGGAAGAACTCCGCCGAAAGCGCCGGCGCCGCGCGCGACCTGTCCGCCGCCCGCGGTGAACTCGAGCTGCTGACCGGCAGGCTGGACGTAAGCGAGAGCGAAAGGCAGAAGCTCATCCAGGAGAACCTGACCAAGGCCCGCGACCTGCGCCAGACGCTGGAAAAAGAATTTTTAGACAAGCTCAAGGAAATAGAGCAGAGCTACCTTGGCCAGATCACGGCCCTTTCCAAACGCTCCGACGAGGCCCGCAAGGCCGACCAGGACGAATATTTCCGCAAACTGCAGTTCATGAAAGACGACTTCGACGCGCGCCTCGCCAACCAGGGCAAAGAGATGGAGGCGGCCTTCCTGGAGCGGGAGCGCAACGTGACGGCGGCCATGAGCGAAGCGGCCAAGCTCAAGGATAAAGCCATGGAGGCCCGCCAGGCCCAGCTGGAAAGCAGCTACCAGGCCATGCTCTCGGACAAGTCGGCGCGCATTGAAACGGACCGCTCGCTGGCCGAGAACGTGAACCGGCTGAAAGAGGAACTGGAGCGCAAGAACGGGCAGCTGAAAGAGACCATCTCCGCCTACAACACCCGGCTGGAAGAACTGGAAGCCAAGCAGCGCGGCGAATTCGAGGCCCGCAAGAAAGAGCTCGAGGACAGCCAGCGCATGCGGGCGTCCCAGCTGGAAGCGGAACGCGCCAAGCTGAAGGCGGTACTGGAACAGGAACAGCAGCTGGTCAACGGCCTGCAGAAGCGCGAAGCCGCGCTGCAGGAAAGCTACGCCGCCCGCGAAGCGGACCTGGCCCGCCGCTTCAAAGAAGCCCGCGAGCGGCTGGAAAAGGACTATCAGGACAAGCTGAAAGAGCTCGGCAGGAACTAGAGCGCGCGGCCTTTCCCCTCCCCCGCGGGCGCGCCGCGGGAACCCCCGGACAAAAAGCAACACGGGCGCGCGTAGAGCGCCCGTCGTAATTTTTTTATTTTCCGGAATATTTGTATATAATTTTAATGCGTTGAATACGCTGGCGTTCGACTATAAAAAGGCGGTGGAACTTACAATGAAAACATTCGACAAAAAAATACTGTTCGTCGGCTACGGCTCCGTGGCGCAGTGCGCCCTGCCCATGCTTTTCAAATTGATCAAGGTCCCGGCCAAAAACATCACCGTCATGGATTTCGAGGACAAGCGGGCGGCGCTCAAGCCCATGCTGGCCAAAGGCGTCAAGTACGTGCGCGCGAAGGTCGAAAAGAAGAACATGGGCGCCCTGCTCGGCAAATACCTGAAGGCCGGCGACCTGCTGATAGACCTGGCCTGGAACATCGACGCCTGCGAGATCCTGCAGTGGTGCCACGACCGCGGCGTGCTCTACATCAACACCTCCACCGAGCTGTGGGACCCCTATAAGAACGCCGTCGACAAGCACCCTACGGAACGCACCCTTTACGTCCGCCACATGGCCATGCGCAAGATGATAGCCAAGTGGAAGACCCCGGGCCCCACCGCGGTCATCGAGCACGGCGCCAACCCCGGCCTGATCTCCCATTTCGCCAAAAAGGGGATCATCGACATCGCCAACAAGCTCCTCGCCGACAAAAAGGTGAAAGGCGCCCGGGCCGAGAAACTTTGCCAGCTGATCAAGGACCAGACCTTCAACGAGCTCGCCAAAGAGATCGGGGTGAAAGTCATCCACGTCAGCGAGCGAGACACGCAGATCTCCGACAAGCCCAAGCAGGTCAACGAATTCGTCAACACCTGGAGCGTGGAAGGTTTCCGCGAGGAAGGCGTGGCGCCGGCCGAGCTGGGCTGGGGCACGCACGAGAAGACCCTGCCCCCGATGGCCTGCCAGCACAAGAGCGGCCCCAAGAACCAGATCTGCCTGGCCCGCATGGGCATGAACACCTGGATCTCCACCTGGGTGCCCGATTACTGCATCCACGGCATGCTGGTCCGCCACGGCGAGGCCTTCACGCTGTCCGACAAGCTGACGGTGTGGAAGAACGGCAAGGCCGTGTACCGCCCCACCGTGCATTACGCCTATTGCCCCACCGACGCGGCCATCGCTTCCTTGAACGAGCTGCGCGGCTACGACTACAAGCTCCAGCCCAAGGTCCGCATCATGGGCGACGAGATCATCCAGGGCTACGACACGCTCGGCGCCCTGCTGATGGGCCACGACTACAACGCCTGGTGGACCGGCACGATCCTGGACATCCACGAGTCCCGCGAGCTGATCCCCCACCAGAACGCCACCACCATCCAGGTGGCCATCGGCGTGCTCTCCGCCGCCATGTGGATGATGGACAACCCGGCCGAGGGCTTCAAGGTCCCCGACGAGCTGCCGCACGAATATATCCTCAAGATCGCCAAGCCCTGGCTGGGCAAGCTGCACTCGGCGAAGTCCGACTGGACGCCGCTGAAGCATTACACCAACGCCTTTAAGGGCTACAACAACCCGTCCATAGACAGGAAGGACCCCTGGCAGTTCAAGAACTTCCTGATCACGGACAGCGATTAAGCCAAAGATTCGGTTAAACTTAAAAAAGAGCCACGGAGGAAGACCAGACAAAAGTATGATCACAAAGAAACAGATGCAGGACCTCGCCAAGAAGCACGGGACGCCCCTTTTCATCGTAGACCACGATGAGATCCGCAAGAACTACGCGCAGTTCAAGAAATACCTGCCGCGCGTGCAGGCCTACTACGCGGTGAAGTGCGAGCCGATGGCGGAGATAGTGAAAACGCTCTATAAGGCGGGCGCCAGCTTCGACGTGGCCTCCATGCCCGAGTTCATGATCGTGCACGAGTATATCAAGAACATGCCGAACAAGAAGCGGCTGGCCTGGATCTGGGACAAGATCATCTACGCTAACCCTATTAAGCCGATCGAAACGCTGAAGGAGCTGGACCAGTACCGGCCCCTCGTCACGTTCGACAACCTGGAAGAGATCCACAAGATCAAGAAGCACGCCCCGCACGCCGGCCTGTGCCTGCGCATCCGGGTGCCCAACACCGGCGCGGTGGTGGAGCTCAGCTCCAAGTTCGGCGCTTCCCCCGGCGAAGCCGTGGACCTGATCCTCGAGGCCGTGAAACAGGGCCTCGGCGTGGAAGGCCTCAGCTTCCACGTGGGCAGCCAGACCACCAACTTCGAGAACTACGTGCAGGCCATCAACCTGGCCGCCGACATCTTCAAGGAAGCCAAAGAGCGCGGCTACGACAAGATGAACCTGCTGGACATCGGCGGCGGCTTCCCGGCCCCGTACGACTCCTCGGTAAAGCCGTTCCAGCAGCTGGCCAAGACCATCAACGCCGAGCTGGAGCGCCTGTTCCCGGACCCGAAGATCGAGATCCTGGCCGAGCCGGGCCGCTTCATGATAGCGACCGCCGGCACCTCGGTGGTGCGCATCAACGGCAAGACCGTGCGCGACGGCAAGACCTGCTACTACGTCAACGACGGCGCCTACCACAGCTACTCGGGCATCATCTTCGACCACCAGCACTGCAACATGTTCTCCTTCCGCAAAGGCAAGAAGGCGGAGAACTGCGCCGTGTTCGGCCCCACCTGCGACGCCCTGGACGTGATCTCCAGCGCGATGCCGCTGCCGACCGACCTGCAGCTGGGCGAGCTGATGTACAGCACCAACATGGGCGCGTACAGCCACGCGTCGTCCACCTGGTTCAACGGCTTCCCGCCGGCCAAAGTGGTGCACATCAACAGGTAACCGGCGACGGACTGAAAGAAGGCCGCGGGCGCAAGCCCGCGGCCTTTTTCTTTGCGCCTAATTTATTATAATTACCACATGTCACTACAACTCGTTCCCAAAGAAGTCTTCCTGACCAAGGGCCTCGGCCGCCATAAGGAAAAACTGGCGAGTTTCGAGGAAGCCCTCCGGGACGCGAAGATAGCGAAATATAACCTCGTTCACGTCTCCAGCATCTTCCCCCCCCACTGCAAAGTGATCCCCAGCAAGAAAGGGATCGCCAAGCTCAGCGACGGCCAGATACTGCACTGCGTGCTGAGCCGCAACGCCATCAATGAGAACCACCGGCTGATAGCCTCCTCGGTAGGCCTGGCCGTGCCCAAGGACCGCTCGCATTACGGGTACATCTCCGAGCACCACACTTTCGGCGAGACCGACGAAAAGACCGGCGACTACGCCGAAGACCTGGCCGCGCTGATGTTGTCCACCATCCAGGGCGTGGAATTCGGCAGCGAAACCACGTGGGACCAGAAAGAAGAGATCTGGAAGCTGAGCGGCAAGATCGTAAGGGCCGCGAACATCACCCAGTCCGCCATAGGGACGGAAGGCGTGTGGACCACCACCGTGGCCGCCGCGGTCTTCCTGTTCTAACCGCGGGCAGAGGCAAAGGCGGGGCAAAGGAACGAACCTTTCTTTTACCGCCCCTTTTTCTCTACCCCAACCTTTACCTGTTCTTACAAAGGCGATCATGCCATTCAAACCGGCTAAAACACAATTCATCCTTCGCAAAAGCATAGACCTCAAAGACGCCGCTTTCGTGGTAGTCCCGATCCCCTACGAGAAGACCACCTCCTACGGGCAGGGCACCAGGCGCGGGCCGGCGGCGGTGATAGACGCGTCCTGGCAGCTGGAGCTCTGGGACGAGGAAACCAAGACCGAAACCTGGAAAAAGGGCATTTTCACCACCCGGCCGGTGAACTGCGCCCTGCCGGAGGCGAGATTCTTCCCGCGGCTCGAGCGCGCGGTGGAAGAGCTGCTTTCCTCCTCCAAGGCCCTGCCTTTCTTCATAGGCGGGGAGCACAGCATTACCCAGGCGCTGCTGCCGCCTTTCATAAAGCGGCATAAAAACCTTTCCATACTGCATTTCGACGCGCACGCGGACCTGCGCCCCTCCTACGGCGGCTCGGCGCGCAGCCACGCCTGCGCCGTTTACCCGGCCTCCCGCGGCACCAGGCTGGTGCAGATAGGCATACGCAGCGTAGGCGCGGACGAACGGCAGTTCCATAACGCCGGCCTCGTCAAAACGCACCTGATGCATGAGAACCTGAACTTTGCTAAACTGGAGAGGGACATCCTGGGGGAGCTGAGTGACACGGTTTACCTGACCATAGACGTGGACGGCTTCGACCCCTCCGTGATGCCCGGCACCGGCACCCCGCAGCCCGGGGGCTTCCAGTGGCACGAGGCCCTGAAGCTGTTCAAAGCCGTCTGCGGGAAGAAGAAAGTGGTGGGCGTGGACGTGGTGGAAGCGGCTCCGGTAAAGGGCTCCCACACCACCGAACTGGCCGCCGCCAAGCTGATCTACCGCCTGATGGGCTACCTCGGCTGAAAATTTGGAGAAGCAAAAACTAAGGAGACACTAAAATGGCAAACCCTAAATTCATGAAACCCGTGCAGCCGGACGCGGACCTGGCGGCGGTGGTAGGCAGCACGCCCATTCCCCGGACCGAGATCATCAAGAAGATGTGGGACTACATAAAGGCGAAAGGCCTGCAGGACAAGGTCAACAAGCGCAACATCAACGCCGACGAAACGCTGCTCAAGCTTTTCGGAAAGCCCCAGGTCACGATGTTCGAGCTGGCCGGCATTATTTCCAAGCACGTGAAATAACGGTCCCCCAAGACCGGCGCAAAAAAAGGGCTTCCCGTTAACTCGGGAAGCCCTTTTTTGCGTTTACGCGGCCTTAGCCGCAGCACTTGAGAAAAACTATCGACAGCGGCGGCAGGGTCAGCCGCAGCGAATAAGGCCGGCCATGGACGGGCAGCGCCCGCGCTTCCGACCCGCCCAGGTTGCCGACGCCGCTGCCCCAGTAGGCGGCGGCGTCGCTGTTGAGCAGCTCCTTCCAGAAACCGCCCCGCGGCACGCCCACCTGGTAGTCATGGCGGGGCACGGAGGTGAAATTACAGACCGCCAGGATGACGTCTCCCTGGCGCTCGCCCTTGCGCAGGAAAGCCAGCACGCTCTGCTGCGAGTCATTGGCGTCCACCCACTCGAAGCCGGCCGGGCTGCAGTTCAGCTCGTGCAGCGCGGTCTCGGCGGCGTATAGCCGGTTCAAATCGCGCACCCAGGCGCGCACGCCGGCATGAGGGGAAGTCTTTGCCAGGTGCCAGTCCAGGCTGGCCTCGTGGCGCCACTCGGAGCGCTGGGCGAATTCATCGCCCATGAACATCAGCTTCTGCCCGGGCTGCGCGAACATGCCGCCGTACAGCAGCCTGAGGTTGGCGAACTTCTGCCACTCGTCGCCGGCCATCTTGTCCAGCAGGGACCCCTTGCCGTGAACCACTTCGTCGTGGGACAGCGGCAGCGTGAAATTCTCGCCGAAGGCGTAGAGCAGCCGGAACGTAAGGCTGTTGTGGTGGTATTTGCGGTACACCGGGTCCCTGGCGAAATAATCCAGGGTGTCGTGCATCCAGCCCATGTCCCATTTCAGCCCGAAGCCCAGCCCCCCCAGATGCGTGGGGCGCGAGACCATGGGCCAGGCGGTGGACTCCTCGGCGTAGGTCTGCACGTCGGGATAGTTCTGGTAGACCACCTGGTTGAACTGCTTGAGGAAAGCGATAGCTTCCAGGTTCTCGTTGCCGCCGTAGCGGTTGGGCACCCACTCGCCCGGCTTGCGGGAATAGTCCAGGTAGAGCATGGAGGCCACGGCGTCCACGCGCAGGCCGTCGGCGTGGTACTTGTCCAGCCAGAACATGGCGCTGGAGAGCAGGAAACTCCTTACCTCGTTGCGCCCGAAATTAAAGATGGAGCTTTTCCAGTCCGGGTGGAACCCCTGCTTGGGGTCGGCGTGTTCGTAGAGGTGCGTGCCGTCGAAATAGGCCAGGCCGTGCGCGTCGGCCGGGAAATGCGCCGGCACCCAGTCCAGGATCACGCCTATGCCGGCCTGGTGCAGGCGGTCCACCAGGAACATGAAATCCTGCGGCGAGCCGTAGCGGCTGGTCGGGGCGAAATAACCGGTGGTCTGGTAGCCCCAGGAGCCGTAAAAAGGGTGTTCCGTGACCGGCATCAGTTCCACGTGGGAAAACCCCATCTCCCTGGCGTAGGCCGGCAGCTGCTCCGCCGTCTCGCGGTAGGTCAGGGAGCGGTTGCCCTCCTCGGGGACGCGCCGCCAGGACCCCAGGTGCACCTCGTAAATGGAGACCGGGCTCTTCAGGCTGATCGTTTTACCCCGCGCCTTCATCCAGTCTTCGTCGCCCCAGGCGTAATCCAAAGTTCCGACCACGGAGGAGGTTTTGGGCGGCACCTCGGAGGTGAAGCCCGCGGGGTCCGCCTTTTCGGCGGTAAAGCCGTTATAGCGCGAGACGATGTAATATTTATAATTCTGCCCCGGCACTACGCCGGGAATGAAGCCTTCCCAGATGCCGGATCTGCCGCGCTCGCGCAAAGCGTCCCGGGTCTTGCTCCAGGCGTTAAAGTCGCCCATCACGAAAACCTGGCGGGCGTTAGGCGCCCAGACAGCGAAGCGGGTGCCCTCTTTGCCCCCGGCCGAGGCCGGATGCGCCCCGAGCTTTTCATAAAGCCTGAGGTGGTTGCCCTCGTTGAAAAGATAAATGTCCTGGTCGGTGATAAGGTGCGCGTCGTTCAGTTCTGGCATAGTGTCCTCTGGTGTCAATAAAGGATATACAATCCTCGCCGCCCCGTCAAAGGTTGACCCGCCCGCGGCATTATGGGTACCATTGATTTACCATATGACGGAAGAAGCCCCCAAACCCCATAAACGGCGCGTGCGCTACCTCGGCAAGAACCCGCGCAGGTTCGACCAGAAATACAAAGAGCTGGACCCGGCGAAATACGCCGGCGACGTCGCCCATATCATAGCCAAGGGGCTCACCCCGGCCGGCACGCACCGGCCCATCTGCGTAAAAGAGATCCTGGAGGTCCTGCGCCCGGCGCCGGGCGCGGTCTGCCTGGACGCCACGCTGGGCTACGGGGGCCACGCCAAAGAACTGCTGGCGCGGATACTGCCGGGCGGAAAACTTTTCGCCGTGGACGTCGACCCGCTGGAACTCCCGAAGACGGAAGCCCGCCTGCGCGCCCTGGGCTACGGGGAAAAAGTTCTGATCGTGAGGAAGATGAATTTCGCCGGCATAGCGGCCCTGGCGCCCGAAGCCGGCGGCGGCTTCGACTGCGTGCTGGCGGACCTGGGAGTGTCCTCGATGCAGCTGGACAACCCGGAGCGCGGTTTCACTTACAAGGCCGAAGGGCCGCTGGACCTGCGCCTGAACCCGGAGCGCGGCCGGCCCGCCGCGGAACTGCTGAGGTCCGTTTCCGCCGCGGCGCTGGAAAAAATACTTTTCGAGTACGCGGACGAACCTTACGCGCGGATCATCGCGCTGGCCGTCAAGGACAGCCCGCTGCCCATCAGGACCACCGCGGAACTGGCGGCGGCGGTGCGCTCCGGGCTGAAAAAGGCGGACGGCAAGCTGGAAGAGGACGTTGTAAAGAAATCCCTGCAGCGCACCTTTATGGCGCTGCGCATAGCGGTGAACGAGGAACTGAGCGTGCTGGACCGCTTTCTGGAGATCCTGCCCTGGTGCCTGAGGCCGGGCGGCAGGGCCGCCATCCTGTCTTTCCACTCAGGGGAGGACCGCAGGGTTAAAAAGGCTTTCCTGCGCGGAGAAGCGGCCGGAGTTTACTCCAGCGTGGCCGCCTCGCCCATACGCCCTTCCTCCGAAGAGCGGCATTCCAATCCCCGCTCGGCCTGCGCCAAGCTCCGCTGGGCCATACGCTCCGACCAGCAGAACTAACGGCCCCCGGGCCCGCGGGCGCCGGACTTTTCCCAATTTGTATAATATCCCGGTCATGAAAAAATACGCCGTTTACGCTTTTTTCTGGGCCTTTCTCTGCCTGGCCGGCTTTCACAGCCTTTTTGCCGCGGCCAAGAATCCGGCCGCCGCTCCGCCCGAGGTTTATTTCTCCAAAGAGATCTCCCCCGCCGCGCTCAAAGCGGCTTACGCCAGGCTCAACTTCAAGCCCAAGGACAAGCTGGGCGTTAAAGTGCATTTCGGGGAGGCGGGCAATGATAATTACATACCGCCGCCCCTTTTAAAGGACCTGGTCATTGGCCTTAAAGGTGTTTTCGTAGAAACCAATACGCTGTACGGGGGCTCGCGCTCCGACACCAAAAACCATGTGGCCACGGCTAAAAAGCACGGCTGGGGCTACGCGCCCATCGATATCCTGGATACGGCCGGCGAAACGGCCCTGCCTTACAAGGGTAAATATTTTTCAAAGATCTACGTCGGGAAAGGCATGGCCGGGTACGGTTCGTTCCTGGTGATCTCTCACTTTAAAGGCCACGGCAGCGCGGGTTTCGGCGGGGCCATAAAGAACCTGGCCATGGGCTTCGCCTCGCCGAACGGCAAGAAGGCGCAGCACTCGGACCAGTTCCCCGCGATAAACAAGAAATGCGTAAAATGCGGCATCTGCATCCCTAACTGCCCGGTGGGCGCGATCGGCCCGGATTACGTGATAGACCGCAAGAAGTGCATCGGCTGCGGCAAATGCGTGGAGATCTGCCCTTACGACGCCATAGATTCGGCCCCGGCGGCCACCAAGGGCGTGGCGTTCCAGGAAAAGCTGGCGGAGTACGCCCGGGGCGTGACCGCCGGCGGGCATTTCACCTACATCAACCTGCTGATGAACATCTCGGCCGCCTGCGACTGCCGGGCCGGGGCCCCCCCGCCCTTTGTAGGCAACGTGGGACTGCTGGCCTCCAACGACCCGGTGGCCCTGGACCAGGCCAGCTTCGACCTGGTGAACAAAGCCGCCGGCATAGCCGACGCCTTCAAGCACGAAACCGGAGTCTCGGGCGTGCGCACCCTTGAATACTCCGAAGCCATCGGCCTCGGCACCCGCAAATACCGCCTCGTAGAAATAAAATAACCCACACTCGGTCTGGAGGGGGCAGCCAGGGGGACCGGAACGCAAAACGCGTTCGGCCACACCGTGGCCTCACTCGGTATTCGCCCGCCGCGCTTATGCAAGCGGCGGGCAAGAAAGTGGAGCTGCGCTCCACGCAACCCGGTTTTGCTAACCCGGTCCCCCCGTCCGCCCCCTCCAATTTTCTTCATGACCCCAAAGATCGCCTCGTTAGCGGGAGCGTGGCGGCGATAGTTGGAGGGGTGACGCACGGACCGGCTTTTCGGGCCAGCCGCGTAAGGTGAACGGCAGGTTTGCATCTCGCCAGCCTAGCAGGGGATGGGTGGAGCGGCTGGACCGGGAAGCCGGTTCGGGCGGCAGGACCCCGAACTGGCAGTCGGCGCCACCCGATTGGCGCACGTTTATTCGGGGATTTCCCAGAGCCAGGGGAGGGCTTTGCGGGCGGCGGCCATGGCTTCTTCCGGGGTGGAGCAGCCGTCCTTGGGGCCGGCCTGGAAAGGCTCCCAGCGCATCACGGTGAACAGGTCGTTGAAAACTTCTTCCTGGTAAATGTAGGTGTTGTTGGCGCGGTGGTAGATGCCCACCCGGCGCTTGCCGCCGGGCGCGTAGACGCTGCGGACCACCCCGTCCACGTCCACGTTCTCTACCACGCCGAACAGCGCCAGGAAACCGTCCAATATTTTCAGCCCGATAGACTTTTCGCCCATTAAAAAGTATCCAGCGTGTCGAACTGGGACACCTTCTTCCGCTCCAGCAGCGCGCCAGCGTCGCGGCTGTAGGCGAAGGGGCCTTTGGGCCAGCCCATCGCCAGTTTCATCGCCGTCTCCACGTCGTATTCCGACGCCATGATCTCGGCGGCCAGTATTTTAGCCTCCTCCACCACCGGCCGCATGATCTCGGCGAAGATCTCTTCCTTGGAAACCTTTTTCAGCCCCAGGTATTTCACCAGGTTCGGCAGTATCGGGTTCTCCCCCACTATGCGCCCGTCCTCGTAAATATAAAAGCCTATGGTGGCCTTGCGTCCCAGCTGGCCGTACTGCACCAGCCGCAGCTGCGTGGCCGAGGGCGCCAGCCGCTCCGGTTTGCCCAGCGCGTTGTAAATGAACTCGGAGGCCTGGTAATCGGAATCCACCCCCGCGAAGTCGGCCGCCTCGAAGGGGCCCATCGGCGCCTCCGCCATTTCCTTGAACGCCGCGTCGATCTCGTGCGGACAGCCCTTGCCCGCGTCCAGCAGCCTGATGGCCGCCAGGCTGAAAGGCCGGGTAAGCCGCTCCACTATCTGGCCCGGGTTATCCTTCACTATGATGGGCGTCTTGCCGATCTTGCGCAGCAGGGCGGCCGCCGCCTCTATATATTCGTCCTTGACCGCGTCGGTGCGCACTATCTCCACCAGCGGGTTGGAGCGCACCGGCTTTATAAAGTGAAAGCCCAGCGTGCGGTCCTTGGGCAGGTCCGTAAAGCCGACTATGTCCTTGAGCGGCTGCACCGCGCAGCGGGCCGCCACCACGCAGCCTGGCTCCAGGTGGTCCTTGAGCTTCGAGAAATAAACCCGCCGCTCCTCGGGGGACTTGTTGGCGGCCTCTATCACTATGTCGGCCCCCTTGAATTTGGCCATGTCCTGGATGCCCTCTATATTCGACAGCAGGTCCTCCTTCCCCTCCTTGCGCAGCGACCATTTGATCTTGGCCAGCGACACATTGAGGCTGTCCTTGAAATCGTCGTAAAGCCGCACCTGGTAGCCGTGCTTCAGGAAGATCTCGGCCGCGCCCGCGCCGGTGGTGTTGGCGCCCATTATGCCTACAGCGTGTATTTCCATGTCCAATAACCCCTTAAGCTGAATTCAAGATCAGGCCACTTTAACTTCTTCCAGGCGTACTATACCGTCCTTGTTGATCACTATGCGGATGCGCTCGTAATGGATGGTCACCTGGCCGTCCCGGTCGAAATAGCTGTATTTGAGCACCAGGTTGAGGTGGTACACCCGCGAACAGGCCGCCACGCGCACGTCGCCGGTAGCCGCGTCCACGTAAGGATAATCCACCGCGGCGTCGTCGGCCTGCGCGATGAGTTCGCGGACGTTGAACCGCATGATGTCGTTGAGGTCGCGGCGGCGCTCGTGGCTTTTTATGATGACCTCGGGATAAAGGATGATCTCCTTCTTGTACTTGAAGACGCGCTCCGGCTTGCCTTCCTCGTCCACGGAGGTGATATTGTCGATGCGGCGCAGGCGGGCGATGTCCGGCGGCAGGCTTTTGTCGGACAGGAACGTGAAAGCCTCCTTGAGCAGGCCGATGCGCCCGCCCCCGCCGGCGGAGTCCAGGATGTCTATCTTGCGGTCCGAGATCCAGCGGGTAAGGCTCTTGGAAAACAGCAGTTTCAGCCAGTCCTTTATGCGGTCTTTGAAAATATAGCTGATCACCACGGCCAGCACGAAAGGCATGCTGTTCATGGCGTAGCGCCGCTGCACCAGCACCGTCACCATCACGGCGAACAGCATGGCCGTGCCGGCGGCCAGGCCGAAGAACACCTGCGTCAGCCCTTCCCACTCCGAGAACTCGGCCTTAAGGTAGAGCACGCTGGAGATAAATTTCTTAAGCACGCCGCGGCGGTAGATGATGACCTCGTTGGACGAACCGGGCACCAGCACGGACGGGTACTTCATGACCTGGCGGTAGCGGTTCTGGGCCGTCACTATGGCCAGCAGGCCCTTTTCCACGTCTTCGAAGCGCGCCCTGGCGCCGGGGTTGTTCCGGAGCGCGTCCACCAGCGAGGTCAGGTACTCCTCCAGGATCAGGCTCACGTACTCGTCGAAGAAAGCGGCGGTTTCGCGGATCTTCACCGGCACGGCGGGGTCGGAAAGCTCGGCCTTCAGCGAGGAGAGCGCGGCGTCCAGGCGTTTGAGGTCGCCCAGGAAATTCTCCAGGCCCTCGCCTACGAACAGTTTGCGCTGGGCGGCCGGGACGGCCGCGCCGTAAGTGGCCAGCTCGTCGATAAAGACTTTGACGTAGTCGCGGATCTCGCCGCGGATGATGCAGCCCAGCAGGCGGAACTCGTTGCAGATCTTGACCGTGAGGGGCTGGTCCCCCGCGCCGGACAGCACGCGGCCCAGGTCTTCCCGGATGCGGTTGAGCGGCGAGGTGCCGAGGGCGGGGTCGCAGACCTTGCCCAGGCTCATCTTGGGCGTGCGGAAGCGGATGTAGCGCTGGCTGGAGTTGTAGAAATTCTCTTTCTTGTAATTGTGCGGGCCCACGTTGAGCGCCCGCGGCACGAAGAAGTAGGTCTCTACCTCGTAGGAACTCCTGGCCGCGGCGTCCAGGTCGATGTCCAGCTTTATCTCGAAGCGGTGCCTGTCGTGCAGCTTTATGCGTGAGTCGAAAATGTCGTTCTGGTCGTCGATCATAGTTTACTTGTCCGGGTGGTATTTGTCGTGGGCGCGCTTGACGTCGCCTTTGTCCACGTGGGCGTAGATCTGGGTGGTGTTCAGGCTGGCGTGACCCAGCATCTCCTGCACCGAGCGCAGGTCGGCGCCGCCCTGCACCAGGTGGCTGGCGAAGGTGTGGCGGAACAGGTGAGGGTGCGGCTTTATCTCCACGCCCGCCTCCCGGCCGTACGCCACGATATCCTTCCACATGGTCACCCGGCTGAGCCTTTCGCCGGAGCGGTTCAGGAACAGCTCCTCCGCGGCCGGCTGCCCGCCGAACTTCTGCTGCCTGGCCGCCAGGTATTCCTTCAGCCGCGCCAGGGCCGCGGCGTGCACCGGCACCATGCGCTCTTTGGCGCCCTTGCCGAACACCCTCAGCCAGCCCTGCTGAAAATTAACGGACTCCAGCCGCAGCCCCAGCAGCTCCGACACCCTTATGCCGGAAGCGTAAAGCAGTTCTATGGCGGCGGCGGCCCGCACCTTGGCGAAAGCTTCCCCCGAAGGGTAGACGAGCAGTTTTTCCATGTCCCGCTTGTCCAGGAACCGCGGCACCTTGCGCGGCAGCTTGGGCGCGCGGAAATTGGCGGTGGGGTCCTTGACCGCCTTGCCTTCAAGGCGCAGGTAGCGGTAAAAAGCGCGCAGCGCCTCCGTCTTGCGGAAGATGGACGCGGGCCCCAGCTTCCTGACCGACTTTAAAGACCAGAGATAAGCTTCCACAAAGGGGGCCTCGGCCAGCGCGGGGTCCGTTTTACGGACCTCGCAGTAGGCTAGAAAAGCCTCGGCGTCCCCGGCGTAAGCCAGGCAGGTGTTCTTTGCCAGGCCCCGCTCCATGCCCAGGTGCCGCGAAAAATCTGCCGCTAATGGACGCATTTATCCATATATTACCACTTCGGGGTTCGGCCGCATAGACGCGCGAAAGGCGCAACGGCAAAAAGAGGACTTTTGCCTGTTGCGCCTTTCCGCGGTGCCGCTTAGCCTGAAAGTTGCTGCTGCAACTTTCCGCCCGCACAGCGGGCGCCCTTCGGGAGGCATACACCTCGTCGGGCCGGGCGCGCATAGCGCTGGGCCCTCCGCCCGCTTCGCGGGGAATCCTGCTGGATTCAGGTTACTTCTTGGCCGCTTTTTCTTTCTTTTCGGCGTAAGCCTTATCGGCGGCTTTCTCGGCCGCTTTCTCGGCCGCGACCTTCTCGGAGCCCGCGGTGGGCTTCATGCCCGGCATAAGGAACCGGCTGCGCAGCTCCTTCTCTATCTCCGCGGCTTTATCCTTGTTGGCCTTCAGGTAGAGCTTCGCGTTCTCGCGGCCCTGGCCCATGCGGTCGCCATTATAAATATACCAGGTGCCGGATTTCTCCAGCAGGCCGGTCTCCACGCCCATGTCCAGCAGGCAGCCCTCGGTGGAGATGCCCTCGCCGTTGACCATTTCGAACTCGGCCTGGCGGTAAGGGGGCGCGACTTTGTTCTTCACCACCTTCACGCGGATGCGCGCGCCGGTCACCACGTCGGCCTGCTTGATGGTCTCTATCTTCCTTATATCCAGGCGGACGGAGGAGTAGAACTTCAGCGCCAGGCCGCCGGGCGTAGTTTCGGGGTTGCCGAACATCACGCCGATCTTGTGGCGCAGCTGGTTGATGAACATCACCGAGGTCTTGGTGGAAGCCACGATGGAGGTGAGCTTCCTGAGCGCCTGGCTCATCAGCCTGGCCTGCAGGCCCACGTGCATGTCGCCCATCTCGCCTTCTATCTCGGCCTTAGGCACCAGCGCGGCCACGGAGTCTATGACGATAATGTCCAGCGCGCCGGAGCGCACCAGTTTCTCGCAGATCTCCAGGGCCTGCTCGCCGCTGTCGGGCTGGGAGATAAGGAGGTTATCCACGTCCACGCCCAGCCGCTGCGCGTACACGGGGTCCAGCGCATGCTCGGCGTCTATGAAAGCCGCCATGCCGCCTTTTTTCTGCGCTTCCGCTATAACGTGCAGCGTCAGCGTAGTTTTGCCGGAGGATTCCGGCCCGTAGATCTCGATCACGCGGCCGCGGGGCAGTCCCCCTACGCCCAGCGCCAGGTCCAGCGACAGCGCGCCGGTGGGAATGGTCTCTATCTTCATGCGGCCCGAGCGCTCGCCCAGCTTCATGATCGCTTCTTTGCCGTAGCTCTTCTCTATCTGTGAGAGGGCAGCCTCGAGCGCCCTGTTTTTTTCTTCGGTAGCCATAGTTTTAAAACCTCCGTTAAATTTTCTTACCGTAATAGTCTACATCACCAACCCGACAGCGTAGTGTCGTGTTGCGGCACGCTCCGGTTCCCGATTAGTATAGATGATTTCCGGCCAGGTGTCAAGTATTAAGGAGTTATTGCCTTTACCGGGATTGTATGCTATGATTAGACCATGCACCCTATTCAAGAGAAGCTCCTGCATCTTTCCAAAGAGCAGAACCTGGCCCAGGTCAGCCTGCGCGAAATGGCCAGCGCCATAGGCCTGCCCGGCGAATCGCCGCAGAAGATAAAGCACCATCTCCAGCAGCTCGAGAAGAAAGGTTTCTTCACCATCGACCGCGACAAAGGCCTGATGGAGAAGACCTCCCTGATCCCCGGCTGGGCCAACGGCCTGCTGACAACCGCTGCCTCTTTATTCTCTATACCTATAGTAGGCACCGCCAGCTGCGGGCCCGCCACCATTTTCGCCGAGGAAAATTTCCAGGGCTTCCTGCGGGTTTCGGGGAAGCTGCTGGGCCGCTCCAGCCCCAAGGGCCTTTACGGCCTCAAGACCAACGGCACCTCCATGAACCGCGCCGAGATCGCCGGCAGGAAGATAGAGGACGGCGACTACGTGATCATCGACAGCAACAAGAAGGACGTGCGGAACAACGACATCGTCCTCGCCATCATCGACAACAAGGCCACCATCAAGCGCTTCATCGACGACCGCAAGAACGGCCAGGTGATCCTGAAGGCGGACTCCTCCTACGATTACGACCCCATCTACCTGCACCCCGACGACGACTTCCTGATCAGCGGCAAAGCCGTGGCCGTTATCAAACGATAACCCAGCCGCCAAAAAAATAAAACCCCCGGTTCTCCGGGGGTTTTTATTTACACAGGGAACTTTCCTAGTAGCCGCTGAAGGAGAAGTGCATGAAGTCTTTCTGGGCGCCTTCTATTTCCCCGCCCCAGCGGAAGCCGGCCGCTTTCATGGCTTTGACTATCCGGGACTCCGCGGACAGCGCGCCTTTATTTCCGGGCTTCCAGGGACCGCCTTGGACAAGCCGGCAGCCGGGGCCGAACTTGAAGCATTTGTCGTAAAGGCCGTTCGCAGAGCGGTTGATATCTATGGCCGCGCCGTAGGCGTGGTTGCTGAAGCCGGTGCGGTTGCCTTCCTTGTCCGTGGGGTTCCTGGTCTTTCCCGGCCTGTAGCCCGTTACTTCCAGCACAGGCTCGCCGGCCGCAGTAAGCTTCTCCAGCGCAACCCGCACCGAAGCCGCTATCTTGCGGCAGACATAAAAAGGCTCTATCGCGCCCGCTTTTAACAGCTCCTGGTCCTCCAGGCAGACGGTGCAGCCGGTAGCCGGGTCTATTTCTTCCGGTTTCAGTTCTGAATATGGGCGCTCCACTTTGGCGAAGTTCACCGCTTGTTTCTTGTGCGTGTTCCAGTTATAAACTTCGTAGGAACAGGTCGCGGGGCGGGACTCCTGAGCGGCCGCCAGGACCGGGAAGACCAGCAGCAATATCAATATTCTCATTTTATAACCATGAATTTCACAGGTCGGGACCTTAAGACCCTGCCCTCCCGCATAAAGCTGAAGGAGACACTATGGGCGCCGGCTTCCAGCGGCCAGGCCGTGCTTTCACCGGATCCGGCCAGGTCGCGCGAATCCACCCGCCAGACCAGCTCTTCGCCGGCCGCTTCCGCTTTAAAGAAAAGCGCCTGCGCCGCCCTTGGCGTCTGGGGATCTATGCGGAAAATATCGCCGTCCCTGGGGAATTTCACGGCCGGCTGGTCTGCGGGCTGGACCGCTTGAGCCGGGGCTGACGGCGCCAGGTGCTCGCGGCAATGAAGCGAGGGCAGGTTGGAAGCCGTAAAGATCTCTTCCATCGAAGCCGGGCAGAATGAGGAAGGCAGGCTGCCTGACACCGGGCAGACCCCGACGGTCTTGATCCCCAGCGGCCGCTTGAACCGCGTGGATGGATAGAGTTTATTGAGCAGCAGGGCCACGTCCTTAAGTATCGGGGCGGCGCCGGTGATGCCGGACACCTTGCGCATGGGCGCTCCGTCGAAGTTGCCTACCCAGACCCCCACGGTCCATTCCGGCGTGTAACCCACGGCCCAATTATCGCGGTAGTCCTTGGTGGTGCCTGTTTTGCCCGCCAGCTCGAACGGCAGGCTGAAAGCGGAATTCACGCCGAAGGCCGGCGCCCTGGCGGAGTTATCGGAAAGAATGCTGGAAATTATATACGCCTCCCGGGCGCCCATGACGCGCCTGGCCGGCGCTCCGGCGCCATTCGCCGAGAAACGGGCCGGCAGCCAGATCCCCCCGCGGGCCAGCGCGGCATACGCGTTGACCAGTTCCAGCAGCGTTACTTCGCCGTTGCCCAGGGCCAGGCCGGAACCGTAGTATTCGGCCGTCTTATCCAGTGAACCAAAACCGAAATCCCTTAGTATGGAAAGGAACGCCTGCAAACCCGCCTTTTCCGCCAGGCGCACGGCCGGCACGTTATAGGAGCAGGCCAGGGCCTCGCGCAGGCGCACCTTGCCGTGATAGGTCTTGTCGTAGTTCAACGGCGCGTGGCCCCCGGCAGAGTATAACGGTTCGTCCTCTATTATATCCGAGGCCTTCGAGCCCCGGGACAAGGCAAGGGCGTAGAGAAAGGGCTTAAGCGCGGAGCCCGGCTGCCGCAGGGACGTAACGCCGTCCACCTGCCCGGAGTCGGCCGCGTTAAAGAAGTCGGCCGACCCGACCCAGGCTATTATCCCGCCCGTGGCGTTGTCCAGCGCCAGCACCGCGCCATTGGTGACGTGGTTGCGGGCGCTCAGCCCCGCCAGGTGGTTCTTCAGCGCGTCCGCGGCCGCTTCCTGCACGCGCAGGTCCAGCGTGGTCCTTACCGGGCCGGGCGGGGACCGCTGCAGCACATGATCGGAGAAATGCGGCGCGTCAAAATATTTATCTTTTTCCTTTATCAGGATTTTTTCGCCAAGGGCCAGGCGGTAGTTCTCCTCGTCCACCAGGCCCAGGTCCAGCATGCGCCGCAGCACCAGCCGCTGGCGTTCAAAGGCCTCGCGCGGCCGGCGGTACGGGTCGTAATTCACCGGGGACTTGGGGATGCCGGCGAGCAGGGCCGCCTGCGCCAGGCTGATGTCCCGGACCGGCAGCCCGAAGTATGCCCGCGACGCGGCCTCCGCGCCCGTAAGCAGCGCCCCGTAGGAGACGCTGTTGAAATACGCCTCAAGTATCTCCTCCTTGCTGTGGCCGGATTCCAGGCGGAAGGCGGAAACCATTTCCGTGAACTTGCCTATTAATGTGCGGGGTCGCGGCTCCAGCGCGCGGGCCAGCTGCTGAGTGATGGTGGAGGCGCCGGACACGGCCCGGCCTTTGCGCGAATTCTGCAGGAAGGCCCGCGCCACGGAGCGGAAGTCCACCCCCGCGTGCGAGAAGAAACGCTTGTCCTCCACGGCCACCGTGGAAAGCACCAGCCACGGAGAAACGTCCTGCAGCTTTACCGGCGCGCAGGACGAGGCCGCCGCGCCGTTCAAATAAGCGCGCAGCGGCCGCCCGTACCTGTCGGTTATCTGCGTGGAGGCCCGCGGCTGCAGCCCGGCCCCCGCGCAGAGCGGCAGCGCCAGTACGGCGGCCGCCGCGCACAATTTTATACTGATCTTCATAGCTCCGGTTTTACTTTACTATCTCCACGGTGCTGCCGGCTGTCCGGCCGAAAACTTCAGGCTCGTACATGCCCTCTACCAGGGACGCCGGGCCGTAATACACGCCCGGCACCGTGGCCTGCACGATGTAGGAATACTTGTGCTCACCCGCGGTCAGGTAGTCCGCGAAGATCAGCATCCTGTCGTCGTAGCGCTCGGCCCGCTCGAACTCGCCCCAGCCGCCGCCCCGCCCGCCCTTCTTGGCCAGCGCCCGCGCGTCCTCGGAACTCTCCACGGCGAACTCTGTATTTACGACCTCGAAGCCCGCCGGCACAGGGTCGTTCACCGCCACAAAAGTCCGGTCCTGCGGCGTTTTAACGCTGATCGTCACCACCGCCCGCGAACCCGCCTTGAACCCCGAGCCCCCGCCCATCGGTTTGATCTCGCGGCTGATCTCGAAACCCTCCGAGGCGGGTTTGTCGCGCTTCTCGGGAATAAAGCCCATGCGCAGCGTATAGTACAGCCGCCCCGTCCCGACCTTGGAGAACAATATTTTGGCTTTTTCTTTTTCGCCGAACACCGCCGGGAAACCGAAGCTTTGGTCCACGGAAGACAGCGTCCTGCCCAGGAACTGCTCTTCCATCAGCTCGCTAACGGTCTCGTTCTCCACGGATACTACGGCCCTGAAGTCAGGGTCTTCCTTTTCATAGCGGCTGTAGAAAGCGCCGAAAGCCCTCAGCGACCAGGAATTTTCCTGCGTAGTGCGCCAGCGCCCCCTGGCTTTTCTCTCCGTGGTAAGCCACTTCACGGCCTTCTCGTCTCCGGGAAAGCCGCCTTGCGCCTCCAGCATGGCGTCCAGCATCACGGCCGTGGTCTTGACGGCGGTATTGTGTATCCACGGCATCGCCTGCTCGTCCTCAAAATGCAGCTGCGTGGGCGAATACCGCGCCTGCGTCATGATCTCGGCCGACAACTTCCTGGCCGAAGCCGGGTCGACGCCGAGCAGCTTGGCCGCTTTCACCATATAAGCCTTGGCCAGGTACGGCACCTGGTCCCGCTTGGCGTACAGCTGGTTGAAGTAGGCGCTCATATTCCGGCCGTTCGCGGCCAGCGCATAAACCGCGTAGGCGCGCGCGGCGTAATCCTCGCTGGCGCTGTACGGGTAGGCCCAGTCGCTGCGCTCGGACCCCAAATACTGCGTAAGCCAGTCGGCGTCCCGCTTCAGCACTTCCGGGTCCACCCTGTAGCCTTCCTTCAGCGCCAGGGCTGAAGCTTCCAGCGCGTACGCGCTCAGGTACGGGTCAGGCCACAGGCAGCCGCCGGGCCAGTAGCAGAAACCGCCGGACGGATGCTGATAGTCCGACAGTTTGTCGAACACTTTCTGTGTTTCAGCTTTCAGCGTGCCAAGGCCGCCCAGGCCGAAAGTTTCCACAAGTTCGGCCCCGGTTATGACGGGAATGGACCGGGAAAGCTTCTGTTCAAGACAGCCATAAGGATATTCCAGCAGATAACGGGCGCCTTCGGTGAGACCGTTCAGGGCCGTGGCGGAAACGCCTACCGCCAGGTCCCCTTGCGCGCCCGGGTATGGCCGCAGCAGCGTTTCTTCGCTCAGCGCGGACGAGACGCCGCTGGTGGCCGCGTACTCACGGGGCTCCCAGGTCTTCACCGGCAATTTCCATTCCAGCCCGTCCGTTTCCTCGCCGGCTTTGGCCCGGAAGCGGAACACCGTCTCCCCCGGCTTGTCGGCCGCGCAGTCCCAGGTCACCTCAACGGCCTTCCCGCTTTCCACCGACACCGTACGGTAGTCCTCGCCCTTGACCAGCACGGCGTAGCCGCTGGTCTCTATGGAAAGCGCCGCGGTGGACACGCCGCTGGTGTAGTTGTGCAGCACCGCGCCGCACTTAAAAGTATCTCCCACGCGCGCCAGCCGCGGCATGCTGGGCCGCAGCATAAGGGGCTTGGACACGGTAACGGAGGTTTCCCCGGAGCCGAACATGCGCCCGGAGCTGGCCACCGCCATCAGCCGGAACCGCGTAAGGCTGTCCGGCAGTTTAAAGGAAACCCTGGCCAGGCCGTCCAGGCCGGTGCGCACGGACGGGTTCCAGTAAGCGGTGGGCTTGAAATCGGCGCGCAGGTCCAGGCCGGCCAGCGCCGCCCCGCCGCCGCCGCCGCGCGCTTCGCCCTTTTCGCCGTAACTGCGCTGGCCTATAACATGCAGGCGGGAATCCGCGGTCAGGACGTTGAGCGGCCGCGGCCCGTAGAAGGCCGCGAACGCGTCGGGCGTGGGATAGCCGGTAAGGCTCAGCACCCCCTCGTCCACGGCGAAGACCGTCAATTCGGAAACCGCCGGCTTGCCGGCCTCGTCCAGAACCTTTATATCCAGCCTTACTTCCTTGCCCGGCCGGTAATCCGCCTTGTCGCTCTTCAGGCTTAAGGAAAGTTTGCGTCCCTCCGGGTTTACGCTGAAAGCCGCGTAGCCGAACTTGGCCTGCGGTTTGGACAGGTCGTTCTCGCCATCCTCGGAGAAGCTCTGCCCGGCGGCGCGCCCTTTCAGCAGGATCACGCTGACGTAAACGTTGGGCAGGTATTTTTCCTTTATGGGCACGGTTATAAAATCCGCCCCGCCCTTGGTGGTGGTGACCCAGCGGTCCAGCACGCCCTCGCGCTCCACCGTTACCAGCGCGGTCGCTTCGGCATAGGGCGACTTGACCATGATCTTCGCCGTTTCGCCGGGCTTGTAATTGTATTTCTCAGCCACCAGTTCGATGATGTCGGAATCCTCCCTCGCCCACCAGGCGTCTCCCTGGCCGAACACATAGAAGCTGAAGGAGGTCTCGGTCTTGCGTCCCTCCTCGTCGGCGCCGGTCACGCTGAAAATATAATAGCCGCCCTCCGCGGGCGTGAAAGCCCAGGTTACCGTGGAAGCCGCGGCGGTGAAAGTGAAGCTTGAAACCACCGTATCTTTGGTCTCGCTCACCCACTCCAGCCGGCCGCCCAGCCCAGCGCGCCGGGTGCTCAGCCACTGCCGCTTCACCATTTTTCCCTGGCCTTTGAGCCCGGTGACGGGAGCGCCGTCGGGCCGCACGGTTATGATGTCCGCGCTCCAGGGTTTTCCGGCCTCCACAAAACCGCCCGAGGCCTTTACGCCGAAATACAGGTCCGCCTTATGCACATAAACACCTGCCCGCCCGAACAGCCGCTGGCGTTCCGGGTCGGTTATGCCGGCCTCGAAAGAGGCCCTGAGGGCGTTGCCGCCCGGGTTTACGTTCTTTTCCAGCTCCACCTCTACCGTGGCCTTGCCTTTCGAATCCAGCTCCAGGCTGCCGGAACCGGCCAGGCGGTCGAAGCCGCCGCCGTAGCTGTCCCGGCCGAAGCTGTAGCCGTCTTTGCCCGGGGGCGCGTAAGAAGCGCCCTGCAGGCGCAGGGTCCAGTCCGCCTTGCTTTCGGACATGGGCGCCCCGAACAGGTACCAGCCTTCGATGGCGGCCCGGAATTTATCCCCCGCCAGGAAAGAACCGGCCAGCGCGCGGGCTTTCACCTCGAAAGCGGCCGGCTTGAATTCTTCCACCCGGAAACTTTCGGTAAAGAGGAACGGCCGTTCCTTGCCCTGGTAATTACGGTATTCGTCCTCTTCGTCCCCCTCCACCGCCCGCACGGTGGAAGCGTCGTCCTCGTACGGTTCGCCCGCCTCAATGGTCCAAACGCCGGTAGGGGCGCCTTCGGTCAGCGCGTACGCGCAGTCGAAAGAAGAGTAAGCGGCGTCTACGGCCACGGTGGTCTTGAACACGCGGTTGCCGCGCGAGTCCCTTACGGATAACTGAACTACGGGGATATCCAGCGGTGACCAATCGCCGGCAACCAGTTTCCTGCCCAGTCCCTTCACGTCCACCGTCTCGCCGGGGCGGTATACGCCGCGCTCGGTGAACAGCGCCGCGCTGTAGCGGCGCGGCCTGGGAAACTTGTCGAAGTTGACGGAGAACCTCCACGGCTCCACGCCGCCGGTCCAGGCGGTGTTCAGCACCGCTGTCCCGTTCTTGTGGCGCGCGAACACCCAGAGCGCGGGGCGCTGCCAGCGGGCCCAGTCGGTCACGCCCAGCTTTATCCAGCCGGGGGCGTCCGCAAAACCGTTCTTATCGGTCGTGCCCGTCCATAAAACCTTGTTGGCGTCGTCGCGTATTTCAACCGGGATATTGGCGGCTGAGCGGCCGGTCCTCAGGAAACTGGTCCAGATAAGCGTGGAATCCTGGGAACTCTTCAGCGTCAGTCCCACGCGGGTGACGTTGTCCAGCGCGCGGTAGGCGCCGCCCCCGGCGCCTGGCACGCGCAGGTAGCCGAAGCCGCCGTCCTCGGGGCCGAATATGCCCGAGTAATCCAGGAAGGTGCGGATCCTGACGTTTTTCCGCCCCTCCGAGGGGTCCCAGTTCTTCAGTTCCCCGCCGTCCACCAGGCCCTCGTTATTCATCGAGCCCAGGTAGAACGGGATCAAATTATTCTCGCTGACGCGGCCCTTGCGGATCGCCAGGGGGCCGGCATTCACTGCGCTGACCGGGTGCCGCGCGGGCAGGTAGCCCTCCAGCACGCCGAAACCGGCCGGCATGGTGAGGTAGGGGCAGTAATCTTCCGTGCGCAGGCCGAAAGAGGCCTCCTCGCCCAGTTTGTTGCCGAAGATATCGGTGAGGCGCCCCGAGACTTTGAACGCGTAATCGGACGCCGGCTCAAAAAGCGAGTAAGGCAGGGAATAGCGGACCACGCGCGCCCGCTGGTCCATGGACCCTTCGCGCCGGCCTTCCTCCAGGCCGGGGGAAGGCAGCGAGGTCGAGGCGTTGACCGAGGTTTTGGAATAAAGCTCCGAATATTTCAGCGGGTTGGAAAAACCCAGGACGAAATCGTGCGGCAGGCAGCCGCCGGACGGGAATTCTTTGAGCTTGAACGTGTAGTAGGGCTCGAAGTTTATGATCCTCTCCGAGGTCAGCCCCAGGTTGCCCTCTTCCGCCAGCAGGCCCGCCTTGAACGTGAGCGTGTAGGCGTGGTCCGGCTTAAGCCTGGAGCCCGGCCTGACGGCCAGCACCGTGCCCGTGGAAACGGGGTCCCAGTAATACGGCCAGATCTTCTTTATTTCTTCGGCCCTGGCCAGGCGCACCCCGGCCGGCACCTCGGTTCTGGAGCCGTCCGGAGCGGTCTCTTCGAGAGTTATAAAGTCGCGCGCGCGGGCGGAGGCCACCGGCATATTGAAAGCGGCGAAAGCCACGGTGTCCAGCGGCAGCCAGCGCTGCTCGTCGTAAGGCGCGCTCTGCCGGATGGCCGGGCGCAAGGTCTCAAAGAACCAGACGGCGTCTTCCTCAAGCGCCTGGCCGCTGTTCCCAGACTTGAAACCTTTCTGCACGCGGGCGGCGTAAAGCGTGGAAGCCTTCAGCGGTTCTGCGGGCTCGAAGGTCACGGTCTGCGTGCCCTGCCAGCGGCAGCGTCCTGCCACCGGCTTCAGGTCCTTGAAGCTCTCAAGCGCGGCCGCGGCATAGTCGGTATAGTTTTCCGCAGTCAGCGCATCCCGCACTTCCAGGACTTCAAGAGGACAGGCCTCCCCCATCTTCTCCGCCGAGGTCAGCGCGGCCATCGGCTGGTTAAAGGTGGCCGCGATCGCGCGGGCGGCGTTCTTGTCGGCGACAGGGCCCAGCGGGGTTTTAGAGACCACCTCCACCTGAGCCGCCGCGCGCAGAGCGCAAAGCATAAGCCCGGATATTAAAAACGAGATGTTTTTCATCATAAAGCCGCCCCTGTTAAGATATTGGATAGGTCCATTATACTTAAAAGCGAGCGGCCGGCTTTTTACTATAATCAGTCCTATGAGAACCTTAATGATTTTCCTTATTTTAGCCGCCCCTTTATCCGCCAAATCGGTAAAAAAACCGCTGGCGAACGTTGAGAAAAGAGCTGTCACCCCCGAAGTCGCGGCGCTGGCGCAGCCGGACCCCAGGTTCTGTATTTTCGGCGCCCAGTCGGGCAAACCGTTCAATACCGAAGCCGCTTTCAAGGCCGTGGTCTGGAAAAGCGACGTGGTCTACGTGGGAGAAACGCACGACCAGCCGCTCGACCACGAGGCGCAGTTCGAAACCCTCAAAGCCATGAAGATAGCCCGCGGCTCCAGGATCGCCGTAGGCTTTGAGATGCTCAACGCCGCGCTGCAGCCGCTGCTGGACGACTACGCCTCCGGGAAGATAACCCAGGAGGAATTCCTGGACAAGGCGGACTGGAAAAAAGAATGGGGCTACGATTTTGACATGTACAAGCCGCTGTTCGACTTTATGGCCGCCAACAAGCTGCGCGGTTTGGCGCTGAACGTGCCCAAAAAAGTGGTGGCCAGCATCGCCCGCAACGGCCTGGAAGGCCTGACGGCGGACGAGAAGCAGTACCTGCCCGGGAAAGTGGAGCTGACCCGGCACAAGAAATACAACGACTACCTGAAAGCCTCTTTCGCCGGCCACAAGGATTCCCCCATGGCCAAAATGTTCACGCTGGACAACTACCTGGCCTCCATGGCCGCCTGGAACGAGGGCATGGGAGACAGGATAGCGCAGTTCCTGAACGCCAACCCCGGCTACGCGGTGCTGGTAATAGCCGGCAACGGCCATGTCATCTATAACGCCGCCATACCGGCCTCGGTCAAAGCGCGCGTGCCCGGCGTCCGCCAGGCCTCCTTTTACACCGAAGACGGCCCCTGCCCCGCAAAAATGAACAAGGACCACCAGAACCTGGCTAATTACGTCTGGTACATAAACCACCCGACTAAAACCGAACCGGCCGCGGCCGCCAGCACCGCCGCCCTGCAAGGCGCCTTGCCCGGCAAATGATCCGGCCGCCGACCCGCTTCAGCCACGCCGCCGCGCGCCAGTATTGACAACCGTCAATCCCCCTGTTAAACTAGAGGTATGACCAGATACCTGAAACTCTTTTTATTGCTGCCGCTGGCGGCGGCGGCGCTGTCCGCCCCCGCGCTGGCGCTGGACGCGAATTACGCCGAAATAGTGGAAGGCTGCCGCGCCAACATCAGCACGGACCAGCTCTCCCCCAAGAAAGCCGAGGAATGCATCAAGACCTTCCACGACAACCCGGCCATCCTCGAAAGGCTCAAAGAGGACCCCGACCAGGACGCCGCCGGCATCCTGGCCTACAATTCGGCCCTGAAAGACTATAAGAAACTTATTATCTCCTATAAGGATTTCGACCTGTTCCAGCAGTACACCCGGATAATGGACGGCGGCACCTGCCCGCTCTGCGACCTGGAGCTGGGCCCCAAGCCGGAGCGGTCCTTCGACTGGGCGGGCAAGTACCTGCCGGCCGACAAAACCGCGGATTTCAAATTTTCGGTAAGGTCCTGGGAAGCCCTGGGCCCGGTACGCACCCCGGCGCTGACGGCCGCGGGGCGGTCGCAGGCGGAATGGAACGGGCAGGAAATACTGGAACGCTACAGGGCCCTGGCCACCTGGTCCCGGAGCATGGCCGCCCAGATCATGGCCATCCCCGCCAAGGATTACCCGGATAAAACGGCTTTAGCGCGGATAATCCCGGTCCTGCAGGACGACGTTTTCGACCAGACCATAAAGACGAAACTGGACGAGTACATCAAGGCCTCCGGGGTGAAACCGGTAAAAACGGGCCCTTCGGCCGCCGCCAAGGCCTCCAAGGAGAAAGTAGCCAAAACGGCCGCCGCCGCCGCCGCCCTCAAGGGCATGAGCACGGACGACCAGGCCGGCAAGCTGGAGGATTTCTTTAACGGCACCGGCCACCGCCCCGCGGACGGGCTGGACGCTAAAACCGGCGCCAAGGCGGCTCCCAAGAAATACGCGTACACGCCGCTGTCGCCGGCCGACATCTCAAACCTCGGGCCGCGGCTGCTCACGCAGAAAGCGGACGGTTCGCTGTCCGGCCCCCTGGCGCAAGAGATCAAAGGCACCAAATCCGGCGACGAGATCCTGGCGTTCTACAAAGACAAGGGCTTCAAGGGTTCCGGGACGAACACCCTGGCTTTCGGCTTCGAGCCCATGAGCAAGGGCCTGTTCGGCGGCTGGAACTGGGCGCGAGAGGACATCAAGCTCAACAGCGAGCTGGTCAACGACTGGATGAAGAAGAACAAGGTCACCCCGGACATGCTTTTTACCGGGGACCCCGACAAGAACAAGCACCTGGCCGGCCTTTCGGAATACCTGGCCCCCACCCTGGTGCACGAGTCCACCCACCAGCGCCAGACGGCCAAGGACAAGCGCGAAGGCATAGACCTCTTCAAGTACGGCAGCAAATCCAACTCCTATTACCAGATGGAGAAAGAAACGGAAGCTTTCTCCATGGACGCCAGTTTTACCGCGGAGAAATACGCCAAGCGCGGCAAAGCCTACGCCGAGCGGCTGGACTCTTTCGACAAGTCGAACATGGACGTCTTCCTGAAGCAGGGCGTCGACGGCATCAGGCTTTCCAACCACAAGGCGTACGACACCAAGGACTCCCTGGACGGGGAAGCCGCCAAGCAATTCGTCATGGCCAAGAGCACCTCCATGCGCCTGCAGGCGCTGCAGGCTAAAAAGGCGGAGAACCCCTCCTCCCTGACCGCCGCCGAAAAAGCCGACCTGGAGAAGCTCAAGACGGAGATGAACTCCAAGTTCAAGTGGTACAGCGTCACCATGAGCGATTCCGTGGAAGCGGAGAAGAAAATAAACGAGTGGCGCGAGGAAACGCGCCTGAAACTTTCCAAGAACAGATCCATAAAGGAGAAACCGGTCCCCACCCTGTTATCGCCATGATAAAACTAACCCTGATGTCCCTCTTTTTCTGCGCCCTGTCCGCCAGCGCCGCCGGCGCCCCCTACACCTGCGAGGGCGGCTATTTCAGCATCGCCATCCCCGCGGGCTGGACCCAGACCCCCCCGGGGGGCCAGCCGGCCTCCGCCAAGAAGATCTACGGGGTGGACCTGCTGGCCGCCGCGCAGGGAAAGAGCCCGGCGCCGTCGATCACGGTGAAGTTCTTCGCCAAGGGCAACACGCTGTTCAAAACGCCGGACATTTACGTCCAGCTTAACTCGCGGCCCATAGGCGATGCGGCGGAAGGCGAGCGCTACAGCGACGTTACGGCCGCCAGGGTGGCGGGCAAAAAGGCCCACAGCTTCGAAAGGAAGTATTTCGAATTCAGCAAGCCCCGCACGGTCCCGGCGGAAAAGACCGCCATGTTCGAGCGGCACCTGGTGGTGCCGGCCGGCGGCGGGTTCTACCTGCTCATGTTCTCCGTCCCGTTCAATAATGCCAAGGCCCTGCTGCCCCAGTTCGACGCCGTGGTAAAGTCTTTCCGCCCCAAATACTGACCGCGGGCCGGGTCCCGCTCCCGGGAATAGAAAAAGCCGTCCGAAAGGACGGCTTTTTTCACGGGCCGGCAACGGCCGCTCAGCAGGAAACCAGCTGCACGTCGAAAGCGGCTTCGTTGAGGACCAGGTTCAGCGTCTGCCCCGACGCCTCGCCGTAAACGTAGGTGGATTCCTTGATAGCCGCGGTCCATTTGGAGAACTCCGCCCTGGGCCAGGCCCAGACCTCGATAAACTCGCCGTTGCGGACCTCTTTTTTTATCACCTCGCGCAGGCGCTTGCCCCCCTCCACGCTTTCTTTCAGTATCACCAGCCGGCCCTGCTTTATGCGGCGCGCCACCTTGGTCATCTTGTTCTCGGCCACGTTGCCGCACTCGATCCATACCGCTATGCCGCCTACGCCGTCGGGCACCAGCAGGTCCGGGAAAAAACCGACATCTTCGAGCATGGGATCGGAGGGGCTGACGTCCAGCGCGGGCTCCGCGTCGAAAAAAAGTATGGCGGCGCAAAGCCGCAGCGCCACGTGGTCCAGGGTCTCTTCTTCCTTGGCCACCACCAGGACGCGCCTGCTCTTGCCGTTAACGTTAAGATCGCAGCGTACCGTCATTCAAGTTTCTCCAGCAGCCGTACCGCGGCTTCGGCCCTTGGCCCGGCTTTGCCTGCCATCGGCTTCATGCTTGTCTTCGCCGCACCCGGCAGCGATAATTTTATTTCATAAGGCTGCCCCAGCTTGCGGGTTATCAGGCTGTAAGCGACCAGCTCGGCGAAATCCTCGGCCCAGGACTTGGAACCGTAAAGGGACACGAAAGGACTGCCGGCCAGGCCTTTATAAACTCCGGGCGCTTCTGAAATATTTATTTTGGGGCCGCCGCCCAGGCCGTAAAAGGTAAGCCGGTCCCTGCCGGCATAGTCGTTGGCGGGCTTGGGCGCGCCGTAAGCCTCCCATTCCGCGGTAAAAAGCCCGCCGTCGGGGCGCGGCGCGGGCCGGTAGGCCGGCGGGAGGTCAGGGTCCACGGCCGGGGTGAGCCCCTCTATATAATCCGCGGCGTGCGCGGCCTCATGGAAGATAGCGTAGGCCAGGCCGCGGTATTTTTGCCCCGCGTTCACCTCCAGCTTCGCGCCTTCGGCCGGGCTGAAGCAGCTCTTTTCCCTTTCGGTCAGGGTTTCCGACAGGGACTGGCCGAACGCGGCCGGGTTAAGCGTCATGTGGAAATAGAGCGCGCCTTTTTCATCCAGCACCCAGCTGGTCATGCCGTTGCCGGTAAAACCTTCGACGAAATACAGCCCCACGCATTTTTCTTTGAACACCCGCTCTACCGCCGGCGGCATAAGCCGCAGGTACTCCAGCACCAGCGCCTTGTCGGCCGGCGCGGGCGCGTAAGCCCGGTAGTCGGGCCGGGAGTCCATCTGCCGGTAAAGTTCCAGCAGCCGGGCCGGCATAAGTTTAATGCGGTCTTCCAGGGGGGAGCCGGGGGTATGCCCGTAAAGGGCTATCCGGCCCATCTCGGGCAGTTCGGCCTGGGCTTTCTTTTTAGCGCAGGCGAGGTGGCCGCACAGCAGAACGGGCAGGGCCAGCAGCAGCAGCGATCTCTTTTTCATAACCCTTTATTTTTCCAGGTAAAGCCTCATGCGGCAGGCTTCGCAGTCGAACTCCAGGCGGAAACGGCGCCCTTCCGCGTCCTCCATGTGCAGCGGCTCCACCGGCTTGCCTTTTTTGCAGAGGCCCAGGCGGCGCCGGATGCAGAAGCGCGTGGTCATCAGCGGCTTGCCGGCCAGGTCGGCCCCGCCTTCGGCGGCCACGGCTATTTCCGTAACCCCGTGGCGCTTGTAGAACCGGGCGGCTTTGGAGTTGAATACGTTGGCCGTAAAATCCAGCACGGTCTCCGGGTAAGGGTATTCGTTGGGGACCAGGGCCAGCTCCTCGCGTTCGGGGAGCGCGCCGCCGGCCTTTTCCAGGGCCGCCAGGGCGTCGCGCCGCAGGTCGTTCAGCGTGGAGACCGGCACGAAATACGGCTTCGACAGCTTTATCTCCAGGGCTTCCAGGTAATACTCGCTCTCTCCCAGTTTGGAAAGCTGCTTTTTTATGGTCTCCAGGGCCGCCTCCGGCTTTTGCGCCACGGCCTTGACGCCGCGGAACTTCACCTCGGCCGAAATGCCGCGCTCGTCGCCGGCCTTCAGCGAGAAGCCGCCCTCGTAGTCGGAGAACTCCAGTTTCAGCCCGAACCGGCGCTGCGCCCCCTCCCGGTCCAGGGCGCGGAGGAATTCTTTATCCAGGTTGCGGTAGATGGTGGTGCCGTTGTCCATGCCCCTGAGGTTATCGGCGCGCACGCGGCCGTCGTTAACGCCGTTCACCAGCGAGCCGGCCAGGACGCCGTCCTTGTCGAAGTAGGTGATGCCGTCGCCGGGGTGGAATTTCTCCGCCCCGTGGATCCGGAACGACCCGGGTTTAAGGTCGGACACGCGGCCCATCATCTCGCCGACGAACTTGGGCGTGTCGGGCGAAGCGATATCCGCGGGGTTGCCGTCCAGGAAATAGTCGGTGTAGCCGCGGTTAAAGGTCTTGTTCGGATCGGGGTTGAAGCCGGTAAGGCTTTTGCCGGCCGACGGCCGGTCGAAACCCTTTTTAGCCATCACCTTGTCCAGTTCCTTGCGGTAATAGGCGACGATGTTGCGCACGTAGTCCCGGTCCTTCAGGCGGCCTTCTATCTTGAAGGAGGTGATGCCGGCGTCCGTCAGGTTCCCCAGGCGCTTGCCCAGGTTCATGTCCTTCAGCGACAGCAGGTGCTTGTTGCCGGCTATGACCTCGCCGGCGGCGTCCTTGAGGGTGTAAAGCTTGCGGCAGGGCTGGGCGCATTCGCCGCGGTTGCCGCTGCGCCCGCCCAGGGCGAAGCTGAGGTAGCACTGGCCGCTGTAGCAGACGCACAGCGAACCGTGCACGAAGAACTCCAGCTCCACGGAGGTTTTGGCCCTTATCGCCTTGATCTCCTCCAGCGTAAGCTCGCGCGCGAGGATGACCCGCTTGAAGCCGGCCTTCTCCAGGAACAAAACCTTCTCAGGGGTGGTGTTATGCCCCTGCGTGCTGGCTATCAGCGGCACGGGCGGCAGGCCGGCCTCCAGCAGGCCCATGTCCTGTATGATCACGCCGTCCACGCCGGCGTCCCAGAGCTGGCCGATGAGCTTCTGCGCGCGGGGCATTTCCTCGTCGGTCAGTATAGTGTTGACCGCGGCGTAGACCTTGGCGCGGTACTTGTGGGCGCGGGCGGCCAGTTTCTCGATGTCGGCCACGGAATTGCCGGCGGCCACGCGCGCGCCGAAATGCTCGGCGCCTATGTAAACGGCGTCGGCGCCGCAGTTGAGCGCGTCGATGCCGGTGACGAGGTCCTTGGCGGGCGCGAGAAGTTCTAGTGTTTTTTTGTTCATAATGAAACCTGATTGTCTTAGTACGCTGACCAGGGGTTGCCCCTCGAGTCCTTATGGGTGCAGTCTATAAAAACCAGCGGCGCTTTGTCCTTGGCCGCTACGTAGGCCCAGTCGCCGGAATCGCGCGGCGCCGCCGTCTTGTAGACCGCGGCCGCGGAGGAAGGCTTATGCGGGAAGCCGGCGCCGCGCTTGTCCCACAAGGCGGGCAGCTTCTTTATGACGCCCGACCTTTCCAGCTCTTCCAGCGCGGCGGGGTACGCGCCTTTGGCCGCCCTGTAATCCGCTACGGCGGCCTTCAGCTGCGACAGGCCGCCCTTGTTGGCGCCCTCGCCGGCGTACAGGAGCAGGTGCTGCACTTTGGGCCAGATCACCAGGCCCGGCAGGATCACCGCCAGTACGATCCAGGCGGCCTGCCAGAGCACCGCCGAAGGTTCCGGGTAAATGCGGTCCAGCATCAAGTCCCAGGTTTTCTTCCACATGCGCCAAGTAAAGAACAGGAAGGCCGCGCCCAGCCCGGCGCCCAGCAGCGCCTCCAGGAATTCCGGCACCGCCGAACCGGCCGGGTAGCGCATCAGGTGCCCCAGCGTATAAAGCGTGTAGCCCGCGTAAGCCAGCGCCATCAGGCTGACCGGCACCAGCCAGGCGCCGCGCAGCATCAGCACCAGCCGCACCATTTTACGGGCCGGGCGCTGCCTCATGTCACGGGGCCTTCGGGCCGCTGCCGGCGGCGCGCGGGCTCTCGGCGAAACCCGCGTCTATTTTGTAATAAGCGTAGGTGAGCTTGGCCACCCTGGCGATGAAATTCTTGGCGCTGGTATAGTCCGGCACCTCGGAGGTGAGCACGGCCAGCAGGAAATCCCCGCGCGGGGAGAACACTATGCCCACGTCGTGGCAGGAGCGGCGCAGCAGGCCCGTCTTGTGGCCTATCTCCCAGCCCAGCGGCAGGCCGCGGCGCAGGCGGCTGCGGCTCTTGGTGTGCTTGAGGACGTCCAGCATGAACTCGCTGGCCTCGCGGTTCACCAGTTCCCCGGCGTAGATCCGCTCCATCAGGCCGGCCATCTCGCGCGCGGTGGTGTAATTCTCCTTCTTCACCCGGCCCGAAGAGAGGCTCATGCCCTCCGGCGTTATGTTGGTGTAGGTCAGGCCGAGCTTCTTGAACGACTCGTCCAGGTAGTCCATGCCCACGTAATCGATGAGCATCTTGGTGGCGGTGTTGTCGCTCTCGGTGATCATTTTGTAGATGATCTCCATCACGCTGAGGGAGGTGCCGTCGCGCACCCATTTAAGGGAGCCGGACCCGCCCACGCGGCCGCGCCGCGTCAGCCTTATCTGCGTGTCCAGGGTGATAGCCCCCAACTTTATTTTTTCAAAGACCGACGCCATGATAGGCACTTTTATCAGGCTGGCGGAAGGGAAAAGCCTGTCGGAGTTATATTCCCAGACCTTGCCGGTATGCAGGTCCTTCAGGTAGATGCCTACCCGCCCGCGGTAGGCGCCCGAGGTCTTTTCCAGCCCCGCGGTCAGGTCCGCCCATTCGTCGTCCCTTATGGGCGACTCCACGATCTTGCGCTGTTCCAGCGGCGGGGCGAAAGCGAACCTGAGCCAGGACCCTCCGTAGTAAAGCGCGAAGCCCGCGCCCACCAGCAGCAAAGCCAGCAAAAACTTGCCCGCTAGGCCGGGAAAAACGCCGGCTGCCGGTTTTTTAACCGGCGCCGGGGCGGCATGGCGGTGGGGCTCGTGGTGCTGGTGCAAGCTGTTACTCCGGGTGGCTTCGCTGGCCAAGGGCTATGCCGTACCGGGGCCTGCGGCCTTCGTACGGGTGCGCCGGGAAAAAACTGCGGGCCTAGGCGGCTACTTTCAGGTCCAGGGCGTCGCCCTCGCCTTTGTAGTCCACTTTCAGCACGTCGCCGGCCTTCATGGTGCTGTTGAGGAGGAATTCCGCCATCGGGTCCTCCAGGTATTTCTGCACCGTGCGGATCAGCGGGCGGGCGCCGTAGTTTGGATCGAAGCCTTTCTTGACGAGGAAGGTCTTGGCCGCCTGGGTGATGCTGAACTTGACGCCCTTGGCGTCCAGCTTCCTGGTCACCTTGGTCAGGCTGAGCTCGAGGATCTTCTCGGTATCCGCCTCGGTGAGGGGGCGGAACACGATCACTTCGTCGATGCGGTTGATGAATTCCGGATTGAAGACGCGTTTTACTTCGTCCATCACGGTGTCCTTCATCTCCTTGTAATCTTTTTCCTTGTCGTCGGCGGGCATGAAGCCCAACGTCTTGCCTTTGGAGATCAGGCGCGCGCCCACGTTGGAGGTCATGATGAGAATGGTGTTCTTGAAGCTGACCTTGTGGCCCAGGCTGTCGGACAGCACGCCCTCGTCCATGATCTGGAGGAGGATGTTGAACACGTCGGGGTGGGCCTTCTCGATCTCGTCGAGCACGACCACGGAATAGGGCTTGCGGCGCACCAGCTCGGTGAGCTTGCCGCCTTCCTCGTAGCCGACGTAGCCGGGAGGCGCGCCGATGAGGCGGCTTACGGAGAACTTCTCCATGTACTCGCTCATGTCGATACGGACCATGGCCTCTTCGTTGCCGAACAGGAAGTCCGCCAGCACGCGGGCCAGTTCCGTCTTGCCCACGCCGGTGGGGCCGAGGAAGATGAAATTACCGATGGGCCGCTTGGGGTCCTTCATGCCGGTGCGGGAGCGCTTGATGGCCTGGGACACGATGGTGACGGCTTCGTCCTGGCCGATGAGGCGCTTGTGGATCTCGCCTTCCATGTGCTTGAGCTTGTCGGTCTCGGTCTCGGTCATGCGGGTGACGGGGATGCCGGTCCACTTGGAGGCTATGCCCGCTATGTCCTCTTCCGTCACTTCCGGGAACACCTTGTCGCGGCCTTCGCGCCATTTCTTGCGGGCGTCCTCGAGGGCTTTCTTCAGCTCCTTCTCGCGGTCGCGCAGCTTGGCGGCCTTCTCGTACTCCTG
>MGTU01000030.1:33996-78738 GCA_001799615.1 Elusimicrobia bacterium GWA2_61_42 | reverse complement strand
TATAGCCGGCCTCGCCGCCTATTAATGTATTCTGGGAACCGGTGCCCTTATAGCCGGCATTGTAGCCGACGTAGGTGTTATACTCGGCGTAATTAGATTGGGAATAGCCGGCCTTGCTGCCTACAAAGACGCTGCCGTAACTGTCCCTGTTCGAGAACCCGGCCATATGCCCCACAAAGGTTTCGGCGCTGCCTGTGGTGTTGGAAGCGCCGGCAGAGTTGCCGATAAAGACATTCTCGGCCGCGCCGCCGGCGGTGCTGCTGCCGGCGTTTACGCCGTAGGCGATGTTGTCCGTTCCCGGCAGTATAGCCGCCATGGTGGCGCCGTTGATCTGGTAGAGCGCGGCGGTGATATTGCTGGAGGTGTTGACGCCGTAAGCGCCCATCTGCAGCGTAGTGGTGGCGATATGGCTGCCCAGGTTGTCGCCCATGGAGGTGGAACTGATCCAGACCAGGTTCCCGGCTGCGGACTTCTGCAGCAGTTGGCCGGCGTCGCCGTCGTTAACGAAGATCTTGCCGGCGGCGGTAAAAGTGGATTCCCCCGCGAAATACGCGCCGGTAGAGACCGACAGGACGCCGTTGACCACCACGTTGCCCGCGCCGGCAAGCGCGCCCGTGTAGGCGGCCTGGGTGGCGCCGAACACGGTAAAACCTTTTATCTCGGCGTCGGGGTCAGTGAGGGTGCCGTTGGCCCCCAGCACGGTAATGTCGTCCTCGGCGCCAAGCTCGGTCTGGGCGTGAACTGAAGCGGCCGGCAGCAAGCAGGCGGCCGAAAGGACCAGGGATAAAAAGAAAGAACGGGCCGTGGAAAAGCGGTGACCGGCGCTAAAGGCGCCTTTCTCACAGGGACAACCGCTTTTTCTCGCTAGGGTCATATATATACGGACTTTTGAATTATATATAAATAAATATATACAACTGCCTATTTATTCCTGAGCCAGGCCGCTATTTTGGGGCCGGAGTTGAATATCATTATGTATTCCCCCGCCCCGGAAGAACCGGCCACGTCCAGTTTCGCGCGCGGGGTTTCCGTGCCTATGCCCACCGCGCCGGAAGTCGACACCACCACCTGGTGCGCGGCGCCTGTGCTTACCGCGAAACTGTAATTCTGCGTATCCGCGCCTTTTACTTCAAGCCGCGCCAGGGCGTTCGTCATGCCTACGCCCACGTTGCCGGTGGACTCCACCGAAAGCCCCTGCTGTCCCGGCGCGCCTTTGAGCAGGGCCGTGCCCATCACTTTAAGGGAATTATTTACATTTAAATCGTTTGCCGTGCCCGAAGACACGTAGAAGACCGTGCCCGCCTGCAGCGTGCTCTGGTCATGTATGGAACTGGGGTCGTATTCAACCACCGCCCCGGGGCTGCCGCAGGCCCATTGCGAGCCGTTCCATTGCAGGAGCTCGCCGAAATTACAACCCGACTGCCCGATCTTGTCCCGGGTAACAGCCCCGGCCTCAAGGTCCTGGTTCTTTATGGAACCATCCGCTATATGCGTGGAAACTATTACTTCACCGATCCGGTCCCCGGAAATAAGCCCTGACGTTATTTTTGAGGCGTCGAGGCTGTACAGCCCGGAACCGTTGCCGGCGAACCAGCCGGCTGTCACCGACGAAGCGAACGCGACCGAGTAGCCGGCGCCGCCTATGTTGAGGTTTGCCGCGGGATTAAGCGTTCCCTCCAGTGTTAAAGCCCCTGTCACCGTATGCGCTCCCAGGGAGGTGATGGCGTCCGTGCCGCCACCCGCGTGAGTAGCCGCGTGAGCCACCGGCCCCGCTCCGGAAATGGAGATCCAGGCAGTACCGTTCCAGTAATTTACCCCGTTGAGCGAGGTATTGTACCAGAGGTCGCCGGCGGAGTAAGCCGCCGGTTCCGCGTTCGCGCTGGTATAGCGCTTGCCCGATAACATAAGGCTGTTTATGGCGTAAGGCGAGGAAGTAAGCTCTTCCCTCGGGGACATGATGTTGCTTTCAACCTGAAGTTCCAGCCACAGGCTGCCGCTCTGCCAGTTAGTCAGCGTCGCAGGTTCCAGCGTAACCCTGAAGACGCCCGTTGAAACGCTTACTTCGATAGGCGCGCTGGTTTCCCAAAGCAGACTGCCGGCGGTGGAAGAACTGTAGATGCGGAACCTCATGGCACGCTGGCCGTTGACGAGAAAACCCGCCTGCCGCAGGTTGCCCTGATAGGTGAACTTAACCGGGACTTCGGCCTGGGCGCTGACAGGCAGCAGATGACAGGCGATCGGCAGCAGCAGGAAAAAAGACAAAGCGCGGCCCAGCCGCTTTATGGCGGCCGACGCGCTGGTCAGTTTTACCGTTTCTGCCGTTCTCATATCATCCAGACTTTCCTGTTGAAGCGTACCTACCTTGCTCTGCTTCCCTTTTATTCTCCCCGCCGGGGTCAGCCCCGGCGGGCAGAAAGGAGGAAGTATAAACCGCAGTATCAGTTATCGCTTACTCTTACTTCTTCTTTATCCACGCGGCCAGGTTGGTAGCGGTCGCGGGGTCGCCTGAATAGAACTTGGCGACGTAGTTGCCGGACACGTCTCCGCCGGCCACTTTCAGCGCCGTACCGGCTTCCACAACGGTATTCACCGCGTGGGTGTCGGTGCGCGCGTTGCCCAGCTGGGCATTGCCGTTAACCGTGAGGTTATCGGTAAGGGTAGCCGCCCCGGTAACGCCCAGGGTACCGGCCACCGCGGTATTGCCGTCAGCGGCGGTAACCGTGAACTTATTGGTAGCTATGGCCAGGTCGCCTGCTATGGCCGTGTTGCCGTTAGCAGCGGTAACCACGAATTTATTCGTAGCTACGGCCAGGTCGCCCGCCACGCCCATGGTACCGGCCACGGCGGTATTGCCGTTTAACGCGGTAACCGTGAACTTATTGGTGGCTACTGCCAGGTCTCCGGCCACGCCCAGGGTGCCGCCCACTCCGGTGTTGCCGTTGGCGGCGACGACCGAGAACTTGGTCTCGTTGATGTTCAGGTTGCCTACCAGCGCCATCGCGCCGGTCACCGTCATGGAGCTGCCGGCCTGCAGGGTTATGCCGCCGTTGTCCACGTCCTGTATGAGCAGGCTGTTTACCAGCGCGGTTTCGCCCGCGTTGGGCATCTGCAGATAGCGGGGATCGCCCATGGACGTACCGTCCAGGCCCACGCTGTCGTTGGCCCAGAACATGCCAGCGCCCTCTATCTTCTTAAGCACCTGGTTGGCAGTACCTCCGGCAATGTGGATATTAGCCGCACTGCTGAAGCTGCTTACCCCGGTGAAGAAAGCGCCCGCCGAGAAGGTGGAGGCGCCTGCCACGTACATGCCGCTGGACACCTGCACATGCCCGGCTACGAACATGCTGCCCGGACCTTCCGGGATGTTCACCGTCTGGTTGGAACCCTTGGAACCCAGCAGCGTGAATCCCTTGATCTCCGCGTCGGGGTCCGCCACGTTGCCTCCCGCGCCCAGCACGGTCAGGTCGTCCTCTATACCGAACTCGGTACCGTTGTCCGCGGCGTAAACCGCGGGAGCCCAGGCCAGCGTTAAAGCTGCCATCAGGGCGAGCACTGTTTTTTTCATGTTCATACTTCCTCCTGGTTGATTGACCGTCCCGGTGCCTTGTCGCCGGTAACCTGCCGCGCTGCGCTACTGATACTGCTCTTACCAAATTACCATTAACTTCCCGGTCTTGACTTTGGAACCGGAAACCACGCGCCACAGGTAAACGCCGCTGGCGGCCCTGTTGCCGCCGGCTGTCCTGACGTCCCACTTTACTTCCTGCAACGGCGGGTTGGCGGGGATGGGCAGTTTGCGCACAAGCCGCCCGTCCGGGGTATAGATCTCTATGTCGCCGACCTGCGGCACGCTGGTAAAGGTTATACCGCCGGCCTCCGTGCCGGTCTGCCCCTGGTTCGTACCGGCCTGCGGGCCGTTGGGCCTGAAAGGCACGGGAAAAGCGTAAACGTCCTTGACGGAATCGTCGAGGGCGCCGAGCATGGCGTACACGCCGGGCATGCCGAAAAGCACGCTGATGGTCTTGTCGGCCGCGTTGTAGGAGGCCCCGGGCAGCCGCACCCACATGCTGCGGTTCTCGTCGAGGGTCCAGGTGTTGAGGGTGTCCACGCGCACCTGCGGGTTGGACCCGTCCAGCACCCCGTCGCCGTTGTCGTCGCGGTAGCGCATGGTCAGCACGCCCTTGTTGGCCAGCGGCTTCTGGTATAGGTCCTGTTCGTCGAAGATGGACATCTCGGCGAGGTGGTTGGGGAAGAGCTGCGCCCAGGCGCCGTCGTTATGCACTATCTTGTTATTAGCCTCGTCGATGGTGCCGGGATCCACCGCCATGGGCTGCGTCTGCTGGTCCACGTTCATGGTGATGTCGAAGCGGTCCTTGTCCACCGAGTCAGGGGGCAGGGTAAGGCTGATGTTGCCGGACTGCGTACGCATGGCGGCCAACAGGCCCCTCTGGAAAGTAAGGTGCGGCGGGTTGTAAAAACCGGCGCGGCTGGCATAGTCCCCGCCGGAGACCAGGCCTACGTTGTCAGCGGGCAAAGCCGCCTGGGCGATGGAGCCGCGGGAGGCGTAATCGCCGCCGGCCAGCTTCTCCCCGCCGCCGTTGTCTATCACCGACGATTCCACGGCATACTCGCCGCCTGAAACGCAGACGGCCCGCTGGGGCAGAGAAAAAATAAATAAAAAGAGCGCCGTCGAAGCGGTGCCCAATGTCCGTAGCATTTTGAACGATCCCTTAACCATAACGATATTATAGTGGTCCCGGCCTCCCCAATCCCGAAGAAATACCGAATTTAATGTGAAAAGGTTGTTATGGGCTTTTTGAGGCCGCGGGCCCGCCTATTCTCCGGCCGCCATTATTGTTATATAATTACATTCCGGGGGACCTGCGGGGGACCCGCCGCGGGCAACTATGGTGGATTTTACACTTTGGATAGTCAGCAGTGACGCCAGGCTTTCGGAAGCCTGGTATAAGCTTTTTACCAGGAATTGCTTTAAAGTAGAACGCCTGTCGACCCTGGCGGCGCTGGGCCGCGCCTCGGAAGGTCAAAAGGGGCTGGCCCTGGTCTGCATGGAACTGGAAGACCTGCATGCCCCCGCGGACCTTAAAACTTTCATCTCCGGAAGGAAGAACCTCTCCGTCATCGCCGCGGCTTGCGGTAAAAAGACCGACAACAAGCTTATAGCCGAATTGCTGGATTCGGGCGCGGACGATTTTATACTGTCCGAGCTGGACGAGCAGGTGCTGTTATGCAAAGTAAAAGCCCACCTGCGCCGCATGCTGCCCAGTCTTACCTGCTCCAGGACCGTGGTCCTCTCCAGGAACGGGGACGTGGAAGTGGACAGGCAGAAGAGGACCATCCGCACCGGCATTAAAACCCGGAGAACGGCGGACGTTTCCAACGTTACGCCCAAAGAATTTGATATCCTGTCTACGCTGCTCTGCAACGAGGAGCAAGTGGTGACCCGCAACCTCCTGATGGACGAAATCTGGAAAGACAAGTCCGGCCGGGTGAACTGTGAGACCATCGACAAACACGTGGAGACCCTGCGCAACAAGCTGGGCCCCTACGGAAAGAACATCAGGACCATCTACGGTTCCGGCTATATGTACAAGGCCGAAGCGGTGAAATAGCCACGGAGATTTAATGAAAGTTCTGGTAGCCGACGACGACAACACCTTCAGATCGCTGGTGACGGAAGTTCTCTCCGACGCCGGCTACGAAGTATCCGCGCACGAGAACGGCCGCCTGGCCTGGGAAAGCCTGCAGGCCGAGGGCGCCGGCCTGGCCGTGCTGGACATCAACATGCCCGAGATGGACGGCATCCAGCTGCTGGGCGCCATCAGGACGGACGAAAGATTCAAGGACATGCCGGTGCTGCTGCTCACCATCCGCGCCTTCACCGAAGACCAGATCCAGGGCTACGAAAAGGGCGCCGACGACTACCTGACCAAGCCTTTCGACAACGACGTGCTGGTGGCCAGGGTAAAAGTATTGGAAAGGCGCATACTGGGACATTGACACCGTCATGGCGAACATCCTGATAGTAGACGACGATTACAGCATCCGGACGCTTTTCCAGTTCGTATTCATGGAGGCCGGGCACACGACGGCGCTGGCCAAAGACGGCAAGGACGCCCTGCAGAAACTGGAGACTTTTACGCCGGACCTGATGCTGCTCGACATCTCCATGCCGGTGATGACCGGGCCGGAATTCATAAAAGAACTCCACGGACTCGCCGCTGCCAGGCCCGAGCTTGCCAGGATACCGTTTTTGGTGCTGACGGGCGAGAATTTCATGAAGCTGAAGGAGCATTACGGGATGGAAAGCAACCCCGACTGCAAGGCCTTCCTGCCCAAAATGACCCAGCAGGCCACGGTACTTTCCCTGGCCGCCAAGATTTTAGCCGAATACGGCAAGACATAGCCCGCCCCCCGCGCAAGCGGCGGGACGGACGAGGATCCGGAGGAACTAACATGGAAACCATACTTACTGTTTGCGCGGTGGCGGTGACCCTGGCGTTCGTGGCGCTGGTAGTGCAGGCCATAATAACGCTGAAGCAGATCTTCCACACGGCCAAAGCCGTGGAATACCTGGCGCTGAACGCCGACGGCAAACTGACGGCGCTGGACCCCGTGATAGGCGCGGTGAAATCCGTGTCCGGCGCGGTCAGCTCCGGCTGGTTCAAGCTGGCGCAGACCTTCTACGGGCTCTTCGCGGGGAAATAAATGAAATTCCTCAACATCCTTAACAGCCTTTACGACGAGGAGATCCTCTGCAAGCTGGGGTTCCTCAAAGGCATCCGGCTCTTCGAGGGCATCAAGAAACGCCAGTTGATCCACGTGCTGGAAAGCCTGCAGGAACGCACCTACCTGAAGGGCGAGACCATCTTTACCCAGGGCGACATAGGCCGCGCGCTGTTCATCGTCTTCGACGGCAAGATAGCCCTGACCAGGATAGACCAGGCCACGCAGAAAAGCGAGATCATCGCCGAGGTCCATCCCGGCGAGTTCTTCGGCGAGATGGCGCTGCTGGAGGAAATGCCGCGCACCGCCACCGCCTACGCGCTGGAGGACACCAAGGTCTTCATGCTGTTCAAAATAAAGCTGGAATCGCTGCTCTTCGCGCGGCCTACCATCGGCGTCACCATCGCCGCCCAGCTGGCCAAAATAATGTCAGCGCGCCTGCGCGCCATGATAGAGAAACCCCAGGGAGAATAAGCGGCCGGGGGGCAGGACCAGGCGAAAAAACACTATGGCGACAGAGACCCAACAGAAAAAGAATTACGCGCAGTTCCTGCTGCCGGCTTTCATCGGCCTGGCGCTGATCTACTTCGTGGTGCTGGCCAAAGGGGCCATCTTCCCCTTTATCCTCAGCGCGGCCCTGGCGTATATCATCAGCCCGGTGATAAAGTACTTCGAGGTGCGCGGCATAAAACGCACCTTCGCCGTAGCCGGCCTTTACATCGGCGCCGGGGCGCTGGTGTTCATAGTGGTCTACCTGCTTTTCCATTTCCTTTCTTTCGAACTCGAATCGCTGCAGCAGTCCTGGCCGGAGTACGCCGGGCGCATGCAGCAGTTCGTCATCAACCTCAACGCCAAGCTGACCAAGAACTATCCTTTCCTGGCCTCGCTGCGGCTGGAGGCCAAGCTCGACCACCTGCTGGAGGCGGCGCCGCAGTTTATCCTGGGGCTGCTGCCGGCGCTTTCGCTGCTGTTCATTGTGCCGTTCATCACTTTTTTCATGCTCATCGGCGGGGCGAGCCTGATAGACTACCTGATAGACCACCTCCCGTCGCGCCACGCCGAGATAGTGCTGCACATAGCGTCCCGCATCGACGGTTCGCTGGGCAATTACCTGCGCGGCATCCTGACCGAGGCTTTTATAATTTTCCTGATAGCCTTTACCGGCCTGCTGCTGATGAACCTGGATTACGCCGCCGTGATCGCCATCCTGATAGGCGTCTCCAGCCTGGTGCCGTACCTGGGCGCCATCGTCGGGGCGGTCCTGTCCTCCATCGTGGCGTACCTGCAGTTCGGCAGCATCGTGCCGATCATAAAGATCCTGGCGTTCTTTACCGGCATCCGGTTCTTCGACGACTGGTTCCTGCAGCCCTACATCATGAAAAAGGCCGTTAAGCTGAACCCGGCCGTCATCCTGCTGGCGCTGATGGCCGGCGCCGAGATAGGCGGCATCTGGGGCGTGATCTTCTCCATCCCGGTCACCTGCATCATAAAGGAGATCCTGCAGATAGCCATTGAACTGCAGGAAACGGAATTTCGCTGGAAGCCCAAGCCCGAGCCCACCCGCATCAGCATCCCGTACACCTGAGCCCGGCGGGCATAAAAAAAGAGGCGCAGCTGCGCCTCTTTTTTTTGCCCCTGGCAGGGTCAATGGGGTCTTTTCAGCGCCAGGGCGATCTGCTCGCGCAGCGCGTTGACGGGGCAGGGCTTCTGCAGGAAACCTTTCACGTTGCCCTCCTGCTTGAAGACCATCTCGGTGGAAGGGTCGAAGTGGCTGGCGGTCATCACCAGGATGGGGATCTCTTTCAGGTCCTCTTCCGCCAGCAGCATGCGCATCAGCTCCAGGCCCGAGACCCGCGGCATCATCACGTCCATCAGCATTATGTCCGGCATCAGTTTTTTCGCCTGGTCGAAACCGTCCTGCCCGTCGGTGGCGGTATAGACCTCGTAGTCATCCGTGCCCAGCGCCATCTGGGCCAGCTGCAGGAAATTTATATTGTCGTCCACCACCAGCACGCGTATTTTAGGCATAAGATCATTTCTCCAGGGCTTTGAGTATTTTCTCCCTGATAGTGTCGGACGGGCTGAGCTTGGTGATAAAAGCCGACATGTTGACGTAACGCCGGGCGAGACTCTCCGTGATCCCGTTAAAATCGGAAGCGGTGATCACTATTACCGGGATGTGGGCAATGGCGCTCTCCAGGGACATGAGCCTGAGGAACTCTATACCGTTCATTCCGGGCATGTTGACGTCCAGCAGCACCACGTCCGGCAGCAATTCCGCGCACTTCTGCAGCCCGGCCTGGCCGTCGTCGGCCCAGGCCACCTCGAATTCGTCCCCGAAAGCCCCCTGCACCAGCTCGGAGAACTGCTTGTTGTCGTCCACCAGCAGCAGGCGCTTTTTAACTTGTTGTTCCATATTTATAAACCCAAAACTTTTTTTACCAGGCCGATAATGTCGTCTATCGGGGTGGTCTTGGAAATAAAGCCTTTAACGTTGCGCTCCTGCTTGAACAGCGACTCCACCGACGTGTTGAAATGGCTGCCGGTGGCCACGATCACGGGGACGTTGCGCGCGTTCTCGTCCGCCATCAGGCTGCGCAGCATCTCCACCCCGGAGACGTTGGGCATCATCACGTCGGTGATGATAAGGTCCGGCGGCGCCAGCAGGGCCTTATCCAGGCCTTCCTGCCCGTCCTGGGCCGTGTCCACGTCGAAATCATCCTCGAGCGCGCACTGCAGCAGGGACGAGAAGTTCTGATTGTCGTCCACTACCAGTATTTTTTTGCGTTCCGCCATTTTAATCCCCCCGCGGTCACCGGGCGCCGCCCGCTGAAAGAGTTGGGCAAGGAGGGAATCGAACCCTCATGATCGTGAGATCGCAGGTTTTTGAGACCTGTGCGTCTACCAATTCCGCCACTTGCCCGCCTGGCTATTCTACAAAATTTATCGCTTCGCCCCCGGGGCGCCAAGGCCCAGTAAATCGTCGAGGCGGACGGGCTTCAGGCCCCGTTTGCCGGCCTCGTCCAGGAGGGCCGCCACCAGGCGCAGGTTCTTCTCCTTGACCTTTCCCCCGCCGTCGTGCAGCAGCAGGATGGCGCCGGGCTTGAGGGCCTTCAGGTATTCGGCCGTCATCTTCTCCTCGGGCTGCTTCAGCCAGTCGCTGCCGTAGGTCCAGTTGACCAGCGTATAGTTCAGGCGGCGCGCCACGGCGCGCACCCAGGGACGGTCGTAGCCGTTGGGCATGCGCAGCACCGTGGGGCGCTGGCCGCCGGCCTTCTGGATGGCTTCGGAAGCCCTGGCAAGTTCGGCCTCCAGCACCGTTTCCCGGTTTCCGGCATTGCCGATCTTGAACCAGTTCTTATGCGTATCGGTATGGCTGGCCACCAGGTGGCCGGCCTCCGCGATCTTCTTTACCCTGGCCGGGTAGGCGCGGGCCGAAGAGCCCGGGATGAAGAAAGCGGCCTTGGCCCCCCTTTTTTCGAGCAGCGCCAGCAGGGCTTCGGTAATATGGCCCGGCCCGTCGTCGAAGGTGAGGGCGAACTCGGCCTTTTTAGGGTCGCCGGAGGCAAAGAACTTTCCGGCGTAAGGATTCTCCGCCGCCAGGCTGAGCCCAACGGCCAGAGAAGTTACGGCAACACACAGGATGAGGGTTTTTTTCATATTTCAAATTTCATGCTTTTCCAGGTTGCGCAGCCCCAGTTTCCACGGCACGTAAAGGGCGGTAAAGTTCAGCACCAGGAAGACCGCCGCGCACAGGGCGACCGCGCGCGGATCCCACGCGTTGGCCCGCCCGAAACGCTCCGCGAAGTGCATCTGCACCGGCCAGGCCTCCACGCCCACCAGCAGCGAGAGGTAGCCCATGGCGCAGGCCATGTAAAGGAAACCGCCGTAGGAGGACTCCAGCTGGTGGATATTCTCGACATTAAAATCCGGGAACAGCGCCCCCAGGCCGATGCCCATCACGGAAATGACCACCGAGGCCACGGTGATGGTAAAGGCGGAAAGCACGGAGATGAACAGGTCCGCGTTGAGCAGGCGGTTGGAGGCGGTTATCAGCAGGAACCCGACGATCAGCGAAGGGATCAGGGAAACCATGAGTTTTTCGCGCATGACGGAGGCGGCGGACACCGGGGCGGACTTGAGCAGCCAGTAGCTGTTGCCCTCCAGGCTGATGGCGGGGAAGGTGAAGCGCAGGCCGATGGCCGCCACCACGAAGCCGGCCACCCCGACGTTAAGAAAGGAGACCAGGCTTTTCAGGTCGGGCGTGTCCAGCGGCAGCTGGCGGATGCTGAACAGGTAGACGGCTATCAGCGCCGCTATCAGGATGATCTGCGACCAGTAGCGGGCGTCGCGCGCCAGCATCAGGCGGTCTTTCCAGTAAAGGATCAGCGGCACCCGCAGCGCCGGCCACCTGAGCGCCAGGCGCTGCTCGCGCGAGGTTTCCCGCCCGCCCTTGAAGCGCGGCGAACTTTGCGCCCCGCTGAAACCGCGCATGTACAGGCGGCCGGCCAGGAAATAAATAAAGGCGTAGATGACCGCGGTGGACAGGCACAGCACCAGCGCGCTGGCGGCAAAGGCCTGCCAATGACCGGCGGAATAGGCCACCATGGCCTTGGTGACCCACCAGGACGGCATATAAGGGGCCGTGGGCGACTGCAGGTACTGGATGTACTGCGCCACTATTTCCAGCGAGTCGGGGCGCAGCAGCTGTTCGGGCTTGGAGAACCTGAACACCACGTAGACGAAAGCGACGGAGATGCTACCCAGCAGCCAGGTGATGTCGCGCGTTTTGGACGACGGGAACAGGTACATCACCAGCATGCTGAACAATATGCCGAAGGCCCCGGCCAGCATCACCAGCGGGACCATCAGGAAGCCGTAGGCCAGGTAGAACCCGGCGCCCAGCGCCTTTATGCGGCCCAGGGCCAGGATGAACGGCAGTATGGCCAGCACCAGCGTCCACGACGAGTAGAACACCGTCTCCAGGGCTTTGTCCAGGAAGATGGAGCGCAAATCCAGCGGGCAGGAAAAAAGGAATTTCAGGTCGAAGGCATAGTACAGCGTGGTCATCGAGATGATGATGGAGGACACGATGACCATGGAGAAGGTCATGAGCAGCACCATGGAGGTAAGCTTCCAGGACAGCATGGGCCCGATGAGCTGGACGCCTTCCAGGTAGCTGAGCAGCCGCCAGAACCCGCCGTAAAGCGCGGCCAGCATCAGCAGGCCCACGCCGGCGAACATCAGGTTCTTGGCCAGCTTCCAGCCGCGCATGGCTCTAAGCGTGTTGGTGAAGGTGTGGAGTTTGCGGGCCGCGAGGACTTTGAACATGGCCTATTCCGTCAGTTCCAGGAAGACGTCCTCGAGGGAGCGCTCGCCGGCAGCGCCGGCGGACATTTTCTTTACTTCGGCCACGCTGCCGCGCGCCACCAGGCGGCCGCGGTAGATGATGCCCACGCTGTGGCAGAGCTTTTCGGCCATGTCCAGGATATGCGTGCACATGAAGACCGCGGCGCCTTCGCGCGCGATATCGGCCAGCAGGGTCTTGAAGCGGCGGATGCTCTTGGGGTCCAGGCCCACGGTAGGCTCGTCGAAAAGAACGGCCTTGGGGCGGCGCAGCAGCACGCTGGCGATCAGCAGCTTCTGCTTCATGCCGTGGGAATAGCTTTCCAGCAGTTCCCCCGCCTGCGCCGTCAGCTCGAAAGTCTCCAGCAGCTGCGGGATGCGGCGGCTTTGCTCCGCCTGGGGCACGGAATACAGGTCGCCCATGAAGCGCAGGAATTCCCAGCCCGTCAGCTTGGGATAGACAAAAGGCTCGTCGGGGATGTAGGCCATGACGCGCTTGGCCGCCAGCGGGTCCAGCGCCACGTCGTAGCCGGCCACGCTGACGCGCCCGGAGGTGGGGCGCATGATGCCGGAAAGGATCTTGACCGTGGTGGTCTTGCCCGCCCCGTTGGGGCCCAGGAAGCCGAAGATCTCGCCCGGCTCCACCTTAAGGTTGAGCCCGTCGACGGCCTTGAAGGAACCGAAAGTCTTGGTAAGGTTGTGTATCTCTATCATAAAAAAAAACAGGCAGGGAAGCGTCTCCGCCAACCCTGCCTGCCATATGCCGAAGCTTGGATCAGCGGCCCTGTTCGCGCTGCTCGAGGAAACTCTTGATCTCCTGACGGGTGGTAAGCTGCCGGAGCAGGTAGTTGGCCAGGTTGGCGAATTTTTCGCGGGCCAGCTCGTCGGCGTACTTGGCGCGCTCTTTCTCGAAATTCTTCAGGCCCTTGTTCTTGGCCGCGTAATAGGCCTTTACCTCTTCCGGGGTGACCTTTACGCTGGTATAGACGAACTGCTTGAACTTGGACGCCAGGCGGGCCTTCTTGCGCCAGGCCTCGTATTCGGCCGGGGACATCTGGAACTCGTTGTAGACGGTCTGGTAGTAGGCGCGCGGGCTGAAGTTGCCGCTCTCGCGGAACTGGGGCGTGTTCTGCACTTCCACCGCCACCTCGAAGTCCGGCACGCGCATGCCCAGTTTGTCGCCCTGCTGGCTGAGCAGTTCCTCTATGATCATTTCGCGGAAAACTTCCTGTTTTACGCTCCTGGACAGGGCTTCGTTAACCTCGGTATTGGAGTCCTTGAAGCCGGACATCACGCGGTTGACCTGGGAGACGAAGCGCTGGTAAGGGATCTTCGTCCCGCCCACGTCGGCCACGGCGTCCATGGAGGTGGTGAACACCTGCCCGCTGATAAAGAAGATGGAGCCCACGAAGATGACTACCACGACGATGAAGATCGGCCGAGTGTGCCTGGTGAAGAATGAGATCATTGTTATTTAGCCTCTGTCTTGATGTTTTTTTCCGGCTGGGGCTCCGCGCGTCCCGCCTTTTTAGGCTGCTCCATGGCGCAGTTCCCGTTGAACAGGGCGCCTTCCTCCAGCATGATGCGCGGGGCGCGCAGATCGCCGTCCACGCGGCACCCGGAGAGCGCCTCTATGTGGTCCAGCGCCGTCACGTTGCCTTTGATCTCGCCGCAGATGTAGCAGACTTCGCAGGAGATGTCACCCTTGATCTTGCCGGACTTGCCCACCGTCACGATCTTGGCGTCCACTACGGAGCCGTCCACCCGCCCGTCGATGCGCAGCGACCCCTTGGCCGTAAGCGTGCCCTGAAAATAGGCTTCGGTGCCGATAAGCGTGTCCCCGTTCTTGGTTTCAAAACTGATGTTGGTATTTTTAAATAACGCCATGGAACCTCCCGTCTGATTTACAGCCCGCCGAAAATACCGTCGAACAACCCGGCAAAATTACCCGTGTGCTTGCCGCCCACCTGCAAATACTTCATCGGGTCCTTGGGCAGGCCGCCGGTCCAGACCTCGTAATGGAGGTGGTTGCCGGTGGAAGTGCCCGTGGACCCCATGCGGCCGATAACCTGGCCGCGCCTGACCTGTACGCCTTCCTTGCCCAGGATCTCGCTCATGTGGCCGTAAAGCGTGGAATAGCCGAACCCGTGGTCGACGACGGCGCACATGCCGTAGCCCTGGGCCCAGCCCGAATGGCGGACCACGCCGTCGGCGGCCGCGTAGATGGGCGTGCCGGCCTCGTTGGCGATGTCTATGCCGCTGTGGTATTCGCTGGCGTAGCGCAGCGGGGCGATGCGGTAGCCGAAAGGCGAGGTGATGCGGCCCTCGGCGGGCCAGATGGAAGGCGTGGCGCGCGCGCCGTTATGCCGGTCGGTAAGATAAAGCGTCATCTCCGTATAGCTGGACAGCCGCTTGCGGGACTCCGCCTGCATCTTCTGGATGGAATTGTTAAGCGTGGTCTCTTTTATCTCGGAGGCCTTGGCGTTGAGCAGGCGGCGGAAATCGGCCAGGTCGGCGTCCTGGGGGCCGCCCAGGCCCTGTTCCTTTTCCAGCAGGTCGGGGTCCATACCCAGAACTTTGCGCAGCTGGCTGTCGGTGCGCTTGGTCATCTCCAAATAAGCCATGCCCTTCTCCACCTGCTCGGAGACGTAGGCCATCTTGGTGCGGAGGATCTTGTTATCCGCCTTGGTAACGTAATAATCGAAGTGGCGGCCGGCTATATACCCCGCCCAGACGGTAAGCACGGTCCAGGAAGCGCCGAAGACCAGCAGGAACAATACCGGCAGATTAAAGCGCAGCGAAGGCATACCGTTGTGCGGGATGACAAAGATACTGACAGGTTTTGCCACGCTTTTAACGAAGCGCGCGAGGGTTTTCAGCCACATAAGTTACTATTAAACTTAATTATATTATTCGCTGTCAACCGGGGGCGGCACCTTTTTTGACCGCTCCGGGGCGGTTCCGGGCGCCGGGGCACCGCTTATGGCTGAGGAATCCAGGACGAGGGGAGCGTCGCTCTCCTCCTCAAGGGGTTCTTCCGCGCCCAGGGGCTGGGGCCCGGGCTGAGCGGCGGGCGGCGCGCCGGCGCCGGGCAGGGGCATGCCTCCGGGCAGGCCGGCCATAAGGCGCTTGAGGTCCGGGTCCTTCATTACGTCCAGCATGAGCTTCATGAATTCCGGGCGGGTGGCGTATTTCGCCACGATCTTATCCACGCCTTTGGCGCCCTGGATGGAAGCTATCACCTTAAGCGGGTTATTGCCTTTGCTCTGCGCGAAAGCGCGGGCCATGTCCGGGTTCTTTTTCAGGTCGGCTATGAACTCTTTTACTATGGGGCGGTCGGCGTACTTGGCCAGGGCGTCATAGATCTTTTCCCCCTCGGCCGGGTCTAAAGGCCCGGCAGAGCCGGGCAGGGAGCCGGAGAACAGGCCCAGGCTGGAAACCGGCATATTCGTGGAGCTGAACACGGAACGGTTCATGGAAGGCAGGGCGCCGCCTTCCGGGACGTAGCCGGGAAAAACCAGGGGAGCGTTCTGGAACGCCTCGGCCAGGGCGGCCTTCGTCCGCTGTATCTTGGTGTAGATATAAAAAACGGCGCCGGCCGTGATCAAAAAAAGGACTGAAAGCGTTATTGCCGCTATTTTCAATATTTTATTGCGCTTGCGCGCGCTCTCCAGTTCCGAGCGCAGCTGCGCGTCCTGCTGCGCCGGCGGCGGAGGCGGTGGAGGAGGATTAGTGTCAGGAATATTATTTTCGTACGGCATGCGCACCCCGGGCCCCATTAATTTGACTTCTTACCGCCGCAATTGGTAGACTTGTATTCTACAAAATAAAAGCCGGTTTTTAAGCCGGCTTTTTACAAGTAATTCGGTTAACCTTGCGCCCCCATCGTCTAGCGGTTAGGACGCTGCCCTTTCAAGGCAGAGATCTGGGGTTCGAATCCCCATGGGGGCGCCAATTTGCAGTCAGTGGCCCGATGAAGAAGGCTTCTTCGGAGACAGAGAAAACCGCGCCGTCAAAGGCGCGGTTTTTCATTTCCAGGCAATTGCCGCTAATTTTCCGGCGCCTTTCAGGCCGGTCCGGCACAATTCTTCTACCAGAGCGCGCCCTGCGCCACCAGCCAATAACGTACGAACCGCCCGGCGGCGGAGAACAGCGCCACCGCGAGCCAGTTGAGCCGCGCCCAGCCGGCGGCCAGGCAGAAGGCGTCGCCCACTACGGGCAGCCAGGCGAAGAAGAGCAGCGGCGCGCCGTAACGGCTGACGCGCTCCAGTTGGGCCAGCGGTTTTTTGGAGCCGGCATAGCGGCCGATGAGATAGGTGGTAAGGCCGCCGGCGGTATTGCCCAGGGTGGCCACTACGAGCGCGGGCCAAAACAGCCCGGCGTCGAACTTTAGCACGGCGAACAGCGCCGCCTCGGAACTTACAGGCACGATAGTGGAGGCCAGGAAGCTGGCGCCCAGCAGCGAGAGAAGGCTGAACCCGGCGCCGGTCACGCTAATGGCTGTGCCGGTGGTGCAGGTCCGGCCAGTGAGGATGTACGTGGGTAGCCGCGCTGTGCCTGTGCAGGTGGGCGTGAGGCTCTTGCTGCGGGCCGTCGTGATGGTCGTGGTGCAGGTCGCCGTGGGCGTGCTGGTGCGTGTGCTCCATCTCGTGATGCTCGTGGGCGTGGGCGTGCTTCTCGGCCAGCATCAGCCAGACCGAGGCCAGCAGCATGGCACCGGAGATAAGCTGCACGGCGGAAAGGCCTTCATGCAGTGCCAGCACAGAGAGGACCACGCCAAAGAGCGGCGCCAGCGAGAAGATAAGCTGGCTGCGCACCGCACCCAACTTCTGCGCGGCCGAGATATAGAAGGTGATGCTGAGGCCGTAGCAGTGGAAGCCCACCAGCAGCGCCTTGCCCATCGCGGGCATATCCGGCATGCCGCCGGCCAGCGCCAGGCCGATGAGGGTATTGGTGGTGCCGGCAGCCAGGCCCTTTATTATGGTGCTCTGCACCGGGGAGAGATCGTCGATAATGGCGGTAAAATGATTGTCGAAGCCCCAGCTGAAGCAGGCCAGCGCCACCAGCAAGCCCGCCGTGAAGCCGGCCACCCCGCCGCTGTAGGAGAGCAGCACACCAGCCGCAAGGCTTAACCCCACGCTGATCCAGCCGCGCTTGTCCAGGTGGTCTTTGAACAGGAAATGGCCGAGTATCGCCGTGGCCACCAGCTCCATGTTCAGCCAGATGGAGACCGAGGCCGCCGGGGCTATGCGCACCGCGGCCAGCAGCAGCACCGGCCCCAGCAGGCCGCCGAAGATTATCATCCCGACGATATATTTGTATTTAAGGGTCTTGAGCGGCGGTGTTATGCGGCCGCCGCGCAGCAGGGTGTAGACGGAGAGCCCCAGGCCCGCGCCGAGGTAGAGCAGGCCCGCCAGCAGGAAAGGGTTGAAGTCCTGCAGCAGAACCTTGCTCAGCGGCGTGGACACGCCGAAGAAGAAGGCCGCCAGCAGGCCCAGTATCACGGCGAAGGAATCAGTTCTTTTCATGGTTTGTCGAACCTCAGGGCTAGTATCAGCGGCGTTCCCTTTACCCTCTCGTAAGCCGCGGGAGTGAGCACCGGCCGCAGGCGCTCGTCCACCGGGATGGTTTCCGCCAGGATTGGGCGCAGGCCCGCCGCCATCGCCGCCGTCTCTATTTCCGCCTGGTTGTAGCGGTGTCTCTCTGCGCTTAAGTCTATCTCCTCGCCGCCGGGCAGGTCTTCGGCCCGGTACTCGAAACTTTTAAAAGAGGCCCCGGGGTGGGTTACCGAGACCGCCAACCTGCCGCCCGGCGCGAGCAGCCGCGCGAAGTCGGCGAAAAGTTTATCTATAGCCCCCACATGCCAGAGGGCGTGGGCCAGGACTATTTTAGTAAAAACGCCGTCGGCGAAAGGCAGCGGCAGCGCCATCAGGTCGTGCCGCGTGAACCGCGCGCCGGGGCACTTTGCGGCGGCCCGGGCCAGCATCTCGTCGGAAAAATCCAGCCCGGCGCAGTCCGCGCCGGCCCTAAGCCCCGCCTGCACGTATTTCCCCGTGCCGCAGGCCGCGTCCAGCAGGCGGTCGTCCCGGCGCAGCTCCAGCATGGCCAGCACAATCTCCGTCTCCGTGAACAGCACGGAATTGGGCTCGGCGTCGTAATTGGCGGCGGCCTGGCTGTAGGCTTTCTGAGTTCTCGGTCCCATCGCTATATTCTAGCGCTTCTCCCCCGCGCTTGGCTAACCCCGCGAGGGAGCGCCCGTTCCCAGTTCACCTGCTTTATGCCCGTATGCTCGCCGGTGACCTTACCGGGTATTTGTATGGAGGTGTTGATAAGATGCAGAACACCTTGGGAGCAGGTGCGACGGCGCGCAGTGCCGGAGCCCGGCGAACCGCCTTCTCGCGGCAAGGGGTGGAGCAGCAGCGACACCGCAGTGCAGTGCGGGGCCGCGCTGGGTGGCAACGCCTGCGACGACATCTCCCGGATAAGATCCGCCTACCGCAGTTCAAATTCCGACGTTCCCAGTTCAGGGGCGGCCGCCCGTCTCCATACAGGCCCTTACCAGGCTTTCAAGCGTGCCCAGGTTCGCGGGCTTGGTGAGATAATCAAAAGCTCCTATCTTGATGCAGGCCCTGGCGATGTTTTCGTCATCGTTGCCGCTCAGCATGATGAAGCCTGTCCCAGGCAGCTGCGGCACCAGTTCCCGGAGGACTTCCACGCCGTCCTTGCCCGGCATACCGATATCGAGCACCACCACGTCGGGGCGCCTGGCCCTGGCCAGCGCTATCGCGCGGCTGCCGTCCTCGGCCTGCAGCACCTCGTAGCCGTAAGAGACCAGGAATTTAGAAACGGCCCCGGCCATGCCCGGGTCGTCGTCCGCCACCAGCACGAGCCCTTTGGACTTCAAGCCGGAGACCGGCGCCGCCGGCGGGGCCGGGGCGGCGGCCGCCCGCCTGACCCCCAGCAGGCGGTCCACCTCGTTAAGAGCGTTCAGAAGGCCGTTCTTCTTTGAAAGAAAAGCGGTCGCCCCCGAGCGGAGATATTTTTCCGCGTCCTCGGGCGCGTCATGACCGGTCAGCATCACTATCGGAGTGGTACCCGAAATTTCCCGGATCTTTTTCAGGACTTCGGAACCGGTGAGGACAGGCAGGTTCCGGTCCAGCACTACGAGGTCGGGAGATTTCTGCTTGAACGCCTGGACCCCGTTGGCGCCGTCGGCCGCGGTTATCACCTGGTGCCCGTCGCGTGTCAGGAAGACTTCCAGCGCGTCCCGTACGACCCCGTCGTCGTCTATTAAGAGTATCCTGGCCATATTCCTCCCCTCTGCCGCTACAGCCCGCTGTCCTGGAATTCCCGCTCCGCCACCAGCCGCTTCATCTCTTCCGCGAAGACGGGATTATCCTTCAGCGCGGCGTGAAAATCTTCTGACCGAAGCACGAAAACCTTGGTTTCCTCCTCGCAGGTGACGGTGGCGTTCCTGGGCGTCTGCCTGAAAAGGGACATTTCCCCGAAGCAGTCTCCGGGGCCCAGCATGGCTGCCTTTTTTGAAAAGAAGGCCAGGTGCTTCAGGCTCACCGCGACGCGCCCCTCGTAAACCACGAAGAACGAATCACCGGGGTCTCCCTGGCGGCAGATCTTCTCCCCTTTTCTGTACCGGTAAAGGCATACCCACGCCAGGATCTTCTCGAGCAGGCCCATCTGCATGTTGGCGAACAGTTTGGTCCTGCGCACCATCTTGGTGAACTGTACGGTGTCGAATTCCTTGACGCGCAGTTTTTCCATGAGGTCAGGCCTTCAGTTCGAACCAGAAAACGGTCGGTTGGCCGGGTGCGCTTTCCACGCCGATACTTCCGCCATGGGCCTCAACCGCCAGCTTGCAGAAGTGCAGCCCCAGGCCGGTGGAAAAAGGCTTGCGCACTCCGCCGGAGGTTACCTGGCCGAACTTCTCGAAGATCTCTTCCTGGTACTCCGCCGGGATGTCGGGGCCATTGTTCTCCACGGTCACCCTTACCCCTGCCGCCGACGGGCTTACCGCCAGGCGGACATAGCCGCCCTCTTTAGGCGCGAATTTAAGGGCGTTACCTACGAGGTTCTGCACCACCCTGCAGATAAGCTCGCGGTCGGCCTTCACCTTCCCCTGCCCGGGAACCACCGAAAGCCGGCGCGCTCCAGCCAGTGGCTTCATGGAGGCCGCGGCCTCCTCCAGCAGCGCGGGCAGGTCGCAATCCGCCAGGCTGAGCTTCATCTTGCCGCTCTCCATCTTGCTGGCGTCCAGCAGGTCGCTTACCATGCGCATCATCACGTCCGCGGCTTTGCGCGTCTCCTCCATATCCTCCAACGCGGCCGGCGGCAGCACGCCGCTGCTGTCTTTCTTCAAAAAATCCATATAGGAGAGGATGACCGCGAGCGGCGAGCGCAGGTCGTGCACTATCATGTGCACAAGACCGTCGCGCATCTTTTCCAGTTCCTTGAGGCGCTCGTAGCTGTCCTTCAATTCCCGCTTCTGGCGCCTGAGCTCGAGATGGGCCCGGACGCGCGCCTCCACTTCCTCGAACTGGAACGGCTTGCTCACGTAATCCACGCCGCCCGCTCCGAAAGCCCGCACTTTGTCCAGGGTTTCGCTGAGGGCGCTCAGGAAGATCACCGGCACGTCCCTGAACTTCTCAACGGCCTTGAGGCGTTCACACACCTCGTAGCCGCTCATGCCCGGCATATTGATGTCCAGCAGGACCAGGTCCGGGAGTTCGGCCTCGACCGCCTGGAGGGCGGCTTCGCCGCTGACCGCGGCCCGGGTCTTGTAACCTTTGCTTTTCAGCATCCCGGCCAGCAGTTCAAGGTTGGCCGGCAGGTCGTCCACCAGCAGGATGCTCTGCGGCGGTCCTTCGGCCGAGGTAGGCATGATCATATTTTTTCCTTTACCGAGATAACTTCCACGGGCTCGGAGATATTCTTGAACGGGAACTTGCCCCTGGAGGCGAAATCCGGCAGCCGGCCGGCGCCTTCACCCGACGCGGGCGCGTGAGCGCGGGCCTCTTCCGCGGTCAGCGGGATAGTCAGGATCTCGCCTCCCTCCGCCGCGCTGCAAAGCCGGCTGGCCAGGTTCACGGCGTGGCCCAGCGCGGTGTATTCCATGCGGTTGCTGGTGCCGTAAGCCCCGAACACCACCGCCCCGGTAGCTATGCCTATACCCAGCGGCCTGGCCGGCTTATTCTGCGCCGCCCTTTCCGCCATCCACCGGGTGTGCGAGGACTGCATGCGGACCGCGGCCTGCAGCGCGCGCCAGGCGTGGTCCTCCTGTCTGAAAGGGGCGCCGAAGAGGGCGACCAGTCCGTCGCCCATGAACTTGTCGATCATGCCGCCCGCGACGGAAATATCGGCCACCATGACCTCGAGGAAGGAGTTAAGCGCCTCCTGGATCTCCTCGGGCGGGACCTGCGTGGCCAGGGCCGTGAAGCCGCGCAGGTCGGCGAACAGGATGGTGATCTCGCTGCGCTCCATCTTCAGGAATTCGCTGATGGGCCTTTGCTTCATCGTCTCGATCACTTCGGGGGAGACGAAGCGGGAGAAAGTGTATTCCAGGAACCGGTTCTTTTCCTTCAGGAATTCCCTGGCGGCTTTCAGCGTCAGGTGCGTCTCTACCCTGGCGTAGACTTCTTCCATCTGGAACGGCTTGGTTATGTAGTCCTGCCCGCCCGCGCTGAAAGCCCTGACCTTGTCCATCGTCTCGTTCAAGGCGCTGAGGAAGAGCACGGGGATCTCTTTCAACTCCTCGTCGGTTTTCAGGCGCCTGCACACCTCGTAGCCGTCCATGCCCGGCATATTGATGTCGAGGAGGATCAGGTCCGGGGGATTGATATGGCAGGCCTCCAGCGCGGCCTCGCCGCTGATAGCCGCGCGGATCCTGTAGCCGCGGCCCTTCAGCATGCCGCTGAGCAGTTCCAGGTTGGCGGGCGTGTCATCCACTACCAGGATCCCCGCCGGGGACCGGCCGGTCTTCTTATTTTCCATCCGCATCCGCCTTAGGCAGCAGCCCGAGTATGGCCTTGGCGTCGAATCGCGCCGCCAGGGCTTTGAGCGCAGCGGCCGCTTCCGGAGCCGGGCCGCCGGCCTCGGCGGCCAATTCCGAGAGCCGGTCGAAATCCCCGCTGACCGCCGCTTCGCGGACGCGCCCGGCCAGTTCCGCCGGGAGCGAGGCGAGGGCGGCGCCCGTGACTTTCTCTTCGGCCTTTTCAGCGGTTCCCCGCGGCTCTTCCTCGTAGACAAATTCAGCGCCCAGCGTCCGGCGCAGCTTTTCGAACAGCTCACCCTCCCGGAACGGCTTGGCCAGGTAATCGTCGGCCCCGTTCGCGATGGCCTCCTGCCGGACGTCGCCGATAGCGCTGGCGCTCAGCACTATTATTTTCACGTCTTTCCCCCCCGGGGAGGAACGCACGCGCATGGTGGCTTCGTAGCCGTCCATTACGGGCATTTTTATATCCATCAGGATAAGGTGCGGCCGCCATTCCCCGAAGGCCCGGAGCGCCTCCGCTCCGTCTACGGCCTGGCGGACCTCGAACCCGACAAAACCGAGCAGTTGGTCCAGGAAGTCCCGGTTGTCCGGTTTGTCGTCGGCTATCAGCACGCGGTAAACCGGCTGTCCCGGGGCCAGGCGCTTAACCTGGCGGACAGTCTCCTTCACGGCCGCTGCCGCGGAGGACGCCTCTTTAACGGGGATGTCCAGCCTGAAAACGGTGCCTTTACCTGCCCGGCTGGTCACCGTTATGTCCCCGCCCATAAGGCGGGCGTATTCCCGGCTGATGGCGAGGCCGAGCCCGGTACCGGTACCGGACGCCTGGCCGGCTTTGGCCTGTTCGAAAGGCGAGAACAGCCTGGACAGTTCCGCGGCTTCCATGCCGACCCCGGAATCCTCGACTTCCACTACCAGCCTGGGACCGGCGCCGTCGCCGCCGGCCGCCCGCAGCGTGATGCGGCCCAAAGTGGTGAACTTCAGCGCGTTGCCGAGGAGGTTTACCAGGATCTGCATCAGCTTTCCCTCGTCGCCCCGGACGAACGGCGGAAGCCCGGCGCTTCTTTCCACGACCAGTTCCAGCCCCTTGCCCTCTACCCGCTGCCGGAACATCACGCCCAGGTCTTCCAGGAGGCCCCCAAGGTCGAAAGACGAGAGGTTCAGCGTGGCCCGCCCGGCCTTGATCTTGGACATCTCCAGGATGTCGTTGATCAGCGCCAGCAGGTGCCTGCCGCTGCGGTTGATGGTCTCTATCTGTTGTGTTTGCTTCGGGGTTAGATCCGGATCGCGCCGCAGCAATTGGGAGAAGCCCAGGATGGCGTTCAGCGGCGTGCGTATTTCGTGCGACATGCTGGACAGGAAGACGCTCTTGGTGCGGTTGGCCGACTCCGCGGCGTCCTTGGCGCGCTTCAACTCCAGTTCCATCCGTTTTCGGTCCGAGATGTCCTCTTTGACGGCCACGAAGTGCGTTAGCTCCCCCTTCGCGCCGCGGACGGAAGAGATATGGGTCATTTCCCAGTAGAGTGAGCCGTCCTTTTTTTTATTGTGGCACTCGCCGTGCCAAGGCTGCCCGGCCAGCAAAGTATTCCACATCTCCCGGTAAAACTCCGCGGTCTTTTCTCCGGACTTAAGGATGCGCGGATTCTTGCCCAGGGCCTCTTCACGGGAATAACCGGTGATCTCCGTGAACTTGGGGTTCACATATTCTATGCGCCCTGTTACGTCGGTAATGATCACCGAGGCCGGACCCGACTCTATGGCCAGGAAAAGCTTGCGCATTTCCTGTTCGTTTCTTCTGCGGGCCGTCAGGTCATGGATAAAGACGCATTTTAGTTCCTTCTCGCCATGACTGACGTAGTTGGCGGTTATTTCGACCGGCACGCCACCCCCGTCTTTATTTTTAAGTTCTGCCTCGTACACTATCTGCTTTTGCTTTTTCACTTTTTCCCAATTAGCGACCCAGCCCTCCGCGCCTATGTACTGGGGGTTCACGGTTATAGCCGTCTGCGCCATCATTTCTTTGAAGGTATACCCGAGCAGATCACAGGCGGCCCGGTTCACGTAATAAAAAGTCGCGTCGGGGTTTACAAGGAAAAGCGGGGCGCCGCTGTGGTCGATGGTGAACTGGGTGAGCTGCAGCGCCTGTGAAGCGCTCTCAACCAGGTCCAGCGCCCTGCCGCGTTCGCTCTGCGCCGAAGCCAGCCAGAGCAGCAGCAGCGAGACCAACAGGCCGGAGAGCAGGGCCAGAGCGTGGCCCATACGGTAGCGCTGCGTGAAGGCAGGCAGGGTGTAGAATTCCTGGCGCCAGGAACAGCCGTAGCGGGAGCTCGCCACCTCTTTAGCCAGGCCCTTACCGGGCTTGCCGCCCGGCGCCGAATCGTAAATAAGCCTGGGCGAGGCGCCGCCGCTGACGTCGAAGAGGCGCAGTACTACTCCGGGCTCAGACAGCGACATGGCGTAGGCGGCCACCGCGGCGGACCTGACGGAAACATACACGAAACCGTCCAGCGCCTCCCTGCGCTGGGCCAGGGTAAGCGTGTTTTTTCCTTTGGCGTAGACGGCCCTGAAAACGATAAAACCCGGTTCCAGCGGTTCTTCTTCGCCGGGAGGAGTAAGAAGCACCGGGCTGGAGCCTTCGGGTTGGCCGCTATCGCGCGCCTTTTCCATGGCCGCCAGCAATTCCGGCTCCGAAGCCATGTCGTAGCCGGCCAGGCGCCGGCCCCTGGTCCGCAGGGGCTCCTGGTAAAGCACCGGAAAGTATTCGGCCCGCCGCGCCGCTGGTTTTAATTCGTAACCCGGGAAGCCGCCCGCCCTGGCCTCGCTGATATGCCGGTTCTTCTGGGCGGCTGGAACTCTTTTAACGAAACCTATGGTCTGAATGGCGGGGCTGTACTCGGTAGTGTCCAGCAGTTCCACGAACAGGCGCCATTCCCGCCTGCTAACCGTATCGCTGGCCCGGAAAAGTCCGGCGCAGGCGTGCAGCATATCGTCTACTGTCAGCAGTTGGATGCTTACCGACTGGTTCACGCGCCCTATCTCGGTCTCGAAGCGATGGGCGGCCAGTTTCATATCCCCGGTACGCAGGGTATAGACCAGCCACAGCGTGGCCAAGAGCGAAACAAGCGGCAGCCCCCAAAGCAGCCGCTCCAAAGCCTTGCGGGCATTTTTTTTCATAAGCGAATATCCGCCTGATTAAAGGTAACTATCTCCCCCCAAGGTGGATTATATAACAAAATATCCCAAGTTACCCAAGAGACCAGGTTTTACTTTTAACGTCCCCGCCAGGCCGGGGAGCAAGTCCCCCCTTTATCCGGCCCGAAATTTGCGACAATATTGATATGGTACCCGGAAGACCGGGATAGATGGGCAAGGCTTGACCACATGACAGACAACAATGACACCGCGGCGAGGATAAGCATACGCGAGGTTTGCGGGGACGCCCCGCTCACCGGCACCAGCGGCATAAAAATCCATAAGCTCATCGTGAGCCATTGGGCGGCGTCGAAAAGCGTCGAGGTGGACTTCGCGAAGGTGCGCCCTTCCCCCACCTTCCTGCACGAAGCGATCGGGCGGCTGATCGGGCAATTCCCGAAAGCCGAGATCGTAGCGAAACTCAGGCTGTCGGGACTGTCCGCCCTCGATAAAAAGACGCTGAACGGCATCGTCGTGAACCAGTATCACGCCCTGGTCAACGCCGAGAAACTCAAAAACCGCCCCCGCATCATTCCCAAGCTGAAAGAGTAGTCCACCCGGTTCTCGCGCCGGCCGCCCCGTGCAGGGCGCGGCGGCGGTTAAAAGAAAAACCCCGCGCGCGGCGGGGATTTTCATATATTCGCAAGGAGCCTGTCAGCGGTCGCGGACGCGGCGCATCAGCTTCGTGTCCAGGTCGTGCAGGGTGACGCCGTAGCGCAGGCCCCAAAGGCGCAGCCTGCAGTAAAAATACACCAGCGAAGTGACGAAGCCGGCGCGCAGGTTATTGTGAAACCCGCCGCGGGCCAGCGTCTGCACCTCGTTCATAAAAGATTTATCCCCGGAGCTGAACCAGGGCAGCTTGGAGGTTTCCTCCCAGTCGAAAGCGCTCCAATCCTCCAGCCGTGAAGGAGGCGTGAAACCAAGCTGCACGCATTTGTCGAACAGCGGAGTGCCCGGGTAGGGAATGTACATGGCGGGCCCATAGACGTTGGTGTTCAGGTCCTCGGTGAGGCTGGCCGCGGTCTTCAGGGTTTCCAGGATGTCAGCCCTTGTCTCTTCCGGGAAGCCCAGCATGAAGTGGTAATTGGCCTTGAAGCCGGCCGCCACCGCTTTTTTATGCGCCTCCAAGACCTGGGAGACCGTTATGTCCTTGTCGATCTGTTTCAGCACCCGGTCCGCCCCGCTCTCCACCCCGAAAGTCAGGTTGTCGCAGCCGCTGCGCTTTATCAGGTCCAGCGCGGCGGCGTCGTACTGGAGGAACGTGTCGATCCTTATATCCGAATGCCATTTCAGGTCCAGGTTGCGCTCCACGAGGCCGCGGCAGACGGCCGCGGAGCGCTCTTTGTCCACGAAAAAATTATCCGAGACGAAATTGACGGCGCCTAGCCGGTATTTGTTCTTCAGGGCCTCCAGCACGTCCAGCATGCGGCCGGCGGACATGGCGCGCCATTTGCGGCGGTTGAATTTTATGTTGTAGCAGAAAGCGCAGCGGTAGGGGCAGCCCCTGTCGACGTTCAGGTCCAGGCAGCGCCTGCCGTCGAACAAGCTTTTGCTCTCGCGGATATAATGCTCTATGTCTATCAGGCTGAAATCCGGCAGCGGCAGGTCGTCCATGTCGAGGTTGTCCGCCCCGGGATTAATGACCACGGCGCCGTTCTTTTTAAAACCTATCCCTTTGACAAGTTCCAGCGGCCCCTTGTTTTCATAGCACGCTACCAGGTCGGAGAACTTCTTTTCCCCCTCGCCGATAACTACCGCGTCGATAAAAGGATTCTGCAGCGTCTGCTCGGGCAGCAGGCTCGGGTGTATGCCCCCCCAGACCACGGGGAGGTCCCGGCCTTCCTTTATAACTCTGGAGAATTCCAGCCCCGCGGCGATAGAGCTGCCGGTCATAACGCTGACCCCGGCGCAGATCGTGTCGGGGCCCAGGGCTTTTTGAAGTTTTTCTTTCCAGTCGGAGGAGATGCCCTGATCTATGATCTCCACCGTGTAACCCTTCTGCGCCAGCGGGGTGGCGATATAGACCAGGCCCAGCGGGCTGCGCTTGAGCAGCCTGTGGCTGGCATTGGGTCTGAAAAGTATGATCTGCGCCATCAGGACTTCCGTTTTGAGGCGCCCGGCTTTGAAGAAGTTTTAGCGGCGGGGGCTTTGCGCCGGGCGGTGGTTTTGCGCGCCGGGGCGGGCTTTGTATTGCGGCGGACGCGGCGCCTGCGCGGCGGCCGGCCCACTACCCAGTACCTGGCTTTTCCCACGTCCAGGTGGGTAAAACCCTTGTAGGGATAATAGCCCACCCCGCCCACCCAGAGCTTCTGGCCATACTTCTTTATCTTCGTGGAGCTGTAGCCGGAGACCTTTATGTCGGCGGCCCAGCCCAGCATGTGCAGGCTGTGCCTGGACGCGCCGGGCGTGCGCCCGTTGTTCCTGGGGGTGCGGTAACCGCTTAAAAGGGTAAGGCCTTTCTTGCCGAAACGGTCTTCCACCGCGTCGAGCAGCTCTATCAGCTTCACGGACATTTTGGTTTCGCGCCCGGTAAGGCTGCAGCGCATGTGGTGGTCCAGCTTAGCCAGCGCCTCCGGGTCATAGGAACCGTCCGGCAGGCGGTAGCGCACCGTGAGCTTCTCGCCGTTATCGTAGCGGGTCAGGGTCAGCCGGCCGTTGCCGCCCAGGTTTACCGGTTGAGGGGTCTGGGCCAGGGCGCTGCTGATAAAGATATAGGCTTCCGCGTCCTCGCCTTCTTCCAGCTCCTGCACGTCCGCCTCGGTCACGGGGATGGTATCCGCGGCCACGGAGTAGTCGGGAATGGAAGCCAGCTGCTCCAGCAGCGCGGCGGTGCTCAGTTCTATGGCGTCTTCCGCCACGGGCCCGAGCCCCTGCGCTGAGGCGCCGGAGCCGCAGAACACGAGGAAAGGCAGGAGGATGAAATGAAGGGAGAGCCGTGGCATCAGAGGGAATATTTTATCAAAAAATACCCCTCCTGCCGGAAAAAATCACAGCCCGGCTTTAACCGCGACCCCGCAGGCGAAAACCGCGAAGCCGGCCAGCGCGTGCGCGTAGCGCTCCATCCGCTCCACGGGAAAGAGTTTTATCCCCCACAGCAGGAGGAAAACGGAGGCCAGCATGGTGGCGATGGTAACGATGGAAAAAACCGCCGCCGCCGCCAGTGCCAGCCCCAGCCCCGTCTTGAGCGCCGGGTACATCAGCACCGGGATAAGCGGTTCGCAGGGGCCGAAAATAAAAACGATGAAAAGCGCCCACGGGGTTACCGAAGCTTTTTCGCCGTGCGGGTGCGCGTGTTCGGCATCATGCCCGTGGCCGTGCGCATGTTCCGGCCCGCCGTGGGAATGACCATGAGAATGCTTTTCGTTCTTCAGGGCTTTCTTGATCCCCCACACCATATAGGCCAGGCCGAAAGAGAGCAGCAGCCAGCCGGCCGCGTCCCCGCGCAGGCCCTCCACCCATTCCAGCCTGGAAACGGCGGTGCCCAGCCAGATGCCCGCCAGCCCTATAAGCACGGAACTAGCCACATGGCCGACGCCGCATAAGAATGTGATCAGGGCCGTCTTTGTCCTGGACCAGGCCCGCGCCTTGGCCAGCGCGACGAAGGGGATGTAATGGTCCGGCCCCAGCACCGTGTGAATAAAACCCAGCGAAGCCGCGGTAAGAAGTATGGCGCCGTTGTCCATTTCAGGTTTCCTTTAATTAAAGTCTGAGGGTAAAGCCGGCCAGCAGGCCCAGGTCGTCGGCGGCCTTGTTCAAGCCGAACTTTACTCCCGCGTCCAGATCCAGCGAAGGAGAAGGGGACCAGATCAGGCCGAACACCGAAGTTACCGGATGGGAAGGAGAATCCTTTTCCGGGCTGGTCTCTATCGCGAGTTCGGCCGAAAGCAGGGTTTTGGGCAGCACTTCCAGCGCCGCGGCGGCTGAAGCCTTTAAGATGTTTTCCGCGTTGTCGAGGGAGTTGCGGTTGAGCCTGTAGCCGGCGTTCAGGTAATAGTGCCGGGGGCCGGCAGTCTTGCCGGCTATGCCGTAAACCCAGACGCCGCCCTTGCCGGCGCCCAGGCTTTTAGCCTCGTTGCCGGCGGGCAGGGAAAAGCCGGGCTTCAGGGCGAAGGTCCAGTCTTTATCGCGCGCGACTTCGAACTTGGTCTCCAGAGACACGTCGCCCAGGCCGCTTTCGGATAGCCCGTGGGAGCTCCAGCCCTGCCAGGGGGCGCTGATCATAATATCTATCTTGTCGAAAAGGCCGTAGGAGAACTCCGCGGCCACGGTGTTGGAATAGAAGTCGAACCCCTCTTTGGAGACCGAATGTTCAAAAGTTATTTCCGCCTGGCGCACGTCGCGCCCCAGGAACGCGGTATCTTCGCTTATCAGCGGGTGAAATGCGAAAGCGCTGCCCCCGCTGAACGCCAGGGTGCAAAACAATAAGGTCTTCTTCATTCTCCCCCCTACTTTCCGGAACTGGTAACGCTCAGGGTGGCGTGCTTCACCCCTTTAACGGCTTTAAGCGAATCGGCCAGCGCCTTCACCTTGGCCCCGGGCCCTTTTACGGCTATTATTTCCAGGCAGTTGTCGTGGTCCAGATGCACGTGCTGCGCGGAGATTATTATACCGCCGTGGTCGTGCTGCATGTCAAGCAGCCTGTTTACCGTGTCCCGCTTATGGTGGTCATAGACCAGCGTGACCGCGCCCGCCACCGCCCCGCCCCGGGAAAAAACGTCCGACACAAATTCCTTGCGGATCAGGTCGGCGAGGGCCTTGGAGCGGTTGGAGTAGCCCTCGGCGCCTATCAGGGCGTCGAACTTCCGCAGCAGTTCCCCCTCCAGCGACACCCCGAACCTGACGAGCTTGTTTTTCATAGTGTTACCTTTATACCAATAGTAACACTTTTACCCGGCGCCGTCAAAGCGAAACGAACCGGCGCTTCAGGCGAAGCTGAATTTCAGGCCCGCGGAGAAAGTCCGGCCCGGCTGCGGGAACCAGCCGTTAAAAACGTCGGCCGTCTCGGCGTAACGCCTGTCGAGCAGGTTGGAGATCCCACCCCACAGCTCCAGCCCCCCCAGGGCCTTGGAGGCGGTCAGGCCGAAAGTCCAGTACTCCGGCAGGCGCAGGCCCGTCCGGCCGCGGCCCGTGTACTGTTCCGAAACCCCGCGCCCCGCCAGAGCCAGGGCGAAGCTCCCGCTGTTTAAACCGGCCGAGCAGGTAACCCTGTGCGCCGGGCTGAAGTTCATGAGTTCGTAAGCGGCGCCGCCGGTTTTTACTTTGCTGAGATTGCGCGCGTAGCCGGCGGAGAAGGTAAAGCTGCCGGGCTTAAAACCTGCCTCGGCCTCCAGCCCGTAGTTAAAGCCGGCGTCCAGGTTGGCCGCCGCCCAGGTAAGGGGATCCAGCGCTATGCGGTCCTTGATGGCCGAGTAATAACCGCCCAGTTCCGCGTACCAGCCGGCCGGGGCGCCGTAATAGACCCCGGCGTGGGAATTCAGGCTGGTCTCGGGTTTAAGCCCGGGCGCGGGAGCGGCCCAGGGGTTATAAAGGTCGGCGAAGGTGGGGGCCTGGAAAGCCATGCCGGCGGAAGCCGAGAGCTTCCATTTTTCATCGGGGACGTAGACGGCGGCCAGTTTGGGGCTTACGCGGCCCTTATAAACCCCGCTTTTATCCAGCCTGGCGCCGGGCGTGAGCTCGAGGCCCCGGGCCGGGCTGAAGGTCTTCTGGGCGAAGACGCCGTAAGAATGAACGGTATGGTCGCCGTAAACGCCCGAAGCCAGGGCGGAAGCCGAGCTTTCCGCGCCGAGCACCGCGGTCCCGGAAAAAGTGGCCCGGGCGGAAGCCGCCTTATCGGTAACTTTGGAAGAACCGAGGGAACCGAACTGGAAAGCCTCTATCTTGTTGTCGGACAGGGAGAAGTCGGCCTTGAGAGAAATTTTCTCGCCCCCGCCGCTCCAGGCCCCGGAAAGATAACTGCGCCTGGAAGTCTGCCAATCCGTAAGGGAATTGGCCGTTCTTTCCCTGGTGCCGTTCCAGTCGCTTACCGGCGCCGGGGTACCGGAGGGCAGGCCGGTTTTAAGCCGCGAGACCAGGCCCGTCACGGTCAGCCTGCCGGCGGCGCCCAGGGCCAGCGAGGCTCTGCCGTTGGCCGAGTCTTTTTCTACTTTGGAATTCTGCTGGAACCCGCCGGAAGAATTGGAGGCGCCCGCGAAAAACACCTCGGCGGCCTGTCCGGCGGCCCCCGCCCTGGCGGTATAGGCCCTGCCGTTGTAAGAGGAGAATTCCGCGCCGGCCTGGGCCAGCCGCGCCCCCGGCGAAAGGCGCCGGGTGAACAGCTGCACCACCCCGCCCGCCGCGTTGGCGCCGTAGACGGAGGACGCCGCGCCCGGCAGGATCTCCACTTTGCCCAGCCCGGCCGCCGGCAGCACGGAGAGGTCCACGGTGCCGGTGATATCGGCTGGCAGCCGGACGTCGTCTATCAGCACCGCGGTCTGTTTGGACTGGAAACCGCGCATTGAGACCGTAGCAAGCCCCAGCGGCCCGTTAAGCCTGCGGATAGCCAGGGACGCGGCGGCGTCCAGCAGGGCGGGCACGGAATCCGCCTTGGTTCGCTCCACCGCGGCGGCGTCCAGCGCGCGCGCGCCTACGGGCGCCAGGCACCGGTAGCCGGGCGCGCGTGAAACCGAGAAAAAGAGTTCGGGGCCGGAGTCTTCTCCGGCATAAAGGTTAACCGAGCTGAGGCATAGCAATAAAGACAGGCTGGCACGTTTCATTTTTCCTCCCGCGAGAGTCGCCGCGCCATAGCGGGAGGCGGCTTCTCCATCGGATGGAAAAAGGCCGGCCCTCGCAGGCTGCGACGGTTCCGGCGGTAGACCGGGCTTATTCCGTTATTGACGGACATCACCGTTGCGGGGCAGCTCCGGATTTACACCGGATTCCTCCGCCAGAACTTTTAAATTATACCAAAGACGGCCGGCCGCCCGCTTGACATTCGTCGTAGGACTAAAGTCCCCCGCAAGCATAGGCCGAATAACTCCGGGCTGCTGGGCCTATATACCCATAGAGCGCGGCCAGGAATGGAATATTATTATATATGCAGTTCTATCATCGCGTTCCAAGGAGATCTCTTGATGAAAAAACTAGACATTAGCAAGCTGCTGCTGGCCTCGGCCTTCCTGGCCGCCCCCGCCGCCGCGCAGGACTTCGCCGGCCTGCCTTCCGTAAAGGAAATAGTAAGCCAGGCCAAAGCCTCCGAGGTGCCGGTGCCCCTTCCGGCCGCTCCGCAGGACGCCCGCACCGTTAAAGAATGGACCATCATGGTGTTCATGAACGGCAAGAACAATCTCTCTTCCTATGTCATCGAGGACATGAACGAGATGGAAAAGTACGGCCCTACCGAAAACATCAATATCGTTACCCAGGCCGCCCGCATTAAGTATACCCCGCCCTCCTATCCCCCCAACGGCGGTTATTACGACGACTGGGGCAACGGCCCGGTAGTGCCGCATCCCGGCTGGCCCAACCCTTACTGGGGCGGCATGCCCCCCATGATGATGAAGGACGCGGCCTCCCGCGACGCCTCCACCGACTGGGCCGGCGTGCGCCGCTACCTGGTGACCGCCGACGGCGACAACGCCGCGCTGAGCTCCACTATGCTCTCGGACCTGGGCAGCGTGGACATGGGCGACTACAAGCAGCTCGTAGAATTCGGCAAATGGGCCAAGCAGGCTTACCCCGCCAAAAAATATATGCTGATAGTGTGGAACCACGGCGACGGGTGGAAGAACAAAGCCTTCGGCCAGCCCGTCCTTAAGGGCATCTCCTACGACGACGAGACCGGCAACGGCATTAGCACCGTGAACCTGGGGCTGGCCGTGCGCGAGATGGGCGGCGTGGACATCTACGCCTCCGACGCCTGCCTGATGCAGATGGCCGAAGTGGCCTACGAACTGAAAGACGCCGCCAGGATCACCGTCGGCTCCGAAGAGAACGAACCCGGCGACGGCTGGGCCTACGATTACTTCCTTTCACGCGTGCACTCCAATAAGACCAACCTTACCCCCGACGTGATGGCCGCCGCCGCCGTGCAGGGCTACAAGGCCTTCTACGGCGAGAAAGGCACCGCCGCCACGCAGTCCGCGGTGCGCACCTCCGGCCTGACGGCCTTCAGGGCGCAGCTCGACAACTGGGCGGAGCTGGTGATGAAGGAAGACAAGGCCATGGTGAAAGAGGCGCTTAACGCCGCCACCGCCTTCGGCGGGGCCGGCTCGCGCGACCTGATACACTTCATGGAGAACGTACACGGCAAGACCAAGTCCCGGGGGCTCAAGGCCCAGACCGTGACCGTCATGAACCTGCTCTACAACAAGGTGATCATCGACAACGGCGCCACCGGCGATAAGTTCAAGAAGGCCTACGGCGTCGCCGCCTACCTGCCCACCTACAGCTACGAGGACGACTACGACCAGCTCGCCTGGGCCAAAGAAGGCAAGTGGGACGACTTCGCCAAGTGGATAACCGCCAGGGACGCGGCCCCGGCCGTGAACAGCCACGCGCAGGAAGCCGCCCTCCGCTAAAGTTCGGCGCAGCAAAAGAAAAGGCCCTTCGCAAGAAGGGCCTTTTCTTTTATGCCGGGCAGCTGCTCACTCCGCCTGCCTGTAACCTTTCAGCACGTACCAGGCCTGCCCCAGCGCCAGGCCGCCGTCGTTGGCCGGAACCAGCCGGTTGGCGTAAACCCCGCAGCCGCGCCGCTCGAGCCCGGTCGTTACCAGTTCAAGCAGGGTACGGTTCTGGAAGACTCCGCCAGAAAGGCAGAAAGTCTTTATCCCCGTATCCTTCGAGAGACGGCAAGCCGTTTCCACGGCCATCGCGGCCAGGCCCTTATGTACCCCGGCGGAGATCAGCGCGGCCGGCCGGCCGGCAAGCCTGTCCCGCACGGCGGCCCGCACGGCGGGGGCCGGGTCTACAAGGTAGCCGCCCGGCACTTTTTTTACGTCAAAAGAATAGGCCGCGCCAGCCGGGCCATAAACAGATTCCAGTTCCATGGGCCCCTGGGCCTCGTAAGTGGTTTCACCGCGGATGCCGGAGAGAAAGCTGAAAGCGTCGAACAGGCGGCCCAGGCTGGAAGTGGCAGGGCAGTTCAGGCCGGCTTCTATCATGCGCTCCACCGTGCGGCTTTTGGCCGCCGGAACGCCGGAGAAAATACGCCCGGCCGGCCCGCGCCAGGCCGGCCCGAAAGCGTTCCTTACCAGGGCCAGCGCCGGGCGCCAGGTTTCGAGCGCGCCCGCGTCGCCGCCGGGCAGCGGGAAGTAATCAAGGTGCGCCGCGCGGCGCCAGGTCCTGTCCTTGAAAACCATGAATTCGGAGCCCCAGATCTTGCCGTCGGTGCCGTAGCCGGTGCCGTCGAAAGAAAGACCGATAAAAGGAGTCTCCAGGCCGTGCTCCGCGGCCACGCTCAGCGCGTGCGCGGCGTGATGCTGCACGGCTGTCTTTTTGCCGGGCAGGGCGCGGGCCAGGGCCGAGGAAGCGTAATCCGGGTGCAGGTCGTGCGCGGCAACGGCGGGAGAAACTTTAAGCAGCCTGCGGAAGTTGGCCAGGGTCTCCTTGAAGAAGGCCTGGTTGCGCGGCTCGGACAGATCCCCTATATGCTGCGAGAGAAAGGCCTCCCCCCCGCGGGTAAGGCAGAAAGCGTTCTTCAGGTCGGCGCCGCAGGCCAGTACCGGCGCGCCGGCTGAAGCGAGCTTTATCCCTGCCGGCACAAAACCGCGCGCCCTGCGGGCCAGCCGCAGCCCGCCGGCCGCTTCATACGCCACGCTGTCGTCCACCCTGTTATGGATGGGCCTGTCATGAAAAAGAGAGAAGGACGCCGCGCCGGACAACCGGGCCTTTACTTCGGCGCGGTCCTTGCAGATAGGCTCGTCCCGAAAATTCCCCGAGGTCATGAGCAGCGCTCCGGTAAAGCCCTTTTTCTCCAGCAGCCGGAAGAGGGCGGCGTGCAGCGGGGTATAGGGCAGCATCACGCCCAGTTTGGACAGCGCGGGCGCCGCGCCGGGAAAAGAACCGGGGGCAAGTTTGCGCAGCATCATTACCGGGGCTTCGGGCGAGGAGAGCGCCCCGGCCTCAAGCCTTGAGACCGAGCAGATAAGCCGCGCCGCCGCGAGGGACGAAACCATTACGGCAAAGGGTTTGTGGGGACGCTTTTTGGCTGCCCTGAGTTTTTTTACCGCGGCGGGGCTGTCGGCCCGGCAGGCCAGGTGAAAGCCGCCGAGGCTTTGAAGCGCCCCTATCCGCCCGGAGAGCAGGAGCGTCGCGGTTTGCTCCAGCGCCGGCAGGCCGGTAAGCGAGCGGCCGGCCCACTCCAGGCTTACGGAAGGCCCGCAGACGGGGCAGGCGTTGGGCTGGGCGTGGAAGCGGCGGTCCAGCGGGTCGCCGTATTCGGCCAGGCAATCCGGGCACATTTTAAACCCGGCCATGGTGGTGGCGGGGCGGTCGTAAGGCACGCTTTTAACGATGGTAAAGCGCGGGCCGCAATTGGTGCAGTTGGTGAAAGGGTAAACGTAGCGCCTGTCCGAAGGCTCCAGGAGTTCCCGGCGGCAGTCGGGGCAGAGCGCCAGGTCGGCCGGGATAATGGCCGAAGCGGCCGCCTTGCCGCCGCTTTTAGCGATACAGAAGTTTTTTTCGCCGGCCGCGGCGACCGCGGAGACAAAGACGGAATCTACCCGCGCCGCCGCGGGTTTTTTCAGCGTGATCTCCCTGATAAAAGTTTTCACTGAGGACAGCCGGCCTTCAGCCTCTATGGTGACCCCGGCGGCGTCGTTCTTCACCCAGCCGGCCAGGGCGTGCGCAACGGCCAGTTTGTAGACGTGGGGGCGGAACCCGACGCCCTGCACCACGCCTTTAACCAGTATTTTTTTTCTTACGAGGGAAGCCATGAGTTACTTTCCGCCGGTGACCACCTGGTTGCTGGCATAGTCCAGTTCGCTGCCGAACATGCTGTGCGGCACCAGGTAAACCGCCGCCGTCACGGCGAAAGCCAGCAGCACCCGGCGGCGGGCGGGGCGGTCCTTGAGGACGGACCACAGCGCGGGCAGCCAGGCGAGCAGCATCAGAAGGGTCTTGTTGTCGGTAAGGTCGTAGCCGAAGGGAAAGCCGGTCCAGGCCTGGCCGAAAGCGTAATACTGCACCAGCGGGCCGAACAGAAAGCCGCCCAGCAGCAGGAAAGCCAGGTTGATGACGACGGCGTGCTTCAGCGGAGTCTGCTCTACGAGGGCGGTGAAGGCTATCCTGACGGAGAAGAACATGAACAGGAAGATAAAAATTATATGCGGCGTCAGCGCCCAGGCCGGCACAGGGCCTTTAAAGCGCGTCACCACCGGGCCGGGCGAAAGTTCCCGCTCGCCGGAAGGGTGTTCTACGAAGACGCGGTACTCCAGTTTGCCCGCGGGCGGCTGGGAAGGCAGCAGGAAGAACAGGAGCCCGTCCTTGAATTCCAGCGGCGAGACCTGTACGGCGTCGGTGGTCCTGTAGCGCCGCCACTCCACGCGGCCCTGCAGCGGGCCTTTATAGTTTACCCGCACCCGGCAATCGTCGCCGCCGGTAGTACAGCTGCGAGGCAGGCGGTAGCCGGAGATCCCGGTGCCGTCCACTGCGCCGCCCTTCACGGGATAGGTGGGCCCCGTCATGCGCTGAAAGACCGCGAAGGACAGCGTGATAAGGAAGCTCAGGACCCAGAAGGCGATTTTCTTCATATCAGCAGATGCGGGGCAGCTGCTCTCCCTCGAGCATGAGCATGATGCGCGAGCCGCCGATAGCGGTATTGAGGCGCACCTGCGGTTTCTTTTCCTTAACCATGCGCCCGACCACGACGGCGTTCCTGCCGTACTTGTCGGCGCGCAGCGCGGCCAGGACCCCGGCGGCGGCTTGCGGCGCGGCGAACAAAGCTATCTTGCCCTCGTTGGCCACGTACATCGGGTCCAGGCCCAGCAGGGCGCAGGCGTTGCGCGCCGCCGGCGAGACCGGCACCTGTTCTTCTTCCACCTCGGCGGTTAGACCGCAGGCGCCGGAAACCTCGTTAAGCACCGTGGCGAGGCCGCCGCGGGTTATGTCGCGCATGGCGCGCACACCGGGGCGGCGCAGCGCCGCCTCTATCATACGGTTAAGCGGGGCGGCGTCGCTCTTTATCCCTCCCTCCAGGCCGAGCTTGCTGCGGGCGTTCATCACGGCCACGCCGTGGTCGGCCAGGTTGCCGCTGACGATGATAACGTCGCCGTCCCTGACCGCAGCGGAGGTGAGACGGCGGCCTTTGGGGATCAGCCCTATGCCTGAGGTATTGATGAAAATACCGTCGGCGTGGCCTTTCTCCACCACCTTGGTGTCCCCGGTCACGATGGAGACGCCGGCTTCGTCGGCGGCGCGGCGCATGGACGCCGTGATCCGCTTCAGAACAGCGGCGGGAAAGCCCTCTTCAAGGATGAAGCCCGCGGAAAGCGCTGCGGGGCGGGCGCCTTTAACGGCCAAATCGTTGACCGTACCGCAGACCGCCACGCGGCCTATGTCGGCCCCGGGGAATTCCACCGGCGTAACCACGTAGGAATCCGTGGTGAAGGCCAGGCGGGCGCCGCCCAGGGTCACTTCGGCCGCGTCCTCCAGCGGGAGCAGGGCCGGGTTGGAAAAACTTTTAAGGAAAACCTGTTCCACCAGTTCGCGGCTGAGGCGGCCGCCGCTGCCGTGGCCGAGCAGGACTTTCTGGAAGACGGCCATGGTCAGGCCCTCCCCGCGGGTATTTTCTTTACCGCGTCGAAGATCCCCATAAAACTCCTGGCGGCGGGGCTGAGCTTCCTGGCCTTGTTATAGATAAGGTAAATGGGCCGCAGGAACTGCGCGTCCCCGATCCTGAGCACGTGCAGGCTGATGCCGTTCTCGTCCTCGCGCACCGCCGAGCGCGGCAGGATGGAAACCCCGGCGCCGGAAGCCACCGCCGTCTTGATGGTCTCGATATTGTCCAGTTCCATTTTCACGCGGACTTTTATGCCGTGCTTGCGCAGGAAAGCGTCGATGTAGCGCCGGGACGGGAAGACCCGGTCGAAGAAGATAAAATCCAAACCGGCAAGTTCCTTTACCTCCACCGTCTTGCGGCCGGCCAGCGGGGAGGAGGAGCCGGCGATAAGCACCATCTCGTCTTTGGCCACCGGCAGCATGGAAAGTCCAGGGGATTTAAGGTAGGGGCAGGCCATAAAGCCGAAATCCGACCGGCCTGAGGCGATGTCGGAATAGATCTGGGAGAACTGCCGGTATTCCACGCTTACCTTGGTGCCCGGGTTCCTGGCCAGGAACTGCCGGACGTAGTTCTGGATGATGTAGATCCCGGCGCTGTAGATGGTGGAGATCTTTATCTCTCCGGCGGGCCGGTCGAGCCCCTGCGCGCGGATGCCCTTAAGCGCCCCGTCGTAGATCCCGGCTATTTTTTTGGACGCGGAATAAAACTTCTCGCCGCTGGGGGTAAGCAGGATCTTGCCGGCCTGCCGGTGGTAAAGCTTGCACTTCAGGATGCGTTCCAGTTTCTTCACCTGCTGGCTCACCGCCGACTGCGACACGTAGTTCAGTTCGGCCGTTTTTGAAAAACTGCCGGTATCGGAAAGATCCCTGAAGACTTTCAGCGTTTCTATGTTCATAAGTTGTCAGTTCCCGTACTTGAACCAGGCGGCGCAGGCTCCTTCGGAGGAAACCATGCACGGCCCCACCGCGGAAGAGGGGCTGCAGGCCCTGCCGAACAGGGGGCAGTCGGGCGGCAGCGCCTTGCCCAGCAGGATCTTCCCGCAAAGGCAGCCTTTAGGCTCGGGGGCGTCGGAGTAAGGGATCTTGAAGCGTTTGACCGCGTCGAAAGAGGCGTACGCCTTTGAGAATTCCAGGCCGGTGGCCTTTACCGTGCCGATGGCGCGCCAGGACGCGGAGCAGACCTCGAAAACCTCGGCCATCAGCTTGAGGGCGGCGGGATTGCCTTCCTCGCGCACGGCGCGGAAATATTCGTCCTCAACGCTGGGATGCCCTGAAACCACCTGTTTCAGCAGCATGTTCACGCCTGCCAGGATATCCAGCGGCTCGAAGCCGGTCACGACGCAGGGCACGCCGTACTTTTTTGAGACGAACCGGTAGGGTTCCAGGCCGATGATGGCGCTGACGTGCCCCGGCAGCATGAAACCGTGGATGCGGTTCTCCGGGTCGGACAGCAGCAGTTCGAGAGCGGGCGGGACCAGCTTGAAAAAAGCGGTGCTGGAAAAGTTCTTGAGGCCGGCTTTTTTTGCCCTGGCCACGGCTCCCGCGATTACCGGGGCGGTGGTTTCGAAACCGACGCCGATAAAGACCACCTGGCGGGCCGGCTCGGCCGCGGCTATGGCCACGGCGTCCAGCGGCGAATACACTACGCGGACGTCGGTGCCGCGCTCGCGCATGGAGTTCAGGTCCAGGCCTTTGGAACCTTTTACCTTCATCATGTCGCCGAAAGTGGTGATTATCACCCCGGGCAGGGCGGCCAGCGCCAGCACGCGGTCGATATCGCCCTGCGAGGTGACGCAAACGGGGCAGCCGGGGCCTGAAAGCATGCGCAGCACTTTGGGGAAAAGCCTGCGCATACCGCTGGCGGCGATGGCCATGGTGTGTGTGCCGCAGACCTCCATAAAATTAACCTGCCCGCCGGTCCTGGAGGCGGCCGCGGCGGCGAGGCCCTCCATTTCGGACAGGGCGGAGGCGGCCAGGGCGCGGTCGCGCCAGAGCGGGGAAGAGAAGCGTTCGGTTGAGGAGGAGGTCTTCATGGCTTGCTGTGGGACAGGGGCCCGGAGCGGGCGTCGCCATGGTTTTTGCCGTAGATCTCTTTAAAAAGCTTAAGGGTTTCCTCCGCCTCTTTCGGTTCCAGTACCTGGATGGCAAAACCGGCGTGTACCAGCACGTAATCGTTCTTTTTGGCGGCCGGGACCAGGTCCAGGGAAACGGCGCGTTTAACGCCGCTGAAATCGACTTCGGCGTTGCTGTCCTTGACCGATAATATTTTTCCGGGAACGGCGAGACACATAGTTTCTCCAGCGGGATGTATTAGTTTTGTTAATATCGCTTGATTAAATTATACTATTTTGAAAGGGACGCAAGGTTTGGGCAACCGCGTTCTTTTTTCAATTCGGCGCGTTTTTTGCTATACTATATGACTGAAGTACGTTCTTTTTAATCCTGGTTGGGTGACTGAGCGGTCAAAAGTAACGGTCTGTAAAACCGTCGGGCTACGCCCTACGAAGGTTCGAATCCTTCCCCAACCATACTTTTACTCACCCAAAGATTTAATGCGCGGGTGGCGGAACTGGCAGACGCGCACGGCTCAGGACCGTGTGACCGAAAGGTCTTATGGGTTCAACTCCCTTCCCGCGCATACATTTAAAAGCTGTTCGTTGAAAAACGAACAGCTTTTTTATTTGCGCGGGAAGCGGGCCATAATTATGGCCCGCGCAGGGAGTTGAAAGCCGGAGCCGCGGGTGGACTTCACTATCCTGCGCCACTACGGACACAATTTGCGCACCAGCCCGCAGCGGCGAGGCGGGGTCGCGGCACGCGGGCGGCGACGGCCGCTCGCGTAGCTGTGACCAACTCCCCCGCCCTCCCCTATATATAAGGAAAAGGCTGTTCGTCTCTACGAACAGCCTCATCCTTTCCCCTCTTCTCCCTCTTCCCCCTCTCTACTTAAAACGGCAGCACAATAAAGAACATCTCCGGCCTCACCAGCGCGTACAAATTTATCACCGCCCCCAGCGCCAAAAAAGGTCCGAACGGCATATGCGACATCCTGTCCGCCCGCTTCATCGCCAGCAGCGTCACTCCGTAGACCGAACCAAAGAACGACGCCATCACCACGCAGGAGACCACCCCCTGCCAGCCGCACAGGGCCCCGATGCCGCCCATCAGGAAGATATCCCCCTCCCCTACCGCGTCTTTCTTATAAATGAACTTGCCCAGCAGCGCCAGCGCCCAGATAAAACCAGCGCCGGCCGCCGCCCCCGCCACGGAACCGCCCAGGCGCTCGGCCCAGCTCCCCGAAAAATACGGGTTAAAGAAACTCCCCGAAAGGCCCAGCACGAACAGCGCCAGGGAAAAAGCGTCGGAAATAAGCATGGTCTCGAAATCCACCACGCTCACTATTATCAGGACGTAAGCGGCCAGCAGCGCGACGGCCAGCCAGGCCGGGTTCGCCAGCCACTTAACGGCGAAAAGCGCGGTGAGGAGGGCGGTAAACAGTTCCACCGCCGGGTATTTGAAGGAGATCGGCTCATGGCAGGAACGGCAGCGCCCCCCCAGCAGCAGGAAACTCAGGACGGGGATATTGTCGTAGAATTTTATAGGCGCCAGGCATTTGGGACAGCGCGAGGCCGGCCACATGATGGACTCGTCCTTGGGCAGGCGCGCGATACAGACGTTGAGGAAACTGCCCAACAGCAGGCCGAGCAGGAAAGCGGAGAGGGCTATAAGCATTCAGATATTTTAACAATTCCGGACAATAAAAAAACCCGCGCCTTGCGACGCGGGTTCTTTTTAGGTCAGTTTACGCTTAGTAAGAAGACCAGGGCATGTTCTGGGCAACGGTCTGCCCTTTTATGTCCTCGTGCGTGCAGTTAGCCACGAAGGTACCCCACTGGGCGGAGGAGGAAGGGGCATTGAAATACGCCCAACCGCCCGCGTCAACGGTACCAGTGCCGCCCTCGAACACACCGGCGGCGGTGGCGGAGCTGAATATGGCAACGTTCTTGGTATCACCGTGACCGGTGGTAGGCAGCTTGGCTACCGGGATCTCGTTGATGTACTTGGCGTTCTCGATCAGGATGTTCAGCCCATCGGTGGGGAACCAGCCTTCGTTGTCGCCGTAGTAAACCTGAAGGGCGCTGCGGACCGAGGAGAGCGCGCCTTTCGTAGCGCCTTCCTTGGACTTGTTGATGAGGTCAGCGAACTTCGGTATGGCGATGGCCGCCAGAATACCGATGATGGCAACCACGATCATCAGCTCTATCAGGGTGAAGCCTTTCTTATTGTTTGTCATGCTTATACTTCCTCCTTAGTTTTCCCCCCATGGATGATATATAAATAATGCCTCAGGGGTTCTTTCAAATCTACATAATACGTATTTCCTTGTCAACAAAAAATCCCCTTAGTTAAGGGGATACGAAACACGTACGGAAAGGATCCGGTCACAGCTCTCGGGCTCGCCGCCGCTCGCCCCCGGCTCGCTTCCTCTCCTCCGTTATGAAAAAAACCCGCCTTTGCGGGTTTTTCTCAAAACTACGGAGAGGAAGGGATTCGAACCCTTGATACCCTTTCGAGTATACAGACTTTCCAGGTCTGCGCCTTCAACCGCTCGGCCACCTCTCCAATTTTTTTGTACCGCTTTCGCGGGCTTAAGTCGTTTTCGCCGGGAACCGGTTATACGACGGTTTTATAATTTTAGGATATTTGATAAGATGACACAATGGCGAAAGAAGAAAAGAAGGCTGAAATAGAGCCGGTGGCGACCAACCGCAAGGCCCGGCACGACTACGCCATCCTCGAGACTTACGAGGCCGGCCTGTCGCTGGAAGGCCCGGAAGTGAAATCTTTACGCCTCAAGCAGGCCACGCTGACCTCCGCCTTCGCCAGGGCCGAAAAAGACGGCCTGTACCTTTACGGGCTGCACATCGCCCCCTACGCCTTCAATACCGTGACGGAACTGGACCCGCTGCGCACCCGCAAGCTGCTGCTGCGCAGGCAGGAAATAAAGCGCCTGAGCGGCTCGCTGGCCACCAAGGGCACGGCGCTGGTGGCGCTGGAAGTGTATTTCAAGAACGGCTGGGCCAAGGTGCTGCTGGGCCTGGCCAAGGGTAAAAAAATGGCGGACAAGCACGAATCCATAAAACAGCGCGACCTCGACCGGGAAATACGCAGGGACTTTAAAGGAAAATTCAAAGGCTAGGCTTGAGGCCAAACCGCCGCAAAAAAGAAAACCCCGGGCAGCCCGGGGTTTTTCTTTTACGCCTGCGGTTCAGGCCGGCCTCAGAACCTGAAGCCCGCGCTGGCGTTCACCAGCCCGCGGTCGTGGGTGTAGGTGTAGCCGCTGGCGATATAGCCCAACTTGAATTTCGCGCGCAGCCCGGCCGTAAAGCGCGGCTCGGCCACGTAAGCCCGCTGGTCCAGGGTGGGAGACTGCGCCTCGAGCCTGGTAAAATCGTAGCCCGCGCCTATATACGGCGCCACCACCGGCACGTTGAGCGAACAGACCAGGCTGGTATTGAAATGCACCGCGTAAAAATATTTATGCGCTGCCAGGTTGCCCATGGCCACCAGCATGGCGTTGACGCGGTACTTCTCGTCGGACACGTTCCAGAGGCCGTAGCGGAGCCCGCCGCCGGCTACCGCCAGCCCCTCGTAAGCGCCGCCGCGCACGAAGCCGTCTATGCGGTAAGGCATGCCTATTTCCGCCTGCACGAAGCCAAGGCCGAAAAGATTATTTTTTTTGAGGGCGATATTGCCGTGGGAGGGCTTGAACTGGGCCACCGCCCGCACGCCTATGTCGAAACCGGAGAAGCCCAGCGGGCGCGCCGTCTGGTTGGAGCCCGAGCCCAGCAGGCCGCCGAGGTCGCGGGCAAAGGGCTTGAGGGAGGCGGCCGTGGCCGACTGGAAACCGTCATAGTCCGCCGCGCCGGCCGTGGACAGGCCGAGCAGCAGGGCGCAGGAAAAAGCGAGGAAAGTTTTAGCCATTAGTTTGTCACCGGTCATTCTTTTTCGGCCGCGCCGCCCAGCACTTCTTTCACCGTGGTAAGCCCGAGCAGCACCTTCTCAAGCCCGTCCATGGCGATGGTGCGCATGCCGTTCTTCATGGCGATCTCTTTTACGGGAATGGCGGAAGGGTCTTTCAGCAGCTGCAGGCGGATCTCCTCGTTCAGGACGAGCAGTTCGTGCATGCCGCAGCGGCCTTTGTAGCCGCTGCCTTTGCAGATGTCGCAGCCTTTGGCGCGGTAGACCTTGGCGCCGGCTGGGACCTTTACGCCGTTGGCCTCGAAAACGGCCAGTTCTTCGGGAGTGGGGTCGGCCTCTTCCTTGCAGTCCTTGCAGAGGCGGCGGGCCAGGCGCTGCGCCAGCACGGCCTTCATGGTATTGGCCACCACGAAGCGCGGCAGGCCCATCTGCGTGAGGCGCTCCAGCGCGGAAGGGGCGTCGTTGGTATGAATGGTGGAGAAAACGAGGTGGCCGGTCATGGCGGCTTCCAGGGCGATATGGGCGGTCTCTTCGTCGCGGATTTCACCGACCATGATGACGTCCGGGTCGAGGCGCATGAACGAGCGCAGGGCGGAGGCGAAGTCGAACCGCTTGCCCTTGCCCAGCTCCACGTCGGGGTTCACGGGCACCTGCACGATGCCGTCGATATTGTATTCCACCGGGTTCTCGGCGGTAATGATCTTGATGTCCGGGCGGTTGAC
>MGTU01000030.1:0-33985 GCA_001799615.1 Elusimicrobia bacterium GWA2_61_42 | reverse complement strand
CCATGATCTTGATGTCCACGCGCACCGAGGCGCGGTCCAGGATACGCATGACGCAGGACTCGCCGAACACCGTGGGCACCATTTCCACGCGGAACTCTATGGGGTTGCCCTTGGCGATGATCTGGATGCGGCCGCTCTGCGGGATGCGGCGCTCCGTGATGTTCATGGAGTTCGACATGATCTTGATCTTGGCGTTGATGGCCTGGCGGAAAGCCCAGGGCACGCTGAAGGAGGCGGCGCGCAGCATGCCGTCCACGCGGTAGCGCACCATCACTTTCGAATTTTTGCCGTTGGGGTCTTCGAACGGCTCTATGTGGATGTCGGAAGCTTTGGTGCTGAGGGCGCCCAGGATAATGGCGTTGACCAGTTTTTCGACTTCGGGGGCGGTGGCGTCGATGTCGCTGATGTCCTTCTTTTCGGCGTCGGCGGCCAGCGAGAAGCTTTCTTCACCGCCGTCGGCCTTGGTCTGGCTCTGGCTCTGCTGCACCGACTCCACCAGCTGCGCCACCTGCGCGCTGTCCTGCTTGCCGTAGACGGTGTCCAGCACCTTGATGATCCAGGGCGCCAGGGCCAGGTAAGGTTTAATATCGAAGCCGGTGCGCAGGCCCATGTCCTCTATGATCAGGAAGTCGCGCGGGTCGGACATGGCGAGAAAAAGGACGTTCTCCTGGCGGGCGAAAGGGACGCAAAGCTGTTTGCGGGACAGGGCTTCAGGGAGGAGCTGCACCACGTCGGCGGGCGGCTCCATTTTGGAAAGGTCTATGGCCTTGAAACCCCACTCGTCCGCCAGCACCTTGAGCAGTTTCAGTTCGGGCACCAGCTTCAGCTCCACGAGCGCCTGCTGGAAGGATTTAGCGTCTTTTTTGGCGGCTTCTTCGGCGGCTTTATACTGTTCTTCGGATATGAGCTTATCCTCAATGAGGATTTCCCTCATGTTTCGTTTGCGCTGAAGTCCTTTTGCAACTGCCATAGTTCAATTGTTTATTATAAATATATTAGTCACTGGTTACAAGGCTTGTTTTCAAGTTGTTTGGCGGCTCCGGCCGGCTAGCCCCGGAACTCCAGGGTATCCCCCTGCGCAAGGCGGCCCGAGCAGCGGCCGGCCGGCAGTTCCAGCACGCCGCGCGCCCCGTAAACCCAGGGCGAAAACCTCCAGGGCCGGAAGTTCTCTATAACGCGCAGCACCTGCAGGTCGCGGCCGAGGAAAACCGCGTCTATGGGGAAACGCATAAAACACATGTGGATCATGGCGCAGGGCTCCAGCCAGAGGCCTTCCTCCGCGCCCAGCGAGCGTCGCGGGATCAGGCCGAACAGCCTGGTGGAAAAGGTGTCGGCCCTCGCGGCGGCGGCGCAAACCTGGAGATTCTTCGTTTTATTGAAAACTTTCATTTCCCCCCCGTCACCCGCACCCGGGCAAACGTTACTTTATCAGCGCGAACCGGCCTGTGGCCGCGTCCTTATCCGTCTTGACCCTGAAAATGTAAACCCCGCTGGCCACGGCGGCGCCGGCCTCGTTCCTGCCGTCCCAGGCCAGGCCGTCCAGTTTTTTCACCTGCTCGCCCTCGGTTGTATAGATCTTCACTTCCACGCCCGAGGCGGTCATAGCTTCCGGCACGGTAAAAGTGACCAGCCGCTGGGTTTTGGGCTTGAAAGGGTTGGGGTAAGCCACGGCTTTACTGGTGCCGGCGAACTGCGTCGTCCCCGTCATGGCAAGCCGCAAAGCTTTCATGGCGTTTATGCGCCCCCAGCCGTAATCGCTGTCGGGGCCCGCGGGCCCCAGGTCGTCGGCCGATCTTTTCATTTTGTCAAAAACATCGGCGGCAGCGTAGGACGGCCTGGCCGACCAGATCAGCGCGGCCAGCCCCGCAGCCATAGGCGAGGCGAAAGAGGTGCCGGTGGCCGAGGCATAGCCGCCGTTTATGTCGGTGGTATAAATATCCACCCCCGGCGCGGTCAGCCCCCTGTTGATCATCAGCGGGTCGGTATTAGAGAAAGAGGCCAGTTTGTCCTGGTAATCCGTAGCGCCTACGGCGTATACGCCCGTACAGTTGGCCGGGGAATCGGCATAGCCGTAACCCTCATTGCCTGACGCGGCGAAAATAAGCAGCCCCGCGCCTGCCGCGGTATTAGCTATTGTCTGCAGGGGATAGGGAGCGTCGTCCGAGCAGCCACCCACGCTGCCGAGACTGATGTTGATCACAAGTTTCCCGTAGTCGGCGGTGTTATGCAGCGGGATAGCGTAGTTGACGGCGGCGGCGATGGCCGTTTCAGAAGTGCTGCAGGAAAGATACCCCGCTTCGTCCGCGCAATCCGGGTAGCACTTGCTGTCGTCAAAAACCTTGAGGGATAGCAGCCTGGCTCCCCAGGATATGCCCGCCACTCCGGCGGAATTATCAGATGAGGCGGCCGCCACCCCGGCGGCGCGCGTGGCGTGGTTGCAGGCGGGAGTAGAGGGCTGATTAGGGGATACGCCGCCGGTATCGATATTGAAGATCCTGCTGGTGCCGACCATTTTCAAGGCCAGCTCCGGATGCGCCGCGTCTATGCCGGTGTCGATAAAAGCCACTGTAACCTTGCTCGAAGCGCCCACCTCGTATTCCCAGGCCCCGAAGGCCTGCACCTGGGCCAGCGCGTACTGGCGGGTGACGTAAGGGTCCCCCGGTACGCGTTTAGGCTTGAACACCCGGTCAGGGGCGGCGGACTCGACCTGCGGCAGGGCTCTAAGCTGCGCCAGGCCCGCGGAGACGCCCAGCCCGTCGGGAAATTTGACGACCGAGAAATTAAAGCGCGGAAAATCCGCGGCGACTGAAAAACCCAGCGCCGTGAGCGAGACAGAGGCGGCGGCGGTGGAAACGCCTGCCTTGAATCTTACGATGGCCGAACCGCCGGCGACTTCCAGGTAGGAACTTTTGCCGGAGGCGGGAGAGAAGCGGGCGAGGCGCTCTATTTTAAGGGCGAAAGCGGAGGAAGCCGGCAGCAGCGTCAGCAGGGCTAAAAGGAGGACCGGCTTCCTGGACAAAAGCATTATTTGGTTTTCTTGGCCCAGGCCGCTATCACGGCCGATTCCACGGAACTCTTGAAAGCGCCGTCGGGGAAAACCAGGTCGGGCGGGAAAGCCACCCAGAAAGTACCGGGTTCCCTGGAAGAGACCATCACCCCGGCCACGGCCAGCAGTTCGCCGTCGAAAGAGATCTCGGCGTTGGCCACGCGGGTCTTGGACTTCAGCGGCTTAAGGGCCTCTATCTTGACCTTGGGGGCCGCGGGCGCCTTGGCGGCTTTGGCGCAGCCGTTCTTAAAACAGGCTTCCAGCTTGGCGTAAAGCCCTTTGGAAAGCAGTTTAACGTCGGTAAAGGTCTTGCCCTTGTTCTCGGTGACCGGCATGATCACGGCGCCCTTGTCGTAGGAGATGTTCTTAACGGTCAGGACCGAAAGGGTAAAATCCGCCTTGGCGGCCCCTTTGACCGCCGCCGGGGTCACCGCGGTGATCTCGAGAGCCGCGGCCGCGGCCTGGAAACAAAGCAGCAGCGCCAGCGCTTCAATGAGTTTTTTCATTTTCCCTCCTGACTATGCCCACGATATCATAGATGTCGTCCAGCTCGTAATCCGCGCCGGAGACCTTGGTGTCGAACTCGTTGCCGTATTTAGCCCAGGCGGTTTTCATCCCGAAAGCCTTGGCGCCCTTGATGTCCCGCTCCGCCCAGTCGCCAACCATGATGGCGCTGTGCGGCTCCACTTCCATCAGGTCCAGGATCGTCTTGAACGGCTTGGGGGAGGGCTTTTTCTCGCCGGTATCGTCGAAGGTGACCACGTGCTCGAAGTAGTGGTGCAGGCCCAGCCCCACGATGCGCATCCACACGCTCAGGCGCGGCGCGTCCGACACCACGCCCATGCGCACGCCGCTTTTCAGCAGGTCGGTCAGGGCCATCTTCACGTGCGGGTAAAGGGTCATGTGCCCTTCTTTCGCCCGCTTGTAGCCGATGATGCCGGCGGCCAGGATCTTGTAGTTCACCTTGCCGGACTCGTTCATGAGGACCTTGTCGAAGATGTTCTGGTCCTCTATGCCCTCGGCCCAGTAGACCTTGAAGATCTTTTCCACCATCGCGGCCTTGGGCACCGCCAGCCCCGCGTCTATCATGGCGTCCACGGCCGCGTCCACCGCGGCGCGCTTCATGCGCATGAAGTCCATCAGGGTATTGTCTATATCCAGGATCACGGCTTTTATCATCGGTACCTCGGGTAAACGGCGGGCCCGCCCCGCCTTGTCTTTCTGACTATTTCTTGGGCTCGGTGTAGCGTTCCACGTAGGACATGTTGCGGGTATCCACGCGCACCTTGTCCCCCTCTTTAATGAACATCGGCACCTGTATTTCCAGCCCGGTGGAAACCTTGGCCAGCTTCATCACGTTGGAAACGGTGTTGCCGCGCACGCCTTCCACGGTTTCGGTGATCTCCATGATCAGGTTGGCGGGCAGCTGCACGCTGAAGAAAGACCCGTTCAGGTAAAGCCCTTCCACCGGCATATTCTCGGTGAGGAACTTCATCGTGTTGACCAGTTTGTCCAGGGGCAGGCCGGCCTGCTCGAAGGTCTGGTCGTCCATGAAGTAGGCCATGCCGCCGTCGGAATAGACGTAGGTCTTGGGGCGCTTCTCTATCTGCACGTCCTTGAACTTGTCCTCGGGGCGGTAGGCGGTCTCTATGATGGAACCGGTCTCCACGTTCTTCAGCTTCACGCGCACCACGGCCCTGGCCTGGGATTTGCGGTGATGCTGCACGGTCATAACCTCGACGGTCTGCCCGTTCTCGTTTATGAACATGTTTCCTTCTTTGAATTGGCTGGCAAGTATCATGTGTGTCTCCTGTTGGTTAGTCTAAAAGTCCAGGGCGCCGCAAGAGCGCCGCAGAATTTAAATAGTAGTTTACGCGCTCTGCGGGTTCCCCGCCTGGTACGCCATCACCTTCAGCGCGAGTATGCGCTTTTCCATCGGCGGGTGGGTGGCCAGCAGGTCGGCCGTAAAGCCCAGCTTTTCCTCTATCAGGCTGCCGCGCGGGTCCGCGATGCACATATGCGCCACGCCGTTGTTGATGGCGCTGGTGGGCATGACGGCCCGGCGGATCTTCTCCAGCGCCGCCACCAGGGCCAGGGGGTTGCGGGTCAGCTCCGCCCCGCTCGCGTCCGCCAGGAATTCCCGCTGGCGGGAAATAGCCATGGCCATCAGGCGGGAGATCAGCGGGGCCAGCAGGATCAGCACCACCCAGACCACGAAAAAAAGGACCATCACGGCGCCGCCGCCGCCCTTGCGGCCGCCGGAAGAAGAACCGCCGCCCGTGGAAGAGGACCTGTTGCCGTAGCGGAAACTTCTGCCGGCGAAATCGCTGAGCAGGGCGATGGCGCCTATCAGCCCGGCCATCACGGTCATCAGGCGGATATCGTAGTTGCGGATGTGGCTCATCTCGTGCGCCACCACGGCCTGCAGCTCTTCCCGGTTGAGGTTCTCCAGCAGGCCCTCCGTCACCGCTATGACGGAGCTGGCGGGGCTCATCCCCGTGGCGAAAGCGTTCAGGTCCCTGTCGGGCACCACGTAGGCCGTTGGCGCCGGCAGCCCCGAGGCGGTAGCCATCTCCGCCACCACGTTCAAAAATTGTTTTTCCTTCTCCGAAACCGAGACGGCGCGGCGCGCCATCGTGGAGCGCAGCACCATGCGCGGGCCGTTGAGCATGCTGTTAGCCGCCATGCCGAAGCCGACCAGCAGCGAGATGATGGTGGCGAAAGGGACCTTGGAAAGCCCGCTCGTCTGCCGCGCCTCGTAATACCCGTCCTCGCCCTGGACGAAGGTCGGTTCGGCGGCGGGATTGAAACTGGTGTAGAAAAAATCGAAGCCCAGGCCGATAAAGAGAAAAAAAGCCACGAACACGGCCAGGATGCCCGCGGTCATGCGGCGGTTGGAGGACTGTTGTTCGTAGATATTCATAACGCTGAGGACAAGAGCACGGGCATAGTTTGAGATTTTTTTCTCTTGCTATGCCCGCGCCTTGGCCGGTACCGCCGTCAGACGGTAAGGTTCACTTTGGGATTTTCCCTTTCAGGAGAATCGGCCGGCAGTTCCCAGAGAGCGGCGGGAGCGAAGCCCAGCATGGCGGCGAACATGTTCGTCGGAAAAACCTGCTGTTCCGTGTTGAACTTGGTCACTACGTCGTTGTAGAACTGGCGGGAGAAGCCTATCTGGTTCTCGGTATGGGTCAGTTCCTCCATCAGGGTCTTTACCGACTCGTTGGCCTTGAGGTTGGGGTAGTTCTCGGAAATGGCGATCAGGCGGCCCAGGGCCTGCGTCAGCATGCCTTCCTTGGCCAGGATGTCCCCGGTATTCCCGCCCTGCCCGGCGGAAACGGCGGCGGCGCGGGCCTGGATGACGCGCTCCAGCGTCTCTTTTTCGAATTTCATCTCGCCCCGGACGGACTCGACGAGGTTGGGGATGAGGTCGTGGCGCCTTTTGAGCTGCACGTCGATCTGGCGGAACGCGTTCGCCACCTGGTTGCGGAGCTTGATCAGCCCGTTGAACGTGAAAACCACCCAGCCGCCTAGCACAAGCAGAACTACTGACAATACGGTCATTTTTCCTCCAGTCTGGTTACGCTGTCTTAGTGAGTATCTCGCAGCCTGTCCTGGTGACAAGCACCGAATCTTCTATGCGCACGCCGAATTTGCCGTGCAGGTAGATGCCCGGCTCCACCGTAATGGCCATCCCGGCGCGCAGTACGGCTTCGAATTTGGTGTTGACCCTGGGGAACTCGTGGATCTCCAGCCCTACGCCGTGGCCGGTGCCGTGGATGAAATACTGGCCGTAGCCCGCGTCCGAAATAAGGTTGCGGCAGGCGGCGTCCACGTCGCGCGCCTTGACCCCGGCACGGACGGCGGCCAGGCCCGCTTTCTGGGCGGCGGCTACGGTGGAATAGACCTTCCTGAACTCTTCCGTGGGCTTGCCGTGGAAGAAAGTACGGGTGATGTCGGAGCAGTAGTGATCGTAAACGCAGCCGTAGTCGAGCAGGACGGCCTCGTTGTTCTTAAGCCGGCGCTCGGAAGTCTCGTGGTGGGGCATGGCCGAGTTGGGGCCGAACCCCACTATCAGGTTGAAGGAAGGCCCCTTGGCGCCCATGGCCTGCATCACGTCCTCCAGCCTGCGGTAGACGGAGAGTTCGGTGCAGCCGGTCTTGATATGCGGCTTCACCAGGCCGAAAGCTTTGGCTGCGATGCGGCAGGATTTACGCAGCGTCTCGATCTCGGCGCCTTCCTTGACCGCCCTGAGCGCCCCGGTAAGGCCGCCCTTCTCCTGCAGGCCGGCCTTGCGCCACGCGGTGCCGCGGGTATAGGTTTCCGATTCCGGCTCGAAGGCGGCATGCTTCAGCTTGAGCTCTTTTACGCGGGCCAGGGCCGCGGTTTCCGCGGCGCCGTCGGCGGAGACGGCCTCGGCGAAAGTTATTTTGGAACGGAACTGCTCCACGAACATCTTGGGCATGAAAACCCAGGCGCCGGTACGGGTGACGAGCATGGCGCAGTCGTCCAGGTGGAAACCGGTGAGAAAACCTATTTCAAGGGTGCGGCCCAGCAGCAGGCCGTCCAGGCGGTGCTGTTTGAGCATATACTGCAGATCTTTGATGCGTTTGGCGTGAATATTCATATTTTCCCCATTGAAAACGCGGCATCCGCCCGTAAAACGGCCGGTACTGTTGTAATTATACTATTTTTGATATCAATGGAGGCGCCGCGGGGATCACTTGCCGGCCAGCAGCCCGGCAAGCCGCACGAAGCCGTCCAGCGGGATCTCCTGCGGGCGCGCGTTGAGCTTGAACCCGGCCTGCGCCACGGCGGCGGCGGCCGCGGCCTTGTCTATGCCGCAAAGCGCCAGGGAATTCACCAGCGTTTTGCGGCGGTGCAGGAAAGCCTTCTTCACCAGGTTCAGCACCCGGAGCTCCTCCGCTTTGTCGCTGAAATAGCGGCGGGGCCTGAACACGACCACGGAAGAATCCACGGCGGGCACCGGCTGAAAACTCTCGGCCTTTATCTCCATCAGCAGTTCGGAGGAAGCCCTGCAGCCCGTCAGCAGCGTCAGGTAGCCGTAATCGGGGCCTCCCGGCGCGGACAGGATCTTATGCGCCACCTCTTTCTGGAACATGAAGACCGCCAGTTCCAGGCCGGCGAACAGCAGGGTTTTCTCCAGGATAGGGGTGGCGCATTCATAAGGCAGATTGCCTATGAAAGCCGTCTTGCCGGGGCCGGCTATCTTTTCCAGGTCCGCGTGCAGGAAGTCGGTGTTGACTATTTCCAGGCCGGGGAATTTGGCGTTGAGGCCGGGCACCAGTCTTTTGTCTATCTCGACGGCGCACATCCTGCCGCCGTATTCGGGGAAAAGGAAATCGGTGAGCGCCCCCCCGCCGGGGCCGATCTCTACCAGGCGGTCGAAGGACGCGCCTTCGAGCGCGGCGGCGATGCGGGCGCAGATGTCTTTGTCGTTGAGGAAAACCTGGCTGTATTTGGGCATAGGCGCGGTCAGCCGAACATCTCCATTTTAAGGCGGATCTCCTCGCCCAGTTTCCACACGTCCCCGGCTCCCAGCGTAAGGAACACGTCGCCGGGCCGGAGTTCCTTCAAAGCTTCGAGCGGGCCGGGGAAAGCCGAGGCCGGCGCGCCGTTCTTCTTGAGCTGGCGCAGGATCAGGGAGGCATCCACGCCCGGCAAAGGTTTTTCTCCCGCCGCGTACACCGGCGCCACGAAGATGCGGGCGGCGCCGCCGAAGGCTTTGCCGAACTCCTTGTACAGCAGGGCGGTGCGGCTGTAGCGGTGCGGCTGAAAAAGCACCACCAGCCGCCGGCCGGCGAAAAGCCCGCGCGCGGCGTCCAGCGTGGCCCTTACTTCGGTAGGATGGTGGCCGTAATCGTCCACGAAGTCCACGCCGCCCGCGCTGCCCAGGCGGTCCATGCGCCGCTTGACGCCGCTGAAATTCCACAGGCCTTTCGCCAGCTTTTCAAATTCAAAACCGAGGTAGCTGCCGGCCGCCAGGGCCAGCAGGGAGTTGCGCACGTTGTGCGCGCCGCCGCAGCGCAGGCGCACCGCGCCGCGCTTTTTCCCGCGGAACCAGGCCGTGTAGGACGCGCCGGCCTTGGAGAAAACAGGATCCTTCGCGCGCCAGTCAGCGCCGGCGCCCAGCCCGCAGGTCACATGCGGGACCTTGAGCCCCGGCAGGATCTCGCGGACCCCGGCATCGTCGGAGCAGAGCACGGCCTGGCCGTAAAAAGGCAGTTTGGCGAGGTGCCGCCGGAACGCCTCCCTGAGGTTGGCCATGTTCCCGTAATGGTCGAGGTGGTCGGAATCTATATTGGTCACGCAGGCGACCAGCGGCGAGAAATAGAGGAAGGAACCGTCCGACTCGTCGGCTTCGGCCACCAGGTACTCGCTGCGGCCCAGGCGCAGGTTGGTGCCGGCGCCTTTCACGATGCCGCCGACCACGGCCGTCGCGTCGGCCCCGGCGCCTTCCAGCGCCGCCGCCGCCATGGAAGTGGTGGTGGTCTTGCCGTGCGTGCCGGCCACGGTCACGGTCTTCTTCAGCTCCGCCAGCTTGGAAAGCATCAGCGCGCGCTGCACGACGGGGAGGCCGCGGCGGAAAGCCTCGCGCAGTTCGGGGTTGTCGGCTTTTATGGCCGAGCTCACCACTACGATATCGGGCGAGCCCAGCGAGGCGGAGGAATGCCCGCGGCTGATCTCGGCGCCCTCGCGGGAAAGGGCCTTGGTGATCTCCGACTCGCGGGCGTCAGAGCCCGAAACCTTGTAGCCGAGGCCCAGCATCAGGCGGGCGATGCCGCTCATGCCGATGCCGCCGATGCCGATAAAGCGGGCCTTCTTCACGTCGGAAAGCGAAAAGTCTTCAGCGTAGTTCATTTAAAATTCTCCATATTTCGCACCAGCCTGTCCAGCCAGGCCTGCGTTCCCTCCACGGCCTCGGCCCAGTTCTCCTGGGACAGTTCAATTATAACAGTATCGGCCATTTTCGCGAAGGCGTCCTCGAAGACTTTCGCGCCCCTGCGGCAGAACACCACGCAAGGCCGGCCGGAGAACAGCAGTTCCACCGCGCGGGCGCTGAACGCGGGGGACAGCATGGCCATGGGCCCGAGCTCGTCGAAGAACAGTATTTTCCCGGAGGCAGCGGCGGCTTCCAGCGCGCCCAGGGCAGTCTCTTCCAGCGCGCGCAGGTTCACGCCGTACTTATTGAACGCCACGGGCGAAAGCAGGCCCTTCGAGGCCAGCACCGCGCGCGCGCCGCCCAGCGCCTCTATTTCGAACCCCAGGCGCTCGCCGCCTTCGCGCGCCTCGCGGGTACGGAAGCCGCCCAGCCAGCGGCCGTAAACCGAGCAGAGCCTGGCCGCCATGCGCTCCTTCAGCGGGTAGTCGCCGAAGCTGAACACCAGGTTGGACGCCGCCGAGAGATCTGGTTTGCGGTTCATTTTTTACCCCCCAGCCACGCGCGGTTCGCCAGGGCGGTCTTGTTGCCGGGCTCCAGCCTGAGCGCCTCCAGGCATTCCGCCAGGGCCTTGTCCTCCGCCCCCGCCTCCACCAGCGCCGCGCTGCGCCCGAGGGCGGCCTGCGCCCCTCCGCCGGAAAATTCTTCCAGGGCCAGACCGTGCTCGCCCAGCAGCAGGTAGCCCAGCCCCCGCAGCAGCTTCAGACCCGGGTCGTCGGGCAGGCCGGCGCCTTCCATTTCTTCCAGCGCTTCCGCGGCGTTGTCCAGCCAGTTGTCGCCCATCACCCAGAGGCCCATGTCGTTGCCGACGTCGCGCGGCTTATAAAGCGCCTTCTTGCCGCGCCCGGGCGCCGAAGAGGGCGGGCCGGTCTCTATGTTGAAATTCAGCCGCGCGTCGTTGCCGGGCGAGACGCCCTTAAGCAGCTTGTCCGCCTCGGCGGCTATTTCCCCCGCCTTTTTTTCTCTTTCCGCGGCGGGCCCGGCCGGCAGAAAATATTCGCGCTTGGTATAGCTGACCTTGGGCTTGCGGAAAGCGGACTCGAGCCCGGCGCTTAGTTTTTCCCTTTTAGCAGACGACGGCAGCGCCGCCCTGGGGGTTTCAAGCACCTCTATCACCACGCGGGCTTCCTGTGCCGGCGGCACTTTTTTCAAGGCCGAGAAGACCGGGCTGGACTGCTGGGCGGCGGCCTCGGGGCGCGGCCCTCCGGAGTAAGCCAGGCCCATGGAGATGCCGCCTTTTTCATTTACGGGCGCCAGCAGGAAAGCTTCTTCCAGCGTTTTCTTTATCTCCCCGCCGCGGCCGGCCTTGCGCAGCGCCCAGCCGAGCCGGAACCTGGCCACGGAGTCCCCGGGCTTCAGCGCCAGCGCCCGGCGGTAAAGTTTTATCGCTTCGGACAGCCTGTTGTCCCGCTCCCTCAGCACGGCCAGCTCCAGGACGGCGTCTTCGTAGCCTGAGAACAGGGAAACGGCTTTTTCAAGCTGCACGGCCGCCTGGTCGTAGCGGCCCAGGCGCGAGTAGAACATCCCCAACTGGTAGCGGTAGAGCGGGTTGGCCGGGTCCAGCGCCGCGGCAGCTCTGAAATAGTCCAGCGCCCTGGCCGGGCTGCCCAGCGCCTGGTAGACGGACCCCGCGTTCATCTTGACGTCGGCGCGGGCCGGGTCCAGGCGTTCCGCCGCCAGGAAATCCGCGAGCGCCTGGGCGTAAAGGCCCGCGCGCGCCCGTACGATGCCGCGCAGCTGCAGCGCCATGGAATTGCGGGGATCCAGGCGCAGCGCCTCCTCGAACTCGTCCAGCGCCTTCTCCGGCGCGCCCAGCCAATAGAGCGCGGAGCCGTAGAACAGGCGGGGCCAGGGGTTTTCCGGGCTTTTCTGGGCCGCTTTGAAGAATTCGTCGGCGGCCGCCGGGTAATTTTCCTCGCTCATCAGGGCGTAGCCGCGGCGCAGGTTAAAAGCGCTCTGCTCTTCCATGATGCGGTCCCAGACGGTAGCCTGGCCGCCCGAAGGGACGCAAAGGCCCGGCGCGCAAAAGGCGGCGAGACAAAGCGCGGCTAGCAGCGTGGGTCGCATATAATAGGAATTATATTTAATTATGGTCCGGCAGGCACCGGGACCGCGGAGGCTTACAGTTTCCCCACGGCTATCTGCCTGGGCGTGCTGAACTTCCCTTCGAAGCCCAGCAGGTCGACCAGGGCCACCCGCATGTAGTACTTGCCGGCCGGCAGCAGGTCGTTGAGGTCTATGTTCTCGAAGGCGTCGTAGGTCTTGTCCAGCACCAGGACCGAGAAGTTCTGGTCCTTGGAGACCTGCAGGTGGTAGCTCTGCACCGGGTTGGCCACGGAAAGCATCTTGACGATCTCGCTGGCGTCTATTTCCTTGGCGTCCAGGTTCCCGGCGTTGGGGATATTCTTGGTCAGGTCTTTGTCTTTAGGCAGGTTGGCGGTCGGGCCTGCTACCTTCACGTCCTTCTTCATACCCAGCGAGATCACGCCGTTCTCGGTCCTGAGGCGCGGGGCCCCCGAAGCGGCCAGGGCCGTCTGGGACTGCTCCAGTTCGGGCAGCGGCGGCAATTTGACCGGGTCGGAAGGCGGCATGTCCATTTTTACCTCCGCGGCGAACCCGGCCTGCACTTCCACGGTCTTGCCCTGGGCTTCCACGTCGGCCTTACCTTTGTAGACCTGCACCAGGGTGGTGAGGTCGTCTTTAAGCTTGGCGCCGAATTCCGTGTCCTTGGTCTTGGGGGTGATCCTGGCGGAAGCCGTCACCACCCGGGAACGCAGGCCGCGCATCTCGCCGGCCAGCAGCTCCACGTCGGTATTCTTTTTGCCCGGGGGGCGCAGCACGGCGATGGAATTGGGATAGAGGTTGAGGACCTCGCCGGTATAAAATTTAACGTCGGCCCTGGCGTTCACCCGGGTGCGCAGCGTGTCGCTTTTAAAAAGGTCCATCTTCATGGCCACCCCTTTCCAGTCGGTCACCCCCGTACGCCGGAACAGGACTTCGTTGACGTAATAGACCAGCTTGGCCGCGCGGTACTGCTCTTTAATAAGCCGCACCGGCACTTTAAGCGGCATGCCGGGCAAGGCGATGGAAGGGTCGGAAGAGGGCAGGCGGTTATACTTGAGCAGCTCGTTCCAGCGCGTCGGATCTTTGAGGTAAGTATTGGAAAGGCTCCAAAGGGTGTCGCCGGGGCGCACCACGATGGTCTGCAGCTCTTCCGCGCCGCCCGTGGCCGCGAAGGCCAGCAGCGCGGCCAGCAGGAACAGCGCGGCCTGGCGCCTCATGCCGTTTCCTTGGCCGAGAGCGCGCCGGCCCCGTCGCGCTGCAGGTCCTTGGGAAAGGAGAAAATAAATTTGGCGCCCTTGCCGGGCTCGGACTCCGCCCAGATCCTGCCCTGGTGCGCGGAGGCCACGAACTTGCAGATGGTAAGCCCCAGCCCGGTGCCGCCGGCCTTCTGGCCTTTTACCTGCTCGAATTTTTCGAACACCTTGGCCAGGTATTCGGGAGGGATGCCGTCGCCGGTGTCGCGCACCCAGCCGCTTACGGTCTTGCCGTCGTCCGACATGCCGGCGGTTATCACGCCGTTCTCGGGCGTGAACTTGATGGCGTTGCCGATAAGATTGGTGAACATGCGCTCCATCAGGCCGGAGTCGGCGTTGACCACGAGCTCGGCCGGGCCTTCCAGGTCGAAGCGGATATGCTTGCGCTGGCCCAGCGACTCCATAAGCTCGATCACCCTGGCGGCCACCTCGCGCAGGTTGACGGGCGCCAGCTTGATATCCATCTTGCCGGCCTCCATCTTGGCCACGTCGAGGATGTTGTTGATCATGCCCAGCAGGCGGAAGGAAGCCCGGTCTATGGAGACGAGCATTTTTTTCTGCGCCTCGTTGATCGGGCCGGGGATCTCCTTGATCATGAATTCCACGAAGCCTTTTATGGCGCCCATGGGGTTGCGCAGGTCATGCGTGATGGAGTGGAGGAATTCGTCCTTTATGCGCGCCAGTTCCTTGTCCAGCGTTATGTCGTAAAAGCCAACCAGCCTGCCCAGCGGCGCGCCCTGCCCCGGGGCGGTGATGGGCGCGGAGAAACACTTGAAGAACCGGCGCGAATGTTCCAGCGCCACCTCTATCTCGCGGACGTGGTTCTCCTTGCGGGATTCCAGCACGTCTTTGACGGGCTCTTTCATGACCTCGGAGGTAATAAGGTCGTAAAGGGCCTTGCCCTCCACCGGGACTTCGGCGCCGATGCCCAGCACGGACCTGGCCTTGCGGTTGGCGACCTGCACCCTGCCCTGCATGTCTATCATCACGATGCCGTCCTCGGTGGAAAAAAGAATGGCCTCGGTGTTCTTCTGCTCGCGGATGATGCGGTCCACCTGCATGTCCGAATATTCCTTGAGCTGCGCGACCATCTTATTAAAGGTCTCGGCCAGGTCGCGGAGCTCGTCGGTGGTGTCCACCTCCGCCCTGCGGGAGAAGTCGCCGGCGGCCACGAATTCGGCGGCGCGGGTCAGCACGGTTATGGGTTTGGAGAGGCTGCGGCTGAGGAACCAGGCCGCGGCCAGCGCCAGCGCGAGGAAAAGCAGCACGGCGTAGATCGCCTGGCGCTTCATGAAAAGCGCGTAGCGGTAGGCGCCTTCCTGGGGCTGGCTGACGATAACGGCGCCGCCCAGCTCCGAAATAGGGGAATAAGCGCCCAGCATGAGGTTGCCCGCCTCGTCGGAAAATTCCACGGAGCCGGAGGAAAGGGCTTTTACGGCGTCCCGCGAAACCCGCCACGCGGCGGCTTTCTGCGCGGTTTCGGCGGGCAGGTCGCCCGGCCAGGCGATGGCACGGCCGGAAGCATCCAGGATGACGGGGAAACCGTCGGCCCCGACGCGCTTCAGGTCGAGGCCGTCGATGAAGGCGCCCAGGTCGAGCTCGGAGCGCAGGACCATGTCCTTGCCGAAGGGGTAATAGAAAACGGCCAGCCTGGATTTCTCGTCCACCAGCAGGCTCCGCTTGCCGCCGCGGGCCGTCTTGAACCCGGGGTCCGGGGAATATTTTTTAAGGCCGGCGTCCTTGCCGTCGAACGGCGTGATGATCTTCACGATCTCGGCGCCGTCCTTGGAGAGCACGGAGATCTCCCGGATCTCGCGGCGGGTCTCCAGCAGCGAGGCCAGCATTATCTGCTTGTTCTCCCAGTCCATCTGGCCCATGGCGGCGATGGCCGCCCTCAGGCCGAGATCGGCGCTGCGGATATAACCGTTGAATTCGGAGGAGATCTTGTCGGCCGCGGTCAGGTGGAGCTCCAGGATGACGGTCCTCACCCCCAGCTGCCCCAGGCTGATAAGGCGCAGCCCCAGCATGGCCATGGGCAATACGGACACCAGGACCAGAACCGCCACGAATTTGTGGAGAAGCCTTAATTTCATATCTTTGCGCAGTTCATTATAGCATTGTTCCGTTAACGGAGAGCCTCACTGGAGGCGGCGCAGCAGCGGCAGCAGGCCGGCCAAAGCGCGCGCCCTGTGGCTGAGCGCGTTCTTTTCGGCGTCGGAGAGCTCTGAAAGGGTTCGCGAAGCGCCGGCCAGCTCGAAAAGAGGGTCATACCCGAAGCCGCCGGAGCCGCGCGCCTGTTCGGTGATGCGGCCTTCCAGGGTGCCGCGCGAAACCGCGGTTTCGCCCGAAGGGGAAGCCAGGGCCGCCACGCAGGCGAAGCGCGCCCCGCGTCCGGCGGCCGGCACGCCGGCGAGGGCGGCCAGGAGTTTGGCGTTATTGTCGGCGTAAGATGCGCCGTCGCCGGCGTAGCGCGCGGAACGCACGCCGGGGGCGCCGCCCAGGGCGTCCACCTCCAGCCCGGTATCGTCGGCCAGGGCCCAGGCCCCCGTGAAACGCGCCGCGGCCAGGGCTTTCTTCAGCGCGTTCTCCTCCAGCGTTTCGCCGTCCTCCACCGCGGGCCCCGCTCCCGGGAATTCGGCCAGGGTCCTGAGGCGCAGCGGCAGGCCGGGCAGAATAGCCAGGATCTCCCCCGCCTTATGAACGTTGAAAGTGGCGATCACCAGAGTTTTTTCCATAACCTATAGCGCGGAAATATATTAGAATGTATTTTGTGGCGGATAACTTATCAAATCTTAACATTTTTAGCGGGCAGCCCGCCTCCTTCCCCCAGGCCCTCCAGGCCTTCCAGGGCCTGGCCGAACTCGCCCTGCCGATCAGGGCGGTAACGTCGGGGCCGGTCACTTTGTACGCCGTCGAGCCGTTCGCGGAGGGCCAGCACGCCTTCCTGGCCGCTTTTACGGACGCGCAGCTCCTGAACCCGCCGCTGATACGGCGGCCCGCCCAGGAAGCGGCGCTGATGCTCTTCCACGCCCCCAAGAACGACCTCTTCATGTTCAACGCGCCGCACCCCCAGGCCCGCGGGGCGTTCTCGCCCCTCAGGGCGTCCAGGCGCGACCTGTCCCTGCTGGCCGGTTTTTTAATGGCGGGCCCGAAAGCGGGAGAGGACACGGCGCGGCAGGCGGCCGGGGAATTCAACATGGGCAGGCTGCACTGCGCCCATTACCTTTACGCCCTGGCCGCGGCGAGGAACCCGGCTTCGGGAGTGCGGTTCGCGCTGGGCTCCGTCCTGATCGAACTCGGCCTGCTGCAGGAAGCCTATGACGGGATGAAAGAGGACAAGGACCCGGAAGCGCTTTTAAACCTCGCCGTGATACACAGGAAAACCGGCAACCCGCAGGCGGCCGGGGAGATGCTGGCGGCCATCGGCCCCGGCACCCCGCTGGAGGACCGCAAAGCCGCCGAAAACGCCTGGCTGGACCTGGAAGCCGGCAAAGAAGACGAAGCTGAAAAAGCGTTCAGGCGGCTCGCCACTTCGGCCTTCGACAAGACGGAGGCCCTCTCCGGGCTGGGAGCGGCGCTGGCGAAGACGGCTTTCCGGACGAAAGACAAAGGCAGGCTCGCGGCGGCGGCCACGGCGCTCAGGTCGGCGCTGGTCACGCCTTCCGCGGCCACCGGCCGTATTTTCTTCCAGCTGGGCAACCTTTATTTCCGCTCGGGCGACCCGGCGCAGGCGGCGGACTGCTACCGCAGGTCGGCGGCGATAGCCCCGGCCGTCCAGGCGCTGGCCAACCTCGCGCTCACCCTGGTAAAGACCGGGAAAACGGCCGAAGCCGCCGCCATCACGCTGCAGGTCGCCCTGACCGACCTGGACTCCGCGGCGCGCCTTATCGCCGAATTTCCGAAAGACGCGCTTGGCGCGCTGTTCCCTCCCCCGCCGCAGGCGGCGGCGCCCGTGCCTTCGGCCCGCCAGCCCGAGGTCCAGGCCGCGCCGGCGCCGGAGCCCGCCAAGCCCGCCGCTTCGGCGCCCGAAGCCGCCGCTCCTCCCTCCTCTTTCGCGCAGCCGGCCGCCATGCAGGCCGCTTCGCTCGCGCCGGCCCAGCCGGTCGCGGCCCCCTCGTCGTTCAGGCGCCCGGCGCCGGCTGCCGCGCCCGCCCCCGCTCCGCAGCTGAAGATAGAAACGCTGCGGGATATCGTTTCCTCGCCCTCCGCCCCGACGGAAGAAGAAAGCCGCAAGGACGATTTTATTTCGCGCGCCTTCAAGCTGGCCTCCTACCTGGAGGACGAATTCGGCAAGAAGGTCTACTTCAACCCCGACGGTCTCGGCGAGGTGGAAAAGAAGCTGCGGCTCACTTTTATAAAGGCGCGGACCAACCCGCAGGCCGGCATAGAAATGGTAATGGACTGCGCCGCCTTCCTCTGCTATCTCCTGCAGGAGCGGCATAAGGGCCGCCTGATAAAGCTGGCGGACTTCGACCCCTGGGGCTGGCCGATGATCTTCGAGAAGCCCGGCCTGAAATTCACCACCTACCCGGTGCAGCGGGTCTGGCGCCTGCTGTGGGAAACGGCGGTGCCGGAACCTGGCTGGCTGGGCAAATACGTGGACTGGGTCTCCGTCTGCCTTAAAGAGCCGGCCCCGCCCCTTTGCGGCCTGGCCGCCGCGCGCGGCAAGGTAATGAGCCACCCCGAGCGCCTGGCCGACGTGGCCGCCGAGCATAAGCGCATGCTTATCCTCAATTCCTCTCTGCCGGAAACCTCCAATATCGAGTACGGCCGCTCCGGGATAACCAAACTTGAAGCCGCCATAAAGAACAGCTTCAGGCCGGACATCCCCCCCACCACGGACGGCTGGAAACTGCTGCGCTGCTACGGCCACATCCTCGCCGAGATCATGATAAAGGATTTCAAAGCCGCCTGGTACAACGCCGACGGCGAGGACGGCGGCTGGTCCATGCAGACCCCGTGGAAGACGCTGGTTTTCCCCATGGCCAAGATCTACAAGACGGCCGCCAACCGCGACGATCTGGGCGCGTATTATGACGCGCTCCTGTCGGAGAAGCTCCGCCTGCAGGGCGGGCCCAGGCCAGGCTAGGTCCTTCGGCCTTGATTCGACCGCTTTTTTTCGCGATAATAAGGGTAAGTAGGCGACATCACCGCTGCAGCTGGAGACAAGATGAAAACTCTGACGCAGATCTTCCTGGCTTTACTGCTGGCCGCTCCCGCGGCCGCTGGCCCCGCGCTGGACGGGCTCGCCGGCCAGGCTCCCTCGGCCCCGGAAGCCCTGCCGTCCCCCGCCCGCCCCTCGGGCCCCATGAAAGAATGGACCGTGATGGTCTATATGAACGGGAAAAGCAACATAGAACCGTTCGCCCTGGCCGACCTGAACCGTTTTGAATCCATAGGCTCCACCGAGAAAATAAACATAGTCGCGGAGCTAGGCCGCTCCAAAGGCCTTGAGAACGACACCACCGCCGACGGGGACTGGGCAGGCGTGCGGCGCTACTTCGTCACGAAGGACGCGGACGCGGAGCACATAAAATCCCCGCTGCTGGCCGACCTGGGCAGCCCCGACATGGGCGACTGGAAAGAGGCCGCCTCTTTCGTCAAATGGGCCAAAGCCGCCTACCCCGCCAAGAAATATCTTTTCATCATCTGGGACCACGGCTGGGGCTGGATAGACCCCAAGAAACCCGGCGACAACCTGGCCGGCGGCAGCAAGTCCATCTCCCACGATTTCGTGACCGGCAACTATATCCGCACCACCGAAATGGGCAGGATCTTCGCCGAGGCGGGCAAAGTGCAGCTTTACACCTCGATGGCCTGCTTCATGCAGATGGCCGAGGTGGCGTACGAGATCAAGGACGGCGCGGACGTCATAGTGGGGTCCGAGGAAGTCATCCAGCTGCCCAGCCTTAATTGGGAAGGTTTCCTGACGCTGCTCGGGAAAAACCCGGCGGCCGGCGCCGAGACCGCGGGCGTCTACCTGGTGGACACTTTCAGGGAAATGTACGCGCGGCCCGAATACCAGGACATGCTGGAAAAGACCAAGTACGGCACGCAGCTTTCCGCCATACGCGGGGCCCGGCTGCCGCTGCTCGCGAAAAAAATAAAGACCTGGCACGAGCTGGTCACGGCGGCCGGCGACAAGGCCGCGCTGGCCAAAGCCAAGGCCGAGGTGCTGCGCTTCGAAGTGGGCGACGAGACCACCGACCCGGACAAGCGCATTTCTTTCTACGGCGACCTTTACAATTTCGTGGAACTGGCCGGCCGCTACGCGGACCCGGCCCGGCGCGGGGCTCCCGAAGCCGCGGCGGCCGGAGCGGACCTCATGCGCTTCATCGCCTCCGACCTGACGGTGAAGAACGTCTGGCTGGGCAAAGACAGGACCGGCAAGGAATATTCCAACACCCACGGCATAGCCATCAACATCCCCGGCAGGCCCGGGAACCTCATAGAGTACTACCCCTCCTACTCCGCGCTGGCTTTCGAGAAGGCCGCCGGCTGGAACGGGTTCATGACCTACCTGGGGACGATCAGTGACTAAAGCCCCGGGCGAACCTTACGAAGCGGGCTCTAGTTTCAGGCCCGCTTTTTTCTTTTTGAGCGCCGGGCGGCGCAGGGCGCTGTCCGCCTATTACGGCTACGCCAGGGCGGTGGACGACGTAGCCGACGACCCCGCCCGAAACCGGGCCTGGAAAGCGGAGCGCCTGGCCGCGTGGAAAGCCGCCGTGGACAGGGTCTTCGCCGGAAAGCCGGAGAACGAGCTGGAAGAGGAACTGGCCTGGGCCGTAAAGAACTTTCCCTTAAAACCGCAGCATTTCAGCCTGGTCCTCGAGGGCGTGACCATGGACCTGGAAAAAAAGGCGTACGCTACCGGCGCCGAGCTGGAAGGTTATATGTACCGGGTGGCTTCGGCCGTGGGGCTGGCCTGCCTGGCCATTTTCGGCTACACCGCCCCGGCCGCGGAAAAGCTGGCGGAAAAGCTGGGCTACGCGGTGCAGCTCACCAATATCATAAGGGACGTGGCTCAGGACCTTGCCGCCGGGCGCGTCTACCTGCCGGCCGAGGACCTGAAGCGCTTCGGCTGCGCGCCCGAAGACCTCGGCGGTTCCAATTACCCGCCCAATTTTATAGAATTGATGAAATTCGAGACCGCCCGGGCCAAAGAACTTTACGCCGAGGCGGCCGCGCTGGCCGAGCCCGCGCAAAAAAGACGGCTGGCCGGCGCGCTGGTCATGGGCGGCCTGTACCGCGAACTGCTGAAAAAGATAGAGCGCGGCGGGTTCCGGGTAAAGGAAGAGCGGGTGCGCCTCAGCCCGCTGGAAAAGACGGCGGCGCTTTTTAAAGCCTGGCTGTACTACCTCAAGATATAACGGAGAGAACTTATGCTTAAATCCGACGCCTGGATACGCGAGAAATGCCGCAAGGAAAAGATGATCGCCCCCTTCGTGGAGGGCCTGGTGGCCAGGGGCAAGGTTTCCTACGGGCTGTCCTCGTACGGCTACGACATCCGCGTGTCCGACGAATACAAGGTCTTCACCGACGTGCACAACTGCGTGGTGGACCCGAAAGCTTTCAACGACAAATCCTTCGTGGACATAAAAGCCCCCTACTGCATCGTGCCCGCGCACTCTTTCGCGCTGGCCCGCTCGGTGGAATATTTCAGGATCCCGCGCAGCGTCATCGGCCTGTGCATAGGCAAGAGCACCTACGCCCGCTGCGGCATAGTGGTGAACATCACCCCGCTCGAGCCGGAATGGGAAGGGCACCTGACCCTGGAGATCTCCAACACCACGCCGCTGCCGGCCAAGATCTACTCCAACGAGGGCATCGCCCAGCTGGTCTTCCTCGAATCCGACCAGATCTGCGGAATTTCATACAAGGACCGGAAGGGCAAGTACCAGGCCCAGCGCGGCGTAACCCTGCCCCGCATTTTAAAACCCAGGTGACTAAACTTTTAAAGACGACGCTTCGCGCGGCCGCGGCGGCCTGCGCCTGCGCGGCCCTGCCTTTTTCCCTTTCGGCGGAAGGCGAGCTGCCCCGCGCGCGCCAGGCGGCGGCGGCCGGCTCGGAAGCCCGCGCGCTGGACATCGCTTTCGGCGGCCTGGCGGCGCGCCCGGTGGACAGGGAGCTTTTCCTTTACGCCGTAGAGCTCAGCCCGGAAGGCCCCTCTAAATACGCGGCCCGGCTGGAGGAAGCCGCACGGGCCATGCTGGCCGCCGACAAGGAAGACTACGCCTGGTACCTGGGCCTCTGCAAAGCCCTGCGCTGCGCCGCCCGCGCCCAGGAAGCCGTCTCCAACTGCAGGAAGGCCCTTGAACTGGACCCCACCGCCTACCCGGTCTACCGGGAACTGGGCCTGTCCTACGCCGCGGCGGGAAACCCGCGCAAAGCTTCCGAAACCCTGGAGCAGGGAGTAGAGCTGTCCTCTTCCAATTACAAAGCCTATTACACGCTTGCCAAGGTGCTGGAGACGCGCGGGGACTCTTCCCGCGCCGCGCCCTATTACAACCGCGGCCTGGCGCTCGCCAAACGCGGTTCCGGCCTGGACGCCGATTACTACGCGGTCCTGATGAAAGCCGGCCTCAAGCGGACCGAACACAAAAAAGAAAAAGCGCGCGCCAAACCGCAGGCCGCCGAGCCCAAGGCCCCGAAACTTACGGCCGCCGCCTGCCGGGAAAAGATCAAGGAAGAATTTTTAAAGGACAACCTGGGAACGGCGCTGGCGCAGAGCGAGGTCTGCCTTCAGCTGTCCCCCTCAGACCCCGGGCTGGCCGCCGAGCGGGCCCCGCTGCTGGTGCGGCTGGGCAAGTACGAGACCGGCGTAAAGGAATACGAGCGGGCCGCCGCGCTGTACGGCGGCAACGGCGCCATGGCCGCTTTCTGCAGGATAAAATCCGCCGAGACCTGGCTGAAACTGGGCAACCCGGCCAAAGCCGTAGAGCAGTACCGCCTGGCGCTGGCCGCCAACCCGCGTGACCTGAACGCGCTGAAAGGCCTGGCGGCCGCCCTGGAAGCCCGTTCGGACCTGAGCGGGGCGCTGGAGACCTACACCGCCATAATAAAACTGGACCCGGCCAACGACAAGGCGCGCGCCAGGAAAGAGGAATTAACGGCCGGCCTGCTGACCGGCGACCAGATGCTCCAGGAAATGCTGCTGCGCCAGGCCGTCACCCCGGGCGCGACCGCGCTGACTCCGGAGGACATAAAACTTTTCAAGACCCTGAAAGCCGCGGAAATAGGCGGCGCCGTGGATTATCTTAAAGGAAAGGCGCCGTCCGCCAAAGGCGTAACCCTGCAGCTGAAGACCCCGGACGGCCCCAGGCTGGCGCTGACCGGCGCCGGCTACAGGGCCTATCTTTTCCACGCCACGAAGGACGCCGTAAAATTCTTCGAGGCGCAGGGCATCGGCCTGCGCGAAGTTTTCAAGCTCAGGGACCTCTCCGGCGCCCCGGTCTTCGACCAGGCGGGCAAACTGACGAGCGAGGGCGACGAAGCGAGGCGGAAGGCCCTGGCCGGCGAAAAGACCTGGCTGCTGCCCTACGAACCCGTCCCGGCCAGCCCGCTGGCGCTGCAGGCCGAAGCCGGCATAAAAAAGATCACCGGCTCGGGCTACGCCGAGATCTCCGAGCCCGAGTACCTCTGGATGCTGCGCGCCACCGACTGCCCCGAGGACGTGCTGGCGGCCGACCCCATGAACCTCCGGACCATTACCGACGGAGCCCGGCTGCGCTACTTCATCTGCTTCGAGGACGGCAAGCCCTGCATGAACCAGCTCAACAAAAGCCTGCCAAGCTATATCGCCTCTTACCGCGACGGCAAACAGGAGATCTCCGACGCCAAGACCTCGACCGCTTTCTTCGGCAGCGGCGGAATTAAAAAACACCGCCTGTGCGAGAACGGGAAGATCTGGGGAGGCGAATAATGTCGGGGCACCTTAAGAATATCCTTACGCTGCTGGCGGTGGCCGTAGTTTCGGCGCCGCTGCTGCTGGCCTGCGCGTCGTGGGGCCGCAACCTCGCGCCGGGGTTGAAGACGCGCCTGGCGAATAAAGCCTCGACGGCTCCCTTAATTAAGGAAGCGCGGCGGCTGGGCCTGACTTACGAAGCCGCGCTGGCCGCCCCCTCCGCGGCGGTGGGCAAACCGGCCGTCTGGTGCCTGCGCCGGGCCGGCTCCGGGCCGGCCGCGTACAGGGGTGACGAAGCCAGGCCGGTACATATAATCAACCCGGAAAAAATGCCGGGTCGCGCCGGCTCCGGCCACGAGAGCTGCACGGACGCCCTGGTGGAAATAACCACGGTAACCGCCCTTTCCTTCGGCGAAGTCTCCGCCCTGCGGCTGGAAGCCCGCTTCGTCGCGTATCCCTGAGGTTTCGCGCCGCCTTTTGCATAAAGCGCGGGAATTTAGTATCATAATATGACTATGACACAGAAAACCACTTTGCCCAAAGCCGACACGGCCGAAAAAACCAGGAAATGGCATTTCCTTGACGCTACCGACATGGTGCTTGGCCGTCTTTCCACAAAGATCGCCGTGCTCCTTATGGGCAAGCATAAACGCGACTTCGCCCCCAACACCGATTGCGGCGACTTCGTCGTGGTGACCAACACTGACAAAGTGCGCATCACCGGCAACAAGGCCGAAGATAAGTTTTATTTCCGCCACTCCGGCTACGCCGGCGGCGCGAAAACCGTCCCCTACAAAAGGCAGATGGAAAACGATTCTACCAAGGTCATGGAACTGTCCGTCCGCCGCATGCTGGACGACAACCGCATGCGCGACAGGCGCATGAAGCGCCTGCGCATCTTCGCCGGCGCGCAGACCCAGTTCCCCATGCCGAAAGCCCCGGCCGCGAAGTAAGAACAGAGGAAAATAGAAACTATGGAAAACAAAAATCTCATACTGGCCACCGGTCGCCGCAAGACTTCCGTCGCCCAGATACGCATGTCCCAGGGCGGCGAAGGCAAGCTCACCATCAACACCAAGACCCCCGAGGATTACTTCGGCAATAACCCCCGCCTCCGGCACGAGATCACCAGGCCCTTCGACCTGGCCAAAGACCAGAAATTCGACTGCGTGATAAAAGTCACCGGCGGCGGCGTCTCCAGCCAGGCCGGCGCGATACGCCACGGGATCTCCCGCGCCATCGCCAGCCTCGGCGACAGCTTCCACGCCTCCATGAAGAAGGCCGGGTTCCTTACCCGCGACTCCCGCATGGTGGAAAGAAAGAAGCCCGGCCAGCCGAAAGCGCGCAAACGCTTCCAGTTCTCCAAGCGTTAATCAACGCCTGGCGTACTGCCAACCGCGGGAGGTCAAAAGCCTCCCGCGGTTTTTTTATGCCGCCCCGCGTTTGCCCGGCGCCCCCCCTATTTCTTATCATTAAAGGAATGAGACGATATTGGCTGGCCCTCACCGACCCCAGGCTTAAGGCCGCGATGCACGCCTTGGAGCGGGCGGGCGCCGCCCTCGGAGACCTGGCGGCCGCTCCCGCCGGAGCCGCCGCCTTTTTCGCCCCTTTAAAAAAATCCCTGGCGAAAGCCGCCGGCGCCCGCCCCGGGAACCCGGCCGGTTCCGCCGCCCTGGCGGCGGCCGAGGACCTTACGCTGCGGCTGGAAAGGGCTTTCTCCGACATGGCCCGGCTGGAGGCCCCGCCCGACGCCGCCGCGCGCCACGCGCTGCTGGCCCTGCAGCGCGCCTGCGCGCTGACGCCCCGCCTTGTTTCCCGCTCCTCCCGGGCCGCCGCCTTCGCGCAAGCGGCGGCGCTTTGCAACACCGGGCACAAAACCCTGGCCCTCGCCCGCGCGGCGGCCGACCGCGCCCCCGGGGAATTTCCGCTAAATCTTAAATTTAGTAGTATATACTCCGGGCTGGACGCCGTTTTCTGCGCTTTCGAACGGTGCGCCGAAGCCCTGATCGCCTCATAGGAAACCCCATGAAAAAACTTCTCGCCGTAATTCTTCTCGCTCTGCCCGCCTCGGCCTGGCCGCTGACCGTCTCGGTCTATCACACCAGCGACGTGCACGGCTGGTACGGCTCGCGCCCGGCCAAATGGGACAAGGCCAACTCCACCCGCACTATCGGCGGCTTCGCGGCCCTCTCCTCCCTGGTCAAGGCCGACAAGAACCCCCACATACTGCTGGATTCCGGCGACACCTTCCAGGGCACCCCGGAAGGGACGCTGACGAAAGGCATGGCCACGGTCAAGCTGATGAACCAGCTGGGTTATTCCGCCTCCGGCGTCGGCAACCACGACTACGATTACACCGAGCCGAACCTCCGGGCCATCGTGGCCGCCTCCTCTTTTTCCTGGCTGGCCGCCAACGTTTACGTCAAGGAAACCGGCGCCCACGCGGATTACCTGAAGCCCTACGTCGTCATACCGGTAGCCGGCAAGCGCATAGCCGTCATAGGCCTGGCCGGGCGCCATACGGCCACCTCCACGCTGCCGGCGAACGTGAAGCATTTAGAGTTCCGCGACGAGCCGCAGGAAGCGGCCCGTTGGACGCAGGAAGTTAAAACCGCGGAGAAACCGGACGCCGTGATCATCCTGGCCCACTTCGGTTTCGGCGGGGACGTCTACGGCACCGCGGACATCTCCACCTGGACCTTCACCGCCGCCCAGACCGCCTACGGCACCCTGCCGGTAGCCAGGGCGTCCAAGGCCGACGTAGTCATCGGCGGGCACAACCACTTCGGCATGGAAAAAGGCTTTTACGACAAGGAAAGCGGCACGCTGCTGGCGGAAAGCCATTTCGGGCTTACCAGCGTCAGCAGGATCGACCTCAGGTTCGACGACGCCACGGGCAAGCTGGAAGGCGCGACCGCCGAGCTGGTCCCCCTCTGGGTAGACAAGACCGGGGAAGACGCCGCCGTCACGGAGACCCTCAAGGTTTTCAGCGCCGCCGTGGAAAAGGAAATGGGCACGGTCATAAGCGAGAGCGCCGCCGACCTGGGCCCCTCCAAAGCCGGGCTCGACTCCGACATCGGCAACTGGTTCGCCGACGCGATGCGCCGCCAGTCCGGCACCGACGCCGCGTTCCAGAACACCGCGGGTATACGCTCCGACCTGAAAAAAGGCCCGGTAAAGATCCGCGATATCTTCCAGATAATGCCTTTCGAGAACACGCTGGTGAAGCTCACGATGACCGGCGCGCAGCTGAAAAGCCTGATAGCCGATAACCTGCGCGGCGGCTTTTCCAAGCTGCAGCTCTCCGGCCTGACGGTAACGTTCCGCCAGACCCCGGAAGGCCCGCAGGACGTAACCGTCCTGCGCGGCGGCAGGGAAGTGGCGCCCGAAGAGAAACTGACCGTGGCCACCAACAATTACCTGACCACCGGCGGCACCGGCGGCAAGACTTTCAACGAAGCCGAAAAGTCCGACGACACGATGCTGCCTATCCGCGAGCTGCTGCTTAAGGACATCAAAGAGCACCCCGTAAAAGCCGCGCCCGAAAGCGGCAGGATCAAGCGCCTGGAATAAATGACCCGACCGGCCCTGCTGAAGAACGCGCTGCTGGCCCTGCTGTTGCTGGGCCCGGGGGCCTGCGCGAAAAAAGAGCAGGTGGTCATCTTCGCCACCGCCCGCACGCAGGGCAGGCTCTGGGTAAGGGAAGAACCTTCGCTCAAGAACGAGCGCGCCGGAGGCTTCGCCGTTTTCAAGCGCCTTTACGACCAGGAAACCCTGCCCAAGCTCGCCCTGGACGCGGGCAACTGGTTCTCGGCCACGCCCGAAGGCTGGCTGACCCGCGGGCGCTCCACCATCGACTGCCTGGGCGCCGTGCCCTACGGCGCTGCGGCCGCCGGCCAGGAGGACCTCTCCCTGTCCCCGAAGGACCTGCAGAAACTGGCGGAGGCCTCGACGATACCGCTGCTCGCCTCCAACCTTTACCTTAAGAGCAACAAAAAGCCCGACTACCTGCGCAGCCACGTCATCCTGCGGGCGGGCCGCCGCAAGATCGGCGTCTTCTCGCTCATGATCTCCTCCCCCGCCAAACCTAACCGCGCAAAATATCTGGTGAACTACAAGCTGGAAAAAGAAACCTACGAGGCGGAAAAAGCGGTGAAGGCGCTGAAGGACGGCGGGGCCGACGTGATAGTACTGCTGCTGGGCGTGAACCCCAAAGAAAAAGCCGGGCCGGAATTTTACCGGGAATTTCTCTCGAAGGGCCCCAGGATCGACCTGGTCATAACCGACGAACCGACTTTAAAAAAGCCTTTCAAGGCGGGCCGCGCCTGGGTGGCGGGCGCCGGCCTGGAAGCCGCCTTTGCCGCCAGGCTGGTCCTGGACCTGGAGCCGTCCACCGGGCGGCTCAAGAACGTCGGCTGGAAAAAACTGCCGCTGTATCTTGAAAAATACGGCCAGGACCAGGGACTGCTGAAGATCATCGCGGGGCACAGGAAAGCGGCCACCGCGCACTTCTCAAGGCGGGTAGGACTGCTTACCGAAGCGGTGCCCGCCAGGCGGGACGCGCGCTCCCCGGCCGCCGAGTTCGCCGCGGACTGCATGCGGCGCTGGGCCAAGACCAACGCCGCCATCATAAGCCTCAACGAGCCGGCCGCGGGCTTCTCCAGCGGCACGGTCACGGTCGGCGACCTGTACTCGGCCTTCCCGCTGGATTCCAGCGTGGTCTTCGTAAAGATCCGCGGGGACGACCTGGAACGGGCGCTGGCTGGCATCCCGCCCAACGACATCGCGGTTTCAGGCCTGAAACTTTTTCTGAAGGACGGGGTTTACGAACGCGCGGAAACCGACAGCGGCCCCCTGGTGCCCGGCCATATCTACAGGCTGGCCGTGCCGGACTCTTTCGTCGGCGGCCGCGACAACCCGATACTGTCCAGCGCCATGGAATTCGCCAATTCCCGCCGCTATCTGCGGGAAGTAGTGGGCTGGTGCTTTTCCAGGCAGAGATCTTTTTCCCGCCCCGAGGGCGAAAGGATAGTGAGGAACTGATGCCGGAAAACGCGCCGCCGCCGCCCCCTGGTTTTTTCAAGAAATGGTTCTCGAGGCTGAAAGCCTTCTCCATGCTGGCCGGGGCTTGGGGCTTCCTGTTCAGCGTAAACTCGCTCATCGGCTTCCGGGCCGGCTTCGAGTACGACGACGGGCTCTCCTACTCCACCCCCGCCTTCCTGGCGGCCGCCAAGGACAACCTGCCGCCGGATTCCGCGGACTACTGGAACTCCGTGAACCGCTCGTACCTCTACGAGCGCCTGAAGCCCGCGGCCTGGCTGTCGGCCTGGGGCCTCAAGATACTGGGCGTCAAGATCGCCGTTTTCTGCGACCGCGGCCCCGAGGGCGGAGACAGCCTGGAAGCCTCCTGGCGCAGGCTGGCCGACTACTTCTACTTCACCAGGACCGAGGACGAGAAATACAGGATCCTGGAGAAGAAACGTTTTGTGCTTTACGCCGGGGCTTCGGATTCCGGCATCATCCAGGCCCGCAAGGCGGGGGTCCTGCCCCTGCGCCTGAAGAAGAGCCACCGCTCCGCGGTGAAGTCGGAGTATAACCCCGGCAAGTTCGCCGAACGGGCGCTGCCCCTCTCGCAGTTCTAATGTCCAGGGTCCGGAACTTTTTCCTGACGGTGCTGCTGCCGGTAGGCTGCGCGGCGGCGCTGTTCTGGCGCGACGCGCTGTTCCAGCCCGGCAGGGCGCTGCTCAGCGACGTGCTGCTCCGCTATTTCTACCCGATGCACGAGTTCACCCGGCGCAGCCTGGCCGCCTGGGACTTCCCGCTCTGGAACCCGCACATTTCGGCCGGGACGCCGTTCCTGGCGAGCCTGCAGCCCGCCCTCTGCTACCCTTTCACCTACGCCGCCCTGCTCCTCGATTTCCCCGGGGCGGCGGCGTTCAGCGTCCTGCTGCACACGGCGCTGGCCGCCGCTTTCATGCACCTGTTCGTCTCGCGCCTGGGACTTTCGCTTTGCGCCTCCCTGGCCGCGGCCGCCGTCTACGCCTTTAACGGTTTCTTCGCCATGCACTACTCTTTCCCCAACCAGATGGCCGCCTACGCCTGGCTGCCCGCCATAGCTTATTTTCTTAAAAGATACGACGAGACGCCCGACGCCAGGTTCTTCCTGGCCGCCGTCCTGGCCCTGGCTTTACAGCTGGTCTCGGGGCACCCTCTTTTCGCGGCTTATTCGGGACTTTGCCTGCTGGTGCTCAAGCCTTTTATCTTCCGCGCCGTAACCTGGAAAAGGTTTTTGCTGCTGCCGGCCGCCGCCGCGGCGCTGGCCGCCGCGCAGCTGCTGCCGACTTTTTTCCTCACCCTCGGCTCGCAGCGCCTAGCGGACGCCTCTTTCGCCTGGGGCACGGCTTATTCCGTCGCCCCGCTCCGGCTGCTTTCCATGTTCGCCCCGCTGTGGAACCGCTACCTGCCCGCCCCCGCCGGCGACCCGCATATTGAAACTTTTTACATAGGCGCTCTCGCGGCCGCGGCCGCCCTCTGGGCGCTGACCGGGCGCCGGCGCAAGGAGGCCGCGCCGTTCTTCGCGGTAGCCCTCGCCGGCCTGGCGCTCGCGCTGGGCAGCCACTTGTTCCTGTACGAATACCTGTGGAATTATTTCCCGCCCGCGCGGCTGTTCCGGTTCCCGGCGCAGGCGCTCTGCCTGCCCTGTTTCGGGCTGGCGGTCTGCGCCGCTTACGGCACGGACATGCTGAAGGCGCCGCGCGCCAGGGCGCTGGCGTTGCTGGGCGTGTACCTGGAACTGCTGGTTTTTTCCGCGGGCTCGATAAAGACCGTCGACGCGGCGCTCTACTCCGCCCCCGTCCCTTCACCGGCCGCCATAACGAAGAGCGGCGCCTACGACAGGGTGGTCATGGCGCCCAACAGCCGCCGCCAGCGCCGGCACACGGGGAGAAGCGAACTGGAGGCGTGGCTGAATTTCAAGGACACCCTGCTGCCCAACACCGCCATGGCGCTGGGGCTTTACGACGCGGATAATTTCGAGGAACTCAAGCCCGCCGCGCACGAGAAGATACTGGCGCGGCTCTACTCCTCCCCCTTCTCGCCATGGATAGACCTGCTTTCCGTAAAACACATGGTCTCGTTTTTCCCGCTGCCGCCGGAAAAGTATGCCCCCGCGGCCGGGGCGCCGCCCTATCTTTTCCGCAATAAGACCTCCCTGCCGCGGGCTTACTTTACCGACACGGCGCTGTGCCGGCCGCGCGAAGAGGTTTTTGACGCGGTGGAGAAGACCTACGCCGCAAACAGCCCGCTTTACGGCGCGGTAATACTTGAAAAAGGCTGCCCCGCCGCGACCCCGGGACCTGAAACCGCCAGGCCCGCGCTGACAGCAGCCAGGATAACGGCTTACGGGCCCGACAGCGTCGCCATAGACTGCGCCGCGCCGGCCGAAGGCTGGCTGGTGCTGAGCGACACCTATTTCCGGGGCTGGAAAGCGAGCGTCAACGGCACCCCGGCCGAGATCCTGCGGGCCGACTACAACCTGCGCGCGGTAAAGGTAAAAAAGGGCTTTAACAGCGTAAAGTTCAGCTACGCGCCCCCCGAGTTCTACGCCGGCCTGCTGCTGACGCTGCTTTCCCTGGCCGGCTTCGTTTTTGCCTGGTTCCAGGCCGGCAGGCGGCAAAAAGCGCAAAATCCCCGCCCTTAGGCTCCCCCCCGCTCCAGGGCCCCCATTGCCCTGCGCCTCTATAAAATATAAAATATAATCAATGGCGGACTGTATCTTTTGCAAAATAGCGGCCGGCGAGATCAACGCCAGGATAGTTTACGAAGACCCGGACACGCTCGCTTTTTTAGATCTGAACCCGCAGGCGCCCACTCACGCGCTGGTAATACCGCGCAGGCACATACCCCGCCTGACCGCCGCGGCGGACACAGACGCGGAGCTGCTGGGCAAGCTGCAGCTGGCCGCGGCCAGGACCGCTAAAGCCCTGAAGGTGGACGGCGCTTTCAGGCTGGTAACGAATAACGGCAAGGCCGCGGGACAGTCGGTGGACCATCTCCACTACCATCTGCTCGGCGGAAGAAAGCTGCTGTGGCCGCCGGGCTGAACGGTTAAATTTTAGAATTTCAATGTCTGCATACCCAAGGTGGTGATTTAGCGTGGTATATATCAAAGTAAGAGACGAAGAATCCATCGAAGAAGCTCTCAGGCGTTTTAAACACGACTGCGAGCGCAATGGCATCCTCAAAGAGATCAAGCGCCGCGAGCATTACGTAACGCCCGCCATGAAGCGCAAGATAAAGTCCCAGGAAGCCCGCCGCAAGGTACGCAAAGGCAGAAGGTCATTCTAAGCGGCTGCCCGACAAAAGGCCGTCCGCCCCCGGCGGACGGCTTTTTGCCTGCTTCGCGCGCGCGTTTATTATTTAATGAGTTCATCTCCCATCATCGAACTTATCAGGGAAAAACTGGACATCGTGGATGTCATCAGGGAGTACGTGCCCGCCCTGAAAAAGGCCGGGCGCAACCACAAGGCCAACTGCCCGTTCCATAACGAGAAGTCCCCCTCGTTCACCGTCAGCCCCGACAAACAGATCTTCTACTGCTTCGGCTGCAACGAAGGCGGGGACATTTTCACTTTCGTCATGAAGATAGAGGGCCTTACCTTCCCCGAAGCGGCCCGCAAGCTGGCCCTCAAGGCCGGCGTGGAATACGGCGAGGACCGCTCCCACGCCATGACCGAGGCCGACAAGGAGCGCCTGGAGATAAAGAAGCTGCTGACCGCGGCGGCCGCCTTTTACCACGCCGCGCTTTTTTCCCCCGCCGGCGAGAAGGCCCGCCTGTACCTGGGCGAACGGCGCCTGAGCAAGGCCACGGTGGAGCGCTTCGAGCTGGGCTGGGCCCCGGCCGGCGGCGCCGCGCTGATGGACGAGATGAAAGCCAAAGGCTGGAGCCGCGACATCGCGCTCAAGGCCGGGCTGATAACCGAACGGGAAGGCGGCCTGGTGGCGGACACTTTCCGCGGCCGCATCATGTTCCCCATCCGCAACCAGACCGGCGACACGGTAGCCTTCGGCGGGCGCGTGCTGGACCCCGAGGCCCAGCCCAAATACCTCAATTCCCCGGAAACGATCCTGTTCTCCAAGCGCCGCACCCTTTACGGCCTGCACGAGGCCCTGCCGCAGATCCGCAAGTCCGCCAAGCTTTTGCTGCTGGAAGGCTACATGGACGTGATAGGCGCCCACCAGCACGGCGTGGACTGGGCGGTGGCCCCCCTGGGCACGGCCCTCACCAACGAGCACGCGGGCCTCATAGGCCGCTACGCCAAGGACACCGTGGTGATGTTCGACGGCGACCGCGCCGGGATCAACGCCTCGGTAAGGGCCGCGGAGATCTTCATGGAGGCCGGGCTGTACGTGCGCCTGGCGGATTTGGGCTGCCCCCTCGACCCCGACGAGTTCCTCAACGACTACGGCCGCGAGGAGTTCGAGAAGAAGATAGCGGAAGCCTCCGACCCGCTGGATTTCCGCATGAATTTGTTTTTCAAGGGCCGCAAGACCCCGCCGTCTTCCCAGGAAAAAGCCCAGGCGATCGCCGTGCTGCTGGAGACCGTGGCCAAGCAGCCCGACGAAATATTAAAAAGCGAATGGGTAAAGTCCCTGGCGTCCCGCTTCAGCGTGGAAGAGGCCTCGGTGCTCAAGCAGCTCAGAAAGGTCTCGGTGCAGGCCCCGCGCGAAGTCAAACGCGGCGACCCCGAGGCCGTTAAAGCCATCCCCTCCATAGAGCGGGGCTTTATCCAGCTGCTGCTGCGCGACCCGGCGCTGATAGAGAAAGCCGCGGGGCTGGAGCCGGAAGATTTTTCCAACCCCATGGCGCGGGACTTCTTCGCCGCCATGCGGGACATGGCGCCGGCGGAGAGGGCCAAAGCGGCCACCTCGCTGGCGGCCAGGTTCCCCGACCAGGCCCCCCTGATAATGGGGCTGGCCGTGGCGGACCTGGGCGGCGACAGCTCCGCCGCGCAGAACGCCGCGGGCGCCATGCGCATGCTCAAACGCTTCTCCCTCGAGAGGCGGCTGAAGGAACTGAAAGCCGCGGAACCCATGGACGAGCAGCAGTTCAAAGAGTACAGCAGGATCATGTCCGAGCTTAAATCCTCGGTCAAAGAACTTTAGACAGCGGTATACAGGAGACTACGATGGCACAGCCTAAGAAAGCTTTACGCGACCTGGTGGAACTCGGCAAGGAGCACGGTTACATTACCCTCGAGGAAATGAACCGCTCGCTCACCAACGCGTCCATGTCCAGCGAAGAAATAGACACGCTGATGGGCACGCTGGAGGACCTGGGCATAGAGGTGGTGGACCGCAAGAAATTCAAGATGGTGGCCGCCTCCGAACGCGAGGCCTACACCGAAGAATGGAGCGCCACGCCGGACGTGTCCAACTCCATCCGCATGTACCTGTCCGAAATGGGCAAGGTGCCGCTGCTGACCCGCGACGAGGAAGTGACGCTGGCCCGCAACATCCGCGAGCGCGAGCGCGAACTGCGCATGATGGTGCTGGAATCCCCCATCACCATGCGCGAGATCCGCAACTGGGAAACCCTGATAGAGCAGGACGAGATGACCACGAAGGAGCTGATGCCCCGCGGCCGCAAGTCCAACCAGGAACTCTCGGCGATGAAGCGCAAGATGAAGAACATCGCGCAGCTCATCACCCGCACGGAAAAAGAGATCTTCAAGCTGGAGGAGCGCGCCAAGAAGCCC
>MGTU01000029.1 GCA_001799615.1 Elusimicrobia bacterium GWA2_61_42 | reverse complement strand
TCGAATTCGCCGCGGTACTTGGTGCCGGCCACGATGGACGCGAGGTCCAGGGAGAGCAGGCGCTTGCCGATGAGGGTGTCGGAGATCTCGCCGGCCATGATCTTCTGGGCGAGGCCTTCCACGATGGCGGTCTTGCCTACTCCGGGCTCGCCTACCAGCACGGGGTTGTTCTTGGTGCGGCGGCCGAGCACCTGGATCAGGCGGTCGATCTCGTTGGAGCGGCCTATCACGGGGTCGAGTTTCCCCTCCTTGGCCATCTGGGTCAGGTCGCGGGCGAACTCGTCGAGAATGGGGGTCTTGGTCTTGCCCTTGGCGGCGCTGTGGGAGGCGTGGCTCTTGGGGGCGGCGGATTCCTTGGGGGAATCTTTCTGTTCCATCTCGCCGAGGATGCTCAGGACTTCCTCGCGGACGGTCTCGAGCTTGAGGCCCAGATTCTCCAGCACCCTGGCGGCTACGCCTTCCTCTTCGCGGATGAGGCCCAGCAGGATGTGCTCGGTGCCGATGTAGGAGTGGCCCATGTGCTGGGCTTCTTCCACGGCGTATTCCAGCACCTTCTTGGCGCGCGGGGTAAAGGGGATCTCGCCCAGCAGCATCATGTTGTCGCCGGTACCGACGATCTTCTCGATCTCGGCGCGCACTTTGCGCAGGTCGATGCCCAGGTTCTGGAACACCTGGCTGGCCACGCCCTCGGAAAGAGCGATGAGCCCCAGCAGTATATGTTCGGTGCCCACATAGTCGTGGTTAAGGCGCTTGGCCTCTTCCTGGGCTATGAGTATCACGCGCTGAGCCCTGTCTGTAAATCTTGTTCCCATTGTAGTTCCTCCGTTAAAAGCAGCGAAAATCCGTTAAAAACAATAAAAAACCGCGGCATTTTATACTATGCCGAAGCTATATTATGACACAAAGCCGGTATGTTTTCAACTTTCACCAATACAATTATAAAGTATCAATGTTACATCCCTGTTGCCGGGGGAGGAAAAGAGCCCTTTGGGGAAAGGGCCGCGAGGTGGCCAGTCGGGGCCGACCGGGGAGGTACCCCTGCTCACCCGGACCGAGGAAACCCTTGCGTCGGTTTCCCCCCGCCTAGGGAATTTATGGCGGGGCCCCCTTTCCGCAACGGGTGCTCAGGGGTACCTCCCCGGCCGTCCCCTCCGGTTTAACACGCGCTGATTATGTTTTTTGGATTGTGACTAAAAGAAATTATTACTACGTTCACTAAACTGGAGGGGGCGGACGGGGGGACCGGGTTAGCAAAACCGTCGTTGAGCCTGCCGGTTGCATAGCCCGGCAGGCGAATACCGAGTGAGGCCACGGTGTGGCCGAACGCGTTTTGCGTTCCGGTCCCCCTGGCCGCCCCCGACTGGGCTTCCCGCGGCTCGTTCCCCAAAGTTATTCTTATTTCACCGAGCGGACGCGGATCTTGAAGCCTTCCACGGCGGTGACGTCGACTTCGGCGCCTTCGGGGAGGTCGCCGGAGACGCTCTCGGCGTCCCACAGTTCCCCCTCGACGAGCACCTTACCCTTGGGGGTAAGGGCGGTCTTGGCCAGGCCGCGTTTGTCTTTAAGACTCTCGATGCCGGTGACCACCTTGCGCAGCTGCGCGCGCGCCACCACGAAAGCCAACGCCGCCACCACCGCGATAAGCCCCACTATAGTAGAAAGCACCATGGAAATAGACACGGCAAGACCTCCCAGCGACGGATTGGTGAACAGCATCAGCGCGCCCAGCAGGATCGACGCCGCCCCGGCCAGCGTAAGCAGGCCGTAGCTCACCACCTTGATCTCGGCGATAAAGAACACGAACCCCAGCAGGATCAGCGCCACGCCCGCGAAATTGGCCGACAGCGTCTGGAACGAGTAGAACGCCATCACCAGCGACACCGCGCCCACCACGCCGGGCAGGATCAGCCCCGGGTTGTACAGCTCTATGAACAGCCCCGCCGCGCCCAGGCTCATCAGGATCATGGCGATATTGGGGTCCGTTATCGTGGCAAGGAAGCTCTGCCGGCGCGTCTGGCGGAAATACTCCACCGACGGGTTAACCGCGCGCAGCGTCCCGAAATCCCCCGCCGCGAAGCCGTCGGCCTTGGCCAGGAATTCCTTTATGTCCACGGCCACAAAATCCGCCACCCCCGCTTTCACGGCCTCTTCGGCGGAGATGGAATCGCTCTTGGCCACCGACTTTATCGCCCACTCCACGTTGCGGCGCGTCTTCTGGGTAATGGATTTCATGTAGGCGGAGGCGTCGTTGAGCACCTTCTCCTCCATCGGTTCCTTCTTCTTGCCTTCCTTGTCGCCCAGACTGATGGGAGAGGCGCCCAGCATCACCGGGTGGGCCGCCCCTATGTTGGTGCCCGGCGCCATGGCCACCAGCGGCGAGGCCATCGAAATAAAAACCCCGGCCGAAGCCGCGCGGGCCCCCTGCGGCGAGACATAGACCGCCACCGGCTTTTTGGAGGCCAGCATACCCTTTATGATCACCCGCATCGAGGAATCCAGCCCGCCCGGGGTATCCAGCGCTATCACCAGCAGGTCGGCGCCGCCCGGCGCGTTGAGGGCGTCCACCGCGCCGGTGAGGAACTCGGCCGCCGCCGGGGTTATCACGCCGGAGTACGGCGCCACGGTCACGCGCTTAACTTCGTAGATCTTCGCCGGCTTGGCCGCGAAAGCGGTGCCCGCGCAGCACAGCGCCAGCGCTAAAACAAAAGTCTTTGCTGTTTTCATAAAGTCTCTCCTGAAAAATGGTCCCCTTCGAATATTATTATACATCTTGGCACGGCCGGCGGACCTATTTGTTAGAATAAATCCATGCCTTATTGCGTCATCACCGCGGACGAAAAAGCGCCGGGGCTGCCCGTGCTGGCCCAGGTGCTGGGCGCGGCTTTCTCCCTGGACCGCGACACCGCCGCGGCTGCCGCCCGCCATTGCTGGGGGCTGCTGGGCAGCGGCCTGGAAGCCGCCGCCGCCGACGACCTGGTGCGGCGCTGCGCCGAATTCGGCGTGAAGGCCCTTAAACTCCCTGACGCGCTCCCCCTGCCCGCCCCGCTGTCTGTAAAAAAAGTATCGTTCGAGGCCGGCGCCGCCGTCTTTACCGCCGCGGCCGGGAAGACCATCACGGTGCGGCGGGAGGACCTGGCGGTGCTGGCCGCCGCGCCGGTAAAAGAAGACTCTTCGAAAATGGTGAAGACCACTGAAGGCCCCTCCGGGCAGGAAAAGGCCGTACGCCTGGGGATCATGGCCGTGACCGGGCTGCCCATAGGGCTGGGCAAGAGCAAAGAGGTAAACAAAGAAGTAAAGACCTCCGAACTATCCTTCTACCTGGACCTGCTGCTCAACGACGGTTCGGCTCGCCTGCGCCTGAATTCCGGGGATCTTGATTATTCAGGGCTGAAAGAAAAGAAAACTTACTCCAGCCAGGTGAATTTTCGCCTGCTGGCCGCCGAACTGGCCTCTTTCGCGCCAGCCGCGGCCAGGAACGCCGGCTTGCGCGCCATCCTCGAAGGTGCCCCGCTGACCCTGCTCCCCTACGATTCTTTAGCCGACCTGGAAAAGGAAACCCTGCGCCTGGCTTTGGCGCGCGGTAAATAAAAACGGCCCCCGGAAAACCGGAGGCCGCTTTTCAGGGCCTGCGCTGCCTTCAGGCCAGGGCTTTTTTTACCGCCTTCATAAAAACTTCCAGTTTAAAAGGCTTTTCAAAATACTGGTCCTCGTACCTGATAAGCTTCGGATCCAGCTGCGCGGGCGACCCGGTCACCAGCAGGCATTTGGCCCCCGTCTTTTTCTCCTCGAACAGCTTTATCAGCTCGGTGCCGACCCCGTCGGGAAACAGCAGGTCCGTTATCAGCAGGTCGTAAGTATTGGAATTTATAAGCGCCGCGGCCTCGGCGAAGCTGGCCGCCTGCGAAATAGAATAGTCCGTACCGGCGAAGATGCGGGCATACAGGCTCAGCATCACCGTATCGTCGTCAGCCACAAGTATCCGTCTCGGCATCTTTCTTCCTCTTGTCCGTTCAGATGCCCCCACCCGCTGCATAGCCCCCCGGCCACATCTATACTGTAACATTAGTTACAGAGTCGCGAAAGGGACATACTGCCCAAACGCGCCCGGTAATTGGACCTACGCAGGCGTAGGCCCCGCGAATTTCCCGTCAGCCGTCCCAGGCGGGGAAAACCCCGGTTTCCCCCCCGGCCATCAGGCAAAGGTGGGTCCGGGGCGGACGCCCGACCTTCTCGTACAGGGCCCGGGCCAGCTCCCGCAGCTCCTCGTTAGCCGCGAACGGCACAAAGTTCCCGGCGTTCACCGCGAAAACCAGGCCGCAATGGCTTAACCCGCCTTTTTTCCTGGAGCAGGCCGCCTGCGGCATTTTTTTCCTATACTTTTTTTCAAGAAGCAGAAGCGCCTTTTCCCCGGCCTCTTTCAGCGCTCCTTTCCGGTCGAACAGAAAATCCGTCGCGGCAAAACTGTTGCCGCCGGTAACGCAGCGCACTTCAAAAGCGTAGGTATTCGCCCCCCTGGCCGCCGTGATGTCGGCGGTCCTGCTGCGGGTCTGCGGCATCAGGTTTACGGCCGAGAAGCCCTCCCCGGCCAGGAAGTTAACCGCGCGCAATTCCGCCAGCGCGGCCTCGAGCCGCCCGGCGTCGAGGTTGCCCGGGTGGAACCCCGTGGCGAACAGCACCTCTTCCGTCGTGACGCCGATCGTTTCGGCGGAACGCTCCAGCACGCACGCCATATCTTCCAGCAACCGTGAGGGACTGGATCTAAGAAGGCGCCTGAGCCCGGAGGCGCTCTTGCCGCCCGCGAAAACGGCCAGGTATTTCTTCACCCGGTCGGGCAGGCGGGCTTCGCCGATAGCCTGCTGGATCCCGGCCCTGTTCATGCGCCCAGCAGGCTGAGCAGTAGTTTGACATTCAGGAAAGCCACGGTAAGCCCGATGGCCAGCAGCAGGAAAAGCGTCCAGGCGCCGTTGGCGTGGCTGCCCATCACTTTGCGCGAGGAGGTCAGGTAAAGCTGCAGGAAAATAGTGAACGGCAGCTGCACGCTCAGCGCCATCTGCGAAACTATCAGGCCGCGGAAAGGGTCCGTGATGAAGAAGATTATCAGCAGCGCCGCCAGCAGGGAAATATAAACGCCGACGCGGCTGTGGTTATCTTTCAGGTTGAGCGGCTCGCCGAACAGCCCGGCGAAGATGGACGCCCCGGCCATGCCGGAGGTGACGCTGGAGGCCACGCCCGCCAGCAGCAGCGCCGCCGCGAACACCAGAGACGCGGAACGGCCCAGCAGCGGCGTCAGCATGTCGCTGGCCTGGCCCAGCTCCGTCACGACGGTGCCGGCGCCGAAGAAGGTGGCCGCCGCCATTATGATCATGGCGCTGTTGATGGCCCAGCCGACCAGCATGGACAGCAAAGTGTCGGCGAACTCGTACTTGAGCTGCCGCTTGATCACCGCCTCGTCTTCCAGGTTCCACTGGCGGCTCTGTATTATTTCCGAGTGAAGAAAAAGGTTATGCGGCATCACCACCGCGCCCAGCACGCTCATCACTATCAGCATGGAGCCGTCGGGCAGGGCCGGGGTGACCCAGCCGGCGGCCGCTGCGGGCCAGTCCACGGGCGCCAGTTTCAGCTCGTAGATGAAAGACAGCCCGATCAGCGACACGAAACCTATTATCCATTTCTCCAGGCGGCGGTAGCTGTTGGAGAGCAGCAGGTACAGCACCAGGCCCGTCACCATGACGGCGCCCACCTTAAGCGGGATCTTGAAAAGCATCTGCAGGGCAATGGCCCCGCCCAGGATCTCGGCCAGGGAAGTGGAAACGGAGGCGGCCATGGCCGACCAGAGCAGCGGCCTGGAGATTGCGGCCGGCAAATGCTTGCGCGCGGCCTCGCTGAGGCAAAGGCCGGTGGCTATGCCCAGGTGCGCCACGTTGTGCTGCAGGATGATCAGCATCAGCGTGGACAGCGTCACCATCCACAGCAGCGTGTAGCCGTAAGAGGAGCCGGCCGCCAGGTTGGAAGCCCAGTTGCCGGGGTCTATGAACCCGACGGTCACCAGCAGGCCCGGCCCGATGTACTTCACTATCTCCAGCGCGCCGTAAACGCGCTTGTGATGTTTGTTCTTTAGGTCGGAAAAAAAATCAGGCATTAATAGGACAAAACAACCGCGGCTAAACCGATCCACATCCGTATTGCGAATCTAAAACTTCTTCTTCAGCGTTATGCGCTGGGTGCTGCCCAGCTTGCCTTCCGGCGACAAGGCGTAATCCAGGTCCGCGTTCAGCAGCTTAAGGCCGGCTCCCGCGCTGAACGCGCCCGCGGCGCTTTGTGCGGCCCCGCCGTTAACCCCGCCCCTTAAACTCAGCCCCGACATGCTCCCGGGGCCGCCGAACAGGGCGTATTCCGTACCCAGGCTGTAAGCCGTGTATTTGTCGTACACGTAACGCCGCGCGTCGAAGTTCAGCATGAACCCTACAACCAGCATAAACATTATACCGGCGCTTACGCTTAAAGGCAACTGGTCACGCTGCGAGAAGCCGTCGCCCTGGCTAAAGCCGCCAAGCGCAATACCGTCATGAAAGCGGACATGGCCGCGGCGGTCGAGAAGTACCTCAAGAAAACCGACCTCACCTGGGACCAGACCGCCGCCCAGGGCATAAAGCACAATCCCACCGACTTAGGGAAGATCTCGCAAACCGTAATGGTATGGATCTCCGCGCACGAGAACCCCACGCGGAAGCGCAGGCAATGACTCAAAGCCAGTTCGCTAAAGCAATCGCCAAAGAATTCTTCCTCCCACAGGTGGACGCGGCCGCGATTCTCGACTCAATCCTGGCGCATATGACCGACAGCCTGCAGAAAGGCGAGTGGGTTTACTTTAAAGACTTCGGTTCCTTCACCAAGAAGACCCGCCCAGGGCGCCATGTCCGGCACCCCAAGACCGGGCAGTTGATATGGACCCCGCCCCGGCTGGACGTGGACTTCAACCCCGCCAAGGGCCTTTTAAAAGCTAAGCGGCGCTGAGCTCCCCAGGTTTACGCCCCCATATAACCGCCGCCGGCTCGTAAAACGCCCCCCACTTGCGCCGTCAAGAACTATCAGCTAGACTACCAATAATGTCCTTTAAATAATTTAGGGGAATTGCCCTTGGCGTATCTAAAAAGGGAAGAGGCAACAAAATGAAAACCGAGAGCATAGTAAAATCCTTGAATCTCACAGCTGGCGATATTTTAACACTTGAAAAAGCTAAGGATCGTATAGAGTTTGAAGCTTTACCAGTTATGATCCTAAAATGTCAGGAGGGCCCCTGTCCGGACTTGTGCTCATGTAAGAGAGGCGTTTGCCCTGATGATGATTGGTGTAAACGGTTTTGTTTTATTGACGCTTGCGAATGTACAGGCCCAGTGGGATATAAAGACCCAGACCAGTGTCGCCCATTCACAGTTTGTCCCGGTAATAACTGTCGGCCTGTACAGTAAGTGATAATAGTCTATGTGAGGGAACAATAATGAAACTACTATTAACGATTATGCTTGCTTCCTCACCGGCGATAGCCGGTGACAGCAAAACTATTCCCCAGGATTCTCCTGCACTTATGGATATAGAGGTCGGTAATTTTGAAGAAGACGCAGAGGGAGTTTATTCAAAACTACGTAGATTAATGTTTACGTCCCGCGAAAAAAGACAGGTGTGGGAAATTGGGAAAGCACTAACAAATCGGGACACGGAATCCGCACAAAAAGCACTAGATACCTTGGTGCGTGAATACCCAGAACTAAAAAAAGATGAGCCTCAGGCAATTATATTCCACCAGGCGACTATAAACTTCTGGAAAGGGGACCTCAACGGCGCATATGAAGGGTTCAATAAAGCGATAAAAGAGCTGGAACAAGTATTCCCAAATGGTATTGTTCCCCAAGGGCATAAATATTGGAAAGAAAATACGTCCTTTATGGGTAAGCTGTACTTTGGCCGAGGGGCAACGGAATTACACCAGCGAAAATATGCGCAGGCTATCTTGGATATTGATAAAGCAATTTCTATTTCACCAGAACCCAGGGCTTATATGCAATTCAATAAATGCAGGGCTCTTTTGCGGCTTAACCAGTACAAAGAGGCAGCGGAAGCTTATACCCAAGCTTATAAAATTGATTCAACCTGGGCGGTGAAGGTAGAAGATAAAGTAGAGATTTGCGCCTTGCTGGTTAAAAACGGGTTCCAACCTCAGCCCTGCCTGCCTAAAAAGTAGGGGGATACTTCAATAAAACATTATATCAGCCGCTATTTGAATGTTATAGACCTTGGTGGATCTGCGCTTTTATTCAACGGAGTTAATGGGTGTCTCGACGAGATTCCATGGAAATTGATCGATATCCTTAAATCCGGGAACTCGGAAAAGCTGAAAGATTTAAACCAAGAAGATATTGACGTGCTTGTAAAGCGTGGACATATAACATCCCTACCGCCTGACTTGGAGTTAGAGCGATTTAAGGAATTCTCTGCCGCCCTTCACCAAAAATGGGAGAGAGAGGTTAAGCATGGTGGAATCATGCTTTTAATGAGTTATAACTGCAACCTAGCTTGTAAATACTGCTACCAGCAAGAGCATCGGCCTCATAAATCGCAGGCGGTTATGACGCCTGCGCAAATTGAAGGATTTTTTGAAAGACATCTCCCTCAAATAATTCCCGGAGCTGATTACAAAAACTTTGATGTATCTTTTTACGGCGGAGAGCCGTTCCTGCCGGCAAATGAGGCGGTAATACGCAAGACTTTAGAGTACACGAAAAAGCACAGTATGCCTGCCAGCTCCATATCAAACGCCACTAAAGTAGACTCCATGGCGGATATTTTCGGTCCTGGCCCCGGTTTTGTTAATCACGTGCAGATATCCTTGGATGGCAGCAGTGCGCTTCATGATACCTCCCGTATCCCCGTATCTGGAGAAAAGACCTTTGACAAGATTACTGATAATATCGCTATGCTTCTTTCGCGTAGAACAAAGATTAGTATAAGACTTAATCTCAACAGGCGCACGCTCGCCTCTGTGCCGCGGTTGATTGAAGAACTTAAAGCCAAAAACATTCTCGGGAATAAATACGCGAGCATATACGCAAGCCCATTGCATGACAATGTCGCCAAGGTGGATACTACAGATTTTATGGACCTCGCTGAATTGTCGTCCCAGGTGTTCGATTTGGGGATAGACCTAGAGCACCCTGTAAGCCTCCGGGCCCATGAAATGGGTTATCTGTTCCAGCTTGAAAAAGGGATAGGCTTGATCCATACATGCTTTTGTATGCAGACAATGCAACACACAGTGGTATTGGACCCGTTTGGCGACTTATACGCCTGTTTCGAAGAGGCTGGTTACCCGGAGTTTCGTGTTGGGCATGTTTCAGAAAGTGGAGTTAAATTCTTCCCTCTGCACGAGACGTACAAAACAAGACATATTGCCAACATGGATGAATGCCTTAAATGTTCCGTGGCGCTTGCTTGTGGCGGCCAGTGCGGGGTAAGATGCCGCGCCAAGACTGGGGATTTATTTAAGCCGCACTGTTCAGACATGAAAAGGGTTATTCTTGACGGAATTAAGCTTGCCTATCAAAAAAAGAAACAAAACCCGGGATTTACCCCCCCCTCCCACGGTAATGGGGACACGGTGTCCGTGCATGGTTGAGATATGATTTCTGCCGCTGATATTATTTACGAAAATCACCTTAAAAAAGCCTATTCGGTTAAAGACGAACAAAAACATCTAGCCATTACCGATACTTCCTGTTATCATCTGAGTGTGGAAACCGCATGGTTGATAAAGGGATTGCCGGATAGTGGCGCACAAGAATTGTATTTTAATTCTTTATCCGGTCTTGGCCTTAATGAACCACAAAAGATATTTAACAAGCTTGTTTCTCTAGGGGCGTTGCGGAAAAAGGAGAAGCGTTCTTGGAAAGATTTGTTTAGAATGTTTCTGGCACCGAGTATAAAACTGCTTTCTGCTCAAGTACAGGAAAAGTTCTTCAAGATTTTCATGGCCGGGCCAGTCGCGATTAATAAAGTTACACAATTTCTTGCAACCCTCTCAATTATTGGATTATTATGGGGGACACTATTATTGATTACTGGTCCGGAAAAGGCAATCCCGGTTCCTTTAGCCGGAAAAGCGAGCGGCTTCGTTGTATGTCTTCTGATTATTCTTGGTAGTCTGATCCATGAATTAGGACACTCATTCGCCGCAATGTCCTCGGGCATCGGCTTCAGGCCCATAGGGTTTTCGATTTATCTTATATATCCCGTATTTTACACCAATGTCTCCGGTATTGAGAAAGTCGGCCTTGCGAGAAAAATACTCATAGATTGTGGAGGATTCGTTTTTCAGGGAGCGTTTTTATTTTTGCTTTTGCTGGTTTGCTCATTTACCGGAGACATTGCTTTCGCGGAAGCCGCGCGCTGGATAATGGTTATAGTCTTCTTCAATCTTAACCCGCTTTTCCGAACTGATGGTTATTGGCTTTACAAAGATGTATATACTGAGTTTAAGGCGAAGCGCTGGGCACGAGGGCTGCATTACTTTTATTTAGCGGCGTTTGTCGCATTTTCGTTTTATTTCCTTTGGAGGATCGGAGGTAGCCTAGGGAATGTGTGGCATGGGCTAAACACACTGATTCATTCGCCAGAGTATCTTTTTTCGGGCGGCTACCGGATATTATTTGGCGCATATTTTATTTTTATCGGCCTTGCCGGCGGCCTGCGGCGTTTTCAGGAAGGACGTGTAGAGTGGATGGAACTTAGGGGGGGGAATATATCCGTCACTCCAGAACCTGCTAATTAATCTGAATCCTTTTCCGGTTGGATGCAGACTCCAATTAATCCAAAGTTGCTAAACTCCCCAGGTTTACGCCCGCATACAGCCGCCGCTGGCGGCTCCTGGAGGCGCTTTCTCGCTCTAAACGACCTTTCCCCCCCTTAAAAGCTCCTTAAGCGCGCTTATCGCCATTTCTGGCGAAATGGCCTTTTAAATTCGCGCAAGAATGCGCCAGGACAGCGGTTCCACTACGTGCCCGTATCATTCCACCCCACGTTTTACGACGGGCGCCACGAGGTTATGATCTGCGGAAACGGCCCTTGCGGCCGCAGCTCCGCCTTTGCCTGACGGCAAAGCCGGCCCTATGCAAGGGAAGGGGTCAGGTCTTGAAATTTAGCAATTTGGGGCGCAAGTGCCTGCTTGCAGTAGTAGAGACATTGCGTCCTGCTCTTCCTATTTCACCTCAGTGCCCAATAATATAGGAAGTTAGGAAGCAGCGTCCTTTTGAAATACGACAGCAGCGCCGCAGTTTGCTAGAATAATTTTTATGAAGAGGGCTTACCGTATACTTTGCGTGGATGACGAGGATTTCAACCTGGAACTCCTGGAAACGCTGCTGGCGCCGCACGGCTACGAGGTGGCCACGGCCCAGGACGGCAGGACCGCGCTGGCCGTGATGGCCGAAAAGAACATAGACCTGGTGCTGATGGACGTGAACATGCCGGTCATGAACGGCCATGAGACCTGCCGCGCCATGAAAGCCGACGGCGAGCTCAAGCACATCCCCGTGATCATGATCACCTCGCTGGATTCGCGCGACAACAAGCTGAAAAGCATGGAATCCGGCGCCGACGAATTTTTATCCAAGCCCATCGACCAGACGGAACTGCTGCTGCGCGTAAAGAACATCCTGAGCGCGCGCGAGTACGAGGACGCCTTCACCTACCTGATACGCTCCCTGGCGCGGGCGGCCGAGGCCAACGACATAGACACCGGCAACCATATCCTGCGCGTGGGCGAGTACTCGGCGCTGATAGCCCGGGAGCTGGGCATGCCGGAGAGATTCATAGAGAACATCCGCCTGCAGGCCACCCTGCACGACGTGGGCAAAGTGCACGTGCCCAGCCACATCCTCAAGAAAGCCGGCCGCCTGGACGAGGCCGAGATGGAGGAGATGAAAAAGCACACCACCTTCGGCGCCATGATCATCGGCGACCACCCGCACCTGGAATTCGGCAAGCGCATCGCCCTCTGCCACCACGAAAAGTGGGACGGCACCGGCTACCCCGCGGGGTTGAAGGGCGAGGCGATACCCCTGGAAGCCCGCATAGTGAGCATAGCCGACTGCTACGACGCGCTGCGCAACTCCCGCGTGTACAAGCCCTGCTACGACCACGCCGGCGCGGTGCGCGTGATCACCGAGGGCGACGACCGGCTGAAACCGGAGCACTTCGACCCGAAGATCTTCGCCATCTTCAAACGCATAGCCCCGCAGTTCGAAGCCCTTTACAACAAAATGCAGGACGCCCCGCAGCCGGCGGCCTGACCCTCCAAAAATAAAACCGCCGGGGCTTCCCCCGGCGGCGCGGCGGGCGCTGACCGCCCGTTATTTGTCTTTAAGCTCGGCCGCGTAGGCGGCGTGGAATTTCTTCATTTTTTCCACCAGCGCCTTGATATCCTCTTTGGGCGGCAGGAAGGTGGTGCGGAAGTGCAGCGTCCCGGGCAGCTGGCCGAAGCCGGACCCCGGCACCACGCAGATGCCGGTCTCTTCCAGCAGCCGCAGGCAGTACTCGCTATCCCTGGCGGCCTCGTACTTCTGGCGCGCTTCCTCCGTAAGTTTGGACAGGTCGACGCCTTTCTTATGGGGCAGCTCGAATTTAACGAAGGCGTACATGGCGCCCTGCGGGATATCGGTCTTCATCCCCTTTATCTCGTTGAGGCCGCGGCCCAGGATCTCCGCCTTCTCCTTCAGATCCCCCAGGATGGCGCCGCGTTCTTTAACGTAAAGCTCATGGCTTTCGTCGCCTTTGGCGGGCGGGGCCACCATCAGGTAGGTGACCAGCTGGCCGTCCACGTTGGAGCAAAGCCCGATGGACTGCAGCTTTATCATCTCCGCGTAAACGTCGTCGGCCATGTTGCGGACTTCCATATAGCCGCCGCGGTGCCCGCACTCGCCCAGGAAGCCTTTGGAAACGGAATGAAAGCTGAACAGGGTAACTTCCTTCTCGCCCAGCTCGTGCATGACCCGGGCGAAAGAGTGGAACTTCAGGCCCGCGCCGTAGACGTTCTCCTGGTAGACCTCGTCCGCGAGGATGGACAGGCGGTGCTTCCTGGCGAAGCGGATGATCATCTCGATATTCTCTTTGGAAAGCACGGCGCCGGTGGGGTTGCCAGGGTTGATCACGGCTATGGCCACGGGGTTGATGCCGTCCTTCTGCGCGGCCTCTATGCTGCGGGTCAGCTCTTCCTCGTTGAGCTGCCAATTATGCTCCTCGTCCAGGAAATAATTTATCTGCCGGGCGCCGTATAGCGCGATGGTAGCGCTGTAGAGCGGGTACTGGGGGATGGGGATCATGTAGCCGTCGTTCTCTTTATTGGTGAGCATCGTGAACACGGACTGCACGCCCTTGCTGGCCCCGTCGGTGAGGATGACGCGGTTGGGGTCCACCGGGATGCCGTCGCGCTTGTTGATGAAGTCAGCCACGGCCTGGCGGATGAAGGGCAGCCCGGCGCTCTGGGTGTAGGCCCCGGTGCCGCTGGGGTTCTTCTCCAGGATCAGCCTGGCGCGCCGGACGGCGTCGGCGGGAAAAAGCCTGGCGGCTTCCGGCTGGTCCATCAGCGCGGGGTATTCCACCAGGCTCAGCACCTGCCGCACGAAAGTCAGCGGCCGCTGCTTGAGCGCCTGCGGATTGCCGATATTGCAGTAAATTATTTTTTTGCCCTGGGCTTCCAGCTCGTGCGCCCGGGAGACGATCTTGCCCCTGACGGCGTAGTGGGCTTCCAGCAGTTTCGAGTTAACATCGTGGAGTTTGATCATATTTAAATTATATAAATATCGCGGCCAAAAAAAGAAAACCGCCGGGGCTGCCCGGCGGTCTTCGCGCGCGGAAGCCGCGGCTTACTTAAGCTGCTTGCTGATGTGCTTCCAGGCGTCTTTAAGTTCCGTGGTGATGCGCTTAAGCTCCGAGGCGCTCACCCGTTCCACTTTCTCGTAGCGGGCGGCCACTTCGTCCACGATCTTCTCGTAGTCTTCGCGCTTCATGTTCTTGAGGTCTTCCACTTTCTCCAGCACCTCGCCCTTCATCTTGAGGGTCCAGCCGTAGATCCGCTCGCGGTTCTTGGCGCCGCGCTCCCCGGTGAGGAAATACGCGCCGATGGCCGCCAGGGCCGCTATGCCGATGCCCGCGCCGATAACTTTGTCAGATTTTTTCATATTCGCACCCCTTTTAAATTTTTCTTCTACCAGAATACTACAAACCACCGCCACCGGCTGTCAACCTGGGCCGTCCTATTTGGCGGGCCCGGGAAAAACAAGCTTGTCGGCGTCGAAGCCCAGCTCCCGCGCCCGCGAAACCAGCTTTTGGAGCACCGCGGGCTCAAGCTCCGGGCTGCGGGCAAGTATCCACAGGTACGCCCGGCTGGGCCCGGCCACCAGCGCGTAGTTATAATCCTTATCCAGCTCTATTATGTTATAGCCCCCGTAGAAGGGCCGGAAGAAACTTACTTTCAGGCTGCCCGTGCCTTTATCCCCGGTGAAATAGGCCCTGCCTTCGACGGATTTCCATTCGTTTTTCGCCTGTTTGAAACCTTTATTAAGCACCCGAACACCGCCGTCGGCGCGCAGCGAATATTCGGCCGTAACCCCGGTAAGGCCGCGTTCGAAAGAATGGTCCAGGCGGGCTATCTCGTGCCAGGTCCCCAGGTAGCGGTCCAACTGGAAGCCGGTGACAGGCGCCAGGCCCTTTGGAACAGAGGCGCAGCCGGAAAGGAACAACGCGAACATGGCGCAAAGATATTTTCTCATATGCTCTCCCGTATCGGGCTAGTCTACAATATTGCCTGAAACTTTTCGCCTGTTGCCGCATCTCATTAGTGAGAGTTAACCCGGAGGCAGTAATGATGAACACAAAAACAACGCTTTTAACCATCTTGTTATTTTTACCCCTTACAGCGCAAGCCGCCCCCCTCACCCTTGAGGCGGCCGTGGAACAAGGCCTTAAAGCCGATAATGTATTAAAGGAACAGGCGGCCCGCGTCAGCGGGGCCAAAGCCGGGCTCAGCCAGGCGAGACTGGCCCGCCTGGGCGGCTTCAAGCTCAAAGGCATGTACACCGACGGCACTGACCCCGTCTACGCCTTTGCCACCGCCATGAAGCAGGGCACCTTCAGCATGGCCTCCATGGCCACGATCAATGACCCGGACCCGGCCCGCAACTACATGGCCGGCATAGAGGCCGGGATCCCGCTTTTCACCGGTTTTGCCGTTTCCAACGCGGTAAAGATGGGCAAACTAGGCACCGAGGCCGCCCGGAGCGGCTACGAGCGGGCCCGCTCCGGCATAACCTTCAAGATCACCTACCAGTGGCTGACCGTGCTGCTGCGCGCCCGCCTGGCCGCCTTAGCGGGTGAAAGCGTAAAAGCCGCCGAAGCCGAACTGAAGACCGCCCAGATGCTAAAAGACAAAGGCATGGTGCTGGGCTCGGATTATTACGGCGCCGAAGCCATCCTTTCCACGCTGCGCGGCTACAGCCTGGCCTGGAACATGGCGCAGGAACTGGAAAAAGAAAAACTGGCCCTGACCCTGGGCGTTGACCCGTCCGCTGGCGTGGAAGCCGCCGGCGCGCTCCGGGAAGCCGCGTACGCAGGGACCAACCGCGGCCAGCTGGACGCCGCGGCCGCCGGCGGGCGCCGCGACATCAAAGCGCTGGAAAAAATGACCGCCCTTTATAAAACCTCCGAAGCCTCGCAGAAGAACTCCGTGCTGCCGGTAGTGGAAGCCTTCGGCAGCTGGGAAACCAATTCCCAAAGCCTCTCCGAGTTCCGGGACAACCGCATGCTGGGCCTGCGCCTCACCCTCCCGCTGGGCGACCCCGCCTATTTCGCCAAAAAAGACGCCGCCCGCGCCGAAACCGCCGCCGCCGCCAGCCGCCTGGACGAAGCCCGCAAACAGGCCTCCCTGGAAGTAGCCGAAGCCCTGAACAATTACAAGGCCGCCAAAGAGAACCTGCCCATAGCCAGGGAAACCCTGGAAAAAGCCAGGCAGTCCCTGGAACTCTTCCGCCCCCTCTACCGCCAGGGCCGCCAGAGCGTCCTCGAAGTCCTGCGCGCCCAGGCCTCCGTCCTCCAGGCCGAAGCCCATTATTACGAAACCCTCTATAAATTAAACCTTTACCACGCCCAGACCCTCCTCGCCTCCGAAACCCTGGACGCCGGCGCCGTAAAAGAAATATCCGACAAACTGGGAATTTAATAATTGGAGAGTTACTAAAGTTGCTTAGTGTCGGAGGGGATGGCCGGGGTGTTGCCCTGATCACCCGTTGCGGAAAGGGGGCCCCGCCATAAATTCCCTAGGCGGGGGGAAACCGACGCAAGGGTTTCCTCGGTCCGGGTGAGCAGGGTAATACCCCGGACAGACCCGACCGGACATCTCGAGGATTTTTAAAACGCGAACAGGAGTACTACCATGAAGAACGATATAGAAAAAAAATACGGAATGGCCGGGCGCATGGCGGAGGGCTTCATCAGCTCCCGCCTCACCCCCATCCTCATCATCACCTTCATCCTGCTCGGAGTCTTCTCCACCTTCAAACTCCCCCGTGAAGAAGAACCCCAGATCAACGTCCCCATGTTCGACGTCATGGTCCCCTTCTACGGCGCCGCCCCCAAAGAAATAGAAAAACACCTCGTAGAAGTAGGCGAGCGCAAACTCTGGGAAATACCCGGCGTGGAATACATCTACTCCATCGCCCAGCCCAACTTCGCCATGTTCACCGTCCGCTTCAAGGTCGGCACCGCGCCCGAAACCGCCGCCAACCTCATCTATACCAAAACCCTCGACAACAAGGACCTCTTCCCCCGCGGCACCGGCGAGCCCCTCATAAAGTACCGCGCCATCGACGACGTCCCCGTGCTGGCGCTCACCCTCTGGGGCCAGGACAGGAACGACTACGAGCTCCGCCGCGCCGCCGCCCGCATCCAGACCGAGCTCAACGCCGTCTCCAACGTCTCCGAAACCCGCATTATAGGCGGCCATAAACGCCAGTTCATAGTACATTTCGACCCCGCCGCGCTGGCGCGCCACCGCCTCACCCCGCCCATGCTCGCCGGCATCATAAAAATGTCCAACGCCAGCCTGCCCGCCGGCCATTACAACCAGGGCGGCACCAGGCTGCTGGCCGAAACCGACGCCTTCATCCGCAGCGCCGACGACCTCAGGAACATAATCGTGGGCGTCTTCGACGGGCACCCCGTCAAGCTGTCGGAGGTCGCGGACATCAAGGACGGCCCCGACGAAGAAGAACGCTCCGTCACCATGGTGCAGGGCCCCGCCTCGGCCGTAAAGGCCGCCCCCGCCCCGGCCGTCACCCTCTCGGTGGCCAAGCGCCGCGGCGCCAACGCCACCGAAGTGTCCCGCGCGGTGCTGGCCAAAGTGGAGGCCATGAAAGGCCGCGAACTCCCCGACGGCATAAACATCACCGTCACCCGCAACTACGGCGAGACCGCCAAGGCCAAATCCGACGAACTCATCTACCACATGCTGCTGGCCACCCTGTCGGTCACCCTGCTTATCGCCCTGACGCTGGGCCTGCGCGAAGCCGCCGTGGTGCTGGTGGCCATCCCCGTAACCCTGGCGCTGACCATGCTGGTGTATTACCTCTACGGCTACACCCTGAACCGCATCACCCTGTTCGCGCTGATCTTCTCCATAGGCATCCTGGTGGACGACGCTATCGTGGTGGTGGAGAACATTAACCGCCACTGCGTGCTGCACCGCAAGAATTCTTTATACAGGAATATCCTCAACGCCGTGGACGAGGTGGGCAATCCCACCATCCTGGCCACCTGGACCGTTATCGCCTCCATCCTGCCCATGGCCTTCGTCAGCGGCATGATGGGGCCTTACATGCGCCCTATTCCCATAGGCGCCTCGGTGGCCATGCTGTTCTCCCTGGGCGTGGCCTTCGCCTTCACGCCGTGGCTGTATGCCAGGGTGGTGCAGCGCTGGCCGGTAAAGCACTGCGAGAACAACAGGGAAGGCTTCCTGGACCGCATGTACCGCGGGCTGATGAAAAAGCTCATTTACCAGCCGGCCAACGGCAAGAAATTCCTGCTGTTCACCGCCGGCCTGCTGGCCGTGGTGCTGGCCATGGTGGGCTTCAGGCTGGTCATCTTCAAGACCCTGCCGTTCGACAACAAGAACGAGTTCCAGGTGATGATCAACATGCCCGAGAGTTCCTCGCTGGAGCTCACGCAGAAGGCCGCCGGCGAGATGGCGGCGCTGCTGGCCGCCGTGCCTGAAGTGCGGGACCTGCAGGTTTACGCCGGCGCCTCCGCCCCCTATAACTTCAACGGCCTGGTGCGGCATTATTTCCTGCGCCGCGAGCCTTACCAGGCGGACATCCAGGTGAACCTGTCCGACAAGCACGAAAGGAAACGCCAGAGCCACGACATTGCGGTGGCCGTGCGCGCGCCGCTCAAGAAGATCGGCGACGCCTACGGCGCCAGGCTGCAGGTGGCGGAAGTTCCCCCCGGCCCCCCGGTGATGTCCACCATGCTGGTGGAAGTCTTCGACCCCAACCCTAAGAACCAGAAGGCGCTGGCCGAGGAGATCAAGAACATCCTGAGGAACACGGAAGGGATAGTGGACGTGGATTCCTACATCCCCGAGGACCAGCCCATCACCCGGCTGGTGGTGGACAGGCAGAAGGCGACCTTGAACGGCGTGGCGGCGGCCGAGATAGTGCAGACCGCGGCGCTGTCGCTGTCGGGCTCGGATATAGATTCCGCGCACGTGGAGGACGAGAACGAGGCCGTGGACATCCGCCTGCGGCTTTCCCCGGAAAAGCGCCGGCAGCTGGCCACGCTGAAGGAGATAAAGTTCTTCTCACCCAACGGCACGGCCATCCCCATGGCCAGCTTCGTAAAGGCGGAGAACGGGCTGGAGAACCAGCCGGTCTACCACAAGAACCTGCAGCGCGTGATGTACGTGACGGCGGACATCGCCGGCGGCACGGAAAGCCCGGTGTACGCGGTGCTGGACCTGAAGGCGAAGATAGACGCGCTGTCCAAGGCGCGGGGCGCGAAGATCAACCAGTATTTCACCCGCCAGCCGGTGAGCTCTTCGGAGACGGCTATAAAGTGGGACGGGGAATGGCATATCACTTACGAGGTGTTCCGGGACCTGGGCCTGGCCTTCGCCATGGTGCTGGTGCTAATCTACATCCTGGTGGTGGCCTGGTTCGAGGATTTCCTGACGCCGCTGATCATCATGGCGGCTATCCCGCTGGCGCTGATAGGGATCATCCCGGCGCACTGGGGGATGAACGCGTTCTTTACGGCTACTTCGATGATCGGGTTCATAGCTTCGGCGGGTATCGTGGTGAGGAATTCCATCATCCTGGTGGACTTCATTAATCTTAAGGTGAGAGAGGGGATGGAGCTGAGGGAGGCGGTGATAGAGGCGGGCGTGGTGCGGTTCAGGCCGATGCTGCTGACGGCGCTGGCGGTGATCGTGGGCGCGGGCGTGATCTTGTTCGACCCTATTTTCCAGGGGCTGGCGATCTCGCTGATAGCGGGGCAGATAGCGGCTACGCTGTTGTCGCGGGTGGCGGTGCCGGTGCTGTACTTCCTGACCTTCAAGGACAAGGAACACATGCTCAGGCCGGCGCAGCCCGGGCCCGACGCCAGCACGGACGAGGCTCTGGGCGCGACAGGGGAGTAATCAGGAAAGTTTTCCATTGCGGGGCTGCGAGATGTGGAGTCGGGGCGACCAAGGGGCCGGAACGCAAAAACGTGGTCTCGCACACCGTGCTCGCCACTCCCCGCCTCGCCCTCCGCGCTTACGCAAGCGTCGGGCTCCGGCAGGGTTTTGCTAACCCGGCCCCTTGGTCGCCCCTCCGGCAATGGAAAAACGTCCCGATTTTAAATACTGGAGGAGAATTATGAAACTTAATGAGGCGTTGAGGCTACTGGCTGGGGTTATGGTGTTATTGAGCGCGGGGCTGGCGGTTTATGTGGACAAAAACTTTTTATGGCTGACGGCTTTTGTGGGGGCGAATCTGCTGCAGTCGGCTTTTACTAAGTGGTGTCCGGCTATCTGGGTCTTTAAGAAGCTCGGGCTGAAGGAGTGCTGATGAAAACTTTTGGGATAATCGTTTCGGCGCTGCTGACCGCGGCTTTCATGTTCCTGGGCAAGGAGCGGAACCCGGATTTCTACCTGGCCGCGCTGGCGTCAGGCTGGGTGTTCTTCCGCCTTACGGTGGGCAGCGACTGCCCTATAGTGTGGCTGATGTCCAAGCTAGGCTTTAAAGGCCTGGCCTGCCCCACAAACCACAACAAGTAGGGGTTAAGCTTTGTTTTTAAGTCTTCCCGCCGCGAATGAAACAAGGGCCAGGATGCCGAAGGCACAAACGATAGCCGGCCCGGTAGGCAGGTCGTACGCCGCCGAAGCGGCGATCCCGGACATGCTGGTCGCCACACCAAGCCCCCAGCCCAGCCAGAGCCGGCCGCTGACGCTGGAAACAAAATGCATGGCGGATACGGCCGGGATAATAAGGAACGTGAACACCAGCAGTACGCCGGCCAGTTCCACCGAGCTGGTAACCACCAGCCCGAACAGGGCATAGAAAAGAAAATCCCACAACCGCACCGACCAGCCCTGGCCGCCGGCCTTTTCCGGATCGCAGGAGATGGTTATGAACCGCCGGCGGAATACATAATGAGCCAGCCCCACGGCGGAGTAAAGCGCCAGCGTTTTTAAGACCTGCGGCCAGGTTACAAAAAGTATGTTGCCCACCAGCATGCCTTTTAAATGCTCCGCCTCGCTGGGCAGCCGGTCCAGCACCATTACGGCCATGGCCGCCGATACCACGTACACTATCCCTATGGCCGCTTCCTGCATCGCCCCGGAGGTTTTTTTGCCCCTTGTCAGGGAGAACACGCCCGCGCCGATGAATGTGGCCAGCAGCGAGGAGAAGTAGGAACCCGTCGTGTGCAGCTCAAAGCCGAGCAGCACCCCGGTGATTGCGCCTAACGCGGCTATCTGCGCCAGGGCCAGGTCCACAAAAATTACGCCGCGCGCCAGTATGTGTATCCCGAGGTAGGCATGTATCCCGACTAATATCACAGCCGCGGCAAAAGCTGGCAGCATTATTTCAAGCATAGATTCCCCTTATAACCACCCGGGGCGGCGAACCGCCCCGGGAAGTCTGTATTCCTTACTTGTGTCCTTGGGCAGAGACGGCGAACTCAAGCCCGCCTATCACCCGGTCGAACACATCGAAGTAGGTCTTAACGCCCTCTGCCCCGCCCGCGCTTACCGGGGCAGTAACGACTCTGGCACCGGTCTTGCCGGCCAGGAAGTCCGGCCCTTTCCTGAGGTAATAAGTCTCCGTCAGTATTATCCCGATATTCTCCGCTTTCATTTTTATTACAAGCCCGCCCAGGTGGGCGGCGGAAGGTGGTATACCCGGCTTGGGCTCAACGTGCCCGGATACCTCAAGACCAAAGCGCTTAGCGAAGTAAGGCCAGGAACTGTGATAGGTTATTATCTTCAGCCCTTTAAGCCGCGCCATGCGCGCATCCCAACCGGCCAGCTTTTCATCTGTCCCTTTAACGAACGCGGCGTAGTTGGTATCGAACTCCCCGGCCTTCTCCGGCGCCAGGCGCTTTAAGCCCGCCAGGATATTGCCGGCCATTATTTTGGCGTTGGCCGGGTCCAGCCAGTAATGCGGGTTGCCGTAGATATGAATGTCTCCCATCGAGGCGTCCACCTTGCCCTCCGGCTTCTCCAGCAGCGGCACGCCGGCGGAAGCGTCCACGTACCCCTTGGCCCCGTAGAACAAGTTCTTATTCCTGGCCGCGTTCACCAGGCTGTCGAGCCACATATCCAGGTCCAGCCCGACGCGCACCACCATATCAGCCTTCTTCAGTTTAAAGACCATGCTGGGGCGGGGCTCTACGATGTGCAGGTCCTGGCTGCCCGAAGCCAGGCTTTCCACCTTAACCTCCGTGCCGCCTATTCTTTCGCAGATATACTTCAGGTCGGTGGAGGCCGTTATCACTTTCAATTCCGCGCGCGCCGGGCAGGCCCAGAGCGCTAGCGCCGCCGCCGTCAATAATGTTTTTTTCATGGCTTTCTCCTTATTCCAGCTCGTGGCTGTGCGGGCCCAGGCCGAAGATCAGCTGGAACCAGGCCTCGTCGGCCTTCCCGCCGCTCAGGTTTATATGTTTATACTGCGCCCGCAGCGTGGTGGTTTCGGTAAGGTGCCGGGTGGCTATCAGCGAATAATCGCGCTCATAGGTTATCTCCGGGAAGGCGTTCTCCGCGTAGTCGAAACGCGCGCCGAAGTCCCAGTACTTGCTCTGCCTGTAATTGGCGAAGGCGTAGAGGCCGTCCCGCTTGAGTTTGCCCACCGGGATGTCGCGCGTCAGGCGCAGGTACTCGCCCTGTATGGTCAGGCGCTTATAGGCGGTAGGCCAGAACTTCAGGGCAAAGTCCGCGCCGGCGAGCTTTATATTATCCTGGTGATGCTCCCAATGGCTGCCTTTGCCCTTAAGGTAGCTGGCGCCCAGCTCCAGCTCCGAGCCGTCCGAAAGAGGAAAGGACACGTTCATGCGCCCGGTATAGATCTTCCCGGCCGGGGAGAATTCCTCGCTTTCCGCCGGAGCCAGCACCACCGTGACCGTGCTCTGGTCCACGTCCAGCACGTCGGCCGTCAGGTCCCCGTCCACGTGATGGGCGTGGGCGCTGCCCTGCCAGGCGCCCGCCTGTACCTGCCCGTAAAAAGGCAGCGGCAGCAGGTATTTCAAAACCGCGCCCTGCGGGTTCAGGGCATGCTCGCCCAGGAACCTTGTCAGCACGGCGGGCTGGTCGGCCATGGCCCGGGTATGGCTGTGAGCCTTGTTCAGCTTGCCGAACTCTGCGTTCACCTTCCCCACTTCAGCCGAAAGCCCTTCGGCCAGGCGCAGGAAGGAGACCTTGGCCTCGCAGATCTCGCTGGCGTACTCTTCATCGTGCTTATGCAGGGCGAGGAACACGTCCGCTTTCATCTCCGGGTAAATATAACCCTGGAAGGCCGTCTCCACCTCGTTGAACTGCAGCATGCCGCGCGTGTCGTCCGACTTGTCCGAACTGGTATGCCCCTCGATAACGCCGATCAGGCTGATGTCCGGCAGGTTGGCCGGCGTACCGCGCATTCCCTGCGGCGGCGTGCCGGATTCCTGCGCGCAGACCGCACCGTAAAGCCCTAAAAATAACGATAAAACGATTATTTTATTCATAAATCTCCTTTATATGATCACTGGCCCACCAAAAGGCAGCAGCTACCTTTTAGGAGGTTGGATGATAGTTGAAAAGGCAGCAGCTGCCTTTTTAGCGTGGAGGGGCGCGGCCGTGGAAGGCCGCTATGAACGGAGTTTCTACCGGCAGCCCGTGGCGGGAAGCCTTGGTCACTACAAAATTATCGGGGCGGACCAGCAATTCGCTGCCGCAATCGGCGTTGAGTTCCGGGGACGAGGCCACGGCGCAGACCTGGCAATTTTCGCCGGCCTCGTGCCTGGCGCCCAGCATATGCAGGTCCCAGGACCCCGCGGCGACGGCCGCGAAGGCGAGGCACAGTAGTGTTTTTGCCGCCCTGAACTTCATATAGATATTCTAGCTCTTTTCAAATTTATCCGCAGGCGGCAGTTGGCGCCGGCCGGCCGAAAAGGAGACGGCCCCGGCGGGGCAGGCGGCCAGGCAGTCGCCGCAGGAGAAGCAGTCCGGAATAACGCGGTCCCGCCTGAGTATAGCCCCCATTACCGTGGAAGGGCAGGCGCGCTCGCAGGCGCCGCAGGCCACACATTTGGAGTAATCCACCCTTACCTTGTACACGCTGATCTTTTCGGCGAGCCAGCCGACCAGCCCGAACGGGCAGAGCAGGTGGCACCAGGGCCGGTACAGGAACAGGGACGCCGCGAGCAGCAGGGTTATGAACCCCGCGCCCCAGATAGTAAGGGCCAGCGGGCTGTAGATCTTGAACGGGTCCACCGGCGCTATAATGTCGCTGCCCATCATAGCCCCCAGCGCCAGCGCTATCAAAAAGAGCACGCGCACCGCATTGGTAACCACGAAAGGCGGGCGCCAGCGCTTCAGGCTCGCGGCCCGGCCCAGCCGGAAGAACAGGTCCTGCAGGACTCCGAGCTGGCAGCCCCAGGAGCAGATGAACTTGTTGGCCAGCACCACCAGCAGCAGGAATATCACCAGCGCCTTCAGGCGGGGCAGGAATATGGCGCCGCTTTGACCGTAGAGCACGACGGCGTCTTTTACGGTGCCCATGGGGCTGGGGTCGGCCCCCAGGGCCACGCCGAATATGAGCACGCCGGCGAAGTAGAGCCAGTTGCGCAGGGCGCCTTTCACCAGGCCTCGGCGCAGCAGCGGGAACACTGCCAGCAGGAAGGCGGCCCACATCACGAATTTCAGGATTATCTTCAGCCAGTTCTTGGAAGCGGCCTCGTTATACAGCGCCAGTTCGCGTTCTACCGAGGCCTTAAGCCCGTCCGGCGGCAGGGCGCTCATGTCGTAGTATAAAAAACCGACGTCCCGGCTGCCGAAGGACGCGGCAGCCACTTCCAGCGGCAGGTTATTGGCCGCGGCGAACTCGGCCGCGGTCATACCCTGAGAATACACCAGCGGCCCAACCAGCTCCGCCTTGCCCGCCTTCTCCCCCCACAGGCGGGAAGAGAGCAGCGAACCCGCTATTACCAGCGCCACCAGCGCCGCCGCGGCGGTTAAAATTTTAAGTTTCTTATTCATCATGCTCTCTTGCCGCACCCCATGCTGATATTTTACTTTTTTAAATCCACCCGGCATTACCCGAACCGCAACGGCCATAAGGCGAGGCGGGCCCTTTCTCTAGGCGCAGCACCTGCGCGCCCAGGCCGGCGCCGGCACGGGCGGCTATCATAGGGCATTTGGCCTTGAACAAAAACCACACCGGGCGCGGCGTGTCGCTTAAGGTCTCGTAGTTGCCCTGGCCCTTGGCTATAACCAGGCCGGCCCCGAGGAACAGCCTGTTGAAGCCGGCTGAAGTTTCCGCGAGCACCGTGCCGGCCACGTCCGAACCGTTGTCGATCACCCTGACTAGCCTGTGCAAACCGGCGGCACGGGCATCGGATAAGAGAGCGTCGTTCAATACGGGCGCGCCGCGTACCGCCACGGTTACGCGCCCGGGGCCAAGCTGCTCTATAAGCAGGCGGTCTAAAACTATTTCACCCGCATTGTCGGCCAGGTAAAGTATGCTTCCGGCCCTTTTTACCGCGCGGCTGAACGCGGCAGGGTTACCGTCGATAGGCTCGGTCAGGGCATGGCGGATGGCCCTGCGCACCCCGGCCAGGCTCACGTCCCCGGCGGCGCCCATGTCTATGATGTTACCGGCGATGGCGAGTTTAACGGCCAGTTCCAGCGGATCCGCCGCTTTTTTCACGGCGGCCCTGAGCTCCGGCAGCAGGCGCAGGGCCAGCCGGTTCTGGCCGGCCTTGGCCGCGCGGTAAGGGTCCTTTACTCCGGTCAGCTCCCGCAGGCGGCGGTAGATGCGCCGCCCCATTACCGGGGCCGGCTGGGACATGTCCATATCCCGGCTCCAGTCCAGCACATCGCGCAGGATACTTTCGTGCACGGCGGGGTCCGCGGAGAACATCCGGGCAGAATCCAGGGCCTGCCTGAACAGACAGGGTATGCAGTCGAGCGTGGTCCTCATTCCTTCCTCAAAAGACGCCACTCTTTTTTAAGCCTGGCCAGCCTCGGCTTCAGGCGAAGACGCGCCACCAGGGAAAGCCGCTGCACAAAAACTTTCCCGTCCAGATGGTCTATCTCGTGCTGCAGCGCGCGGGCCAGGAAACCGTCGGCGTTTATCTCCACGGGCAGGCCGCGCTCGTTAAAGGAGCGCACCCTGACTTTTTCAAAACGTTTTATCTTCAGGAACAGGCCCGAGAAGGAGAGGCAGCCCTCTTCCCCGGTCTGTGCCCCTTCGCCGCGCACCAGCTCCGGGTTGACGAGCACAAGCCGTACGCCCGGGCCCTCCTTGGGAGGGATGCGGATGACGGCCACGCGCAGGGACACGCCGGCCTGGTTGGCCGCCAGGCCCACCCCGCCGTTGGCTTCAATGGTCTCGAACAGGTCGCGCACCAGCTTCGCCACGTCCGCGCGCTCCGAAGGCAATAAAGCCGGCCGGGTCTTGCGGGTAAGCACCGGGTCGCCGTAAAGCCGTATGCCCAGTACGCTCATATCAGGGGCAGACCCCGGCAAATTTTTCCGCTATCGCCCGGGCCGCATCGCGCGTTCTGCCGGATTCCATGTCAAAAAGCGTGCGCCCGGAATCGGCGAACATAACCGCCTTCGGGTCCAGCGGCAGCCTGCCCAAGAAAGCAGCGCCCAGTTCCGCCGCTAATTTCTCTCCGCCGCCGCTGCTGAAGATGGGCGTCTCAAGGCCGCAGCCGGGGCAGACAAAACCGCTCATATTCTCTACTACGCCGAGTATCTTCACTTTCATGCTGGCCGCGAAAGAAGCGCTGCGGCGCGCGTCATCCAGGGCCACTTCCTGGGGCGTGGTCACCAGCACGGCGGCAAGCCCGGGCATAGCCTGCGCCGCGGTAAGAGACTCGTCGCCGGTGCCGGGGGGCGAGTCGATAAAGAGATAATCCAGTTCCCCCCAGTTCACCCCGCCAAGCAGTTCCTTTATGGCCGAGGTCTTGCGCGGTCCGCGCCAGATAAGCGCCATGGAAGGGTCCGCCCCCAGCAGCGCCATGCTGCACACCGCCAGGTTGGGCGCCGCGGCATAAGGCTGTATGCTTTCGCCGTCGGACTCCAGGCGCCTGCCCGCGATGCCCAGCATGCGCGCCACGTTGGGGCCATGCAGGTCTATGTCCAGCAGCCCTATCTTTTTACCGGAGGCGGCCATGGCCGCGGCCAGGTTCACCGCCACGGTGCTCTTGCCCACCCCGCCCTTGCCGCTCATCACCAGCACCTTGTTGCGCACCAGCGCCATGCGCGAGGTTATCTCCTGCTCCTGCTTTTTCAGTTCCTCGTTGAGCTGCATCTCAGTTCTCCTTCATCGCGCGGAACAGCTTCACCGACGCGTCCTGCGCCGCGGCTGTTATAGGATAGGCCGTGGGCGCGCTGGTGAGCCACGGGTGCGTAGCCACCTGCAGCGTCTCCAGTTCGGTGACGGACATGCCGGTCTGCACCGCGGCGCCGACTATATTTATCAGCTCGCCGCTGGAGACGCCGCCGTATACCTGGCCGCCCATCAGCAGGCCGGAATGCCGCGAAAAGACCAGCTTCAGCTTTACCTTGGAGGCTCCGGGCATGGCCGCCGGGTGGCGGTCTACACCTTCGCTGACGCCGGTCACCACCTCAAAACCTTCCCGCCGGGCGGCGGCTTCGGTGAGGCCGGCCGAAGCCAGCACCAGACCGTCCACGCAGGTGGAATAGGCGGCGATGGTGCCCTTGTTCTCGCGCACCACTTTTAAGCCGAACAGGTTGGAACCGGCCACGCGCGCCTCGGCGGTGGCGGTGGAGGCGAGCATTACCGAGACCGGGCGGCGGGTGAAGAAGTCCTTCTTCTCCGCGCAATCGCCCACCGCGAAAACGCAGGGATCGGAGGTGCGCATGTACTCGTCCACCGCCACGGCGCCGGTGCGTGACAGGTCCAGCCCGGCGTTGGCGGCCAGCCCGGCGTTGGGCACGGCCCCTATGGCCAGCACCACGGCGTCGCAGGCATAGGTCTCGCCTCCGGCCAGCCGCACGCTCTCGGCGCAGCCTGAACCTTCTATGGCCTCTACGGCGGTCCCGGTGATCACGCGCACACCCAACCCTTTGAGTTTGGCCGTAGCAAGTTCGCCGAACTCCGGGTCGAAGGAATTGGCCAGCAGCCCGGGCAGCAGTTCCACCAGCGTGACCTTGCGGCCGGCCTTGGCCAATTCTTCGGCCATCTCCACTCCTATAAAGCCGCCGCCGAGCACAGTAATATGCGAGGCCGCCTTGAGCGCGGAGAACATCTCCTTGAGGCGGTCGAGGTCCTTGTAGATCCGGAAGACGTTCTTCAGCCCAGCGCCGGGCACCTTGGGGATCAACGGCGTGGAGCCGCAGGCGAGCACCAGCCTGTCATAGGCGGCCGCGCTTCCATTCCCGAAAGAGACGGTTTTGGCCGCGCGGTCCAGCGCGACGGCGTCGGCGTCCAGCACCTTCACGCCGCTGTTGGAGAGCGAGCCGCAGGGCGAAGAATTATCGTCCGGACTCTTGAGACTGGAGGCCATGTAGGGGATGCCGCAGGGCACCACGCCTTTGGCCACGTTCTGGACCAGCAGCACGCTCTTGTCAGGATAATATCTGCGCGCCGTCAGCGCCGCTATACGCCCCGCCGGCCCGCCGCCTATTATCAGGATATCGCTGGATTTATCGGCGCTCATATTTTGCTCCTTGGAAATAAACTGATTCAGCAACTAAATCTTACCGCGGCGTTTGAGTGTGTCCGGGGCGCTTACCGGGGAAACCTCCGGGTGCTTTTCACTGTAGACGCTTATCACCTTTATCCCGCCCTTGCCCAGCCTTTTAAGTTCCGTTTTTATCAGGAGGCAGGCCAGCTCAACTTCGGCGCAGCTGAGCGGTTTTTGGGCGCAGGGGCGCAGCGGGGTGTTCAACTGCACCTCATCGGGTGCTATCTGCGCGTACAGGGCCGCCAGCTCCGGGGCGCAGGCTTTATTGGGGCCTATCAGCATGGTCTGTATGGCCAGGCGGCCGCGGCGGCCTTTTGAGAACAGGATCAGCCCTTTGAGGATCTCACCGAAGGAAACCCCGTCCGCCGGGCGGTTTATCTCCCTGAAAAGCTCCATATCCGGGGCGTCCAGCTTAGCCAGCACGAAGTCGAAGCCGGCCAGGTCTTCGCGCACTTTCTCGGAATAGATCAGGGAGGCATTGGTTATTACGGCGGTTCTCTCCGGCCTGCGCCTGGCGCACTCGAGCCTTAACTCGTTTAAATTGGCCGCCAGCGTTGGCTCGCCGCGGCCTGAGAAGGTCAGGTAATCGGCGGGGGCTTTTATGGCGGCCAGCTCCGGTCCCAGTTCCTCCGGCCGCACGTAAACGGCCCTGGCGGGCCGCACCGTGGCACAGTCCCCCAACTGGCAGTAAACGCAGTTGAAGTCGCAGACCTTCTCCGGGCGCGAAATGGGGTCTATCCCCAGGGAAGCGCCCAGCCGCCAGGACCCCACGGGGCCATAGCAATACTTGAGTTCCATCACACCGCCGCCGCTAGCCTGCCCTGCCAGGCCCCCGCGACTTTTACGGCGTTACCTTCGGTGAGGCAGACGCAGACCTGCCCCTGCAGGCCGGCGGACCTTATGGCCTTGGCGCAACCCAGGGATACGGCCGGTCTTTTCCCGTTAAGCGCGGCCGCGGCCCCTTCGGAGCAGAAACTCATTACGCCGGTGAACCGGCAGTCCATGTTTTTTCCGGTGACGGCGGCCCAGGCCTGCGCCAGCTCATTAGCGGACTCATTAAGCATAAAAGACAGGTAAAGGTCGGCGGGACCGCTCAGGTTAAAGCTCACATATTCCGGAGCGTACGGCAGGCGCGGCGCGCCGGAAACCGGGGCGGCCGGGTCCATAACTTTGTTAAACCTGGCCGGAATAAAAGCGGCCAGCGGCGGGGCCTTGGCGCCCGGCGCGTTGAACGCGTACCTGGCGCCGGCGCAGGGGATGGCGCTCACCTTGAGCAGCGCCGTTTCTGTTACCGCGCCGGCCGCCGCCGCGCAGAAAGCCGCCGGCGCTGAAAGCTTTAAGCCCCGCGGCTTGTTTTTATGGAATTTAACGCCTATCCAGTGCGTTCCGGTCAACTCCATAAGCGCGCTTCTTATTTCACTGTTTTCTTTTCCGAGCATAGATCCTCCTGCCGCAGAATTTCCGACTAGAGCGCCCACACACCCTGTTTTAAACCGCTTTCAGATAAGTTTATCCAGCTGTTTCTTTAATTCCTCTTTGGGCTGTAGCCCGACCAACTGCTTGGTCACCTTGCCGCCCTTAAAAAGCAGTATGGTGGGAATAGCTGAAATCCCATAGGTCGAGGCGGTTACCTGGCAGTCGTCTGTGTTCAATTTGCACACCTTTACCTTGCCGACATACTCTTTTGCTATTTCCTCGATGAGAGGGCCTATCATGCGGCAGGGGCCGCACCAGGGCGCCCAGAAATCCACCAGCACAGGGGTGGCGCATTTTATAACTTCAGTTTCAAAATTATCTTCGGTCAACTGTATTTCGCTGGACATAGCAGTCTCCTTGTATTTTTTTATTTTCTGCGCGCTGCGGCTATTTCTTCAGGTATTCTTCAACGGCTTGGCGCACCGTCTTTTCGCCGGAAATACCGGTTACGCCTTTTATGCCCGCGGCCTCGATCGCCGTTTTGGCGTTGCCGCCCAGCTCACCGGTCAGCACAACCTTGGCGCCATGATCCGCCGCCTGGCGCACGGCCTCGGGGCCCGCGCCGCCCTGCATGCTTACCGCGGCGTTGAGCACCGGTACAAAGCTCATATCTTCGCTCTCGACTATCACGAAATAAGGCGCGCGCCCGAAGCGTTCGCTCACCTTGGCTTCCATCGAACCGCTCATGGCGGATACACAGATTTTCATTTTGTTCTCCTTTATCTCTCAATGCCCTAACACAAAAAGGCTATGGTGCCTACGCCCGCCAGCCCCAGCAGGAATTGCAGGACCGGTTTACCCTGACCGGGATGCCGGTGCGCGGCGGGGATAAGGTCGGCCAGGGCTATATAGATGAAACTTGCGGCCGAGACGGCCATCACATAAGGGAGAGCCGGTTTGAAATAAGCCAGCGCATAATATGCGCCGAAAGCTCCCGGCAGGGTGGCCAGCGAAGAAGCAATATTCGCCCACAGCGCTTTTTTGCGAGACCAGCCGGCCGCCAGCATGATGGCGAAGTCCCCTGTTTCCTGCGGTATCTCGTGGGCGACTACGGCCAGCGTGGAGGTCAGGGCCAGCCCCGGCGAAACCAGTAAAGCCGAACCTATGAGCACCCCGTCCATGAAATTGTGCAGGGCGTCGCCTATCACTATCATGATCCCCGCGGAAGAATGCACCTCGCAGTTTTCATGGTGGCAATGCCGCCAGAGCAGCGTCTTTTCAAGCCCCAGGAAAGCGAAGATCCCGGCCAGGGCCGCGCCCAGCACCGCCACCGGGGCGGCGCCCATGTTGAGGGCTTTAGGCAATAAACCGAGAAAGGCCGCGCCGAGCAGGGTGCCCGTGGCGTAACTGATAAGACAGGGAACCAGGTTGTCGCGGGTCCTTTTCGGGAAGAAAAGAAAAAGGCCGGCGGCCAGCACGCTCAGGACGCTGCCTATAAGGCTTAAAATGAGCAGCCTAAATTCCATCAGGGTTTCACCAGGTAGTCTCCCAGCGCGCGGTAGAAAGCCGTGGCGGCCAATACAGGGCAATGCTTATGGTCGTCGGGCACCCCGCCCATTGTCTTAACGATAAGCCCCGGCGAGACAAAAAAAGCTTCCGACAACGGACGGCCGTCGGCGTAAAAAGATACTATCGCGCCGCAGGCTTTTGTGACGCCGCAGCCTTCGGCGTGGTAGCGTATCTCCTCGATCTTGCCGTCTTTTATGTTGATATAGAATTCCATCGTATCGCCGCAGGGGCCGGTTACGCTGGCTGAAGCGTCGGGGTCGTTCAACCGTCCCTGATATTTCTCCACGGCGGCTTCTAGCGCCATTTTCCTTTCGTCCATATCATGTCTCCAGTTCGGACCGCAGGATCTTCCAGGCTTTTTCCACGGCATTAGCTGCCGGGCCGGGCCCGTCTTCGCCCAGAGTTTTGCGGGCAAGCAATGTTTTTACCACCAAGGCGTCAAAGGGGACCCGGCCAAGGAGACCGAAACCCAGGCCCCCCGCGGCCGCCTCCAGAGCTTCGGTCTCTTCAGTGTTTAAATCCCATTTGTTTACCAGCAGGAAACCCTTGATTTTCTGCTGCCGCAGCAGTTCCGCCAGCCGCAGGAAATCGTGCCGGCCGGAGACGGTGGGCTCCGCCACCATTACCACCGCCTCCACTCCGCCCAGCGAGGCCAGCACCGGGCAGCCTATGCCGGGAGAACCGTCCAGTATCAGGAACTCCGCACCCGCGGCTTCCGCGGCCTTAACCGCTTCGTTTTTTAAAAGCGCTACCAACTTGCCGGAATTTTCAGCCGCAGGCTCCAGGCGCGCGCCGGCAAAAGTGCCGTAACGGCAGGGCGAGACCGACCAGGTACCGCTTAGCGCCTCTTTGAAATTGATCGCCCCTGCGGTACAATTCCAAACGCAGACCCCGCACCCCTCGCAGGCAGTCTCGCTGATTTTGAACGGGTCCGCGGAAACCGCGTCAAAGCGGCAGACTTCCAGGCAGCGCCCGCAGGAGGTGCATTTTGACGGGTCGATGGAAGCTTTCTTTCCGCCGCAAAACTCCTTCCGTTCAGCCGGTTCGGGGGAAAGTATTATATGCAGATCCGCGGCGTCCACGTCGCAGTCGGCCACCACGCAAGGCGCGGCCAGGCGCGCGAAGGCCCCGGCCAGCGTGGTCTTGCCGGTGCCGCCTTTGCCGCTCAGGATAAGCACCTGTTTCATGCGCGGAGCCCCTCTTTTATCAAATTGAACATCGCTATAAGCGCCTGGCTGTATTCCGGCCTGACTTCAAGCATGGTCGCCCCACGGGAATAGGCCGCGGCTATCTCCCGGTCAAAAGGGATCCTTAAAAGTATTTTCACACCTTTCTCCGCACACCAGTCTTCCATCTCTGTATCGCCCAGGTCGTAGCGGTTTATCACGAGAGCGTAGGGGATATTTATTTTTTCAAGTGTTTCTACGGCCAGTTTCAGGTCGCTCAGGCCGAAGGGCGTGGGCTCACTGACAAGCAGGCAGAAGTCGCTGCCGGTAACGGCGTTTATCATCGGACAGGAGGTGCCGGGAGGGCAGTCTATTATTGCGTCGCCGGAGGCCGGGGCAAGTTTTTTAACCGCTTTTATAAGCCGCACGGGGCTGGGCTCGCCGATGTGCATAATTCCGTCGGCGAAGAACTGCCCGGAGACCTGGCCAACGCGTATTTTACCGGCGGGATGCGGTTTTTCCGTTATGGCTTTCTCGGGGCAGGCCAGCACGCAGCCGCCGCAGCTGTGGCACATATGGTCGAATAGGAAAGGTTTGCCGTTGAACAGTTTTATGGCGTTATATTCGCAAACCGCCTGGCAGCGGCCATGGCCCCTGCATTTACCCGGGTCGATCAGCGGCACCGGTACGCTGAAATCCGTTTCGCTTTCGATCTCAGGCTTCAGGAACAGCGCGCAGTCAGGTTCTTCCACGTCGCAATCCAGCAGGGCGGCGCCGGGCCCCAGCGCCCGCGCAAGGGCGCAGGCCAGGCTGGTCTTCCCGGTGCCGCCTTTTCCGCTGGCTATCGCAAGTTTCACTTTACTTTCAGTTCCTTATGGCAAAGCCACCAGTCCAGGCACTCGAACTTGCCTGCCTTGGCGTCGACGAAGCGCTGTTTAGCGGCGTCCACGTCCTTGGCGGGAGGAATAATTACATGGTCCTTGCCCACCACCTCGCTGTCCGGCCACTGCGCCGGCATGGCCACACCGTGCTCGTCCGAGATCTGCATAGCCTTTACCGCCCTGAGGATCTCGTCCATATTGCGGCCCAGTTCCTGCGGGTAATAGAAGATTATGCGTATAATTCCCTCCGCGTCCACTATAAACACCGCGCGCACGGTATTGGTGCCCTTGCCGGGATGTATCAGGCCCAGGGTTCCGGCCACGTTGCCGTTATCGGCGATTATCGGGAACTGTATCTCTACGCCTATCTTCTCTTTTATCCATTCTTCCCACTTGATATGGGAGAACACCTGGTCCACGCTCATGCCGATGAGCTCGCAGCCCAGCGCCTTGAACTTGTCATAGCGCTTCTGGAAAGCCACGAACTCCGTAGTGCATACCGGCGTAAAGTCGGCCGGGTGGCTGAACAGCACGAACCATTTGCCCCTATAGTCACCGGGCAGGTTCTTTACCCCGCGCGTCGTAACAACCTGCAGTTCCGGGAACTTATCCCCCAATAACGGCATACCCTTTTTTTCTGTGTTTTCCATTATCCCTCCTAATGATTCCCTGAACTGTTAATGGCCGCATTCCCCTTCGTGGCCGTGGTCTTTGCAAGGCGCAATGCCTTCGGCCAGTTCGCTGGAAAGCAGCGCCTTTATCGCGCCTTCGGCCTTCCCCGAATAACAGGCTATCGGCACGCCGGCGTTCGCGAATTTCTGCTGGGCGCCCATGCCCATGCCGCCCGCGATCACATGCGTGATGCCGTATTTAAGAATTTCAGTAACAGCCACGCAGCCGCCGCCGCCGTGCACGGCACTGTTAACCACAACTTTTGAATCCTTAACTTTCCCGTTCTCCACGTCTACGATCAGGAAATGCGAGCACTGTCCGAAATGGGCGCAGACTTCGCTCTTCATACCCTGGCCGTCGTTCAATGTAATTCCAATTTTCATTTTATTCTCCTGTTTAAGTCCGCGGGCGGGAGCGGTGTGCTCCAGTCCGCGGTAATACCTTATTTACCTTCGCCCTTTGTTTCGTTCAGGCGTTTCTCCAGCTCCGCCACGCGGGCCTTGAGGGCCGCCGTTTCGTCCTGCGCCGCAGCGGGAACCTGAAAGCCCCCGCGCCGGCCGCCGGGCCCGCGGCCGTTACCGGCGCCGCGCCCGCCGCCGCAGCGGCCCATCCCCCTGCCGCTCATCGGGCCCGTCCCCGCGGGCCCCGTTCCGTTTCTGTTTGGCATATATGCCTCCTTAAATCCCTCAGCCCTGAGTGCAGGCGTCGCCCGCGCCGCAAAAAATGGAAAGTATTTTATGTTCGTCCCGCGCCACAAAACCGCCCATGACCCTCCGGACATTGCCGCCGAAAACCGGCGCGATCAGCCCCGTGTTCATTTTGGAGTAATGCACCTTCCTGTCGTCGCCCTCCCAAATGGCTACAGAGCAGGGCATCAGGGCAGACAGATGTCTGTCGCTTTTAAGAACGCTCAGCGCGTACTCCGGATGGCAAAGTTTCACCACGGCAACTTTCCGGCCCAGCACGAGCCCCTTTTTCTCTATAGAATCGCTTAACCGTGAGGTCCCGGCGTGCTCCCAGCCGTTATCCTTTATGCTCTGTTCCAGTTTCGCCACGCTCTCGTCGAAAGTCATTCCTGTTTCACCCGAAATTATCATCATGGAAGGGGCGGCCTTATAGGCCGCGAAGGCCGCCAGGGACCCGCCCAGCACCATGAATACCGCCGCCCAGACCGCTTTTTTAAGGTTGCTCATGATATACTCCTTATCTTGTTTTAGCATTGAGAATTATTCTCAATAAAATTTAAAAAAAAATCAGCCTCCGCATTCCCGGCAAACACCGTAAAACTGAATAACATGGCTGTTGATCTTAAAACCGTATTTCCGGGACAGGCCCTCTTCCGTACTGCGCAGCAGTTCGGTTTCTTCTTTTATAAAATCCTTATAATCTATTATCTTGCGGCAGGAAGTGCAGACCAGGTGGTGGTGGTGGCCTTTGGCTCCGGTAGGGTCGGCGAACTCGTAACGGGCCTTGTCGTCCCCGGTATCGAAACGGCTGACCATCCCCAGTTCAGTGAGCAGCTCCAGCGTGCGGTAAACCGTGGCCAGCCCCAGGTTGGGATAACGGCGCGCGGCTGACCTGAAAACTTCTTCAGCTGTCAGGTGCTCCCCCCGTTCACTGAGGGCATCCAGCACCGCGTGCCTGGCCGGCGTCATGCGGCGGCCATGGCCCCGTATGCGGCGGCAGCAGCAGTTGGGATTATGTTCTTTATGAGGGCTCATAGTTATTGAGAATCGTTCTCAATTATATCTACTTGCGGAAGGGATGTCAACTCTCCCGTCGTGGAGCAGCTAGCTCCCCTTTATAAGGGCCGCCGCTTCCATGGGGGTCAAGCCGCAGGAGGCCGCCACCTGCCGCAGGGTCGAGTCCGCGGCTGTCTCGCAGCCGGCGGCCTTGAGCCGTTCCAGGGCGGTCTGCAACGGCACAGAAAACTCTTCACTGAGCCCCTTCACTGTCTTCTTGCCGTAGCCGCCGCCCTCCGCCACGCCGGCGCCCGCCTTCTTGGCGCCAAAAAGCTTCTCGTAAAGTTCGGCGGGGGACAGCCCATTGCGGTCCGCATTGTACTGCAGTGTCTTGTCTTCCTCTATTTTAAGTCCGGCCGCGGAGACCACAGCCATGGTCTCCTTGTAATCGCGGCCCAGGCGGGAACAAAGATCTTCCAGGCGCAACAGCTCTCCATGCGCCACTTCCGGTTTTTGCGCGGCCGGAATCCAACCTTCTTTCACGGACTCACCATAGTCCATGACCTGCCTGAACGGCGGCCAATCCAGAGCCGAACCGGCCGTGACCGCGGCGAAAACTAAAGCCGCCAGAGAAAGTTCCGCCTTATGTGAGGTGGCGCTCCCCGCTTTTGCCTCTACATAGGCCAGCATGGGCCGCCAGTTAAGCGCTATATGCCATAGAGCGAAGACCACGAACAGGAAGCCGCCTATGGTATGCAGCGCGCCCCACTGGTCCTTGCTTAGCCCCCAGAAGGTCCAGTTCACCCAGTGGGCGTCGCGGCCGGGCGGCGCGATATACAGCACCACGCCGTTCATAAGCAAAGCCGCCGTCCAGAACAGCAGGGAAAGGCTGACGAAAGCCCGCAGATTTATTTTCTTCATATGCCGCCTAGCGCACCAGAATGAACCGTGTTTAATCTTTGAGGAATATATTTTTAAGGAATTTAGCTTCCCCGGAAACTTTCACCTTGCCGTCCTGGCTCAATTCAGCCGAAAGAACATACAAGGGGGCCATGTCGGAAACAAGCCTGGCCGTAACTTCAGCCGCACGGCCGATAAGCACCGGCGCTTTGTATTTAAGATTGAACTCCGCGGTCAGGGCCGCTATCTCCATTGAAAAAAGGCAATTCGTCATAGCGCTGTCCAGCATAAGGGCGGCGATGCCGCCGTGCAGAAAACCGTCGTACCCGGACATTTCCCTGCGGCAAAAAACGGAGGCGCGCACCGAACCGTCGGCCTGTTTCACGAATTTAAGCCGCAGTCCTACCGGGTTGGCCCCGCCGCAGGCAACGCAGGCCGCGTGGGATTTGTGGCCGGTATGCGGCTGTTTCTTTTCCTCGCTCTCCATTAAGCCTTCTTTGTTCCGGCGAGACGGCAGTCTATTTTCAGCGCTTTACCGTTAACCACGGCGTCGGCTATCTTTCGCCTCGCGGAAGCCAGGATATTACCAAAAGTCTGCCTTGAGATCTTCATGGCCGCGGCGGCCTCCGCCTGCTCTTTACCGTCCACTTCAGAAAGTTTAAGCGCCTGGAATTCATCCAGACGGAGAGACACCTCTTCCAGTTCGCACATAGGCACCGCGCGCGGCTTAAAGTAATAAGCCCGCGGCTCGGCGGTTATCTTTCTGCATTTCAAGGGACGGGTCATAGTTATTGGCATATGCCAATAACTATATGCTAGCAAAAGGAACCGCCCAGGTCAAACTCCGGGCGGTTCCCTCGGGACCCGGCGGCGCCACTTTTTTCTATTTCGCCGCCGCTTCCTTAACCTCCAACCCCAGCGCTTCGGCTACGCCCTCACCATAGGCGGGGTCGGCCCTATAGCAGTTGCCGATGTGGCGCAGCTTTATTTCCTTCGGGGCGTCGCCCATGGCGGCCGCGGTGTTCGCGAACAGCACCTGCTGCTGCGCGGGCTTCATCAGCCTGAACAGCAGGCCGGCCTGCTTGAAGTTGTCGTCGTCCTGCGCCCAGTGGTCGGCGGCGCCTTCCAGCTTCAGCGGCGGCTCGGCGAAGCCGGGCTGCTGCACCCACTCGCCGTAGCTGTTGGGCTCGTAGCCCAGCGTGGCGCCGTGGTTGCCGTCGGTGCGCATCTGGCCGTCGCGGTGGTACGAATTGAACGGGCAGCGCGGTTTGTTCACCGGGATGTGGTGGTGGTTGACGCCCAGGCGGTAGCGCTGCGCGTCGCCGTAGGAGAACAGCCGCCCCTGCAGCATCTTGTCCGGCGAGAAGCCGATGCCGGGTACTACGCTGGCAGGGTTAAAGGCCGCCTGCTCCACGTCGGCGAAGTAATTCTCCGGGTTGCGGTTGAGCTCCATCACGCCCACTTCGATGAGCGGGGCGTCCTTGTGGAACCACACGCGGGTGAGGTCGAACGGGTTGTAGGACAGCTTGGCCGCCTTCTCCTCGGTCATCACCTGTATGTACATGGTCCACTTCGGGAAGTCGCCCTTCTCTATGGCGCCGAACAGGTCGCGCTGGTGGCTCTCCCGGCACTTGGCTATCATGGCGTCGGCCTCGGCGTTGGTGAGGTTCTTTATGCCCTGCTGCGTGCGCAGGTGGAACTTTACCCACACGCGCTCGTTTTTGGCGTTGAACATGCTGAAGGTATGGCTGCCGAAGCCGTGCATGTGGCGGTAGCTGGCCGGGATGCCGCGGTCGCTCATGGTGATGGTCACCTGGTGGATCGCCTCGGGCAGGGAGGTCCAGAAGTCCCAGTTGTTCCTGGCGCTGCGCAGGTTGGTCTTGGGGTCGCGCTTGACGGCGTGGTTGAGGTCCGGGAACTTCAGCGGGTCGCGCAGGAAGAATACCGGCGTGTTATTGCCGACGAGGTCCCAGTTGCCTTCCTCGGTGTAGAACTTCATGGCGAAGCCGCGTATGTCGCGCTCGGCGTCGGCCGCGCCGCGCTCGCCTGCTACGGTGGAGAAGCGCGTGAAGCATTCCGTCTTCTTGCCCACCTTTGAGAACATGGCGGCCTTGGTGTATTTGGTTATGTCCTTGGTCACCGTGAAGGTGCCGAAGGCGCCCGAGCCCTTGGCGTGCATGCGGCGCTCCGGGATTACCTCGCGGTCGAAATGCGCGAGCTTCTCGAGGTACCACACGTCCTGCAGCAGCATGGGGCCGCGCGGGCCGGCCGTAAGGCTGTTCTGGTTATCGGCTACCGGCGCGCCGGTCACCGAGGTCAGTTTGTTTACTTTCCTCTCTTTCATGTTCCCTCCCCTTACTTTCTCTTCTTTTTTTATCATTAAACAAATAATCCCCGGCCTCGAAGGCCGGCAGGTCCAGGCGCGCGGGCCCGGGTTCAAGTTCACGACAGCGGTCTATTTTACTCCCCCAGCCTTCATTTTGTCAGATGGAGAAGGCAAAGTCAACGATCGTCATTTAATATAATCCTTATATGAAAGCCACCCCCGCCAACGAGAAATTCTACTGGAACGCCCGCGCGGTCAATTACCCGCAGCCCTTCGAGCGGGAGACGCTTTTAAAGACCCGCCGGATCCTTAAAATAGCAGCGGGCCTGGGCGCCAGGTTCACCGGCCGACGGCTGCTGGATATCGGCTGCGGCACCGGCAATTACGCCCTGCCGCTGGCGGCCCGAGCCAAAAGCGTTACAGGGGTGGACGGTTCGCCCGGCATGCTCAAGGTCTTCCGCGGCCAGGCCGAAAAGCAAGGAATAAAGAACGCGCGCGCCATAGCTTCAAAGTGGGCGGCTCTGCCGGCCGCGCGCACGGCCGGCCGCTATGATGTGGCGCTGGCCAGCATGACCATGGCGGTGCACAATAAGGCGGAAGTGCTGAAGATGGAGCGAGCTGCGCCGGAGTGCTGCGTCTACATAGGCTGGGCCGGCTTGCGCCGCAACGCCTTTCTAGAAAAGATCTACCGCCATCACGGCCTGAAGTACCTGGCGCCCCACGGTGCGGACCTGGTGCTGCCAGTACTGAAGGCGCTGGGGCGCAAGTTCGGACTGCGCTATGTGCGAGATTCCTGGACCAAGGCCATGACGCCAGCCGAAACCTTGCGCGAGCTGGAAGTTAATATGAAGGTGAACGGCAAGCGGCCGGACTATAAATGGCTGGGACCGGTGCTGATGAAAGCCGCGCGCGGCGGCGTTATAAAGCAGACCACCCTGGCCAGGAAAGCCGTCATAGTCTGGCACCCGAAGGTTTAACTCCTCTTATTTTCTTTTTCGGCCGCGGCCAGCAGCTCCGGCGCGCGCAAGAGCAGCGTACGCAGCGAAGCGGCTGGCCGCAGCAACATGTCCCTGCCGGAAGGCAGGGCCGCCAGCACCTGCGGCAGAGCGCCGAAGGCGTACTCCAGGGTTTCGAAGAAGGTTTTGCCGGCCGCCCGCTCCAGGGCGCCGCGCACCGCGGGGTTAAGCAGTTCCTGCGCTACGGCGGCAAAGCCCAGCGTCAGCGCGAAAGCCCGCGCGGCCATGCGCAGGCCGGAGGCCAGGTCCGACAGCAGCCAGCCCGCCAGCAGGGAAATCGCTACAACACCCGTCCAAAGCCAGCCGCGGCGCAGCAGCGCGGCCGCCCGGAGGTAGAAAAATGCACAGGCAAGGCCGTAGGCCAGCGAGGCCACCACGGCCGCGGCCAGCGGCAAACTGCCCGAGGCCATCAACCCGCCCAGGACCAGCAGGTGCAGCAGCAGCGAGTAAACTGAATAGTAGGCGGCGCCATAACCGTGGAACTTGGCGTAATATTTGGAGCCGTCCCGCGGGCGGCAATCCACTGTGGGGCCGGGGCGGGCCGCCCTTAGCCCCAGCAGGGAAGAGGCCATTCCCCCGACAAAATAAAGCCCCAGCAGCGCCAGTACCGGCGCCCACACCCCGGCGGAAGCCCCCAGCAGCGCCATGATCTTCTCCAGGCCGCGGCCGTAGGCGTACACGGCGTCCGCGCCGTAAAGTATGAGCAGCCGCCCCACCTTGTGGATCAGCCCCCAGCTCATGGCCAGCCCGCCTGCCAGCATATAGCCGGCGATATTGGCCCCGGCCAGCCGCACGGCCAGTTCCGCAAGCAGGCCCTCCGTGAAAATAGCCACCATGGGGCTTATCAGTACGGCGCTGGGCGACACGGATTTCATGGCGGCGCAGACCAGGGCCGCGCGCCACAGCAGGCCGCGCTCCGGCCACAGTCGGTGGCCGGCCACCATAACGGCTATGCCGATGCCGGTAAGCAGCCGGCCGGAGAAAGGGATACGCGCGTTATGAAGGAAGCTGCCGAGAATTATTTCCGAGGCCGCCCAGAGGCTGCCCAGCACGGCGGCTTTGCGCCAGAGAAGAACTTTATCTTTCATTTACACCGGCGCAACCACGGAAAAGGCCCCGTGAGTAACGCCTTTTACGGCGCGCAGGGCGTCGGCCAGGCGTTCCAGCGCGGCCGGCCGCCCGATGACGGACGCCGTGGCGAGCATTTTCCCCCCGGGCAGCAGGTTGGTCTGCAAAGAAAGCACGCTTTTGGCGTTGGCCCGCAGCAGCGCCTCAAGGCCGCGGCCGGGGCGGCTGTCGGCGGGATCGTAGACTACGGAAATGGTGCCGGCGCAGTCGCGGCCGCCGCGCCAGTCTTTCTTAACTATGGCCCGGCGGATGAAATCGGCCATGGCCTGCGAACGGCTGGGGTAGCCGCGCTCGGCGGAGATCCCGTCCAGGCGGGCGAGCAGGCCTTTCTCCAGGCAAACGGTGAAACGGTCAAGGGAGGCGTTTTTCATATTCATACTATTTTACAAAAGAATATGAATTTGGCAACGAAAAAGGGCCCCGTCCGGGGACGGGGCCCTGATCCAGCGCCGCCGTGAGTTAAGGCTTTCTGCCTTCGGCCTTAGGCTCTTCTGCGGGCAGGGGCTTAAAACACATGAACCAGTCGTAGCAGTGTATCCCGGTCTCCTTCTGCGTATCCACGCGCGTCTTGGCCACGCCGCAGGAGTTGGGCGGAGGCACTATTACGTCCTCGCCGGGACGCCAGTCGGCAGGGGTGGCCACCTTGTACTTATCGGAGGTCTGCATGGCTATCAGCAGGCGCTTTATCTCGTCGAAGTTGCGCCCGTTGGACAACGGGTAATAGATAAGGGCCCTTATTTTGCCGACCGGGTCTATAAAGAACACCGCGCGCACGGCCTGGGTGCCCGAGGCGTTGGCCTGTACCATGCCGTATTTCCGCGCCACGTCCATCTTTATATCCTCGATGAGCGGGAAGGTGACTTCCACGTTCTTCATGCCTTTATACTCTATCCGCTCTTTTATCATCCGCAGCCAGGCCACGTGGCTGTAGATGCTGTCTATGGACAGACCTATAACCTCGGTATTCAGCGCCTTGAATTCCGGGATCATTTTCGCGAAGGTCATGAACTCCGTAGTGCAGACCGGAGTGAAGTCGGCCGGATGGCTGAACAGTATCACCCATTTTCCCTTGTAGTCGGCAGGGAAGTCCACAGGCCCCTGCGTAGTGACGGCTTTGAAGGCCGGCGCGTCGTCGCCTATAAGCGGCACGCCTTCCGCGAACGCCGAAGAAACAGCCACAGCCGCCAGCAGCAGCGGCACTATTACTATTTTTTTCATTTTCTCTCCCCCTTTCAACGCCCCTGCGTTAAAAGCAATATACCAACTTTCAGGACCCCGTTACCAAGTTGAGATGCGGCAGGGTTAAAAAAGTTTCATTATCAAAAAGAGTACGTCACCCCTAGAGAATAATAATCGCTCCTGGGGGCGCCGCCGCCGGGGTTGAAGTTTTCCCAGCCGGCAGAGAGCTCGGCGGCGCCGGCTTTTACCGACAGGCCGAAGTTGAAAGACTCGGAGTCCGGCTGGTCCAGCAGGTAAGCGGTTTTGGCGTAGCCCGCCTCTGGCGACAGCGGCAGGCCGGCAGCCCGCAGGCGCACGGAAACGGCGGTATCCGGGAAACCGCTGGTGCCTATGCTGCCGATGCTCAGCGGCAGCTCACGCGCCTCGGCCGTAACGTCCTTGTCATAAGCGGTTTTTGTAAACCGGCCGCTGGCCCTGAGACCGTACGCCTTCACGGAGGCCGAAAGGCCGTAATCCGTCTGGTTAAGTTTGAAAGCTTCGGTCAGGGTAGAAACAGAGCTCCGGCGTCCGCCGCCGGAGGGCAGTGTTGTGGTGGACGAGGCATAGCTGTCCTCGTGGGCGGTCAGCCCGGCAAAGACGCCGAGCGACGCGGCCTCAAGCGCGGCGTCCTCTTCAGGCAGGCCCAGCAGGTTATAGGTGAGATCGGCGTAAATAGCGGTGTTTTGGTAGCCGCCCGTTTCCGGGGTCATGGAAAGCTCCGCCCCGGCGCTCCAGCGCTCCCCCTCCAGGCCGCCCCCAAAAGAGTAAGTTGAATACCTGTCGGCCAGGTCGCTGGCGTAGGTGTTAAGCGAGGGGCGCAGATAATAGTTATCGTCCCCCCATTCGGCAAAAAAATTAAGTCCTGCGTAAGCGTCGGGGCCGGCGGTATATTTACCGCCCACGTCAGTATAAGCCTGCGCGCCGCAGGCTGAAAATAAAAATACCAAAACGGCGTATACTCGTTTTTTCATATTATGCCTTTCATAAATAGCCGCCGTCCGCTTGAGCGGACGACGGCGGCAACCCTGTCTTTCTTTTTAATTGCGCTTTCCGGCGCCCCGGCCCTGACCGCGTCCTTCCGGGCGTGACCCGCGATTCCCGGCGGAATGCTCTTTTTTCCTGAGCTGCTTCTTCTCCTGCTTGCGCTCCTGCTTTTTCAGCGCTTTTTCATTCTTGTCGCCGGTTTTCTCCTGGTTCTTCAGGGCTTTTTCTTCTCCGGCATTCTCTGTTTTTTCTCTTAAGGCCTCGCCTTTGGCGTTGCCGGCGCCTTTCATAAGGCGGGTACGCTCCTGCTCTTTCAGGGCGTTCTTTTCGCCCTCGCCAGGCTTTTCCGCCTTCTGGCCGTCCTTAAGCCGGAGCTGATCTTTCGTCTGCAGCTTGTCCTGGGTCTGCAGCTCAGCCTGTTCGCGGACCTGGTCTTGCGTCTGCAGTTTGTCCTGAGTCTGCAGCTTGTCCTGGGTCTGCAGCTTGTCCTGCTCCTTAACAGCGTCTTCGGCTTTTACCGAAACCGCCAGAAAAAAGACAGAAACCAGGCTGAGGGCAGATATCGTCATTAGTTTGTTTTTCATAACTCCTCCTTACTCGGGCGGCTTTGTGCCGCTTCCCACACTGACGCGCCTGCGCCACCAAAGGTTTAGTCGCGAACCGGCGCTTTAGCGCCGGCCCCTCCCGCCGCCCGAGCCGGAACCCGACCCGGAGCCCGAGCGCCTCTCGGATTTCTTTTCACGGCGGTATTCGCGGCGGAGCTCCTCGCGGCGCTCCTTTGACAGCTTCTGCCACTTCTGGAACTTTTTCAGCAGTTTCCCTCTCTCAACTTCCGGCATGCCCTGAAAACGGCCCCAGCGGCCGCGCAGTTCAACCTGTCGCTCGGCGGGCATGGCCTTGAAGCGCTCGAACTTAACCTTGATCTCGGCCTGCTTGGAAGGTTCCAGGTTCTTCCATTTTTCATAATTGGCCAGTACACGGGCTTTTTCGGCCTCGGGAAGTTTTTCCCAGGCGGCATTCTTGGCGGCCGGGCTCGCTTCGCCAGAACTAGCCGGGCCATAAGCGAACACGCCCAGGATAACGGCAATCAACATGTATCTTATAATCTTCATAATCCCTCCGCCGTAACCGTAGAAGCTTTTACCGTTTCACTTGAAATGGACACGCTGAGCGTCGCGGTAGAGTCAGCTACCGCGCCGTTCTCTACGGACCCATCCTCAAGTATCTCAAGATTCGAGATCAGCTCGTAATCGCTGAAGAAATCCAGGTTATTTATGACCTCGGCCGGGGCCGTCACCGCGGCTGCCATGGCGGCAGCGGCGAGCCCCAATGTGAGATAGGTTGTAAGGCTTCTTTTCTTCATAATTCGTTCTCCGGCACCGCCTCCAGTACGTCCATATCGTCCAGCAGGTCCAAATGCTCCAGGAAGGCCGTGCTGACTATCTGTGTTTCTGGCGCCGGCGCGGGGCCCGGCAGCCTGGCCAGGAAAACGACCAGCACGGCGGCGGCCGCGGCGGCCGGCGCCAGCAGCCAGGCCCTGGACGAGCCGCGGCTCTGCGCGGCGGCACCGGTTATGGCGTTCCGCTGCCGCTGCCAGAAAGCCTCGGGGCGGCGTACCGCCAGCAATGAGATAAGTTTCTTTTCTTTTTCATCGTCTTTCATAAATATTCCCCCAGCGAGGCTTCAAGCTTCTTCCTGGCCTCGAACCAGTGGGCCTTTACGGTACCCTCTGCCATCCCCAGCGCGGCGGCTATTTCGGCCACGCTTAATTCCTGCGCCCGCAGCGCGGCTACTTCCCGCTGCCGCGGGGGCAAAAGACTGATAGCCGCCTGAACCCTGCGCTCCAGGTCCGCCGCCAGCGCCGCGGCCTCCGGTCTGTCCTCCGGGCGGTCCGCCAGCAGGTCCTGCAGCGCCGGGGCGCCTTCTTCGCCGTCCCTGGGACCCAGTCCCACCCAGGAGCGGAGTTTTTTCCAGCGCCAGTAGGACCGCACCTTGTTGGCCGCGATACGCAGCAGCCAGGTTTTCAAAGAACTGTCGCCGCGGAAACCTTTAAGGTGTTTCCAGGCCGAAATAAAAGTTTCCTGGGTTATGTCGTCCGCCGCCGCCTGGTTGCCTGTAAGGCGCAGCGCCAGGGAATAAACCTGCCTCTGATGCTCCTCTATCAGCAGGTCAAAAGCGCTCTCCGGATCCGTTCCGGCCAAAGCCTTTGCCTTAATGTTTTTGTCCGTCTCCATTATGGTTTCCACATAGTCACTGACGCCCCGGCCGTTTAAAAGGTTTAGCCCCTCAACTGATTATATAAAAGACCCGCCGCCAGAGCCCGGCCAAGACTAAACCTTTTTCGGCCCGGGCGCGTCTTATAGTTGGGGCTGAACGGAGGAGATATGCCTAAGACCATATTGGCGGTAGACGACGAAGAGTCATTGCTGCGTCTTTATGAGCGCGCCTTAAGCGACCGGGGATACATGATCACACTGGCCAATGGCACGACCCGGGCGCGGGCCCTGATGGGCGCCAACTCCTACGACCTTTTAATAACCGACCTGATGCTTGGAGATGGGTCAGGCACAGAACTCATAGAGCTGGCGGCCGCCGGGAACGGCAAAACCAAGTGCATACTGATAACCGGGTCCGTTAAACACTGCGAGATGCCGCTCTTTGCCGAGAAATATGGTTTAAAAGGCTTTTTTGAGAAACCGTTCAGTATTGAAGCCTTGCAGGGACTGGTGAAAGAAATACTGCAGGAGCCGGCATAGCTACCGCGGAATAAAAAAGGGGCGGCTTTTGGCCGCCCCTTTTGTTTTCACCTTTAATATTAGAACTTGAAGGTGAGGCCGAGGTCGTAAGCGTCTTCGGAGAGCTCGGACTTGATGGTGCCGTCAGTGGAGGTCTCTTTGATAGTCTTGGCGAAGGCCTTCTTGTAGCCCAGGTTCAGGGTGAACTTGGGTGAGAACTCATAACCGGCTCCCAAGGTCATGTGATTTTCCACGATACCGGGGAAACCGATAACGCGGAAATACTCATATCCGATGTTCATCATGTTAACACCCTGGATATTGGTGGTGCCCGTAGGATTGAAGTTATTGTGCACCTTAAGCGGGCTCTTGCCGTAGTTCCAACCGGCGCGCAGCGTCAGCTTGTCGGTGGTCTTGTTCTGCACGCCCAGGCCGTATACGGTCTGGCTCTCCCAGTCGAAGTCCTTGTAGCCGTCGGCATTGGCCCAATCCACATATTTCACATCAGCTGAGAAGATCCATTTGTCCAGGCCCTTATATGCGGCACCGGCGGCATACTGGGAGGGGTTCTCCAGCTTCAGATCATCGTACACGCCATTACCGTCGAAGTCGTAAACGCGCTCATGCTTCACGTTCTGCGGGGTAACATAGGTAAGACCGAAGTTCCACACCCCATATTCATAGCCCACACCGAGACGCGCGCCTAATGCGTAATTATGCGAAAGGCCTTTACCGAAGTCGGCGGCTTGATAATCTATATCCAGGCCGACGCCGTAGGAGAAAGCTCCGTTCTTATAGGAGACGGCAGGCACGAACTTCATCACGGAGACTTTCGTGTTCATGTCGTTGTTAAGGTCTATGTCCCGGTAGTCCACGCCCATACCGGATACGCCGTAAGCGGCTATACCGAACATCATTTTGTCATTTATGGGGGTTGAAAGACCTATGGCAGGAATCGCGTATCCAGTGTCCTGGCTCTCACCCTTCCAGGTACCCATCATACCGGAAACTACGGTCGCCTTTACGGTCGGGGCGAAGTAGGTGCCGGCGAAGTTGAACTGGGAACCCGTCAACTGGGAAAGCGCCGCGGGGTTGGAGAAGATGGCGCTGATGGCGTCCTGGGGGGCCGCTATGCCGGTGCCGCCCATGGCGCGCGAGGTGGGGCCTACGCCGATCATATTGTCGCCGTTGGTGGCGAAAACGTTGACCGCGAGGCCGGTTATAACGAACGCCGCAGTAAACACGTTAACCGATTTTTTCATTTTTCCTCCGTTAGATTTACCGAAATTATATGAACAGCGAAGACTTGCTGGTACCGGCCTCGGCCAGGAACTTGCCCACGCCGGCGCTCTTGAGGTTGGGGTAATCTATCATCTCTTCCATCTTGTAGCCCATCAGGTCCATGCTCATCTGGCAGACGTAGATCTGCACGCCGGAATCGGCCGCGGTCTTCATCAGCTGTTCGAGCGTCATCACGTTGTGCTTCTTCATGATGGACTTGATCATGGCCTTGCCCATGCCGCCCATGTTCATCTGGGACAGCTTGGTGCCGTCGGCGCCGTTCGGGAGCATGAGCTCGAACATCTTGGAGACCGTGTCCTTGGAGACGGTCTTCTTCGGGTCTTTCAGGGCCGGGATGGACCAGAAGGTGAAGAACATCACCACTTTCTCGAACATCGCGGCGGCGCCCGTGGCGATGATGAAAGAGGCCAACAGCTTGTCCATGTCGCCGCTCATGACCACCATAGAGAGCTTGTCCTCCGGCGCATTGGCCTTGAGGACCTCCACGTCGGCCTTGAGGGCCGCTACCTGCGCTTCCAGTTCTTTTATGTCAGCCATGTTGTTTCTCCTTTACCTGCTCAAATTAAAGCCGAACGCTGTGCCGGCGGCGGCTTCGCGCTTTACGTGCTGGAAATAGACCGCGAGCGGCCTGAAGAAGATATGTATCCACTTGGTGAACGGCACGATGAGAAGGATCCACACCGTCTCTATGGCGATGTTCAGGCGGTACACCTTGGCCAGCAGCGGGTCCTGCGGGCCGTAAGCCACGTTGAGGTAATGCGTGAACAACAGGCTCGCGCCGATCAGGAACATCGTCGCCACGAACAGCCAGTCGCTCGGGTGCGAGAATTTGGAGGACTCCGCGCTCTTGAACACCCTGCGCAGCGACATAACGCCGCCGCCGATGAGGATGGCCAGGCCCGCGTACCAGACCAGCAGGCTGACCGGGCTGAACGCGGAGTACTGCTTGTCCAGCGGAGACAGCAAATGCAGGTTGGAGATCAGCAGCGTCAGCACGTAGCCGCTCATCACCAGCAGATGCGCTATCCAGCGGGTCCAGTCGGTCTCCTCGCAGCCGTTAAAGTTCTTCTGCGTGAAGCCGTGCACGAAAGTCTCGTAGATATGCGCTGGCTTGAGCGAAGCTTTTATGCCGCCCAGCGGTTTTACTATAGCGTAGCGGTACATGTTTATGATGTAGCCGCCCAGCGCTATGGTGACGTAAACGGGGAAGGCCAGCTCTATTTTTCCGGCCAGCGCGCCGAAGTCGCCGGTATAGGAGCTATAGAGCAAGTAGAAGCCCGCGAGCAGGCCCAGGGCCAGCCAGGTCTGCAGCCAGCCGTTCTTGTAGAAAATCCTGGACAGGCCGGTGATGTCGTACTTGGCGATGAGGTAGCGGCGCAGCGCCATCATGTACTCGCCGGGCTGGGCCTCGCGCGGGCAGGTGGACGAGCATTCGCCGCAATAGTAGCAATGCCAGGGCTCGATGGCGGAAGTGATCTTCTCTTCCATGCCGACGTGCCCGGCGCGGATCAGTTTGCGCGGAAAAGAGGCGTCTTCTTTGGACAGAGGGCAGACCGCGGTGCAGTTGCCGCAGTTAAAGCAGGCGGAGATGTCGAAAGCGCCGTACTTCTTTATCTCGTCGATGAGTTCCGGGTTGACCTTCATTATTTGGCCTCCCCGGCTTTCAGTTCGTATTTGGGGTAATCCCCGCGCCCGGCCACGTCGGAGATCTTGCCGTACTTGCGCAGGCCCACCAGGTACCAGAGCGCCCTGTCTTCCGGCAGGCCGGCGGCGGCGGCCAGCTCCGGCGCCGTCTTGGGCCCTTCTTTCAGCGCGTCGAGGATGGCTTTCTGCGCCTTGTTCTGCGCGGCCACCCGGTCGCGCAATTCCTGCGGCACCGGGCCGCGCAGCTCGTTAAGTTTCTTCAGTTGTTCCGCGAGTTTTTTAGCGTCGGCCATATTATTCCTTGGCGATGGCTTCCACCATCGCGTCGAACTGGTCCAGCGTCCAGCCGGCCACGTTAATGGCGCGAGTCGGGCAGACCGCCACGCAGGCGCCGCAGCCCTTGCAGAGCGCGGGGTTCACCACGGCTATTTTTTTGCCGTTCTTCTCGGACATCATCAGCGCGCCGTCGTAGGAGCACTCGGCGGGGCACAGGCCGCAGCCGGTGCACTTGTGCTCGTCCACCACGGCCACGAAAGGTTCCAGCGGGATATCGGGTTCGGCCAGCAGGATGGCGGCTTTGGCGGCGGCCGTGCCGGCGGCAGCCATGGCCTCGGGCACGTCCATGGGGTACTGGGCCGTGCCGGCGATGAAGACGCCGGAGTTAGCCATTTCCACGGGGCGCAGCTTCAGGTGCACTTCCTGCAGGAAGCGGTCCGCGCCGACCGGCATTTTCATCTGGGACCTGATGAGAGAGATGTCTGCAGGCATCATGCCGGTGACCAGCACTATCAGGTCGGCCTTCACTTCCAGCTCTTCGCCCCAGGTCAGCACGTCTTTAACTTTAACGGTGTGGCCGGTGCGGTCCGAGGTCACAACAGGCTGGTCAGCCTCGTTGTGGCGAAGGAACAGCACACCATCCTTCGAGGCTTTATCGTAATACTCCTCATGCTGCATGCCGTAGGTGCGGATATCGCGGTACACGTCGTAGATCCGCACGCCGGGATATTTGTCCTTCACCTGGTTAGCGGCGTAAAGAGCGGAAGAGCAGCAGACGCGGGAACAATAGTCGTTGATCTTGCCGTCGGCCTGGGGCTTATGTATCCCCTCCACCTGGCGCGAGCCCACGCAGTGTATCAGGGCCAGGCTCTTTATCTCTTTGCCGGAATACTCCAGGCGACCGGCCGGGGAATTCTTCATGAGGGAGATGAATTCCGGCAGCGTGACCACGTTGGCGTCCTCGCCGTAGCCGAACTCGCCCTGGGCCGGCTTGTAATGCTGGTAGCCGGTGGCCATTATGATGGCGCCGGCCTTCACCTGGGAGGAAGTCCCGTCGGCGTTCTTAAAATTTATCTTGAAGTTACCCACGAAGCCGCCGACGAAGTCTATATCGGCGCCGGTGTGCACGGTTATCTTCTTGTCCGCGCGCACCAAGGCTTCCAACTTACCGGCGATAGCCGGGCCTTCTTCTCCGGACGGGTACATCTTGCCGAGCTCCAGCAACTTGCCGCCCAGGCGCGGCGCTTTTTCTATGATGACGGCCTCCAGCCCTTTGCCGGCGGCCGACAGGGCCGCGCGCATGCCTGCCACGCCGCCGCCTATCACGGCCACGCGGGGTTCGGCCGCCACGCGGATGGCGTTGAGCGGATCTTTGCGGAGAACTTTTTCCACGCCGGCCTGCGCCAGCTTTATGGCCTTGGCCGTAGCGCCCGCGTGGTCGGCCTTGTGCACCCAGCTGGCCTGCTCGCGGATATTGATGTGCTCGTGCAGGTAAGGGTTCACTCCGGCGCGCTGCAGCACGTTGCGGAAAGTGAGTTCGTGCAGGCTGGGGGAACAGGCGGCCACCACCGTGCGGTTGATGCCCAGGTTCTTTATATCCTCGGCTATCAGGTCCTGCCCGTTGGACGAGCACATGAAGGCGTACTCGCGGGCCACGGCCACGCCGGGATACTTGGCCAGCGCCGCGGCCACCGCTTTTACGTCGATAATGTCGGAGATGTTGCCGCCGCAATGGCAGACGTAAACCCCGACCTTCGGCTCCTGCCGGTAATTGTCTTTAGACGAAGCTTCTGTTATTTTCTCGTCCATCACAGTTTCCTTATATAGCTGGCGGCTTCCATGGCGGCCGAGCCGGCGTCCACCACCGAGTCGGGGATGTCGCGCGGGCCCTTTACCACGCCGGCGGCAAACACGCCCGCCCCGGCCGTGACGGCCGAGGAGACGGTCTCGTCGGAAAGCTGCACGAAGCCGAAGTCGTTCAAGCCCGCGCCCAGATTAAACTTGGACACATCGCAGCCGGGCAGCAGGCCCTGGGACAGCACCACGAGTTCGTGCTTCACCTCGGCCGGCGCGGAATCCCCCTCCTGCCGCTCTATGCGCAGGATGGGGTTGTGCTTCTCGTCCTCGGTGATGCGGGCCACCTTGGCTTTGACGAAGTTGATGCCCATGGCCCGGGCGTTGTTGTAGAACTGCTCGTAGCCTTTACCGAAGGCGCGAATATCCATGTAGTAGATGGTGATGTCGGCGATGGGCAGCGAGCCTGACAACAGGATGGCCTGCTTGATGGCGTACATACAGCAGACGCGGGAGCAGTACGGCACGCCGATGCTCTTGTCGCGCGAGCCGGCGCACTGCACGTAGGCGATGGAACCGGGCACCATGCCGTCGGAAGGCCGCAGCACGCGGCCGTACGGGCCGTGCGGCGCCAGCAGGCGCTCGGCAGCCATGGGCGAAATAACGTTGGGCAGTTTACCCAGGCCGTACTGCTTCTTGGCGGTCATAGGGGTGGTCTCGTAGCCGGTGGCGAGTATGACGGCCTTGGCCTTGATCTCCACCGGGGCCGGCTCCTGCAGGAACTCTATGCAGTCCTTGGGGCAGGCGCGGGCGCAGGCGCCGCAGCGGATGCAGTGCTCGGGATGCATAACCGGCAGCTGCGGGATGGCGTTTGTAAAAGGTATGGAGATGGTTTTCTTGGCGCCCAGGCCCTGCTCGTACTCGTCGGGCAGGTAGACGGGGCAGACTTCCTCGCAGCGCTTGCAGGAGATACACTCTTTCTCGTCGATATAGCGGGGCTTGCGGGTGACGGAGGCGGTAAAAGTTTTGCCCTCGCGCTTGATGGCGTCCACGGTGCTGTAGGTCAGCGTCTTGATGCGGGGGTGATGGGAAACGGAGGCCATGCGGGGCGTGGTGATGCAGCTGGCGCAGTCCAGGGTGGGGAACACTTTGCTCAGCGAGATCATCTTGCCGCCGATGCTGGGCGCTTTTTCGACTATGGCCACGGAGTAGCCCTGGTCGGCCAGGTCGAGCGCGGCCTGCAGGCCGGCTATGCCGGAGCCGACGACCAGCGTGTCTACCTCTATCTTTTCAAGTTCTCTCATATGGCGGCCACCGCCTTTTCCATTTCGGAGATTTCCTTAAGAAAGGCCGCGCGGCAGACGGTGCAGATGGTGGTGAGCTTGAGCCGGTTGGCGGCTATGCCCCTGGCCCTCATCTTCTCGTAGACGCGGGCGACACGCTTAGAGAGCCGCTCGTAGGCGCCCTCATAAGGGCAGTCGGAGCCGGAGGACATGATGATGATGCCGGCTATGCCCTTATCGTAGGCGTTGAGGTAGAAGTCCTCGGGGAACATGACGGGGTCGGGGACGCGGATCACATAGGTATTGGCGGAGTAACCCATGCGGGCCTGCCCCACGGCGTCCGCGCCGGGATAGGAGCTATGGTTAGTGGTAATAATAAGTATTTTTTTAGGCATGAGCCGAATACCCTTTTGGGAACCTCTGTCGCCGCGCCGCCACTGCAAGTTCGGGGTCCTGCCGCCCGGAACGCCTTTCCGGTCCGGCCGCTCCACCCATCCCCTGCTAGGGAGGCGAGAAGCGTGCCTGCCGTTCACCTTCCGCGGCCGGCCCAAAAAGCCGTCCCGTGCGTCACCCCTCCCGTTATTTGGCGGCGAAGACTTTTAATTAGTTATTTTTTGCGGGTCACGAACAAAGAATCATAGCCGTCGTGCTCGAGCACGCCCAGGTACTCGTGGCCGGACTTGCCGCACCAGGCGGGGATGTCTTCGCGGCTGCCTTTGTCGCCGGACTGGATCTCCAGCACTCCGCCTACGGGCACGCCGGCTATGCCTTTTTTGGCTTCCAGCAGGGGGCCGGGGCAGGCCATCGAGCGGGCGTCCACGGTTTTGTCGGCTTTTATCTGGCTAAGGTCCATAATGAGTACCTCCGTTCTTAAATATCGAAATTCGGGCAATAAAGCTTCTTTATCCTGGCTATTAAGTCGGCCAGGTTGGGGTCTTTAATGCTGTAGAAGATGCGGTTGCCGTCGCGGCGCTTTTGGATAAGGCCGCGGTCGGCAAGGACGCGCAGGTGCTGCGAGATGTTCCCCTTGGTCGTGCCGAGTTTTTCCACTACCTCGTGCACGAACATTTCCCTCTTTACCAGCATACAAATTATCATAAGACGGGAGGGATGCGCAATGCAGGAAAGCATGCCGGCGATCCCCTCGGCTTTGGAAAGCATGGCTTTGTTCATGTATAGTAGTTTAGGGTATTCTAAACTAGTTGTCAAGGGCCCTGGGCCTGAAAACAAGAAAGCCGCCCGGGCTTCGGGCGGCGGCGCGGGCGCGTAAGCGGGGCTACTCGGATCTTTTAGAAAACAGGGCGGGCAGGCGGGCGAAGAACTTTTTCGTCTGTATCCAGGCCCTGGCCAGCAGCGGTTTTTTGGAGTCCCGAACGTCCTCCATGGTGTGAGGGGCAAAGTCGGCCTTGGCGCAGAGTTTCAGCTCGTACTCCACGATCTCGGCGAAAAAATTATTCTGAAAGCCTTTAAGGGTCTTCAGCCCGGTCAAATGCGCCCTGGCTTCTTCGAACCGGCCCAGGCGGCGCAGCAGCTCGCCGATGAGCAGCTTGGAATTCTCCCATTCCTCGGTTTTATCCGTCTCGTCCGCGGCGCGGGCCGTAAAATATTTAAGGCTGAGCTCCAGGTCCTCTTTCAGGGCGGCGGCGTCGCTTTCCTCCTGCCAGGATGCCTTGAGGAAGATATTGGCGGTGCTGAAAGCCGGCTTACCGAGCTTGGCGTAAAGCAGCCCGGCGCGGAAATAAGCGGCCCGCTTCAGGCCCTTTTGGTACTCTTCCGAAGCCGTTATGTCCCGGCAGCGGGCCAGTTCCGCCTTGGGGAAGGAGATCTTATAGATCACGAACCCGCACTTGGGGCAGTCGGGCAAGCGCCACGGCGCGGAAGTCACGCCCACCGGTTTGAGGTCCAGGCGCATGTCGGACTGGGTTTCCACAACGTCCAGCCTGGTATAGAACGCCTGCCCGCAGACGGGGCAGGAGATCTCCCGCTCCATTATGGTAACGGCGCAGGCCGGCCACGCAGCCAGCAGCAGGATCCCGATAGTTTTTACCAGTTGTTTAAGCATAGAAGTCTTACAGGAAACACGGGGAGGCCGCGCCCAGGCCCGGTTTACCAGCAGCGGTTGTGATGGGCCAGCCTCGAGGAGAAAGCCCCTACTCCGAGCAGGAAGCCGAGCTCGTAAAACTTGCCGTTATTGGCCGTTTCAAAGGAGGAGACATTGTCGAAGAAAAGGCTGAAAATAAAAGTTATCGGCGCTATCAGGCCGTGCCAGAACCCGGCCAAAAAACCGGCCGGCTTGGCGCCTTCCACCTTATACTGGGAACCTTTACCGGGTGCGTAGAACCTGTTAGCCATATATCCTCCTGACGAAATACCGAATTTTCAGGGCCGGCTTACGCGGGCCTGCCGAGCCGCTCTTCAAGGCCCGCCACCAGCGCCTCCAGGGTCTCCACCCTTTTTTCCAACTGCGCTACGCGGTCAGGGGAAGCCTGGACCGCGGCTGCGGGCTCCGCGGCGGCGGCCGGGGCGGCGCCGGAGAAAAGGTGCTGGTAGCGCACTTCTTTCTGGCCGGCCTGGCGCGGCAGGCGGGCTACTATGGGGTTTTCCGCCCTGGCGCAAAGTTCCTGCAGCAGCCCTTCCACCTCGGCCGTACCCGTAAATTCGCAGAGGCGGTCCGTGCGGCCTTTAATTTCGCCGGGGGTCTGCGGCCCGCGCAGCAGCAGCACGGTCATTACGCCCGTCAGTTTGGGTTCGTCCGAGCCCAGCAGCTTGCCTATGTCGTGGCGGAACTTGGGCACGCGGTCGCCGGGCGCCTGGATGCGCTCCACAAAACCCTTTTCTACCAGGGACTGCACGGCCTTGCCCATCGCGTCCACGTCCAGGGTCATGACCGGCTCGCGGCTGGTCTTCTGGTTGCAGGCATTGAGCAGGGCGTTGAAAGTGAGCGGGTACTGTTCGCGGGTGGTCAGGGATTTCTCCACCAGCGAGCCCAGCACCCGGGCTTCTACGGGATTTAACTCTATAAGCATCTCAACATTTTACTCAAAATTGAGGGGGCTTTACAGGTAGGCCTTTAGACCCGGTATTTTTACGGCCCAATGGCACTGATATGCGCCTGTCGGCCGGCCTATACTATAAGTAATGGTCAAAAACCTGCTTCTGCTTTTGCCTTTTACGCTTTGCTCTAACCTGGCCGCTTTCGAATTGCCCGGCATCAGCGCCGCCCAGGTCCCGGAACCCGCCGAGTTCCGGCTGCCCGCTCCGGCCCCGGCCGCGGAAAAATTCGCCGTCTATACCGTCAACGGCGTAGAGGTGGCGGTGCCGCATATAGGCGGCGGCCAGAATTTGCTGGCGGTACTGAAGCCCGGCCTGGACGCCAACACGCTCTCTTCGCGCCTGCGTTCTGCTTTCGGCGCGCCCGCCGGAGCTAAAGCCCTGCCTTTGCAGCCGGTATCCCCGGCCGAGCTCGACCTGGCGGCAAAAAATCCCGGCGCGTCCCTGGTTTCTCTCAACCAGTTCCTCCCCCCCGCCGCCGCGGCGCTCTTCAACCGCGAACCCAACTTCGCCGGCCCCAACTGTTTCAACGCAGCGTTCATCGCGGCGGGCATGATGGCGCCTGATAAACTGCGGCATGTCGGCAACCCGGAAGCTAACCAGCGGCTTTCCATGTATTTTAAAAGCGTGCCCGCCTCCGCCCTGCAGCCGGGAGATATCCTGGTGCTTAACGACGGGGACCACGGCGTCTATTACCTGGGCGGCGGCCTGATCTTCCACAAGAAAAGCTATTTAAAGCAGCATCTTTACCGCATAACGCAGCTCGAAAAAGCCTACGAGCCGGAGCCTTTCGAGTGGAAACCCGGGCCTTTCGACAGCGGCAGCCCTTTCAACAGCTCGGAACCTATACGCAAGCGGGCGGCCTGGCGCCCTACGGGAGCGCAATACGCTTTCGGCCAGGCCAGCGCGGACGAGCAGGCCAAGGTGGAGACGATCCTGTTCCTGGCCGGGCACGTCGAGAAACAGGCCCCCCGCTGGGCCCTGGCGAAAGAGCTGGGTTACTTCACCGAGCGGCTGCTGGAGAACCTGGTGTCGGACTGGGGCCCCATGGCCAAAAGCCCCAACCCGGTGCTGCGGGCTTACTACCACCAGCTGGAAAGCTTCCGCGACCAGGCCAACCAGAGCATCGAGGTGGAACTGCTTTCTTCGCCGCATTCCCAATCCAACGCCTATAACATCCTCAAAGAAGTCTGGCTGCCGCGCAACGCCTATTCACGCGAACTTGTGGGCAAGCTGCTGGCTATCTACGGCAAGAACCCCGCGGCCCTGGAGAAAACGCTGGACGCCATAGGCAATAAATTCGAAGGCTCGCCGCTGGACCAGGTAAAAGCCGCCGACTGAACAAGGAAAACATGCAAAGACTCTCCGCCCGACTTTTCGCCCTGCTGTTGTTGTTCTCCCCCGCCGCCCAAGCCGGCACCGCCTATAACGCCCTGGAGAGTTCAGCGCTTAACGCGGGCCTGCCCGCGGAGCTCACTATCCCCTTAGCCGCTCCTGAAGCCCGCGCGGCCGGCGAAGCCGTGGCCTACACCGCCGCGCACGCCAAACGCCTGGCGGCCATGGCCTCCGCGGGGCTGACGCAGGTGAATTTCGTCAACGGCGGCATGGACGGGCAGGACCAGTATTATTACTGGGGAGCGCCCGCTTCGGTAAAGCTGGTTAAGCCGGCGCAGACCGGCATCCTGCGCCACTGGACCTCCAACGCCCAGGTGGACGGGGTCCCCGTGGTGGATTTGATAGTGAACAGCGGCCTCATGAAAGCCGGGCCCCGGCCTTACATTGTCCCCGAGTCGCACCGGGCGGACTATTACCAGGACCTGCACGGCGTATTTTTCACCACCCCTGATTTCCCGGCGGGACAGCTCTGGATGGGGCTCAGGCCCGATTCCGACTACGTGGATTTTACGGTGGACCCGGCCATGGGCGCGCTTTACCTGGCCCCGGGGAATTATTTATTCCCGTGCCCGCTGAACGTCAAGAAATGGATAGTCGACGAGTACCTGAAATGGAAACGGACCGGCGTTATGCCCGGGGGCATGGCTTTTACCTTCGGCCAGATAGAGCGCGAAGGCGGCCTGCGGAGCGCCATAGACGTCCCGGTGACGGTGGTCAGCTACCAGAAGAACGGTAAAGTGACGGTACTGCGCCCTGACCTTTTAAAAAAACCTTACTGAGCCTTAACTTATAAATAAAAACCGCCGGGCTGTCCCGGCGGTTTTTTTATGGCGCGCCGTGCTTATTCTACGCCCAGCAGCTCCACTTCGAAATGCAGCACCGAGTCGGGCGGGATAACGCTGCCAGCGCCGCGTTTGCCGTAACCCAGCTCCGACGGGATGACAAGTTTGCGCTTGCCTCCGATACGCATGCCGGCCACGCCCTCGTCCCAGCCCTTTATCACCTGGCCCGCGCCCAGCTTAAAGGCGAAGGGCTCGTCGCGGTCCACCGAACTGTCGAACTTCTTGCCGTTGGGGAAGGTGCCGGTATAATGCACGGTAACTTCCTTGCCGCTGACGGCCGCGGGGCCCTGCCCCACTTCGATATCGATATATTTCAGGCCCGATTTAAGAGTAATTTCTTCCATGGTCTCTCTCCTTGTATTAATGCGCCGGTTTTACGGCAAGTTTTTCGTCGTAAGCGTCCACGCTGAAAATGTTCTCGAGCGGCAGCCGCGGCGGCCGGCTTTCTTCCATGGCGGCCTGCTGCGGGGTCAGGGCGGCCAGGTCGTCCGTTTTCTTGCCCACGATCAGCAGGGTAAGCACCAGGTTATCCTCCGGCACGCCCAGCGCCAGCCGGACTTTCTCATTGTCGAAGCCGGCGATGGGATGGGCCACCAGCCCCAGCTCTGTAGCGCGCAGCTGCAGGGCGGAAACCGCCATGCCCAGGTCGAATAAATAATATTCCCTTTCCTTTATAACGCAGTCGTTCTCTTTTTTAGCGAAAGCCGCTATTATCAGGGGGGCCCGCTTCGCCCAATCGTTGCCCTTGCTCAGACAGTCGTGAATTTTTGCCAGGGAGTCCTTTGACCTGGCGAAAACCAGTTTCCACGGCTGGTTGTTAAAACACGAGGCCGACAGCTGCGCGGCGGTGGCCAGCTCTTTGAGCGTTTGGTCCGTTATTTCAGCCGGTCCCAGCGCCCGGTAAGAGCGCCGTTTTTCGATAGCTTCTTTTACGTCCATGGAGACCTCCGTGCCGAACCCTTATGATAACAAAATAAACGCGCTTTTATCCCGGCGGGCCGCTAGAACAGGAAAGCCATGCCGGCGAAGAAAAAGACGAAAGCGGCCAGCAGGTAAGCCGACGGCAGCTTTCTTTCGTAGGCGCATTCGAAAGCGGAGGAGAACAGCGTGCCGGTTATGCCTATGCCGGCCACGGCGGCCAGCGCCCCGGCGTAGCGCACGGCGGTCAGGTAGAACATCAGTGAAAGATAGGTCCCCGCGAAACTACCCACCGTCAGCCACAGCAGGCTCCGCCGGCTGAGCGCGCGCAGTTTCTCGAAAAACTGGAAAGGCCGCACCTTCGACATGACCCCGAACAGCAGCAGCGCGCCCACCGCGCGGTAAAAATTCCCTTCCGTGGTACCTATGCCCGTATTGGCGTTGAAAGCGAACCTGGTTATGATCACCCCTATGCCGTCCATCACCACGCCGGCCAGCGCGAACAGGCTGGCCCGGGTGTTCCAATGCCCGTGCTTCTTGAAGGATTCCAGGGAAAAGATAAAAAGGCAGGCGATAAAGAAGAACACGGCCGCGAGCTGGCGCGTATTCACGGCCTGGCCGAAAGCGAAGTAGCTGAGCAGGCCGATGATCAGCGGCTGGAAGCCGAAGATCAGCATGGTGCGGCCGGGCCCCATCAGTGAAAAGGCTTTGATAAGGCAAAGATCGGCGATGCCCAGGCCCACCATCCCCGACAGGAAGAACAGGCCGGCGAACAGCGGGTCTATCTGGTGAAAGCCGCCCTGCGCCAGGACGGTGGCCAGGAACAGAACGGACGCCACCGCGGCCTTGAAACAATTTACCCAGACGCTGGAGATGCGCCGGGCGTAATGCGTGAAGAACTGCACGCCGATGGCGAAAACCAGGTTGGCCGCGAGCGCGTAAATATAAACTTTTTCCATGAAGAGGCTGAAAAAAGGCCGGAAACGTTGTTGTTTTAAAGGTCAGCTGAGCTGTCCGGCTTGGCACTTATGATAGCAAAATACCCTCACGCCCGTCGGCGCGGCCTTAGAAGACGCGCAGCGCGTACAGCAGCGCCGCGCCGCCCACCACCGCCAGGATGGCGCCCAGCTGCAGCAGCATGGCGGCCGAGGATTCCGTGCCCGCCAGGTAGTCGGTATAGGACAGGTCGGAAACCTTTTCCGCGCCGTAGGCGAAGAAGCAGGGCAGGACGGCGTTCTCTTTTTCCAGCTTCAGCAGCTCCGCTATCAGGTCGGAAGGCAGGGTCACCTGCCCGTCCTGGCGCACGTAATTCATCAGCTCGGGCAGGGTCCGCGGCGTGCCCAGCACCGTAACGTTCTCCCCCTCGGCTATGTATTGCTCCGCTTTCCTGACGGCGCCCTCCAGGGCCATGCCAGGCAGCACCTCGTCGGATTCGGTGACCTCCGGCTTATTGAGGTCCAGGCTTCGCGCCGAGGGGAGCACCAGGGCCGACCCCGAGCCGTCCTTCACGAAGAAAGCTCCGTAGGCGGTGCTGGACACTTCCGTCCAGCGCGTGCGGCTCCTGCCCCTGGAGGAAGTGGACGCTTCATTGCGCTCCACCTTCTCAAGGTAGAACACGCAGGCTTTTTTGGAGACGGGGGCCGTTATGGGAACGGGGGAATGGGCCACCCCGGTTATAAATTGGCGCTCCTCTTTGGCCAGCGAGCGGACCGGGGTGCAGGGCGTGGAGCGGAAAGACAAAGCCTGGCTGCGCTTGAAAAGTCCGTACAGCAGCATCGCCGCGCCGGTGCCGGTTATTAATAAAGGGATAAGCAGCTGCTGCGTCATGACGAGCCTCCTGGAAGTTCAAAGCGCCGGCGCGGCCGGGACCGGGGCCGGCGAACGGGCCGCCCCTATTTTCCTATAATATCCATTACATAGTATAAATATTAAAGGCCACCATGAAATTCCCAGGCAAAAGAAAGAACAAGCATTACTTCCCGGTTACGGAAAAAGGCCGCGAGAGCGCCGATCCCCATTTTTTGCAGGCCGAGCCTTTCTACCTGGTGGGCATCGACCAGCTGCTGGTGGACATCGAATGCGGCGTGGAACCGGGCTTCCTGTTCCAGCACTCGCTGAAGAAAGGCGAATCCCAGATCCTCGACGACCGGACGGCCGAGGCCGTCTACCGGGACCTGAAGGCGAAAGGCAAGGTCCTGGGCGAATATGCCGGCGGTTCCGTCGGCAACACCCTTCACAATTACTCTATTTTATCCGACGAGCGTTCCGTCGCCCTGGGGGCGATCACCAGGAACATAACGGTGGGCGACTATGCCTTCAAGTACATCCGCAATACCAGCTCCAAAGTGGACCTCTCCTACCTGCAGCCTTCGGAAAACCCGATGGGCAGGGCCATGTGTTTTGTGACGCCGGACGGCGAGCGGACCTTCGGCATCAGCAAGGGCTGCATGAACGACCTGGCCCCTGAATTCATCCCCGGGGAAGTCATTGAAAAAGCCTCGGCCCTGCTTATCTCCGCCTACCTGCTGCGCGAGGAGAAGGACCCGATCTTCCATTCCACGGTAAAGGCCTGCGAGATCGCCCTGAAGGCCAAGGTGCCCGTGGTGATGACGCTGGGCACCAGCTTCCTGATAGAATCCAAAAAAGAATTTTTCCGGGAATTCATAGAAAAATACGTGACCTGCGTGGCCATGAACGATTTGGAAGCCATGGCCCTGACCGGCCTGAACGACCCGCTGCTGGCCGCGGAGAATACCCTGGAACTGGCGGACCTGGTGCTGCTTACCGTGGGCGCGCACGGGCTTTACCTGGCCGGCTACGTGGACGAGAAATTCGCCAGGAAAACCACCTATAAGCTGCACACCAAGTCCATAGTGGAATATAACAAGTACGAGTTCAGCCGCCCCATGCGGAAAGACGACTGCGAGAAGCCCATAAAGATCTACACCCACATCAACCCTTTCCTGGGCGGGCCCATGATCATTAAGAACACCAACGGCGCCGGCGACGGCGCCCTGGCGGCCATCCTGCACGACCTGGGCGCCAGGAAATACCACCAGGCCAAAGTGCCGAACTCGCCCAAGAACCTTATTAACTCCTTAAGCTATTCCTCGCTGTCGCAGATCTCCAAGTACGCCAACCGGGTGAGCTTCGAGGTGCTGGCCCAGAATTCCCCGCGCCTGACCCGCGGCCTGCCGGAAAAAGAGGACAGCCTGCAGGAAGCGTACTGGGAAGCCTGAGCCTGCCTCTGAAAGCGCCAGGATAAAAGAAGAACGCCTCCCCGGCCGGGAGGCGTTCTTCATTAAAGCACCCGCGCGCTAAACCCGCTGCGCGGCTTCCACGGCTTTTATGGCGTCGGAGGCCGCGCTGGTTATCCCCCCGGTGTACCCGGACCCTTCGCCTATGGGGTAGAGGTTTTGTATGGCGGCCGACTCGAAATTTTTACCGCGCAGCACTCTTACCGGCGAGGAAGTCCTGCTTTCAGGCCCCATCAGCACGGCGTCGCGCCCGGTAAAAGCCGGGCACTGCGCCCGCCATTCCCCAAAAGCGGCCAGCAGCGTTTCGCTTATAAAAGCCGGGAAGACGGCGCGCAGGTCTGCGGCCCGCGTTCCCATTTTATAAGAATTGCCGTTGATACCGGCGGAGGGCCTGCCGGCCAGGAAATCCGCGAGGTTCTGCGCCGGGGCTTTCCAATCGCTGCCGCCGGCCAGGAAAGCCTTGCGCTCTATTTCCCTCTGGAACGCCACCCCGGCCAGCGGGTGGGGCGAACCGTAATCCGCCACGGCGCAGGTCACCGCTATGGCCGAGTTGGACCAGGGAGAACTCCTGGCCGCGTAGCTCATGCCGTTCAGCGCCAGCCCGCCTTCTTCGGAGGCAGCGTTCACCACCTCGCCGCCGGGGCACATGCAGAAGGTGTAAGCCCCGCGGCCGGTTTTGCGGTTGGTGTAATTGAAAGAATAAGTGGCGGCGCCCAGGGGCCGGAAATCCTTGTATTTATCGCCGTAACGGATAAGGTTTATGGCCGCGGCCGGGTGCTCCAGCCTTACGCCGGCCAGGATGGGCTTTGCTTCCAGGCTTGCGCCTTTTTTATGCAGCAGCTCGAAAGTATCCCGCGCGGAATTGCCTATGGCCAGGTAGACGGCGGACGCCAAATATTCCTGCGAGCCGTTTATGACCACCCCGGCCGCCGCTCCTCCCGAAATAATGATATCCGTCATTTTGGAGCTGTAGCGTATTTCGCCGCCCCTTTCCAGCACATAAGCGCGGATATTCGCCACGATACGGCGCAGCGCGTCCGTGCCCAGGTGCGGCTTGCCGACATAGCCTATCTCCGGCGGCGCGCCGAATTTAATGAAGGTGTCCAGCACGCGGCTGGCATAGGAGGTGTTATTCACGCGGGAGAACAGTTTGCCGTCCGAGTAGGCGCCGGCGCCGCCCTCGCCGAACTGGATATTGGAGTCCGGCGCCAGCTTGCGCCCGCTGATAAACGCCTGCACGTCCAGGTGCCGCTCTTCCAGCCTTTTTCCCCTTTCGAAGATCAGCGGCTTAAGACCGTACGCTATAAGCTCCAGCGCGGCGAACATGCCGGCCGGGCCGAACCCTATTATTACGGGCCGCAGGCCCGCCGGCGCCGATTTGTAGACCGGGGCCTGCCTTGCGGCGTATAAAGGGAAATTATCCTTGTTCTCGTAACCGGCGGGGACGCGCGCCGCCAGCGTCACTTCGTAATAGAACTGGTTTGGGTCCCCGGCCGCCAGCGTTTTTGAGAGCAGCCTGACGATGGAAACCCCGGCTGCGGGAAGTTTAAGCCGCAGGGCCGCGGCCTTGAGATATTCCTGCTCCCCGTCCGTTTCGACGGGGACGCGCAAACCGCTGAGGATCAGTTCCTGGGCCATGTTAAATAATACGATATCCGGCCCCTTATCTTTGGCGGCAAAAGCGCCCGGGGCCTTTCTGCGGTCAACCGCAGCTGCAGTCCCGGCCCGGGTGCTGTTTGTTCCAGGGCAGGGCCGCCAGCAGTTTTTCCAGTTGGCAGGAACCGGTCAGGCCGGCCAGCGCAAGGTCGGCGCCTATAAGGGCGGCCGCGAAGAAAGCGCGCTGGTCCAGCCCGAACCCCAGCACCGCCGAGGCCAGCACGCCCAGGCCCGCCGTCAGACGGACCTGCCTGGCGAGGGACAGCGGTTCCGCCTTGCGGCTCACCACCGGTTTCCCCTGCCTGGCCCATTCCAGGATCCCGCCCTGGTACACTTCCGCCGAAACCTGGCCCCCGAAGCCCAGCTGCGAGATCTGCTCAAGGGCCAGCCCGGCCCTTTTCCCGCTGCGGCACATGATCAGGATCTTTTTGCCCAGCATGGACTGAAGAACGCCAGGCGCGGCCTGCGCGAACCGCGAAAGCGGCACGCACACGGACCCCTGCACGTGCGCCGCGGCGAACTCGTCCTGCTCCCTGACGTCCAAGATAACCTGTTCCATGCGTCCTCCGGACTAAAAGATGGCGTTAAAATATCGCTCTTCTTTAATGAGATGCGAAAAGGGGCAAAAAGTTTCAGCCGCCGCTCCCGAAAGGCCGCGCGTCGCGGCAGTCCTAAGCTTTTATGGTCTTTACCCAGACCTCGCGATCGCGGGGGCCGTCGTATTCGCACAGGTAAACGCCCTGCCAGGTCCCCAGCTGCAGCGTCTCATCCTCGACAAAGACGGTAAGCGAAGGGCCGACCAGGATGGATTTTATATGGGCCGGGGAATTGCCCTCGGCGTGCCTGTAGGGAAAATCCTCCGACACGCTTTCATCCAGCTTGGCGATTATGTCGCGCTTCACGTCCGGGTCGGCGTTCTCGTTGATAGCCAGCCCGCAGGTGGTGTGCGGCACAAAAATGTGGCAGACCCCGCTCTCCACCCCGCTTTCGCGCACCAGCGCCCCCACCTGGCGGGTTATGTCCGCCATCTCCGACTTGGCCGAAGTACTGACTTTGAATTTGTGCACCATTTTCCCTCCGCCCGCGCAGGCTTTCCAACCGAATTAAACCACAAATACACCCGGCCCCGCAAAGCCGCGGATTTAAGGTTGTATTTTTCTAATTAAATCTATTAGAATAGGCCCATGGGCAGGGGTTAGTAACAGTTAACGGACAAAACGCGGTGCATCACGGGCTTCCCGGCAAAGGGCAAGCGCGGGGGCGCTGCTCTCCGTTACTCACATAAGGCCGGCAGCGCCGCGCGGGCGGCGCCAAGGCCGAGGGGGAAAAAATGCTGCGCAACATAAATAGCCTGAGAGGGCACAAGATACACGCCACGGACGGCGAACTGGGAAAAGTGGAAGAGTTCTACTTCGACGACAAGACCTGGCACATCCGCTACATGGTAGCCGCCACGGGCAGCTGGCTGTCCGGCCGCAGGGTGCTTATTTCGCCTGCGGCCCTGAGAATGCCGGACTGGAAGTCCAAAACCTTTCCGGTCGCCCTGACGCGGGAGCAGGTGAGCAACAGCCCGGACATAGACACTAAAAAAACCGTAACGCGCCGGCACGAGCTGGAGCTGCACAAGCATTACGCCTGGCCGCTCTACTGGGGCGAGGGCTTCTACGCCGGCAGCATGTCCGGCGGCATGCTGTTCCCGCCTGCGCCGGAGGAAGAGGAGAGGCCGGAAAGCGCGGAGCCCCGGCCGTCCGGGGAAGAGGCGCACCTGCAAAGCACGCTTATGGTGCGGGGCTACCGCCTGCACGCGGCCGACGGCCCCATCGGGAGCGTCGAGGACTATATAGTCGACGACGGCCGGTGGGCCATCCGCTACCTGGTGGCCGATACCGGCTCCTGGCTGTCCAACCGGAAGGTGCTTATTTCCCCGCACTGGATAGAGAGCGTGAACTGGGAAACTTCCGAGGTGTTCGTGGACCTGACGCGCGAAGCCATAAAGGAAAGCCCGGGGTTCGACCCGGCGCTGCCCGTCAGCGAGGACTACGAAAGCGACCTCTACGACCATTACGGGCGACCGAGGTTCGAGGACGCCGTGAACCGCGCCGCGGCTTTGTCCCAAGGCGGCAGGCGCTGAACCGGCTTAACACCGCGGCCTGAAAACAAAACCGCCGGGGACTCTTCCCCGGCGGCAACCCCGAAGCCCGGCCTTGCGGCCGGCCGCTCTCGTTTATTCAGGTATTTCCTTGGTCAGGCAATGTACGGCCCCGTACTGCCGGCCGGCGCCCCCCGAATTCACGGGGATCACCTTGTAGCCCTCGGCCTCGAAGACGGCCTTGGCTGTCAGCATCTTATCCTTCACGTGGTCCAGGTACATCATAAAGACCGTGTTGTTCACTATCAGCACGTTGGCCAGGGAAAGGTGGATGTCGTCGGGCACCATGCGGATGTTCTTGTAGCCGGCCTCTTTCAGGGCGGGCACGAATTCCGCCTTGTTGGTCACGACGGTATCGTTCTTAAGGAAGGTCACGTATTCGTCCACGTGGCAGACGTCCGAGCGGCACGGGAAAGTGACGGTCTTGGCGCACTTAAAAGTGGCCTCGTATAAAGGATGCCTGAAGCCGGCCGAGAAGCAGCGCCCCGCCGCGTCCGCCATGATGTTGCCGCCGCGCAGCTGGCCGCCGGTTTCGCTGACGTCCAGGCTGTCTATGGTGGCCAGGCCGAAGCGGTCCTTCGCCAGCCGCTGCAGGTCGTCCAGGGGCTTGCCGCGGATGATCATGCTGAAGTTATCCCATTTGCCGGTCTCCAGGTTCTTTATCGGCAGCAGGCCGTAGTCGCGGAACCACACATGGTTAAGGTGCCTGTCGGCCTTGGCGAAGGTCTCCACATAGGCCATGTCCCCGCCCAGCTCTTTGACCCTGGCCAGCGAGTCGCGCAGGTCCTGCCCGGGGTTGCCTACCAGGATGGCCCGCACCTTCATCTTGCTCAGTTCCGCCGCGGTCACGTTTATGGCCTCCATGATCTCGGAGATCTCCATGTTCCCGTAGCCCTTGCCGGCGTCCCGGTTCGGATCGTAAGGCGCCAGGAAAACCGCCTTCACCCTGTCGAGGGCCGGGATATAGGGCCGGTATTTGCCGCGGTTAGGGGCCAGGTTCACCACCGGTCTCTCCACATATTGGGGGTTGAACGGGACGGTCATCTTCTCCGGCTCGGCCGGGGCGGTCACCGTTACGCCTTTTATCCGGTCCGCCAGGCCTTCGGACGAGAACGGCGGGGACCCGCGGTCAGCGGCTCCGGCCGCGGTGACGCAAAGAACAAGCAGGAAAAGGGCGGATTTCATATTAGCTCCTGTAACCAAGCGCTCCGTCAATAGTATAACACCGCCCCCTTGACGCGTCAAGGGGCGCGGAAAAAATAGGGGCCTCCGGGCGCGGACGGCGCGCATTGACAGCCCCGGGGGCTTTAGTTACCATTGTCTTAAGACCGCCGTCGCCGGCCCCGTTCAGGCTGCGCAGCGCGCCTCGTTCACGGAGACAACACGATGATAAAACCCTGGGCCCTCACCATCTGCGCGCTGCTGCCGCTCTGCCCGCCGCCGGCGCAAGCCGCAAAAAAAATGAACGTGGTCTTCCTGGACATCTGCTCTGCCCGGGCCGACCACTTCGGCACCTACGGCTACAAGCGCAATACCACCCCTAATATAGATTCCCTTGGTAAAAGGGCGGCGGTTTTCGAGAACGCCGTCTCGGAAGGGTCCTGGTGCCTGCCCGGCTACGCCAGCCTGCTGACCGGGCACGTGCCAGAGGTACACGGGCTATACACCAACCTGCCCGCCAAGAAGCTGCCCCCTTTCGAAAGCACCCTGGCGCAGGAGCTGGGCGGCGCGGGGTACAGGACGGCGCTGTTCAGCGGCGGCGTCTACCTTATCCCCGAATGGGGGCTGACCAGGGGTTTCGACGAGTACAACAACACTTTTTCCTCCGCTACCGCCGACCGCACCCCCGCCCCGTTCGAAAATAACCTGGCCGCCACGCTGAGCTGGATGAAAAAGAACAAGGAGCAGCCCTTTTTCCTGTTCGCCACCATAGACAACCTGCACGTCCCCTACCAGTCCGCCGACCCTGACATTTACGACCGCGGCTATGAAGGCGTGGTGCACAGCTCCGACGTGCTCACCGTCCCCTTCGCGCGCGTCCACAACGGCGAGTTCGAGGGCCGGGAGAACATGCGGGCGGACGTGGAAGAGTTCAAGAGCGATCCGCGCCACCTCAAACACATGACCGCGCATTACGACGCGGCTCTCAAAGGCGTGGACAGGCTGATAGGCAATTTCGTCAAGAAACTGCGCGAGATGGGCCTGGAAGAGAACACCGTGCTCATCATCTCCGCCGACCACGGCGAAATGCTGGGCGAGAAAGGACTGCTGAACAATACACAGAGCCTGTACGAGCCGGTCTCCCACGTGCCGCTCATCGTCAGGAATCCCGCCATCCCCGAATCCTCCGGCAAAAGGTTCAAGCAGCTGGTGCAGCGCATAGACCTGATGCCCACCATCCTGGACATGGCCGGGGTAAGCAAATACGGCCTCGGCCTGCAGGGGCACAGCTTTGTGCCGCTGCTCAAAGACCCCGCCTCCCCCTGGCGGGAATACGCCTTCGCGCGCAACCGCAGAAGCATCCCCTACAGGGAAGGCGACTCGATGATAGAGGAACGGATAGCGCGCGACAAATGCTGGAAACTGCATCATTATATCTACAAGCCCAAATGGGAGCTTTACAACCTTTGCTCCGACCCCAACGAAACTAAGGACCTGGCCAAAGCGCGCCCGGACGTGGTGGCGCGCCTGGCCTTCCAGCTGGTAAAGAACATGGAGGAAACCCGGCCCCACCAGCCCGGCCCCCCGACGGGAATGGCCAGGCCCGTGATAGAGGCCTCGGACGAACCCAGGAATTAATTTCGGCGCCCGCCCGCGGGGGCGGCCGGACCGGCCTCTGAAAAATTTGCATGAGGTCTCCGCCTACCGCTATAATAGATATTAATGGCAGAAATCAAAGGCCGCGTGCTGGTGATCACCAGCGGGAAGGAACTCCTTGACGAGATGGCGCCGTCCATGTCGGGCAGGGGGTTCGAGCTCGTCTGCGTGCCCAATCTGAAATACGCGGCCACCCGCCTGAGCACCGGCGACTGCTCCGCCATGGTGGTGGACTTCAACCGCGTGCCCCCGGGCGACCGCGAAGCCTTCCTGGCCCTGCACAAGGAATATCCCAGGGTCCACCTTTTCACCCTGGAATCCATCGCCAGCATCTCCCCCACTTTCCTCTCCCCGCTGCGCCGCCTGAGCTGGCCGCTGCCCATAGGGTTCGCCGACCAGGTCAGGGTAATAGCGCGCCCGGTGGTCATCCTGGCGGACCAGGTGCTGTTCAGCACCGGGGCGGTGCAAAGCGCCCTGCAGCTGTCCGGCATCCAGCCCGTATCCCTGGAAGCCACCACCGGTCTGCCCGAATTTGTCAGCCAGCAGAATGAGGCGCGCATCGCCGCCGCCCAGCCCAAAAAAGAAAAGAACCTCTGGTCGCTGCTGGGAACCAAGGAAGAGGACCTGCCCCGCGCCGAGCCGCTGCCCGGCAACGTGGTGGTGGCGCAGTTCACGGGATCCATGAAGGAAGCCGACGCCCTGGACGCCGCCATCCTGAGCGCCACGCCGGAGGCCGTCTGCTATCTCACTTCAGGCATGGACCTGGTGCGCTATGCCATACAGACGCTTAAAGACGGGCACCACGTGGCCATTCCGCGGGACCAGGCCGGGCGCATAGCCGGCATCCTGATAGAGAACAGCGAAGGCGCGGACGTCCGCCTCAAAGAGCGGGAGACGGAGCGCGTGCTGCTGCTGGACAATTTTAAACCCGCCCTGACTTCCCTGGGCCAGGCCCTGCAGGGCGCCGGCTACGAAGTAACCTCCACCATGGACGGCGAAGAAGCCCTGGCGCGCTGCAGGAACGGGGCCTTCCACCTGCTGGTCATCGGCACCTCCACCACTTCCGCGCAGTATTCCGGCGCCGAGCTCGCCCAGAAGATGCGCGAGAACGACCCCAACCTGCGCATCATCTTCATGGTGGACCAGTATCCCCTGCAGGCCGCGCTGAAAGGCGTCAGCCAGGTGGTGGAGCTGGGCCTCGACGACGCCATCCTGAAGCCCGTAGAGGCCTCGCGCCTGCTCTTCTCGGTGGCGAAGGCCCTGGAGCGGCGCTTCCTGATGCTGGAGAACGCGCGCCTGCTTAAGGAGACCCAGGAGCAGAAGAACCAGCTGGAACTGGTGAACGGCTTCCAGAAGAAATTTTTCGCCACGGTGGCGCATGACGTGAAGAGCCCGCTGACCGCCATCCTCGGCTACTCCGAGGTGCTGACCACCAAACTCAAGGCGATGCCCAGTGAGCAGCGCTACGCCTCCAACATCCAGACCTCGGCCAAGACCCTGAACGTCCTCATCTCGGACCTGGTGGACTTGGCCGCCATGGAGTCGGGCAAGCTGCGCGTGGAGATAACCAACCTCAACCTGCTGGCCGTCATTAACGACGTCTACGAGCGCGTCAAAATAGCCGCGACGAACCGCAAGCTCAACATGAACCTGGAAGTGCCGCCCGTGCTGCCCCCGCTGGCAGGCGACGACGCCCGCGTGGGCCAGGTGGTGCAGAACCTCTGCACCAACGCCATCCAGTACACCAAGGAAGGCGGCAAGATCACCATCAAGGCGGAACTCAAGCCCGACCGGGTGGAGGTCAGCGTCATCGACACCGGTATCGGTATTTCAAAAGAGGACCTGCCCCGCGTGTGGGAGCGGTTCTTCCAGACCAAGGAAGCCATGGGCATGCGCAAGGCCGGCTTCGGCCTGGGCCTCAAGATCGCCCGCGAGATCGTGCAGCGCCACGGCGGCGAGATGGGCATCGAGTCGGAGCTCGGCGTCGGCTCGCGCTTCTTCTTCCACATCCCGTTCAAGAGGCCGGAAGAAGCCGCCGCCGTCCCCCCCGCCGCTAAATAAGCTCAGGCCGCCTCCCCTGCCGCATAAAAAAACCGCCGGAATTACTCCCGGCGGTTGCCCCGACAGCTCAAATTACCCTTAACGCTTTCGCTACATCTCGCGGCCGCTGGCGCGGCTTATATTCTTGAACAGCCTGTAGCTGGCGGCCAGGGCCGCGTCCACACAGGACATGGAGAACGGGGTAAGGGTGTCGGCCTCCCTCAGCTGCACGCGGTACATGCCGCAATAGTCAGCGACCTCTGCCCGCGCCTTGGTCAGCGCCAGGTTGGCGGCATAATCGTTGGGAACAACCTCCACCTGTTTGACCAGCTCCGGAAAGTTAAGCCGGGAGTAAGCGCTGTTTATAAGCCGCTCCGCCTCCTGGTCCCTGCCAGTATTTTTTTTGGCCTCACCCAGCAGGGAAACGGGCTTAAGCCCCGCCAGCCGCTGCTTCAGGAACTCACCGCTGCCGGCCATGCCGGCGCAGACCGCCTTAAAATCGGCGTTGGAAATAAGCCGGTCCAGCGCGGCCTTAAAATCGTCGATGACGTACGGCGTGACCTTGCCGGCGTCGAGCTTGCGGGCGAAGCTGTCGCAGGTTTCCTTCAGCGTCTCCTGCTGCAGCTCCCCGAGGTACTCGGCCAGGTCCTGGAGGGAAACCAGGAAGAATTCTTTTTCGCTGGCGTAGCACGCCGGCATCTTGCCGGTGAACGCCCGCAGCGCGTTTACCAGCCGCGCCTGGTTCTCCAATTTGGCCATAGGGTTATTTTAACACTGGGCCGGCCGCGCTGACGCGGTACAGCATCAGCATGGTCAGGCGGTTGCGCAGGTCGTAACCTTCCCGGCCTGGGTGCACGCCGTCCCCGCCCAGGCCGCAGGCGCTGAGCGAAGCCGAAGGGTCCGCGCCCCGGCATAGAGCGCCGTGAAAGTCTATAAGGGGATAGGAGTTCTCCGCCGCGAAATCCCGCAGCCAGCCGTTGAGCGCGGCGATCAGAGCCGCGTATTTATCGCCCACAAAAGTCAGCTGGGGATAAAGGTCGGCCGTACGCGGCGGCAGCGTGGTCAGAAGGGGGATGGTCCCGGCGGCGGTCAGCCGGCGGACCAGTTCGCGCAGGTTCGCCTGGTAGGCCGAAAGTTTTTTAGCCAGCGCCTCCGGCGGCAAGGACTGCCCGGAATACCCGAGGTCGTTAGTGCCTATGAGCACTACCGCGTAGGCGGGGCGGTACTCCGCCAGCTCCATGTCCACCGGGGCCGCGGCCCCCTCCGGCGCGGCCAGCAGCCAGGCGAGGCCCTTGCCCGAATAAGCGGCGCAGCCGTTCTCGGTGCCTTTCGCCACCGCCGGGCCGTTGGGGCGTCCGGCGCAGGGCCGCCGGCCGAAATTCTGGCGGAATAATTCCGCTTTCCCGCCCAGGGTCTCCGCGGAGAATTTGCTGAAAGCTGCCTCGCTGAGGAAATAGCCGCCGTTGGCGGAGATGCTGTCGCCCACCCGGCTTAACCGCCCGGGGAGATTTCCCTTCGCCTGGCCCAGCTCGTACACCGGGGCCAGCGCGGCCAGTGTGCCGGCGTCTACCGGCGACAGGTAGGCGTCCAGCTCCCCGGCACGCAGGCCGGAGGCGGCCGCCAGCGACAGGGCGGCGCAGAAGAACAGCCGTCTTGTTTCCATAAATACATTATACCTTCCCCCCGCCCTGCAAAACAAAGCCGCCGGGAACTTCCCGGCGGCAGGTAAAAACAAGGACTGTCCTTATTTTTTCAGGTCGCTTATGGTCTTGGCTATCCTGGCCTTGAACTTTTTATTGTCGGAAAATTCCAGCGCCTTCTGGTAGTTGCTGATGGCGTCCGGGATCTTGTTCGCCTTTTCCAGGCAGTAGCCGAGGCCCAGGTGGGCGTTGGCGAGGTCGTTGCCGAAAGGTTTAAGCTCGGCGGCTTTCTCGATGGCGGAGACGAATTTCCCCCGGGCCTTGACCAGGCTGCCGGCCTTCAGGAGCATGGCGCCCTGCCGCTCCAGCAGCTGCACGACACGGGTGTCGCCGGCCGGCAGAAAGGGCTGGGCGGCTTCGTATTCGGCGGCGGCGGAACGGTATTTCCGGGCGGCGGCGTACTTCCTGGCCGCGGCCAGGTGGAAATCCAGGTCCTTTCCGGCAGCGGCCGCGGCGGCGGGAGCGGGAGCGCCCGCCGGCAGCGGGGTTTCTTCGGGCAGGACTTCAGCGGGGGGCGGCAGTTCGGTTTCGGTCTTTTTCTCCTCGGCCAGCTCCGCCTCCAGGTCGCTCTTCAGGGGCACGCCCGGCAGCGCGAACTCCGGCGGTCTTCCGCTGGAGTTTCCGCCCCGGGGATTATCCAGTTCGACAAGGCTGTTATCGGACTTCCTGGTCCCGGAACAGCCGGCAAGCAGGACTAAAACCAAAACCGCGCAGAAATTATTTCTCATAATCCCTATAATACCAAAAGACCGCTGAAAAAGTCTTCTCCTGCCTGTTTTCCCCGCCAGCCCGGAACCTTTAGGCCTATGGGCTTTTGGGCCCTTATACCCTTGGAGAACCCGGGCGCGCGCGCTAAACTCTTATAACGGTAATTTATCTTGGCGAACGCGGAGATATAATTAATGACAAAAGAAAACTCAAAAGCGGTGCTGGCGGCCGGACTTCTTTTCTTCCTGGGCTCTATGACCGCCAAAGCGGCGGAACCTTTCCTCCTTAATTCCCTCTCAGCGGCGGAACTCTCCAAGTTCCAGATCAGCGTCCCCCAGCCGGCCCTGCCGCGGGCGGACGCAGGCGCGCGGTCCCTGCCCGCGCTGGCCGCCCAGGACGACAGCCTGGCCGGAGCCCTGACCCCCGCGCAGTGGGACGAACTTTTCTCCGCCGGGCCTGAAACGGGAGCGCCCGGGCAAAGCGTCACCAAGGAACTCTTCTCCGATTTCGCCTCCAGGTACGTCATGAACGGCACGCTGCAGTTCAACCGCAGCCCCAAGACCTTCACCACGCTGGAAGGCAAGGTTTACAAGGTGGTCAAGCATCCTAAATGGCTCAAGAACCCGGGCAGCGCCGAGCTCTGCGTGGAGGGCTACATAAAGCAGCAGGACAATACCGACGAACTTTCCATAGCCACCGTGCTGCCGCTCAACGCCGCCGACGCCTACAAGCCGTCCGCCGCCACCAAGGCCGTGCAGCGGCAGCCCTACATCCTTTCGAAAGATTCCCGCGGCTACACCCTGGCCAACGTGAACTGGGGCGTGCAGCATGACGCCCGCGGCAACAGGCTCAAGCGCGCGGACGGCATCTTCAAGTTCGACTGGCCCAAAGGCGTGACGGTCAGGCCGGAGTTCCTGGAACAGGCCTATGTCGGCAAGAAAAGCTACCAGGGCTTCCCCTACGCCGGCGCGCACGGCTTCCTGGCCTTCAAGTTCCGCCCCGGCGGCGTGACCGACGAGAAAGGCCGCTCGGTGCGCGGGCTGGTGATCTCGCTGAACACCTACTCCCTCGTTCCCGGCGTGCAGAACCAGGGGATCCTGGACGGGCTGCGCGGCAAGTACGCCGTGCATTACAATATCAACTCGGCCGAGGGCTACGTGGAAGCCAACGTCTTCACGGACGGCAACCACATCTCCCTGTACCCGCTTACCCTTTCCCGCGACCGCCAGGTAAAGCTGCTGGAGAACGCCATCCGGCAGGCCACCGCCAACCGCACCGGCGAGATGTACTCGCTGGTCTACAACAGCTGCACCAACGCCGTGGTGTCCTTCGTCAACGGCGTCCTGAGCAAGGACGAGAAAATAAAGGAAGGCTGGCTGCCCGAGCTGGTGTACCGCCTGCGCGCCACCATCCCGGACGCGGCCACGGCGCTGCTGACCAAGCGCGGCCTGCTGGCCAAGCCCCTGCCGTACCTGGACGAGAACAACTACACGCAGCTTTTCCAGGAATAAGCGCGCGGCCTGGATAACCGGCAAGCACTGATTGGCATACAAATTGCTCCGTAAAGGGTGTAAGCCGGCAAGCTAATGTCTTTATACGGAGAACGGTCAAAGAATGAAAAAAATATTTTCCCTCCTGGCGGCGATAGCGGTAGCGGCGGGCCTGTCCGCGGGCGGCGCGGCTGCCGCGGCCGGCAACGATCCCGCCTCCTATAACGGCTTTCTGCAAAGCCTGAAGCTTTCCGAGGCCGCGCAGCAGGTCCCGGTACCGGCGGCCCCGGAGAACGGCGCGCCCACCATGCTTTTTTCCAGGTCGGCGGGCAAAATAACCGTAGGCATAAACCCGAACAGGGAACTGTTGTACACCATACTCCACCTGACCGCGTTTTCCGAAAAATTGCGCAACGGGCGCATGCCGGCGCTGGCCGCGGCGGCCTTGGCCGACCTGGGGAAGTTCAAGGGCCATCCCGCGGTGGCCGAACTGGACCATCAGGGCGCGCTCAACTGGGAGAAAGGCTTCTGCTACGACGCGTTCAGCGATTATTACAGCTACTTCTCCGACCTGCCCGAGGGCAGGCGGATCTATGATTACGACGACGACTTCCTGGCCAGGGTCCTGCGCGGCCAGTCCAAAGCGGAGAAGATAGCGTACCTGGACGCTTATTGGGAAAAGGTAAGGGACTTCCACAAGACGGCCGGGTTCGCCGGATTTTTTAAAAAGAACGCCGGGCTTTACCAGTCCTACGCGGACTCGGTTTACCGGAATCTCCCCCCGATGGACGCGGTGAAACTGCACGAGGATTTCCACGCCGAGCCCGGTTTTGAACACTTCTATATCGTCCCCTCCCCGCTGAACCTGCCCCCCGGGGGCAGCTTCGGCGGCCGCAGGGGAAAATCCATCTTCAACCACATGGGCTACGGCTTTAACGACGGGGAAGCCGTTAAACTGCTGATCCTCCATGAATTCGGCCATTCTTTCTGCAACCCCGTAGCGGATAAATACGCCGCGGAGCTGGGTAAATACGGCTTCCTAATGGAAGGCCTGGCGGCGGACATGAAAAAGAAAGCTTACACGACCTGGCAGACCGTCATGGACGAGCTGCTGGTGCGCGCCGTGCACGCGCGCCTGCTGCTCAGGATGGACGGCAAGGACGCCGCCGAACTGTTCCTGCAGCGGGAGATCAGCTACGACAAGTTCGTGTTCATCAGGGATTTTTACAACCTGCTGGAAGTTTACGAGAACGACCGCGGCACCTACCCTACCCTGTACGAGTTCTACCCCCGCCTTGCGGACGCCCTGTCCAACTGGGAGCTGGCCGAAGTGGTGGAGCCCCTTAATGTGGACGTGTGGACTACGCCTGTCGGCGAGACGCTGGTTATAGACTGGGCGGTACCTACCGGCTACGGCTACGCCGCCGGCCTGCGTGACAGGGACACGGTAACGGCGGTGGACGGGCAAAAAGCCGGGCCCGCCTTTTTCCTGACGATGGAGAACGGCAGGACCTACGCCCTTTCGGTTACCCGCGAAGACGGCAGGCAGGAAACCATTTCCTTAACGACACTGTCCCAGAGAACGCAGCGCCCGGTGCGCAAACCCCGGTAACCGGCGGCCGGCCAGGCGCAAAAAAGGGCTGCCGGCAACGGCAGCCCTTTTCTTTGCCCGCGGGGCCGTTTAGCGCTTAAGCCTGTTGGGGGCGTTCTCGGGCCGTACCCTGCTGGTCCCCCTGGCCTCTTTACGCTTCCACTCGTCCAGCGTGGCGATGAATTTCTTGTTGTGGTCCTTGTTCAGGTGTTCTTCCTTGAAATGTTTGTCCTTCACGAGCTCGTTGCAGAAACTGCAGTACCACACGTCCGTGGTGCCTTCTATCAGGTCGCAATGCGCGTAGAACCTTTTAACTTTGGTTTTTTTATCCATAAATTTTCTCTCCCGGCCTTTAAAGTGTATCAAAAAACGGCCCGCGCTATTTCAGCGCGGAGAGGAAGGCGTTTATCGCCCACAGCACCAGGGCGAACACCAGCGCCCACCAGAAACTCGCCACCTGGAACCCCGGCACCAGCCAGCTGACCAGCTGCACCAGCCCGCCGATGATGACGAAGGTGAACAGCCCCAGCGACAGCAGGTTTATAGGCAGGGTAAGGATAAGGAGGACGGGCCGCAGCACGGCGTTCACCGCGCCCAGCACCACGGCCACCACCAGCGCGGTGCCGAAGCCGTCCAGCGTGACCCCCGGCAGGATCCGCGCGGTCACGAACACCGCCAGCGTGCTCAAGAGCAAATTGATAATTATTTTCATATGCCGACGATATCCGATTCTCCGGGGCCTTTTCGCGCCAAGTTCACTCGACGGCGTGGAACGCCGCCGGATACTCCACCATGCCCTTTACGCCGTCCAAAGCGCCGGGGACCAGCTCCAGCACCATGAACACTTCGTCCGGCGCCTCGAAAGGCAGCTCAAGGCCTTTTGCCGCGGCTTTGACAAAACCGAAGCGCGGATAGTATTCGTCATGGCCGACCACCACGATTATCTTATGCCCCGCTTTTTTACATTCGCCGAGCCCGCTCTTGACGAGCGCGGAGCCTATGCCCTTGTTCTGAAATTCCGGCAGCACGGCCATAGGCGCCAGCGCCAGGGCGGGCGTTTCGTTCTTGGCGTCCACGATCCTGATAGGCGTGAACAGGATATGCCCGACGACAACCCCGTCTTTCTCGGCCACCAGGGAAAGCCCGGGGATGAAATAGTCCGCTTCGCGGATGGCGTCCACCAGTTTGGACTCGCTGTTCCCTTTGAAAGCCTTCTTATTCAGCTTCCGTACCGCGTGGATGTCCGCCGCCGTCTCCACCCGCACTTTCACGTCGTTGGCTTTTTCCATATTAAATTCCTTTGTATTGCTATTGCCCCCGGTAAGTTTAACCCGGTCATCCTTAGCGGCACAAATACCCCTGCCGGCCTTTCCCTGTTGTTTAAACACTCAGCAGGTCAGGTGCAGCGCCGCGACCACTTTCTTTTTCCCGGAAAGGCTGTTGAACAGTTCCGCGGCCTCTCCTGTATTCAGCGTCACCAGGTCTATGCCGCGCGCCCGCACGTAGTCGGCGGTGGCGGCCGGCACTTCCATAACGCCGTAGCAGCCGCAGCCCACCACCAGCACCTCCGGCTTCGCGCTCAGGGCCTCGCGCAGGTCCGCTATCTCCAGCCGGTGCCCGTCTTCCCGCCACCAGCCGTCCTGCACCCTGTCCGAAAAAACTATCACGTCCGAAGTATAGGAACTCCCGTTTATCACTATATGCCCGAACGCGTACGAATCTATCTTTGAGACCATACCCGCCCCCCCAAAAAAGGTGCCTGCCGCTTTTAACCTGTTACTTTTCAGCTTTGACTATGGCGAAATACTGCATATCGCCTGCCGCCGGCAGGCCATCCATCGGATTTTCCGCCCAGATCGCGGAAGAAGCCACATCAACGCCGATATTTTTAAATCCGGCCTCGGCCAGGTCCGCCAATAAAAAAGGTTTTATAAGCGCTCTTTCAACGTTCATTCCCCGCGCCAACTTATGAGAAGAGCTGTCCACGTCGACAAAGGTCTGCATGACAACCAATCTGCCGCCTTTCCTCAGAACACGGTAAATTTCAGCTAAAATAAGTTTTGTATCCGGGATATTCCCAAGCCCCGCGTAAGACGTTACGACATTAAAAGTGCCGGTTTTAAATGCCAGATGCTTTCCGTCAGTAGCCACGGCAAAGAACTTTTTTTTCTGGCCCGCTTTCATCTTTTGGGAGGTCCAGGAGAGGACATTGGGGTCCACGTCGGTGGCTACGGGAGTAAAATCCGAGCCCGATCTCATCAGTCTCCCGAACATTCCGCCCAAACCGCTCGCCAGGTCGCCCACCAGGCCGCTAAAACCGTTTATTTCATTTTCCATCGCGGCCCACCAAAGCGCCTGGGCCTTAACGGTCTCCTCATTAAAGTAGGACTTGTACCGCTCCATCATTGCTTTCATTTTCTCTTCTGAAAAAAGCGACTCGTCCCACTTCCACTCTTTTCCTGACAGCCGAGGGTCCGTCATAATATTGACATCTTTTTCCCTGGCAAACTGCTTGCCGCAGCCTGTGCACTTCAACGACTCCGTAAGGCCCGCGAGGCAAGCTGGACATTGCAATATTTGGTACAGGTTCACCATATTTTCCATTTTACCCTGTCAGGACGCGATATTACCCTCGTCTGCCTTGTACTTCAACGAAATTCCGCAGCGCTGGTACCGTATGAGGCGCCGCGTGATCCTTTCGCATTATATCACCGCGTACAGGACCAGCTCGCAGGAAACCGGCTGATGCTGGCGCAGGAAAAGCCTGTACTCCGGCACCAGCGACTTGAGGTACAAAGGTATTTCTAACAAATCTCCGGGCTTGTGATAAAGGCAGACGGCGAGTTTGGGCCGGTTGCGCTTGATGGTTCCGGCCGCGCCCCTTAAAGCCTCCAGCTCGGCGCCTTCCACGTCCATTTTAATATAGGTGGCGTCCGGGGCCAGGTTATCCACGGTATCCGCTTCGATGGAGGTGCCGCCCGTGGCGGAGATCGCGGAACCGGTAGTCCCCTGCGCCGCGGCAAAGCGGAGCACCTCCGCCTTATGCCACAGCCCCTTGCCTATCACGCTGACGTCGCGGAACCCCCGCTTGCCGACCTTGGCGCTTAACGCGGCCGCATTCCCGGGCTCGGGCTCAAAAGCGTAGTATTTGCCGTACTGGCCGTTCGCTTTCCTCATGAACGTAAGCAGGGTGTCCCCGGTATAAGCCCCGCCGTCCACGAACACCTCTCCCCGGGACAGCTCTATTATCCCTTCAGGGAAATACTGGTCCTTGCGCCACACGTCGTACAGCCCGTCCGCGTATCCGCCCAGCTTCGCTCTCAGGAACGCGGCGTAGGTTTCCCGGGATAGCTCGTCAGCAAGCATACCATGAACCGAACCGAACCGCTCTTTATGCCGTTCAATATAGGCCGGGTCCAGCTTGTAATCCAGCAGCGGCCCCATCACGTCGAAGAAATATACCCCCGCCGCCTGCCGGAGATCTTTCTTCTTCAGTTTTTCCCGCGCCAGCCTGTGATCTGCGAACCCGATAACGATATTAAATTTCCCGAACCGCCTCCCTATCTCGTCAAAAGACACGGTCCCGGCGGAAGATGTGAACCCGTCATCCACGAAACAACCCGCCACCGCCACCCCCGCCCGCCCCAGGAACTCCCGCACATAAGGCGCATACCACCCGTCCCCGTAGAGCACGACCGGCAGCCCCGCCTTAAGTGCCTCAAGATCCCCTTCGCCCTTCCGCGGCGCCGCGATAATTTCATCCAGGAACATAGCCCTCACAATTAATCATAAGGCGGCAGCGGCCGCTCTAGCGCCGGCGGCGGCCCAGGATGCGCAGGATCCGCAGGAAAAGGTTGATGATGTCCATGTACAGCGCGGCGGCGCTGTCCACGGCGTTATCCAGCGTTTTGGGGATATTGTTGGCCCGGCCCCAGTCGTAGCCCACGTAGCCGCAGAAGATGAACACCACTATCCAGTCTATGATCCCGTGCTGCTTATGCAGCACGAAGACGTCCACAAGTTCCACTATTATCACCAGCACCAACGCCGCGGTGAGCGCGCCGGCTATGCGCCGGAAGAAAGCCGGGAACATGGAGCCCAGTACCATCATGCCCAGGGTCACCGTGCCGGTTATGCGCATGGCCTCCAGCACCAGCGACGTGTCGTACCTGGCCACCACCACGTTTATTATGAAACCGAAAGGCACCACCACCAAGTTATAGCCGAGAAAGCTTACCAGAGCGCTCTTGGACGAGTTGAACAGGTACACGCCCAGGAAGCAAGAGGCGAAGTACCCCACCAGGAACACCCAGGGATTTACGCCGGCGATGACCTCCACCGGGATGTTCTTCACCATCCACCAGTTCACCAGGAACCCCCAGCACAACACCGCCCCCATGGCCAGGTTATAAGCCCCGTCGCTCAGCACCTCCCCGTCAACGGCGGTGCGGTTAAAAACATCGTTAGCTATATTATCGTTTCCCATCCCCATATTCTACAAAAACAAAACCGCCGGGCTCCCCCGGCGGCAATATCAAGATCCAGGACCTGTTCCCGCTAGCCCCGCATCTTTTTGATCTTCTCCACGTTGTCAAGGAACGCCGCCTCTTCCTTTTCGTTAACGGCGGCTTTCTGTTTCCTGTACATGTCCCGATACGCCTTGAGCGCGGCGTCATACTCGCCCAGCACCGCCAGCGCATAGGCGTAGAAATGATTTATGTTATACCAGTCCGGGTCCAGCTTTTCAAATTCCTGAAAGGCGCTGACGGACTTCTCCGCCCACTCTTTGGCGGCGGCCGGGGCATTCGCCTCCAGGCACTGTTTCGCCATCGCCGAGGCCCCTACGCACATCGAATAATAGCCGCGCGGGGTCCCCGCCGCTACGCGCTCCACCCCTAAAGCATACTGCTCCGCGTACAGCTTGTGGAACCAGAAATACTCGTTCCTTACATGGTCCCAAAAATCACAAAGCGGGGTCCGCTTGTCTTCATACACTTCCTTTATCAGCGTCCTGGCCAGGGCCAGCAAGTCCCCGCGCTTTTCAGCAGACAAAGAGACGTCGTCCGAATAATCTCCCGCCATCGCCCCGCAATAGAACTTCGCGAACAGGCTTTCCGGGTGGCTGCGGTAAAAACCCTCCGCCAGCTCATAGGCCTCTTTCACCCGCCCGCTATTATAGGTGGCCCTGGTGAGTTTTTTAAATTCACCCTCTTCCGCTGTAAGTTCAACCGGTGCCGTTTCGCTCTTTTTTTCCATATAAGATAACACCACTAACTCCGCCAGAAATAATTATCGGATCGAAGCCGGCCTTCAGGTCATTACATGTTTAAAGGCGGCGACGATTTTTTCGGCGGAAGGCGAGGCGGAGTTATCTATCGTCAGGTCCCAGTCCAACTTCACCTTTATGGCCTTCTCGTTAATTGTTTTAATCATCGCCTCAGAAACCGGCAGATGGGCGTTCGCGTCCCTTTGCCTGATGCGGCGGCTGCAGGTCTCCAACGGACTCACTATCCGGATCAGCTTGACCGCATACTTGGAGCGCAGCCGCTCCAGCACCGTGAAGAAATATTCGCAGGAGCCTGTCGCCTCAAAGGACAGCGCGTCTTCCCGCCCCAGGATCAGGTCTATTTCCGCCTCTTCCTCATGAAAACTTTCCTTTATACGCTCATAACCGCTCAATTTTGATTTTTTGCCGTTCTCCAGCCCGAGTTTCTCGACGCTCAAGAATTTCAAGCCTATCTCTTTTTCCAGGAGCGTCCCTATATGCGTCTTGCCGCTGCCTTTCGGCCCGACAATAATAAAAACTTTTTTTTTAGGAACTTTTGAGACCATAGCTTTATATTATTCCTTTACGGCGCCGGACGCGCAGCGGAATCCCAGATTTAAAGCCTTCCTGTGCGGCGGTATGCCGCTTCGGGAGGCACAGCGCACCCGGCCCTTCAGGTCCGCCCCTCCGCGCGCGGTCCTCTGACCCGTAATAAAGGCATTCAGCGGATCAACGGCTGGCCCGGGCTTATAAAAATCTTTAGCGTACCAGTCCAGGGTCCATTCCAGTTTTTTACCGATAACGAACTCTTTGCCGCCCCCTTCGCAGGCTTTCTCCCACTCCGCTTCCGTAGGCAGCCTTTTGCCGCGCGCGCGGCAGTAGGCGTCGGCCCCCTGCCAGGAAACATTAAAAGCTTCTTCCGATCCGGAAGAGCCGCGCAGGGACAGCCCCTCCGCGCGCAATACTATCCACGCGCCGGGGATCTGTATGAAATTTTTTATCTCCTCCGGCGCCTCCAGCTCCCCAAGCACCCCCCGCCGGTCCGGCGGCGCCTGCACGCTGCCGCCCTCCAAAGGCAGGCGGGAATTCAAAAAAATTGTCAGTTCCCCGGCCGTTACCGGCCGGGCGTCTATAAAGTACGCGCCCAGCAGCACCTTGTGCCGCGGCCGCTCCGCCTTTTTCCCCGAACTATCGGACCCCATCTCAAACTCCCCCCGCGGCACAGCTACCATGCCCGCAGTATCCTGCGCCGCCGCTTTCCCGGCCAGCAGCCACATAAAGGAGAAAATAAAAAAATATCTCAAATTCATTTTGATGCTGTATTTTATCCCGCCCATATCGCTATTAAACAAAATTACCCCGCCCCCAAAACAAAACCGCCGGGGCTCCCCCGGCGGCAATGCCAAGATCCAAGACCTGACCCCGTTATCCCTGGAAAACGACCCGGTAATAGATCTGTTTATCCGTGCGCCGTTCCAACACGCCGCCGTTGGCCTCGATGACTTTGCGCGACGGTTCATTATCCGCCAGACAATCTATCAGGACTTCGCCTATCCCCAGCTCCCGGGCTTTCCCCAGCAGCAGCTTCAGGATCAGCGAACCGTAGCCCTTGCCCCTTTGCGAGGGCCGGACCCCATAGCCTATGTGCCCGCCATTTTTCCTTAAAGCCTCGGTCAGCCGGTGCCTGAGCTTGCCGTAACCCACGGGGAGCCCGTCGATGCAAAGCCAGTAGCTGTTCTCCGGCACCTGCCAGTCTTCCAGACTTTTACCCAGGCTGAAGTCGACCCGCCGCTTAAGCCAAACCTTAAAGTCCGCGTCGCTCAGCCCGTGCGCGCCGTTCTGAAAGCCGTTCTCGTCCGGCAGCATCTCCTGGAGCATCTCGTAAACGTCCCCCCCGTCCCCCTCGCTCGCCTGCCGTAGTTCTATATTCATAAACCGATACCTCCTCACTGCCCCTCTATTAAATAACAAATCCTCCCTCAAAACAAAACCGCCAAGTCTCCCCGGCGGTTTTCAGCTCCAATGTTAACAACTAGTCAATTAGTCATCAGCGTCCCCCACTCCCAACAGCGTTCACCAAGCCGGAGGGGCGGACGGGGGGACCGGGTTAGCAAAACCGTCGTTGAACCCGCCGCTTGCATAAGCGCGGCGGGTGAATACCGAGTGAGGCCACGGTGTGGCCGAACGCGTTTTGCGTTCCGGTCCCCCTGGCCGCCCCCGAGCAGGCATCTTGCGGCCCTTTACCCAAAGCGCCCCATATTTCATAAAATATAAGGGCAGGCTCACCGATTTTCAACCGATACTTTCAATTGAAGCAGCCGAGGATAATAATATGGATAAGAAAAAAGTTCTGCTCATTATAAGGGACGGGTGGGGGATGTACAGGCCCGATAAATTTAACGCCGTGCGCAACGCTAAAACGCCTAACATGAAGCGCTACCTGCAGCAGTACCCCAACACCGTGCTCGAACCCGCCGGCGAAGCCGTCGGCCTCCCCAAAGGCTACCAAGGCTCCTCCGAAGTCGGCCACCTCAACATGGGCGCCGGCCGCATAGTCATCCAGGAACTCAAGCGCATTATGGACATGATAGAGGACGGCACCTTCTTCAGCCGCCCCGCCCTCAAAGCCGCCCTCGACAACTGCGCCGCCAAAGGCACCGCCCTCCACCTCATGGGCCTCGTCCAGGACGAAGGCGTCCACGCCCACCAGGACCACATGTACGCCATCATGCGCGAAGCCAAACGCATCGGCATAAAGAAAGTCTACATCCACTTCTTCGCCGACGGCCGCGACACGCCCCCCCGCAGCGCCCTCTCCTTCCTCAAAATGCTCGAAGAAGTCATCAAAGAGGTCGGCAACGCCTCCATAGGCACCATCATGGGCCGCTACTACGCCATGGACCGCGGCGAGAAATGGGCCCTCGTCGACCAGACCTACAACGCCATCACCAAAGCCGAAGGCGCCAAGTCCCCCAGCGCCGAAGCCGCCCTCAACGACGCCTATGCCGCCCTCAAAAATCCCAACGGCCTGCCCATCGTCGACGAGTACATCCCCCCCACCATCATAGGCGATTACCCCGGCATGCGGGACGGCGACTCCGTCGTCCACTTTAACTTCCGCCAGGACCGCGCCATAGAGCTCACCAAAGCCTTCGTAGAAGACGTTTACCCCGGCAACCGCTGGGAAAAGATGGACATCGTATACTGCGGCCTCACCCGCTACTACGACCAGTTCAAGTTCAGCGCCCTGCCCCCCATGGACGAGGGCGGCGGCATGGACGAACTGCTCGGCCAGATCATCTCCGGGCACGGCCTCAAGCAGCTGCGCCTCGCCGAAACCCAGAAGTTCAAACACGTCACCTCCTTCTTCAACGGCAAGCGCACCGAACCCTACGCCGGCGAAGACCAGGTAGAAATTAAAGGCACCTGGGACCCCTCCAGCTTCGGCGAGCATCCCGAAATGGACGCCCCCAGGGTGCGCGAGCGCGCCCTGGCGGAAATAGCCTCGGAAAAATACGACTTCATAGTGGTGAACTTCGCCAACTGCGACATGGTAGGCCACACCGGCATCTACGACGCCACCGAAAAAGCCGTCGAGGTGACCGACGCCAGCGTAGGCATGCTGGTGGACGCGGCCCTGAAACACGGTTACACCGTGCTGGTCAGTTCCGACCACGGCAACGCCGAGGAAATGTGGGATTACAAGATCAACATGCCCAAAACCGCCCACACCACCAACCCCGTGGAGCTCATCTACATCGCCAGGGACGCCGATAAAGTGAAGCTGCGCCCGCACGGCATCCTTTCGGACATCGCGCCCACCGTGCTGGCCGTGATGGGCCTGCAGCAGCCGGAAGCCATGACGTCCGAGTCGCTGATAACCGAATAATGTTCATCAAGCTCAAGGTCCACCCGGACTCCCGGCGGGACAAGCTGGTAAAGAAGGCGCCCGACGCCTACGAGATCTGGACCAAGTCCCCGCCCGAGCGGGGCCTGGCCAACGCCTCGGCCCTGCGCCAGCTGTCTTTGTCCCTCGGCATCGAAGCCAAAAAGATCATGCTCGTCAAAGGCGCCACCTCCCCCTCCAAAATCGTAAAGATCATCTGCCCGGAAATCAAGAAATAACTTTGGGTTAAGGGGCCGCAGGATAGCCCAGTCGGGGGCGGCCAGGGGGACCGGAACGCAAAACGCGTTCGGCCACACCGTGGCCTCACTCGGTATTCGCCCGCCGCGCTTATGCAAGCGGCGGGCTCAACGACGGTTTTGCTAACCCGGTCCCCCCGTCCACCCCCTCCGGTTTAGCGCACGCTGGTTATGTTTTTTAATTATAACCGGAAGAAACTGTTCCTAACGTTCACTACTACGGAGGGGACGGCCGGGGGGGTACCCCTGAGCACCCGTTGCGGAAAGGGGGCCCCGCCATAAATTACCCAGGCGGGGGGAAACCGACGCAAGGGTTTCCTCGGTCCGGGTGAGCAGGGGTACCCCCCCGGTCGGCCCCGACTTCACATCTCGCGGCTCGTTACTTAAAGTTTCTGTTTATAAGTAGATTTCCACGAGGGACTTACGCTATAATTCTTATATGATCCAACGCAAGAACGCGCGGCTGCTCGCGCTGGCAGCAATGCTCATTTTCCTCTCTACGCTGGCCGTGCTGCTCGCGCGCCAGTTCAACATGGGGCCCACCCTGCCCGTGCCCGCTTACCGGTCCTTCGGACCCGTCGAAGCGCCCGTGCAGATCTACGAGTATACCGACTTCGCCTGCCCCGCCTGCCGCCACGCCGCCGAGAAAATCGACGAGATGCTCAAAGTCTTCGGCGCCGGGCTGCGCGTCAACTTCAAGCACTATCCCCTCCTTACCATCCACCCCTGGTCCTTCCATGCCGCCGCTTACGCCGACTGCGCCGGAGAGCAGGGCAAGTTCAAGGAATACGCCGGCCTGCTTTTCGCGGGCCAGGAGAAATGGGGCCAGGCCAAGGACAAGCCCAAAGAATTCGAAGCTTACGCCAAACAACTCAAGCTGGACTGGCCCAAAATGGTGACCTGCGGCGACGCCCCCGAGACCCATAAGCGCCTGAAGCTGGAAATAGCCGAAGGCGACGTGAAAGGCGTGACCGCCACCCCCACCTTCTTCATCAACGGCAGGCGCGCCGTCGGCTCGGCCCAGCTGATAGACCAGGCCATGAAATTCGACAACATGCTCAGGAGCGCCGCAAAACCATGATCACAAAACCCTCCTCTAAAGAGCTGGCCGGCCTGCTGGCCCGCCTGGCCGTGGGCGGCGTCCTCGTCTACTCCGGCGTCATCAAGGCCCTGGCGCCCGCCGAAGAATTCGCCTTCGCCATAGAAAGCTACCGCGTGCTCAACGCGCAGCTCTCGCTCTGGGCCGCCTACGCGGTTCCCTGGATAGAGCTCTACGCCGGGCTGCTGCTGGCCGCCGGCGTCTTCACCCGGTTCTTCGCGGCGTTCAACGGCGCCATGCTCGTCTTCTTCGAGTTATTGCTGGGCCAGGCCTGGCTGCGCGGGCTGCCCATCACCTCCTGCGGCTGCTTCGGCAGCAGCGCCAGCAATTCCATAGAGCAGGAATTCGCCCAGAACATCGGCCTGCTCTGCCTGGCCTGGGCGGCTTTCAAATACGGCGGCTGGCTCACCGCCGACAACGCCGTCGGCCCCGATGAAGCGTAAACTTCTGCTCCTGGCCGCCCTGGCCGTCTGCGCCGCTTCGCTGACGGCTTTCCGGCCCTATAACCAGCGCGGCAAAGCCAAGACCGCCTGGATGACCGTGTCCGCGCTGACCACCGGCCAGGAATATTACCTGGAGGTCTCGCAGGACGGCCAGGCCCTGATGCGCGTGGAAACCCCCAAAAGCCTGCTGACCAGGCGCGGCGCCATAAAACCCCAGCTGGTAAAAGACTTCTTCCGCGAGATCGAGAATTCCGAGATCATCAACTCCCAGAACGTAAAGCAGAGCAAGATGGTCTTCTACCGCGGCGATATGCTGAAGGTCTCCGCCTACATCAGCGGCGAGCTCACCCGCACCGAGGCCCCCCTCAATAATTTCGGCGAGGCCTTCTCCTACGCTTTCACCCAGGTAAAAAAGGCCGTCGCGGCCCTGCCGCAGGAAAAGAAACTGCGCGGCTTCCTGCGCGCCGAGCCCGTGGAAGGCGAAGCCCTGGAAGCGTTCACGCAGAAAGCGGCCGTGGACGGGGAAGTGAAGAACATCGAGACCAAGGATGTAAACCGGCTGAGGCCGCTGATGGCCGCCATAAAGGAACCCCACCGCCTGGTCCCCATAGAAACGGAAGCCGAAGCCAAAGAACTGCAGGATTTCGTCACCGCCAGACAGCTGCAGGGCCTGCGCACCCTTTTTTACATCCCCACCACGCGCGGCACCTTCAAATGCGAGATCGTGGAAGCGGCCCGGGCCAAGCCGGCCCAAAAACCAGCCCCGGCCAAGGCCGCGGCCCCGCGCAAGTAGGCGTTTGCCGCGGCTAAAATTTTGTTAGAATAATCCTATGGCAGACGAACCTCGCATAAAAGTGGCCGCGGTGGACGATGACGAGACCATTCTCGAGATCTACGAGACCGGCCTGGCTTCCGCCGGCATGGAAGTAATGAGCTTCTGCGACCCCAAAAAAGCCCGCGAATTCTTTTCCGAGGCCAAGCTGGCCGCGATGCCCGACGTGATCCTGATGGACATCATGATGCCCGGCGTGGACGGCATCAGCCTGATGGGCGACATCCGCTCCAAGGACGCCGCCGCCCACATCCCCATCATCGCCGTCAGCGGCCTCAACGACGCCGCCACCCTCAACGACGCCCTGCTCTTCGGCGCGATGGATTACCTGGTAAAACCCTTTGACCTGGAAACGCTGGTGGCCAAGATAAAAAAAGCCGCCGAGCTTTCCCGCAAGCGGGCCCCCAAGCCCTAGCGCATGAGGCGCCGCCCGCTCCTCCTGCTGCTGCTCCTGCTCCCCGTTCTAAGCGTCTACTACCCGGTCCTCAAGGCCGGCTATACTAATTGGGACGACCCCTACTCCACCTATAAGAACCCCGTAGTCCAAAATTTAACCGCGGCCTCCGCCGCTAAAACCTTCACCTCCACGCGCCTGGCCAACTACCACCCGCTTACCGATCTTTCGCTGGCCCTGGAGACCGCCGCCTTCGGGGAAAAAGCCGCCGTCCACCACGCCGGCAACCTGCTGCTGCACGCCCTGAACTCCGTACTGGTCTTCCTGCTGCTGGCCTCGCTGCTGGGCGCCGAGTGGCCCGCGCTGGCCGGGGCGCTGCTCTGGGCGCTGCACCCGGTGAACGCGGAATCCGCCGCCTGGATAGCCGAGCGCAAGAACCTGCTTTACGCTTTCTTTTACCTGGCCGCCCTGCTGGCCTACCTGCGCCGGCGCGAAGGCCGGGGCTGGACGGTCCTCGTCTTCGGGCTTTTCCTCCTCTCCCTGCTTTCCAAAGCTTCGGCGGTAACGCTGCCGCTGGCTTTACTGGCGCTGGACTGGCGCGACAGCAGGCCGCTGGACCGCGGGAACATCGCCGAGAAGACCGCCCTGCTCGGCCTGGCCCTGGTCTTCACGCTGGTGGCGGCCGCGGCGCAAGGGGCCCGGGGCGAACTGCTGACCGGGAATTTTACAGGCTTGTTCTCCTTCTACCTGCTGAAAACGCTGTGGCCGGCCGCCCTTTCGGCGCTGTACCCTTACGCCGACACCCTGGCCGCGCTCAAGGCCCACGCGCTGCTCTACACCCTGCCGGCCGCCGCTTACGCCGGGGCGCTGTTTTGGGCCGTGAAAAAAGACAGGACCGCCGCTTTCGGCCTGCTGTTCTTCCTGGTGAACATCCTGCCTTTCGCGCTGATGGTGCCCATAGGCCCTTCGCTGGGCGCCGACCGCTACCTTTACCTGGCCGCGGCCGGCCTGATAGCCGCGGCCTGCGCCGCGCTGGCGCCGCGCGCGGGGGCGGGCAAGGCGCGCCTGGCCGCGCCGGCGGTCCTGTGGCTCGCCTGCCTGCTGACCGCGGGCGCGCTGACGGCGGGCAGAATTAAGACCTGGCGCTCCAGCGAGACCCTTTGGGCCGACGTGCTGCAAAAGTATCCGGACAACGAAATAGCCAACCTTAACATGGCGGAGGCGCTGCTGGAGCGCGGCCGCTGGGCGCCCGCGCAGGACTACCTGAAAAAAGTGCTGGCCGTCAACCCGTCCAACCCCGACGCCCTTTACAACCTGGGCACGGCCCTGGCCGCGGCCGGCCGCGCCGCCGAAGCGCTGCCGCTGCTGAAAAAAGCGGCTTTCCTCAAGCCCGGCAGCGCCATGGCCTGGAACAACCTGGGCCTGGCCCAGCTGGCGCTGGGCAGCCCGGCCGAGGCCCGCAAAGCTTTCCTTACCGCCACCGCCGCCGACCCCTCCTACCGGCCCGCCTACGGCGGCCTGGCCCTGGCCGACAAAGCTTTGCGCCGCTAGGCGCTTGCCCGCCGTCATTGCGGCGGCGGCGGCAAAATTATAAGATATCAATAAATATTCAGGTTGAGAGGGAATCCATGTTAAAGACGCTTACAACTGTTTTTACGAGCAAAACCCACGAGGGCACCACCGAAAGGCTGCTGCAGCTCGCGTTCGGCTACTTCGGCCTTTACGTGATCACGGGTTTCCTGCCTAAATATTTCGACAAAGTGCTGGGCGTGGGCGGCACCACCTATACCGTCTTCAACACCATGGGCAGCATGCTCATCCCTACCTGCGTGGTGCTGCTGCTGGGCTGGTACAAGTTCAAGTCCACCACCTACACCAAGGTGCTCGGCATCTCCATGCCGCGCGAATTCCTCTACATCATTCCCTCCGGCATCTGCACCGCCATCGTCATCCCCACCACCACGCTGATGTACACCCTGCCCATCTCCGTGATGGTCGCCATGATCATCATGCGCGCCAGCATCATCGTCATCAGCCGCATCATCGACGAGGCGCAGATCCGCCAGGGCATCCTGACCAAGAAGGTTTACTGGGAAGAGAACGTGGCCGTGGTCATCGCGCTGGGCGCGGTGGCGCTGCAGATGCTCAACTTCAAGGGCGCGGCCGCGGCGGCCCAGGCCTCCGGCGCCGGCGCCTTCCTCCAGGCCCTTTTCGTAATAGACAAGGCCAACTTCGACTTCCTGGGCAATGCGGCCGCGATGACCATCCTCACCTTCTACCTCATCGCCTACACCATCCGCATCTACATCATGAATTATTACAAGAACACCAGGCCCAAGGGCGCCATCTACGACACCAAGGGCTTCTTCGCCATCGAGCAGGTGACTTCCTTCTCTACGCTGGTCATCTCCGGTCTTATTTTCTTCCATGTGGTCAACAAGCCGGCCGAGATGCCGTTCACGCCCTCCATCGCCCCGGTGGCCGCGCAGGCGGCCGTCTCGCCCGAGCGCGAGGCGCTGAGCGCTTCCATGCAGAAGACGGAAAGCCTGCTGGCCTCCGACACCTCCAAGTTCACCCCGGCGCAGCGCACCCAGGCTGAAGAGTCCCTTGCCGCCGCCTCGGCCCTCCTGGCCGCCAAAAAAACCAAAGCCGAGGACCTGGCCGCCGCCGCCGCCGCCCTCGACAAGCCCGTAAAAGACGTGACGCGTTCTTTCGGGTTCCAGTTCTCCAACGCCTTCAAGCACTCCCCGGACCGCTGGAAGCTCATCATGTTCTCCGGCCTGCCTTTCGGCCTGGCGGCCTTCTTCTCCGTGTTCCTGTTCATGTTCAAAGGCCGCACCGCCACCTTCGCCGGCCTGGTCAACCGCCTGACCTCGCTGATAGCCGGCACCGTGGCCACGCTGTTCGTCTTCTGGCTGATACCCAACCAGAAAATGCCCAAGACCGAAGACTGGGTAGGCCTGGTGCTGATGTTCATAGCCATCTACTTCATAGGCCGCTCCGAAAAGAAACGCTCCTGCGAACTGGCCAAGGCCCACGAGATAGAGCCCGAGCAGGGCTCGGAAGCGTGCGCGCCGGCCGGCAGCGCGGCGGCGGCGCCCGCCAAAGAGCAGGCCTGACCTGACGCCCCGGGAGAATTCACCGATGAAACAGAAGAAAAACGACAAAGTTAACATCTGCATGGTGGGCGCCGGCTACGTCGGCCTGGTCAGCGGAGCGTGCCTGGCCGAACTGGGCCACCGCGTGGTCTGCGTGGACAACGATCCCGCCAAGATCAAGCTGCTGGAGAAAGGCGTGATGCCGATCTACGAGGACGACCTGGAGCGCGTGGTAAAGAAGAACGTGAAGGCCGGGCGCCTGCACTTCGCCAATTCCGTCAAGGAAGGCATGCATCACGACGGGCACCGCGCCGAAGCCGTGTTCATCGCCGTGGGCACGCCGCCCCGCGAGGACGGCTCGGCCGACCTGTCCGCCATAGAGAAGGTTTCCGAGGACGTGGCCAAAAACATGACCGACTACACGGTGGTCGTGGAGAAATCCACGGTGCCGGTGGCCACCTGCGACTGGATCAGCAAGACGATGAAGCGCAACAACAAGAACCACCTGCCCTTCGACGTGGCCTCCAACCCGGAGTTCCTGCGCGAAGGCACCGCCGTGTGGGACTTCCTGAAGCCCGACCGCGTGGTGGTGGGCGTAGCCTCCAAACAGGCCGAGGAGCTGATGCGCCGCGTGTACAAACCCATGAAGGGCGCGCCTATCGTGATCACCAGCGTAAAGAGCGCGGAGCTGATAAAGCACGCCTCCAATTCGTTCCTGTCCACCAAGATCTCCTTCATCAACGCGGTGGCCAACGTCTGCGAGAAGACCGGCGCCAACGTGGAAGACGTCGCCCGCGGCATGGGGCTGGACAAGCGCATAGGCGCCTCCTTCCTCAAGGCCGGCATCGGCTTCGGCGGCTTCTGTTTCCCCAAGGACCTGGAAGCCTTCTACTGGCTGAGCGCCCAGGTCGGCTACGACTTCGCCCTGCTCAAGAACGTCAAGGACATCAACGAGGGCCAGAAAATGTGGCTGGTCAGGAAGCTCGAAGAAGAGCTTTGGAACCTGGAAGGCAAGACCATAGCGCTGCTGGGCCTGGCCTTCAAGCCCGAGACCGACGACATGCGCTTCGCCCCCTCCATCGACATCGTGCGGGAGCTCCTCAAGCGCGGCGCCAAGGTGCGCGGCTACGACCCCATCTCGCAGGAGAACGCCAAAAAGTGCATAAAGGGTATTTATTTCGCCAAGGACGCCTACGACTGCGTCAAAGACGCGGATTGCGTGGCCCTGGTGACGGAATGGAAGGAATTCGGCAAGCTCGACCAGAAGAAGCTGCTGGCCGCGGTAAAGCATCCCATCATGGTGGACGGCCGCAACCTTTACGAGCCGGCCAAAATGCGCGGCCTGGGCTGGACTTACAAATCCGTCGGCCGGCCTTAGGCCGGCAGGACGGGCAGAGGCCAGGCGGAGGGCGCTGTAAAGGCCCGGCGGCCTGGCCTCTTTTTCAAGGAGAATTTCATGAGGATCTTAGTCACCGGCGCGGCCGGCTTCCTGGGCAGTCACCTTTCCCGCTACCTGCTGGCGAAAGGCCACAAAGTGGTGGGCATAGACAACTTCATCACCGGCAACGTGGAGAACATCGGGGACCTGCTCAAGAACCAGGCCTTTGAATTCGTTAAATACGACGTGACCAACTACCTGCACGTCGCCGGCAAGCTGGACGCCGTGCTGCATTTCGCCAGCCCCGCCTCGCCCATAGATTACCTGAAGTTCCCCATCCCCACCCTGAAAGTGGGCGCGCTGGGCACGCATAAAGCGCTGGGGCTGGCCAAGGACAAGAAGGCCATCTTCATGATCGCCTCCACCTCCGAGGTGTACGGTGACCCGCTGATCAACCCGCAGCACGAAGCCTACTGGGGCAACGTCAACCCGATCGGCCCGCGCGGAGTCTACGACGAGGCCAAGCGCTTCGCCGAGGCCCTGACGATGGCCTACCACCGCTACCACAAGATGCCGGTGCGCCTGCTGCGCATCTTCAATACCTACGGCCCCAACATGCGCCTGGAGGACGGGCGCGCGGTGCCCAACTTCATGACGCAGGCGCTGAAAGGCAAGCCCATCACGGTTTACGGCGACGGCAAACAGACCCGCAGCCTCTGCTACGTTTCCGACCTCATCGACGGCATCTACCGCCTGCTGATGAGCAAGGAGAACGACCCGGTCAACATCGGCAACCCGCACGAGATCTCGCTGCTGGAGCTGGCGGAAGCGGTGAAGCGCCTGACCGGCAGCAAGTCCAAAATAGTTTTCAAGCCGCTGCCGCAGGACGACCCCAAAGTGCGCCGGCCGGACATCACCCGCGCCAAGAAGCTGCTGAAGTGGGAGCCGAAGGTGAACCTTGAGGAAGGCCTTAAGAAAACCATCGCCTATTTCAGGTCCAAAGTAAAATAGCAGGCGCGTTAAACAGAAGAGCCGTCCGCTTTTAAAGCGGACGGCTCTTTTTTTTGCGGCTTTAATTCAGCTTACGGCAGGGCCAGCCAGGAGATGAACTCGTCCCAGTTGGAGTACTTGGCCCAGGCCAGTTCGGCGTAATGCGCCGGCGCGCTGGTGCCGGGCAGATAAGCCGCTATGCCGTGGGAGTTGTCGTAACTGACGGGACCGTACCAGCCGCCGTCGCTGTTGGTGGTGCGGTTATGCGCCACCAGCCTGACCTTTATATAGTTCATCAGGGCTTCGGCCTTCGCCTTTACTTCGGCGCTTTTGGTCTCGGCCGCCACCAGCTGGGCGAAGTGGTAAAGGTCCTTGTTCTCGGGATAGGCGTAGCTCTGCGCCCCGTCCATGGCTTTTTTGGCCAGCTCTTTTTCCCCCGCCTGCGTCAGCGCGAAGGCGAAGGCGTTGGAGGCGTCCAGGAAGCCGCCGATAGCGGTGGTCCTGACATAGCTCTGGGTGGAGGCCTCTTCCCGGGCCTGGTAATGGTCGGCGTAGGCGTCGACCGCCGTCTTGGCGAGCTCCGCGGGGCCCATGTTCTGTTTGGCGAACAGGGGGGCCAGCAGGTCGTTATAGGTGTAGCCGTCGCCGGGCTCGGTTTCCTCGGAACCCACTATGTAGGCCGCGTGGTCCTTAAGCTCGTAGATCACCTCGGCCATCTGCATCAGGCAGGCGTCGGAACCGTACACGTCCACGCCGCCCATTTCCTTGAGGGCCAGGCCCAGCTGGGGGGTGGTCATGTGGTTGCCGGTTTCGTCGTCGTAGGAAATACCCCTGTTGACGCGCAGCGGGGTCTTTATCCAGCCCGCGCCGTGGTTCCACACGATCAGCATGTACTTCTTGGCGGGGTATTTGGCCTTGGCCCACTTGGCGAAGTCGACCAGGTGCTTATAGTCGCCCATGTCCGCCTTGGCGAGCTCTTCCACCACGGGGGAGGTGACTTTATTAAAATCCGCGTCCTTCTGAACCAGATAGCGGCGGGAAGTCTGCCAGTCGCCTTCGGAGGCGTCGAAGCCCTTTATGCGGGCCAGCTCGACCACCACGTTGTATTTATCTCCGGAACCTATCATTTCCATCTCGTTCAGGTCCTTGAGGCCGAAGCGCTCAAGGTTGTTCTTGGCGTTGATAAAAACCATTATGGTCCATTCTTTGTCCGGGCGGGCGGCTTTGTCGGCCGAGGGCGCGGGCACAGGGAGTTCGAGCCTGGCCAGCTCGTCCTGCAGGTTAAAGGCCTTGCCGCTGTCGAAATCCACTCCCGCCAGGGCGAACTGGGCGGAAAAAGACAGGGCAAGCGCCGCTAATGTCAGTTTTTTTATCATTTAGTTCCTCTCATCGGCCCGAAAAGGGCCCCAACAGGGTTAACTCCCTCAAGATTATTAAATTTGCCCGCGCAATTCAATAAAAAAAAGGGCCGGCGGTTAAGCCGGCCCTCTCTTGAACCAGTAGCCGTTCAGCGCTGGTTGATCCAGAGCACGAACTCGTCCCAGCGGGAGGCTTTGGCCCACGCCAGTTCATTGTAGCCGTCGCCCAGGGTGGAATTGGGGAAGTAGGCGGCCATACCCTTGGCAAGGGTGTAAGGCTTGGCGTCGCTCCAGTAGCTGGCCTTAGCGTCGCGGGCGCGGTTGAGCAGCACCAGTTCGCCGGTGATGAAGTTCATCAGGGCCTGGCCCTTGAGCTTCACATCGTCGCTCTTGGTGCCCGCCACCACCAGGCGGGTGAAGTCGTAAAGGTCGCGGTTCTCGTCCATGGCGAAGTTGACGGCGGCGTCGCGGGAGCTCTTGGCCAGGGCTTTATCGCCGGAGGTCATCAGGGCGTCCACGAAGGCGTTGGTCACGGTCAGCAGCTTGTTCGCGGCGGAGGCCTTGGCCAGGCTCTGGGTGTGGCCCTGGTCGATAGCGTCGTAATGGTCGGCGTAGGCGTTAACGGTCTGCTTGGCCACTTCCATGGGGGTCATGGTCGGTTTGGCCACCACGGGCCCGAGGAAGGTATTGTAGGTGTAGCCGTCGCCGGGCTCGGTCTCTTCGGAGCCCACGATATAGTCCGCGGAATCTTTGATCTCATAGACCACTTCGGCCATCTGCATCAGGCAGGCGTCGGTGCTGAACACGTCCAGCTTGCCGATCTCTTTAAGCGCCAGGCCCAGCTGCGGGGTGTTGATGTGGTTGCCGCTCTGCTCGTCATAGGAGATGCCCTTGGCGATGCGGATCTTGGCCAGGCCTTTCTCCCAGCCGGAACCGTGGTTGGAAACTATCAGCATATAGCGTTTGGCGGGATAGGCGGCCTTGGCCCATTTGCCGAAGGCGGCCAGGTTCTTATAGTCGCCCATGTCGGTCATGCCCATATCCTGCAGCATTTTGGAGCCCATCTTGGTCTTGTCGCTGTCCTTGGTGATCAGGTAGCGGCGCACGCCTTTCCAGTCGCCGTCGGAATCGTCGTAGCCGTCTATGCGGCCCACTTCGGCCACGATGTTTACCTTGGCGCTCGAGCCTATCATCTCCATTTCGTTGAGGTCCTTGAGCAGGTAGGGCTCCAGGTCGTTCTTGGCGCTGGAGAAAACCATGATGGTCCACTCGGCCGGGGCCTTGGCGGGCTGGGGCTTCTTGCCGAACAGCCAGTCGAGGATGACGCCCTTGTCCTGGGCGGGCTCGGGCACGACCACTTCCATATTGGAGATCTCTTCCTTAAGATCGAAACCGCCCTTGTCGAAGTTGACGTCGGCGGAAACCAGCGAAGCGAACATGGACACGGCCACGGCCGACAGGGATATTTTGCGTATCATGGAAACCTCCGTAATCTCGCGAGCGGTGTTGGACATAATATAGTTTACCCTCCTGTCAGTTTTCCACAAGGGACCTGGGACCCAGGCGGCCCTGGGCCCTTTGGGCCGGCGCCATTCCTTATAAATAAAGAAGGGCCGGCTTTGAGGCCGGCCCTTCCGTCAGCGAATTAACCGCTTATTTCGCCTGGTACCACTTAATGAGCTCGTCCCACTGGGCGGCTTTGGCCCAGGCCAGCTCATTGTAGTCGGAGTTGAAGGAATAACCGGGCAGGTACACGGCCAGACCCTGGGTATTGCCATTGGCGAACTCGCTGTTAACGCGGTTATGCGTTATCAGGGTGCCGTTCAGGTAGGCCTTAAGCGCGCCAGCCTTGGCTTTCACGTCCGCGCTCTTGGTAGAAGCGGAGTAAAGCGTCAGGAAGTGGCCGAGGTCCTTATTGTCGTACACGGCGTAGCTCTGGGCCGAGGAGGCCGCGGTTTTCACCAGGGCTTTCTCGCCGGAGGCTATCGCGGCCGTAACGAAGGCGTTCACCAGGGGCACAAAGCCGTCCTGGGCCGCGGACTTCATCAGGCTCTGGGTAGAACCCTGGCCGATGCTCTGGTAATGGTCGCTGTAGCCGTCCACAGCCACTTTGCCCAGTTCAGCCGGGGTCATGGTGGGCCTGGCCACCACGGGGCCGACGAACAGGTCGTAGGTGTAGCCGTCGCCGGGTTCGGTCTCTTCGGAACCCACTATGTATTCGGTGTAATCCTTAAGTTCGTAGGTCACTTCGGGCATCTGCATCAGGCAGGCGTCCGAGCCGTACACGTTCACGCCGCCCATTTCTTTGAGCGCGAGGCCCAGCTGGGGGGTGCTCATGTGGTTGCCGGTCTCGTCGTCGTACGAAATACCCTTGGTGACGTTCATGGCGCGGGCTTTGTCCCAGCCGGAGCCGTGGTTCCACACTATCAGGGCGTATTTCTTGGCCGGGTAGGCCGTTTTGGCCCATTTTACGAAAGCTACGAGGCTTTTGTAGTCGCCCATGTCGGTTTTGCCCAGTTCGGCAAGCACGGGAGAGGTTATCTTGGTGAAGTCATTATCTTTCTTTACAAGGAAGCGGCGGGTGGTCTTCCAGTCGCCGTCATTGGTGGCGTAGCCGTTTATGCGGCCCATCTCCACTACAATGTTAACTTTGTCGGAGGAACCGATCTTCTCCATCTCGTTGACGTCAAGCAGGCCGTATTTCTCAAGGTTGTTCTTGGCGTTGATGAAGACCAGGATGGTCCATTCTTTGTCGGCTTTGGTGAAAAGGCCTTTTTCTTCTACCGGGGCGGCCACGGGGACGCTCAGTTCAAGATTGGCTATTTCCTGCTGCAGGGTGGCGGAGTTGCGGGTGTCGAAGCTTATTTCAGCGGACACCATGGTTGCTACCGAGGCGATTATTGCGAACACTGCGGCGACTTTCCTTAACATTACTTCCTCCCGTACGGCGTTTGAGTATGAAGCCTGAGGCTTACATGTATAGTTTAAGTACATCATTGATTATAATCAAGACCAAAGGGCCTAGTCAAGAGAAAGTCTTTAGACCTATTGCTTTTTGGGCCTAAAGGCCCATGGACATGTCAAGGCTTCACAGGAGAAGGGCCCAAGCGCTGGCGCTTTTTTAAAATTCACTTTTTCCGGATAAATCCCCGGGCTGGACTAAAGGACCTAGACGCGGCGCCAAACGGCGCGCAAAGCATAGGTCCTTTTCCATGAAGATATGGGGCCCTTTGCCTCTAATCCGGCCGGCCGCTATTTTATATCCTAATCTTATCCTAAGAACGGAGGTTTCATGAAAATAATCTCGTACCTACTGTTAGCCCTCTCCATAGCAGCGCCGGCCGCCGCCACCGACTTCACCGATCTGCAGAGCCTCAAAGCCTCTGCCATTTCCAAGGTAAATCCTTTCCCCAACCCTACCCCGGACAGCTGTTACCTTACCGGCCTGCAGAACGGCCTGTGCAACTTCAAGTGCCGCAGCGGCGAGTCCTTCCAGGCCAAACCGGTCAATCCCGGGGCCGCCAGCGTATATGAGAAATGCGGCGGGGGCGACTACAGGGGCGCCAACAAGCAGCAGCTCCCGGACGCCGGCTCCATCTGGAACCAGATAAACAACCAGCATAACCCCTTCCCGCAGTCCCCCACCACCCTGGACTACTGCATCTTCACCGAGTTCAAGAACAACAAGTGCCTCTTCAAGTGCGAAAGCGGCGCCATCCTTACCGAACCGGCCCAGAAGCCCGACTTCTCCACCGGCGAACCGGCCGGCGCCTGCGCCACCCACATCATCCGCCCCATAAAGCCGCCCTTCGCCAATAAAGCCGTCTCGACCGAGCAGACCTACAACAGCTACGGCAAGTACCCCACCGCGAAGAAAGCCTCCGAGGTCCTGACCTGGGCCGTCAACGGCTTCAAGTTCGCCAAGACCGAGGTGGTCAGCCAGGCCGTCGTGGTTAACGGCCTCAACGACTACGGCTTCACCATAACCTTCCGCGCCTCCAGCCCCCTCATCATCGAGCCGAGCCCGGTCTACCAGAACGAGCTTGACGCCTTCGAGCGCATGTTCGAAATGGCCGACCGCATCGAGTACGACGGCGCCTCCGTAGTCACCCACGAGGTGGCCTCCTACAAGGGCGGCTACTACTACGTCATCGGCTACTTCCAGCGCTGAACGAAAGCCTTAAACAAATAAAACAGCCGGCTTAAAGCCGGCTGTTTTATTTTACGCGCCCGGGCCTAGAAATCCCAGAGCCTGTGCACCCTGGCCGAGATGAAGAAGCCCGCGGATTTCTTCGTCTTGCTGGTAGTCGCAAAGGCGTACGAGGCTTCCACGCTGGATTTCAGCATGGGGTAAAAGCCGCGCAGCGCGTCGGCGTCGGCCCGCACCATGCCCGAGACGGAGAACTCCTGAGACCCCTCGCGCTCGAGCTTGCCGCGGTATTCCCGCAGCCTGTCGATAACGGCTTTGGGAATGGCGGGAGCGGCAGGGTACTCCACCAGCCGCCCGGCGATCTTGCACCGGTAGCCCTTCCCTTCGGCCTTCAGCAGTCCGGCTTTCAGGAAAGCCTTCAGCGCCCGGCCCGCCGCCGCCTTCTTTATCCCGAGCGCCCTGGCCATGTCCTCCGCGGTCCAGACGCCGGTGTCGGTCTCTATCACAAAGAAACACTTATAAGTTTCAAAACTGCTGACGGTGGCTATGACCTGCTTCATGGTAATGTGGTATTTTTTCTCCGCCAGGGTCCGGCCCAGGGCCGCTTCGGCGGGAGAAACGGAGCGGGCGGGCGCGGCCCCGTTGAGCAGCGGTTCCAGCAGGCCCGTGTACGATTCTTCGCCGGCCATGGTTTTAAGCCAGGCCAGCGTCAGTTCCCTGGCCGCAGGCGTGCCGAACGGCATATGCAGTCCGACTATTATTTTCTCGAGCCGGCCCAGCACCGGCAGGTTCCTGCCCTGCTCCATCATCAGGTAATTGCGGTAGGAGACCTTGAAGACCGGCGCGCCGCCGTTATCGTGGAAGAACCGGTAGGCCGTGGCATAACCGGCCTCTTTGCGCAACCGCAGCAGCGTCTCGGAAAAAACAGTGGCCATATCAGCTCCTCGCGCTAAAGTTTCTCCGCCTATTCTAACACTTTTTCGGACACTAGAGACTCGCCGCATCACTAAAACCAGGGCAGGGACATCTTGCGCTTCGTAAGCCGCTCGGGCAAAAGGCCTGGGCAACAATACGGCGGCCTGCCGGGCATTTTGCCTCAGGCGAAGAGCGCCGGCAACCGCTAGACTATTACCATACCAGGAGCAGCCCGGTTTTAAAAGGAGACAAAATGACCAAGACTTACTCGATGTTGCTGATACTTGCCCTCGGCGCCCCCGCGGCGGCCGAATTGGCCGCCCCGCAGCTGCCTTTTATAGACGCGGCGGTAGTCCGCGCCCAGCCTTTCGAAAAAGAAACTATTAATATCGGCGCAGCCTTCCCCGGCATGCAGACCTGCGGCTTCACCGCGGCGCAGGGCAAGCTCTGCGTCTTCACCTGCAAGGACGGTTCCACGGTAAACAGACCCGCCCTGGCCTCCTCCCTGGTGCCCAACGGCTGCGCCAAGTTCATAATGGTGCCCTCCGCCAAAACCCAAAATAAAGGCGCTGTAACCGCGGCCGACAGGGTTTCGGCCAGGGAAATTGCCGCCCTTGCGGCCGCAGCGAATTCTCCCTTCGGCTCCCTGGATGGCGGCAACCTTGGGCTTTCCGCCTACAGGCTTTCTCCGGAAGCCGCTAACCTCGCCATCAAGCTGGTTAAGGAGATTTATCCGGGAATGCAGGCGGTAACCACCGCCTATTCAGCCTTTGGACCGCGCCTGATCTTCGTCATTACTTCTGACGACGAACCGTACGTGCACATGTACAACCAGGACCCCGCTTCCGGGCGCCTGACCCCCGCCGGCGACTTCAACTCGGCGGACGCCGGCGGCCCCTACAAGAATGCGGCCCTCAACTCCGCGTTGCCCTATAACCAGAACGTCGACCCCCTGGTCACGCTGCTGACCGGCCTGGCCGGCCCCGGGCGCGGCACGCCGCTGCCTCTCGGCCAGGGCTCAGCAAGCGCCTGGTGGTGGATGAACTAAATAAATACCAAGACAAAGGAACAGCCGGCCCCGGGGCCGGCTGTTTTTTGCTCCCGGGCGCCGCTCACGCCCTTAGCGCCTCTCTTATAGTATTGGCATGGATGCGGACGGTGTCGGGACAGAACTCATGTCAATCTGTCTTCATCAGTGAGATTTCAATACGCCGGTTCCTGGCGCGGCCGTCATGCGCGCTGTTGTCCGCCACCGGGCGGTTTTCGCCGTAACCTATGCCGGCAAGCTTACGCTTATCCATTCCAAGGCTTTCCATGTAATTAATAACGCTGTACGCCCGCGCCATTGAAAGCTCCCAATTGGTCAAGAACCTGCCGCTTTTTATGGGAATGTTGTCTGTGTGCCCCTCCACGAACACGTCGTTAGGCAGTTTTCTCAGCTCCGCTACTATTGGCTTCAGCACCTCCTTGGCTTTTTCCCTCAGTTCGGCCTTGCCGGAATCGAACAACACTCCCTCGCTCAATACAAGTTTTAGTTTCTTTTCGCTGGATTCTATCTGGACCAGGCTGGACTCCACGCTCCCCTTAAGCTTCTCGGTTGTCGCCTCCTCTTTTTCCTTCGCCAGCGCCCTTTCAAGCCGCCGGGGATCGGCTTTGCCTCCAAAAGCTTTTTGTATGTTGCCCAGGGACTCCTCGTACTTCCGGCTTTTGGCTCTATCGGTACTCGTAATAGAGAACGAGAACAACACCAGAAAGAATATCATCAGGTAGCTCATAAGGTCGCCATAGGTGACGGCCCACAGGGCACCCTTGTTAAGTTCGTTCTCAATTTCGTCACGCCGACGTTTGTATATAGGCATAATCGTGAACAGGCCTAATCTCTGGCAAGGTTCCCTTGCTTTTTAGGTATCAGAAAAGATAGTTCGGTCCTGAACTGGTTGAAAAGGGCGGCCATCTGTCTGACCTGGGCTGAAAGCGAGTCAAAATCAGCCCCCAATCTCTTCTGCCCTCCAGAAATAGCCGCGGCTTCTTTCATAGCCAATACCAGCTTGCCTTCCGTCCCATCTACGCTCAATTTCAGCGCCTGGGCAAGCGCATCCAGTTCGTATACGCAATCCAGCTTTGTCTCCAGGGTCGCGAACCTATTCTCTATATAAGGCAACCGCACAAGCAGCTCTTCCAACCTTTCCGCCCTTAACGCCCCGGCTGCGGCGGTTTGCAGGGCAAGGGCGGCTTTGCGCGCGGACTCGCCGGCGGAAAAAGAAACAGCTGTGAATCGCTCATGTAGTTCATCATTAAAGCCGGCCTCTACACTTTTAAGCCTTTCCTCCAGGAGCCGCAGACTCAACGAGACGGATTTTATCCCGGCGGGCTCCAGCAGACTAAAATCTTGTTCAATAGACGCCACCCGCCCCGAGCAGGCGGTAACTTCTCCCTTTAGTGTATCCAGTTCAGCCTGGCCCGACCTTAATTTTACAGAGCCGTATATGAAGGAGCTCAATTTGTCATTTAACGCAATCAAACGTTTTTCGAGCCCGGCGGAACGGTCCTGTGCCGCCTTAGCCTCGGTTTTCGCTGCCTCCGCAGCGGAAGCTGCGGCAGCGGCGCACTCCTCCAGCTTTTTCAATCTATCCTGCAGGGCCGCTATTACCTGGCCTGAAACCCCTTCAGGCCTACCAACCGGCGGCGGGGGCGGAGGGGTATACCTCGACGGCTCCTTGACCGGCTTTATGCAGGAGAATAAAGAGTTGTCTCCGGTCATTTTCCCTCTCCGCCAGGCCCCGATGACAGCGTCCGGATATTGGCCGCTATCTCCCCCTTTATTCCGGCAAGGCGAGTCATTTCAGTTTCAATCCCCGCCGTCATTCCACGCACAGTTTCCAACCCGCGCCGCAGAATAGCCCCGGATACCCCCAGCAGCGATTCTAAATGCACGGGTTCCAGTTCTCTAGTTATGCCGCGCAGGCCTCCCAGCAGCCGGGAAAGCTGGCCCTGCAGTTCCATGAGATTCTTTTCGACGGCGCCCAGAGCCGCCACATTGCCGGAATTGAGCCCGCAGCTTTTTCTTATCTCCTCCAGCCTGCACGCGCTTTCCTTACCCGCCGCGGCAAGGGCGTCCTGTATCCCGGCACTAAGACTTTTCTCAAGACGCTCCGCAGTAGCGGACTGCGCCGCGAGGTCCTTTTCGTTTTCCTTTTTTAAATTGCCTTCCAGCAGGGCTATCTGCGTTATTATCTGCCTGTCCCGCGCGGCCGCCTCCTCGAGATGCCCCATGAGCATCTTCACGATCTCATCCAGGCGCCCGCGGCCGTCAATAGCGACCGCGTCCATATGCCGAAGCAGGGCATCATTGCCCTCGCCGGCAGCTTGCCCGATGGAGGAAAGCAGCTCTTTTTTCAGACCCTCCAGCAGGTCTTCCACCCGTTCCTTGCCCGCGAACACCTCCACCCGCAACTGCTTCAATTCCCCCGCAAAGTCCGCCCTTACCGCCTCCATGGACGAAGAGATTTCCGCCAGCCGCTTACCCGCGTCTCCAGAGGCGATAGCGGCGTCCTCTGTTTTGACAGCGGATTTTTTCAGCATTAACTCGACCCGGCCGAAACGCTCTTCCAGCCTGGCATCGATAGCTTTAAGAACCTCCGCCACTATCCTCTCCACCGGGACCGAGGGGACGGGTGCAGCGGCCTGTACCGGGGGCGTAGGGGACGGCGAGGGCCTGTTGGCCGCCGCAGCGTAGGCGTCCAGCATCCTTTTTTCCATCTCCTCCACGCGCAGCCAGGCTTTTTCAAGCTGGGCGTGCATCTGCCTGTCCAGCTCTGAATATTTTTGCTGCTCGCGCACGGCCTTAAGCAGCTCCTCAATTTCGCGGCGCGCGCTGATCTTGGACTCCTCAATATTTTTCAGCTGGGAGGCGCCCAGCAGGAATTTCTCCTGGAATTCCTTTAGCCGGCTCTCCATCTCGGCTATTTTCGAAATGACCGCCGGAATAGCGAGAGAGGGCGGCGGAGGGGGAGGCATATCGGAAGGTTTTTTCTCAAGCTGGGCGGCTATATTCCGCTCCAGCATCTCTATTTTGCGGTTAAGCGCGGCCACCAGCTCCTCCGAGACGGCCGGCCTGGGCGCCGGGGACGCGGGGGCGTGATCCGGAGAGGGTTCTCTGGACGGGAACACAACTGAGAACACCGAATCTTTCTTGTTCTTATCTATCTCCATATATTCTCCTTAATCAGGCGGCGCGCGCCCCTCCGCCTATCAGGCGCGCCCCGGCAAGAGGGTTGCTTATCCTGCCAGTCCGTATCTGCTCGGCCACCAGGGCAAGTATCCCTTCCACCGCCTCCTCCATCTTCTCGGGAGTAGGACTGCCGTAAGTCATGCTCTGCTCTATCATCTGCCAGGTTTTTTCCGCCAGCTGCGCCTTCAGCTTTTCCCGGAATTCCGCAGGCAGTTCGAAGAGGGCCGCAGCCCACTCCTCCACTTTAACCGCGCTTATCACCAAGGAGAGGTCCCGTTCAGAGAGCAGCACAAGGTCCTCCGGCATAAGGATGTGCCTTCTCACCTCGGCGGCCAATTCGGGCTGCTTCTGCTCCAGCGCCGCCAGCATGGCTTTCTTGGCCCGCAGGTTTACGCACCTGATGGCGTTCAGGGCGCCCTCAATGCCTCCGGTAGCCCCGCTTAACCGCCGCTCCAATTCCTCCTTGAGCGTGGCGATTATCTCCGGCTCCACAAAGCGGATCTTCGACATGTTGATTATCACATCGGATGCGAAGGCGGGCGGCAGCGCTTTCAGGAAGCCCCGGCGCACTTCCTCGGAAAGGTGCCCGGCCACCAACGCCACATTCGCGGGCTCCTCATTGACCATCATATTGACAAGGAACGGCACCTGTTCCGGTTGCACGTTAAAACTCACCCTCCCCCCCACCGAGGCCTCTTCAGGTTCGCCCCCGCCGGCCGGGCCCGGAGCCGGCAAAGCGGGCGCCCCTGGCTCTGCGGCGCCCGGTACGCCGCCCTTGCCCAGATCCATGGTTATCTGGTGGCTTTGCTGCACTTTCGCCATGGTACTCATGGCGCCGGCAAGCTTCAGAAAACCCACCGCCACCACTATCATCGCTATTATGGCTATCAGTGACAGCATTACGTATTTCAGCACCAGGCTTATGGCTTCCGGCGTATACCAGATGGTGCGCCAAAGCGGCGCAAAAGGCGTCTTTATCACGGAAAGCTGGTCGCCTCGCTTCGCGTCCATCACCAGCATTTCCGAAACCACCCTGCGTATATTTTCCGCGTCCAGGTCGGGCACGTCGCGGTTGACTATTATGCTTACGGTCATCCGTTTGATGAAAGCGGAGGGGAACAGCATCTGCCTGTTATAGGTTTTATTCTCGCTGCCGGCGGAGGCAAAGGAAGGGAAACCGGGCATCAGGTAATCCCCGCTCTGGGCGTCGCCGCCGGCCCCCTGCCATTTAAAAGGGTTATTTTTATCGGCGGGAATCTCGGAAGTGACGTTAAGCTTCTCGCTGCGGTCGAAGTCCATGGTGGCCTCCACCATCACCTTCGCCTGGTTGGGGCCCAATAGGCGCACCAGCACCTCGTCCACCTTTTGCTCCAGGGAACGCTCGTATTTGGCTTTGTCCTCAAAGGGAAGCCCTTGGCAATAGCCCGTACGCGGCCCGGCATAGCAGATAGCCACGAGGGTCAGGACTATGGTCGTAAGATATCGTTTCATAAGCTCACACTCCGTATTTCGCCTGTCAGAGGTAGGACTGCAGACGTCTCTCCACCACCAGCGGCATGCTGCCTTTCATTATCTCCAGCACACCTTCAACGATCATGGATTTGATCCGCACTTCCAGCCACACTTTAGCCCTGATCTTGCCGGCAATGGGCCCGCAGACCATATTGGACAGGAAGATCCCGTAGAAAGCCGAAGTTATAGCCACAGCCATGGCCGGCCCGACGCTTTCTGGATTAGCCAGGTCTTTGAGAACGCCTATGATGCCTATCAGGGTGCCGAGCAGCCCGAACATGGGCGCCATAACACCCATGGTCCGGTAGACGTTAGCCACTTCGTTCATATCGTCCACTCCCTGATTTATTTCCTGCTCCAGCACCTGCCGCACAAAGTTGGAATCGTTATATTCCAGCGCCGCCGTAGTGGCCCGACTGAGAAAGCCGTTGGCTATGCCGGAATCCGCCTCTTTAAAGGCGGTAAGCCCGCGCTGGCGGGACTGTTCTGCCAGGTTCACGATCACGGGGATAAGTTTCTCCGGAGAAGCCTCGCCGTTCTCCCTGAATATCAGGCCCAGCTCCGCCACGGTCCGGCTGATAGTCTTCAGCGGCGTGTTTATGAGCGTAGCTACCACCGTGCCGCCAATAACGACCACCACACCATGCAGATTTATCAGCGAAGACGTGATATGGTTGCCGGCAAAACCTGCAAAGATCAAACCAGCCGCGCCAAGTACTCCCAGCACTGTTGTAATGTCCATATATCTCCTCCACTAAGTTCCTACGGGTATCCTGAACCAGAAAGTGGAACCTTTGCCCAGGCCGGGACTTGTGGCGCCGATGTCGCCCTTATGGGCGCGCACCACTTCCTGCGCTATGGAAAGGCCCAGACCCCAGCCCTGCTTGCGCAGTTTCTGGTCCTTCTGGTATTTGGCCTGGTAAAATTTCTCAAAGATCTTTTTGGTCTCGCTGGGATGTATACCTATGCCGGAGTCCTTCACCAGCACGCCTATGTATTTTCCCTCCCGCCTGAAGGCCACGTCCACACGCCGGCCCTCGGGCGTGAATTTTATGGCGTTGTTCACCAGGTTCATGAACACCTGCGAGAGCCGGAATTTATCCCCGTCCACCTGCACGCCTTCCGGCAAGTCGTGCACAATAAGTTCAACGCTTTTTTTCTGCGCGTTTATAGAAAGACCCGGCAACACATCCTTGGCCATATCGGGGAAATTAAAAGGGAACTTTTCCATTTTTAGTTTGCCGGCTTCTATCATGGCCAGGTCGGTAAGGTCCGAAATAAGACGGCCCAGCTGGTCGGTGGAACTGACTATGTTTTTTAGATAGGCGGCTTCTTTCTCTTCAACTTTTCGCCGCAAAAGAAGTTCGCTGAATCCCCGGATGGAAGCCAGCGGAGTGCGAACATCATGCACCACCATGGAGAGGAACTTGGATTTCATATCGTTAAGACGCGCAAGTTCCTGGTTGGAGAGCGAAAGCTGGGCGGAAATGCCCTCCAATTCCTGCTTGCGCTGAAAAAGTTCGCCTTGGGCCAGGGTTATCCGCTCCATATACCGTTGTATGATCATGTTTGAAAAGTTATGCCGCTGATTAAAGAAAGTAGACTGCATAAAACCCGAAACCTGGGCGACTACCAGAAAACCCGCGCCCAGCAGGAACAGCAGCATCGGAATAATGGCTATAACCACGATCTCCATATCTTATTTCCAGTCCTGGGTTTCCATAAATTCACGCGTCACGGCGTCCGAAGGGTTCAACTCCAGAGCTTTCCGGTATGCGGCCTTAGCCTTCTGCTTATCGCCCATCATGAAGTAGGCTGAACCCAGCCTGGTCCAGGCCACGGGATTCTCTTCGTCGAGCACCGCCACTTCCTCGCATTCCTTGGCCGCCATGTCGAACTGCTGTATATAAAAACCCTTCGCCGCCTTACGCAGTTTCTCTTTTATCAGCGCCTCTTTTGGCAGTATTTCATCGCGCCGCACGTGTATCTTCACAAAGTCGCTCATCCTGTAGAGCAGTTCTTCGAACAAGGCGTCGCCGCGAAGGTCGGCGCCCAGCGCCGCGTGCGTCAGTAGGAAGGCCTTAAGGTCCTTGCCTTCCAGGTAGGCCGCAATGGCCTCAACGCCCACATTGGACTGTTCGGTGTTGCGCGCCAGGGTCCTCTCCCTGGCGGGGATATCGGACAGTTTCAACCCGCTGATGATCTCCGCCAACCGTTTATCCCTGCGGCCCCAGTCGCTTTCCCTGAGCTGCGGCTCCAGGTTGAACGCTTTCTGCATATTGGCGGCCGCCGGAACATATCTGCGCGCGGCCAGGTCTTTGCGGGCCAGTTCCAGGAAATCCTTGGCGAACATATCCAGCTTTTCTATCCTTTCTTTCGGGGCCATCAGTTTGGCTTTTTTAACGCGCTGAGAGGTGCCGGCAAGCGGTTGTTTAGCCAACGGCGCGCCCAGCCGCATGGAAACCCCGACCTTATGCATGGCGCCCAGTCCCCCGTACGGAGACATTGAATAATCTATATCCATGAATGAAAGCTTGAAACCCACGCCCACGCGCAAGCCGCTGCCTATGCTCTGCCCGGTGCGGTACCCGCCCCTTAAAGAAAGCAACTGGAAGGCCGCATATTCGGCGCCCAGGGCTACGTAATATTTTTCATCGTTGGAATAAGTCTGGTCCAGGCTGAGGATAAGGCTGGCGCTGCCGCCGGGATGGGAATGCCAGGAGCCGCCCAGCGTGGCGGACAGGGGCAGCGGCGAGGACAACCGATCATATTTCAGGCCGGGCCCCAGGTTCTTTACCGCCATGGCCACACGGAATTCCTGCGCCGGCACCTTGCGCATCCAATAATTGGCCGGCCTTACATAGTAGACAGCGCCCAGGTCAAGCGCGGCGGTATTGGCCGAAACGTCATGCAGTTTCTCGCTTATCACCTTTAAGCCCGCGCCCACATTGAGCACAGGCCTCTCAATTTCGTCCTTGATCAGCACGCGCCCATAGGCCCCGCCTACCGCTATATCGGAGGCTTCCACCTTGCCGCTTTTTACCCCTTGGGCGTCGTAGCCCTGAAAAGGCGCCACGCCAAGCCGGGTAATGTTGAACCCAAGGGTAGAGCCGTAGCGCAGGGGATAAGCCACGGACAGGTACTGGTAAACCACCCCCTCCAGGGAATCGTTATAAGTGGCGGCAAGTTCCGGCCCCTCCACGCTGCCCAGCCCGGCCGGGTTCCACCAGCCGGAGTAAGCGTCTTCCGATACGGAAGCATAAGCCTCGCCCATGCCGGTGCCCCGCGGGCTGGGAGAAAATTTAAGGAAAGAGGCGGCGGCGGCCCCGGGCTCTCCCCCGGATACGGGAATACGCAGCGCGGGTATGGCGCAGCATACCTGCGCCAATACCCAGCTGCGTAAACAGATTTTGCACCAGCTCGTCATACATATATAGTTTACGCGCTGTGCGGGCCGGAATCATGAGGAAATAACGAGAAAGCAGGGGTGTTTTCGAAAGGAAGATTTACACAATATGCCCCGACTCCGGCAGGCAATCCGCCGGCAAGCCATTCATCCTCGGCATATTCGCTTATGATAGCGCATGCCCGCTACCGCAGAGCGGACTGTATATCCTTAAGTATCCTTTCCAAAGGCATGGTTTTGCAGAGCACTCCCCGGCAAAGCGGATATTTTCTGAACGCCGCCACCATAGCCGGGTCCCCGCCCATGGCCGAGAGGAGTATTACCGGTATGCGCCTGGTACCTTTCATATATTCAAGCCAGAAAGCGGCGTCATGCCCGTCCATATCGCCAAGATTGTAATCCATTAGTATAAGGTCCGGGCGGGAGCGCAACGCCTTTTTCAACCCGGCCTGGCCGTTATCGGCGCTTTCCACCTCAAAACCATTCTCACACAGAAAAATAGACAGTAAGGCTTGGAAGTTCCAATCGTCCTCTATTATCAGTATTTTTTTCACATTCAACGCTCCAGGGAAATACAATACCTGCTCTACAATCAGCAAATCCCAGGCCTTCAATACCGCAACGCTAAAACCAGAGAAAGCAGTAATACCGCTATAACCGCCCCAAAAGATCTGAGGCCCCGCCGGTCGGCGGCCAGTTTTAGCGCCAGGCACCTGTTTTCCTCAAGTGTTTTAGCTGAGTGTTTTGCCAACTGGACGCCAAGTTGCTCGAATTCCAGTTCGATATGCCCAAGAACACCCCTTATATCGGCAAGTCCGGCCTTTATCGCCTGGGTCTCCTGCAGCAACCGGCTAAGAACGTCCTCTCCGGGTCCGCTGCCCCGCTTGGCCGGCCTCTGAGGCGCTAACGGCGAGACAGCGGCACCAGAGTCACCTGACCCGACCGGCACGGCGTTTACCTCAGGCGCCGGGAAGAGAGCCGGAGCTGTTATCCCCCGGGCCGCGGCATCTAAGTCCTCTTTGCCGGGCGGCGGCGGCTCCGGGGTAAATAAAACCGGCGCTTTCGCAGCCGCCTCCGGCTTGCCGCCGAACAACTTTTCTATGGTCTGTATCAGTTTATCGTTACCCACGCCTTTGTTCAGTATGGCATCCGCGTCCGAACAGACGAACTGAAGTTTTTCCTGCTCCAGGTCCCGGCCGGTAAAGATTATAACCTTGGGCGGGTTGGGCAGCTTCTCATGCAGCAGCTTGGAAACCTTGTAGCCGTTCATCCTGGGCATGTTCACGTCCAGGATTATCAGGTCATACTTCTTGGCAGCCAGCCGTTTAAAAACCTCCTCTCCGTCTTTGGCGAACTCCACACTATGCCCCTCCTCGCTGAGCATATGCCACAATAGCGCGCGCATGTTGGAATCGTCATCCGTGGATAATATATTGAGCCGCAGCGCAGGAGACCGGGACGGTCCTGGTTCCCTCGAAGCAGCAGGTAGGACAAGGCAATATTTCAGTTCAGGATAGAAGGCCGCAGGGCCCCACAGAGGACGACCGCCCGCGTATTCGGATTCGGTGCAGGCAAGGGTACCCGCCGTAATGCCGCCGCACTCCTCCGGCAATTCCGAGGGAGAATATGGCCCCCTAACGCTTCCCTCAAGGCAAAAGAAGTATTTCACCGCTTAAGGACCTCCGCGGCCTTCTGCAGAACAATTTCCGGGGGAATCATCTTTGGGAAAAAGCAGACAAAGCCCGGGGTGGACGCAAAAGCCCTGTTCAGCCCGGCGTCCATAAAGTTCTCGCCGGTCATCACCACAAAGCGGATCCTGGACAGACGGGCGTCCCCCTGGGACAAGCTCTTGAGCTCCAGCGCGAACTCCTTGCCCGACATTTCCGGCATAGTCACGTCCAGCACGATGAAATCGGGGATGTCCGAAGCTATACAGGCCAACGCCTCCAGGCCATTGCTGGCCACGGTTACCCGGTGCCCGGCGTCCTCGAACACATACTTAAACAATTCCAGTATGGCCGGCTCGTCGTCGACTATCAGTATTTTAGCCATGCTTCCACCCGCCGGGCACGGAGAAACTGAACGTGCTGCCCCGCCCCTCCTGCGAATCCACCCAGATACGCCCCCCGTGCAGGTCCACCGCCATCCGGCACATGGCAAGCCCCAGGCCGAAACCCATATAGCGGTGCTCTTCCAATTGCGAGAATTTTTCAAATATCTCCGTCTGTTTTTCCTTTGGTATGCCGGGACCGTTGTCCGCCACAGAAAAGACAGCGTCCGCCCCTTCTCGCAGGCAGGAAAGCTTCACGCTGCCTCCCGGTGGCGTGAATTTGAGGGAATTGCCCACCAGGTTGCTTATTACGCGCTCAAGCAGCCGGGCGTCGGCGCTCAGCGGCATTACACCTTCCGGCAGGGTTACGGAAAAGATCATGTTCCGGCGCGCGGCCAGCGGTTCGTACGCCTCGTATACCCGCGCGCAAAGCGAGGCGGCGTCCACGTTTACCAAAACCAGCGCCATCCCTCCGCGCTCCAGTTTTATTGTGTTAAGTATATCCTCTATCATGCCGTTAAGCCGCTTTGAGGAATTTACAATAGCGCTCAGGTATTTCTCCGTCCTATCCGAACGTGGAACGCATTTTTCCATCAATTCGGCGTAACCCTGTATGCTGGTAAGGGGCGCGCGCATGTCGTGGGTTATCATTTGAAAAAAGGTCTCGCGTGCGCTTTCTATCTCCTTTTCCATGGTAACGTCACGGATCACAATAACCCGGCCAGGCCGCCTGAAGGCGGCCAGCAGGAATTGGTTGGACATAACCCTGAAATCGCGGTAAATGGGACACTCCTGCTCTGCTCCGCCGCAGGGCACAGAAACCTCCGCCTTCACAAAATTATCCTGAGAGGCCAGGATATCCCTTAAGACCGGCCGGAACACCGCCTCCCCGGCCGAATCCGGGAACACAATATCCTGCGTTTCCGCCTCCACCCGGAGTATACTCAGGGCCAGCTTATTTGAATGTATAAGGCGCCCGCGGTCGTCCACCAGCAGTACGGCGTCGCTTATGGTCTCTATAAGTGCCTGCGCTTTGGCGCGCTCCTCCACCACCTGATTGAGATGGAACGAGCGATAGGCGCCGAGTTCCAGCATCAGCCTGTTGAGCGCGGAGATCAGGCCAGCCGTTTCTGGCCACCCCTCTTTGACAAGAGGGGATTCAAGCCGGTAGTCAGCCGCCTTAAACGCTTTTACGGCTCCGGACATCCTATTCAATGGCGCGCCCATCCCCTGAAGTATGGCACGCGCGCCAAGAAAAGCCGACAGAAGAACCGCCGCGGCGGCGGCATACCCCCCGCCCAGCCCCAACCACCAGGCAAAGACCAACGCCGGGAACGCCGCAGTGGCGAACAATATACATACAAGCCTGGCGGTTAAATTCATAGACATACGGCCGCGGCGCTAGCCGGAATACCCCGTGCCTGCCATTATACCGCAAGAACCGCGGCGCAATCACGAAGACCGCTTGATTACAGCTTTTGTGTACGGTTGCCTGAATATCTAAACCCTTTCCCCGGCACCGCCTGTAATCTTGCCGCAAGTTCCGGTGGCAGCTTGCGCCGTAAATTGAAAATATGGGTATCCACAAGGTTCTCCACAGCGGCGGTTTTCCACACTTCTGATATAATTCCCCGCCTCGATATTATTTTAGGACTGCTGGCTACCAGGAAAGAGAACAGGTCCATTTCCCGCCTGGTCAGATCGTCTATCACCCTGCCTTTGAATCTGACCAGGCAGGATTCCCCGCATATCCGCACATCGCCGGAAACAATGGTTCTATGCCCAGGCATACCTCTGCCAGCGGCGGCCAGGAGCGCGTCAAACAGCGCAGAGAGTTTTTTTATATCCACAAGTTCACCCAGAGACCGGCAATTGCGCGGGCCGCGGGCCTGCTCCGTGCGCAGACCGCGGACGTCAAGGCCGCAGCTTTCCGGCAGGACAAAATCCAGCGTGACGCGGCCGGGGCGCGAGCGCCGCAAAAAAGTCATAACGCCGCCCTCGCCGGGCTCTCCGCCCGCGCGCTGGATCTTCATGATTGCCGCTCGATTTCTTCCTTTCGGAGAGCGGGGACGGCCGTGCTCAGAGCGCCTCCCGCACAATTTTTAGTTTCATGAGTTTACTGCCCGCGCCTTTGCCAAGATGAACTTTGCCGCCTATAAGTATGTTATTGAAAACGGGGTTCCGGCGCATGAGGCAAAAGACCCGCGCACGGGGACCTTTTGATTCACGAATCATCAACTGGCTAATCATTAGCAAATAGCGAGTCTTTTACTCTCCATAAGCCGCGTGATTAATATATATTTGGTTTTACGCACACCACGGGGGACATCACATGGGAACCATGTTTTCAGCTACGCTGGCCAGGCTCAGGAAGAAAACCGGGTTCAATTAGTAATGTTTGAACGGTAATTCCGCACCTTTCCCGCAAGTGGCGGGACAAACGGCCACGGCGAAGACCTTAATGCAGCATTTCCGCCGCGGCCAGCAGCCTATTAACCTCGTCCAGCAGCAAATCCCCCCCGACCGGCTTCTGTAACACGCTGACCCAGCGATAGGTGGCAGCCAGTCCCCGGGCTTTCTCCGGTAAGCCGGTGACGAATATTACCGGCTTCTTAAGCTGCAATACCCGACGAATGATATTAAAGATACGGCCTCCCCCCCCGGACGGCATATCCACATCCAGCACCATGAGGTCCGGCTGAAACCCCAGATAAACGTCAAGAGCCGCTGCTCCGTCCGCAGCTATAACAACCTGATGCCCCGCCTCCCCGAATAGAGCAGTATAAAACGCCGTCATCGTTTCATCGTCGTCAGCCGCCAGTATTTTAGCCATCGCATTTTCCCCCAGGGCCGATGCCGCGCGCCGCCTGTTTATAGTCTAAAACATGGCGGCCTGGCACGCCACTTAAGTTATATTTAAGAGACAATAAAATGGGTCCTCTTCCTCCGGGAGACAGAGGGGAAGAACTTTACTCCAGAAGAGGATTGTTAAGGGCTGATACGGACGAATTTATTAATTTCCTGCCGCTCTATCGCGGGAAGGCCATGGTGGCGATAAGAGCTGTCAGGCTCCAGAGGTTCTAGCCCGGGACAGGGAAAGCAAACAGGTCATTTATCGAGCAGTTCACCGAGGGCCTTAAGCAACGCGACTTTCTTAAGAGGTTTGGTCAGGAAAGAGGTGCAACCCGCGGCCAGCGCCTTGTCTATATCTTCCTTCATTACCGACGCGGTGAACGCCACTATTTTGCTCCTGGCAAGCCCGTTCTTCTCTTCCCAGGCCCGGATCTTCCTTGTCGCCTCGTAGCCGTCCATTACCGGCATCTGCATGTCCATAAGGACCACGTCGTAACCGCCAGCCATCACTTTCTCCGCCGCCTCGGCTCCGTTAACCGCGGTATCGATAACCAGCGGCGAGGAACGGAGGAAGGCTTTGACTATAGTCCGGTTGTCCTCGGCGTCGTCCACCAGCAACAGGCGCGCCGCCGGCAGGTCCTGCGGGGCCGGCGCGGCGGGTTTGACTGCCGCGGACGGGTTGGCCCTGCCTATCGAGAGAAGGATGGCGTCTTTCAGTTCCTGTTTCTTGACCGGCTTGACCAGATATTCCGACACTCCCATTTTTTTGGCGCGTGTCACATCCGTGCCGCGGCTGTCGGACGTGAGCATCAGGATTATACCCGCGAACACACCCGGGTTCTCCTTTATCTGCCGCGTCACCTCTATGCCGTCCATCTCCGGCATGAAATAATCCAGAAGCACAAGGTCGAACGGCGCTCCGGCCGCGGCCGCTTTCTTAATGGCGTCAAGCCCGTCCTGGCCGCTTTGCGCGGCGCATACTTTCAGCCCCCATTTAAGCAGCAGTTCCGTCAATATCATCCGGTTGGTGGCGTTGTCGTCCACAATAAGCGCGTTAAGCCCCTGCAGCGCGGCCGGGGCCACCGACGAGATGCAGATAGTCTTCTCGCGCGCTTCGCGCAATTTCGCAGTAAAGTAGAAAACGCTGCCCTTGCCGGGTTCGCTCTCCACCCGTATGTCGCCTCCCATCAGGAGCGCAAGTTTTTTAGAAATACTGAGCCCCAGCCCCGTCCCTCCGTATTTGCGCGTGGTGCTGGAGTCGGCCTGCGTGAATTTATCGAAGATCGCGCCTATCTTGTCCGCGGGTATGCCCACGCCGGTGTCTTTAACGGAGAAGACAAGTCCCAGCCCGCCCGCCGCCGCCGGACCCCGGCTGACGTGCAGGTAAATCTCGCCGCGCTCCACGAACTTTATGGCGTTGCCGAGCAGGTTAATCATCACCTGGCGCACCCGCGTCGAGTCGCCGTTTACCACGCAGGGCACGTCGTCGTCCACCGCATAATTAAGCTCGATTCCTTTTTTATGCGCGCGCAGCGCGAGGAACTCGCAGGTCTTCTCCACCAGGTCCTCCAGGTTGAAATCCGTCTCCTCCAGGTCTATACGCCCGGACTCTATCTTGGAGAAGTCCAGCACGTCGTTTATAAGGTCCAGCAGGCTCTCGCCGGCGGACTTGAAGACGCGCACGTATTGCGCCTGCTCCTTGTTAAGTTCCGTTTCCTCCAGCAGCTCGCCCATGCCTATAATGGCGTTCATGGGAGTGCGTATTTCGTGGCTCATGGTGGCCAGGAACTCGCTCTTGGCCCTGTTGGCCGCCTCAGCGGCCAGCCGCGCGGCTTCCAGCTCTTTCTCGGCGCGCAGGCGGGCGCTTATATCCGAAAAAGCCACCACCGCCCCGGCCAGTTTACCTTCGCTGAGGATGGGGGTGGCTATGTACTCCACGGGCACGGCCGCGCCGTCTTTCCTCCAGAAGAATTCGTCGGAAACGCGGCGCACGATGCCGTCCCTGGAGGTGGAGTAGATCTTGCAGTCGGTAGAAATGTATTTGGCGCCGTCAGGTTTGGTGTGGTGCATGGCCTCATGCGAATTCCTGTGGCGCAATTCCTCCAGGGTAAAACCGAGTATCCGCTCGGCTTCCCTGTTCATGAAAATAATATTCCCGTCCAGCCCCACCCCGTAAATGCCCTCGCCGAGCGAATCCAGCACCAGGCTGTTGGTCCTGCCTATATTGGCCAGCGATTCGCGGTCCTTCACCAGGGAATACATACGCCTCGTCACCAGCGCGTAGAGCAGCGGCAGCAGGATCAGCGCCAGCAGCAGCCCGTCGAAGACCGCGTCAAGCGCGTGGGAGCCGGTACCAAGCTCTACCGTGAGAAAATGCGTCCCTACGTGGATGGCGATAATGGCCAGAAAAAGTATCAGTACCGTTCTATATTCATTCTTCATAAGCCCTTCCTCCCGGACGCGGAACATGGATCACTATGGCTGAAAGATAAAGCGAACACCGCGCCCTTTCCCGCCGCGCTAGTCACCGTCAGGGAGCCCCGGTGCGCCTCGGCCACGCGTTTGGCTATGGCCAATCCCAGGCCCAGCCCCCCGCTTTTTCGCGTCAGGTAATCGGCTACCTGGTAGAAGGGGTTACCCAGGCAGGTGAGAAGTTCTGCGGGAATGCCGGGCCCGGTATCCCTCACCGTTATCGCCGCCTTCTCGCTGTCGGAAACTACTTCTATCCACACCGTGGCGCCCTGGGAGCTGAAAGTTATGGCGTTGAGCAGCAGGTGCCTTACCGCCCTGGTAATGCCGGCCCCGGAGCCTGGTACTACGGCCCCTCCCGTGCTGTAGGAAGCAGAAATAGAAACGCCAGCCTGCGCGGCCCGGGTTGAAAGTCCGGCGCAGACCAGCCTTACGATCTCGTTCAGGTCCGTAGCCCGGCATTCGTCCGGGGGCGGCTCCCGGCTGGATTCGGCGTAGGCTATAAGATCTTCTAATACCGAATGCAAGGCCTCGGCGCCGTTTTTCATGATCCCGGTTATCTCCGGGGGCGCAGCCGGCACGGAGGTCTCCAGCAGGGACAAGCCGGACAGTATCTTGGTCAGAGGGGTGCGCAGTTCGTGGCCGATAACCGACAGGAACGCCTCTTTCATGCGCTCCGCTCCCTGCAGCTGGGAGTAGGCCGCGGTGAGTTCCTCCTGGGCCGCCTTTACCGCCGCCAGTTCCGCGGAAAGACGGCGTTTTTCCACACAGCGGTCCGTCACCGCCAGCAGTTGCTCGGCCGGGAACGGCTTAGTGAGGAAGTCGTAGGCCCCCGCTTTCAGGGCGGTCAGCGCCGCGTCCAGGGTGGGCTCCCCGGTGATTATAACCGCGTCGCAATGCGGCGCCGCCGCTTTAAGCCGCCGTATAAGGTCCAAACCGCTGATGCCGGGGAGATTGATGTCAGCGAAGACGATATCGCAGTTCTTCAGCTCGGCCCGGGTGAAAAATTCCTCGGCGCTGGAGAACACGGCCAGCGAGCATTTGCCTGCCAGTATCCGCGTGCAGACGCGCCGGATCATTTCATCGTCGTCCACCAGTATCACCGACGGAAGCGCGTTCATGCCGCTCCCGCGGCCAGCACCCTGGAAAGGGTTTCGGCCAGCAGCGCCTCGTTGAACGGCTTCTGCAGGAACACCAGCCCCGGGCGCTCCAGGCGGCCCTTGAAGATATCCGGGTCGGTATAGCCGGACATGTAGATCACCTTCAGGCCCGGCCTCTGCGCCGCCAGGCGCTCGGCCAGCGCGAAGCCGTCCATGCCGGGCATCACTATGTCCGTCAGCAACAGGTCTATCCTGCCGGGATGGGCGACCGCGGCTTCCAGCAGTTTTTCCGGTTCAGAAAAAGCCCGCACTTCGGCCCCCAGGTCCCTGAGCATGCGCGCCACCGAGGCGACAAGCACAGCGTCATCCTCGGCCAGGAACACGGAAACATTTAAAAGCGCGGACACGGCGGGAACGTCGGCCGCCTGGCCCTCTCCGGAGACAGGTTCCGCCAGCACGGGGAAATAGATCGTAAAAATACTTCCCTTCCCGGGCCGGCTGCTCACCAGGATATAGGCGCCGTGATGTTTCACGGCGCCGTATACTATAGAAAGCCCCAGGCCGGTGCCTTTGCCCTTCGGCTTGGTGGTAAAGAACGGGTCGAATATCCTGGAAAGGGTCTCTTTGTTCATTCCTTCGCCGGTGTCGGCCACGGAAAGCACGGAATATTCCCCGGCTGGCATAGTGCCCAGAGGCGTGGGGACCGGCAAAATAGACTTATGCCCCGCCACGCGTATCTCTATGCCGCCGCCGCCTGGCATGGCGTCCTTGGCGTTCACCAGCAGATTCATAATCACCTGGTCTATCTGCCCGGGATCGCCCTTTATGGGTTTTACATCCTCGGCGGCGGAGATCTTGAGCGAGACCGCTTCGCCCAGCAGCCGTCTTAGCATCTTTTCGCTTCCCAGCACGGCCTGCCGCAGGTCTAGCGGCTGGAAAACGGCTTTTTGCTTCCTGCTGAAAGCCAGCAACTGCCGGGTCAGCGCGGCGGCTTTCTGCACGGCCCTGGAGATCTCGCCGGCATCGGCGGCCTCCTGGCTGTCCACCGGCAGCTGCTTGCGGATAAAACCGGCGTAGCTGTCGATGGCCATCAGGATATTGTTGAAATCGTGGGCGACGCCGCCCGCCAGCCTGCCCATGGCCTCCATCTTCTGGGACTGGCGCAGTTGCTCCTCCAGTTCCTCCTGGGCGGAAATGTCGGTCTGCAGCGTAACGTAGGCGGTGGCCTTGCCCGCGGAGTCCTTCAGCGGGAAGATGTTGGCCTGCACGGTAAAGGCGGTCCCGTCCTTGCGCCTGTTGACGATGCGCCCGGTCCAAGGAATACCCTTCTGCAGGCTGGTCCACATGCCGGCATAGTATTCCTGCGGGTGCTCCCCGCTTTTAAGCAGGTTGGGCGTCCGCCCAAGCGCCTCCGCCGCGGCATAGCCGGTCATTTTTTCGAAGGCCTCGTTCACATAGGTTATCTTTCCGTCCGTGTCGGTTATGAACGCGGCATCGGTGGTCTGCCGCAGTGCCTCGGAGCTCCTGCGGTTCTCGGCCTGGGCGAGCTTCTTCTCCGTTATCTGTGCCATCAGCGCGGCTATGGCCCTTAACCTGTCCGCCTCCTCCTGGTCGTAGCGGTGGCCCGGGTCCAGATAGAAATTCAGGACGCCGACCAGGCGGTCCCCGGAAAGCATGGGCACGCAGTAATGCCCGTGCGGCGCGATGCCGGGATAGGTAGTCTCGTGACGAGCGTCCAGGTTTTCCGCATGGACCACTTCCCGGCTCCCGGCCGCCCGGCCGCAGAGGCAGCGGCCGGAAGGCACCTCCGCGCACGCCGTTAGCAACGCTTCGTTCAGGCCGGACTGCGCCGCCAGTGTAAGCGTCCTGGAAACCGGGTCGGCCGTGAATATGGCGCCCTTGGGCTCCACGCAGAGCCAGGGAGAGGAAAGCAGGGCCGTCAACGCCTCGCGGTAGAACGCATCCAGGTCCTCCGTCTCTACCGCCAGGTTCAGCAACGTATTGGTGATCTTATCCGCGTTAATGCGCCTGACCGCAGAATCGGAGATCTTTTCCAGGGCCAGCGCCAGGGTGCCCAGCTCGCCGTCGCGTATCTCCGCCGGAACCGCGTGGTAATCCCCCGTCGATATCCTTTCCGCGGACGAGATCAGTTCTTCCAGAGGTTTAATCAGTTCCCGCCGCAGCGTACGGAAAGCCAGCACAAAAGCAAGAAGGGCGGCGGCGGCCAGCCCCAGGAGTAGCCCGATAGCCACGTTGATGATGCGGGCAGAGGCGTGCCGGCGCAGGCGGCGGGTAACCTCCTCGGCGGCGTCAAGCAATAGTTCCGATTGCGCCTCAAGACCGGCCAGCCGCAGCTTGAATTCCCCGGAAGCTCTTTTATCCGCATTATCCAGCAGCCACTCGTAGCCCGGCTTAAAGGCGCGCCAGCGGGCTTCCAATTGGTCGAGGCAGGGGATTATTCTGCCGGGGGCGGGCGCAAGCTCCACTCCGACCGCCCGGCCGCCGCCGCGCAGCGCTGCCAGGACTTCCTCAAATTCAGCGGCGCTTTTAAGGCCGTCTAACAGCGCGGCCTGGTCTCCGGAGGCCAGCAGAAAGGCCCGGCCCATCATCCTCTGGGTCAGCATTCGCTGCCTGCCCGCTGCGTCCACGGACGGGGAGATTCTCTTCAGGCGTATCGCGGTCTGGGTGGTAACGGCAAGACCGGTCAGGACGATGGCTAGGAACGTGACGATAAGTATTGAGAACTTGTCGTCTAGTTTAGTGACCCCGAGAATTGAAAGGATTGTTTTGCTTCTTTGTGTCATATACGCCCCCGGGTTCTGCCCGGCTTCACCTGTTACTATACCACACCCTACTCCCCTAAAAGCCCGGCGATCTGGCGCGCAGGCGGGGATTTTCCGTTACTTCGGCTTATCGGCCTCAACCCCGGCCGGCGGAGGCTCCCCGGGGTAAAGACGCGCGGCACACTCCGCGCAAATGCCGTGGGTAAATTCTACGTCAGCCATATGCTGCTGTATATATTGCTCTACGTTTTGCCAGTAATTCTGTTCGGTGCGTATTTTCTTGCAGCCGAAACAGATAGGCAGCAGCGACCTGAGCTGCATAAGTTCGCCCACATCCTCAATAACCACCAGGCACAGGCGCTTCCCCCCGTAACCGAAAGGCGCCGCCGTGACAAGCGCGGGGAGGGTTACCGGGCCGTCCTTCAGGTATTTTATCACCATTCTCCGCCGCTGCGCCGCCTTGTCCCTGAAAGCGCGGTCGACAGAGCTTTTAATCACGCAGGAAGAGCACTGGCTGGAACCGCCGCACCCCGTCGGCGACTCCGAGGAATTGACGCACTGGATCAGGTCCCCTATTCTTTCGCCGCTCCTGCCGCCCCCCGCCATCATGTTCAGCGCGGCTGAATTCCCCAGAAACAGCCGCATCTCGGCGTCCACCACCATCAGGACGCAGGGGATAACGTCAAAAGTCTTTTTAAGCAGATCCATTTTTACCTCTCAACCCGATATCCTGCAAAGGGCGCCTGAAGGCCCGCGCGCGCCGTTTTCCGCCAGGCGGGCGGAATCCGCCGGGCAAAAGAAATCGGGGGTGCCCCGCACTCCTCCCTCCGCATTGTATTACATAACCCTCCGGGAAATCGCGAACCGGCATCTCAGTGCAGCACCCGGCCAAGCGCCGCTCATCGAATAAAAAAACCGACTGCCCGTCCGATGCAGGAGAAAGCCGCTGTGCTATAAACACCTCTTCACCGAAGGTGGTTTCTCGCTATCACAGCGGCGCGGATTATGATTTAATAGAGATAATGAGAGGGGCGCTGATTTTATGACGCTATTTTCCGAAATGCTAAAAAAGTACAGGCGGGAAGCTGGATTCATCTCGGCCTACAGTTATTACCACGACAACGGCGGCAAAACAGTTTTCAGGTTCTCCTACCGCATGTACCTCCTCATAGAACAGGGAAAAATTCTGCCGCCCCACGGGAGCATCCCGGTGCTCCTGCATACCCTGCGCCTGCTTTACGGCACGCACTCGGCTATTAAGCTTACCCTGGCCTGGATCCGGGTAAGATTCGGCGAGGAGATTTACAAACAACTTCTCGAACCACTGCTTAAAGAAATCCAGCCGCCGTCCATCTCCTCACCACTGCACAGAGTGATACACAAGTCCCTTTCAGGCGAAAAAGTTTACATCTCTCCGGAACAGCTTGAGGTCATGGCAAAAAACAAGTCCCATTACCTGTGCTGGCTCACTATATCCAAAGATACCGGCAAATGGACCGCCCAGCAACTCGCTAAAGAAATAAAGGTCAACGCCGCCGCCGCGGCTTCCGCGCTGAAGGACCTGGCCAAGGTTAAATTAATAAAGGAGACTTCACCCGGAAAATACAAATGCCATCTGACCGGCGCCATGCTGGAAATCCCCCGTCCGAACGTTTCAACTACGGCCAGAAAGTTAAGGCAAATGCGGGAGTCGCTGATCGCCGAAGGGGAAGAACTTTACTCTAGAAGAGGTTTAATAAGGGCCGATACGGACGAATTTATGAATTTCCTGCCGCTGATGGCCCTGAATCTTTCAGCGGCGCACGCCTATGGCATCACCAAGCGCACCGCAAAAAGCGCTATTTTCGGGGTTGAGATAAGAGCGGTCAAGATCCGCGATTTCTAGCGCGAGGCCGGGAGGGGATTCGCAGTTGACATCGATCCCCAGGACGCAGCCTTTCAACTCCGTCAGGCCAGCCGGCATAGGAACTTGATCGCAAAACAGAGCCTGCGGTCCGCCATCTTCTTGGCGGGCCGCAGGCTTATTCACGTAACGCCGCGTAAAGGACCCCCTTTAACCCTTGGGAATTCCTCAAACAATCCCAGGCGGGATATTTTCTTTAAGCACAGGCCCCATAACGGGCCAAATTACTTTCCCCACGGGCTTTAATCCTTCACGGCTTAGCCTGAAGTCTACGGTTGCAGTTGTCAGGCTAAGAGGCGCTCTTTTACAAGAGCTAATTGCAGGCCGTCGGCTGCGAGAGCATGCAGCCCTCCCCCGAAGAGCACGCCTGCCCGGCCCTCTTGCCCGCGCAGGCTGGCGGCTGAGGACTTAGGTGATAAGACGTAAGCTGAAGCGACCCGCCGGAACACATCAGCGCATTGCACTGCTGGCCGGCTGAAGGCGCCGACGGGAACAAATGGGTTGACAACGCGACAGCCTGAAGAGAGATGAACCCAGTTAACCACATGCGTCGTATTCTTTGTTTCACGTCCTGGACGCTCAATCGTCTGTAGTAATCCCGCTGAAGAAATCCGCATCGAGCGCCGTCTCGCCAAACGCTTTCCCGGACAGAGCGGGGCGCGTGCCTGTCCAGTACGCCGGGGCCAGCATCCTGCCCGCATTCAGTATTTTCTGATCGGCAGAATAGATAATGCCGCAGTCGCGTTTGTACGGCATTTTTAGACAGCCGAACTGACTGAATACGGCATAACGGTAGTCCAGCCCGCCCCTGCCCGGCGCGGCACTACCCTGCGCTGAAAAGTATTTAAACCCTACAACCTCCGGGCCATAGCCGGGCAAGATGCCGCCGGAGCTGTCTATGTAACCGAGAAAGGCCACAGCATGCCCAGTCTTATTGTTACGGTTCAGGTTGAGGAAATCTCCCGGTTCCAGCTCGCTAAATGAACGCCTCTCCCCCATTCCGAAATTTATCAGGGCATCGGCGGTACCGTAGGACTTGAACTTTGGATTGACCCAGATGTGCCCTTTCAGATCGGCTGCGGAAAGACCTGCATAACTGCGCTTCGGAAGATAAGCGTATACTGAATAGTCACCCGTCTCCCTGCCGTATATTTCATACGCCGTAAGAATAATCTCCAGTTGAGCGGCGACGCACATCGTCCGCGGCGCCGCCAATGCGCGAATAGCCCCCGAGGTATGGTAAGGCAGGTCGTGCGTAAAGTCCGCATTAACGCCGTAACCGAGCAGGCCGTACTTGGAGTAAAGCAGGTCTATCGCCTTGAGAACATAGGCATTAAAATATTTATCCTCCCGGGGGGAAGATACGCGGAAGGGGAGCCCCGGCCCGGGCGCAGGTGGCAGAGTTGCGCTTACAATGGCTGCGGCGTTAACGCGGCCAAGGTCGAATTCCGCGCCTCCGGAGGGAGCCGCACAGGCAAAGATGAATATAAGAACTGCAAAGAGGTTTGTCATTGTTTATTTCGCTGCGCAAATTCAACCAGACCGTAAAGATCCCGCCCCTCCCCATGCATTCGCCGCAACTGACACCGCGGCGGAGACGCTACAGTAGGTGAACCCCACCCGGGGGTCCGGCGGGAGACGCCAGACTTATTGCAGCGCCCGGACATCTCCAGCCGGGTTCTAATCCCTCCCGCCTGCATTTCGAGTTGTCCGGCCATAGTATTGATCGAGTTCATATTACTTCCTCCCAACGTTTACAAAAGGCAGCCTTTGCTGTTATCGCACGGAACTAATGCCTTGTGATCATAGTCTACCCCCTGTACCCTATATTTTGCAGTGCCCTTGGTCCCGGATTATGCCGCTAATGGTCTGCCGGCAAGGCCCACAGAACTTTGCCGTCCCTTTACTTATGCAGCGTCAACATCTCTTTAAGGAACTCATCCCAGCGGATCTCGCGAACCCACGCCAGTTTTTTATACCACCAGTCGCAGGTGGCTGCCGGAAGATATATGGCCAAGCCGTGGGAATTCGCAAGCGTATATCTTTTCTCCTTTAATCCTTCGTCTCCGCCGCTGTCTATATCTTACGCCATCCCACGCGGTTCCAGAAGTGTCCTTGCTCTCGGAGACATGCGTTAACCGGCCTACGCCAGTGCCCACGCATTTTTTACAGTGGCTTTGCTGTTTTAGGGAGACACTTTTTACCCCGCCGATAAAAAAGCCGCCGGGGATTCCCCGGCGGCTTGCCCCAAAGAACTCACGATTCAGGCTCAGCGCTTCTCCTTATTACTTCCGCAAAGGGCGGACTTGTTCTCAAAGAAGCCAGGGCTTTCGAAATATGCGGAGGTGAGTTTAGGGCTTTTCTCCGCCTCGAGAAGCTGGACCCCCCTGTTAAGGATATCCCCGAAATTAACTTCGCGGATGCCCGCTGTACAAGGCAAAGCAGACATTTTTTTGTTTCTTTTTTCTTCCATAATTTACTATCCCCCGATGTTATTATAACAAAAATCTTACGGCCTTAATTCACTCCCTTATCAGGGTTTGCCCCTGATATCTGCAGCACCAGTCCCAGCAACTCCGCGCCGGCGTTAACGATGGTACACATCTCCTTGTTGAAAACCCCGGGCTTCATACAATCGATGTTGAATATCAGCTCAACTCGGTCATTTACAAAAACGGGGGCGGAAAAACCGCTCCTGTAATACTTCCCCCAGTCGGCATGGACATCCCTCAGGAAATCTTTTTCGTTCGAGAAATCCGATGACCACTTGATCCGCCTTGTATCAAAAGCTATACCAGCAAAACCCTTCCCTATGGGGATGCGGAGGTCATGGGTTCCATCCCGGCGGTCCCATGGAGTTTCACGCGACCAGAGTTTCTCCACGGTCTTCAGGTTAGTCCGGTCAGCAGTGTCCGGGGCCATCAGGGAACCGGTACATTTCTCGCCGGATAAGTCGCTTAACAGCGTTGTGACCTCGTTCAGAACGCACATGGTGTGCCGCGCCGAGAACTTAAGCGCCTCGTCCGGATCGGAAGACAACCCGGAAACCACCGAAGTGAGGATCTCCCGCCGCAGGTGGGAGAGCATCTGATACATCCGGTTGTAGGATTTTAAAGTATCACGGTAGTCCTTCCGGTAATTATGCGCCCAGAGGCCCAGAAAAACCGCCGCACATCCGAGAGCGATAGCGGTATATTTATAATCCTTTATAACGAACATCCAGATCGCCATAAGACCGCTCACGGCGTTGAGGATCTCAAACATATGCCTGCCCAGCATTGCCATAACACGTTCAGTTCTATACATATCCGTCAGCTCCTTTTACCCGTCCCCGTCTTCTCCTCAAATCGGCCTGTCCGGCTCACATGGTCGGCGGCTTGCCTGGCATCCACAACCTCAGCGCGGCATCAACTCCTACGTAAGAAAATGCGAAGCCCAGCAGGAAATAGCCTTTAAGCGTTGTGGAATCCAGCTTAAGCCCCAGCAAGTCCCTGCTGGACAGGCAATAGCCTATCCCCCCGGCCAGTACCGCAGCGCCCAGGCACTTTGCGAAATGGCGCCGCCAGGCGTCGCGGTTTCCCTGCGGCCAGCCTGCTTTGCGCAGCCCCCAGAGCACCCCGCCCAGCACCGACATCAGCAGGGCCTGCCACCAGCGGGGATAGATCGGGAACTCTATAGCCTGGCTATGGATCACCTGCCCGCTCGAAAGGGCAACTTTCACCCAGACCGTGGCCTTTTCTCCGGAATTGCCTTCGGGGCGGAGCTCCAGCACCGGGGAGGCGTCCTCCCCCGCTGGGACTTCCAGCTTAACCATGTTAGCCCACTGGCTGCTCCCCATTTCCCGCACCGAGGCCCGCGCGCTGTTTATGATCATAAATACGGGCCCGTCCAGGGAAACCCTTTTCTTGGAGTCCTTATCAACAAAAGCCAGAAGCAAAGGCTCTACGCCCCCTTTTGAGAAAGAGGCCGCGACCGAAGCCGGTTCAAGAAGGGTCGGAAAGCCTACGCTTACTGACCGCTCATAAGTCCGCCATCCGTCTGCGTTCGCAATAATTCCGGCCAGGCCGGCATTGGTCTTTCTCACGGTAGCGCGGATGGTTTTTACGGCTCCGGGCCTCAGTGAAAAAACGCGGGGCTCGTATTGAACCCGGTCCGTCTGCTCCATCCTTACCGCCACGGAACCGCGGGGGGCATTAGGATACGGCCGCAACCGGATATCCAGGTCAAAGGGTTTGCCCAACTCCACATTGTCAGGCATATCTATCTCAAAACCTCCGGAGTAGGCGCTGTCGCGGGGCTGCCCCCCCATTATGGTTCTCTCCTCCACTACCCGGCTGTATTTCTTGGTGCTTATCGGCCGGCTTTCCAGCCGCACGTCCCCCCACACGGATACAGCCTTTTTTTTAGGTGAATGTTGCGCGCGCAATGGGGCAACTCCGCACAGACCGGCCAGCACCAATCCTGCGACGAGCGAAACAGGGCCATCAATTCTCATTGTTCACCTCCGGGTTAAACAGTTTTAAAGGTCCCCTAAAAGACTGACGCTTATCCGGGCCACCCGTATATCTCCAGGGGCCTGGGAAGTTCGCCCCAGAAAAAAAGCAAGGCGGTCCCGCTCCACAGCAGCAGCTCCGGTCAGTACTTTCAACAGTTCGCCATAGGTCTTTTGCAATTGTGCCAGAGTAGTCCCGACCTTAACGCCGACGCCGCCCACCACAAAGCGCTCATCCACGACAACTACTGTGGCAACCAATCCGGCGTCGCCCAAGGTGGTCTCCATTGTAAGTCTGCCATCGGCATATATCCCGGTCCGGGGATCATCAGCGAAACCAATTCCCCTTACGTTTTCACTTCCGTAAACGGCCTGAATATCCCGCAAGGACATCCCCGGCTTTATTTTCCCGACACGTACGAACGGAACTATGGAGAACGCCGGAGCTACCGGCAGTATATTTATAGAGGCAGCCTCGAACTGGGACGCCAGTGTACTTATCCGCTTCATATTGCATTTCCTCCCTTCGCAGCACGCAAACCATGCGCATAGTGCTAGTTTACCTGAGTGAGCTACACCCGCCAAGCGGCTTTGGACCTTATTTTTCACGGGAATATGCCCAGCCCGGTTCTCGCGTATCTTTACCGCTTTTTTACCTGGTTGTGGTGCCCGCCAATGAAAAGCGGACGAGAATAGGTTTAGCCTACGCGGCCCAACCGGGGCAGCGGCGGCCTTCGTGATTTTTCAGTAAAGAATTAGTATATTCTGGACTCAACAGACGACACCGGACATATTCTGCTTATTGCGCCTTTAAGGAACATGATGAAACAGCTGACGATAGTTATTGTTGAAGATGACAAGTCGAACCTTGAGATGGTTAAGGCCGCCTTCCGGGAAGATGGGCATATTGTGTGCGGCGCAGGCTCCATAAAGGAATGCGTTAAAGCGCTGCAGGCCGCTAAACCGGACATCATAATACTCGATCGGGGCCTGCCTGACGGGGACGGCCTTCAATTTTGCCTGCAACTAAAGAAGGATTCACTGTTCAGGACTATCCCGATAGTAATGCTTACCGGGAAGTCCGACGTGAAGGACAAGATACTGGGCCTGAGATGGGGCGCGGACGACTATATAGCAAAGCCATTCGATATTGAGGAACTGCGGGCCAGGGTAGGCGCTATAGCCAGGAGGACTTACGGGGGAATCACATGTACGCTGTCCGGTGCCGGCATAACGATGGACCTGAAGGCCAGGACCGTTCTCCGGAACAGATCCGCGCTAGAACTGACCAACAGGGAATTCCATCTGCTGCGTATTTTCATGGAGAATCCGGATTCCGTATTAAGCCGGGATTTTCTTATAGCTTCGGTCTGGAACGACTCCAGGCCTGCCAACGCTAAAGTGGTGGACGTCACCGTGGGCAACCTGCGCCGAAAACTCGGCGGAAAAGACTGCCCGATCCTGGCGGCACGTTCTTGCGGCTACAAATTCAACAGCGCAAAAGATTAAAGTAGAGGCAGGGTGGTCTTACCCGAAAATCTCACACAAGCGAGCCGGGCGCGGCTTACGCTCGCGCCCGGTTCCCCTACCCACACAAAACTGGCAGAATCAGTACGTCAGTTGCGCGTTTACAGTTACCATCGTTTTTCCTGTATTTCATATTCCTGCCCAAGGCTTTCCCCCAACTGCGGCCATTCAACCTTGTCGCTGTCCGCCCCGATCGAGCTTAGGAACCCGAGGACATGTCCCATAATTATTTTGTGGGAAGCAAAGGGATCGATAAGCGTGCCTCCCGGCGGAGGCGGCACCAAACCTGGGCCTAAAAAAGCAATATCCTCGAAACTAGCGTGCGAGATGCGATGAATATTGACAACATACTGCCTCTTTCCAAAATAGTTCTTCGGGATCACATCAATAGGGGCGATTCCCCCGGAATGTATCTTCATGAACGGCAGGTCTCTCCTTTTAGGCCAGGAGCCGGAAACCTCTACGTCTTTCCCCGTCAATTTTCCGCCGTCCAGGTTTATTCCAGCGTTACAGCCGTTCCCTCTGTTGCCGCAGTACATCGTTGCGGCCATTCCCCCCGCGGAATGTCCCATCACAAAAAACCTGCTGAAATCTATCTGATTTGAAAAGCGGCCATTGGAACTACGCTTGTCTTTCAAAGCGGTGAAGACATAGCGCAGATCTTTAACCGCTTCGGGGATCGCCACGTTAAGATACGGTACAGCTTTATCAGGGTCCATCAGGACGTCCTCCATCCCGATAAGGCAATCCTGATCCGGCAGGTAAACACTTCCGGACAAATATGGATGGGACAGGGCCGCCACAATATAACCGTTGCTGGCGAGGTCTTCCAGAATAGCGGCGTAGAACATGCTGGAAATTTCACCCCCAGGGGAGAAAAGTATTACTGGATATTTTCCAGCCGAACCGGCTAACGGGGCATTTGCGAACGCCCGCTGTTTGGTTCCAACCATGGCGTCCTGCATGTCTTTACCTACAGGCAGAGATCTGATTACCTTCTCGGGGAGGTAGAGCGACCGGATTCCCTGGGAATAACTCTTTTCGACAGGATAGTAGATTATAGTGGGAATGCTTCTCCACGCGTCGGGAAAACTACAACCGCTGTCGGTTGCCTGAACTTCCGTCCGGGAAGAGTCCCTGAAAACGATATCCACCTTACCGACATTGTAAGCCCCCGATAAGGGCGGGAATTCAAGTTTGATCCCCGCCGCTGCGGCGCAGTCCTTGGAAATGTGCACTTTGGCAGCGGCGCCTGCCGCCTGGACCGGAACGTTTTCATTACCCGCCCCTATTGCCACGGAGGCTTTAAGCTCCGAGGCTTTCACGCTTAGTTCGGAGAACTCGGCTGCATACCCCCCGCCCGCAATTCCCATCATGGCAACCGTCATCAGAATCTTTTTCATAACTTTCTCCATATAACGTAAGCCTACACACACCGGGTTAAATTGCGGTTACATAGGGGCTACATTATGGTTACAGCTTTTAGATGCCTCTCTGGTGCCCGGCTCATAAACTCCGTACGTTTAGTATTCCCCGACTTAAGCGGATTACGGGACGTATTTATTAAGCACGCCATACAGGTCGTCACGGCTTGAGCGCTGGCGCGCTCCCCTGCGCCTTGGGGGCGCCGCGCTTAACAGGGGCCGCTGAAACCGGCTTCGCACCGGGCTTGGGAAGCTCGTCCCTACATGCCTCTAATTTACGGACCAGGCCGGAGAAGGTCGCGGACATGGCGCTTGTCGTCGTCTGGGCGAAGATCGGCTTAAAGAGGCTGGACATTACAAAAGAATGTTTCCCTTTTTTCAACTCTTCGTTCAGGTTCATTTTCACGCTTTTTTGGAAATTATGAAAATAATAGAAATTAATATCGGCATTATTCAGGTTATAGACGGTGGAGTAAACCGTCGAGCTCAATCCTTCAACGTGAATGGCCGCCATGACGGAAAGGAAGTTGCCGACATTAACGGATGAGTCTTCCTTCAACATGTCGCTTGCGATATCGGCCCTCTGATCAAGGATTATGCTGTTTTCTTTATCCGCCTGACTATAATTCGTCAGGACCTGATAGTTCTTGCTGTTCCTGATAACCGAAAGATAATCGTCTTTCCCTATGCCCAGTACCGCGGAATGTCCCCCCTTATCCGCGAGAAAGACCTGGATCGTAAAAAATTCGGGAACCACATACTGTTGTATTATCCGGATCGCTTCTTCCACTGTGGCCGCCTCGGCGAGCACCTTTCTCAGGACATACCCCTGATATTCCCCGCTCGGATCCAATACTTTCAGACCGGGCGCGAACTTCATTTGCCTGGAACCCTTCAGGGGTGTAAAAGTTATATCATAAGCCAACCCCTGATCGTTCATTCCTCCTTGGGGATAATGCTCTATCATCGGAGGCTCATGGGAGGGATTGGCGTCGCTCGGGTCATGAGGCGACTCCATGTAGAAATAACCGTATTTTCCATTCGCCGGGGGAATAAAAGTTTCTACGGAATAAGAATTAGTCTCATCTTCGTTGTTCCCTAAAAAAGTTTTAGAACCATCGGTCACCATAAAAACCGAACAGGAAAACACCGGATCAGCGAACAGAACCAACACTAAAACAAGTTGAATCGCAATTTGCATAGGGCTCCTTTTTTCAAATCCGCCAATTAACCAAGAACAAAGGGGGCAAGCGTCCAAGGGTGATTTTACCTATTTCAACTGATATGAATTATTAGGAAGAAGGTCAGGATCTTCATTTTACCACCGAGACTTTCTTTATCTTCTTCTGGCCGCCGCTTTCGAGGTGTACCAGGTACAGCCCGCTGGCCACTTTACGACCCGCCTTGTTGCGCCCATACCACACCGCCAGCCCCGCCGCGGAGGCCTTCCCCTCCCACACCAGCTCGCCGTTAAGTGTATACACCTTAACGGCCGTCCCCTCGGGCAGACCG
>MGTU01000028.1:7370-155760 GCA_001799615.1 Elusimicrobia bacterium GWA2_61_42 | reverse complement strand
GCATCATGATGGCGTCGTCCACCACTATGCCTATGGCCAGCGTCAGGCCCAGCAGGGTGAAGGTGTTGAGCGTGAAGCCCATGAAGTAAAGGACGATGAAGGAGCCTACTATGGAGGTGGGTATCGCCAGCAGCACGTTGATGGTGGACGACCAGGAGCCGAGGAAAAGCCAGCAGACGAGCGAAGTGAGGATGACCGACAGGACCAGGGTGAAATTCAGCTCGTGGGTGGATTCCTCGATGAACCTGGTGGAGTCGTTGACGATCTCCAGGCGCATCCCTTCCGGCAGGGTTTTCTTTATCTCTTCCAGCCGGGCCTTTACGCGCTTGGCCGTGGCCACCGCGTTGGAGCCCCTCTGCTTGTTCACGCCCAGGCCCACCGCGCGCTTACCCCAGTTGCGGGTGATGCGGCGCACGTCGGCCAGCCCGTCCTCCACCTTTGCCACGTCGCTGAGGTGGTAGGTGCGCCAGATGGCCGAGCCGCCGCGCCCGGCGATCACGATGCGCGAGAAGGCCTCGGGCGTGGGGGCTTCGCCCAGCACGCGCACGTTCAGCTCTTTCTTCCCGGTATCTATATAGCCCGCGGGCTGCTCCGCGTGCTGCGCCGAGATGGCGCCCAGCACGTCGGTTACGGTCAGCTGGGCCGCGTCCATTTTGTTGGAATCCAGCCAGACGCGCAGGGCCGGGTCCACGTAGCCGCCCATGCTGACCTCGCCCACGCCCTCTATGATGCTGAGCTGGTCGCGCAGCACGTCGTTGGTATAGTTCATCAGGTCCGTTACGGGCCTGTCGCCGGAAAGGGCGATCCAGATGATCGGCTGGTCCTCGGGGTTGGTTTTGGTCACCACCGGGGGGTCTATTTCCTTGGGCAGGTTGCGCGCGGCCTGCGACACCTTGGCCTGCACCTCCTGCATGGCGTCGTCTATGTCATGGTTCAGCTCGAATTCCAGCGTGATGCGCGCCGAACCCCTGCGGGAAGAGGAGGAGATGTCCTTTATGCCGGCAATGGTCATCACCGCGCTCTCCAGCACGTCGGTGACCTGCGTCTCCATCACTTCGGGGGCCGCGCCCTCCAGGGAGACGCTGACGTTGACCACCGGGTAGTCCACGTCGGGCAGCTGGCTGATGCCCATGCGCCCGAAGCTGATGGCGCCGAAGACTATCAGCCCCAGCATCAGCATCCAGGCGAAGACGGGGCGTTTTATGGAGAGGTCGGATAAGGTCATTATTTAAGCTCGGCTCCGGCAGAGGTTTCAAGTTTTATAAGGGCGAGGCTGGAGCGCGCCCGCGCCTGCGAAAGGGCCAGGCGGGTCTGCTGCGCCGTGTTCAGGGCGCTCAGGACGTCCAGGTTGTTCACCAGGCCCATTTTGTAGTCTTCCTGCTGGTAGCGCGCGTTCTCTTCGGCTAAAGTCAGCGCTTCCTCAAGGCTGGCCGCCTGCCGCGCGGAGTAGGTGAACTCTTCGTAGGCCGACCTTACTTCCGAAAGGGCCTGCCTTTGGGCCTGGTCCAGGGCCAGCGAGGCCGAGCGCTTTGCGCTGTAAGCCGAGTCTTTCTTCGCCTGCAGCCGGCCTCCCGTATAAAGGGGCAGGTTCAGGAAAGCGCCGGCGTCCCAGCGGTTTACGGGGTCGGGCGCGGGGGTGCGCAGCACATAATAGTTGGCGGCCAGGTTCAGCGCGGGCCATTTGCTCTGAACCTCTATGTCGGCCAGGTAGCCGTAGGTCTCCGCTTCCCGGCGCTTCGCCTGGACGTCGGGCCTGGACAGGGCCAGTTTAAGATAGGCTTCAGGCGCGGCGGGCGCGCGGGCCGGGAGCTCGGCCGGGGCCAGGTCCTCGGAGAGGCCGGTGAGGAACTTCAGGGCCTGCTGGGCGAGGCGCTCGTCGGAAACCGAGGCGAGGTAACCCGCCTTGTCCTGCGCCAGCTGCGACCTGGCGGCGACCACTTCGCTCTTTCGCGAGCGGCCGATGGCGGCGCGCGCTTCCAGCTCCGCTATGCGCCTGGCGGTCACCTCCAGCTGGCCGGCGCGGATAAAGACTTCCCGCTGCGCGGCCAGCAGGTTGAGATAGGCCTGGGCGGCGGACAGGTACAGCAGCTGGCGGGCGCGGTCCAGGTCCAGGCGGGCGGCCCCGGTCCTGGCCGAGGCGGCTTTCGCCGAGAGATAATCCCTCATGCCCGAAAATAGATTATAGCTGCCGGAAAAATAGCCTTTCGCGGCGGTGTCGGCGTTCTGCTGTTTGGAGAGGGAGGCGTTGAAGTCGAAGGACGGGCGGAAAGCCGCGCCGAACTGCCGCTCGGCGGCGTCCAGCTGCGCCACGCCTTCCGCCTGCCGCCCCAGCTGCTCGCTGCGGCCCAGGGCCAGGCTGCAGGTCTCTTCCAGTTCGAGGCGGCGCATGGAAGCGGCGGAGAAGCCCTGGGCTGCCGCCGGCCACGTAAGGAGAACAATAAGGAGCAGCCCTGAGGTTTTCATCCCAACATTCTACAAAATACTGCCGGCGCCGGCCTTACTGCAGGTGAAAGATCACCGGCGGGATGAGCAGCAGCAGGGCCAGGATAAAAAAGAAGATCTGCGCCGGCAGCATCCATTTGAACCAGACGTTCCAGGGGATGCCCGCCAGGCCCAGCACGCCCATGGTGACTCCGGAGGTGGGCAGCACCGGGTTTATCCAGCCCTCGCCGAACTGGAAAGCCAGCACGGCGGTCTGGCGCGTGAGCCCCAGCACGTCGGTCAGCGGGGCCATCACCGGCATGGTCAGCGCCGCCTGCCCGGAGCCGGAATGCACGAAGAAATTAAGCGTTCCCTGCGCCACGAACATCGCCTGGGCCGCCAGGATCGGGTGCAGCCCGGAGATGACGCTGGCCATTCCGTGCAGCATGGAATCGAGGATCTTGCCGTCGGTGGCTATCACCAGCGTGCCCTTGGCACAGGCGATGATCAGCGCCACGCCCATCATCCCCCGCGCGCCTTCCTTGAAAGCTTCGGTCAGCTCGTCCATGCTCAGGCGGCCCAGCAGGCCGGCGGTTATCGCCAGCGCGAAGAACAGCGCGGCTATCTCCTGTATGAACCACTCGTATTTCATGACGCCGAACACGAGGGCGACGATAGACAGGCCGAAGACCAGCAGCACCAGCTTGTGCTTCCAGAGGAAAGGTTCCAGTTTGTCCGCGTCCAGGTGCAGGTCGTGCTTGCGCAGTTTGTCCAGCTCGAAGACCGGGCTTTTGGCCGGGTCTTTGCGGATGCGGGCCGCGTACATCATGATAAAAGCGGTCATGCACGTCGTGCTGATGACCCAGATTAGCAGGCGGTACTCCAGGCCGGAGCGCGGCGGCAGCTCGGCGATGCGCTGGGCGATGCCGACGATGAAAGGGTTGAGGGTGGACCCCGCGAAGCCCGCGGCCGCGCCCAGGAAAGGGATGGCCGTTCCCACCAGGGAGTCGTAGCCCAGCGCCAGCGCCAGCGGGATGAAGATCAGCACGAAGGGCATCGTTTCCTCGCACATGCCGAAGACGGACCCCGCTATGGAGAAGATCACTACCGTGACGGGGATGAAAAAAATACGGAGCTCAGGCTTCCTGGCGAAGAAAGAGGCCAGCCGCTTAAGCCCGGAGGCCAGCGCGCCGGTCTTCTCTATCACCATGAAAGTCCCGCCTATCACGAACAGGAAAACCAGGATGTCCACCGATTTGACGAAGCCTTTTATGGGCGCCATCAGCACCGCGGCCGGCCCCTGCGGCACCGTAAGCCCGGGCTGGAAGGAATTGGCGATTACCAGGGTGCGTCCGTCGGCCTCCACTCTTTGGTATTCGCCCCCCGGCAGCAGCCAGGTGCCCGCGGCCACCGCCACTACCACCGCGTAGATCATTACCAGCGTATTGAAGGCGAATTTGGTCTTCATTTGATTTTAGCGGCTTTCGGAAGCGTGTACCTGTCGCCCGATTTCAGCAGGTGCATCGTTATGCCCTTCGCCGCCAGGTGGCCGGGTTCGTCTTTGGTCACCGGGCCCGCGCCCATGGTCTCGAAGACGGTCACCAGGCTGGCGCCGAGGACTTCGGCTTCCCCTCCCGGGCCTACTATGAAGGCGGTGGCCTCGTCCACGCCGATGCCCGTGAGGCCGGGGTTTTCCAGCACCACGCTGATAAGCCGGTTCTGGCGCTTGCGGACCAGGAAATGCTGGTCCATCACTATGTTCTCCGGTACAAAACCGAAACCTTCGGCGATGGCCACGGCGCTGGAGCGGATGGCGCTGAAAGACTCCTCGTCCTTTTTCGCCTGGCGGTCGTCGCCGGTCAGCATTACCCGGCTCATGATCGCCGCCCCGGCGCTGGTGCCGCCGACCACTCCGCCCTCGCGGTAGACGCGGTGTATCTCTTCCAGCATTTTAGTCCCGGCCAGGAAAGAGACCAGGGTTACCTGGTCTCCGCCGGTGAAGAACACCCCGCGCGCCCGCCTGATCTTGCGCAGATTCTCTTCCTTGTCCGCTTCGCCTTTCGCGAAGATGACGCCTTCCGCGTCGGCGGCGCCCAGCCTTTTAAGCTGGTCTACCTGGGTCTTGGCGGCGTCGGCCGGGTCGCCGCTGGCCAGCGGGATCACCGCCAGGGGCGCGTTCCTGCCCCCGGCCAGCTCTATGAAGCGGGACATTACCGCGTCCGACCTGTGGCCGCCGCCTATGATGAAAAGATGGCCTTTAGGTCCGTCCTGGGCCGGGGCCTGCGCGGCGGCGCCCAGCAGGCAGCCGGCTAATATCAAGAGATTTATTTTTTTATTAGTTGCCATACGATCTCCGAGGCCTTGGTCAAATGCTCAAGCAGAATATACTCGTCGTCGGCGTGGGGGTTCCTGGCGCCGATGCCGAAATTTACGGTAGCCACGCCTTTGGCGTTGAGCGAGTTCGCGTCGCTGCCGCCGTGGGAGGGCACGGCCGAGGGTTCCAGCCCGGCCGCGCGCAGGGCGGTCTCGGCCAGGCGGCACACTTCGGACTCCTTGTCGTGGCGGTAGGGCTGGAAATCCCAGGCCCAGTCGAATTTGGCGTTGCCGCCGGCGGCCGCGGCCGCCTTTTCGAATTCCGCTTTGATGCGGTCCAGGACAGGCGGCACTTTGGCCTTGTCGAGCGAACGCACCTCGCCCCGGACCAGGGCATAAGCCGCGACCACGTTGGTGGCTTCTCCGCCGGCGATGGTCCCGATATTGGACGTGGTCTCCTCGTCGTGGCGGCCGAACTCGAGGCCCGCGAGGGCTTTGGCGGCGATATGGATGGCGGAAATCCCCTTCTCGGGGGCTATGCCTGCGTGGGAGGGCCGGCCGGTCACGTGAGCCGAGAAAACAGCGGCGCCCGGGGAAGCTATGGCGTAGCAGCCCGGGTCCAGCGACGAATCGAAAACGAAGCCGTGGCGGATCCCGGGCGGCAGGCCGAGGTTGCGGCCGCCGGCCATGGTGGTTTCTTCCTGCGTGGTGAAGGCTACGGTAAAAGGCTTGAGCGGCAGGCCGGTATCGACCGCGCGCTCCAGGGCGTAAAGGATGGCTGCCATGCCGGCGCGGTTGTCGGCGCCCAGCTGCCATTTTCCGTCGGAGGTCACCCTGTCGGCCGTAACCACCTGCTTGGTCTGCGCGGTCGGCCGGGCGGTGTCCATGTGGGCCAGCAGCACTATCGCCCCCCCGCCGCCGACCGGGCACACGACGTTGCTGGTATTGGACCCGGAAACTTCGGCCGCGCCGTCGAACTGCGCCGGGAAACCCAGTTTCTTCAGGAAGTTGCCGGCGAAGTTGGCCACCGGCGCTTCTTTGCCCGAAAGCCCGTCCAGCCGGGCCAGTTCCAGGAATAATTCCACCAGACGCGTATGTGCCATTTAAAATTCTCCCTGAGTCGGCCCGTGCCGCTATTTAGCCCACTGCCTGACCAGGTTTATCAGGACCTCGGCGGATTTATTCATGCCGTCCAGGGACGCCCACTCGTAGCGGCCGTGGTAGTTGTAGCCGCCGGTAAAGACGTTGGGCGTGGGCAGCCCCATAAAACTCAGCCTGGCGCCGTCGGTCCCGCCCCTCACCGGCTTCACCTTCGGCTCAAGCCCGGCTTCGCGCACCGCGGCCATCAGTTTTCCCATTACCGCGGGGTGCCTGACGATGATTTCCTTCATGTTGCGGTACTGTTCGCGGAACGCCAGGTCTATTTCGGCCAGCGGGTACTTCAGGCGCTTGGCCGCCACTATGGCCTCGAGCTGGCGCTCCATGGCTTTCAGCTTCTTGAGGTCGTGCTCGCGGGCTATGCCGGAGATCTCCGCCTTCTCTATCTCGCCGGCGATATCGGTGAACATGATAAAGCCTTCGCGCTTTTCGGTGGTTTCCGGCAGCAGGTTCTCGGGCCAGGAGGCCACGATGTCGGCGGCTATGCGCGCGGCGTTGGCCAGGGCGTTCTTGGCCGAGCCCGGGTGCACGCTCTTTCCCTTTATGGAGATCTTGACGCCGTCGGCGTTGAAGTTTTCTTCTTCGACCGCTCCCGCCAGGTCCCCGTCGAAGGTATAGGCGAAATCCGCGCCGAAGGCCTTCACGTTGAAATACTTGACGCCCTGTCCTACTTCCTCGTCGGGAGTAAAGCCGATCCTGAGCTTGCCGTGCGGGATCTCTTTGTGCCTGAGCAGGTGCTCGGCGGCGGTCATTATTATGGCCAGGCCCGCCTTGTTGTCGGCGCCCAGCAGCGTGTCTCCCGAAGCGGTTACGATGTCCTCCCCGCGGCAGGCGGCCAGTTCCGGGCAGTTTTTGGTGTTCAGGACCACGCCCAGCTTGCGGCTGATAACGATCTCCCCGCCCTTCCAGCTCTTGTGCAGCCGGGGTTTGACGCCTTTGCCCGAAGCGTCGGGGGAGGTGTCCACGTGCGCCAGCAGGCCTATGACCGGCAGCCTGCCTTTGGCGGTAGCCGGGATCTCCGCCGTCACATAGCCGTATTTGTCCAGCTTTACGCCTTTGGCGCCTATGGCTTTCAGTTCGGCTGCCAGTAATTTAGCCAGCACCAGCTGCTTTTTAGTGGAAGGGAAGGTCTGCGATCTGTCGTCGCTCTGGGTGTCGAGCCTGGCGTATTTGTCCAGGCGTTTGTAAAGCGAAGCCTTGAAGTCCATAGTGTTCCTCCGGTGGCGCCGTGCTTGTGGCGGGTTCTCCGCAAAAAGGATATAATTAAATTATACAGCGGTTCAATAGACCCCCAAAGGAGCTTGCCATGGCCATTAATTTCCTGCCGAAAGAAGTAAAATTCTTCGACTACCTTAATTTGCAGATGGAGAACATCGTGAAGGCCGCCGATTGTTTCAAGCGCGCCGTAAAAAAAGGCGCTTTCGACGAAGAAACGGTCAAGACCATCAAGAATTTCGAGCACGAGGGCGACACGCTCTCCCACGAGATCGTGGACATGCTCAACCGCACTTTCATCACCCCCATAGACCGCGAAGACATTTACGCGCTGGCCAACACTCTCGACGACATCCTGGACATGATAAATTCCATGGCCAACCGCATCAAGCTGTACAAGCTGGACGCCAACGAGGATTACATGGTGCAGTTCGCCGACACCATAGACCAGTCCACCCAGGCCCTGGCCAACGCCGTTAAGCACATGCACGACACCAAGCGCGCCCGCCGCGTGCTGGACCACTGCATTGAGGTCAACCGGCTGGAGAACATGGGCGACCAGATCCGGGAGAAAGCCATCAGCCATCTCTTCGAGACCGAGAAAGACCCCATCATGGTCATTAAGTGGAAAGAGATCTACGAAGTGGCCGAAGGCACCCTGGACACTTGCGAGCACGTGGCCAAGGTTATCGAGTCCATCCTCGTAAAACATGGATAGCGCCCTGCTTCCTATCATAGGGCTGGTCACACTGGCCCTGGCTTTCGATTACCTTAACGGCTTTCATGACGCCGCTAATTCCATTGCCACGATAGTCTCGACGCGGGTGCTTTCCCCGCGGCAGGCCGTACTCTGGGCCGCCTTCTTTAACATGGTGGCCTTCTTCATCTTCAGCCATGAAGTGGCGAAGACGATGGGAAAGGGCATAGTCGATATCGCCGTGATAGACAACCACGTCGTATTCGGAGCGCTTATGGGCGCCTGCGTCTGGAATATCGTCACCTGGTATTACGGGCTGCCGTCAAGCTCCTCCCACGCGCTGATGGGCGGGCTGGCCGGCGCGGCCGTGGTAAAGGCCGGCACGGGAGTGCTTGTCTGGTCAGGGATCATAAAGGTGCTGCTCTTTATAGTGATCTCACCATTGCTGGGCATGCTGCTGGGGCTTGGTTTCGGGGTGATGGTTTACAGGCTGTTCAGCAGGTCTGTCCCCGGCCAGGTCGATCATCTGTTCAGGAAAGGGCAGTTGCTTTCCGCGGCCGCTTACAGCCTCGGCCATGGAGGCAACGACGCGCAGAAGACCATGGGTATTATAACCGGGCTGCTTTACAGCGCGGGATATTTAGGGGGCAAGTTCGAGGTTCCTAACTGGGTGGCCATAGCGTGCTATTCGGCCATGGGCCTCGGCACCATGTCGGGCGGCTGGCGCATTGTGAAAACCATGGGGCACAAGATCTCCAAATTAAAGCCGGTGGACGGCTTCTGCGCGGAATCCGGCGCCGCCGCCACGCTTTTCATCGCTTCTTCCATGGGCGTGCCGGTAAGCACCACGCATACCATAACCGGGGCGATCATGGGCGTGGGAACCATGAAGCGCTTCAGCGCCGTAAAATGGGGCGTCGCCGGCCAGATAGTGTGGGCCTGGTTCATGACCATTCCGGCCGCCGCATTGATCTCAGCCGTGTGTTACTGGTTCTCAATGACCGTTTTTAAATAACAGGTCCCGATGCAATTCAAGCAAAAGAGCCGCGCGGTGCGCGGCTCTTCGCTTTTATCGCGGCTGACTTAGGCTATTTTCCGGCGGCCGCCCGCCCGGCCAATATTCCGCTCGTCCAGGCCAGGTGCAGGTTGTAGCCGCCGGAATCCCCGTCGAGGTCCAGCAGTTCCCCCGTAACGTAAAGGCCTTTGGCTTTTTTAGAGGCGAAGGTGGCGGGATCCACCTCGGCCAGCGCGCAGCCGCCGGCGCTCGCCATGGCGTCCTCGAACCCCAGCGGCCCGGCCACTTCCAGCGTGAACGCTTTCAGCGCGGCCGCCAGTTCGCACGCGCAGCCTGGCAGCACGACGGCGCTCCATGTAAGCCCGGCGCGGGCCGCCGCCTCCCGCATAACCTTCTCGTTGAGGATGCCGGTGGCGAAATGGGCGAAGGCGCGGTCTTCAAAGGCCGCCGCCCTGGCGGCCAGGAACTCTTCCAGCGCGGCCAGTTTGTAGTCCGGCATGAAATCGGCTTCTATGAATACCGGCCCCTCCCGCAGGGCGGCCGTCGCGGCGCGGCTCAGGTCCAGTACGGCCGGCCCGGAAACGCCGTAGGCGGTGAACAGCATTTCCCCCTCGGTCTCCAGGACTACCCTGTCCCCCGCCATAAGTTTCAGGGCCGCGTTCAGCCTGACGCCGTCCAATTCCCTGGTGTAATTCCCTTTGACCTTCAGCGGCACGATGGCCGGGGAAACCGCCGAAACCGAATGCCCGAGGGAGCGGAGCAGGGCGTAGCCGCCGGAGCCGCCGCCTATCTGGGGATAGCTGGCTCCTCCGGCCGCCAGGATCAGGCGCGCTCCGCGGTAAAGGGTCTTTTCGCCGGCGGGAGCTTTTTTGTCCCACTTGGGCTGCACTTTCACGGCCTCCACCGAAAACCCGTCCTTGCCGGCCGAAACGGCCAGCGCTTCGGTGAGGGTATGGATGGAAACGCCGCGGAGGTCGAGTTCGTGCAGCAGCACGTTCACGACGTCCTGCGCTTTGAGCGACCGCGGGAAAAGGCGCCCGTTTTCTCCCTCCGTCCACAGCAGGCCCAGCTCTTCGAAAAATGAAAGGACTTCGGCCGGCGGCAGGGCCGCGAAGGTTTTTTTCAGGAAGGCCGGGGAGGCCGGGTGGTAAGCGGACGGGGCGACCTTGCGGTTGGAGAAATTGCATTTGCCCGAACCGGTGGAAAGGACCTTGCGGCCCGGCACATGGTTCTTTTCCAGCACCAGCACGGACGCTCCCGCCCGCGAGGCCTCTACCGCCGCGGCGAGGCCGGACGCCCCGCCCCCGATAATGATCACGTCGAATTTATTTTCCATAGTTAAAAAGAACGCCCGGTTTCGCCGGGCGTCCCTGTTCTTTTTCCGCCGGGGTCAGACCCTGCCGGCCGAGCCGACCACGGTCTTGTTCTTGTCCATGTACATCTTTATCAGCTCTTCGCGGGCGGGGCCCAGGTATTTGCGCGGGTCGAATTCGCCCGGCTTCTCGGAGAACACCTTGCGGATGACCGCGGTCATCACCAGGCGCCCGTCCGAGTCTATGTTGATCTTGCAGACGGCGGACTTGGCCGCCTTGCGCAGCTGGTCGGCGCTCACGCCCACGGCGTTCTCCATCTTGCCGCCGTACTTGTTGATCATTTCGATGTATTCGTTCAGCACCGAAGAGGCGCCGTGCAGGACTATCGGGAACCCGGGGATGCGCCGCTCGCATTCCTCGAGGATGTCGAAGCGCAGCGGGGGCGCGCTCTCGCCGGGCTTTACCTTGAACTTGAAGGCGCCGTGGCTGGTGCCGATGGAGATGGCCAGGGAGTCCACGCCGGTGCGCTTGACGAAATCCTCCACCTGGGCGGGGTCGGTATAGTTGGAATGCTCGTGGGAAACCTCGTCCTCGATGCCGGCCAGCACGCCCAGCTCGCCTTCCACCGTCACGTCGAACTGGTGCGCGTACTCGACCACCTGCCTGGTGAGCTTTACGTTCTCCTCGTAAGGCAGGTGCGAGGCGTCTATCATCACGGACGAGAAGCCGTTCTCGATGCAGGACTTGCACAGCTCGAAAGAATCGCCGTGGTCCAGGTGAAGGGCGACGGGCACGGGGCCTTCCTTCATCTCCTTTATCATCTCCATCGCGCCCATGGCCATCCAGCGCAGCAGCGTGGCGTTAGCGTAGTCGCGGGCGCCCTTGGAGAGCTGCAGGATCACCGGGGAGCGGGAGCGCACGCAGGCGGTAAGGATGGCCTGCAGCTGTTCCATGTTGTTGAAATTGTAGGCGGGCACGGCGTAGCCGTCCTTCATGGCGTTCTTGAACATCTCGCGCGTATTGACGAAGCCGAGTTCCTTGTAAGAGACTGCTTTCGCGGCGGTAGTTGTCATATGTCCTCCCTGGTTGCTGTCGCTTTCTATTATATTAATTAATTGCCGGGATACATACTACCCGCTCTCCTATGAAATTTGCTAAAATAAGATATTAAGACGTGTTTCGTCAGGGGCGGAAAGCCGGGAAATTTTAAAAGAAAAAACGGGGAACAACGGAGGGATCGATGCAACTACAGGAAAAGCCGTATCTTACAGGCAGGACGTTCTTGTTCAGCATATACAAGGGCGAGGACCTGCTGCAGGCCATTCAGTATTTCTGCCACCATCACCAGGTGCGCTGCGGACTGATCAACGCGATAGGCGCGGTCGAGCGCGCCACGTTCACCATCTACGACCAGAAGGCCAAGAAATACAACAAGGTGAACCTGGAAAAAGAGCTTGAGATCCTTTCGCTCTGCGGCAACGTCAGCCTGTTCGACGACAAGCCCATGGTCCACGCCCACGTAATGTTCTCCGACTCGGAAGGCAAGGCGTTCGGCGGCCACCTGGTGGCCGGCACCAGGGTTTTCAGTTCCGAGGTCTTTATCCAGGAGCTCACCGGCGACATCAAGGTGCGCAAGCTGGACAAAGCCACGCAGCTGCCCCTGTGGGCCAACCCGGTCTGCCTTAAATGACGACGGAATTGCCGGCGGGTTTCAGGGCGGGCTTCGTTCCCATAACGGGCCTGCCCAACGCCGGCAAGTCCACGCTCATGAACTCTCTCTGCGGCACCCGCCTGTCCATCATTTCGGACAAGCCGCAGACCACCAGGAACAACATCCTGGGCATTCTTAACGCTCCCGACTACCAGGCCGTTTTCGTGGATACCCCGGGCTTCCTGAAAGGCCGGAACATGTTCGAGCGCTCCATGGTCAACGCTATAAAGCGGGCGGCTTCCGAAGAAGGCGACCTCTGCATCTTCATAACGGAGCCCGGCCTGCCGCCCGAAAGCAAGGTCCACCTTTTCGAGCCGCTCAAGCAGGTGCGCTGCCCGCTCTACCTGGTCATCAACAAGCTGGACAAAGAAAATACCGACGTGCGGGTCAAGGCCGCCGAGGATTATTTCAAGAAGCTCCTTACCGTGGCGCAGGTCTTTCACGTCTCCGCGCTTACCGGGGGCGGCTTGAAGGAGCTGCGCGCCGGCATAAGGGACGGCCTGCCGGAACATCCCCCCTACTATCCCGTCGACCAGCTTACCGACCGCTGGGAGCGCTTCTACGCGGCCGAAATAATACGCGAACAGATCTTCAAGCTGTACAGCCAGGAGATCCCCTATTCCTGCGCCGTGGAGATCGAGCTTTTCCTGGAGGAAGAGGGCCGCGACGACCAGGTGCTGGCGAAGATTCACGTGGCCAGGGAAAACCAGAAGCCGATACTCATTGGCAAGGGCGGCAGCATGCTGAAGCGCCTGCGCGAGACCTCCGCCAAGGCCCTGGGCACTTTCCTGAAGCGCCCCGTCGAGCTGCACCTGACGGTCAAGGTCAATCCCGGCTGGCAGGATAACCTCGTTTTCCTTCGTGAGATCGGTTTTTATGACAAGAAGTAGTTCGAAGGAAGGGATGTTCTTTTTCGCCTTCTCCGGCTACATGGCCGTTTCCCTGCTTTTAACCGTAATACTGCTGCTGGCCGCCCTGGCCGGGATGAAACTGTCTTTCGCCCTGGCGAAAGCGGCCTTCGGCGGGCTGGAGGTTTACCGCCTGAAGCCTCTTGTCTGCGACGCGGCCGGTTTCGCGCTGGCCTCGTCCGGGACGGCCCTGGCGCAGTACTACCTGGCCAGCCTGCTGGTTTATACCGGGGTCGACCGCCGCACGCTCGCGGCGGCCGTTTTTTTCGCGGGGGTTTTCTGCGGGCTCTTCTTCTGGCGGGGAGCGCTGCTCTCGAGCCTGGGGTCTTACGGCTTCTCCGGCCTTACCGTCACGCTTTCGGCTTTCATAGGCGGCTACTCGGGCCTTTTTCAGAAACCGGGAGAAAATCCCTGGCCTCTCGCCGTCGCCTCGCTTTTTAATTAAGCCCACACTCCGGGGATCTTCTGCCCGCAGGGGCACAGGCCTTTTTCCCCCAGCAGGCTGCGCTTTACCGTAAAACCTTCCCTTATCACCACTTCCCTGCCGCAGGCCGGGCAGACCGTGTTCTGCCCGCGGGCGCCGCTGAGGTTTCCGCAGTAGACGTAGCGCAGGCCCTTGCGGGCCGCTATCTCCCTGGCGCGGTAAAGGGTCTCCTGGGAGGTGGGCGGCGTGCCGGTCATCAGGTGGTCGGGGTGAAAGGCCGTAAGGTGCCAGGGGATGTCGGGAGACAGCGCCGCAAGGAAGCCCGCCATCGCCTCCAGTTCGGCGTCGGAGTCGTTGAAGCCCGGGATGACCAGGGTGACTATCTCCATCCAGAAGCCCGCGCCGCGTATTACGTTTATGCCCGCCAGGACTTTCTCCAGTTCCGCGCCGCAGACCTCGCGGTATTTGTCCGGGTTAAAAGATTTCAGGTCCACTTTCCACAGGTCCAGCGACGGCCGCAGGAAAGCGGCGGCTTCGGGGGTGGCGTAGCCGTTGGAAACGAAGGCGGTACGCAGCTTCTTCGCTTTTGCAGCCGAGAAAACGGCCGCCGCCCATTCGGCGGTGATAAGAGGTTCGTTGTAGGTGGAAACTACCGCTTTGGCCCCGGCCGCGGAGGCCTCCAGGGCGAGCTCTTCGGCCGAGACCGGGAGCGGCGCCAGGCCCGCCGCCGACTTTACGCCGGCTATCTGCCAGTTCTGGCAGAAGCCGCAGCGGAAGTTGCACCCGAACATGCCGAACGACAGCGTGCGCGCGCCCGGCAGGGCGTGAAAAAAAGGTTTTTTTTCAATGGGATCGGGGGAAACCCCCGAGACGTAGCCCCAGGGGGCCATCAGGGTCCCGCCTGAGTTGAACCGAACGCCGCAGCGCCCGGTTCCGCCGGGGGCGGTCAGGCAGCGGTGCGCGCAGGCCAGGCAGCGGACTTTCTTGTCCGCCAGGCGCTCGCAAAGCGCCGCTTCCCGTGTTAATTCCGGCAGGAACGACATGGTTATCCCCCCCCCGCTAGGTTTTCAGCAGGCTAGACGCGGCTTGGCTTCGGAGCCCGGACTTTCAGGGCCGAAGGCAGGACGCTGAACCTGATCTTGCCGCTGCTGGAGTAAAAATCTTCGCCGTCCAGGTGGTACCAGGACTCTTTGCCGCAATCCAGCTCTATCAGGCGCCCTTTGAACGCCGAGTAGATGGCTTTGTGCTCGGCCAGCCGTCCGTTGAAAAGGGCCGGCAGCGCCCAGAGCAGGCGCGGCAGGGAGGGCTTTTTAATCGAGACCAAGTCCAGCAGGCCGTCGTCGATATAGGCGCCGGGCGCCACGCGGGCGCCGCCGCCGTACTGCATGCCGTTAAGCACGCCGTTCAGCATGGCCGTAAGTTCCATCCGGCGCCCGTCCACCACCGCGACGGTCTTTACCGGCTTGTAATTGAAGACGCGGCGGGCGGCATGCCAGACGTAGGGAAGTATGCCCCGCCTGCCGCTCATGGAATTGAAATCGTGCGCCACTTCCGCGTCCAGCCCTACGCCCGCCGCGCAGAAAAAGGGCCGGCCGTCGGCCAGCCCGGCGTCTACGCTGCGCGGCGCCCAGTGAAGCAGCCCGTCCAGCGCCTTTTCGAAATCCAGCGGGATGTAGAGGTTGCGGGCCAGGCCGTTGCCGGACCCGCACGGAAGGATGCCGAGGGCGGCCTGCTTGCCGATCAGCGGGGCGGCGGTTTCCCGGATCGTGCCGTCGCCGCCTACGGCTACTATGGTGGAGAAACCGGCCAGCAGGGCTTTCGAGGACAGTTCGGTCGCGTGCCCCCGGCCGTTCGTGAACTGCGCCTCGTAGCGGAGTTTCCTGCCGGAAAAAAGGCGCGCCAGGCGGCCGGAGATGTCTCCGCGGCTGCCGCCGGCGTTCGGGTTGATGATGAAAAAGTAGGACATTATTCTATCGCGCTGATGCCGGTCGCCCAGGCGGCCTTCTTGCCGGTAGGCGTCAGCAGCAGCAGCGAGTTGCCGGCGGCCGTCTCTCCCGTCGAGCAGGAAAAACGCAGCCGGTAGACGTAGCCGATCCTGAGGTCCGGGTTCTCGCCCAGTATCTCCGCGTCGTCCACGTACAGGTAATCTATTTTCTTGGCGGGGCCGGTGTAGACGAAATTAAGCCGCCAGCCGGCCGGGGAGCGCTTGGCGGTTATCAGCTGCAGCTCCATCTCCAGTTCGCGCCCGGCGTAATCCGCGGGCCGCCTGAAGAACTCGTCGCGGGCTTCGCGCACCAGCGGGGTCGACGCCTCCGCCGGCGCCTGTTCGGGCGTCGAGGCCTCTATGACCGCGGCCGTATCGTTATCCGGTTCCGGGGCGGGCGCCGCTTTCCTGCGCGGCCGCGGCTCCGGTTCCGCGGGTTCGTCGGGTTCGGGTTCCGCCGGCTCCTCGGCTTCCACTATCGTTTCTATCTGCGGGCCGCTGCCGGAGGCCGCCTGTTCCCCGTTTTCATAGGCGGGCTGGTAGCGTTCAGGGTAGCTCGCCGGCCTGGCCGGGTAAAAACGTTCCTTAAGGATAAAACCGATAAGCGTCCCTATAAAGAAGAAAAGCAGCGTGTTCAGCACCCGCATGCGGAAAAAATTCATAATTTGATTTTATAATATTTAACTTGTATTGTATATTTAACCTGACAGGAGGGGCTTATGAAACGGATTATCCTAGCTTTGTTCTTAGCGCTGGCGGCAATGCCGGCCGCCGCCGGCGAGACCGGCTGCGTCTACGACCTTAAGGGCGAGACCCAGATAATGAAAGCCGGGGGCGCCGGCTGGACGCCGGCCAGGAAAGGCCTGCCCGTGGCCGAAGGCGACAGGGTAAGGACCGGGCCGCAGGCCTGGTGCGAGATCCTGTTCAAGGACGGCAGCTTCATAAAGATGGAAGCGGATTCCGAGACCGCGGCGGAGGAACTGAAGGTCACGGCGGAAGAGCGCGTTTTTTCCTTTTCCTTCCTTAAGGGCAAGGCCCTCTGGATGGCGGCCAAGCTTAAGAAAAAAGCGACGTCCAAATTTTCCGTGCGCACCCCGTCCGCGGTCTGCGCCGTGCGGGGCACCGACTTCTCCATGATCGTTTCCACGGCCGGCGAGACCACGGTCGGGCTTTTTGAGGGCAAGGTGGCCGTCTCGGACGCCGCCGGAGAGAAAGAACTGCTGGCCGGGGGAGAGGCTTCCGCCGGCGCCGGCGGGGTGGCGGTGCAGGCCAGGCTGTCCCGCCTGATGAAAGCCGAGGAACGCCGGTACGCGCGGGTAAAGGGGCGCGTAGAATCGCTGCGCAAGCGCCTTGCCGAGCGCGACACCTACCTCGACGAATATATCACCCGCCAGGAGAAGGCGCTGTCCGACTTCGATCTGCGCCGCCGGCAAAAGCTGGGCAAGCAATAAGGGCGCGAAGCCATAAAAAAAGGCCGGCATAGCCGGCCTTTTTTATTGGTCCGTCCGCGCTATTGCAGTTCGGCGTCCAGGTCGTAGGAGGAAGTGCGGTTTATCTTTACCTGCCGTTTGCCGTTCTTCATCAGCAGCTGGGAAAGGTCGGCCGCCCCGCCTTTGTGCATGGCGACGTCCAGGACCGCCACCGAGGCGCTGTAGCTGCGCACCCAGGAGGCCCTGACCGCCGGGATATTGCGCAGGATCTTGGTGAAGTCGCTCAGGTCGTTCATCGTCCTGACGTTGGACAGGTTAAGCCTGACTATGGACTTTTCCCTGAGGGACTTGAGCACCCGCTCTTTGAGGGGGTCCGAGGCCTTCTTGGCGGCGTTTATGATGGACGCGCGCGCCGCCGCGGTGTCGTTGAGGTCTATGCCGCCGGCCGATTCCTGTATGGAGGCGAGCGTCTCCTGGGAACCCTGCTTGACGGCGGAGACGGAGATGCCGGCCCGGTACGAGACAAAACCGCCCAGGCCTTCCCGGGTATTAAAAGCGGTCTGGGCCTCGCCCTGGATGACGATATCGGCTTTATCTTTTTCGCCGGTCAGGAACCCGGCGTCGGTGAAGCGGGTCTTCAGTTCCAGCTCCGCGTAGTTGGTCTGCTGGGGCTTGGCGTCCGAGGCTTCCTTGATATCGAAGCCGATGACCGGGTTGCCCAGCTTCTGCGGCTCGCTCTCGAGCGTGCGCAGCTTGGCGGACAGGTCTTCCTTGCGGACGTGCGCGCGGATGCGGACCTTGTAGAACTCGCCGTCGCGCCACTCTTTGAGCACCTCGTACTTCTCTATATAGCCTTCGCTCTGCGAGGTGATATTCTCGTCGATAAGGATGGATTTGGAGACCATCGCGTCCTGCGACACGTAGACCCCGACTACCAGGCCGAGGGCGGTTTTCATGGAGTCGGCGAGGGCTGTTTTCTTGGCCCCCTCGGTGTCCCCGTTCACTACCGGGGCCATGCCTTCGGCCTCCACCATTTCCGTCTCGTAAGCGGGGTTAAGGGAGCTTTTATGGCTCCCGCCGCAGCCGGCGGCGGCAAAAAGGGCCGCCGCCATAAGCAGTCGCGTCAGGCGTGTCATGCAGGGGTTTCCGCGCTTACTCGGCCAGCTTTACGCCGGCTTCTTTAAGCGATTTCTTGGACAGGCGCAGCACCACCACGCAGCCGTCGTCGGCCGTCCACTCGGTGCGCACCACCTGGGCGCCCTTTATGACGGAGTCGATCTTGGTGGCCAGCACCGAATCGGTTTCGATGGCCTTCTCTACGGTTATGCCGCCTTCCAGGCTGACGCCTTTTATGAAGGAGAGCATGTTGTACTGGCCGTTGACTATGGAGGCGTTGCGGGAAGTGGCCATGCGCTGGGTCTTGTTCTCCAGCGTCTGGTCGGCGGCGCCCATGCCGCGGGCGAAAACGTAATTCTTGGTTATGCCTTCTTCCACCCATTCCCTTTCGATCTCACCGGAACTGGAAACCGTGCCCTTCTCGGGAGAACCCGAGCAGCCCGCGGCTATTACCGCGACGGCGGCTACGAATAGTAATTTTTTCATGTTAATGCCTCCTTGAAACCCTATCGTTCAATTCTATAAACAAATAGACCTAGTGTCAATTTGACCTTAAGTACATAAAAAAACGGGCGGGGTTCGCTCCCCGCTCGCCCGGTTTTCAGCTCTGGCTTAATAGATCCAGAAGAAGTCGGAGTCCTTTTTCTTTTCGGGGGCCGTCCTGGCCGGCTTGCGGGGCTGCTTGGAGGGCGCCCTGGTTTTAGACGGCTTTTCCGGCTGGGGGTCTTTATAAGAGACCTTCTTGCGGTATTCTTTCACCTTTATGCCGCTGAACTTATAGGAGAAAGCCACCTGGGAGGCGTTGTAAACCTCGTTGCCCATGCCCATAGCGAAATCCAGCGCCATGTCCTCGTAGTGAATGCCGATGCCCATGGTCATGCCCTTGTTATCCTCTCCCCCCTTATAGCCCAGGCGCAGGTTGAAGATCTTTTCAAAGTGGTATTCGAGGCCGAGGCGGAGGCTGTGCAGGGATTCGTTGGTATAGAAATCCCCTTCGGCCGCCAGCAGCAGCGACTGGTCCATGACGGTCGGCCGCTGGTAGGCGGCGCCCAGGCGCAGGATGCTGGGCAGTTTTGTGACCTCGGTGCCGTACTTGAGCCCGCCGCCGTAGTTGGCCACGGAAGCGCCCAGGGAAAGGCCCAGCCTGGGTTCCGTCAGCAGCCAGCCGGCGTCGAAAGCGAAGGTGGACGGGGGTTCCTTATCCTCGAGCAGGACGGAGCGTATATACTTGGCGTTCATTCCCAGGTACTGCTCTATCTTGGCGTTATAGCCTTCCAGGTTCACCTCGTCGGAATAGACCTTTTCGCCGTAGCCCAGCGTTAACACCAGGTCTTTCTGCGCGTCGAAAGAGTGGGAGAGGATGGAGCCGTCGGGCATTATGTACTTGTAGTTGAAATTGCCGGCGTTGGCCATCAGCACCGAGAAACCGGCGGCCGGCTTCTGCAGCCCGCCCAGCCCGATAAAGGGCAGCGGCATGCCGTAGGAGAAATACTGCAGGGAGGAGTCGTCGAATCCTGAAAGGTGCATCGCCGTGGCTTCGGGGACATAAAGCTGCCCGAGGCCCGCGGGGTTATAGCTCATGGTATAGATATTGTCGGCCACGGCCACAAAGGCCCCGCCCATGCCGGCCGCGCGCGGGCTGGTGTCGAGTTTCAGCACCTGCATGCCGGCGGAACCGGGCCCGCCCGCCAGAACGGCGCGCGCGCAGGCGGCCAGGGTCAGCGCCGCCAGGCCCGCCGCCTTCAGGTTCCGTTTAAGGTCGTTCATGGAGTACGTCATATAGATCCGGTTACCTGACCACCGCTATCTTTACCACCTTGTCCAGGCCGGGCCCCTTCGTCTTGACGAAGTAGATGCCGCTGGCGGCCTTGCCGCCGCTGGAGTTCTTGCCGTCCCAGTCCACCGTGCCTTTGCCGGCCGTTACGGGGCCGCTGTAGACGGTCTTTACCAGCGACCCGCTCTGGGTGTAAACCTTTACCGTAAGGTTGCCGGCGCCGGTGACCGAATATTTTATGATGGCCGCGTCGCCCGTTCCGGTTATGATGTTGTTGTAGGCCACGGCTTCCGCCGCGCCGCCCGACAGGTTGAGCGGGTTGGAGACGCCCAGGGCGACCACCTGTCCCATGTGGTTGCGGCCGAAGAGTTCCAGGTAGATCGTGCCCACGCCGGGATAGCGCGCGGCGAAGCCGGGCTGCAGCTTCACCTTGCCGGAGACTACCGGCGTGCCGAAAGCGTCCACGGTATAGGCCCGGGCCGACGGGATATCGTTAAGGTAAGACCCGGCCACGTTCGTCCGGGTGTTGTCTATGGGCGAGTAATTGTGGTCCCGCAGCCGGGCGTATTCGAACACCAGCTCCGCCCCGCTCAGGGTGGAGGAGGACGGCGCGCTTACCATGGGGAAGGCGCTGTAGGGCACGTCGAAAGCTATCTCGTCGCCGTCGAAGATGGCGGCGGCTATACGCGCCGTGGCGCTGCCGGCCGGGCTGCGCGCCAGGGTAAGCGTGTAAGGCGTCAGGGAATTAGCTTCAGAGTTGCCGTACCACTGGTTGGGCGCGCCCGAAACTACCAGGTAGTAGCGCCCGGCGCGCGGCACGGTATAGCTGAACCCTACCGAGGGCGACTGGGTGACGCAGTCGCCGGCGTCCGGGCAATACCCTTCCTCGGTATTGGAGGCTACGGGCGTGGCTTCCGCGATATAATTGCGGTTCGCGTCGAACAGGAAGAGAGAATAAGCGGTATAGGTGGTTTCGCCGGCCGCCGGCAGGCTGAGGGTGGCGGTAAAGTTGCCGGCCGCCAGGGGCACGGAATAGTAGTCCACGTCGCCCAGGGGAGAGACGGTGGCGGAAAGAGAGGAAAGGTCCTCTATCTCGGCGGCGCATTCGGGGCCGTTATTGCTGTCGCACATCGCCGAGTCCCCGAGATATTCGTAGAGGTCGCCGGCGGCGGGAGACCCTATGCCGTGGTCCGCGAAGGCGTTAAAGATCTTGCCCTGCACGGTGGCGTCGCAGCTATTCGCCCAGGTGGCGTTGAACTGCTTGCAGGCCGCCAGCATGGCTTCGTAATAGTTGGCGAAATTATCCGGGAAGTAGAACAAAGCCGCGAAGGCCAGTACGTCGGCCCTGCGCTGCCCGCTGAAGGAACCGCTGGCGAAGGTGCCGATGTCCCGCAGGCCGCCGGTCTTCTTGAGCGCGTACAAGGTCTGGGACATCATCATGCCGTCGTCGTGCACTTCCCCCACCCAATCCTCGGGCATGACGCAGCTGCCGTCCGGGCCGCAGTTGGCCGTGTCCAGGTCGATGTTCCTGGCGCTGCCTTCGCCAGAACCTATGAAGTTGCCCAGCGTGCTGATGCTGGAACAGCCCGTGCAGGGCTCGTTCCAGAACGAGGCCATCGAGAAATAGTCCGCCAGGCCTTCGCTGATCGCGCCGAACTCGCCGAAGTTTATGATGGGGTAGATCCGGTTTATCACCAGATGGATGTATTCGTGCCGGACGATAGTGCCGTCCAGGGCGAAAGAACGGTAAGACCCCGCCGCCATCGGTCCGTCGCCCAGCAGGATATTGTCGTTCTCCAGGTCGTAATAGGCGTTGAGCATGCCGCCTTCAGCCCCTATCGCGTCCGCGTTGCCGTGGGCATGGGCCATTACCGCCACGCGCTTGGTCAGGTCGGCGGCGGGCGCATTGGCCCTTGAGGGGTCGATATTTATGGCGTCGAAGTAGCGGCGCACCTTGTTCAAATGGTAGAAAGCGTTCACCTCGGACAGCGCGTTGGCGCTGCCCACGCTGGTATCCAGGGCGCCGCTGGACTGCCCTATCCCCCAGACGACGGAGCCCGCGGCGCCGTTGGCGGAAGCGTGGTCGCCGTCGGGCAACAGCAGCACCTTTGTAACGTCCGCCGTGAAACCGTTGTAGGTGCCGGCCTCGTCGGTTTTAAGGGAAATGGTATAGGAAGGGCTTTCTACCGAGGCGCCGTAGAAAGCGCCCCTGTTGCCCGTATAGGCGCCCACGGTGTTGGCGCCGTCCAGGGCGCCGCTCTTTATGTACATCTGGTCGCCGTCGTTCATGGAACCGTATATGTCCAGCTCCCCGGCCTGGAAGGCCGTGAAATGCGGCAGGGCCTTGGCGAAGTTATAGCCCCGGCCGGTCCAGTCATTGGTTATGGCTACGGGGTAGTTATAGGTCTGCGAATTCCCGTAAGGGTGCGGGCTCTGCACCAAAGTGGTTTTATTCTCCCACAAGGCGCCGGTGGCATTATCCCAGTGCGCGCTTTCCCCCCTGAAATTGGTTACGGAAAAATAGGGTCCTTTCAGCGAAGAGAACACCTTGCCGGTTTGCGTGGCGGCATACTGCCCGTTCAGGTTGGTGACCGTAACGCTGGAATAGCTGTGGACCCAGACGTACTGGTCCTGGAGCGGGGTCGTAGTCACGGCTTCCCAGGAGGCTTCCGCCATGCTGCCGCTGGCGGGATTGGTAGGAATGGGCGAGATGGGGTAGATCTGGCCTGAAGAGACGCCGTAGGTGTTGTAATCCGTGTAAGCGCGGCGAAGGTCGTCGTATTTGAAAATTACGGACCCGTCGGCCGCGTCGATATAATAGACCCAGAGGCCGTTGCCGCGGCCGCGTATTTTCCAGGCCAGTTTGCGCAGGCCCGATTCTTCGTCGGGGAAAATGACCAGTTCTATCTTCGAGACCCTGAGCTGGCGGCCCAGGTCCGCCGCGGCGGCCATCACGGCGGCCTCGCCGGAGACCGCGGGCGCCGCGTTAAGGTCCAGCTCCGGCTCGAACTTGCCCTGGTAGCCGGAAACCGAGCCGTCCGCGGCCACGTGGACGCGGGCGTAAGAGAATTCCACCGGCAGGCCGTCCTTGTACTGCTGGTACTGCAGATGGGTGACGCCCATGAATTCTTGTCTGGCCGCCAGGCGCAGGCTCAGCGGGTCCACCTTGAGCAGCTCGGCGTTGTCGGAGAAGAAAGCCAGCGCGGCCTGTTCCGGCGTGCCGGGATAGCGGGCCGTGCGCCCGCCGGTAAGGGCTTCGGGCAGGGCCGTGCGCGGGTTATAGCGCACCTTCCAGCCTTTTCCCTGTCTGACCGAAAATTTGCGGAAGGCTTCGCGGGCGGTAAAAGAGGGCGTCTTGCGCACTTTGCGCAGCGAATCGGACAGCGGGGAAAGCTTCTTGCCGGCGGCGTCAAGCTGTCCCGCGCCTGCGGCGAGCAGGAGCACGGCGGCCATAAGGATTAACTTTCTGTTTATAATAGTCATTGCTTTGAGAACCTTTTAAGCACCTGCAGCGCGCAGGCCAGCTTTACCTGCACGTCCGTGTCGTCCAGCGCCTCCGCCAGCAGGGGCAGGGCTTCTTCCTCCGGGAAAGCCGCGATCACGTCCAGCGCTTCCAGCTTTATGTCGGCGCTGGCCGCGCCCAGCGCGCTGCGGGCCGTGGCGGCGTCGGGCGGGGTGCCGCCCAGGATCAGGCCTTTCTGGGCCGTTATCTTAAGCCGTATATCGGAGGTGGCGGCGGCTACCGCCGCGAGTTTGGCCTGCGCCCGGCCGTCCTTTATGGCGCTGAGTACCGACACCGCCTTGTATTTTAAAGTGGGATTGGGATCGTCGGCGAGCTTGAGGAGCTCCTCCAGCGCCTCTTTCTTGCCGGGGCTGCACTTGAGCGCGTCGAGGGCCGCCATGCGGACGCGCACGGATTTCTCCGCCGCCAGCAGGTTCTTGAGCGGTTCGGCCGTAGCCGCCGAGCAGATCTTGCCCATCACGCCCGCGCTTTCGTAGCGGATGGCTTCGTCCTCGGAGGCCAGGGCCTCCGTGAACTGGACCAGTTCTTCCTCGTAGCCGATCTTGGCCAGTTCCCTGGCGGCGGCGTCGCGGATGGTGCCGTAATTATCGTTCTTCAGCTTGAAAAGCACGTCCGCGGCTTTATCCCGCTTCATCCTGACCAGGGTCTCCATGGCTTTGGCGCGGATCTTGTTCTGCGAGATGACCTTGAGTTCCACCAGCGGGGAATTGGTCACCGCGATGGGCCCCTGGGCGGGCACGTCGTTAATGATGGCGTAAAGCGTTTTGACTCCTGCCGGGCTGCCCAGTTCCCAGAGGGAGCGGGCGGCGGCTATGCGCACGTATTTGTCCTTGTCGGCCAGGAGCTTGCGCAGGATGCCCGAGGCGGACTTGTTGCCGGCGTCGCCGAGGATCTCGGCGGACAGGGCGCGCACGTCCGAATCGTCGCTCTTGAGATGGGTGACCACCGTCGCCAGGGCCTTGCGTCCGAGCTCGGCGCGCGAAGGCGCCTGGGCTCCGCAGGCCAGGGGAGACAGCAGGGAAAATATGAGCGCCAGCTTAACTGCCATATATAGATTCTATCAGCCCGGTGTTTGCGTTAAGGTTAAGTTTTGATTACAAAAAAGTTACAGGCCCGGACTGCCGGCGGCTCTGCTCCTGGAAATCATGCCCCCTAGAGGATTCGAACCTCTAACCTACTGCTTCGAAGGCAGTTGCTCTATCCAGTTGAGCTAAGAGGGCGGGTTGTTAATCTATTCATATTATTATAGAATTTATTTAGTCGCGGGCATAATTGCCGCGGATTTTGATTTAAAGTCCTCAAGCGTTAGAAGGAGTCTATCATGGGCGGACATTCTCACTGGGCAGGCATAAAACACAAGAAAGCCATAACCGACGCCAAGAGGGGCAAGGTTTGGACCAAGATCATCAAGGAAATCGCCATCGCGGCCAAAGCCGGCGGCGGAAACCCGGACGACAATCCCCGCCTGCGCTCGGCCATAGCGGACGCGAAAGGCAGCAACATGCCCCTGGATAACGTCAAACGCGCTATCAGGCGCGGCACGGGCCAGGAGCCCGGCGTCATGTACGAAGAGATCACCTACGAGGCTTACGGCCCCGGCGGCATCGCCGTGATAATCCAGGTGACCACCGACAACAAGAACCGCGCCGCCAGCGAGATCCGCAAGATCCTGGACGTGCGCGGCGGCAACATGGGCTCCACCGGCTCCGTCGGCTGGATGTTCGAGCAGAAGGGCTACCTGGCGGTCAAGAAAGAATCCGCCAAGGAAGACGAGCTGATGTCCCTCGCCCTGGAAGTAGGCGCCGAGGATTTCCGCTCCCCGGCCGACTCCGACGAGTACGAGGTCATCACCGCCCCCGCCGATTTCGAGTCCGTAAAGACGAAGCTGGAGGAAAAGAAGATCCTCATAGCTTCCGGAGAGATCACCATGCTCCCCAAGAACATGGTGGACGTGGGCGAGGACAAGGCCGAGCAGGTGCTTAAGCTGATGGACGAGCTGGAAGACCACGAAGACGTGCAGAAGGTGTTCTCCAACTTCAATATCGCCGACGCGGTAATGGCCAAGCTGGAAAAATAGTTCTCCCGATGAAAATACTCGGCATCGATCCCGGGCTGGACAGGACCGGCTGGGCCGTACTTGAAAAAAACGGCTCCGCCCCCCCCGGGCTTGTCGCGGCCGGCCTTATCCACACGCCCAAGAACACCCTGCTTGAAAAGCGCCTCGCCTCTATTTTCGACGCCCTGAACGCCGTTATCGCGGCCCACCTGCCGGACGAGGCGGCCATAGAAGAGGTCTTTTTTTCGAAGCGCGCCGACACGCAGGCCAATACCACGCACGCGCGGGGAGTAATACTGCTGGCCTGCGAAAAGCTGTCCGTCCCCATAAGTCCCTACAACCCGCGCACGATAAAGAAGACGGTTTCCGGCAGCGGCAGCGCTGAAAAGCGCCAGATCCAGCGCGTGGTGCAGATAACGCTTAATCTTCCCTCCCCGCCCGAGCCCGACGACGTGGCCGACGCGATGGCCGCCGCCCTCTGCCACCTGCGCCTGGCGCCTTTCGCCGCGGCGCTGGCCAGGGCGAAGAGCGCGGCCAAGGCGGCGCGATGATCGCCTATTTGAAGGGCCGCGTAGTGGCCAAAAACCCCGAGAGCGCCGTTATAGAAGCCGGCGGCGTAGGCTACGAAGTTTTTTTCTGTGAGCCGTCCCTGGAGTCGCTCGGCGGAGAAGGCGCCCAGGCCGAGGCCTTTATCGCCGAGTCCATCAGCATGTACGGCGGCACCGCCCTCTACGGCTTCCTGACCCGCGAGGAGAAGCAGCTGTTCGACATGTTCCGCGACGCGGTGCCCAATACCGGCGCGAAAAAAGCTTTGGACTACCTCGGCAAGGCGGTGAAATCCCTGCCCGATTTCACGCGCGCGGTAGCCGCCAAGGACCCCAAGCCGCTTACCGCCATCTTCGGCTTTACGGCCAAGACGGCTGAGAAACTTATAGCGGCCCTTAAGGATAAATTGCCCTCCTCCGGTCTCGGCGGCGGCGCGGCGGGAGCGTTCGGCGCCCCCTCCGGCAGCTACACGCAGGCCATGAGTGCGCTGACCGGGCTGGGCTTTCGCGCGGCGGACGCGCGGGCCGCCCTTGAGGAATCGGCGGCGGAAGCCGGCCCCGCGGCCACCCCGGAAATTATCATACGGCTGGCCCTCAGGCGCCTGGCGCCGAAGTAGAATTTTAAATGCCCAAACAAGACGACATCCTTTCAGCCCGCCCTTCCCGGGAGGACAACGGCCGCCTGGAATCCGCCCTGCGCCCGTCCTCCCTCGACGAGTTCGTAGGGCAGGAGAGGCTCAAGGACAACCTCAAGGTCTTTATCCAGGCCGCCCGCGGCCGCAAAGAACCGCTGGACCACTGCCTTTTTTATTCCCCCCCCGGCCTCGGCAAGACCACCCTTTCCTATATCCTGGCGCGCGAAATGGGCGTGAACATAAAAGTGACCTCCGGCCCCGTGCTGTCCAAGCCCGGCGACCTGGCCGCCATGCTGACCACGGAACTGGCCGAAGGCGACATCCTTTTCATAGACGAGATCCACCGCCTTAACGCGGCGGTGGAAGAGGCGCTTTACCCGGTGATGGAGGATTTTCTGTTCTTCATCAATACCGGCCAGGGCCCCGGCGCCACCACCCTTAAGCTGGCGGTGCCGCGCTTTACCCTGGTAGGCGCTACCACCAGGAGCGGCCTGCTCACCGGGCCGCTGCGCGACCGCTTCGGCATCGTTTTCAACCTGGGTTTTTACGGCGAGGACGAAATAACGCAGATCCTGGTCCGCTCGGCCGGCATCCTCGGCAGCAAGGCGGACAAGCCCGCCCTGCGGCTTATCGCCCGGCGGTCCCGGGGCACGCCCCGCATCGCCAACCGCCTCCTGAAGCGCGTGCGCGACTTCGCCGACGTCAGGGCCGCGGGCGTGATAACCGCCGAAGTGACCGAAGCCGCCATGGCCTCCCTGGAAATAGACGCGGAAGGCCTGGACAACCTCGACCGGCGCATCCTCCTTACCATCGCCGAGAAGTTCGGCGGCGGTCCCGTGGGCATAGAGACCCTGGCGGTCGCCGTTTCCGAGGAGCCGGACACGCTGACCGACGTTATCGAACCCTTCCTGATGCAGGCCGGTTTCCTCAAGCGCACCACGCGCGGCCGCGTGATAACGGCGAAGGCCGCGTCGCACCTGGGGCTCAAGCTCCCCGGCCAGCAAGAACTTATTTAAGATCCATCAATGATACGCATCCTGGCTTTACTGCTTTCCTTATCCCTGCCCGCGCGGCTGGCCGCCGCCGACGGCGGGGCCGACGAAGGGCCGCGCATCCGCGTGGCCATAGCCAGGGGCGCCCCGGCCCTTAAGCTGAAAACCTCGTCCAGGATCTACGCGCTCGACGTAAAATCCGGCAAAAAATACCTGCTGCTGGAGAACGCCTCTTACGACATAAAGGGTTCCGGCGACAGCGTGCTGGTCGCGGGGCAGCAGCTTTCCTCCCCCGTAAAACTCCTGGCCTCCGAAGGCCAGGAACGCATCCGCCTGGGCAAGAACCTTTACAAAGGCGATATCCTCCTGCGGGCGGCGCCGGGAGACAGGCTGGACATCATAGAGTACCTCTCCCTGGAGGATTACCTCTACGGCGTGCTGCCCGTGGAAATGAGCCCGGACTGGCCCCTGGAATCCCTGAAGGCCCAGGCCGTGGCTTCCCGCACCTACGCCCTTAAATATATAAACCCGGCCCGCGATTACGACGTCACCGACGGCGTGGAGATGCAGGTCTATAACGGCACCTCCAAGGTCAACGCCAGGATCATCGAGGCGGTGACCACCACCCGGGGCGAGGTGCTTAAATATAAAGGCAAGCTCGTTACGACCTTCTTCCACGCCTGCTGCGGTGGCCACACCGCCAGCGCCAAGTCGGCCTGGGGCGAGGACGTGATCAAACCCCTCTACGGCGTCCCGGACCCTTTCTGCTCCCCGTCGCGCCATTCCCGCTGGAGCTTTTACGCCTCTTCCCCCGACCTGCTGAAATTCATACAGCGGCTGGGGTCCACGGCGCTGAAGATAAAAAGCGTGCGCGTCTACAGGAAGGACCGCTCCGGCCGCGCGGCGACTTTCAGGTTCACCACCGATAAAGGCGTAAAGGACGTCCCCGTGACCGAACTGCGCAAATACCTGGGGAATTACGAATTCAGAAGCACTTATATCACCGGCATCTCTTCCGTAAAGGGCGGGTACCAGTTCGGCGGCCGCGGCTGGGGCCACGGCGTGGGCATGTGCCAGGAAGGCGCCAAGTACATGGCCCTGAAAGGGCGCCCCTACAAGAAGATCCTGCACCACTATTATCCCGGCGCGTCCATCACCGATTATGACTGAAGCCTCCCTGAAAGAATTTTCCTCCCTCGAGATCGACCCGCTGATCGCGGACCGGCCGGCCGAGCCGCGCGACGCTTCGCGCCTGCTGGCGGTGCGCCGCTCCGACGGGGCGCTGCTGCACAGGCGTTTCGCCGACCTGCCGGAATTCCTGGGCCCCAAGGACCTGCTGGTGCTCAACCGCAGCAAGGTCTGGAAGGCGCGCCTGGAGGCGGTCAAGGCCACCGGCGGCAAGTCGGAGATCCTGCTGATGGCGCCCTGCGGCGCGGATAACCTGGTCTGGACCGGGCTGTGCCGCAAGATAACGCCGGGCCAGGTCCTGACCTGCCCCGCGGGCAGGCAGGCCGAATGCCTGGCCCGCAATCCCGACGGCAGCTACACTTTCAGATTTTCTGCCCCGGTGGACGAAGCCTACCTGGCCGCCAACGGCGCCGTGCCGCTGCCGCAGTACATCCTGAAAGCCCGCGCGCGCCGGGGCGTGGAAGCCCCCCCCGACGAACCCAATTACCAGACCGTCTACGCGGCCGAGGCCGGCTCCATCGCGGCGCACACCGCCGGCTTCCATTTTACGCCGGACCTCTTCTCCCGGCTGGCCGCCGCCGGGGTAAAAACGGCGTTCGTCACGCTGCATATCGGCTGGGGCACGTTCAGGCCGGTGCGCTCGGAAGACCCCGCGGCCCACGTGATGATGGAAGAAGCCTGCTCGGTGCCGGCGGCCGCAGCCGCCGCGATTAACGAGCACAAATCCGCCGGCGGCAGGATAGTGGCGGTGGGCACCTCCTCGATGCGCACCCTGGAAACTTTCTCCGACGAGAACGGCGTAGTCGCCTCCGGCTCCGGCAAGGCCGGGCTGTTCATCCGCCCCGGCTACAACTTCAAGGTGGCCGGCGCCTTTATCACCAACCTGCACGTGCCGGAGTCAGCCCCCCTCTACATGACCGCGGCCTTCGCCGGCCGCGAACTGCTTTTGAAAGCTTACACCGAAGCCGTAAAGGAAAAGTACCGCTTCTATTCTTACGGCGACTCGATGCTGGTTCTTTAAGAGGGTTTTATATTGAAGTTTTGCAGGCCGGTATTTTCGAAAGTTTTTGGTAAAAATATTAAGGATCAACTATGGAACATTTCAAGGTTTTACATAAGGATACGGAGACGGCGGCGCGGGCGGCGGTGGTGAAGACCAACCGCGGCCTGGTTCATACCCCGGTGTTCATGCCGGTGGCCACGCAGGGCACGGTCAAGGCCGTTTCCCAGCGCGACATCCAGGAAATAGGCGCCGAGTGCCTGCTTTCCAACACTTACCACCTGTACCTGCGCCCCGGCCTGCCCACGCTGGAGAAATGCGGCGGCCTCAACGGCTTCATGAACCACCCCGGCCCCGTACTGACCGACTCCGGCGGCTTCCAGGTGTACAGCCTCAGCCGCCTGCGCAAAATAACGGACAACGGCGTTCATTTCGCGTCGCATATAGACGGCAGCCCCCACTTCTTCACGCCCGAGAAGGTCATAGACTACCAAGCCTCCATAGGCTCCTCCATCTGGACCTGCCTGGACGTCTGCGTCAAGAACCCCGCGTCCAGGGAAGACGCCGTGGACGCGCTGAAGAAAACCCAGCGCTGGGCGGAAAGGGCCAAGGCGCACTTTACGGAAAAGACGCGCCATATGGACCCCCTCAAGCGTCCGCTGCTTTTCGGCATTATCCAGGGCTCCATGTATCCCGACCTCAGGGCGGAGGCCGCGCGCCACATGGCGGAACTGGACATGGACGGCTTCGCCGTGGGCGGGCTTTCCGTGGGCGAGAGCAAGGCGCAGATGATGGAGTCGCTGGCCGCCGTCATGGAGAACCTGCCCAAGAACAAGCCGGTCTATTTCATGGGCCTCGGCACCCCCGACGACATCTGGAACTCCGTGGAACTCGGCGTGGACATGTTCGACTGCGTGCTGCCCACCCGCAACGCCCGCAACGGCCAGGCGCTGACCTCGGGCGGCAAGCTTTATGTCAAGAACGCCCAGTTCAAGAACGACGACTCCCCCCTGGACCCGGAATGCGACTGCATCTGCTGCCGCAATTACTCGCGCGCTTACCTGTCCCACCTCTACAAGGCCAAGGAGCTGCTGGTCAGCCAGCTTATTTCCATACACAACCTGCGCTTCCTGATAAACCAGACCAAGATCATGCGGCTGGCGGTGGCCGGCGGCACTTTTAAGCAGGCCAAGAAAGCCTTTATGGACGCCTACCAGAAAGAGGTCTGACCTCCTGACGGCGGCGCCCGGCCCCGGGATACTTAGGGGCCCTAAAAATTTGTTACAATAATTAACGTTAAGTCTGACGACGACGGAGGAACAATGAACCAGAACGGAGCCCTCATGCAGTTAGTGCCCTTTGTGGCCGTGGCCGTGATATTCTATTTCCTGCTTATCCGCCCCCAGCAGAAACAGCTGAAAGAAACCAAGAAAATGCTTGAAGCCCTTAAACCCGGCGACAGGGTTATAACCCGCGGCGGCCTGATCGGCGTTATATCGTCGATAAAAGAAGAGGAAGTGGAACTCGAAATAGCCAAAGGCGTAAAAGCGGTCTTCACCCGCAGCGCCGTAGGCGCGGTAATGAACGCCGTTAAGTGACCCCACGCACAAGGAGCAATAGGAAATGAACAAATTACATTGGAAGATAGGCACCGTACTGGGCCTCCTCATCCTTTCGTTATGGCTGCTGTACCCCTCCGTGGACTGGTACTCCAAGACCAACGACGAGAGAACCAAAGTAGAGGCCATGCGCATGCGCCCCAAGCGCATCCTTAACCTGGGCCTCGACCTGCGCGGCGGCACGCACCTGCTGCTGGAGCTGGACGTCGAAAAGCTCGACAAGAAGGAAAAGCTCAATGACGCCATGACCCGCGCCATCGAGATCATCCGCAACCGCGTAGACCAGTACGGCGTGGGCGAAACGCCCATCTCCCGCCAGGGCGAACGCTGGATCTCCGTGGACCTGCCCGGCATCTCCAATACCGAGGAAGCCGAGAACCTGATAGGCAAGACCGCCCAGCTCGAGTTCAGGCTGGTAAACACCTCGGACGCGGCCCAGGCCGTGCTCTCCAAGGTGGACGGCATGAACGAGCCCCCCTTCGACAAGAAAGGCGTGCTGCTTCCCGAAGTGGCCAAACTGATGCCCAAGGGCGCCATTCTCTGCAAGGCCGCCCCCGGCCCCGACGGCGAAAGGGCCCGCTATTACGTGCTTGAAGGCAACGTGCCCGTAACCGGCTCCTACCTGGAGAACGCCAGGGTGGAAACCGACCAGCAGTTCGGCACGCCCAGCATAGGCTTTACCTTTAACAAGGAAGGCGGCAAGCTGTTCGAGGAATTCACCGGCGCCAACGTCAACAAGTACCTGGCCATAGTCCTCGACAACGTCGTCCATTCCGCCCCGGTCATAAAGAGCCGCATCGGCGGCGGTTCCGGCGTCATCGAGGGGTCCTTTACCCTTGAAGAAGCCCGCAACCTGGCCATCATCCTGCGCGCCGGCGCCCTGCCCGCCCCGGTCAACATCATAGAGAAGCGCGTCGTAGGCCCCGGCCTCGGCGAAGACTCTATTAAGAAAGGCCTTTCGGCCGCGGCTATCGGCTTCATCATCGTGATCGCCTTCATGCTGGTCTATTACCGCGCGGGCGGTTTCGTGTCCGACGTGGCCCTGGCCCTGAACTTCGTGTTCCTGGCCGCGGCCATGAGCTACTTCGGCGCCACGCTTACGCTGCCCGGCATAGCCGGCATCATCCTGTCGCTGGCGATGGCTATCGACGCCAACGTGCTGATACTGGAGCGCATGCGCGAAGAACTCCTGCTGTCCAAGCCCGTGGCCATGGTCATCCCGGTCTCCTTTGACAAGGCCTGGAGCGCCATCCTGGACTCCAACGTGACCACCTGGATAGCGGCCATCTTCCTGTTCCAGTTCGGCTCCGGCCCGGTCAAAGGCTTCGCCGTAACGCTGACCATCGGTCTGCTGGTCGGTATGTTCACCTCGGTTTTTGTGACCAGGGCTATCTATGAGTTCTGGCTCACTTCCAACCCCAAGGAGCTCAGCATATGATGGTACTTATAAAAAAGACGAACATTAACTTCATAGGCAAGCGTTTTATTTTCTTCGGGATCTCGGCCGTGATGATAGCCGCCGGCGCGGCCTCCATGGCCGTGAAAGGCCTTAACCTGGGCCTGGATTTCACCGGCGGCACGCTGCTGCAGGTGCGGTTCGAATCCCCGGTCACTACCGCGCAGGTGCGCGGGGCCATGAGCCAGGCCGGCCTGGAGACCTCCATACAGAGCTTTACCGACCGCAACGCCTACCAGATAAAGGTAAAGGGCTCGCAGGAGAAGGTCAACGAGATCTCCGACAAAATAATGGCCGGCTTCGCCGCCAGCTTCCCCGGCAATAAGTTCACCGAGGAAAAACGCGACTACGTAGGCCCCGTGGTGGGCCGCGATCTGGCCAAGAAGGCCCTGTTCGCCTTCATCCTGTCGCTGTTCGGCATCATCGTCTACGTGGCCTTCCGGTTCGCCAACCCCGTTTGGGGCGCCGCCGGCGTGCTGGCCCTTATGCACGACGTGTTCGTGGCCGCGGGCGCGCTGTCCATCACCAACCGGGAGATAGACCTGGTGATCGTGGCGGCCCTGCTGACCATAGCCGGCTACTCCATCAACGACACCATCGTCATCTTCGACCGCATGCGCGAAAATATGCGCATGTTCCCCAAGATGCCGCTGGGCCAGCTGGCCAATACCAGCGTCAACGAAACGCTGTCGCGCACGCTGATCACCAACTTCACGGTGCTGGCCGTGGTGGCGGTGCTGTTCCTCTTCGGCGGCGAAGTCATCAATAACTTCGCCTTCACCATGCTGATAGGCTCCATCTGCGGCACCTATTCCACCATAGCGATAGCCACCCCGCTGGTTTACCAGTGGGAAGGCAAGCGGAAGTAAGCGCGGGCGCGGCTACGGAGAAGAAGTGAGAAAGATCAAGCGGTTCAAGATCCCGGTATACTCCTACGAGGTGCTGCGCAAGGCGCGCAAGCACAAGCTGGACCTTGCCGGCGCGGGGCTGGCCGACGAGGCCGCCGTGCGCGAGCACGCCGCCGCGCTGGCCGCCGCGCTGGAACCCGCCGTGGTCTTCGAATACCTCGCCGCCGACGACGAAGCCGCCCTGAAGATAAGCGGGGCCGCGCGCCAGCCGCTTACGGCGGGCATCCTTACCCTGGGCGCCAGCTTCGAAGAAAAGCTGGCCAACCCGGTCGACGAGACGCACAAACGGCTGGGGCGCATAGCCGCGCAGGTGTTCCTGCAGACGGCGGTAGGCGTCACCTCGGAGCTGGCTTTAAGGGAAGCGGAACCGGAAGGCTTCGAACTCGGGCCGGCCATCTACATCTCCTCCTGCCCGGAACCGGAACTCCCCCCGCAGGAAGCCACGGCCGTGCCGCTGTTCGAGAACGAACTGATAAAAAGCCTGTTCGCCAGGCTGGACGCGGCCAAGATAGGCGTTTCCTTCGATACCGGCGCTTTTTCTCCCAAGTATTCCGCGGTCTTCGCCCTGCCCTGGCTTTCCAAGAAAAAGAAAAAGGCCGCGGCGGCCTCCAAGAAGTAAGCTTTCGGTCCCGCTCCATGGGCCACATACTCCTGCTCATCTACAGCCTGCTGGCCCCGGTTATCGCCGGGCTCTACGCCGTTTTTTTCCTGTTTTCCCCCCGCCGCTCCCTGATGAAAAGCCTTGGCGGCGAACTCAAGGAAAGGCTGGGGCTGGTGCCGGCCAGCGAAGGCCCCCGCCCCGTCTGGATCCACGCCGCGTCCCTGGGCGAGGTAAAGGCGATCTCGAAACTGGCGCCTGAACTCTCCGCGGCCTTCAAAGCTCCCCTGCTTATCACGTCCTCCACCGCCTCCGGCCGCGCCGAGGGCGCCAAACTGGGAGCCGCCCGCCTGGCGCCTCTCGATTTCTACTTCTCGGCCGCCAATTTCATCAAAAAGAACAACCCGCTTATGCTGGTGGTGGCCGAGACCGAGATCTGGCCGGCCACGCTGTACGCCGCCGCGCGCGCCGGCGTGCCTGTCTTCATGGTGAACGCCAGGATCTCACAGAAGACGCTGGGACTCTACAAGGTCCTCGGCCCCCTTACCCGGCTGGCTTTCTCGGGCGTTAAGCAGGTCCTGGCGCAGACGGAAGCGGACGCTGAAAGGTTCCGCGGCCTGTCGGGGCTGAAAGACAAGGTCCAGACGACCGGGAACCTGAAGTACGACCTGCTCGGGGTGTCTCCCGCGGGACAGGACCAGGTCCGACATTTTTTTGAGGCCTCGGATTGGGGCGACGCTCCTGTTTTTACCGCCGGCAGCACCCACCCCGAAGAGGAGCCCGTAGTGATCCAGGCCTGGCTGGAGGCCAGGAAGGCCGTACCCGGACTCAAGCTGGTGCTGGTGCCGCGCCATCCCGAAAAACTCTTCGCGTCGGAAGCGGTCCTGAAAGAGCGGGGCGCCGCCTTCATGCGCTGGTCCTCCGCGCTGGTGCCGGAGGCTACCGACTGCCTGATCGTGGACGCCATGGGGCTGCTGCAGGCCTTCTATTCCGCGTCCGCGGTCTGTTTCGTAGGCGGCACGCTGGATAATACCGGCGGACATAACCTGCTCGAGCCGGCGCTCTTTTCAAAGCCCGCCCTGTTCGGCCCCAATTACGGCAATGCCCGGCACGCGGGGGACGCTCTTATAAAAGAAAAGGGCGGCTTCCTTGTGGAAACCGCCCCTCAGTTGGCAGCAAAACTTTCCGAACTTCTCACCGATACCCCGGCCCTGCAGGCCGCCCGCTCCAGCGCCGCTAAAACCCTCTCGGGCCTGCGCGGCGCCACCGCAAAAACCGTCTCGACAATAACCTCCGCCGTCAGTTAAGTCTTTCTTAATTGCACGTGCACACTCCCCCGACAAAGGGATCAGTGCAGTATCCCAGCGTGGTCGCCGTTTTCCAGCAGACTGCTTTGCCCGCGCTGGGGGTGTCTATCAGCACGGAGCACTCCGCTACTCCCGAAGCATTTACCCCCACGGCAAAGGAACCTGCCGCGCAATTCGTGCCGTTGGCCGCCAAGGCAGTGGCGGTATTCGCGTTGCCGTTTATGCTGCCTGAAATGGTGGCGGTAACAGTCAACCCGGTTAAGGTACCCACTGAAGTGATAGCCGTCTGGGCCGCGCCGGTCACCGTGGCGGCCGAGCCGCTCACATTGCTGGGCTGGCCGCACTGGGCTACGCCGGCGGCGTTAACTCCGAGGGCCACATTAGGCAGCGCGCAATCGCCGGGGTCGGCGAACAGCGCGCTGGCGGTATTGGCGTTGCCGTTCAGTGCACCGTTAAACGTGGTGGCTGAAATGGCACCGGTGCCGGTGATGTTATTTACGCCCATAGCCAGGGTGCCGCCCATGGTCAGCCCGCTTAAGATGCCAACTGAAGTGATAGCCGTCTGGGCCGCGCCGGTCACCGTGGCGGCCGAGCCGCTCACATTGCTGGGCTGGGAGCATTGGGCGACGCCGGCGGCATTCACGCCCAGCGCCACGTTGGGCAGTAAGCAATCTATCGGGTCGGCGGCCAGCGCACTGGCGGTGGCCGCGAGGCCTGTCGCATTCCCGGTGCCGCCGTTCGCCGCAGGCAGTATGCCCGTTACATCCGTAGTGAGGACGGCCTGCCCCGCTGTCCAGGTGGTGCCGTTGGCGGTCCTTAGTATCCTGTCACTTACTCCGCCGGCGCCGGCTATGCCGGTGCCGCCGTAAGCAGGCAGCAACTGCGTAGCCAGTTGCAGCGCGCCGGCCGCGGTAAAGGTGGATTTTGTCACGCCCAGGCCGAATTGGGCGGTGCCGTTGACGTCCAGCAGCGTATACGGCGCGCTGGTGCCTATGCCGGTCTTGCGGCCGGTGCCGGTGGACAGGTAGACGTCACCCGCCACGATCAGGTTGGACAACTGCACGGCGGACGCCGAGCGCTGCACCAGGGCCCCGTCGAAGACCATGCTGCCGGCCACTATCAGGTCCTCTACGCCGTTGGCCCCGTAAGTGCTGGCGGGCGCGCCCAAGATCAGGTCGCCGCCGCGCACGTTGAGCTTGGCTATGGGGCTGGGTGTGCCTACGCCGATATTGCCGCCGGAATTCACCACCAGACCGTCAACCGAGTTATTGCGCAAAATAACGCTGCCGCCGCCGCCGAGGGTGTTGGCCGTCACCAGGGCGTCCCCCGCGTTGGCGATGGCGGACGCCGCGATGCTGCCCGGGTCCGACATCACGTTGCCGCTGGGGAAAATTATGCCGCTGCCGGCGCCTGTCAGGCGCAGGCTGCCGTTCACTGTAAGTTTATTGGTCGGGTCGGACACCACCGTGCCGATACCCACGTTGCCTGCCAGGGAGCTGACGTAAATGGCCGGGGTGCCGGCGAAGCCCGTGGAGATCCAGACCACGCTGTTCTGTATGCGGTGGTAGACGGCATCGGTAAGGGTTTTGGTCTGGCCGCCGACCACCAGCGCCAGGTTGGTGCCGTCCTGGGTCTCCAGCGTGCCGGCCAGGGTCGGGCCGCGGTAGAACAGCAGCTTCGCGTCGGCGGCGCTGCCGCCTACAAGGTAGGCCGAGGTGTCCTGGTCTTCGTACTCCGACTTATTGTCGCCCACCTGCAGGTATCTCGAGCCGGGGAAGTCGAAGTCCTTCACGGCCACGCCCAGGCGGCTGGGAGTGATGATGTCGCTGGAAACCGCCACCTGGTTGACGAAGGTATTCTGCCCCGTAAAGGTCTGGGTGGAGGCCAGGTACGCGGGCAGGCCGGCCATGGAACCTATGCCGCCTGTTACCTGCAGCGTGCCGTAAATTATAGTGGTTGAAAGGTAAACCCACTGATTATTGCCGTTGGCGGAAAAATTACCGTCGACATTGACCGCCCCTGAAAAGGCCGCGGTGGCGGCGATAATGCCTTTTTCCGCGCGGATGCTGCCCTTGACGTGCAGTTTTTCCGTCGGGGTATTGGTGCCGATGCCCACGTTATAAGAATTGCTCTGCTGCAGCAGCAGATGCCTGCTGTTGGCCGCGCGCACTTCGTTGTCCAGGGAGGCCCAGCCGGTATACGCGCCTACGGACGCCGCGTTGCCCCTGAGGCCCGTATCGGAACGGATATTCCCGTTGGAGTGGATCCTTTCGGCGGCGGCGGCGGCGGCGCCCACGCCGAGATTTCCGTCGGAATTCAGCCACATGCGCGGGGTGTTATCGGTGGCCGCTATAAGGGTGTTGAGGGTCTCGCCCATGGTTATATAGTTGTTGCCGGTGCCCCTGAAAGCGCCGCCCTCGACTACCAGGTCTTCTTTTATGTTGATCTCTCCGTCGTTGCGGTCATAAATGCCGGCATTGCCCACGTAGAGCGAGCCGTCCACGTCCAGCGTGCCCATCGGGTTGGAGATGGCCTGCGTGCCTATGGCCACGCGCCCGTCCCCCAGGTTGTCCTTTATCTGCATGCGCTCGATATTGGAGGTCTTAAAGCTCATGATGCCGACCCCGCCGATGCCGGATTCAATGGAGCTGTTGCCGGGCGCGGTTATGCCGCCGGCCGCGGTAGCGACCGTGGCGTCGACCAGGCAGTTATTGGTGTTGAAGCAGATCTTGCTGCCTACCCCGCTCAGCTGTATTACCCCGTTCACCGTCTGGGAATTGGCCGTGATCGTGGTCACCGAGATCGAGGCGCCGTCCTCCAGTTTCTTGGCCACTATAGCGTAGGCCACGCTGCTCAGCGGCTCGCGCGGCGTCAGGATCTCGCTTTCCACCTGCACTTCCAGGTAAAGGGTCTCGCCGTGGGAAAAGACGTCCCAGGCGGGCGTGATGCTGGCGCTGAAGATCCCCTGCGCGGCGCTGACCTCTATTTCGGAGCTGGTCCAGCGCAGCGTGCCGCCGGCAGCGGCGTTGTAGATCTTGAAATGGAGGCGTATCAGCCCGGTGATGGGGGCGTTGTCCCGTTCCAGGCGGCCCTGGTAGTTGATGGAGCCCGGCACGGCGCCTGCGCTTATTTCGCCGGCCCCCGCGGAGGCCGCCAGCCAGACTATGGAGATCGCCGTAAAAATCATTTTTTTCATATGTATAACCCGTGAACCGCGCCGGTCACCTCGCTATCACCAGCTTGCCTTTTTTCGTCGAGCCTTCGCCTTTTACCACGTACAGGTAAAGGCCGCTGGCCACCATCGAGCCGGAGTCGTTGCGCAGGTCCCAGCCTATGCTGTCGATATTGCTGTTCTTTTCTATGACGCGCACTTTCTCGCCCGAGATCGTATAGATGTTTATGGCGGCGCGCAGGGTAAGGCGCGTAAAAGTGACGCCGTTGCAGGCCTCGCGCCGGGTGCACGGGTTGGGATAGACGTGGGCGGTGGAGACGTTGGCCTGGGCCGGCCGCCAGGAATTCACTATGCCCCAGTTGACCGTGTACCTGCCGCCGGAAATGGCGCCGTAGCCCAGCTGGCCGGTACTGCCGAAAAGGGAGTACCCCCCGCCCGTCTTGGGCGCGGAATTACCGACGGAGGTCTGTTCGCTGATGAGTATCCGGTACATGCGGGAACTGATCAGCGCGGAGGTGTAATTATACAGCCCCCCCGCCGCCAGGAACGAGAATAAGCCTATCCAGACCAGTTTTATCCGCATACTATATAGATAGATTATAAACCATTAGGGGCCGATGTCGTTTAAGTTAATTTTTTGTTGCCGGGACGCCGGCCGCCAGCGGCGCGGTCAGCCAGCGCCGGGCCAGGATAAGCGTCAGGGGCGTAACGCAGGCGATCAGCGCGTAAATGAACCACATGCTGGAGCTGTCCCGCGGGCCGGCGGCCGGCACGAAGTAGGACAGGACCTTGCCGGAGTAAAGCCCGGTGGTGAACTTGGCCAGGAACCAGGGAATGCCCGCCAGCCCCATGTAGGCGCCCACACGGCCGGCCGGGGCGATGTCGGCCACGTATTCCAGGAACCTCGACGACCAGACCGCCTCGCCGAACGAGAACAGGATCACGTAAGCGAGCAGCGCGGTCAGGTCCGGCCCGGGCACCAGCAGGAACGTGGTTACGGCGGAAATAGCGGTGCCGATGATCATCATGGTGACGACGTTCACGCGGCTGGTGAACGCGGCTATCAGCGGCACGAAGATCACGATGATGATGGGGTTGAGGGCCGTGATCCATTCGTATTTGGAGCCCACTTCCGGCGGAAAACAGCGCATGATATAGTCGGGCATGGTAAGCCACTGGTGGGCGAAGAGGGTACGCACCGGCAGCAGCGCGAAAATAAAGAACATGAAGCGCGCGTCCAGGAACGGCAGCTCCTTGAGCTTCTGGGAGAAAGTCTTGTATTTTTCGGCCTGTTCCGCCGGCGCGTCGCCCGCCACGCGGTCGCGCGCTTCCACTTTGGCGGTAAAAAAGCCCAGGTGCACCAGCAGCATCGCCGCCGTCACCGCTATGCACAGCCAGAAAACCCCGGAGATGCCCAGGCCCAGCCCCATGATCTCGCGCCCCCCCGCCTTGATGAACGGCGCGTCGGTCCTGATATAGGGAGAAACGAAACTCTCCATCACTATGCCCAGGTTCATGATCGCGTAAAGGATGCTGTAGCTCATGGTGGCGGTGCGCGCGTCGGTATATTCCTTGACGCCGGCGTAAAGCGCGGGCTGGATCACGCCCTCGCCGAAAGCCATCAGCAGCAGGCCGCCCCAGCACAGCAGGAAAGAAGGAGACAGGAGGATATCGGTCCCGAACAGCCCGAAGGAGGCCAGCGGCGCCGAGGACAGCCCCGGGGCGAACACCAGCAGGAGGCGGCCGCCCAGCAGCATGACCAGGCAGAGGGTGAGGGCGCGCCTGACCCCGATGCGGTCGGAGATGAAACCGCCGCCGAACATGAACAAGGTTACCAGCCCGGTGAACAGCGACACGCTCCAGCTGGTCAGGTCGTCGGGCATGCCCAGGCCCTTCAGGCCCAGGAAAAGCGTCATCAGGTTAAGGATGCCGAAGTAGGCTATGCCGTCGCCGAAATTCACTACGTTCACCAGCCAGAACCCTTTGGAGGCCCCGAAGAGCAGTTTCAGCGTTTCTTTCAGCGAAAGTTTTTCTTGCGGTTCGGGCATTGAAAGTTCCTTTGGAGCTTATCGGAAGATAATTTGATAAATGATATAATTTTTTATCCATGGTGGAAATAACAAAGGCGGATCCGAAAATACTCGTCATCAGGATGTCCTCCCTGGGGGATATCATCCTGACGGCGCCCGTTTTCCGAAACCTGCGCGCCAGGTGGCCGGCAGCGCGCCTGGAAATACTGGTAAAACCGCAGTTCCTGGGCGCCGTTTCCAAGAGCGCTTTTATCGACGCGGCCGTCCCCTTCACCGGTTTCATCCCCGCCCTGCGCGCCATTAACGCCGCGCGCTACGACGCCGTTCTCGACCTGCATGACACCCCGCGCAGCCGCCTGCTCACCCTGCTGGCCCGCGTCCCGCTGAAACTGCGCTACCGCAAGGCGTCGCTGGCCCGGCGGCTTTTCGTGGATTTCCGCATTCCCAGCCCGGCGCTGGAGAAGCATACCCTGGACCGGTACCTGGAGCCGCTCGCCGCCCTGGGCGTGCCGGCCGTGCACTGCGGCCCGGAACTCGGAGACTGGACCTCCGGCGGTGCAAGGCCGGCCTTCAAGCCCGGCCCGCTGAAACTCTGCCTGCTGCAGACGGCCTTCCTGGGCGACTGCGTCCTGACCCTCCCCCTCCTTAAGAAACTTAAAGAAGCGCTGCCCGGCTCTTCCGTCACCGTGGTCACCAGGCCCGAAACCGCCGGCATCTTTGCGGCTTCCGGGCTGGCGGCCGGGATAATAGAGGACAGGAAGAAGACCGCGTCCTCCGGCCTGGCCGAGTTCAGCCGGCTCGCGCTGGAATTGAGAGCGGGTAATTTCGACGCCGCCATCATACCGCACCGCTCGTTCAGGAGCGCGCTGCTGGCCTGGCGCGCCGGCATCCCGGTGCGGGTAGGTTTCTCCTCCAGCGCCGGCAGTTTATTCCTTACGCACAAGGTCCCTTTTTCCTGGCTGCTGCACGACGTGGAGCGCAACCTGGCCCTGCTGTCCCCGCTGGCCGAAAACCTCAAGACCCCTTTCCCCGGCCTGAACGCCGGAGCGGCCGAAGCGCCGTTCAAGCCGTCGGACGGCATCAGGGCCGGCATCAACGCCGGCTCGGCCTGGCCCACCAAGCGCTGGCCTGCCGCCAACTGGGCGCGCCTGGTACGCCTGCTCGCCCGGCGCAGCAAGGGCAGAGTGCTGCTGGTGGGCGGCCCGGGCGAAAAAGAGTGGAACGCGGAGATAGAACGCCTGGCCGGGCCGGAGCACTGCCTGAACCTCACCGGCAAGACCAGCATGCCGGAACTGATGGAAGCCATCCGCCCCCTTGAGGTTTTCGTTTCCAACGATTCGGGGCCCATGCACATAGCCGCGGCGCTGGGCGTCCCGGCGGTGGGCGTGTTCGGACCCACCACCCGCGAACTGGGCTTTTTTCCCTACGGCGACGGCAACCGGGTAGTGGAAACGCCGCTGGCCTGCCGCCCCTGCGCCCTGCACGGCTCCAAAACCTGCCCGCGGGGGCATTTCCTGTGCATGCGCCTGCTGACCGTCGGAGAGGTTTTTGGCGCCGCCGAAGAAAAATTAAAAAAATAGGAGTTCTATGGCAGTCTTAATATCGGCTTTTATCCTGATAGCGCTGGCTCTGAGCGCCCGCTGGGCCTGGTGGCGGTCCGCGGCCCCCGGCCTGCGCGTGCTCTGTTATCACAAGATCGGCCGCCCGCCGGCCGGCTCAAAGCTGAAAGACCTCTGGGTCAGCCCCGCGAAATTCCGCTCCCAGGTAAAGTACCTGCTGGACCACGGCTATACCACGCTGCTGTTCTCCGACCTGAAGAAAGCCTTCGACTCGGGCGCCAGGCTGCCGGAGAAGGCCGTCCTGATCACTTTTGACGACGGGTACGAGAACAACTACCTGCACGCCTGGCCCATCCTCCGCGAGCTTGGCGCCAAGGCCAACGTCTTCGTGGTCTTCAATACCATCGGCAAAGCCAACCTCTGGCATAACCCCGCCTCCGAGCCCTGGGTCAATATGGCGACCCTGGCTCAGCTGAAAGAAATGCAGGAGAGCGGCGTGATAGAATACGGCTCGCACACGATGAACCATCCCCACCTTTCCGCGCTGAACCTGGACGACGCGGCCTGGGAGATGGCCGAGTCCAAGCGCCAGCTCGAAGCCGCCTTCGGCAGGGAGATGTGCGCCTTCGCCTATCCCTACGGCGACGGAGCCTACGCCCCGGCCATCAGGGAGAAAGCGCTTGAAGCCGGCTACCTTTTCGACTTCAGCTTCAGGCAGGGCAAGACGCCCTGGCCCTGGGACCGCAAGAATTCCACCATCGACCGCCTGTTCGTACGGGGCGGCGACAATAACTGGGACCTGGCCCTGCACCTTTCCCGCGGCGCCTCGAGGCTGTAAGGCCGGGCGGCGGGACCTAAGCTCTTTGCTATAATAAGCTGCGCGAGGTAAAAAAATGGATGACATCGGAATAGGCAAACTTGTGAGCGAGCTGGCCATGACCAACACCGAGCTCTGGCATGAGGAAGATAAGGCCCGGGTCGGGGACGTGCCGGCCATCGCCGCCGCGAAGAAGAACATAGACAAGCTCAACCAGAAGCGCAACGACCTGATCGAGCGCATTGACGAAAAAGTGCTGGAGACCATAAAAAATGGCTGAGACAATAGGCAGCCTGGCAGATAAGATAAGCATTATACAGCTGAAGATCTTTCACATGCGCCAGCAGGTGGCCCGCGCCGACGCCGACGAGGCGCACAAGGAGGCCTCCCGCGGCAAGGTCGCCGTGATGGAAACACAGCTTGCCGACCTCGAGGAGGAGCTGACGAAGCTCGTCTCGGACGTGGCGGCCGGCCGCGTGCGCCTCAAGATCTACCGCCAATTTAAAATGTACAACGACCCGCGCTACCGCTCCGGCGCCCTGCCCGCCAAGTGACCATGGGGCCCGGCATACTTATAATAGTGTTCAAAGGCATCGGGGACGTGCTGCTTACCACCCCCCTGCTGCGGGCGCTGAAAAAAGGCATGCCGGAGGCCAGGCTGTATTTCCTCACCCGGCGCCCTTCGCGCGGGATCCTCCAGCACAACCCGCGCCTCGCCGGGATCTTTTACCGCGAGGACGGCCCGCTGCGGGCCATACGCAAGGCGGGCATAGACATCTCCCTCGACTTCATGCGGTCCACCTCTTCCGGCTTCTACTCCCTGTTCTCCGGCGCGAAAAAGCGCCTGGCCTTCCGCTATACCGGCGGCCGCCTGTTCTACAACCTCATGCCCGTAAAAAAGGAAGGGCCGCGTTATACCGTCTACGACCGCCTGCAGCTGCTGGAGCCGCTGGGCGTCCCTGCCGACGGCCCCGCCACCGAGCTTTCGTTCGCCCCCGAGAACGCGGCCAGGGCGCAGGCCTTCCTCGACCAGGCCGGCATCGCCCCCGGAACTTTTACCGTAACCCTCGACATCACCAGCCCGCGCGAGCACCGGCGCTGGGCCCCCGAAAATTTCGCGCGCCTGGCCGACGGCCTGGCCGCCGGGTTCGGCGCCCGGGTCGTCTTCCTCTGGGGCCCCGGGGAGCTCGACTACGTCAAAGCCGCCATGGCGGCCGCCTCCGAAAAGCACCTGCTCTGCCCCGCTTTCGACCTGCTCGACCTGGCCGCGCTGCTCAAACGCGCCTCGCTGCACGTGGGGACCAGCTCGGCGCCCATGCACATGGCGGTAAGCCAGAATACGCCGACGTTCACGGTTTACGCCCCGCAGAATTCCCCCGCCAGCTGGAGCCCGCCCGGTCCCGAACACGCCTGGGCGCAGGGCGACCTGGCCTCCCTCCCCTTTGAAACGGTCTGGGCGCGCCTCAGCGCGCACGCCGGCTCGTTAAGGAGGCCCGCGTGAACGACGCGCCTTTTTCACCCGAAAAGCTCCGCGACAGGCTGAAGGAGAATTTTTCCGGCCGCGCCCTGCTGGCCGCCCTTTCCCTGGTCTACTCAGCCGCTATCGCCGCGCGCAAAGGCCTTTACGCGGCCGGCCTCCTGCGCTCCCGCCGCCTGGGCGTCCCGGTCATCTGCTTCGGCAACATCTCTTCTGGCGGCACCGGCAAGACCTCCACCGTGGTGGCCGCGGCGCAGGAGCTGGCCAGGACCGGGCGGCGGCCGGCCATACTGCTGCGGGGCTATAAGAGGAAGTCTTCGGCTCTCAAGGTGGTGGTACTGGCCCGCGGCCGCGTCTTCAGGCTGGAGGACGTCGGAGACGAGGCCCTGATGCTTTACCGGATGCTGGAGAAGGAAGGCGTGCCCGTGCTGGTTTCCGCCGACCGCTGCGCCTCCGGCTCCATCGCCGTCAAGGAACTCGGGGCGGACATCCTGCTTATGGACGACGGCTTCCAGCATTTCGCCCTGGAGCGCGACGCCGACATCGTCCTGGTGAACGCCACCGCCCCGTTCTACGCCGACCGCGTGCTGCCGTACGGCGACCTGCGCGAGCCGGCCGCGGGGCTGGCCAGGGCGCGCGCGGTAATAATTTCCCACTGCGAACAGGCCCAGCAGGAGGCCATCGACAAGCTCGGCGCGAAGATAAAAGAGCTGAACCCGGCGGCGGAAATAATAGAGAGCATGCATACCCCCGAGTTCTTCCTGGACCCGTCCACCGCCCACCCCGTGGACCTCAACGTCCTCAAGGGCCGGCCGGCCGTGGCGCTGTCGGCGATAGGCGACCCCGACTCTTTCGAAGGTGCGCTGAAGAAAATGAAGATAGACCTGAAGCAGATCTGGCGCTATCCCGACCACCACGCTTTTACCCCGGCCGAACTGGCCGCGGCCCAGCAGGCCCGCGGGGGCCTGCCGCTGATAACTACTTACAAGGACTTCGCCCGTTTTCCTGAGGGCTGGCAGGACATCCTCAAAGGCGGCGTGCTCATCCTGTCCGTCAAGATAGTCTTTCTCTGCGACGGCTGGAAGAGACTCTCCGCCGTGCTGACCGAAGCCGGCAAGCCCGGCAAAGGCGGCGCCTGATGCGCGCCTGGCCCGCCAAAGTTAAACCCGGCCCCGCCGCCCCCACCGCTTTCCTCGACCGGGACGGCACGCTTAACCGGGACAAGGCCGGCACCTATATCACGCGCCCCGCGCAGCTGAAACTGTACGCCGGGGCCGCGGCCGCCCTGCGGCTTATGGCGCGCAAGGGATACCGCGTAGTGGTGCTTACCAACCAGTCCGGCGTGGCGCGCGGCTACATGACCCTGGCCCGGGCGCTGGCCATCAACCGCAAGCTGCTGCGCGATCTCCGCCTTGAAGGGGCCGCGGTGGACGCCGTCTATTTCTGCCCCCACGGGCCCGAAGAGAAATGCGGCTGCCGGAAACCCGAACCGGGACTTATAAGGGAAGCCGTAAAGGACTTCCCGGCCGACCTGCCGCGTTCTTTCATGGCCGGGGATAAAAAAAGCGATCTGGCCCTGGCGCGGCGCGCCGGGATAAAGGGGCGCCTGGTGCTTACCGGCCAGTGGCGCTCTGCCGGCGCCGCCGCGGCGAGGAAAGGCTATAAAAGCCTGCTGGCCCTGGCCCGGGCGCTGCCGGACACTACAAGGAAAATAAAATGAAAAAACGTATTTTGATCTCCCAGATAGCGACGCTGCTGCTGCTGCTGGCCGCGCGGCCGGAAAGCTGGCCGCTGTTCTGGGCGGGCCTCGCTGTAATGCTGCTGGGGCAGGCGGTACGCCTGGCCGCCAGCGCGGCCATAGTAAAATCCAAAACCCTTACCACCACCGGACCTTACGCCGCCGTGCGCAATCCGCTTTATCTGGGCACGATGCTGATGACCGCGGGCCTCGTCACCATGCTTTCCGCCCCCTCCCGCCCGTTGCTTACGGCGGGGGTCTGGGTCTTCGCCGTGGCGGCTTTCGGCTGGATCTACTACGTCACGATAAAAGCCGAAGAAGCCTTCCTGCTCGAGACCTACGGCAGGGAGTTCGAAGCCTACAAAGCCGCCGCCCCGGCCCTCCTGCCCTGCCCGCGCGGCCTGGCCGGTTTTTTCGACACCGCCGCTTATTCCAAAGAAGTTTTTCTCAGGAACAAGGAGTGGCGCGGCCTCAGCGCGGCCTTCCTCCTGGCAATTTTCGTCGCCGCCCGCATTAAATATGGTTTTTAAGGTCCTTTTCGTCCTGCTGCTGGCCTGCGTTCCCGCGCGGGCGGACGAGGCCCTGCTTTCCCACCCTTACTGGCAGCTGCCGTACTCCACGGCGGCCGTCGTCGGGTCCGTTCCGGCCATAGTCAACGGCGAAACGCTGGAATACGACATCTACTGGGGTGCCATCTACGTGGGCCGCGCTTTCATCAGGATCGCCGGGGTCGTAGACATTTCCTCCCGCCCGGCCTGGCACATCGTGTCCGAGGCCAGGTCAGGCTCCTTCCTGGCTAATTTCTACAAGGTCGACGACCGCAACGATTCCTGGATGGACGTCGACAGCCTCTATTCCTACGGCTACTACAAGAAAATTTCCGAAGGCAAGCATTTCTTCAACGAATGGGTGATCTATGACGGAGCGGGCAAGCGCTACTACGGCGACAAGATGAACCGCAAGCGCAGCGTCACCCCCTTCGAGGGGCCGCTGGAGATCCCCGTGAACGACGTGCTCTCCGCAGTCTACCGCCTGCGCGCCATGGCCATCGCGCCGGGCAGCACCGTGGAGATGGACGTGAACACCAAGAAGAACTGGCGCCTGTCCATAAAAGCGGGCAAGCGCGAAAAGGTCTCCACCGGCTACGGCAAGAAAAAATGCATAGTGTTCGAGCCGATGGCCGGCGACCAGGGCATCTTCGTCGCCAAAGCCGGCCGCCGCATGCTGGTCTGGATAACCGACGACGACCTCAAACTGCCCATGGTCCTTAAAGCCGAGATCTTCATAGGCTCGGTCACCGCCAAACTGGTCCGCCGCGTCATAAAGCCTTAGGCCGCCTCTTCCCCTTACTCCTTGCCGCCAGCTTTGTTATAATATCTATATTATGACAAAGGCCGGATTTAACAAGCTTTCCAGGATCGCCGCGGGCTTCCGCGGCAGGAAAATAGCGGTGTTCGGCGACATGATGCTGGACCGCTACATCAAGGGCTCGGTAAAACGCATTTCCCCCGAAGCCCCCGTCCCCGTAGTGCGCGTAACCTCCGAATCCTCGGTCTGCGGCGGCTCGGCCAACGTGGCCGTCAACCTCGCCACCCTGGGCGCGGCGCCCGTGCTGGTTTCCGTCTCCGGCCGCGACGCGGCGGCTGAAGAGCTCGCCTCGCTGCTGGCCGCCGCCGGCGTCAGCGGCAATTCGCTGGTGCGCGACAGGGAATTCCTTACCATTGAAAAGACCCGCGTGATCGCCGAACACCAGCAGGTGGTGCGGTTCGACCGAGAGACCGCCGGCCGCATGGGCCACGGCGTGAAGAAAGCCGCGCTGGCCGCGCTGGAGAACGCGCTGAAAGAGGGCTGCGAGGCCCTGATCCTTTCTGATTACGGCAAAGGCCTGCTGGAGCCGGACACCATAAAGGCCGCCATCGCCATGGCCGCCGGGCGCAAAGTGCCGGTCTTCGTCGACCCCAAGGTAGAACATTTCCTGCATTACCGGGGCGTGGCCTGCATTACCCCCAATACTTTGGAAGCCTTCGGCGGCCTGCACCTGCCGCACAAGGACGGGCAGCAGGCGGCCGAGGACCTGGGCCGGTCCATCCTGGCCAGGCTTGCCTGCCGCTCGCTGCTTATCACGCAGGGAGAGCACGGCATGACGCTCTTCACGCGCAAAGGCGCCGCCGCCGAAGCCGTCCACATTCCCACCCGCGCCCGCGAAGTTTTCGACGTGACCGGGGCAGGGGACACCGTCATCTCCACGCTGGCGCTCACCTGGGCGGCCGGCGCCACCCCGGAGGAAGCGGCTACCGCGGCCAACTTCGCCGCCGGCATAGTGGTGGCCAAGCTCGGCACCGCGTCCGTAACGAGGGAAGAACTTCTTGAAAGCGCAAAATCATGGATAAAAGCTGCCTGATAGTCATCCCGGCCCGCTACGGGTCCCAGCGTTTCCCCGGCAAGGTCCTGGCCCCGCTGGCGGGGAAGCCCGTCATCCAATGGTGCTGGGAAGCCGCGGTAAGGACCGGCCTGGGCGAGGTGATAATAGCCACCGAACATGAAAAGGTGCTCTCGTTCGCCCGCTCCATAGGCGCCCGCGCCGTAATGACCAGCCCCCGCTGCCAGTCCGGCACCGACCGCGTTCGCGAGGCGGCGCGCGGGACCAGGGCGAAGTTCGTCCTTAATTTTCAGGGCGATGAGCCCTTTATGCTGGCCTCCACGCTTTTAAAGGCCTTCCGCAAACTGGCGGCGTCTCCCGACTGCGCCATCGGCACGGCCTGCTCGCGCATTACCCGCCGGGAAGACCTCGAGAACCCCAACTGCGTAAAGGTGGCCATGAACGCCGCCGGCCGCGCCCTGTACTTCTCGCGCTGCCCCATCCCCTTCCACCACCCCCTCTCGGACCTGAAAGGCGTCCCGCACTACAAGCACTGCGGCTTCTATATCTACCGCCGCGAAGCCCTGGAAAAATTCGTAAAACTCAAGCCCAGCCCGCTGGAAAGGCTGGAGCGCCTGGAGCAGCTGCGCGCGCTTGAAAACGGCATGAAGATAGCCGTCGCCGAGGTGCCCGCGCTGGGCCCGGCCATAGACGTGCCCGCGGATCTGGGGACGGCGGAAGCCTTCCTTAAGAAAAGGCTTAAAAAATGACGCGATATATATTCGTAACCGGCGGCGTGGTCAGTTCTCTGGGCAAGGGCATAACGGCGGCTTCCATAGGCCGGCTGCTCAAGGCGCACGGGCTCTCGGTCACCATCGCGAAATGCGACCCTTACATAAACGTGGACGCCGGCACGATGGCCCCGCTGCAGCACGGCGAGGTCTTTGTTACCGACGACGGGGCCGAAACGGATCTGGACCTGGGCTACTACGAACGCTTTCTCGGCATAGACACTTCCCGCGTCAACATCATGACGGCCGGCCAGATCTACCAGACGGTGATTGCCTGCGAGCGGGCGGGCGGCTACCTGGGCCAGACCGTGCAGGTCATCCCGCACATCACCGACGAGATCAAGCGCCGCTTCATAAAAGCCGGCGAGGGCTTCGATATCGCGATCATCGAGATCGGCGGCACCGTAGGCGACATAGAAAGCCTGCCTTTCCTGGAAGCGGCGCGCCAGATGCGCCCGGACCGCATGCGCAACGACGTGCTTTACCTGCACGTCACCCTGGTCCCCTACCTCAGCGCCTCTGACGAGCTCAAGACCAAGCCCACCCAGCACTCGGTCAACAAGCTGCGCGAGATAGGCATAGACCCCGACATCATAGTCTGCCGGGCCGAGAAGCCGCTGGCGCGCGACATCAAGAACAAGATCGCCCTTTTTACCAGCGTGCCCAAGGAAGCCGTCATCGACGCGCCCGATTCCCCCTCCATCTACGACGTGCCGCTGGAGCTGAAGAAGCAGGGGCTCGACGAACAGATCATGATGCTGCTCAGACTCAGGAGCGCCAAATGGGACTTCGACGAATGGACCGAGTTCACCCAGCGCCGCAAGAAGGCGGCCTTGGCCCAGCCCGTGCGCATCGCCATAGCGGGCAAGTACACGAAGCTCAAGGACTCCTATAAATCGCTGGTGGAGGCCGTCGAGCACGGCGCCATCGCCAACGGGGTCAAGGCCGAGTTCGACTACGTCGACGTGGAGGACGGGAATTTCGAGGAACGCCTGGCCAGGGCCGACGGCCTGATAGTGCCCGGCGGCTTCGGCGACAGGGGCATAGAGGGCAAGATCGCGGCCGTACGCTACGCGCGCGAGAACAAGCTGCCTTTCCTGGGCATCTGCCTGGGCATGCAGTGCGCCGCCATCGAGTTCGCCAGGAACGTCCTGGGGCTTAAAAAGGCGCACTCTTCCGAATTCGACCCCAAGACCCCCCACCCGGTGGTGGACCTGATGACGGCACAGAAGGGCGTCAAGGACAAAGGCGGCACCATGCGCCTGGGCGCCTGGCCTTGCGAGATAAAGGGCGGCACGCTGGCCCACAGGATCTACGGCGCCGGCTCCATTTCGGAGCGCCACCGCCACCGCTACGAGTTCAACTCCGGCTATACCGCCCAGTTCGAGAAGAAGGGCATGCAGGTAAGCGGCACGAACAAGAAGCTGAAGCTGCCGGAGATGGTGGAAATAAAGGGCCACCCCTGGTTCGTCGGCGTGCAGTTCCACCCGGAATTCAAATCCAAACCCCTGCTGCCGCACCCGCTGTTCTTCAGCTTCGTGGCGGCCGCGGTGAAGAACAGGAAGAAATAGCCGGCGAACGGTTCAAGAAGGAGCGCGCGTGAAACAGAAAGATGTCAGGGTAAAGAACGTGGTTTTCTCCAACAGCAGGCCGCTGGCTTACATCGCCGGCCCCTGCGTGATAGAATCCCCCCGCGCCTACGCCGCCGAGGCCGCGCAGCTCAAGAAGCTCTTCGCCGGGCTCAAAACGCCGTTCGTGCTCAAGGCCTCCTTCGACAAGGCCAACCGCACTTCCCACAAGTCTTTCCGCGGGCTGGGGATGGAGACCGCGCTGGATTTTCTCAAGGACCTGAAGCACCGCCTTGACCTGCCGCTGCTGGTGGACGTCCACGAGCCGGCCCAGGCCTCGCGCGTGGCCGAGGCGGCCGATATCCTGCAGGTTCCCGCTTTCATGTGCCGCCAGACCGACCTGCTCTTCGCCTGCGCCGACACCGGCCGCGTGGTCAACGTCAAGAAGGGCCAGTTCCTTTCCCCCTGGGAAGCCGAGAACATCGTCAGGAAGCTCGAGAGCCGCGGCGCCAAAGGCATCATGCTGACCGAGCGCGGTTCCTCTTTCGGGTACGGCAACCTGGTCGTGGACATGCGCTCGCTGGAGATCATGAAGGATTTCGGCTACCCGGTCATTTTCGACTGCACTCATTCGGTGCAGAAGCCCGGGGGCCTGGGCACGGCCACCGGCGGCGACCGGCGCTTCGTCCTGCCGCTGGCGAAGGCCGCCGCCGCCCTGAAGATCGCCGGGCTCTTCTTCGAGGCCCACCCGAACCCGGACAAGGCGCTCTCGGACGGCCCCAATTCTCTCAAGCTTTCCGCCGTAAAGCCGCTGGTGGCGGCTCTGAACCGCGTGGACAGGCTGGCCGGCGAAATAGCCGGGCTGAATTCAAAATAACGTAGCAGGGGATAAAAGATGAAATGCACCAACTGCGGACAGGAAAACAGGGCCGCCCTTAAATTCTGCAAGAAATGCGGCGTAGACCTCACCTTGCCGCCGGCGTGGTTCCCGGACTGGCGCTGGCACGTGAAGACCCTCAGCTGGATCTACCTCGCCCTGGTAGTCGTCTTCTTCTCGGTCAGCTACCTGCTGCGCAAACTGCCGCCTCCCTACGACCAGCGCCAGATCCCCCCGGAAATGACGCCCTGGCTCAATCCCCACAAGGTCCCCGCCAAATAATGACCGCCAAAGACAAACTCATCCTGAAAACGGCCGCCAGCGTCGTGGCCCTGGAAAGCCGCGCGGTAGCGGGCCTCTCAAAGACCCTGGACGCCTCTTTCCTTAAGGCCGTCAGGCTGCTGGCCGGCTGCTCCGGCAAGGTCGTCCTGCTGGGCGTCGGCAAGTCCGGCCTGATCGCCCGCAAGATAGCGGCCACGCTGGCCTCCACCGGCACGCGCAGCGTCTACCTGCACCCGGTGGAATCCCTGCACGGCGACCTGGGCATGATAGCCTCGGACGATGTCGCGGTCGCGCTCTCCTATTCCGGCGAAACGGAGGAGACCGCTAAACTCCTGCCCATACTGCATAAGCAGGGGCTGCCGGTGATCGCCATCACCAACAACGCCGTTTCCCGCATGGCGCGCCATGCCGACGTGGTGCTGCGCCTGCACGTGAAATCCGAGGCCTGCCCCTACGACATCGTCCCCACCTCTTCCACCACCGCCATGCTCGCCCTGGGCGACGCCCTGGCCGTCACGCTGATGACGCTGAAAGGCTTCGACAAGAGCCGCTTCGCGCGCCTGCATCCCGGCGGCAACCTCGGCAAGCTCCTGAACCTGAAAGTTTCCGACCTGATGCACAAGGGCAGCGCCAACCCGGTGGTCAGGGAAACCCAAAGCGTGGCCGAGGCCCTCAAAGTGATGACCTCCACGCGGGCCGGCGCCGTTTCGGTCGTCGGCCCCGGCGGCAGACTTTCCGGCTATTTTACCGACGGGGACCTGCGCCGCTGCCTGCAGACCGGCCTGAAGGACCTCGGGGCCAGGGTGGCGCAGGTTATGACGCGCCGGCCGCTCACCGTGCATCCCGACACTACGGCCATGGAAGCCGCCCGCATCATTTCCGAGAAGAAGATCGACAACCTGCCGGTGACCGACAGGCGCACGGGCCGCCCGGTGGGCATCATAGACGAACGCGACCTGCTGAAGGAAGGTTTAGGTTGAAAAGACTGCTTCCTTTTCTTCTGCCGGCGCTGGCCGCCTGTTCGGGCGGTGAAGCCCGCGAGGCCGCCCCCGGCGTGAGCCTGCTCAAGGATTTTTCCATAGCGCAGACGGACAAAGGGCAGCTGGGCTGGCGGCTGGACTCCCTGACGGCGATCATGGACGAGAAAGCGGGGCTGATCCGCTTTACCTCCCCGCGCGTCAAATTCTACGACCAGGACAAGGTTTCCTCGGAGATCACCTCGCGCACCGGGCGGCTCCAGATGCGCGAAAAAACCGCCGAACTGACCGACGACGTGCAGGTGAACTCGAAGAAGGACGGTATGCGCCTGAAGACCACGAAACTGTTCTACAGTTCGGCCCGCGCCAAGATCTGGACCGAAGCTCCGGTCACCATCTACAAAGGCCGCACCATCATAACCGGCCGCGGTTTTACCGCCAATCCCGACCTGTCTGAAATACAGATAGAGCACCAGGAGACCAGGATGGCCGGCAAATGAAGCTCCTCGCGCTGTGCCTTCTCCTCTCCGCCGCGCCGGGCGCCGCGGCGCAGGAGGATTTTATGATGGGCTCCGTCGTAAAAAGCGACAAGTGGACCATGGACAGGGTCCGCGACAGGGAACTCTTCGAAGGCAACGTTTCCTTCCGCAACCCCAGGTATACGCTGAAGGCCGACCACGCGCTCTACGACCGGGAGTCCCAAGCCTGGGACATCAAAGGCTCCGTTTACATCCTGCGCCTCTTCGAAGACAAATCCCTGGTGGAGGCGCGTTGTGAAAGCGCCCGCTACTTGGAGGCCGAGGAAAAAGCCCACATGGAGCGCGGGGCGCTGCCCGTACGCATTAAATACCTGGGGGCGGACGGCAGGACGCTCAACGGCCGCTCCGACCGGGCCCTGGCGGAGAACAAGGCGGGGCTGATGCATTTTACCGGGGCCTTCGCCCTCTCCACTGAGAACCTGGATATTTATTCCCTGAAGGGCCTTTATAACCGCAACGACAGCACTTTCCTGATAGAGGAATCCACCCCGCTGGCCGTCGGCAAGCGGGAAGGCTACGATTTCGCCATCAACTCGGAGAAGATCAAGTTCTTCAGGGAAAGCCGGGATATAAAGTTCTATAATAACGTTACCGGCTGGGTCAAAGACAACCCCGAAAAGCCTTTTATACAGAAATGAAATTAGAATGCGACCTTCTTGAAAAATCCTTCGGCCGCCGCCAGGTGGTCAACGGCATCTCGCTGCGCGTCCACTCCGGCGAGGTCTGCGGCCTGCTGGGCCCCAACGGGGCCGGCAAGACCACCACTTTCCACATGCTGGTCGGGTTCCTCGAGCCGGACGCCGGGACGGTTTACATGGACGGGCGCGACGCCACGAAGGAACCGATGTACGAGCGGGCGCGCGGGGGCATAGGCTACCTGGCCCAGGAACCCACGGTTTTCCGCGGGCTTACGGTGGCGCAGAACCTGGAGGCCATCCTGGAGCGGACCACGCCGGACAGGAAGGCGATGCACGCCCGCGTGGACTCGCTTTTAGCCGAGTTCGGCCTGCAGAAGCTGCGCGACCAGAAGGCCTGGACGCTGTCCGGCGGCGAAAAGCGCCGGCTGGAAGTGGCGCGGGTGATGATAAACGACCCCAAGATCATCCTGCTCGACGAGCCCTTCGTGGGCATAGACCCTATTACGGTCAGCGACCTCAAGAAGATCATCCTCCACCTGAAGGACAAGGGCATCGGCGTGCTTATTACGGACCACAACGTGCGCGAAACGCTGTCCATTACCGACCGCTCCTACCTCATCTACAACGGCCAGATCCTCATCGACGGGGACGCCAACAAGCTGCTTAACGACCCCAAGGCCCGGGAACTCTACCTCGGCTGGGACTTCAAGCTCTAAAGCCCGCGCTTCGCCGGGGCTGCCGCCAGGCAAAATAAAAACCGCCGGAAACCCGGCGGCTTTTTTTCGTCCGCGAGCCCGCTGTCAGGCCCCGCGGCTGAGGTCCAGCTCTTTAAAACTCAGCCAGGCCGGCGGGGTTTTAAGTGTTTTAAGGCGCTCTTCGGAAAAGATGACCAGGGTGTGCTGATTGTCGCAGCGCTTTAACAGGGCCGGCAGGGCGGACACGCTGCCTTTCAGCATTTCCGCCCGGGCAAGGTCCGGGTTGCACTTCACGAGGTAAACGGGGTAGTCCCCGGGATACTTGCCGGCGAGGGCTTTAATGAACCTGGCCTTGAATTTGGCGTTCTCCGCGGCGTTCAGCCGGAAAGGGGCGAAAAAGAAAATATCCGGTCCCGGCGAGAACTCTGGCTTTTTCATGAAAAAGTTCAGGTCCGCGATAAAAAGCCCTTTCCCGGACAGGGCGGACATCCCGAACATGTTCACCAGCGCGTCGAAAGAGGAGATCCCCGGCAGCACTTCCACTTCGGCCAGGCGGGCCGCGGCGCTCAGGAGGTCCGCCAGCTGCGAGTTCAGGAAAAAAGGGTTGCCGTAGATCAGCAGCCCCACGCGGGAATGCTTTTTTAAAGCCGCGAGCACGTCCTTGAAAAGCCGGGGATAACTGCGCTTCTGCCCACCCAGCAGCGGGATGCCCAGGGCGAGGATGGCCCTGGCGCTCACGGGGTCCACGCTGTTGGAATAAACAGCGCCACAGCCGCGCAGGGCGGCCAGGGACTCCAGGGTCATCTGGGACGAAGACATCAGCCCGCAAGAAACGATGGACAGCTTGTTCATCTAGGTAAAGGTCTCCAGGTGGGTGTGCAGACCGTGGCGGCGGATGAATTTCATGGCCGCGTCGTGCTGCCGCTCGGCGCGAGTCGTTTCCCCCTTCAGGTAGTAGAGCGTGCCCAGGGAAAGCATGGTCAGCGCCTCGCCGCGGGGCTCGGAACGCCCTTTGAACAGTTTCCCGGCCTTGAGGTAATGCTTGAGCGCCTCCCCGAAATTGCCGTTCTTTTTCTTTATTTCCCCCATCCCCCACTCGACAAAACCCAGGTCGGCCCAATCGGACAGCCCGGAGTACAGCTTATGCGCCCGCGTATAGCCGGCATAGGCCTCTTCCAGCCTGCCGAGCTGGCGCAGCACGTTGGCCGTGCCGCACTCGGCGTAGGCCTTGGCGAAAGCGTCGTCGGTGGCCGCGAAAGACTTCCTGGCCCGCACATAGCAGTCGAGCGCGCGGCCCATGAACCCCGCCACCCGCAGGATGCCGCCCAGCCCGAACAGCGCGTACCCGGCCGCGGCTTCGTCACCCGCTTTATGGGCGGCCTTGAGCGACTCCTCGAAGGCGTTTATGCCGGCCTGGTATCGCCCCTGCAGGCGGTAAAGCCCGCCCAGCGCCCACAGCACGAACGCGGCCCCGGCGTGGTCGGAAGAGCGCCGGTAAGTCTTCAGCGTACCTTCCAGCAGCCCGGCGGCCTCGGGCAGGCGCCCTACGAGACGCAGCGCCAGCGCCCACTCCAGCCCGGCTTCGTTCTGGTAGAGATCCAGTTTTTTCGAGAGGGCCAAAGCCCGCTTAGCGCAGGCCAGAGCGGCGGCGTCGCCGCCGAGCGCCCTGTTGCAGCGCGCCTCGCTGAGCCGGGCTTCCAGCTCCAGTTCCTCGTTGCCCCGGGCCGCCTTGCGGGCGGCGGCGTATTCCCTGAGCGCCAGACCGAAAAGTCCTAGGCCGCGCAAAGCCTCGCCGTTCAGCAGGCTCCAGCGCCCCCGCTCGGCGGGAGCCGGCTTGCTTTTCTTCAGAGCTGCGGCCGCGGCGGCGAATTTTCCCTGATCCAGAAGTTTCTCTATTTTTTCAATGTTCGTCATGGAGCCTGTCCTTTTTTGCGGGCGAGCCTGCCTCGCCGCGCCATCCGAAATTAGCGGCTGTCCGCGCGTAAAGCGTTCGTATCGTTCCCGCGGCCCGCGCCGCGGCCGCCGCGCCGGCGGTCCCTGCCGCCCGGTGATAATCGCGTACCGCCGAGAAATAAGCCAGGACCTCCGAAAAATCCAGCCCGCCGCCCAGCAGGTAGTACATGGCTATGCCGTGCGAGGCTATCACCGGCGCGCCGTCTTTCAGGGCCAGGGCGCGTATCAGGGCGGCGGCGGCAATCCGCGCTTCGTCGAAATCCATCGTGGCGTGTTTCCAGTGGTTTTCATGCCTGGCCAGCCCGGCGAAAGCCTGCGGGTTTCGCTCGGCCTGCGCGGACAACGGGGCCGTGAGGCCCAGGACGGTGAAGGACACCGTGTCCATCCCCGAGGAGGCTATCAGTTCGCGGGCGCGCGCCAAAGTGGCGGCGGTCTCGCCGGGAAAACCGACCACGAAATTGCCGTGGAAGGCCATCCCGGCGGCCTTCACATTGTTTACGCCTTTCAGGATATCGGCGGGGCCGAAACCTTTTTTCATGCCGGCCAGTATCCCCCCGTCCGCTGATTCCGCCCCGCCGTAGATCCAGAAGCAGCCCGCGTCGGCCATGCGCGCGCACAGCTCCGGCCGCGCGGCCAGCTCGTCCACCCTGGCAAAGCACGACCAGGGGACCTGGAGCTTCTCGCGGACCAGCAGGCGGCAGAGTTCCTCGACGTACGCCGGGTCGGAGGTCAGGTTGGTGTCCACAAAACGGAGATACCGCGCCCCGAGTTCGCGGACCAGGAAATTAAGTTCCCTGATAACCGACCCGACCGGCCGGTATTCCTGGTTCCCCCGCTCGGGGTAACTGCAGAACACGCAGGAATGCGCGCAGCCTTTCGAGGCCTCCACGGGAAAGCACGAGGAGGGCAGGCTGGAGTAAAGCGGCCAGGCCGGCAGATAGTCCAGCCCCAGGTTCCGCCTGCCGTCCAGCCGCAAGATCCCATCCTGCCCTTTTCTGGCCGAAGCCAGGACGCGCGGCAGGTCTTTGGCCTGCGTCCCCGACTTGACGGCTTTAAGCAGTTCCTCCAGCGCCAGCTCTCCGTCGCCCTGGACGACCACGTCGGCGCAGGCCGCCAGGCCGCCGTTAAAATTCAGGCCGCACCCGCCCAGCGCTATCACCGACGACGGGGACAGGCGGCGGACCGTCGCCGCTATGGCCGCGGCGCTTTCTGTCAGATGCAGGGAACTGGAGGAAATGCCCACCACGGCAGGGCGGCCGGCGAGCAGGGCCTCAAAGCGCTTTGCCTCCTCGCCGTCGCGGAAGATATTGTCTGCTATGGCGCAGGAGAAGCCGGCGCCGGAAAGATAGCCGGCGAGAACGGCCAGGGGGCAGCGCTGCGGCGAGTTCAGCGTGTACTGGAACGGGAGCCCCAGGTCAGCCAGGGGCTTATTGAGGTATTCGTAGACGGGCGAGAAAGCGTTGGCGCCCGCGCGCAGGTCAGCGGCCGGCAGGAAATGGTCGGACTCGGAAACCAGCAGTATGTCTATCCCGGTCTTTTCCATAAGGTTCAGGCCGCCAGGCTGGCGGCAAAAGCCGCGGCCTCGGCGTGGGTCTCCACTTCGTAAAAAGAGCTGCCCGGGATCAGGCCTGAGGCTATCCGCGCCATTCCCTGCGACGGGCCGAGTTCGCAGATAACACCGACGCCGGCCGCCTGCATGATGGCGGTCCTTTGTTTCCAGTTCACCCCGGTGTGGATCTGCGCCGTCAGGAATTCCCTCAGCTCCGCGCACCCGCCGACGAAGCCGCTCGGCGACCTTTCGTTCACTATGGGCAGCCGCGGTTCGCTGAATCCCGTCTTGTCCAGGAGCTCTCCGAACTCCAGCCCGGCTTCCCGCATCAGGGAGGAATGGAACGGCCCCGGCATGGCGATGTCCATCACGTGAGCCCCGCTGCCGCGGGCCGCGCGCTCGGCGGCGCCTACCGCGGCCGCGGTGCCGGAAATGACGAAATTGGAATCCGTATTGACGCCGGCGATCTCGCAGACGCCGCCCGAAGCGGCGGCTTGCGCGCAGATGCCGCGCGCGCTTTCTTCAGGCAAGCCCAGCAGCACCGCCATGCGGCCGGGGTGGCGGGCGCAGGCGCGCTCGAAGATCTCCCCCCGCCGCTTGATGAGGGCCAGCCCCTCTTCGAAGGACAGGGCGCCCGAAGCCACCACCGCGGTAAGATCGCCCAGGGAACGTCCGGCCAGGATCTCCGGGGCGACCCCGAGCGCGGCCAGGTCGTAAAAAGCCGCGAGGCTGGCCAGGAAGACGGCGGGCTGGGAATTACGGGTCCTGCGCAGCTCTTCCAGGGGGCCGGCTTTCATGAGCGCGGAGATATCATACCCGAGGATCTTTTCCGCCGCGGCATAAAGCCGGGCCGCGGCCGGCGCCAGCGGCGGCTCACGGTGTCCCATGCCGAGCCTGACGGAATGTCCCGGGAACAGGAAAGCTTTTTTTGCCGGTTTCATTAATGGAATCATACCAAAACCCGCGGCTGCCTCGGCCAGGCCAGGTGGTCGGCGGCGCTGTTCTCCCTGAATTTGTTGTCGGCCGCGCTGACTGCGCAGGGCCCGTCCTCTTTTATGCCGTGGCGGTTGGACGCGAAGGTATTGTTCGCAAGCACCAGGGCGGCGTTGCCGCCGCACCAGACGCCGTCCCATTCGCAGCCGCTTATCGTCGAAGCCGCCAGATTAACCCTGGCGCCGTTGTCCGCCTTGAGGCCGGTCCTGTTGCCGGAGAACCGCGCGTTCCGGAGCCGGACTTCGGCGCCACGGTCGGCGAACACGCCTATATTGTTCTTGCTGAAAGCGGTGCCGCGCGCCGAACAGGCGCCGCCGTCGGCGTAGATCCCCGCGTCGGCGCTGCTTTCGAAGCGGCCGCCAAGGACCTCGGCGGAGGAGCCGTCCTGCAGCCAGGCGCCCCGTCCGCAGTTTTGCAGCACGCTGTTTTTAAGGCGGGCGGCGGAGCCGCCGGTCGCCTCCAGCCCCGCGGCCATCAGGCTTATTTCCGCGCGCGTGATCCCGGCCGCGGCGCCGGAATGCAGCGAGAACCCGGCTTTACCCCGCAGCAGCTTCACGTCCCAGGCGTTCACCTTGCCGGCGGAACAACTGACGCAGGAGCCGGCCATGTCCGCAACTTCGGAGTTCCTGATTCCGGCCGCACCGCCTTCAGTTATTGAAAACCCGGTATTGGCGCGCAGCAGGGTCACGGCCGCGGCGTCCAGCGTTCCGCCGGAACAGCTCACGCAGCAGCCGGCTATGTCCGTCAGCCGCGCTGCTTCCAGCCTGGCCGAACCGCCCTGCTCCAGCGTCAGGCCGACCGCGCATTTTTCGGCCTTAAGCGACTTCAGGCGGAGGCCGCAGAGGTTTGAGGCCAGCACCGCGCTGCCGCCGCAATTGAGAATTTCCACGCCGTCGGCCTGTATGAAGGAACCGCCGCGCGCGAGCAGGCCGTGGGCCCGCACGCCGTCGATGCTGAGGCCGACAGCTTCCAGCCTGGCCCCGCTTTCGGCTTTCACGCCGGCGGCGCAGGCGCGGATCCGAATATTTGAGACGCGGGCCAGCGCCGCCGATACCTCCAGCGCCGCCCCCTTCGTTCCCGAGACGGTCACGTCCCTGGCGTCGCAGCGGCCGTTCTTGTATACGCCTACGCCTACGCCGCCGCGCTGCAGCGAACAGTTTTCGACTTTGTGCGCGCCGCCGTTAAGACTTATGGATGTTCCCGCGTTGTCCGCGAAGCGCACGTCATCGAGGCGGACCGTCCCGTCCTCGGCCGAGATCCCGTCGCCGTTGCCGGCGATGCGCGTGCCCGCCATCCGCAGCCAGGCGCCAGTTTCGAGACGTACCGCCTGGGCGGCGCAGCCAAAGATCTCGCCGCCGCGGCAGTCCAGGGCGGCGCCGGCCTCGAGGAAAAGCCCCCTTTCCAGGCAGCCGCGTATGACCGCGCCTTCCAGCAGGACGCGGGAACCGGCCGCGTGGACGCCGCGCCGGCAGCCGTCTATTTCCGTTTCGGCCAGCTCTACCCGCGCCCCGGGTTGCCCGGCGCTGACGGCGCAAGCCGCGGAAGAGCTGAACGAACACCTGGTCAGCCGCGCGCGCACCCCGGCGCCCGCCCTGAACCCTTCCTGGTTCGAGACGAAGCTGCAGCCGGCGGCCTGGAGCAGGCCTTTGTTCAGTTCAAGGCCCGCCCCGGCGTTGCGCAGGAAAACCGAGGCGGTAATGAACGCCTGCCGCCCGAAGATCAGGAGGCCCCCGGCATTGTCCCGCGCCTCGGCGGCGCTGATTTCGAGACGGCGCCCGCGGAAAGTCAGGACCGGCCCGCCGGAGTTAGCGTCGAACACGCAGTTCTCGGCCGTAAGGTCGCCTGAAACGGCGTCCACGGTAAAGATGGAATTCCGGGAAAAGACGCAAGCCTTCAGCCTGGCGCGCCTGCCCGCTAACAGCAGCGCCCTGGCGTTGTCGCGCAGCTGGCAGCGGGTAAGTTCCAGGGTGCCGCCGCGGAAGGAAATAACGGGCCCGCCCTGCCCCGCGGCGCCCGGCGCGCCGGCCTCGAACACGCAATCCTCGGCGCTTACGTCGCCGCGGGCGGCGTCGAGGGCGAAGACCGTATTGCGGGAGAAGACCGAGGACTTAAGAGCGGCGCGCCCGCCCGAAAACAGGACCGCCTTGAAATTACCGTGCACCCGGCAGCCCGTAACCTTCAAGGACCGGCCCTGGAAGGTCACCGCGGGGCCGGCGGCTTTAGTGATCTCGGTCCCGCGCAGCCGCAGCGAGCTGCCGCCCGCGCCGAAGATCGGCAGTTCCCCCCCTGAAACGGAGCAATTCCCCGCGAAGACGGCGCCGGCTTCGTCGGCGCGCAGGGCGTATTCGGAAAAAGCGGAGAAAACGCAGCGGGTAAGCCGGCAGCGGGCCAGCCCCGAGACGCGGACCGCGGCGCCGGAATTAACAAAACTGCAGTCCCTGGCCGTCAGGCGCGCCAGGTCATGCGCGGCCGCGGGCGCCGCAACTCCGTCCAGCCGGGTCTGCCTGAGTTCCACCGAAGCACAGCCGGACAGAACGCAGAATTCCTTAACCTGCCCCGCGCCGACGCTTGTCAGCCGCACGCGGGCGAAATCCATGACCCGCAGCGGGTTGGCGGCGCCGGAGAACAGGACGTTGTCCAGGCGCCCGGTCGAACGGCCCAGGAAGATCAGGGCATCCCATTTGTCGCCGCTTCCGCCCAGGCGCACCGGGGCCTCCGCGCTGCCCGCGCAGACGAACTCGCCGTAGACGAGGAGTTTGCACAATTTGCCGTTCTCGAAGTTCAGCACGTCCCTGCCGGCGGTCCTCAGGGCGCGGCTGTTCGAAGACTTGCCGGCGGCGAAGTTAACGCTGGCGCCGGGCTGCAGCACCAGGGAGGCGCCCGGCAGTATGGTAACGTCCCCGCCTATCGTGACGCGGCCGGAAAGAACCAGGCGTTCCCTGATATTGCCGGAAAGAAAGGTTTCTGCGGGCTGCTCCGCGGCCGCCATGGGGAATGCCTGCCGCCCCCCGGCCGCGCGCGCCGCCTTCGCCAGTTTCCCCGGCAGCCAGGAGAAAACCGCGTAGAAACTCTCATGGCGGTTGAGGTCGGCCCAAAGCCCCGTTCTTAAAAGCGCGGGCAGGAGATGACGGAACAGCGGGAAACAGCGGCCCGACCCGGCCGCCGCGGCAGCGCCCAGGCAGACCGCGCGCTGCAGCAGGCCGGCGGCGCTTTCACAGGCGCGGACGGCCAGTACGGCGAAATAGCTGTAGCCGGCTATCAAAAGCCCGGCGCCGCGGCCAGGCCCGAGGTCTATGCCCAGCGGCTCCAGCCCGGGACGCCGGATCTCCACAACTTTGCCCAGCACCTGGCCCGCGCTTACCGGCGGGTCGAACCAGAGGTTGCCGTCCCCCTTCGTGAGGAACCTGGCGCCGCCGTCCTTGCCCGTAAACCTCAGCATCACGCGGTGCACGGAGACCAGCGGAGCGTCCGCCCAGTCCAGGTAGGCGATGATGTCGCCGGCTTTTATCTTTTCGGGGGTATTCTTGGCTTCGGAGTCCAGGACCAGGGAGTCGCCGGAAGCGAAAAAGAAATCCATCGACCTGCCGTAGCAGGAGATCTTCGAATATCTGGCTCGCTGGGGGGATTGGCCGGCTGGTGGGTTCATAAGCGTTGAGGGCCGCGGTCAGCCAAAGCTTCAGCCCTGGGGCTAGGTACTGCGTGTACTCTCGCTAAAGAAACTAGCAAATTTATAATAAATAGCGCAAACGCGCTTCGCGCCTTAACAGGGGGTTTCCGGCCGGTGGAAACCCTTGTTTTATCTATGGTATAATCAGGTTATGGCCAAAAATACTGACGACATTTTCAACGCCTCCTGGAAGCCCTCTCCCGATATAGCTTCGCGCAAAGTCGCTAATGAAATAGTTCTCCTTAACGTCAAAACCAGCGACTACTACTCGATGAACCCCACCGCGGTCTTCGTTTGGGAGCTTATCTGTAAAAATACTCCGCTTTCGGAGATAATCAAAACCCTGGCCGCGGAATTCGGCGCCGACGCCGCCAAAGTCAGAAAAGACGTGGTGGAACTGGTTAAAACGCTGGAGTCCCAGAAAATTATCTCCCGATCCGTCTAATAATGCCGATAAAAGTCTGGACAAGGATAGCCGTTATCAGGCTCAGCCGGATCGCCTTGTTCCGCTTTTTCTTCACATTCTACTACCGCGCAGCCTGGCTTGTGTTCCGCCGGCTCGCCAGCTTTTTATTTCCCGATATCGTTTCCATAAAAGTCCACCGGGGCTACGCCTCCGGCGACTGGGAGCCGGGGATAAGCGATATCGACGTCGTAATGGAGATCGGCGAACTCCCCCCCGACCAGGCCGCCGGCTTTTTGCTGGAGTGGAACAGGTTCTACCGCGCTTTCAGGCTTTTCTTCCCCGTAATGGGGGAACCGATCATCGTTACGGAGCGGGAACAGGAAATTTATTACGCCTGGGGCGATATCCGCGCCTTCCCGGCGCTGCCCCCGGAAGGCCCCCCTTCCGCCCTGGCGGAAGCCAGAACGAACCTGGCCCTTTGGACGGAATGCCTGCACGCCCACACGCGGCTATGCAAAATAGCCGTCGCCAAGACCCCGGTGCCGGGGCCGCTGGCCGTCCGGGAACTGAGGAAATCCGTCCTGGATATAGCCAGGCACAGCCTCTCGGCCCCCGCCCGCCCGCCGTTCCAGGGAGTGAAGTCCCGCCGGGAAACGGAAGCCCGCCTGAAGGATTTCAAGGATTTCCCCGCCGCCGAGCTGTCGGAACTGCTCGGGCGGGGAAAGGCCGCCTGGACCGACGACCGCGAAGTGAAACGCCTGGCCCAGCTGGCCTGCGCGCACGCCACCAATATCCTGGAGCGCGACGCCATGCGATTCTTCCATCTTTTTGAAGGGCTTACCGGGCCCTCCCCCGCCACTACCAGGTTCGCGGCCCCGCCGCGCGAGGATGAGGCGGCGGCCAACATGCTCGTTCTTTTCAAGAAACGGTTCGGCGACTTTTTCGATTCCGCGGTCCTCGACAATATTTTCAGCTCGGTCGTGGTCTTCAAGTATATCCCGGGCGCGGCCAGCGACCTGGCCTGCGGGATCTCCATCCTGGACTGCATGGCGGAGTGGAACTCGGCCATGCACGGGCCGGTGTTCCTGCTGGGGCCGCGGTCGCGGCAGCTCATGGGCCTCGGCGCTTTTGAGGACGATCCGCTGAAAATGGGTTTCCCGGAAGCCCTGGAACTTAACGCGGAGTCGGCGGTCTGCCTGCAGTCGGGCGCGCGCGAACCTTTCTCGGCCCACCGCCGGACCATCTTCGGCGCCGGCGAAAGCGCCCGCCTGGCGCCCCGCCCGGAACTGCTGGAGGCGCTGTACAGGGAATCCCTGGGCCATTTCCTCAGGACCTGGCGCGGCCTGCTGCCAGCCGGCGCGGGCGGCCCGGTCTATGCCGTCTCCCGCGCCGTATCTTTGTGGCTGTATTTCGTAAAAGGCATAGCCCGCCCCTGCTTCCCCCTGCAGCCCCTGATCAAGACCTTCAAACGCGAAAGGGGCCAGGCGGACGCGCACGGACTTTTTGAAACGAGCCTGCTGAAAGGCCTGCAGCCGGGGGACGCGGAATTCATCTCGGCCATTAACGCCGAAACGCTGCGCGCGGCCGCGGCGGGCGCGGCGGAGCAGGCCTTTCTCTACTGACGGCACAAGGGCAACCGACCATGAAAACAAAGAACGCTTCCGTAAAACAGACCGCCAGGGACCGCAAACAGGTGCTTATCCTGGTGCCGTCCATCCCTTCGCCCCGGTCTGCCCGACGTGAAAAGACGGCGTATGAGGCCCTTACCCTGGTCGCCGCCGGCCACGAAGTGCTGTGCCTGCCGGAGGATAAGCCTCTTTCCGCCAAGCTCGACGAAGCCGCGCTGGCTTCCCGGGGCGTGGCTATTTACGCTTTCCCTTCCGTGACCCGCGCCGACGTCTCCGGCCGGCTCAAGACCCTTATTACGGCCAACCCCGGCCTGGAGCTCATCGGTTTTGTCGGCCTGGAGGCTATGCGGCGGCACCTGGTGGACGCCCGCCTGTTCGCCTCGGCCAAACGTTTTTTCGCCGTGCTGGGCCGCGAGGACGTGGCGGCCCTGGGCGGTAAAGCCGGCGCTGCCGCCGGCGAAGCCCGGTTCCGGGACGCCGACAAGAACCTGCTGTCCTGCTGCGACGCGGTTTTCTGCGAGCACGCCGCGGACGCGGAATTCCTCAAAAGAGTTTTCGGCGCGGACGCCCGCGGCCTGGCGTCCATCTCCGGCGCGCTGGCCAAACTTGGCGCGGCGCCCGGCGGCAAGCCGGTAAAGCTGGGCGTGATCAGCCCGTCGGCCAGGCCGCCGGCTGGGCTGCAGGGCGCGTTTGCCGCCGCCCGTCAGGCTGCCCTCGGCAAAGGCCTGGACCTCGCCGCGGTGAACAAGCTGCTGTTCGAAGCTTCCCCGGATATCCCCGCCTGGGCCGTGATCAGCCGGCCGTACTCGGCCTGCGGGGCCTTGTGGCTGCGCCTTAAAAGCGCCTACCAGACCTTCCCCAACGCCGGGCTGGTGCTGCCGTCGCCCGCGGTCCTGAAAAGCGCCGGGGCGCGGCCTCCCGCCGGCGTCATCCTGGAGGCGGCCTCGCTGAACCGCCAGGGCATGCACAGCGAACCGCTGCTGGTGGACGACCTGCCCCTGGTCCTGGTGCGCGCCGAGGCTTTCAGGCGGGTAGGCGGTTTCGACACCAGGTTCTCCTCCGCCAGCTGTGCCTGGACGGACCTGGGCCTGCGCATGCGGCAGGCCGGCTTCAGGGTGATCACCGCCGAGGACGCCGTGGTCTCAAGCAGGCCGCCCGCGGCCGCGCCCGGCGACCTGAACATAGACCTGCTGGTCCACAAATGGTGCGCGGACGGCCTGAGCATAATGGAACTGCTCGTCTTCGAGCTGGGAGGCCGGCAGCCCTGATCATGCCGCAGAACAAACCCAGGATCCTGCTCGTTACGCCTTCGGCGCCCTTCCCTCCGACCAACGGCGGGATGCTGCGCATCGTCTCGCTCGTGCAGGCCCTGAAGGACGACTTCGATTTTTCGCTGCTCACTTTCACCCATTCTTCCGGCGAGCGCAAGTTCACGGAAGCCGCCAAGCTCATCGCGCTGGAAGGGCTGTTCAAAGAGATCCATTCCGTCCCGAAGGAAACCGTGATCACGGACCCCCGGGCCTGCCCCCCGCTGCCGAGGATCGCCCGGGACTGGTTTTCCCCCGCCATGGCCGCCGCGGTAATGGAGCTGTCCCCGGCTTACGACATCCTGCACGTGGAATTCCTCCAGATGGCCTTTTACGTCAGGTATTCCGGCGCGCCCGTCTCTTTCTTTACCGAACACGACCTAGGCCACCTGTCGCTGTTCAGCTCCTACTTCAGGGAATGGACCGGGCTGCGCCGGTTCGCCGAGATCCCCGAATGGCTGCGGGTACGCGCTTATCATTCCGCCGTCTGCGCGGAATACAAACGCATCGTGGTCCTGACGGACTACGACCGCCGGCTGCTGGCGAAGAAAACCCCGGCCGGCAAGCTCGTGCTGGTAAAGACCGGCACCAACCTGGCCCGTTTCCCTTTCCGCGCCCCGCTCAGGGAGCATCTGGCCGCGCCGCTCGTCTACGTCGGGCACTATCCCCACTTTCCCAACGAGGACGCGGCGCTCTGGTTCTGCCGGCGCGTGTTCCCCCTTATAACGCGCAGCCTGCCGGGCACAAAACTGATCCTGGCCGGCTCGCAGCCCAGCCCGGCCATAGAGGCGCTGGCCGTTCCCGGCGGGCCCGTGTCGGTGACGGGCGAGGTCCCCGATATCAACGAGTACCTTTCCCGCTCCAGCGTGTTCGTGGCCCCGGTCAGGCTGGGCTTCGGCATAAAGGGAAAAGTGCTGGAAGCTTTTTCCGCCGGCATCCCCGTAGTGGCTACCTCGCTGGTGGCGCGCGGCATCCCCGAAGCCAGGCCGGGCGAACATTTGCTGGTCGCCGACACGCCCAAAGACTTCGCCGCCGCCGTGGCGCGCCTTAAGACCGATTTCCCCCTTTACGAGCGCATGGCGCTGGCCGCCCGGGCCCTGGCGGAGAAACATTATTCCTGGAAGGACCTGGCTTTGGAACTAGCGCGCGCCTACAGCGCGGCCGTCGGCGGGGAGGCAAAGCCGTGAAGCCCGATCTCCGCGCCAAAATGCCGGCCAGCGCCAGCTTCGTCATCAAGGAGCTCTCCTCCTGGCCGCTGTCGCCGCGCCCCCTCTCCAGGGCCGAGCCGATAAGGGAGCTGCACCTCGAGGTCACGCACCGCTGCGACCTCAAGTGCCGCATGTGCCATCACTGGCGCATAAAAAAAGCGGGCAAGGAGATCTCCCCGCAAGCCCTCGCGCGGATGCTGGATTCCTCCAAACTGCTGCGCGGCATAAAGACCGCGGTCCTTACCGGCGGCGAGCCGTGCCTCAGGCCGGATCTGGCCGAGCTGGCGGCCGTGATCGCAAACCGCTTTCCCAAGATCTCCCTGGGCATACTCAGCAACCTCTCCAACACCGGGCTGCTGTTCAGGCGCATCGACGAATGCCTCGCCAAAGGCGTTTCCGGCCTGTGGCTGGGCTCGTCGCTGGACGGCGTGGGCGCCGCCCACGACCGCGTGCGGGGCTCGCGCGGCGCTTACGCGCGCACGATGAAGTCCGCCAGGGCGTTGCGGGCCCGGTATCCCAAGATGGACCTCGCTTTTAATTTTACGCTGCTGCCCTCCAACGCGGAAGGCCTTATCGACGCCTATCTCGCCGCGAAAGAACTGAAGGTCTGGTTCGGAGCCCAGAAAGTGGTCAACCACGAAGGGCTGGAGGCGGAAACCTTCACCTGGTCCCCCAAAGAACTGGCCGCGGCCCTCGCGCGCATTGACTGGGTCATCGCCGATATCTGCGCCGAGAACAAGGCTTTTGAGAAACTCATGTCGGGCAAAGAAAGCGAAACGCCCTGGTTGTGGAGCAGCCTGATCTACTGGATACGCCTCAAGGATTACATGATCAGCCCGCGGCGCCTGATGGGCGATTGTTACGCCGGGCAGCGCTACGCCATGCTGTCCCCGGCCGGGGACCTCTTCTTCTGCCCGGTCCTCAAGCACCGCACCGTAGGCAACGCCCTGGAAGACGGCTTCGACGCGGCCTGGACCTGTCCCAAAGCTCAAACCGAGCGCAAAAATATCGCTGCCTGGGACTGTCACTGCTGGCTGCACTGTACGGCCAATCCCGTTATCGAGAGCGCCATGGAACGGCGCTTTTCCCCGGAGCGCAAGCTATGATTACCCCGGTAAGCATCATCATACTCTGCCATAACGACCAGCTGTGCCTGCGCGACTGCGCCGCCAGCCTGGAGCGCCACACCAAGGCCGGTTCCTGCGAGCTCATCATCGTGGACAATGGTTCGGACAAGGGCGCCTGGCAGGAACTGACGGCGATACGCGACCGTTCCAAATTCCCCGTAAAGCTGATCCGCAATAAGACCAACAGGTTTTTCGGCCCCGCCAATAACCAGGGCCTCGCCGCCGCCAAATACCCGCTGGTGCTGTTCCTCAACGCCGACACCATCGTCACGCCCGGCTGGCTGCCCGCCCTGGTCGCCGCGCTGCGCTCCGACCCGCGCCTCGGCATCGTAGGCCCCATGACCAATTCCGCGGTGGGCCTGCAGCTGGTGAACGGGGCCTGCGCCGGCGTTAAAGAGCTGCCCCGCTGGTTCGCCGGCTGGAAGAAAGGGCGCCCCGCCGAAGTCAGGCTGGTGCCCTGGATAATCGGCTTCTGCGTGCTTATGCCGCGCGGCCTCGCCGTCAGGCTGGGCGGGTTCGACGAACTGTACGGCCCGGGCGGCTACGAGGACTACGACCTGTGCCTCAAGGCCAGGCTGGCCGGCTACGAAACCGGCATCGCCTCCGCCTCCTATGTGCACCACCTGGGCGGCATGGGCTACTCCGGCATGCGCTACGACGACATGCGCAAGTCCAACAGGGAAGTTTACAGGGGCAAATGGTGTGAGCTGGTCCGCCGGGAAATAAAGCGGGGCCTATGAAACATCAATTTTCTCCCGACAAGATCTTCGCGCACAAGCCCCGGATAAAGGAGTGGCTGCGCAGCGGCGTCTCGCGGCCCGTAACCTTCGAGCTGGACGTGACCAACCGCTGCAACAACAACTGCCCCGCCTGCTTCGGCTTTCACCCCGGGCTGGACTCGGCGCAGATGAGCTTCTCCGGCATCAAAAGCGTGCTGCGGCAGATACGCGCGGCCGGCGGCAAGGCCGTCACCTTTACCGGCGGCGGCGAACCCACCGTCCATCCCGACATCGGCCGCGCCCTCGCCTACGCCAGGGCCTGCGGGCTCGACGTGGCGCTCATTTCGAACGGCCTGAAGCTGGAAGGCGGGCTCGCGCGGGCGGTGCTGGCCAACTGCACCTGGACCCGCGTCAGCCTGGACGCCGCCTCGCCCGGCGTCTACAAAGCCACTCACGGCCTGGGCGCCGCCGCTTTCAAACGCGTCGTGGCCAACACCGCGGCCCTGGTCAGCCTGAAGCGCGAAACGAAGAGTTCCTGCACTGTCGGCATAGGCTTCCTGACCAGCCCCGGTACCGCCAGGGACATCCTTCCGTTCGCCGAACTGGGCAGGAAGCTGGGCGTGGACTACGCCCAGTACCGCCCGATCCTGCGCCGCCACGGCGAGGCCGACATCGATTATTCCACCCGCCGCATAATCCGGGATATCGCCCTGGCGGGCAAACGCTGCGCCTCGGGCAGCTACAAGATCCTGAACTCGGTCCACAAATACCTGCTGATAGAGCGCGGCGAGCTGGGCCGGAACTACGCAGAGTGCTTCGGGCACAATTTCGCCGCCGTGATCTGCGCCGACATGAAAATGTACGTCTGCTGCCATATGCGCGGCATCGCCAGGTACAGCATCGGCGACCTGAAAAAGAAAAGCCTGGCGGGGATCTGGGCTTCCCGCGAACGCGCGGGCGTGAACAAAGCCGTGGATTTCAAGGACTGCCCCCCTTTGTGCCGGTGCGACTCTTTCAACCGGATACTCTGGGCTATCAGCACGGGAGAACTGCCGCCGTCGAAGTGGCCCGCTGGCCGCAACTGGGAACATGAAAATTTCATCTGACCTTACCGCCGTGCTGGCGCAGTGCCCGGGCTGGGGCCGCGAGGCCCCTCCCTACGCCCTCGCCTGCCTTGCGGCCTATGTGCGGGCCAACTCGCCGCACAAGGTGCGCTGCCTCGACCTTAACAACAGGATGTACCACGCCTCTCCCGACAAAAGAATGTGGGACGATAAGGACCTGTATTCGCTCTGGGAGGATGAGCCCGCCGTGGCGCGGCTGCTGGAGTCGAACAGGGGCCTGGCGGCCACTTTCGTAGACGAGATACTGGCCACCGGCGCCCCCGTCATCGGTTTCACCACCCACACAACCTCTTTCCGCTTTACCCTGGCCCTTGCCAGGCTCATCAAGGCCGCGGCGCCGGAAAAGATCATCATCCTCGGCGGGCCGCAGTGCTCCCGCTCGCAGGCAGCGCTCAGGTTCGCCGCCGATCCGGCCATCGACGCGGTCGTGACGGGCGAAGGCGAGGAGATACTCCTGGCCGTGCTGGACGCGGCCGCGGCGGGCAAACCTCTCCCCCGCCTGCCCGGCATGATCCTCAACAGGGGAAAGAAGCCCCCCCTGGACTGCGGCGAGGGCGGGGCGGTCAAAGACCTGGACGCGCTGCCTTTTCCGGATTATTCCGATTTCTCGGCCGACATGGCGGCCGGCGCCTACGGCTCCCCGGGCCGCCTCGAGATCCTCGACAGCCGGGGCTGTCCAACCCGCTGCCATTTCTGCAGCGAGTGGCAGTTCTGGCAGAACTACCGCGCGCGCGGCGGCGCGGGGCTTTTCGAAGAAATAAAGCACCAGACAAAAAAGTATCCCGCTGCGCGGCATTTCTATTTCATAGGCTCCCTGCTGAACGGCAAACCTAAGGAGCTGGAGCTCTTCTGCGACAGGATGATAGCCGACGGCTCGAAGATCACCTGGGAAGGGCAGGCGGTGGTCCACCCCGCCATGACGCCGGAGCTGGCCCGCAAAATGCATAAAGCCGGCTGCCGGTGGCTGGGGCTGGGGCTGGAATCCGGCTCGAAGCGCCTGCTGAAAAAAATGCACAAGCCGTTCGAGCCCCGCACCGCCCTGGCGAACCTGCGGGCGCTCAGCGGGGCGGGCATCAAACTCCAGGCCAACTTCATGTTCGGCATGCCCGGCGAAACCCGGGCCGACTTCGACCTGACGCTTAAATTCCTGGTGGCGGCGCGCCCGTACCTGGATTCCGTCCTGGCCAGCCAGTCCTTCTGCGTGCTGGACAAGAACACCGCCCTGTACAACAACGCCGAAGCCTTCGGCATAGAGAACCGCGAGCACCACCTGTACTGGTTCTCCAACCGCGGCAGGAACAATTACCCCGAACGCCTGAACCGCTACGAGGAATTCTGCCGGCTGGCCCTTTTCCTGGGGCTGCCGGAAACCTCCGGCGTTCTGAGAGTTAAACCCGACAAGTGGCTGCTGCTCGGCGACTATTACCTTAACGCCGGCAACGAGGCCGAAGCGCGCAAATGCTTCCGGCTTTCCCTGGAAACAGAGGCCTTCAAAGAGACCGCCGCTCTCCGCCTCCGGGAGCTGGGAGAAGTGCTGCCGCCGGTTAAAGCCGCGGACGCGAAGGACGCTCTTGCCGCCGCCCGCGAAAAGAATTTAAAGCTCAACGACGAGGAGTTCGAAGCGCGGCGGACCGTCCTGGCTTCCACCCCGCGCTACGTTACGATAGGCGCCCACAGGGCCTGCAATGCCGCTTGCGTGTTCTGCCAGAAGGACGACCTGCCGCTCTTCTCTTTCAAGACCTACAAAGACACCATAGAGCCCAAAACAAGTCCTTTCCTGCAGCAGGCGGAGAAGGTGTCTTTCGTAGGGTTCGGAGAACTCCTGCTTATGCCGGGCATCACGGAGTTCCTCTCCCACCTGAACAAAACCCTGCCCGACACCTGGAAAATAATCACCACCAACGGGACCCCGCTTACTTCCCCGGTAGCCGAACGCATACTGGAAGGCCTCTATTCCATACAGGTTTCGCTGCACGCCGCCAACCCGCGGCTGCACGCCAGGCTCACGGGCCTGAAGAACTTTAAGACCATCCTCGCCAACGTCGAGTTGCTCGCTAAAGAGCGCGCGGCGCGCGGCAGGAACGGCAAGCTCCACCTCAGCCTGGTCTCGGTGCTGAACACCGAGAACGCTTCAGACATGACGGACCTGGTCAGGCTGGCGGCCAGACTGGGCGTCCAGGAACTCCGTTTCGAGTACATGACCCTTTTCCGCCCCGAGCACCTGGCGTTATCCTGTTTCTTCCAAAAAGAAAGGACCAACAAGGAGATCTCCCGCGCCAGGCTGGAACTGGAGAAACTGGGCGCGCCCGGCCTGTTCGTAAAGTTCCCCCCGCTTTTCGGCGCGCCCGGGCGCCCGGAGCTTTCCCCGGTCTGCGACGACCCGTGGCGGCACATCTACGTAGAAGGTCAGGGCACCGTGCTGCCGTGCTGCTACTGGGGCAGCCACGCCGGCGACATCCTGAAACAGGACATTCTCTCCGTCTGGAACGGCAAAACCTACCAGGAGCTGCGCCGCACCATGGCCGCGCAAAGCCCCATGCCGGACTGTTCCCACTGCGCCAAGCGCGCCGGGTTCGCCGTGGACGACCTGCTGTGCCACATAACCACAAGGCCGGAAAGCCGGCGGGCCGTGCTGCTGGAGCTGGCGGCGCGGGAACATGCCGCTTCGAAGAAAAGCGGCAAAGGCAGGGCGCTATGAAACTGAGCCTGCCCGGTCTCGACAAGGAAGTCCTCCTGAAGCTTTTCCGGCGGCGGCACTTCAGGAAGCTCCTGAACTACGCCGCGGCCGAGCTCGAGGCCTGGGCCGGGTTTTCTTACTCGCTGGCCCGCCCCTATTGGCTGACCGTGGACCCGACCAACTTCTGCCAGCTGCAGTGCCCGTTCTGCCCTACGGGCTCGCGCAGGGGCGTCCGCCCGAACGTGGTAATGGACATCGAACTCTTTAAAAAGGTCCTGGCAAAACTGGGGCCCTGCCTGCTGCACGCGGACTTCATGAACTGGGGCGAGCCGCTGCTCAATCCCCGCCTGACCGAGATGGTGGCGCTGACCAAGGCCCACGGCGTGGAAACGGTGGTTTCCACCAATCTCAATCACCTGCCGCCCGGCAAAGCCGCCGACATCGTCGCCTGCGGTCTGGACAGGCTGGTGGTCTCCATAGACGGCGCGTCTCAGGAAACCTACGAGAAGTACCGCGTAGGCGGAGATTTCTCCGCGGTGATGACGAACCTGAAAGAGATAATTAAAGCGCGCGCCGCCGCCGGCGCCGCCCATCCCCGGATAATCTGGCAGTTCCTGGTCTTCAAGCACAACGAGCACGAGCTGGACCGCGCCCGCGCCATGGCAGCCGGGTTGGGCGTGGACGAGATCGGCTTCACCGCCCCGTGCCTGCCCTTCAAGCCCGGCATAAAAGACAACTGGATGCCGACCGACCGGAAATACTGCCTGTACGACCCGGACACCTTCCCCGAAACGCCGCCCTGGGAATGGGAAGGCACGAAGGACGAAGCCGGCAAGCCGAAGGACGTGGAAGTGAAGGTCTACTCCGGCGCCGGGAGCCGCAAGCCCTGCAAATGGCCCTGGACCGGCATGGCGGTCAACGCCGACGGCTCCGTTTCCCCCTGCTGTTCCGTAGAGGAGCGCCAATACGATTTCGGGGACCTGTCGGCGGAAAGTTTCGGCCGCATCTGGAACAACGCGGCCTACCGCAAGGCCCGCTCGCATATCAGCGATTTCGCCGCGTGCCGCAGGGATTCCCTGCCGGCTTCGGCGCACGCCTGCGAAAGATGTTTCTCCATCGGCAAGGCCGACTTCCAGATGCCGGCGTGGTGGACTTCGCCCGAAGACAGCAAAGCGGCGGACCCGCTGGAGGCGCGCAAAACATGAAAATAGCGCTCATCCAAGCGCCGGTGTGGTGGACGGTGGACGCCCCCCTTGGCCTCGCCCAGATAGCCGGCTCGCTCAAAGCCGCCGGCCATGAAGTCCATGTCCTGGACCTGAACATCCTGCTCTGGAGCCGGGCGGACGAAAGCGAAAAAGTGCTTTGGAACTGGGAAAATTTCCAGCGCTGGAACGATCCCGCCCACGTCGCGGACTTCTTCCGCCGGCACCAGGCGCTGATAGGGAGCGAGGTAGCCGCGCTGCTGGCGAAGGACGTAAAAATAGCCGGCTTCTCCGTCTGCGCCGGCGCCAACCTGGCCAGCCTCGAACTGGCCAAACTTATGAAGGCTGCGGCGCCTTCGCTCAAGATCTTCATGGGCGGGCAGTTCTTCTTCCGGCAGGAAACCGCCCTGCGCTGGGCGCAGGAACCGGCCATAGACGCGGTCTTCACCGGCGCGGCCGACTTCGCCGTGCGGGAAGCCGCGGCGGCGGTCCAGGACGGCACTTTTCCCCGGCCCATCGCGGGCGTGATCTGCCGCGGCGGCTGTGCCCTGATCGACGGCGGGCCGGCGCCACGGATAACCGACCTGGATTCCACCAGTTACAGTGATTTCACCGGTTTCCCCATGGAGCTCTACGCCAACCAGCTCCACCTGCCGTTCCAGTCCAGCCGCGGCTGCGTCTGGAAATGCAAGTTCTGCAGTTCCTGCAACGTCTGGGCCGGCTACGCCCAGATGAGCGGAGAAAGGATCTACGCCGAGATCATGCACCAGAAGAGCCTGCTGCCCGGCAAGTACCACGTGGAGTTCTACGACCTTACCGGCAACGGCAATATCGCGTCGCTTTCCAGGTTCACCGACCTGATCCTGGAGGATCAGAAAGTCAACGCCGGCAAGAATTTCTTCGGCTGGAAGATAAACGCCATCATCCGCCCTGAGATGACCGCTGACCTGCTTTCCAGGATGCGTAAAGCCAACTGCAAGGACATTATTTACGGTTTGGAGAGCGGCTCCAGGAAGGTCCTCGGCCTCATGGGCAAGAAATACGACCCGGGCGTGGCGCTGCAAGTGCTGGCGGACTCCAAGGCGGCGGGCATGCATACCACGGCGAATTTCATGTTCGGCTTTCCCGGCGAGACCGAGCAGGATTTCAAGGAAACCCTGGGCGTGCTGCGCTCCGCCGCGCCCAGCCTGGACCGCGTTTACGCCAGCGCCACGTTCACCAGCCTGGAAGAAGGCAGCTACCTGACCGCCAACCGCAAGGAGTTCGGCATCCTGGAGACCCGCGCCGACCTGTTCCACAACCTGTACTGGGAAGCCGCGGACGGTTCCAACGACTACCTGGTGCGCCTGGACAGGTATAACCGCTTCCGCGCCCTGGCCGTAGAACTCGGCCTGAACGCCTACAAAGGCGTGCAGGGAGACCTCGAACAGGAGCGGCTATCGGCCCTGGGGCAGTTCTACCGCTACACCGGCCGGCACCTGGAGGCCATAGACTGCCTGCTCGGCGCGCTGGACCTGAACCCGGGCAACGACGCGCTGTCGGCCGAACTTACTCCGTATTACGAAGACCTGCGCAAACTGCTGCTGGCCCGCGAGAACCTGCTGAAGGCCCGGCGCAGCCCGGCAAGAAAGCAAAAGTTCGAGCAGGCGGCGCGCGGGCACCTCGCTGCCATGCGGGATAAAGCCGAACTCACCGGGGACTGCGCTGTTTTATGGATGGGCAGGCCGGTGCCTGAAGCTCCCGCCCTGCGGCGCCTTGCCGGCCGGGCTTACCGCCTGCTGCAGGCGGCGCAGGTCAGCCTCCGCCCGCCCCCTCCGGCGGCCGCCCCGGAGCGCGAAGACGCCGCCGGCCGCTCGCTGCGCGCCGCCGCGTCGAACTCGGCCGAGAACGCCGCGGAATCGCACGCCGGCCGCGCGGTGCTGGCGTCCACCCCCCGCAAGGTTTTCCTGCAGATAGACGCGCCCTGCAACGCCGACTGCGTCTTCTGCTCGCGCAACGAGCAGTACGCCTTCTTCGATTTCAAGGACTACCGCCGCCGGCTGCACCCGAAGCTCTTCCCCATCCTGCGGCGCGCCGAGGAGCTGCTGTTCACCGGCTCCGGAGAGCTGCTGCTGATGCCGGAAGCGGAACAGATCCTTTCCTATTTCAACCGGGAATACCCCCAGGCGGCCAAACAGCTGGCCACCAACGCCTCCCACAAGGAACGAAGGCTCTGGGAGCTGTTCTGCCGGCCCGGCGACCGCTATACGCTGCAGATCTCGCTCCACTCCGCGACTCCCGCCGTCCACCGGCGCGTCACCAAACTGACAGACTATGACGCCGTCATGGAGAACCTGTCTTTCCTCTGCGCCCACCGCGCCAAACACGGCTGGCCCAGGCTGAACCTGATGTTCGTGATGACTTCGGAGAACCTCGGCGACCTGCCGGAGTTCGTGCGGCTCGGCGGGCGGCTGGGCGTGGACAAGCTGATAGCCAACCACGCCTACATCTACCGGCCCGACCAGGCCCCCCTCTCGCTGCAGTCGCGCCGCGCCGAGACCAACCAGGTCCTGGCCGAAGCGGTCAAACTCGCCGCCGAGCTGAAGCTGAACACCTCGTTCCCGCCGCTCTTCTCCGGCGCTGCCGCCGCCCCCGCCGCGCCCGGCGAATGCCGCGAGGCGTGGGCGCAGCTGATGATAAATTCCTCCGGCGACGTTTTGCCCTGCGACCTGTACGGCCAATTCGGCCGGAATATCATCCGGGACGGCTTCTGGCGCGTCTGGAACGGGCCGGAATACGTGAACTGCCGCAAAGACATCCTCGTCGGGACCGGCTGCTATGCGAAGTGCCCCAGGCACAATCCCGCCAGCCTTGACCTCAGCGACTCGCTGACCATAGCCCGCACGCAGCCAGGGGCGGATAAGCCCGAAGGCGGACTTCCCCGATGACACGCCCGGAAAAGAACAACAGGGTGAACACCGCGGCCCTTATAGAGGAGCGCCTGAAGCTCTGGTTCGCCGGCAGCCCCCAGGGCCCCGTGGTCCTGGAGCTCTTCCCGTCGGCGCGCTGCAACCTCAATTGTATTTTCTGCAGGCGCTCCGACCATTACCCGCTTTTCAAAAAGCATAATTCGGAGGTGCCGGACGCGAAATACCGCGCGCTTATCGAAGAAGGCATTGCGCTGGGCGTGAGGGAAGTCACCTTTAAAGGCGGCGGTGAGCCCCTGATGCGCAGGGAACTGGTGGAATTTTCCGCGCCCCGGTTCGCGCGCGCGGGCGTCAACGGCCTCATGGTAACCAACGGCACCCTGCTCGACGACGAGTTGTCCGCGCTGCTCGTCGCCCAGGCCTGGGCCGAAGTGACTATCAGCCTGGACGCCCCGGACGCGGCTACCCACGACCATATACGCCAGAAGCCGGGCACCTTCGCCCTGGCGCTAAAGGCGGCCCGCCGCCTGGCGGAAGCCAAGGTCCGCGCCGGCGTCGCTGCCCCCGTTATCAAATTCCACGCCGTGCTGACCAACCTGAACGCCGCCCGCGTCGGGGAACTTATCTCCCTGGCGGCCGGCTGCGGCGCCAACGCTTTCGAGCTTGACTCCCTGGACGCCTCGGAGCCTTCAGCCGGAGAGCTCAAGCTTTCACAGGCCGACACCAGGGCTTTCGAAGCGGCGCTGGAAGACGGTATAGCCCTGGCCAAAAAGCTCGGGGTAGCGGTCAACCTCGCGGCCTTCCGCAAAAGCGCCTACATAGACCGCCACGCGCCGCGCCCGGGCACACCCCCCTGCCTGTACCCCTGGTTCCAGGTGTCGGTGCAGGCCAACGGCAGCCTCGTTCCCTGCTGCGTGGCCGGCATGCGCTCCGACGGCGGCCGCATGCACGAGCTTTCGCTGGAGGACGCCTGGTTCAAAAGGGATATGCGGGAAATACGCGCCGCCTTCACAAGCGGGTCCCGGCCCGCTTTCTGCGTGCATTGTTCCCCGCTGCAGATGAGCCTGAACGCCGAACTTTTCGCCAGGCTGTCCGCCGATACGCCTATGGAGCACGATAAATGAACAACTGCGACAGCTGCGCCGAGCAAGTCTGCAAGACCGCCCCGCACCGGGTCTTCTTCAACTGGGACATCATCCATAAGTGCAATTACCATTGCGACTATTGCCCGTTCACGGTAAAGGGCTGGGAGAAATACGATTCCCCCGACGTGATCCCCCCGCTCGAAGACCTGGTCCGCGCCTGGGAGCGGATGCGCGCGCTCTACGGGGCCTGCCACATCATGATCTCCGGCGGCGAGCCCAGCATCTACAAGGATTTCCCCAGGCTGCTGGGCGCCATCTCGAAATGGCATACGCTGGAGATCATCACCAACCTGTCTTTCGACCCTGACCCCATCATAGGGCTGGTGCCGCCTACGGGGATCAGGTTCGCCTCTTCGCTGCATACCCAGTTCACCTCCGCGAAAGACTTCCTGGCCCGGGCGCGCAAGCTGAAGAAAGCCGGTATGGAGGTCTTCACTAATTTCGTCGCCTACCCGCCCCTGCTCAAGGACGCGGCGGAGCTCAAGGCGGCTTTCAAGGACGAAGGCATCCCCTTCTTCATCCTGCCTTTCATCGGCACCTATGACGGCCGCGTTTTTCCCAGGGATTACAGCGAGGCCGAACGCGCGGCTTATGACGACGCGCTGAAGTCCAAGGACGACGCGGCGAACATAAGCCGCGACCTCCTGAACTGGCGCACCGGCGACAACGCCCCCGTGGTGGTGCCCGGCCGGGACGCGCCGGTCCGGTCCGAACATGCCGCCCCGCCCCCGGAGCGGGACGTGGTGTGCAGGATGGGACAGATGTACGCCAAGATCTATCCCGACGGCAAGACCCAGCGCTGCTGCGGCTTCGTGGGCGACACCCTCCCGCCGGAGCATCACTCCAACCTGGGCAATATTTTCAAGGACCCCGGCTTCAAACTGCACGAAGCCCCGGTCCGCTGCACTAAGACCCCGTGCCCGTGCGAACGGTGCATGCTGGTAGGCAGCGAGGAGAAATGGGAATCCCGATGGAAGATAAACCTGATAAAGCCGTAAAGACCACCTTCGGCTGGGACCTCTGCCATTCCTGCAACTACCGCTGCCCGTATTGCCGCGGCTGGGAGCGGCAGAGCGCGGGCGATATCACGCTGCCGCCGGAGCGCTGGCTGGAGATCTGGGAACGGATACGCGGCCTCTACGGCAAATGCCATATCTTCGTAAGCGGCGGAGAGCCGTCCACCTACCCGCAGTTCACGGAGCTGATGCTGGGGCTGGCGAAGCTGCACGAGGTGGATATCTGCACCAACCTTTCCTGGGACCCGGCCGCGCTGGCGGCGGTTTTGCCCCCCGGGCAGCTCACCCTTTCCGCCACTTTCCACGCCGATTTCGCGGATTTCGAGGAGTTCTTCGCGAAAGCGGTGAAATTCAAGGCTTACCTCGCTTCCGGGCAGGTCTACACGGTGGCGCAGCCTTCCTCCGTCGGCCTGCTCCCCGAATGGAGCCGCCGCTTCGCCGGCCACGGCATAAAACTGGTGCCGATACCGCTGCGCGGCGGAGAAGAAGTGCTGAATACCGAAACGGAGAAGACGGCCATAAGCGAAGTCAGCCCCTACTCCGGAGATAAGAAACTCGGCTACCAGCTGAAAGCGCTGAGCCCGAAGGGCAAACTGTGCGCCGCGGGCCAGCGCTACGCCGTGATCCGCTCCGACTGCCGCGTGGACAGGTGCAGCCAGACCTGCGACGGCGAGGTCGGCAGCATCCTGGCCCCGGAGTTCCGGCTTTTCGAGAAACCGGTTCCCTGTAAAAAAGACTATTGTCCCATAGAGTCGCAATGGATAATCGAATGAGGACGCCGAACAACGCCGCCCCGGCCGTAAGATTCACCTGGAACACGCACTGGGGCTGCAATTACCGCTGCTCGTACTGCTTTTTCAGCGGCCGCTGGGAGGAGTACGCCCCCCGCAACGTCTACAAGCCGGCCGACTTCTGGGTGGAGCGCTGGCAAGCGATGGCGGAGAAGTACGGGCGCTGCTACATCGTCATCAACGGCGGCGAGCCGTTCACCTACCCCGGCTTCTCCGAGATAGTCCTGAGGATCTCGCAAGTGCACTGGCCCATCAACATCACCACCAACGCCTCGGTGGGGCTGGACGAGTTCACGGAGAAGGCGGACCCGGCCAAGATAAGCGTTTCCCTCAGTTTTCACCCCGAGTACCACGACATCGAAAAGTTCATAGCGTCGATGTCCCGCCTGCGGGAAAAAGGTTTCTCCGGCTGCAATAACATCGTGGCCTATCCCCCTTTCATGCCGCGTTTGGCGGCGCAGCTCAAGCGTTTCGAGGACGCCGGGCACCAGGTCAAGATCAACCCCTATATCGGCGACTACCAGGGGCGCAATTACCCCGCGAGTTTCTCGCCCGAAGAGAAAGCCCTGATGGGCATGGGCGAAGACTGGGGCGAGCGCAAGAAGCGCAAAGCCCGGGACTGCGCCGCCGGCTGCAGCTCGGCCCTCATCCTGCCGGACGGCGGCGTCACGCGCTGCGGCCAGGCCGGGGACGGGGGTATCTTCGGCAATTTCTTCGACCCAAACTTCAGCCTGCTGGCGGCCCCTTCCCCCTGCGGCGAGGAGTTCTGCCCCTGCGACGAATGGAAAACCCTGCCCGACGCTTCCCCCGAAGGGAAAAGCAGCTATATTTCATGACTACTTACGAATCGAACCTGGAGCTTAACGACAGGGAATTCGCCGAAAAGCGCGAACGCCTGGAGTCTTTCCCGGTAAAGCTCGGCGTCGTACTTACCACGCGCTGCAACCTGCGCTGCATCATGTGCGCGCGCCATCCCTCCGAACTGACTTTGGACGACCGGGCCGCCGCCAAACTTAAAACCCTTTTTCCCTATCTCAGCGATCTCAACTGGCAGGGCGGCGAACCTTTCCTCGCGCCGGCTTTTAAGGGCCTGCTCGAGGAAGCCGCTGCCTATCCCCGGCTGCGCCAGCATATCGTCACCAACGGCACCTTGATCGATAAGGCCTGGGCCCAAACCATAGTGGCGGCCCGCGCGCGCCTGATAATCTCCATAGACGCGGCCACCCCCGCCACCTATGAGAAGATCCGCAGGCCCGGCAAATTCGAAACGCTGCTCCGGGCCGTGGATTTCCTTAACGAAGAAGACGCCCGGCGCGGCACCCATACGCCCAAAGAGATCAACGTGGCGGTGATGCGGTCAAACCACGGAGAACTTTTCCAGTTCGTGGAATTCGCGCGCCTGCGCCGCTTCGATATCCTGAACTTCCACCCGGTGCTGTTCCAGGAGGCGCCGGGAGAGAACATCTTCGAGCCGGGCGACGCTGAAGCGCTGGCGCGTTTGCGCGCCGACCTGCCCGGAGTGCTCAAGGCCGCGGCCGAAGCCGGCCTCTACACTAACTGCACCCTGCCGGCGGCCCCGGGCCCGCGAACCCCGGGCGAACAATCCGCCGCCCGCCCGGCGCTGGCATGCGCCCATCCCTGGCGGCAGCTTTTCGTGGACGTGTCCCGCAGCGCCAACGTTTACCCGGAATGCTTCTGCCAGGTCCCGTTCGGCAACCTGGTCACGGATACGATAGACGGCATCTGGAACAGCCAGGCCGCGCGGGAATACCGCCGGCGCCTCGCCGCCGGCGAGGCCAAAGGTTTCTGCAGCCCGGAATGCACCAGGGGCTGCTTCAACAGCTCCAGGCTGGAATAAAATATTCATGAGAGCCGCTTTCCAAAAGATCCTCCTCGTAGCGCTGGGACTTGCCGTCGGGCTGGTCCTGGCCGAGAGCGGCCTGCGGCTCTACGGCGCGTATTACAGGTTATCACGCGCCTCCGGCGCGCCGCCGGCAGGGACCATTAAAATACTCTGCGCAGGGGATTCTTTCACTTACGGGATGGGGGCGCCGGCGGACTTCGGGTACCCCGGGCATCTCCAGAGGCTGCTGGATTCCAAGTACGGCGCCGGGGCTTACTCCGTGATAAACGCCGGCGTGCCAGGACAGAACTCCTCCGAGCTGGCCGACAGCATAGACTTCCTGCTGGCCGCGCACAGGCCCCATTTCCTGCTGGTGCTGACCGGGGCCAACAATTACAACCTGCGGGGCAGTAATTTCTTCCTTTTCGCTCCGCAGGAACTTTCCGCCGCGAGGAACGCCGCGCTGAAGGCGGACGCTTTCCTTTCCCGGCTGAAAACCTATAAATTCTTCAAGCTCGGCGCGAAGCTGCTGCTGTCCCGGGGCCGGGCCGGCGCTTATTCCCCGCCTCCCTGCTCCCCGGCGGCGCAGAAGGCCCTCGACGCCGCCATGGCGCAGAACGACGGCAAGGATTTCAAGGCAGCCGCCGCTATAATGGAAAAGGCGCTGCTGAAAGACGGAAATTGCGCCGAGCTGCATTTCCAGGCTGGCAGGATGCTCTTCTACTTCCGGGATTTCCCCGCGGCGTTCGACCATTTCAGGAAAGGGCGCGAAACAGATCCGCGCCATCCTTTCGTCAACATCTTCCTCTCCCAGGAGATCCCGCTGCTGCGCCCCGAAGTTTCCGGCCTGGCGCTGGACAAACTGCTGCGGCACGACCTGGACCTGGTCCTGGAGGCCGCCAGGCGCAGCGGGACGGCGGCGCTGATACAGACCTACCCTTTCGCCACGGACAGCCGCCGGGACTGGATAAGGAAAGCGTCGGCCGCGCCGTTCATCGACCACCATACCGTCTTCCTCCCGCTGCTGGCCGGTGAAAAACACCGGCAATACCTCTCCGGGGACGAACCCGACCTGCTAGCCAGCCACCCCAATTCGGCTGGTTATGAACTTATGGCCGCCAATATTTACGCCGCGGCCAAGGCCCTCGCCCTTTTACCCCCGCCCGTACTGCCGGCCCGCTAAGGCGGGGAGTCGCGCCGGCTATGCTAGTATATTAGTGAAATCCGCGCCCCAGCTAGAGGAAACCTATAATGACACGAAAGATCGGACTGGTTCTATACACGCTGCTGGTCCTCGGCCCCGCCCGCGCCGGCGCGGCCGAAAAGATGAACGTTATTTTCCTGGACATCTGCTCCACCAGGGCCGACCACTTCGGCACCTACGGGTATAAGCGCGACACTACCCCCAACCTGGACGCCTTCGGCAAAGGCGCGGCCGTCTTCGAGAACGCCATGTCCGAGGGTTCCTGGTGCCTGCCCAGTTACGCCAGCCTGCTGACGGGCCATGTCCCGGAGATCCACGGGCTGTATACCAACCTCCCCTCAAAAAAACTCCCCGCTTTTGAAAGCACCCTCGCGGCTGAACTTGGCGGCGCGGGCTACAAGACGGCGCTTTTCAGCGGCGGCGTTTACCTGCTGCCCGAATGGGGCTTGACCAAGGGGTTCGAAGACTACACCAATATCTTTTCTACCGCCTCGCTGTCCCGCGTGCCGGCCCCGTTCGAGGACAATCTGTCCGCCGTGCTCGGCTGGGTGGACCAGAACAAGGATAAGCCTTTTTTCCTGTTCGCGACCATCGACGACCTGCACACGCCCTACCATTCGGCCAACCCCGACAAATACGACCCCGGCTACGAAGGCATCGTTCACGACCCGGATGTGCTCGGCGTCCCTTTTTCAAGGGCCTATAACGGCGAGAAGTCCGGCTACCCCGAGAGCATGAAGAAAAAAGTGGAGGAGTTCAAAAGCGACCCCCGCCACCTTAAGCACATGATCGCCCACTATGACGCGGCGCTCAACGGCGTGGACGCGCGCATAGGTGAGTTCCTGAAGAAGATGCGGGACATGGGCATAGAGGACAACACCGTCCTGATCATCTCCGCGGACCACGGCGAGATGCTGGGCGAAAAAGGGCTGATAAACCACACTCAAAGCCTTTACCAGCCGGTGCTCCATGTCCCCCTGATAGTGAAAACTCCGGCCATTCCCGGATCCGGCGGCAAAAGGTTCAAGCAGCTGGTCCAGCGCATCGACCTGATGCCTACCATCCTGGAGATGGCCGGGGTGAGCCAGTACGGGCTGGGGCTGCAGGGACGCAGCTTCATGCCGCTGCTCAAAGACCCGAAAGCGCCCTGGCGGGACTACGCTTTCGCGAGGAACCGCCGGAACGTGCCGTACCTGAACGACGCAGCCCTGATGCTGGACGAGCGCGTCGTCCGCGACGGCTGCTGGAAACTGCACCACTATCTTTATAAAGCCGATTGGGAACTTTACAACCTCTGCTCCGACCCGCTGGAAACGAAGGACCTGGCCAAGTCCAGGCCGGAAGTAACAGCCCGGCTGGCTTTCCAGCTGCTCAAGAACATGGAGGAAAGTCGTCCCCACCAGCCGGGCCCGCCGGCAGGACTGAAAAGGATGCCCCTGGAAGAATCCGATGAGCCGAAATATTAAATATCCCCTCGCCTCATTGTGCCTGGCCGCGGCCGGGCTGCTGGTCGCCGCCCCGGTCCTCCGCGCGGCGCCGCCACGGCGCCCCAGCGTGGTGCTGGTGATCCTCGACGCCGTCCGCGCCGACCGGACTTCCCCTTACGGCTACGACAAAGCCGCCACCCCCGCGCTGGGCGCGCTGGCGGCCCGCTCCTTTGTCTTCGAGAACGCCTATGCCAACTCCAACTGGACCGGGGCCTCGTTCGCTTCGATACTGACCGGGCTGCGCCCCTTCGCCCACGGCCTCGTGGGCAGGCTGAACACGCTTTCACAAGAAAACCCGACCATCCAGTCTCTCCTGGCGCAGAATGGCTATGAGACCGCAGCCTTTTTTACCGGGTTGCCCGGTGAAGCGGCTTACGGCCTGAGCAGGGGCTTCAGCCACGTCGCGGCTTCCGAGGGAGAGCGCCCCTTCAGCCGGCAGGTGGCCGACGCGCTTGAATGGAAGAACAAGCTGGCTCCCGGCGAAGATTTTTTCATCCTGCTGCACGGCAACGACGCCCACTATCCGTACCGGTGCTCCCCCGACCAGCGTACCAGCGACGGAGATTTCCCCGAGATAAACAGGGAATTCATAAGGGATTTCAACGCCGCCCCGGACGGGGGCCCCGACCAGCCCGCGGTCAAAGATCAAAAAGGGGCGCTGGCCTACAGGGAGAATCCGGCCTTCCTGTCCGCCGTTTCCGACGCTTACGACCAGTGCGTGTCGCGCGAGGACACGGCGGTAGCCGCGCTGCTTCATGGCCTTGAAGCGCCGCCCAGCCGGCCGGTACTGGTCATAGTCACCGCCGACCACGGGACTTACCTGGGCGAGCACGGCCTGCTCGGGCACGGGCGCCATTACTTCGAACAAGTGGCCAGGGTCCCGCTGCTGATACGCTTTCCCGACGGCAGAAAGGCCCGCCGCATCCGGCCCGCCGCCGAACACGCGGACCTGCTGCCCACTATTTGCGCGGCCGCGGGGATAGGCTGCCCCCGGGAACTCGACGGGCAGGACCTCTCTTCGGCCTTTGAAAGTCCGGAGAAACCGCGGCAATGGGCGGCCGCGGGCGATGTCGGGGACGGGCCGGGTTCCGTCATTCGTTCCGCCGCATTCTCCAGGAACGGAAAAAAACTGGTCCTGAGCGGGCGGAGATGGCGGCTTTATGACCTCGCGGCGGATCCAGGCGAAACCGCGGATATCACCAGGCAGCGCCCGGAGGTTTTCCTGGACCTGGCGGCCGGCTACCTGGCGTTTTCAGGCGCGGCTCCCGTCATCAGGAATTCCGCGCTGGCCAAAGCGCTGGGAGACAACTGTTTAAAGGATGGAGGCGCCGGGCCGGGCCGGCAGGAATTCAAGCTCCGGCCGGGCCCGGGGGTCTGGAAAATGACCGGCAGAGGTTTTTCCGCCGCTTACGGCGGAGAGAAGGGGTTTCGGTGCGAAGATGAGAAAGGACGCCCCGTTGCCGGTCCCGGCTGCGCCGCGCCGGCCATGGCGTTGCTGAACTGCGTGGAGCGCCACAGGTTCGCGGACAGGGAGAAGAGCGGGGCGGAAGCCGATAAACTGCAGGAAGCCCTGAAGAAAGCCGGCTACGTGCCCTGAGCAGTCAGCGGTCCCCCATTATTTTTTCGGAAAGTTCGCGCTTCAGCTTCTGGAATTCCGGCGTAGCCTTTACGGCGGCGGTCCTGGGTCTCGGCAGGGAAATGTTCACTATCTCGCTTATACCGCCGGGCGCTTTGCTCATCAAAGCCACCCTGTCGGAAAGGAAGACGGCTTCCTCTATGTCGTGAGTCACCATCAGTATCGTCTTTTTAGTTTTCTCCCACAAAGCCATTATCTCCAGTTGCAGCCTTTCGCGCATCTGGGAATCCAAAGAGCCCAGGGGCTCGTCCATCAGGACGCAGCCGGGGTCCACGGCCATAGCCCTGGCCAGGGCCACGCGCTGTTTCATCCCGCCCGACAGGCTGGCCGGGTAGGCGGTCTCGAAGCCCTTGAGGTGGACGAGGTCTATGAATTCCCCGGCTATGCGGCAGCGCTCCGCGGCCGGCACGCCTTTCGCCTTAAGCCCGAATTCCACGTTGGCGGCCACCGACATCCAGTCGAAGAGATTGTGCTCCTGGAACACCACGATACGGTCCCGGCAGGGGCCGTCGACGGGCTTCCCGTCGAAAAGGACCTGGCCGGAACTGGCTTTTACGAAACCGGCGATGATATTGATAAGCGTGGTCTTGCCGCAGCCGCTGGGCCCGAGCACGCAGAAGAATTCCCCCTTCCTGACCTCGAAGGACGCCTTCTGCAGCGCGGCTTCGCGCCCGCCTGCGTATTGTTTTGACACGGCCGTGACTCTGATCATGCCTCCGCCGTTTCCGCCGAGCGGAGCGTATCTTTGCGCCAGGTCAGCAGCCGCTTTTCCAGCAGCAGCATCAAATAGTTCATCAGGAGGCCGGCCAGCCCGATGGTGACCATGCCGGCGATGATATTCTCGGTCTTCAGCATCACCCGGTTCATCTGGATCATATAGCCGAGGCCAGACTGCGCCCCGACCAGTTCAGCCGAGATAACGCTGGTCCAGCCCAGCCCCAGGCCGATGCGCAGGCCGTGCAGGATGCGGGGCAGGCTGCCGGGCAGCAGCACGTCGGTCAGGACGAGGAACCGGCTGGCGCCGAAATTGCGCGCCACGTTCAGGTGCATAAGCCTGCTCTCCCGGATGCCCCAGTAGGAATTGATGAAAATGGGAAAGAAAGCTCCGATGAACACGATAAAGTAAGCCGGGTTGTCCCCCAGGCCGAACCACAGTATGGCGATGGGGATCCAGGCGATAGGCGGGATGGGGCGCAAAAACTCGCACAGCGGCATGATAGCGTCGGAGAGACTGCGCCCGTAGCCCGAGAGGGTACCCAGCGTCAGCCCGAAGACGGCGGCGGCCAGGAAGCCGGCCAGCACGCGCTTTACGCTGGCGAAAAGGTCCAGGAACAGCTCGCCCGACCCGGCCAGCGCCAGGCCGGCTTTTGCGACGGACAACGGCGAAGGAAGCAGGTATTCGTTGAGCAGGCCGAACCGGAACAGGAGTTCCCAGATCAGCAGCACCGCGAAGAAAGGCAAAGCTTTTTTTAAGATCTTCATTTATGATGACTTACACTGCGCGCCCGCCGTCTACTTGGACAGCGGTTTTATCCTGGTCAGGTAGTCCGTGCCCGGGGCCGCCGCGAGCTCTTTGACGGCTTTCTTAAGAAGGTCCGTGTTTATGTGCTTTCTGACGTTCTTTAGCTGGCTGGCCGAAAGTTTCTGGGCGTAAATGAAGTCAGCCGCGGACTGGATCTTGCTTATATCCTTGTCGGACAGGCTTATGTTAACGCCGGCCAGGGAAGTCGCTTTCAGGTTCGGCTCCACGGAGGCGGCCAGGTCCAGCACCGCCGGGTCGAAGTCGAGCTTGGCTTCTTCTTTGAACCAGGCGTTCGCCTCCGCCTGGTGGCCGGCGTAATAATAAAAGGCGGTTATGTACGATTTAAGGAACGCGGCCGCGGCGCGGGGGTTTTTCTTTATGAACTCCTCCGACATCACGATAGCCGAAGTCACCAGCCCCAGGTCCAGGACCCGGGCTTTATTCTTGAGGGTCAATTCCGCCAGCGGGGGATCCCAGGTCGAGAACGCGTCGACGCCGGGCCAGGCGAGGTTGTCGCCTTTCAGGATCACGTTAACCTGCTCATAGATGCCGATATTCAGCGCTTTTACGTCCGCGGCGTCCACGCCGGCCTCTTTCAGGGCCCGCAGCGTTTCCCGCTGGGCGGCGGCCCCGAACGGGATCCCTATGGTTTTTCCCTTCAGGTCCGCTACCGTCCTGATCGGGGAGTCGGGCGGGACGATGGTGCCTACCCGGCTGTACATCAGGCGGCCTACGATCTTCCACTTGGCGCCGCGGGCCAGCAGGATGCAGGCGGGCTGGTCGGCGGTAAAGATAACGTCGAGCGCCCCGGCCAGGGCGCCTTCGTTGAGCGGCCCCCCGTAAGTAAAGCCTTTCAATTCCCCCTTGAGCCCGTTCAACTCCAGTATATTGGTGTTCTTAAGGACCATGGAGACCTGCCCCTGGGTCGCCCAGCTCGTTTGCCAGCCGATCCTTATCGGGGTCAATTCCTGGGCGTGAACCGCGCCGGCCGGCACAAGGCAGGAGATGATAAACAGAGATAATGACTTGATCGATTTAAGCATGTTGTCCTTTTTTGGGGCCGGCGTTCGCGGTCTAATTAACTTCAGCAGCGGGCACGGGCTCTTTCGCGAAAGCTATGGTCTTCTCCACCTCTTCGCGCAGGCTGCGGGTGAGGTGTTTTTTTAAAGCGGCGAAACGCGGATGCGATTTAACCTCCGGAGTGCGCGGCTCCGGCAGGTCGATCTCCACCGATTCCTTTACCCGGCCCGGGCGGGCGTCCATCACTATAACGCGGCGGCTCATGAAGATGGCTTCGTCCAGGTGATGAGTGATAAGGATAAAAGTCTTGCCGACCTCGCTCCAGAGCCGGAGGATCTCCTCCTGCATGATCTCCCTGGTGATATTGTCCAGGGAAGCGAACGGCTCGTCCATCAAAACCACTTCGGGCTGGCAGGCCAGCGCGCGCGCGATGCCGGCGCGCTGCTTCATGCCGCCGGAAAGCTGGTGAGGATAGCTGTTCTCGAACCCGTTGAGATGCACCATCTTTATATATTTGAGCGCTATCTCGCGCCGCTCCGCGGGCAGCGCGCCGCGGGCTTTAATAGGGAACTCCACGTTGCCCAGCACCGTTTTCCAGGGGAACAGCCCGTATTCCTGGAAGATCACCGTGCGCTCGGGGTGAGGGGCCAGCACCGGCTGGCCTTTATAATGGATGGTGCCCTCGTCGGGCCGCAGAAAGCCGCCCATCTGATAGAGAAGCGTAGTCTTGCCGCAGCCGCTGGGGCCGATGATGCTTACGAAGTCCCCGCCCTTTATCTCCAGGGACAGGTCGTTTATAACCGGCAGCGAATCCCCGCTTTTGGGGTCCTTGAAGGACTTTGAAACGTTCTTGATAGAGAAAATGGAACCGGTCATTGCAGCGGTCTCCAGGAGAACCGGCGCTCCAGCAGCATAATGCCCTCGTTCATCAGGTAGCCTATCACTCCTATAGTTATCATACCGCACATCACGTTGGCGGTATTCAGCATGGAGCGGTTTATCTCTATCATGTAGCCCAGCCCGGAGGTGGAGGCGATCAGTTCCGCGCCTATCACGCACATCCAGGCGAAGCCCAGGCTGATCCTGAAACCGGTGATGATGAAAGGCAGGGCCGAAGGCAAAGCCACGTCCAGCAGCAGCATCCGGCGGCTGGCGCCCAAAGACCTGGCGGCGTTAAGGTGAAGCTGCTCTATGTGGCGCACGCCGGAGAAAGTATGCAGGAACAGCGGGAAGAAAGCCGCCACGAACGTTATGAAATTGCTGGCCCTGTCCCCCCTCACCCCGAACCACAGCACCGCCAGCGGGATCCAGGCTATCGGCGGGATGGGGCGCAGCAGCTCTATCAGGGGCTGCAAGTAGCCCCGCACCCGCCGGCTGGAAGCCGCCAGCACGCCCAGCGGCAGCGCCACCAGGCAGGCGTAGAACAGGCCCGTCAGAACCCGGTTAAGGCTGGCCAGGGCATGGCCCAGCAGCACCCCGCCGGCCGCGGTTTCCCTGAACGCCTGGAGGATCTCCGTAGGCGGAGGCAGCAGGTGCGGGTTGAGCCAGCCGGCCCAGCCGGCGCCCTGCCAGGCTCCGAGTACGACGATCAGGGAAACGATGCCTTTCATTTTATTTTTGTTTGACCACTACCGAGGCCGTGTCGAACTTGAGTTTCTGCACCCTGGCCTTCGCCGCCTTGACGTAAGAGAGGTCTATCTTTTCCCGCACCGGGGTTCTAACCGGCTGCAGGTTGTTCTGCACGTTAAAGTCCGAAATGCTCTCCAGGAGGGTGAAAAGCTCCTCATCGGGAACGATCCGCACGTCTTTGAGCTTTTTAGCCTTGGAATAATTGTAGTTATACTGGGAGCCTTTGTCTATCAGCTCGGGGGCCACGCTGTTGGTCTTGCTCAGCCAGCCGTTGACCAGTTCCTTGTTCTTGGCCATGAAAAGAATGGCCTCATGCAGCGCCGTCAGGAAGTTCACCGCCGCTTCCGGCTCGCGCTTGAGGAAGTCGTCCGAAGCCATGGTGGTGGTCAGGAACGACGCCTTGGAGACCAGCACGCGGGCCGATTTCTTCTGCACCATGTCCGCCACGAAAGGGTCCCAGATGGTAAAGGCGTCGATATCGCCTTTGGCCAGGGCCGCGCGGCCTTCCGACGCCGCCATGTGGAGAACTTTAATGTCGGTGCCTGGGGTAAGGCCGGCGTCGAGGATCCACTTTACGGCGGGATAATGCGCCGAGGTGCCGATCACCGTGGTGATGGTCTTGCCTTTCAGGTCCTTTACGGACTTGGCGGGCGAATCCTCGCGCACCATGATGGCCATGCGGCCCGCGCTGCCTACCGTGGCGATCAGTTTACAGGGGAATTTAGAGGCGATATTCACAAAATTCGCCTCGCTGGCTATGACCACGTCCACGTTGCCGGCCACCAGGGCTTCCTGCATGGGCGGCCAGTAAGGGAAACCGATAACCTCGGCGTCGAGGCCGTTCTTTTCCAGGATATCGGTCTTTTCCAGGATGTGGCCGATCTGCCCGTTTATGAGGGCGCCGGCGTTCGGGTAGCCGATGCGGATCTTGGCTTTTTCAGCCGCCATGGCCCCGGAGGGCAGAATACAAAGGGAAAGAAGCAGTATTAGTTTTTTCATTATATCTCCTTAGATCTCAATATCAGAAAAGCTTGGGCTCTACCGCCCTCCCCCCCGGAAGGGCGGCAAGCCAAATCGTTACCAGACGTACTGCAGCTTGAGGTAGTACAGGCTCAGCCGCGAGGTGTTGCGGTTGTAGAAGTCGTACTGGGCCGTGGGCCACAGCGTGAAGCCTGGCATGAACTTGCCCAGGTTTATCATCATGACCGGGCCGGCGCTAAACTGCTGTTTGGCCTTATTGGTCCCGGCGCTGCCGTCAACCGTGTTAGGGTCTCCCACCAGGCCGCGCTGTTCTACGCCGACCAGCATCGGGACGCCCGCTTCGATCTGGGCCGTCGCAGCGACCGCGTACGAGAAGATATTGCCGGCTTTTACCTGGGTATCCGGGTTGGTGAAGTTTACGGCGTACTGCGCCCAGGCGCTGACATTGTATTTCTTGTCGGCCAGGTAACGGGTAAAAGAAAGGTTGGGGCCTATGGACCAGGCGCCGGCGCCTACGTTAAGGGTGCGGGCCGGATCGTACTTGCCGGGAATATTGACGTACATGAGGGCCCGGTAATGCCAGCCGTTCCATTCATCGGAAAGGCCAGCCTCGGTTATCACGTCGCCGAAAGCACTGCGCTGATTGACTCCGGATTCCGACTGAGTGTACGGGACGCTGACGCGGAACATCCAGCCGGGAATAAAGACGCGCCCGATCAGGAGGTTGGACATCAGGCTGGATTTTGATTTAATTTCGTCTCCTTTGCTGTCGACGAGGATGGAGGCGCTCTGGGCGATCAGCCGGTTGTCTATCTGCAGCGCATAACCCTTCTCGCCGATAGGCGGATGGGCCGCCGCAGTTATATTGTTGGCAAAAGCCGGGGAAGCCAGGGTGAACAGCAAAGCTGACAGCGTAATTATTTTCATGTACCGCTCCTTTATGATGCCGAAGTTCTCTCGTATTGTTCCGCACGACTCCTTAAGCATAAAAAAGAACCGGCATTTTGGTATATGACGGGCATCATCTTCCGAACATGACGGCCGTCATGTTCGCAAAACCGGGTTTTTATCGGACTTGGGAATATTTGCTATCATTAAAATCATCATGCGCAAAAAAACCTACCCTTACCTGGCGCCCGGCACAGGCCGCAAGCCCGGCGGCGCGGATAATACCGCCCTCTTTTCTTTTTTAAGGTCGAAGGTCAATTTATTCAACTCGCTGCCCGACGCCGCGCTGCGGGAACTGGCGCGCGAATGCGTTCCCCAGAAGTACGCCAAAGACCAGGTGGTGCGCCGCGCCGGGGAACCGGCCGACTATATCTCCATAGTTAAAGAAGGCCTGATACAGCTTAACCGGTGCAGCTGGAAGGGCGGGAACATCGCCATAGAAGTGCTGGTGCCGGGGGACGCCTTCGGTTTTGCCGCGCTCTGCGACGAGACCTGGCCTATCAATTCCACCGCGATGAAGACGTCCTATTTGTATTCCATTCCCAAGGCGAGAATGCTGGAGCTGATGGACTATCACCCGGTGATCTCCAAGATGGTCATTGCCCACTTCGTGGAACGCCTGAGATTCCTGGGCACCCAGGTCTTTCTTTCCAGGGAGACGGCGGAGAAGAGATTGATAGCGGCGCTGCTGTACCTCTATCACAAGTTCGGCGCCGTCATCCCCCTGACCTGCGCCGACATCGGTGCCCTGGCGGGCACTACGCCTGAAACCACGATGCGCAACTTCGCTACCCTCAGAAAGTCAGGGGAGATCGGAACCTCCAGGGGCAAGGTTATTGTAAAGGATATCCCGGCTTTGGAAGAAAAACTGGGCTACGATTAAACTTTTTTTCGCCTGCCATCCGCGGCGGCGGCCCGCCGCACATTAAAATCCACTTCAATGAACCGCTGGCGGCTTTCTCCGGAAAGCGGCGCAAAGCGGCGCCCCGCCGAAGGCCTGCGGGCTTCCAGGATCCTGGTGCGGCCGGCGGCCTGTTCAGGGTGATCGAAAGCCAGGCGGCGGCTGCCCGGGTGCCGCAGGAACCAGTCCCGGCTGTTGTTCCCCCTGCCCCAGACCGGCACGCTGGTCCGGAATACAGGGCGGAACGCGTAGCCTTCCTCCCGGAGGGCCAGCAGCGACGAGCTTGGCCGCGCCCAGGCGGCGGTGGGCTGGTAGAAGCGCCCCCCCTCGGCCAGGACCGTCTTAACTTCCCGCACAAAACGCACATTGACCGCGCTGCCGTCAGGCCCGCCGTTCACGGCCGTCCGCAGCTCGGGCGCAATAGGGCGGTCCGCGTAGGCGGAGGGACACTGCGGTCCGGTGAAAGTAAGACAATCGGCCTTGATCTTTTTCTGTGCCAGCGGGGCAACGAGGTCTCCCTCGAAGAACCGGCAGCGGTCGCCCACGCCGTTGAGCCGCGCGTTGAGGCGGGCGAATTCGACGGCCACGGGGTTAACGTCCACGCCGTAAGCCTGCCGTGCCCCCAGCTTGGCCGCCATAATGGCGTGCAGCCCGGAACCGGAGCAGACGTCGCAGAAAATATCGCCCGGCTCTACGCGCATGACGGCCGCGCTGAGCAAGGACACCAGATTGGGCACGAACATCTTCTCCGGGTGAATGCGCAGGGTCAGGGTTACGCCGCGCGCGCGCAGGCGCAGTTCATAGAAGGAAAGAGCGGGCATCAGTAGAGGCCGTACCGGCTGGCGAGCCGGAGTTTCTCGTCCAGGTCGGGCGTCTTGTAGCGGTAATAATCGCTGAAGATGCCCGGGTTCTGCTCGATAATATCGCCGCAGGTAGCCGCCACGTGGCCGGCCGCGATGACAAAGCGCAGGCTGGTAACGTCCGCGGGGATGCGGCAGGTGTCGTCGTCCCCCTGGTAGAAGCTTTTTCCCGCGCGCACCAGCTCCGCGAGCTTTTCGGGCTGGAACATCAGGCTTTGCTCTTTCGGGAGGAACAGGTCCTTGCCGAACTCGTTGATGATCGCCGTGGAAGGATACGGCTCCAGCCAGCGCAGCTGGGCGGTGCAGCCCGCTTTCTCCAGGCGGGTGCGGATCTCCAGGGTCTTCTTGAAATCTTCCAGGGTTTCGAAAGGAAAGCCCCAGATAAGCCCCACCTCCACGATGGGGATATGCTTCACTGACTTCTCGATGACGGCCAGCGCCTCTTCCAGGCCGGAACCTTTTTTAATCCTTTTCAGCACCGTTTCGCTGCCGGTATCCAGGCCGTAGAAAATGGTCTTGCAGCCGCTCTTACCCATCGCCTCCAGCAGTTCCTCGTCCACGCATTCCGTGCGCGTCATGCAGAACCAGCTGATGCCCAGGTCCGCCTCGCGGATGGCGCGGCACAGTTCAAGGGTCCGTTTTTTATTGGCCGTAAAAGTGGGATCGACGAAGAACAGGTCCTTGAACCCGTACTTCCGGCTCAGGACCTTAAGCTCGGCGATAACGTTTTCTATGGAATTGAAGCGGACCCGCCGCCCGTCGAAATCCGTCAGGCTGCAAAAGCCGCACTGGAAAGGGCAGCCGCGGGCGGTGATAACGGTGGCCACCTTGTACTGCTCCTTGAAATTCACGGCGTGGTAGGCCGGCAGAGGCAGCTTCTCCAGGTCGTCGATATGCGGCCGGGCGGGGTTCACGCGCACCGCGCCGTTGCCCCTGTAGACCAGGCCCTTTACCGAGGAGAAACCCTGCGGTCCGTTCTTCACCACTTCCACTATGGCGTCCTCGCCTTCTCCCACCACCACGGCGTCTATCGCCGGGAATTTCTCCAGCAGTTCTTTCGCTATCCCGGACGGACCCGCCCCGCCCAGGACCACGGTTTTTTGCGGAAATCGTTTTTTCAGCCCTTCTACCGCCTTTACGACGAAAGGCAGGTGGACGGAATGACAGCCTATGCCGATGAACGGCGGGGTCGTGTCGATGGACGAGATGAAGTTCTCCACTTCCCCGGCGAGATCTCCCTTGTAGTCCATGCAGTATTCGTGGAAGCCGGCTTTGTACCCGGCTTTTTCCAGCACCGCGATAAGCAGGAAGATGCCCACCGAGTTATGCATGTAGACGACTTTATCGTTGAAATTCTTGGAGATGGCTATGTTGACCAGCGTTATGTCGTTCATTAAAAGTACGCTCCCGTTTATTTAATTAGAAGATTATACACGATATTGAAAACAGCCGCCCTGGCAGACGGTGCGGTCGGCCAGGTCCTGCGGCTTGTCGCCCAGGCGGCTTTTGTAATTCGCGAAGAATTGACAATCCTCACAGGCTTTCATCAGCGGCCTGGCGGTCATTTCCCGCAGCAGCGGGCTAAAGCGCTCGTTCAAAGAGGTCCGCGTGACGCCGGGCGCGATCTTTACGCCTTTGACCGCCAGTGCCGTGCAGGGGTAGCAGCTCAGGTCGGGGTTTACGGTCAGTTTCAGATCCGTGTCGTATTCGCCTTTGAGGCAGAGCGGGCAGCGGGTATAGAAAAGGAAAGGGCTTATAGCCTTCAGCAGGGCCAGCTGCTCAGGCTCGAACATGCACAGCAGCAGGGGGCGGTAGAACGCGAAGATCACGTTCTGCTTCTGCGCGTACCTGGCGATCTCCACTATCTGCGCGGCTACCGTCCGCAGGCGCTGCCGCAATTCCCCGGGGCCGAAATTCCGGCTGTGGCCGGGCAGGGCCATGCTGAAGCGCACCATCGAGCGCGTGTGGGATTCCTTGGCCAGGTCTACGACCTGGCGCCAGCCGTCGTTCTCGGGCTGGATTACCCAGGACAGGGCCAGGATCGTCCTGCCGTTATCCACGGCGCGCTTGAAATTCCGGCGAAAGGCCTCGAGTTCCCGCGGCTGAACTCCGTCCTGCGGGTAACTGAAGCACACGGACCTGACAAAAGACTTCCCGAGCGGCGCGTTCAGCCTGGCGTCGAACAGGCCGTTGGTGGTGACATAGATTGTAAGCCCGTGCCTGGCGGCTATATCCAGGATCTGCGCGAACTGCGGATGCTGCGTAGGTTCCCCCCCTAAAAGGCGCATGCAAAGCCAGCCCTGGGACCTCGCCCAGCCGGCGAGGAAGTCGAAGTCCGCCAGGGACATGTGCTCCCTGAATTCGTTCTGCAGGCCCTTGGCGTAGCAGAAGGAGCAGCTTCTGTCGCAGTGGTAGGTAAGGCAGACGGACAGGATGTTGATCTTCGGGTTGCACGGATTGGCCAGGAAATTCGGGTGATGCGTAACGGCCTGCTGGTGCTTCACGAACAGCCTGTCCAGCGCGGCGCCGGAGAACCCGAAAGAGCGCAACCGCCTGACGGCGTCCACTACGGCGAAGGAAAGGAAGACGCGCCCGGCGGACATGCGCTGGTGTCCGCCCAGGACCATTAACGCCCGCAAAGGCGGGTAATGGTCCGCCAATCTTTCGAGGAAAGCCCGTTCGCCGTTGTTTTTAGCCATGTTGTAGCCGCCGTCAAGCCTGCCGGCGCCGCAGCTCCCAGTGCCTGGGGCCGGCCGCCGCCAGCGTAAAATCCGTCAGCCCCGCCTCTCTCGCGTAAACTTCTATCTCCTCCACCCGCAAAGCCGCGTGCAAAGAACTGCGCAGCAGTTCCCTCTGGCGCGGGGTGGACGCGGCGCAGTGCGCGGCCTGGGCGTTCAATTCGTCCAGCGTGTCGGGGCGCCGGAGGTCCTTTAAGAGCAGGCCCGCGCCGGGGCGGCACAGGCGCGCTATTTCCCGGAAAAGCAGCTCCGGCTCCGCGATGTGGTGGACCAGATTATTACAGACCACGAAGTCGAAAGAATTCCCCGGAAGTTTAGTGTCTTTCGCGTCCGCGCGGAGCAGGACGATGCGGCCGGCGAACCCGGCGCGCGCTATTTTTTCGGTTGCCAGCTCCGTCATCGGCGCCGACATCTCCACGGCGGTGACTTTTGCGTCTTCGGTCAGCCTGCAGACAGCTACCGGGATATCGCCGGGGCCGGTGCCCAGGTCGAGGAGTTTTCCGCCGCGAAACCCCAGTTCCCCCGTCAGCAGGGCCGCGAAAGCGGCGTTCGCCTCCGCGTGGTCGATAGCTTCGTACTCCAAAGCGTCGCCGCGGGCGCTTATGGTCTCGGGCTCGGTCGTCCGGTTCAGGGAAGAAGAGCTCGTCACAAATTCCAGAAATCCTTCATAAAGCGCCGCAGCAGGAATTCCTTGATCCTGGGGTGCGGCGTGGGGATCTGCACCGCCCACGGCGCCAGGCTGGGGTCTATCCTGGCGATGGTCTTCGCCCACTGGCTGTATTCCTTGTTGCCTTTGTAAAGGCTGATCTTCGGCGGGATCTGCAGCGAGGCCCGGTTCTGTTCGAACAGCGGCGTCAGCGGGATAGCTTTGAGCCAATGGAACACCACGTCCCCGTAGCCGCGCTTCATGATCTCCCTGCCCACGCGCAAAGTCTGGATGAAATCAAAAATACTTTCGTCGGGAAAACCGATGATCAGGCCGGCCTGGACGCTGGGGAAATAAGCGCTGGCCTCCTTCATCTTGACCATGGCCTGGGCCACGGTATAGCCGCCGGCGCCTTTAAAATTACGCAGCAGGCGGTCGGAACCGGATTCCACCCCGATGAAGACGCAGCGGCAGCCGGCTTCGGCCATGGCCTTCATGCGCTCCGCGTCCAGACTGTCCACGCTGGCGTAGCAGAACCAGTTAACCTTGCCGCCGAATTCGCTCTTCATCCTGGCGCAGAAATCCAGCACCCGCGGCTTGAGCAGCGTAAAGGTATCGTCGGAAATGAAGAAGTCGTTCTGGCCTTTTTCGTTATGCAGCATGCGCAGTTCGGCCATCACCAGGTCCAGCGAGCGCAGCGACACGCCCGGGCCGTACATAGCGCGGTTGCCGCAGAACTTGCATTTATTGGGGCAGCCCCGCATGGTAGGAACGCTGACGTGGTGATAAAGGCGCAGATCCACGCGGCCGTAAGCAGGCGCCGGCATCGCGTCCAGGTCGCGGATGCGCTCAGGAACGCCAGCCAGCACCGTCCCATCCGGGGCCCGGGTGACGATCCCGGGCAGGGCTGAAAGGTCGCCGCCGGAGGTCAGGGCCTCCAGCACGCGGGGCAGGCTCACTTCCGCCTCGCCGAGGATCACCGCGTCCACGAAAGGATAATTGGCGATGACGCTGCCGGCCGCGGCCGAAGGCCCGCAGCCGCCCAGGACAACCCTTCTGCCGGGGTCGCGCGCGCAGACTATCTTGAGGGCGCTGAGCAGGAACGGCAGCGCCACGCTGGCCGAGCCGGCGGTGATGATCCTGCCCGGCCGCCGGGAAATGAAATCCGCCAGTTTTTCTATCTGGGGCTCCACGGCCCTGTTCCACTGGAACCGGTACGGCAGGTAATCCGGGTCCCAGCCGGCGTGCTCGAGCGCGCCCAGCAGCGTGGCTATTCCGCCGCCGAGGACCTTGTCAGCCTTAAAGCCGAAATCCCGGTTGGTAACCTCGTGGCGCATCAGCGGCCGGTCGAACTCGGACTCTATGCTGAGAAAGATCGGCTCGCCGCGCCGGCCCTGAGCGGCCCCGGCTTCCGGCTGAGGTTTGGGCGTGTCGCGCAGCTGCAGGTACAGCAGGTCGAAATTATCGCGCGGCTGTATCATGGCGTAGCGCAGGCGCCGGTCGGGGCACAGTTTCCCCATCCAGGCGGCGCTGGAATAGGGCGAAGAGAATAAGAACAGGTGGGGGCGCTGCCCCGGGGGCAGGGCGTTCATGCGGGACCGCAACCGCGCCTCGAGGCGCTCGCGCCGCTCCCGCGGCAGCCAGTAGCCTTTCACGGGACCGAAGAATTTATTCAGGGCGTCCGGGTCCGGCGCGACGATAGCCACTACCGATTTAAGGTTCAGCCCGTTCTTTACGCCCCCCACCACGGCCGCCCGCAGCAGCAGCGGGTCCTCCATCAGTATTTCCGCCACCCTGTCGCAGGAAACCGTGTCTCCGCTTTCCGAACGGTACTGGTAACGGGCGCTGCGCTCGTAGCAGAGTTCGCCCTCAGGCTCCAGCCTGCCGAAATCGCGGGTAAAAAGTTCTCCCCCGTGCACCACGCACCTGGGCCCGGCTTTGCCGGGGGGCAGCCCCAGGTAGCCGCTCATCAGCGCCGGGCCGTGAACGCGGATATCGCCGGCGTCGCCGATGCTCAGGCTCATGCCGGCTATGGGGCGGCCCTGCGTACGCGTCCCGCCCCGCCCTACGGTAACGAAGCCGCAGGCCTCGGTCAGGCCGTAGGTGTGCAGCACCGGCTGGCCCAGGCCTTTCATTACGTCCAGCGCGCGCTGGGACAGGGTGCCGCAGGAAAGGATGATCTTAGGCGTCCGCGTTCCCAGCCTCAGCCCCGGGAACAGCGCCCGGCGCAGGATGGGCAGCGCCCCGTCGCGGATGCCGTTCCAGCGGCCGCCCCACAGCCTTGAGGCGGCGGCCTTGACGCGCAAGGACAGCGGCGCCCGCCGCGCCGCGAACTTGCCGGCTCGCAGGTAAGGCGCGAACATCTCCATGAAAGCGGCGTGACTGATGCGGATGAAGGCGGGCGAAAGCCGCGCCGCGGTCTTTTCCAGGGCACGCATCCCCGGGCACCAGCCCATGACCGAAAGCTGCGCGCCGGAATGCGCGCAGGCCAGGAACTCCTGGAAAGTCCACGACGAGGAAAGGTGGGACAGCGACAGGTAAGGCGCGCCGGCGCCCAGCCCCAGCGCTTCAGCCAGGCCGCGCCCGGAGGCCAGCAGCGCCGCCTGGCTGAGCGCGGCCGGAACCGGGAAGCCGCTGCAGCCCATGGTAAAAGCGGCCGCGCAGGTTTTTGCGGGGTCGGTGGCGGGCAGTTCGCCGGCGGCTTGCCGCCCCATTTCTTCAAGGCGCCCCAGCGTTACGGCAGGGCAGCCCGGCGCCCGGGGCAGCGGGGCCTGGTGCACCAGGCACTGCAGGCCGGAGAGCCCGGAAAATTCCACCGAAGTAAGCTGGTCGCCGTTGCCGATCAGGCAGAAGCGCAGCGGCAGCAGGCCGAAAGACTGCCGCATGGTGCGCACCAGGTGCGCGGGATCCATGGCCGCGGCGGCGCCGCCCGCGGCTATCACGCCCAGCTGCGCGGCCAGCAGGTCGGGAGAGTTCGGCATTAAAATGGCTACCGGCTCCCCTTCCTTCACGCCCAGAGCGCGCCAGCCGGCGGCCAGCAGGCGCACCCTGGCCGCCAGTTCCTGCCAGTTCGTTTCCTGCGTCCCGGCCTTGTCGTGGCAGCGCAGCGCGACGCCGCCGGGATCGCTCAGCGCCCGGCGGTCCAGGAGGCCGAGGATGGTTTCGGCCGGGGCGTTTGCTGGAATAGTATTGGTGTTTGACATAGGAAAACGCGGAAATCCCCGCCGCCCGGCAAAGCGCGCGGCGCTGCCCCCCCGGGGCCCGATCCCGCCGCCGGTATATCGGTGCCGATTTCACATTGTAACATTAAGGATTTACCGGCGCAACTGCGGCATCTGCGGCGCTAAATTTTGCTAAAATCACCAGGGGCCCGCAAGGCGCGCAGCCGGAAAAAAACTAATACAACTTGTCAGGGAAGGCGATCCAAGCCGCTAACGAATGAACAGCAAACAAGCCGTCAATCCCGCGAAGAAGCGTTTCACCGGAGACCCGGGCCTGGCGCTGGCAGTGGCGCGCAAAGCCGCTGCGGAAGTTCCCGCCTACACCCGCCTTTTAAAGGAGACCGGCCGGCTCGAAAGCCTGCTTAACGGCGCCTGCGGCATCGAGGACCTGCCCGTCACGGACAAAGACTCCTACTGCCTCCCCAACGACGCCGGCAGCCTGGTGGCGGCTTCGCTGCGCAAGGACGTCAACGGCTTTTTCTTCAGTTCCGGCTCGTCCGGCCGGCCTTTCTGCTGGCCGCGCCTGAAAAGCGCCCCTCATTCCCTGTCCCTCTCCGGGTGGCTCCAGGACACCTACCGCGTCGGCGAGAAAATCACCCTGACGGTAGTGGCGCTCAATATGGACGGCTGGATAGCGGGGATGAACACCGCCCTGGCCCTCAACCAGTTCGCGCTGGAAGCGCCTTTCCCTTTCATGGCCTCCTTCCCCGGCAGCGACTACGAGCAGGCCCTGCAAACCATCGCCATGGCCGACCCCTCGGTGGAACAGGTCGTAGTCTTCATTTACCCCGTCGCCATCCCCTACTTCCTGAAGCTGGCGCAGGACCTCGGCATCGCGCTGCCCCTGCGCAAAATGCGTTTCGCCACCACCGGCGATCCGTTCAGCGAACCTTTCAGGGAGCACCTCGACGAACTCTGCGGCGCCGCCTGGCCGGAAACCGCCCTGGCCAGCTTCTCCTACTCTTCCGCCGACACGCGGGTCATCGGCACGGAGAGCCGCGTTTCGCGGGCGCTGTCGCGGCTGCTGCACCTCGACGGCGGGCTGCGGCGCGCCTTCGGGCTGGGAGAGAACCTGCCTAACCTCTATATTTCGGTCCCTAAAGAAGAACTGCCCCTGATCGAGGAAGTGGACGGAGAACTGGTGTTCACCAGGTGGCAGCCCATTCCCATCGTCCGCTACAACCTGCACGATAAGGGAGAACTTTGGGACTGGGCGGAAACCCGCCGCCTCGTGCTCGGCGCCTCCCTGCCCGCCTCGTTAAACCACCTGCGGGAGGAATTCGCGCGCCTGGAAACGGCGCCCGGCGATCTTGTCGCCCTCTTCGGCCGTTCAAAAGCCCTGTATTTCTACGGGCTGTATCTCGACGAGCGGGCCTTCTCCGAGCTCATGCGCCTCCCGAAGCTGCAGGCTTTCGCGCCCGGCCTGTTCCAGGTGGCGCCCGGCGGCGACCAGCTTCACCCCAGGCTGATCTGGGACATAGAACTCGGCCAGCCGGGCCCCGACGCCGCGGCTACGGACGCTGCGTTCTACCGCGCGCTGATCGACGGGCTGACGGCGATCTACCCGCATTTCGGCGTAAATTACAAGAACTTCCTGCAAAAATGGGACGCGGACCCCGCCAAGCGCGTATTCCAGCTTAACTTTCACGCCTACCCCGCGCTCTCGGGGAAATGGCCAAACTCCCGCAAACACAGGATCATCCGCGCGCCCGGCACGGCTGAGGACCTGCCCTAGAGAACCGGCAACGGCAATGACTATAAGCGCCTTATTGGAACGCCGCGCCCGCGAAACGCCGGAAAAGACGGCGGCGCGCTGGGTGACCGGCCGGGGCGCCGGTTCGCTGAGCTGGGCAGAGCTTGCCCGACGGACGGGGCTGGAGGCCGCCAGGCTGCGCCCGACCGCTCCCGGACAACAGAACATTGCGGCCATAGTCATGGCCAACGGCCCCGAACTGCTCTGCGCCGAACTGGGCGCGCTCGCCGCCGGCTGTACGGCCGCCCCTATAGACCCCTGCCATCCCGCCTTTGTAGTGCGCCAGTCCCTGGCCGAGACCCGCTTCGAATTCCTGCTGGCCGGCGACGAAGCCCTGCTTCGCTGGAGCCGGTCGGCGGGGCTGTTGAACGTCGGGCAGGTTATACCTCCCGGGGCGCCGGCGCAGGAGCCGCCTCCCGTCCCCCCGGCGCAGGAGCCCGCCGCGGGAGTTCAGCCGGCGGCCGCGCTGCTGGCGCTTACCGCCGGTTCGGTCGGCCGCCCCAAACGGGTACTGCTAAGCCAGCCGGCCCTGCTGGCGGCGGGACGCGGCCTGGCCTCCGCCCTGCGGCTCCGCGAAGGGCAAACGTATTTAACGCTGTCCCACCTTTCCTCGCCATGGGCGTTCCAGGAATTCCTGGCATGCCTCCAGTCCGGCAGCGTCTTCTGCTTTACGGACGCCGCGCCGTCCCAGGCCCTGTTCTCCCGGGCGGCGCGGGAATTTTCCCCGGACTTTATACGGGCCGGTTGTGAAGTTCTGCTGGAATTGCTGGGCACCGGGCCCTCGCGCAGGCCTGCTCCGCCGGCCGGGGATTTCCCCCCCCGGCCTGAAAAACCGGTACGCCTGCTGGTTTCCACCGGCACGCTGCCGCCGGAAGCGGCGGCGCGCCTGGCAGAGCGCGGCTACGCCGTCAGCTCCTCCTACGGCCTGACCGAAGCCTGCGGCATCGTAACCCTCGGGCCTCCCGGCGCGCCCCACCAGGGCGTCCCCCTGGCGGGCGTCGAGGTGCGCGCCGCTCACAACGGCGAACTCCTGGTCGGGGGCGAAACGCTGATGAACGGTTATTTCGAAGAGGCGCCCGGCGCCGGCGCGAGACTGGCCGGCGGGCTGCTCTATACCGGCGATTCCGGTTCTCTCGACGCGGCCGGCAACCTGCACTTTTCCGGGGCCGGCGTAGGCGGCGCGGTAAAGGAAGGGCGCGGCGTTCCCGCCGGGCTGATCGAGGACCTGCTGACCAGGAATCCCCTTTTCCGGCGGGCCGTAGTGCTGGGAGGCGGGCCGGAGGGCCCCTCCTCTTCCCTGGCCCTGGTCTTCCCGGATATGAACAGGCTGCGGCGCCGCTTCCGGGCCCTGACCGGCCTGCCCGACGGCGACGGGCCGCTGCTCAAGGACCTGCGCGTGCAGGCCTTCCTGCATAAAACCGTCAAGGACTGCCTGAGCGGCCTCCCCAGAGAAGACGCCCCCGGCAGCATCAGGATGCTTTCCAGGCATCCCCGCGTAAACGCCCTGGAGCTCTGCCCCGACCGCCGCCTGAGGAGCTCCATCTTTAAAACCCGCTTCCAGGCCGGCCTGCAGGCCTGCCACATAAAGCGCCAGCAGGCCCGCAGCGTGGGCGCCGGGCGCGTGCACGCCGGCCCGGTTCCAGCACCGGGAGCGGCCGATTTCATCTTCCTTACCCTCGAGCTGGACGCGCTGCGCCCGTCGATGCTGCCGGACGAAGACCTGCAGCGCACCAGCGCGAAGCTGGAGAAGATCCTTACGGCCGGGATCCCGTCGCTGCTGGCGGCGGCGGAGCACGCCGGGTTCCGGCACGACCACGTCCTCTACCGGTTCCGCACCTCGCAGGAGAGCCAGCCGCAGCTGGAAGAACTCGCCGCGGCCCTGGCGGCCCGCCCGGCGGGAATAATAGCCGTAAGCTGCTTCAGCCTTACCCTGCCTTTCGCCTTGAAGACCCTGGAAGCCCTGAAGCGCGCCGCCCCCGGAAAAAAAGTCGTAATGGGCGGCTGCGGCCCCAGCGGCGCGGCGCAAGCCATCCTCAGGCATTGCCCCTACGTGGACGCGGTGGTAAAAGGCGAAGGCGAGATAGCTTTTCCCAGGGTGCTGGCGGCGCTGCGGGACGGCAAACCGCTCGCCGGCATACCCGGCGTCACCTGCCGGGCCCCGGACGGCGGCCTCGTCACCGCCCCGCCGGAAAGGATCTCCGACCTGGACGCCCTGCCGAAGGCGGCTTACCAATACATGGACGGCAAGAACTACGTCGGGGTGGGCATTTCCACCATGCGCGGCTGCCCGAATTCCTGCAAATACTGCGGCAACCGGCACATGTTCGGCGCCCAGGTCGCCTTCCGGTCGCTCGACTGCGTGCTGGGCGACATCGAAACCCTTTACCGCGAGAAGCAGAAGAATTTTTTCTTCATGATCGACGAGATCTTCACGCTCGACAAGCGGCGCGCGATAGAGTTCTGCTCGCGCTTCGAGAAACGGTTCTCGGGCAAAGCCGCGTGGTTCTGTTATTCCACCGTGGACGCGCTGGACGAGGAATTGATGGAGGCCATGGCGGCCTCGGGCTGCACGGGGGTCTATATCGGGGTGGAATCCGGCTCCGCCCGGGTCCTCAAGCACAATAAGCGCACGCAGACCGAATACTCCGTAGAGGAAGCCATGAAAAAAGTGGCCGCCGCCAGCCGCTTTTTCTCCAACGTCACGATCTTCCTCGTCGTCGGCTTCCGCGAGGAGAGCCTGCACGACTTCCTGGAAACGCTGCGCCTGAGCAGGGCCATGACCCGCCGGGGCTACGGCTACGTGCGCATCTTCTGGCTTAAGCCCATACCGCTCACCCCGGTCTTCGAGGACAGCAGGGACACCATGACCCTGGCCACCTCCCGCTTCCACTGGCCGCCCCCCCACCACATCAGCTGGGTAAAGGACCTGGCCCTGCTGGACCCCGCGCTGGCGCCCTGGGTAATGGTAGTCCCTACGCCTTTCCTGAAGCTGAAGGAGTTCCTGTACTATTACTTCATCTCCCAGGGGTCCCGCGCCGAAAAAGGCCGCCTCGCCCGCCTGAAGAAACGCCTGCTGGGCCTGGCCATAGACTGGTTCCTGGACGCCACCAGGTTCCTCAGCCGCGTGCCGCAATAAACGCGCTTGTTCCGGCCCGGCGCCGCCGGAGGCCTGCTGAATTGATTGAGCGGGGCAGAAGATGTATACTCTCTACTGAAGACAGGTTATTACTCGTAAAAGAGGGGTAAAAATGAAAAAATATTCATGGTTTATCGCGATCTTTGCGGCGGCAGCGCTGGCGGTCACCGCCTCGGCGCAGCAGAAACCGGCCCAGAAGAACCCTTGCGCCAGGGACGGCGCCAAATTCTGCGCCTCCTCCGAAAATTTCAGGGCTTTTATAAAATGCCTCAAGAAGAACAACGCGGCGCTGACGGAAGGCTGCCGCAGCCGGGTGGACGCCGCCATGGCGGCCAGCGGGAAGATGAAGAAGAGCTGCAAGGACGACACCGCGCGGCTCTGCAAGACCAGCGGCCCCAAGGCCCTGCAGTGCCTGATGCAGAACGAGAGCAAGCTTTCCCCCGGCTGCCAGGGCGACCTCAGGGAATGGAAGAAGCTGATGACCATCATCCCGGCCAGCCTGCGCAATAAAGGGAAAACCCAGTAACGCGCGGAAAGCGCAAAAAGACGCCCGGGCAGATATTCTGCCCGGGCGTCTTTTTTTAATTCACCAGGTCATTCCTGGTGGCATTCATGCGGGTGCGGGTCGTGGCAGCGCAGGTTGACGCAGCCGCCCTGGCAGATCTGCTTGTCGTCGAACTTGGCCGGGGCCATGGAGTCCGCCCGGCTCACGGCGGCCACGAATTTCGTATGGTGGTCGCATTCCTTACACACTTCCGAGAGCGGCGCCGTCAGGACCGGCTGCAGCTTGGAGGAGTAGAACTCGTGGATGGCGTTCCTGTCCTTGAAGCTGAAAATATCCGGCCCCTTTATGAAGACCGAGGCGCACGGGAAAGTGGAGAGGTCCGGGTTTATCGTCACCATCATGCCGTAGCCGTGCTTGGAAGCGTAGCTGAGCGGGCAGCGGGTGAAGAAAATGAACTTGGAGAATTTCTCCATTTTAAGCCGCTCATCCGTGGAGAACAGGCACAGGGGGACGGGGCGGTACATGTAGAAAGGCACGTAAGCCTTGGCGCAGTTCTCCAGCATCGAATAAACGCGCGAAAAAAGGAATTTGCGGGTTTCGGCGGGGATGAAGGTAGCATTGTGGTCCGAGAAAGCGGGCAGCTCGATGCTCACGCGGATATAAAGGGGCAGGTATTCCTTCAGGTCCGCGTAAAGGGCCTGCATCTGCTCCTCGTTGGGGGCCTCCTCGAGGATGTAGGAGAAGCTGAACGGGATCCCCTTTTCGCGCAGGCGGTTCAGGTTCCGGCGGAAGCGGGCCTTCTTCTCGGCGTCCACGTTGCAGTACGCGCTGTAGTTTATGGCGAGGTCCCGCACGAACTGCGGGTCGAATTTCTCCGCCACCTCTTCGGAATACAGGTTATTGGTGGGCATGGACACTTCTATGCCGCTCTTATAACAGAGGTCGAGCATCTCGATGAACTTCGGGTGGATGGTGGGCTCCCCCCCCAGGAAGCGGATACGCCGCCAGCCTTTATCCTTGCAGTAGGCGGCCAGGCGCGTGAAGTTCTCCATGCTGATGTCGCTTTTCCCCACTTCCTCCTGCAGCCCGCGGGCGTAGCAGGCTTTGCAGGAAAGATTGCACCGGTAAGTCACGCAGACCCGCATGGAGCGCCAGAAAAGAGGAACCATGATCCTGGGGCTTCTCAGCGCGGCGATAAGGACCCGCTGGAACATGATCTGGGCGAAGTTGGGCCTGGCGTCCTTGGCGCCGACGAAGACGGCCGCGAAGAAACCGGAGCGCATGAACGGCAGGATCAGCTGGTTGCGCCACCTGGAGAACCAGAGGCGGGTGATCTTCTGGACCAGCCACAGCGTCGACTTGCCCCTGTACATGCGGATCTGCCTGAGTATTTTTTCCATTTATCGTTCCGGGTTAAAAGTTCACTTCCTGCTTTTGATAAAATCGGCCGCCCGCTTGACGAAGTTAAAAGGTTTGACGGCGGACTGGATCTGCTGCCTCCAGCCGTCCAGGGTCTCCCAGTTCCGCTCGCTGGTATAAGGGATGAAGAACTGGCGGGACGGCTTGAAGAAATCCGCCTCCCGCATGGGCCCCTTCGCTATGACCTGGTTGTAAAGGTGCGTACCCGGGAACACCATGAGGGGCCGCACGTAGAGCGTATGGATGTATTTCTTTATCGTCTTTATAACCCGGATGGTCTCCGCGATGGTCTCGTCCGTTTCCCCGGGGTAGCCCACCAGAATATGCACGCCCACGTCGATGCCGGCCTTATAGGACAGCACGACCGCGTTGATTATCTGGTCGAGGGTTTCGTCCTTGTTTATGGCTTTCAGGATGGCCGGGGAGGCCGATTCCAGGCCGTAAAGCAGGTAAGAACAGCCGGCCGCCTTCATCATGCGCAGGCTTTCTTCCGTGACCATGTCCGCGCGCGCGTTGGTGGCCCAGTTGATCTTCAGCTTGCGGTCGATGAGGTGCTGGCACAGCTGCCGGGACAGTTCGCTGCCGACCGGGAACGCGGCGTCCTGCAGGAAGATATGGTCGTAGCCGTATTTTTTATGCAGCAGCTCGAACTCGTCGGCCACGTTCTTGCCGGAGCGGCTGCGCGCCTTGTTGCCGCAGGTGATCTGCACGGCGCAGAACTGGCAGTGGAAATCGCAGGAGCGCGTGGTGAGGACGGGCGCCCAGCGGGCGCCGAAGACCGTGTCCCGGATGAACTGGCTTACGACGTTGAAATTGCCGGGCTGGAACTTCAGGTAGCTTTTCAGGTCGTACAGGTGGAAAGCGGGGAACGGGACGGTGTCGAGGTCCTGGATGAAGCCGCGGGCCTCCGTCTTTACTATTTTTTCCCCGTCCCGGAAGACTATCCCCTTGACGGTGTCCAGCGCGCGCCCGTCCCTGATGGCGTTCAGCAGGTCCGGCGTGGTGGTCTCGGCCTCGCCCACGGCCACGGCGGTGATCTCCGGCATGGCGGCCAGCCGCTCGGCCATGACCGTGGCGTAGGGGCCGCCCAGTATTATTTTGGCTTTCGGCTGCCGCCGCGCTATCAGCTTTATCAGTTCGTGCACGCCGGAGCGGCTGGGGAAAATACAGGTTATGCCGATAATATCGTAGTCCGCGGCCTTCAGGACCGGGAAGACGCTGGCCCATTTTTTAAGGTAAAGGTCCGAGATGGCCACGTCGTAGCCGTGCTGTTCCAGCACCGAGGCGACGTACCCTATGCCCAAAGGCGGGAAGAACCGGGGATGCACGCCCGGCGGGTATTTCATGCCCGGGGGGCAGGGCGGCATGATAAGCAGGACTTTCATGGCTACACGGTCCCCTTTGAAACGTCTTTCCTGATCCAGCGGTACCTGGGGGACAGGTAGATCTTGACCGTCCACAGGACGCGCCAGGCCTGCCGCGCCAGCATCATGGGCGTAAAATTGGTGACGTACCGCAGCCAGTATTTCCAGGTGCGCACGGCCTGCATGCCTTTGTGCTTAAGCTCGCCCAGTTCCGCCGGGGTGACCGGGGAAAGGGAGAGGGTCCTCTTGTACCAGTTGTAATCCTTCCAGGCCCAGGCTTCCTTGGCGTCCTTGTCCAGCCCCAGGGAGTACCACAGCCGCGTGCCGGGGAAAGGCGTTACCATGGCGTACATGACCACGTCGGGGGAAATTTTGGCCGCCAGGTTGATCGTGTCCTCGATCTGCTCGCGCGTCTCGCCGGGGAAGCCCATCATGAAGAAGCCGAAGATATTTATCCCGGCCTTGCGCGTCATCTCGGCGGCTATCAGGTTCTGCTCCACGGTCACGGTCTTGTCTACGCTGTCCAGGATCTTCTGGTTGCCGCTCTCGAAACCGAAATTTATCGTATGGCAGCCCGCTTTCTTCATCAGCCCCAGGATCTCCGGGTTCACGTATTTCACTCCGGTGCCGCAGCTCCAGGACAGTTTGAGGCCGCGCTTAAGCAGGCCTTCGCAGAACTCGGTCACCCAGGCTTTGTTGCAGGTGAACAGGTTGTCCTTGAAATAGATCTCGCGCGTCCCGTAGGTTTTTTTAAGGTGTTCCAGCTCGTCGAGCAGGCGGCCGGCCGACAATTGCCGGTGGCGGTGCCCCCACAGCGGCGGCAGCGCGCAGTAGGCGCAGTCCTCGGGGCAGCCGCGGCTCGACACCATGGTGGCGACCGGCGCCTTGCGGCCCCAGAAAAAGAAGTTATGGCGCATGTTGACCAGGTCCCAGGCGGGATAGAAATAACTATCCAGGTCCAGGATGGGCTGCCTGTCGCCGGAGTAGACGTAGCCGGCCTCCCCTTTCAGGAAAACGCCCTTTATGCCGTCCAGAGGTTTTTTACCCAGGAAATTGGCCGCGATCTCCGCGAAGGAAGCCTCGCCTTCCCCTTTTACGATCACGTCCACCCAGGGGAACAGGTCGTTCTGCCTGAAGGACGGGAAGGACCCCCCCGCCACCAGCAGGGCGTTGGGCAGGCGCTCCCGCAGGTGCTTGAAGATCAGGCGGATATTGTCGAACCTGGTGGCGTCGCAGGTTATGCCGACGATATCGGGGTTCATCTTCTCCGCCATGCCGATCACCCGCCGCGGCGGGATCAGGCCGTTGTAGGCGTCCAGGATCTTCACGGAGAACCCCTGCTTGCGGGCGTAGCCGCCCACGTAAACCAGCGACAGCGGGACGTTCTGGAAGCGGAAATCCGAATTGGAGATGATGGACGGCGGCGGATTGATGAGCAGTATGTTCGGCATAGGTCTTCAGTACAGGCTGAATTTGCGGGCAAGCTTCAGTTTCTTCTCCAGGTCCGGGGTCTTATACCTGTAATAGTCCGGGAAAAGGCCCGGGTAGGCCCGGATCAGCGGCCCGCAAAGGGCCGCTATGTGCGAGGCCGCCACCACGGTCCTGATGCTGGTGACGTCGGCCGGGATGCAGATCTTCTCCACGCCTTTGCCGGGCGCGTAGAAGCTGCCCCCGCCGCGGACGCCGGCTTCCACGGCCTTGGGGCGGTAGATGGCGCTGGCGACTTCGGGCATGAAAAGGCTGTCCTTATATTTCTCGAAGAAAGCGGTGTCGGGATACGGCTCCAGCCAGCGCAGCTGCACCTCGCAGCCCAGCCGGTCCGTCAGGTAGGCCCTTACCTTCAGCGTTTCCTTGAAATCGGCCAGGGTCTCGAAAGGGAACCCCCACATCATGCCGGGCTCCACGGTCTTGAAGTACAGCGTGGACTTCCGGATGGTTTCCAGCGCGCCGGCCAGGTCGAACCCCCGCTTGATGCGGTTCAAAACTTTGGTGCTGCCCGATTCCAGGCCGTAGAAGACCGCTTCGCAGCCGGCGGCGCTCATCTCGGCCATCAGTTCTTCGTCGATGCAGTCCAGCCTTACCAGGCATTCCCACTTCAGGCCCAGGTTTTCCTTTTTCAGCCTGCGGCAGAGTTCCAGGGTGCGTTCCCTGTCCATGATGAAAGTGGCGTCCCCGAAAAATACGTATTTCACGCCGTAGCGCCTGGACAGCAGCCGCAGCTCCTCCATCACGTTGTCGATGGAGCGGTAGCGCACCCGCCGGCCCCAGAACGCGCTCAGGCTGCAGAAATGGCAGGCGTGCGGGCAGCCGCGCGAAGTGATGACCGTGGGGATCTCGTACTGCTTGAAATCCATGCGGTGATAAGCCGGCAGCGGCAGGGTGTCCAGGTTCTTGACCGGGGTGCGGGCCGGATTGGCGCGCACTAAGCCCTTCTCCCTGTAAACCAGGCCTTTTATGCCCTTGAAACTTTTGGTGCCCTGCCGCGCCAGCTCGACGATGGTCTTCTCCCCCTCGCCGAACGCCACCGCGTCTATGAAATCGAATTTCTCGCAAAGCTCGCGCGCCAGCGGGGCGGGCCCGCCGCCGCCCAGCACTATCTTCTTGGCGGGATAGCGCCGCTTGATCTCGGCCGCCGCCATCAGCACGAAAGGCAGGTGCACCGAATGGCAGCTGATCCCCACCACGGGCACGGCTTCGTCGAGCAAAGCGATGAACCGCTTCATCTCCGCCGCGAACCCGTTCTTCCGGTCGAGGAAATGCTCGTGGAAGTCCGCCTTGTACCCCGCTTTTTCCAGCGCCGCGATAAGCAGCAGCATCCCGGCGGAATTGCGCTCGAAGAGCACCTTTCCGCCAAAACGCTTGGCGATGGACATGTTGATCAGGGTTATCTCGGCCATAGGTCAGCTGGGGACTATCGCGTTGACCAGCTTTATCTTCTCGTCCAGGTCCGGGGTCTGGTACCGGTAGAAATCCGGGAAAATAAGCGGGTTCTCGTCGACCAGGTCCTTCGCCAGCGAATAGACGTGGGAATGCCCGATCATGCTGCGCAGGCTGATCGTGTAGTCGTAAGCGCCGGAATCGTCCAGGGTGGACAGCACCTGCGCGCGGCTGCGCTTGCGGTCGTAGATGGCCGACAGCGATTCGTGCCTGACCAGCGTGTGCTTGTACTTGTCGAAATACTTGGTATTGGCGAAAGGCTGGAACCAGGTCAGCTGCACCACGCACTTCAGTTCGTTCTTAAGGTAGTTGTGCACCTCGATGGTCTGCTTCAGGTCCTCCAGCGTTTCGAACGGGAAGCCCCACATCAGGCTGACCTCCACCCGGGGGAAGTACTTCCGGTTCCGCTTGATCTTCTCCAGGCCGTCCGCCACGGTGAACCCGCCCTTGATCTCCTTGAGCACGGCGTCGCTGCCGGTCTCCAGGCCGAAGAAGATGGTGGTGAAATTGGAATCCACCAGCAGTTTGCACATCTCCTCGCTCACCAGGTCCAGGCGGCCGTAGCACTTGAACTCCATATTGATCTTGTTCTTGATGACGGCGATGAACTGCTTCAGGCGGTCCATGTCGAACATGAAGCAGGGGTCGGCGAAGAAAACGGATTTGGCGCCCATCTCCTGCAGCACCAGCAGTTCCTTGAGCATCATCTCGGCGGAGCGGAAACGGATCTTGCCTTTCCAGAACGCGCTCAGGCTGCAGAACGGGCAGCCGAAAGGGCAGCCGCGCGCCGACATGGCCATGGGCTGGGGATAGCGCGCCACGTCCAGGTGGTGGTAGGCCGGCAGCGGCAGGCTGTCCAGGTCGGCGACCGGCGGAAAGCTCCCGGTATCTATCACTTTCCCGTCCTTGCGCAGCACCAGGCCGCCGATAGCCTCGAGGCCTTTGCCCCCGTCCAGCAGCGCTTTAGCCACCAGCGGCAGGTTGAGTTCCGCTTCGCCCACCACTATCACGTCGATCTCCTTGAACTTCTCCATCAGGGGCTTGGCCACGATGGAAGGCCCGATGCCGCCCAGGACGATGGTCTTGTGCGGAAAAGCCTTTTTGATGGCCTGCACGGCCTTGATGGTGAAAGGCAGGTGGATGGCGTGGCAGCCTATGCCGATGATGTCGGCGGACTCCCTGAAGAACGCGGCCGCCTCGGCCATTTCCTCTTCGGGGGATTTCTCGAAATCCAGGAAATACTCCCGGAAATCCACGCTGACGCCGGCCTGCTCGAGACAGGCCACCAGGCTGTAGATGCCGACGGTGCTCATCACGTTGACGAGTTTGCCGTCGTAGGTGGTCTTTGAAGCTATGTTGACGAGTGTTATGTCCATGATCTGTTTACCTTATCGCCTTTATCTGCCGGATTATACCAAGCGCCCGCGGAGTGCCCACGGACTTAAAGAAATCAAGGACGGCCGGGCGGTATTTGCCGGTCTCGGCTTCCTTTATCGCCTCGGGCAGCGCCTTCCTCAGCCATTCGAAGTGCTGGCGCCGCGGGGACGAAAAATTCAGGCGCAGGTAGGAGATGGGGTCGGTATTGCCCAGGCCGTCGGCGGGATATACGGCGCATTTCCGCTTAAGCAGCGCCACGGTAAGCTCCTGGCAGCTGGCTTTGATCTCCGAAGTATCTATGCACGCGAAAAAGCCGTATTCCGGCCGGACCACGAAGCGCAGGCGGGGCACGCCCGCGATGATCTCTTTGAGCAGCGAGAAATTCTTTTTCAGCAGTTCCCCGCTGCGCCGCAGGTAAGTCCGGTCCTTGAGCGCGGCCAGGGCGGCGTGCTGCATGGGCATGCTCATATTGATGCGGGTCACGGCGCTTTTGGCCGCCAGGATCGCCGAGACCAGGTCCGGGTGGCCTCCCAGGAAACCGATGCGCAGCCCCGCCAGGCCGAAGCCGTGGGACAGGCCCGCTATGGTCAGCACGTTCTTCAGGTCCTTATGGGCCAGGCTGCTCATGGGATAATGCCTGGCGCGGGGGTCGAGCCGGTGGAAGCCGTGGGTCGCGTTGTTGATGATGATAAGGTTGCGGCGGTTGGCGATATCGATGATCCCTTCAAGTTCGGCCTTCGACTGCACCGTCCCGAAAGGGTTGATCGGGTCGCAGATGATGACGGCCTTGGTGCGCCTGGTGATCGCGGCTTCAAGGTCGGCCAGGGCCAGCCTGTAGTTGTTCTTCGCCGAAAGCGAGACCCGCTTGACGGTAGCCCCGGCCAGCAGCACCGGCGTCTCGAGGAAGAAATACCCGGGGTCGGTGATGATAACTTCCTCGCCTGGGTTCACGAAAGTGGACACCGTATAGGCCAGCGCGGCCTGCACCCCTTCCGTGGCCATGATCTCGAACTTTGGCCCGCATTCCCGCCGGAAGACCGCTTTGGCCGCCGCCGCTTTGAGCTGCGGGATGATGTTGGGAGGATAATAGGTGAGGTCCCGCTCGGTAACGGCGGTCCTGATATGAGGCAGCACTCCGGGAGGCGGTCCAAAATGGAAATTCAGCGGTCCGAAATCCGCCCACTTGTCCGGGTTCAGGTCCAGGCGGCCGTCCTCGAAGACCTGGCCGTATTCCAGCCCCAGTATTTTTATGGCGGTGCGGTAATGAAAGAAATTGCCCACCAGCTGGTGGCTGGCGAGCAGGGATTTTACGCGGTTGGAAAAAAGTTTCTGGGACGCCCCGTTGTTCCTGGAAGTAGAAAGGCACGAGTACATGAAATTGTCTTTTTTCATAGTTGTTTTGGTTGGAACCCGTTGTAAAGTTTAGCATATTGACGGGGTCCAGCTAAATGGCGGATAGGGCGGGCTTTATTGTATTATAGCGCAGGAGTTTTCCTTGTCCGGGGGCCAGCGGGCCCCGGGCCGAAAAAAACTCTTTGGTGGCCCTCTTAATGCAGAAAAAACAACTCTTTTTCGCCGTCGCGCTCCTGGCTGCCGCCGGGCTGGCCGCCGTAGCCGCGCGCGGGCCGGCCGCCTCCCCCGACGCTTGCGAAAAGAAAGAGACCCTTGTCATCCTGGTCCAGTTCCCGGACGTGAAGCACGAGGTAATCCGGGACCTGGTGCAGGCCAAATTCTTCCGCGACCTGGACGCCTATGTCCGGGAAATGTCCTACGGCAAGGCCTGCGTGTCGGGCCGGGTGACCGAAAAATGGTACACCCTGCCGCATCCCATCGCGCATTACAAGGTGGTAGCGCAGAACCTCAAGGTCACGAAAAGGCCGATAGACGCCCTGCTCAACGACGCCATAAACGCCGCGGCCAAAGACTACGATCTTTCCAGGTATCCCTATATCAGTCTTTTCCTGGGCGCTACCCAGCCCCAGTACGGAATGATGTGCCTGTACGCCTATCCCGGTTTCTTCGGCTGGGCCGCCACGGAGCAGCTTAAGACCAAAAGCGGCCAGGTGATAAACGGGGATATAGCCATCTTCACCTCCCGCGCGCACCTGGGCAATATGGCGCACGACATGCTCCACGCTTTCGGCGGCATCCGCGGCGGCCGGCGCGTAGTGCCCTGCCTGTACGACCACGACCTGCAGGCCAGGCCCGGGCCTTTCCGCCGGGTCTTCGTCCGGTCCCTCGTGAACATGGGGTTCTGGGACCCCCTGTCCTGCCATTGCTATAAATATTTCCAGCCGCCCATGGGGATCTCCTCCTGGACGAAGCTGCGGCTGGGCTGGCTGGCCCCGGAGAAGGTATTGACGGCGCGCCCGGACCGGACCACGGAGGCCCTGCTGGGGCCGCTGGAGGACGGAAGCTCCGGCACCCTGGCGATCAGGATCCCGGTCTCCGGCAGCGCGTATTACCTGGTGGAGAACCGGCAGCCGATAGGCCACGACCAATACCTGCCGGGCAAAGGAGTTTTGATAATGTACGCGGACGATACGGTGCCGGAGTGCCTGGACGGCAAGGCGCCGGTCAGGCTTATGGACGCCGACCCGGAGGTTTCGCTGCTCCGGGGCGCGGCGTTCGATACGGGGGAGAGAGGCTCGTTCGTGGACGCGAAGAACGGGTTCAAGCTGCAGCTGCTGGGCAAGCTCGGCGACAGCTACAGAATACGCGTCAGCCCCTACCCCAGGCCGCTTTAGCGCGCCGATCTGTCAGCCTTTCTTTTTTATCCAGTGGCGGAAAGCGTCAAAGAACACCTTGCGGACCGCGGGGTCATGAAGCACGGGGAAGATCACCCCCCGCTCCATCAGCTCGCCCGTGACGGGCAGCTCGTTCACCTGGCGGAACGGCGTATGCTCCTCGGGATACTGGCGCGTGTAGCCGCCCATAATAGCGCGCTGGGCGGCACAGTCCAATTTGGCGTCCAGCAGGTCCTGCGCCTTGAAAGGACCGTCCTTCCTGGCTACCAGGACGAAGAACTGCCCGCCCAGGCGGGCCTGGGCCGGTGGCTTAGGAATGTCGAAGTACTGTGAGTATGCGCCGAAGAAATCGGCATAAGCGTCGAAATCGCCGTGCAGCTTGGATATCGGCGCTTTCCATTTGCCGCAGGCCTTGAAGGCGTTGGACAGCCCCATGCCGTAAGCCCGGGAAGGATGGAAGAACCTGGCGTCGGGCTGAAAAGCCTCGCCCGGCGCCCCGTGATGGAGGTTCAGTTCTTCGTCGTGGCCTTCTCCCGTCAGGATGCGGCTGAAAAGATCGGCCATTTCCTCGTGCCGGGAAAGGACCAGGCTCCAGGTGGAGTACGGCTTCTTGGGGAAATAAACGCTGAAGTCCCCCCTGGTCCCCATGAATTTATCGTCGTATTTCCCGCCGAGGGCGGAGGAACAGACGCCCTCGATAAGGCGCAGATCGTGCTTGGCGCAGAAGCCGGCCACCGCGGTTATGTCGGGGCAGGTATTCCCGTTGTAGGAGAGAAAGACCGCGCGCGTCTTGTCGCTCAGGGCCTGGGACAGCTGCTTCGGGTCCAGGCAGAAGGTTTCAGGGTCCAGGTCCACGAAAACGGGCACCAGCCCGTAGCTGCGCAGCCCCTGCAGCACCCAGGGCCACACCACGGAGGTAAGGATCACCTCGTCGCCGGGCTTGGCCGCGCGGTCGCCCGGCCAGGCCATCATCCCCTGCAAGGCCGTGCCGAAGGCGCCCTGCACCGAAGAGCACACCGCCAGGGGCCCCTTATGGCCGAGGAACTCCTTCCAGGCCAGGCCTACCTCCGGGCTGGCCTCCTGCCCCAGGCCGCGCGGCGCCGCGCGGGTCGCCTTCTGGGAAATGCGCACGGTCTCGCGCGCCGAGTCCAGCCAGGCTTCCCGGTCGCGCTCGCCCGCCCTGCGGGATTCTTCCATGGCGGCCTGCACTTCCTGGCGCATGCGGGAAAGTTCCGACTCCACGCTTTTCTGGATCTGTACCTGGAGCGAAGGCTGCTCCGGCTGCGGGGGCCGCGGTCCGGCGGCGGCCAGCGCCTCCTCGGCGGACTTGCGCAGCCCGGGCCCGAGCTTGCGCACCTCGGCGTCGATGAGCTCGCGGGTCGGCCTGTCGGGAAAGCCTTCCGAGCCGTCCCCGGCGGTGAATTCGCGGGAAACGGCGTTGCGCCGGTCTTCGGTGAGCGCTTCCAGCTCCAGCCTGACGCGCTGCGCGGCCGCCGCGGCTATTTTCTTTATCTGCGTGTGGGACAGCGCAGCTTCCCTCGGGGCAGGCGCCGCGGCCGGCGCCCGCTGGTCGCGCGGCAGCGCCCCGCCCATGTCGTTGATAAGCATGTTCACGGCGGTGGCGCTGTCTCCGAGGTAGACCATCTTGCCCGCGTTAAGGTAAAGGGTCCTGGCGCAAAGCGACGAGATCAGCGGCAGGCTGTGCGAAACTATCACCAGGGTCTTGCCCTGGGCCTTGAAATCGTGAAAGGTCTTGAGGCATTTCGTCTGGAAGGTGCGGTCCCCGACCATCAGCATCTCGTCGACCAGGATCGTGTGCAGGTCGGTAAAGACCGCCGCCGCGAAAGGGAGGCGCGCGGCCAGGCCGCTGGAAAGCTCGCCGTATTTGGCGTACAGGTAGTCTTCCAGGCCGGAAAACTCTATCATGGCGGGCAGCCGCTTCTTGAACTCGGCGCGGTCCAGCCCCAGCAGCGAGCAGCAGAGCGAAAAGTTCTCCAGGACGGTCAGGCGCGGCTGCAGGGCGGCGCCGATGCGGAAAAAGCAGTGGGTCTTGCTGTCCACCCGGCACTCGCCCTCCGTCGGGCTCAGGATCTGGGACAGCAGCAGCAGCAGGGTGCTTTTCCCGGCCCCGTTGGGGCCGATCACGCCGAGGGTTTCCCCCCGTTCGACTTTGAAGCTGACGTGCCTCAGCGCCCAGAGTTCGCGCTGGGTGTTGGAGCCGTTTATCAGGCGGCGGGTAGTGCCCAGGAAGCTTTCTTTTCCCTGTTTAACCCCGATCTGGAATCTCTTGCCCAGGTTCTCTACGTGGATGGCCGGGCCCTGCGGCTGGATCTTCATGTTATTACCTTCCTTAAAAATCTCTGAACCTGGTTTCGGGCCGCTTGCCCGGCGCCGCTACTCCATCAGTTTGTCCATCACGTGCGACTCGCAGCGGCGCAGCGCCAGTACGCCCAGCGCGAACAGCACCGCCGAGCCGAGCGCTACCGAAACTACGGCCCCGACGTTGGCTATCCGGCCGTCTATCAGGCAGCCGCGCGCGGCTATGAGGATATGCGTGACGGGATTCAGGTACAGCATCGGCCGGAGGTGTTCGCTGATCACGCTCATGGGATAGAACACGGGCGTAATGTAGAACATGGTCATGGTCAGCACTTCCCAGATCCTTTCCAGGTCCCGGTATTCCGCGGCCAGGATAGGCAGGAACAGGGAGATGCCCGCCGACAGCAGCACCATCGTCGCGAGCAGCAGCGGTAGCAGCAGCCAGGAAACTTTAGGCGCCACGCCGATAAAAGGCAGGAAAAAGAGCAGGACCCCCACTTCCAGCAGGAAGGAATACAGGACCGCGGACACGGTGGAGAAGACGATGATCTCCCGGGGAAACTTGAAGTTCCGGATGATGGAGTAGCGCCGGACCAGGCTGGTCAGGGCGGAGGACGTGGACTTCTGGAAAAAATTCCAGAACAGCAGGCCTATCAGCAGGTAGGCGCCGTAGTTCTCCACCAGGTGGCCCATCCATTTGACGAAGACCACGTAGAGCACCGCGAACATCAGCGCGGGGTAAAGCAGCGTCCACAGGAAACCCAAAAAAGTTCCCTGGTCCCGCAGCTTGAATTCGGTGCCGGCCATCTCCCTGAGCAGGGTGAAATAAGCGTTAAGGCGCTTGCGCGTGTCCTGGCGGATGATCATTCTTCCTGGGTCCTCGAAGCGTCCATGACGAGATTTACCGGCTTGCCCGCGAAGAAAGAGGTGATGTTCTTCACGCACTCGCGGCCGAGGCGCCCTTCGGCTTCGGCGGTGTTCCAAGCCATGTGCGGGGAAAGGATGACGTTCCTGAGCGGGCGCAGGGCCTGCGCGCCGGCCGGGCTGAAGGCGTCGAGCCCGGCTCCGCCCACGATCCCGTTCTCCAGGGCGCTGTGCAGCGCCTCCTCGTCCAGGGCCTGGGCGCGGCCCACGTTGACGAACAGGCAGCCGGGGCGCATCCGCCCGAAAGCCTCGGCGTCGAAAAGCCCCCGCACTCCGGGCGGCACTACCGACACCACCGCGTCGCTCTGGGTCAGCATGGCGCCGAATTTCACGAACTTGGCGTGCCGGTGCCGGATCAGGCGGGACAGCAGCCAGGGCGGGTTGCGCTTGGCTACCAGCACCTTCATGCCGAAACCCGAGGCCAGGCGGGCGAGATGCCAGCCGACGTGCCCGTAGCCGGCGATGCCCAGGGTCTTCCCCCGCAGTTCCACGCCCTTGCGCAGCGTTACCGCCGCGGTGTAGGAAACCAGCCCCGGGTCGGACGGCCGCTCGGGCCTGTTGTTCAGCCGGCGGGCCAGCGAAAGCAGCAGGGCGAAAGCGTGTTCCGCCACGGCCGGGGCCGAATAGCGCGGGCAGTTGGCGATGCTGATGCCGCGCAGCGCCGCGTCGTCGGCGTCGATCGTATCCGTCCCGGTGCTGCCGACCACCAGCAGCCGGCACTTCTCCAGCCTGCCCAGGAAATCCGGCGGCAGGTGGCGCATCCACACGTTGGAAACGCACACGGCGGCCGCGTCCTTGGCCGCCGCCAGGGCCTCCTCCAGGTCGCCCGCGGCGTCGTACTGGCTCAGGGCGCAGCCGGCCTTCTCCAGTTCCAGTTTATCCTTGTCCGAAAAGCAGATGCCCAGGCTTACAAGTTTTTCAGTTGTGTTCATAATGTTTTCCCCCGCGGCGCGTCGCCGTTCCTCTTCCCGCGGCCTTCCGGCATAAACGTGGCCAAAGGGTCCGGCGCCCGGTGATCGCCGAAAGCCTGCCATGCGGCGTGCCTGCTGCCGCCGCGGCACTTGCCCGCGTAAAAACAGCCGGCGCAGCGTTCCGGCAGCAGTTCCTGGCCGCGGATCGCCCGGCTGAAAGGACTGGCCCACGCGGCGCGCAGATCGCCGCAGCTCCCCATATTCACGTCCATATAGTAGCCGGGCTTGCAGAAGCCTCTCGGGTCCACGGCGAAGCGGCTGTTGCCTTCCCCCAGGACGGCCCCCAGGGACACCGCGTTGACCTTATCGGCGTCGTAAAAACAGAACGGCAGCGGATTGGCGATGTACGCGTTGAGCCCGCCGGTCCGACGGTGATCCGTAAGCTTGTCCACCAGTATCTCCAGGTCGGCGGCGTCGGCCTCGGGCGCTTTGCCGTCTACGGCCACCGGCCGGTAAAATTCCAGCCGGTCCGCGCCCAGGCCCTTGACCGTTTCGCACACGCGGTCCAGATTGCGGATGACGCTCCTGGTGGCGCAGACGCCTACGCGCAAGGTCTTCAGGCCGGCTGCGCGCAGCGCGCGCGCTCCTTCGCAGGAAGCTTCAAAAGAGCCCGGATGCCCGGACTCGGCGGCATCGCTTTCGGCGTCCCAGCCGCGCAAGGAAACCAGCACATTGTCGGCCCGCGCGCACACGGCTTTCGCCAGCCCCGGGTCCCGCAGCTGGTAGCCGTTGGTGTTTAGCCAGACGGCCACGCCGCGCTCCAAGGCATAGTCCATCAGCTCAACCAGGTCCGTCCTCAGCAGGGGCTCCCCGCCGGTAAAGCGCATCCTCGGCACGCCCCAGGCCGCGAGCTGGTCCACTATCCCCTTTACCGCCTCCGCGGACAGCCCGGGAACCGCGTGCTTGTCCGGCCTGGCGCTGCCCGGGGCGAAGGTGTTCTGGTTGAAGCAGTAGCGGCAGCCGAACTGGCAGCGCGCCTCCACCTCCACCATTACTTCTATAGGGCGGTCGGGCACCGCCAGCCCGGCGCCGCGGCCCGCGATGAAATCTTTGTAGGCCGCCGGAAAGCCCGCGCAGCGGCCGTCGAAGGCGCACTTGGCGCAAGAGGCGGCCTTGAAAGCGCCAGGGTTCTCCCGGTTGCGCACCAGGTATTCGCCGCGGATAAGGTTCTCGCCAAGAAAGCAGTAAGGGAACCCGGCCAGGGACAGGCGGACGCCGCCGAACGCGGACAGCAGCAGCGGCATGTCGCGCAGCAGGCCTTCCGGGGCCGGCGGCCGGGACCGCTCTCCTCCAAGACAGAGATCTACTTTCGACACCCCCCGCCGCCGCCAGAACTCCGCCCCCCCGCCGTCCCGGGCCAGGCGTTTCAGGAGGCCCAGGCTGGCCTCTGTAAGTGCGAATTTAAGGGCGGGATGGCCGCCTGCGGCGATGTTCATTATCTATATAGCGCGTCTAACGGATTATATCATAAATCCATATTTACCCGAAAACGCCGGAATTTTACTAAAATAGGGCTATGGACCCTGAAACAAACGGCTTGCCCCGCGCCGCAGCGGCCGGCTCCGTCCCCCATTTTTTTATCCTGGCCTACGGGGTGGGCGTCCGCGTGGAAAGCGCCGCCGCGGGGCTGCTGGCGGACCTGAAAGAGGATTTCGCCCATTTCGCCGCGGCCTCCGGGCACGACCGCGATATCCGGATCACCGCGCGCCTGCAGCCGCCCGACCTGGCGCTGCTTAAGGGCGCGCGCCGGCTGGTAAAAACCGGCAAGTGCAGCGTTTTCAGGACCGCCGCCGGGGCCAGGGCCGTGCACTACCCCGAGGGGCTGGTCTGCGAGTACGATTACGCCAGGGAGGCCGGCACGCTTTCCAGCGAAGATCCCGCCCTGCTGCGCGAGATCGCCTACCTGCTGATACTTTCAAGACTCGGGGAGAAGCTGGACCTGAAAGGCCTTCACCGCATCCACGCCATGGCGGCGGAATTCGAAGGCGACGGGTTCCTTGTGACCGCTCCCGTCTCCGGCGGCAAGACCACGTTGCTGGCGGAACTCGCCCTCGATCCCGCCTTCACCCCGCTGGCCAACGACACGCCCCTGGTGGATTCGCGCGGCGACATCCACCCCTTCCCGCTCAGGGTGGCCCTGGCGGCGGGCAGCCCCCTGCTGGCGCGGTTCCCGGCCGGCGCGCTGCGCCCCTTCGAAAGAAGGCATTACCCCCGCAAATATCTTCTCGCTGCCGCCGGCCTCAGCGGCAATGTCCCGGGCAGAACGCGCTGCAGCAAGCTGTTCCTGCTGAAAAAAAGGGCGGGCCCTCCCCATATAAAAAAGATCGGCCGCCCTCGGGCGGCCCTGGAGCTGCTGATCTCTTTGGTGATAGGCTCCGGGGTTCCCCAGATAGCGGAGTATTTTTTAAGGACGGAACTTTCGGACCTGCCGGCTAAACTCTGTATTCTGCTGGGCCGCCTGGGCGCGGCCCTGGCGCTGCTGAGGAACTGCGGCGCTTTTTGTTTTTACGTCTCGCCGGAGCCGGAACTTAACGCCAGGGCGCTCAAGCTATTTCTTTCCCGCAAACGCACCGCGAGCGCGGCGCCTGCCGGCCCAGGAACCTGTCCCTGACCGTCTCCAGCATCCCCCACCACCACCCGGCCGCGTAGGAGAAGTGTACCACCGGGAAAAGAGAAAAACAAACCCAGGCCGTCCGCAGGCCCGCGGCACGCGCCTCCCTGAGCGCGAAAAAAGCGCAGGCCGCCAGGTAAGCCCACGCCGCCGCACCGAGCCAGCCCGGCGCGAAGAACGATCCGCAGGCGAAAGCGCCCAGCCCCAGCGCGGGCAGAGCGGTGAAAACAGTGAAGCCGGCCGGGTAGAGGGAGGTCATCTGGGCCCGCCCCATGCCGGAACGGAAGAGCTGCCCGGCGAAGGCGGCGTAGCCCGCGCGCCGACGGTGGAAAAGGTTCAGCCCCCCGCTCATGCGCATGGCGCTGCCGCGGGCGGCCAGTTTATTCAGCAGCAGGTTCTCTTCGGCGCTGGTAAGATGGCCCTCGAAAGACAGCGAGTTCTTTTCCAGCGCCGCCCTCCTCAGCGCCAGGTTGCAGAGGATGAATTCTTCGGGACCGGCCGCCCGGCTGCCCTCGAAAGGCCTGAACCGCACGCGGTAAGGCCCGGCCCCCCAGAACGAGGACAGGGCGAACCCGACGGCCTGCTCGAAGACCGGGGCGGTTTCGGCCTCCAGGGCCTGCCCGCCGCCCAGCACGTCGGCCCCCCCCCGCCTTATTTCCCGGGCCAGGTTCGTGAAATAAGCCGGGGGCACTTCCGTATCGTCGTCGAGAAAGCACAGCCAGGAGCCGCGCGCCGTCTTGACCGCCGCGTTGCGGGCCTCGCCGCGGCACGAGCGCGGCAGCTCCAGCACCCTGAGAAAATCGTATTTACCGGCGGCCTCGCGCAGGCAGGCGGCGGTCTCCCCGTCGCCCCGTCCGTTCAGGGCGGCTATCACCTCCGTCAACTCCGGGCTTCTGGCCGCGGCCAGGCTCTCCAGGCAGGCCTTCAGCAGGGCGGGCCGCCTGAAAGTTATGAGGATGACGCTGATGGACACCGGCTCCGTCATGCCGCGCGCCCCCTGAGGAAAATATCGCGGGAGGCGGGCCCCCGGAAGGACGCGGCGGGCGCCTGCCTCGAACGGCCGTCGGCAGCGGTTCCGGCGTTTTTTTTAAATATCATATAATGTGGCAATGAGGGACCCTGTCAAAAAACTGGCTTTGGCTATGGCCGCGGTGTTCTCGTTCACCATAATAGTATATTTAAATTCCCTCTCCAATAAACTGCTGTGGGACGACACGGTCTTCATAAACCAGAACCCCTTCGTAAGCGATTGCGCCAACCTGAAAACGGCGCTGAACCCCGTCTACCTCGCCAAGATCCTGCCGGTACGCATGGGCGCGAGGCCGCTCGTCAACATTACCCTGCTGATGGATACCTGCTCGGGGACGGGGCCGCTGGGCATGCGCGTCACCAACCTGCTGCTGCACGCCGCCAACGCCGTGCTGGCGATGACCGTAGCCTACGCTCTGACCAGCGCGCTGTGGCCGGCCGTGCTGGCCGGGCTGATCTTCGGCCTGCACCCGGCCGCCGCCGAGCCGGTCGCCATTATCACCTTCCGCAGCCAGCTGCTTTGCGTCTTCTTCTACCTTTCCGCGCTGCTGACGGGCCTCATTTACCTGCGCCAGAAAAACCCGCTGTTCCTGGCCGCCTCCGCGCTGGCGGCCCTGGCGGCGATGCTGTCCAACGAAGCCGCCATCACCTACCCGCTCGTCTTCGCCCTGCTGTACCTGACCCTGGAAAAGGCGGACGACAACCGCAGGCGGCTGGTCTTCTACCTGTCGCTGTGCGCCCTGGTCGCCGTGGTCTATTTCTGGTTCCGGCTGCCCAGGGGCGGCTACGACATAGCCGGGGCGGCCCCGTTCAGTTCCGCGGGCTTCGACATCCTCTACCCGCGGGTCCTCATGCCCGAGACGCGCGGGAACGGCCAGTTCGCCTTCGTTTCCCCGGAGGTGATGATCCCGAAAGGCTGGGAAGGCGCCAAGTTCGAGCTGCTTTCCATTCCTCCCTGGAGCGCCATCTACACCAGTTGGAAACTGAAATTCTATACCATGAGCGCGATAGCCGCCGGCTACCTCGCGGACCTGCTGCTGCCGCTGCGCTTGAAAGCCGATTATAACCCGCCGGTCATCGGCACTTTACGCGGCGCCTTGCCCGGACTCGCAGCGCTCGTCCTGGCCGGTTTCGCCGCCTTCAGGCTCAGGCGCAGGATACCCCTGGCCGCCTTCGGCCTGCTGTTCGTGTTCGCGGCCCTGCTGCCGGTCATGAACCTCATCCCCATCTATAACATAAAAGCCGACCGCTACCTGTACCTGCCGCTGGCCGGCTGGGCGCTGATCGCGGCCGCCCTGGCCGCCGCGGCACAGGACGGGAAAAGAGCGAAAGCCGCGCGCCTCGGTTTCCTGCTCTACGCGGTTTTCCTGGGCGCGCTCACCTTTGCCAGGAATCCCGTCTTCAAGGACGAGTTCGCGTTCTTTTCGGCCGCCTCCGCCGGGGACAACGCCGCCCCCAGGGCGCTGATAAACATGGCCGCGGTCTACTTCTCGCGCGGGGACGGAGAAAAAGCCAGGGAGCACATGAAGCGCGCGCTGGCGGTGCAGGACAACCACCAGGTACGCCTCTGCTGGGCCGAGATGGAGCTGGTACTGGGCTCCAGGCGCGGCGGCCGGGAACTCCTGGCGCAGATCCTGAAAGAAGACCCCCGGAATTACAAAGCCCTCTACCTGAAGACCCTGGACGCGGAAACTCCGGGAGAGCCGGAGAAGGACAAGGACCTGGTTTTCTCGGGCGGCGTGGCCGTAGAACGGCGAGCCCCCTCCCCGGCGCCGACCCGCAACTGACCTTTAAATGCGAAAAATACTGCTGATAAAACTGGGAGCGCTGGGCGACGTGCTGCGCACGACGCCGCTGCTGCGCGCCCTGCCCGGCCGCGTCACCTGGGTGACCAGCCGGCGGGCCCTGCCGCTGCTGGCCGGCAACCCGCGCGTCGCCCGGCTGCTTACGCCGGAGAACTGCGCAAAGCTGCGCGGCGAGAAGTTCGACTGGGTTATCAATTTCGACGAGGACGAACAGGCCTGCGCGCTGGCCTCCGCCGTAGCCGCGGAGAAGAAGACCGGCGCCCTGCTCGCGCCCGGCGGCGTCACCTACTGCAAAGACTCGGCGCCGTGGTTCGACATGAGCCTTATCAGCCGGTACGGCCGCGGGGAAGCCGACAGGCGAAAATATTCGGCCAGGAAGCCCTACCAGTATTACCTTTTCAAAGCCTGCGGCTTCAGGTTCGACGGCGAAGAGTATATGCTGCCGCCGGCTCCCGCGCCCAGGCGCCCCCTGGTGGCCCTCGAGACCCGCGCTGGCGAACGCTGGCCGCTGAAGAACTGGACAGGCTACCGGGCTTTAGCCGATCTGCTCGAAAAGGACGGCGTGGATTTCTTTTTTCTCCGCCAGCGGAGGAAACTGGCCGACTATATTTCCGACATCGCCCGCTGCACGCTGCTGGTGGCGGGCGATACCCTGGCCATGCATATAGCGCTGGCGCTGCGCAGACGCGCGGTGGCCGTTTTTAACTGCACCAGTCCCTGGGAGATCCACGGTTACGGGCGCCTGCGCAAAGTGGTCCATCCCCGGCTGCGCGAGTTCTTTTATTCCACGCGCCCGCCCGGCAGGGATTTCAAAAGCGTACCTGTCCAGGCGGTCTTCAAAGCGGTAAAAGGCCGTATTTCTTAGGTATTGAAAAACGCCCTTTTCTCTGCTACACTCTATAGATAGGTCAGGGCGGCGAATGTGGTATAATAAACCAAGCTGACAATGCGGCAGAATACAAGCAGGCGACAAAATGGCTCTGAATAACGACAAAAACAGAAAAAACCGCGCTAAACCCCGGGCGCAGGCTTACGTTAAGCCCGCGATCGTAAAGCACGGTTCGCTTAATTCACAGATAGCGTCTTTCCGCACTTTCTATTAAGCGACCCAGCGGTAGAACGCCCCCCGAACACGTGAAAATCACGCTGCTTCCTTCGACGTATTACTCCGATCCCACCTACAACCGAATACTTTCAAGCCTCCGCCGCGAATTTACGGCGTCGGGGCACGAAGTTTCCATAGCCTCGCGCGCGACCGCGGCGAATCCCCGGCTGCAGCTCGAGCTTTCACCGGACTCACCGCCCTGCGGGGGCGGCGGCCGGCGGCTTCCGCTGCTGCAGGTTCTGGCAAAGCTTACCCCCCCGGGCGCGGTCCTTAATTTTCATTTTTCCGGCTGGCTGCGCCCCTGGCACGCGCCCCTGCTGCTGGCCCGCCGGCTGGCTGCGGTGAAACTCGTGGTCACGTTCCAGGATTACCTGCATCCCGACCTGCCGCCCCTTACCCCCGCCGCTAAAAAGGACCTGCTGGCGATCCTGGACCGGGCGCACGGCGTCACCGCGGTCTCGGACTTCCTGGCGCGCCTGTTGCGCAGGGATTTCCCCGCGGCCGCGCGCAAGCTCTGCGTGGTCCCCAACGGGGCGGACCGCCCGGACAAGGCCGCGCGGTCTGACGCCGGGCGCGGCTGCATCCTGACGGTAGGCCGCCAGGCCCCGTACAAAGGGCTGGACCTGCTGCTTTTTGCTTTCGCCAAAGCCGTCGAAAAAGGCTGCGGCAGCAAGCTGCTCGTCTGCGGCGCGGGCGCGCGCGGCCCCCTGGAGCGCCTGGCGGCAAAACTCGGACTGGCGAACCGCGTGGAATTCAGGGGCGTGGTCTCCCCTGCGGCGGTCTCGGGTTTGATGAAGAATTGTCTTTTCTACGCCACCACGCCGCGCTGGGAATCCTTCGGCATGGCGGCGCTGGAGGCCATGGCCGCGGGCAAGGCCGTGCTGGCGTCGAAAACCGGCGGCCTGGCCGAATTCACCGGCAGGAAGCGCGGCACCCTGGCGGTAGCGCCGCAGGACACAGAGGCGGCGGCGGCGGCGATACTGAAGCTTTCCGCCGACGGCGCTCTCAGGAAAGCCCTGGGGCGCGAAGCCGCGCGCACCGCGCTCGGCTACACATGGAAGAAAGCGGCGGACAAATATCTCCGCCTGGCCTACCGGTAATTCCTTTAAATATTTTTAACGCAAAGAGGGGACAGCGGGCAGTCGCCGCACAGCGGCTTCGTCTTCCTGCAAAAATCTTTCCCCAGGCGCACCAGCAGCGCGTGGTATTCGTTATAAAGCCCGGCTTCAGGCGGCAGCGCCCTTTCGAATAGTTCTTTCCAGCCCTCGTAGCCCGGCTGTTCGGGCAGCCCGGCCCGCTCCCCTATCCGGCGGGTATACGCGTCGATAACGAACGAGGGCTTGCGCGCCCCGTACAGCACCATGCAATCCGCCGTCTCCGGCCCCACGCCTTTGTAGGAAAGCAGTTCCTCGCGCAGCGCTTCAGCCGGGGCGCGCAGGAACCACGCTTTGAACCCTTCGGGATGCTCTTTTAACGCCCGGCGGCAGAACTCCCTCAGCCGCCCGGCCTTCTGCCTGAAATAGCCGCTGCTGCGTACCGCTTGTTCCAGTCCGGGGAGCGCGGAAGCCGCGATCTTTCCAGGCGTCGTCAGGCCGGCGGCGGCCAGCGCCGCCAGCGCCTTTTCCACGTTCTCCCAGGCGGTGTTCTGCGTAAGCATCGCCCCGACGCAGATCTCGAAAACGGCTTGCTCCGTCAGCGGGCCGCGGTAACCGGCCCGGTAGACGGGAGTCTTTGCGCCGGCGGGCGTGACGGGCCACCAGCCCTGCGGGCCGAAGGCGCGCAGCAGGCGCTGATAGCTCTGTTTTATTCTTTGGGAAGCAGCCGCTTGATCTCCCGGAGCAGGTCTTCCAGGTTGTAGGGCTTTTTCATGAAGTTTCTGGCGCCGCATTGTTTTGCCTTTTCAACGCTTTCGGGCTTATCCAGGGTGGAAATTATCAGGATGGGGATATGGCGGGTGAGGTTGTCGCGCATCAGCGCATTACAGACGTCGTAGCCGTTAAGCTTGGGCAGCAGCAGATCCAGCAAAACCAGGTCCGGCTTTTCCCGGCGCGCCAGCGCCAGCCCGGCCACGCCGTCCGCCGCGTGCAGCACCGTATGCCCTTCCGCCTCCAGCACTTCCTTGAGCACCGTGGAGGCGGCCTTGCTATCCTCTATCATCACTATCTTGCGGCCGCTCACCTGGCGCCTCCCGGGCGGTAATAACCGGCCAGCAGCAGATAATCTTTTTCCGACTTGAGCAGCCCGGCGCATTCCTCGTCGGTAAGAGGCCTTTTGACCTTGCCGGGGGCGCCCATCACCATGCTCCGCGGCGGGATCCTGGAGCCGGGAGTGACCACCGCGCCGGCGGCGATAACGCAGTACTCCCCTATCTCGCAGTCCATGACCACGGCGCCCATGCCGATAAGGCAGTGCGCGCCCACCACCGACCCGTGGATGATGGCCGAATGCCCGACGGTGACGCCTTCCCCGACCAGCACCGGCTTGTCCTTGTTGGGATGCAGCACCGCCAGATCCTGGATATTGGAACCCCGGCCCACTTCGATGCGGTCCACGTCGCCGCGGATGACGGCCCCGGGCCAGACGGAAACCCCGCCGGCGAGCTTCACTTTGCCTATAAGGACGGCCGAGGCGTGTACCCAGGCTTCAGGCGAAATTTCAGGAGAGCTGTCCAGGAATTTCTCTATCATTGTCCCGCCCCCTGCTCGTGAGCGTGGTGCTTCGCTTCGCTGCCGTGGCGGGAATGCACGGAACTCGGAGGCGGTTCGGAGGAACGAAGGGCCCAGTAAATGAAGATACTGGCGAAAGCAGGCAGCAGGTAATAGAAAAGCCGGAACAGCAGGCTGGCCGTAAGGGCCTGCGCCACCGGCACGCCCATCCCGGAAAAGGCGGCCGTCATGGCGGCCTCCATGGCCCCCAGCCCGCCCGGCAGGATGGGGATGATGGTCATCAGCATGCCGAAAGCGAACCCCGCGATAAGCGTGGTGGCGCCCAGCGACACCCCCACGGCCTTGAAGGCGAAGTAGAGGATCATGATATTGCTGACCCAGTCGCAGAAAACGTACCCCACTACCTTGGGCAGCTCGAATTTGCGGCCGTGGATGGTGCGGATGCCTTCGTCCAGCTGGCTCTCGAACTTCTTGAAATTCTCGTGCGGGATCTCCTTCTTGGAGAAGAAGAAGATCACGTGGTTCACGGCTACGAAGGTCCTGCGGGCCCACGCCGCGCGCAGCTCGTGGTGAAAGAAAAGCAGCGTCAGGCCGAAGGCGAACCCCAGTACGGCCAGCACGCCGATAAGAGCCTCTATCATGCCGCGGTTGAACTGCGGGGTCTGCATGAACTGCAGCACGGCGCCCTCCACCACGATCAGCGCCAGCGCCAGGTAGATCAGCACGGTTATGACCACCGAAGAGGTGACGCTGGCCCCGTAGGGCACCCTGCGCTTGCCCAGCAAATGCGCCCTGGTGGCGAAGCCGCTGATGCCGCCCGAAGAGACGAAGTAATTAACGGTGGTGGAAACGAAAGCGATACCGGCCACCTGCAGGAAAGGCAGGCGGATCCCCAGGATGCGCAGCACTTCCCAGAGGGTAAAACCCATGAACGTATAGCTGGAAACGGCGAACAGGAAAGAAATGAGCAGCCACCAGGGGTTGGCGTTGAGGAGGGTCTCGGCCATAGCGCCCAGGTTGGGATAGACCAGCCAGCCCAGGATGCCCAGGGAAAGCGCAACCGGCGCGTAGATGGCCATTTTTTTGCGCAAGGAGGCTTGTTTCATAATTTGATCGCAGTACTCGCGGCGGCACAGGCTGGCGGCCAAAACTTTCAGTTTAGTCCGCGCACACAAGTATTGTAAAATTAGTTTATATTATTATTGCGGTAGAGGCAAAGCCCGCGGCGCCGCCCCCCTCCCTTAACGACCCGCCTCCAGCCCGCCGCGCGCGCGGAAAATTTATGAGCACATACAGGTTCGATTTTATAGTGGTCGGCAGCGGCGCCGCAGGGCTGCTGGCCGCGCACAAACTGGCCGCGGCCGGGACGGTGGCCGTGCTGACCAAGCGGGAGCCGGAGATCTCCAACAGCAACCTGGCCCAGGGCGGCATAGCGGCCGTCACCGCCGCCAACGACAGGTTCTCCCTGCACATAGCCGACACGCTGCGCACCGGGGCCGGGCTGGCCGACAAGCGCATCGTGGACCTGACGATAACCGAAGCCCCCCAGCGCATCCAGGAGCTGGTGGACCTGGGCGCCAAATTCAGCGTCAGGAACGGCGCGTTCGAACTGGGCCTGGAAGGCGGGCATTCCCGGCGCCGCGTCCTGCACGCCGCCGACGCCACCGGGCGGGAAATAGAGCGCGCCCTGCTCGCGGCCTGCAAAGCGGACAAGAACATAACTTTCTTCCCTTACTATTCGGCCGTGGACCTGATCCTGAAGAGCCGGCCCGCGCGCACGCGCCCGGCCCGCAACGCCTGCCTGGGCGTCTACGCCCTGGAGGAAGCCACCGGCCGCGTGCGCAGTTTCCTGGCCGCCACCACGGTGCTGGCCTCGGGCGGGGCCGGCAAGGTCTACCGCTACACCTCCAACCCCGACGTAGCCACCGGCGACGGCATGGCCATGGCCTACCGCGCCGGGCTGCAGCTGGCCAACATGGAATTCGTGCAGTTCCACCCTACCTGCCTCTACCACCCGCAGGCCAAGTCCTTCCTGATCTCCGAAGCTTTGCGCGGCGAGGGCGGGATACTGCGCGGCTCCGACGGGACCGCTTTCATGAAGAACTATTCCCGCTACCGGGAGCTGGCGCCGCGCGACATCGTGGCGCGGGCCATAGACTCGGAACTGAAGCGCACCGGCGCCGACTGCGTCTACCTGGATATGACCCATTTAAAGGGAGCTTTCCTTAAAAAGCGCTTTCCCACTATTTACGCCAAATGCCTGCAGCTGGGCCTGGACATAACGAAGCACCCGATCCCCGTCGTGCCGGCCGCCCACTTCTTCTGCGGCGGCGTCAACGTGGACGAGTACGGGCGCACCGGCATGGCCGGCCTGTACGCCATAGGCGAGGTCTCCCACACCGGCCTGCACGGCGCCAACCGCCTGGCCTCCAACTCCCTGCTGGAGGCCTGCGTCTTCGCCCACCGGGCGGCCGAAACGATAAAGGCCGGCCATACCCGCCGCCCGCCAGGGGCCAGGCCGGCGCCGTGGACCACGGGCAACGCCCGCCCTTCCGACGAAGCCGTGATCATAACCCATAATTGGGACGAGATCCGCACGCTGATGTGGAATTACGTGGGCATAGTCCGCAGCGACAAGCGCCTGGCCCGGGCGGACACCCGCGTAAAGCTCATTTCCGAGGAGATCGTCAAATATTACTGGGACTTCCTCCCCACCCGCGACCTGCTGGAACTCAGGAACATCGCCTGCCTGGCGGGCGTGATCATAAACTCCGCCCGCCGCCGCAAGGAAAGCCGCGGGCTGCACTATACGGTGGATTACCCCAAGGCGTCCGACCGCTTCCTCAAGCCGACGCTGGTGGACCGCTACGGAGAGAACGGCTAATGGATAAAATTATCGTCAGCGGGGCCCGCTCCCACAATCTCAAGAACATCAGCCTGGAGATCCCCAAGAACCGGCTGGTCGTCATCACCGGGCTTTCCGGCTCCGGCAAGTCCACGCTCGCCTTCGACACCATCTACGCCGAGGGGCAGCGCCGCTACGTGGAATCGCTCTCCTCCTACGCCCGGCAGTTCCTGGAGCAGATGGACAAGCCCGACGTGGATTCCATAGAGGGCCTCTCCCCGGCCATCGCCATCCAGCAGCACTCGCCGTCCAAGAACCCGCGCTCCACCGTGGGCACCGTCACGGAGATCTACGACTACCTGCGCCTCCTGTTCGCCAAGGCCGGACGGCCCTATTGCCCCGCCTGCCATAAGCCGATAAAAGCCTGGTCGGCCCAGGGCATCACCGCCGAACTCCTGGCCAAATACGGCGGAAAAAAGACCCGGATCTTCTCGCCGCTGGTGCGCGGCCGCAGCGGCACCTACGAGGAGCTTTTCGCCCGCCTGCGCAAAAGCGGGTTCACCAAGGCCCGCGTCGACGGCAAGGTCTTCCAGCTTGAGACCCCGCCTGCACTGAAGCGCTACATAAAGCACGACATTGACCTGTTCGTGGACGAATTTACCGTGAACGCCGGGGACCGGGAGCGCCTGAGCGAAGCCGTGGAACTGGCGCTAAGTCAGTCCAAGGGCCTGCTGAGCGCCGAAACCGGCACCGAAGCCTCCCTGTACAGCGAGAAGAACGCCTGCCCCGCCTGCGGCATCAGCTTCCCCGAACTCGAGCCGCGCCTGTTCTCATTCAATTCCCCCCACGGCGCCTGCGCGGAATGCGGCGGCCTCGGCATCAAGATAGAGATAGACCCCGACCTGGTGGTCCCGGACAAGACCAAATCGGTCAACGGCGGAGCGCTGGAAGCCTGGGCCAACCCGGTGACCACGCGCACGCACCGCTGGAAAGGTTCCTGGTCCGGCTATTACGCCGAGATGCTCAACACCGCCGCCGCCGCCGGCGGCATAGACCTGGACAAGCCCTGGAAAGACCTGCCGAAGACCCACCGGGACATCCTGCTCAACGGCGCGGGCGAGTTCGAGGGCGTGGTGACAAACTTGAAGCGCCGCCACACGGAAAGCGAGTCGGAGTTCGTAAAAGAGGAGATCTATACCAAGTTCATGCGCGAGACGGTCTGCCCCTCCTGCAAGGGCCTGCGGCTGAAGCCGGAGGCGCTGAGCGTGCTGGTGGACGGCAGGAACATCGCCCAGATGGCCGCGCTGCCCATAGCGGCCGCCAGGCAGGCCATGGCGGCCCCGGACTTTACGGAGACGGAAAGGACCATCGCGCGGCTCATCCTCAAAGAGATAAGTTCCCGCCTGACCTTCCTGAACAACGTAGGCCTGGGCTACATCTCGCTCGACCGGCGTTCGGAGACCCTGTCCGGCGGCGAGGCCCAGCGCATACAGCTGGCCACGCAGATCGGCTCCGGGCTGACCGGGGTGCTGTACGTCCTGGACGAGCCGACCATCGGCCTGCACCAGCGCGACAACGCCAAGCTGATCAACACTTTAAAGTCCCTGCGCGACATCGGCAACACCCTGCTGGTCGTCGAGCACGACGAGGCCGTCATCCGCGGCGCCGACCACGTAATAGACCTGGGCCCCGGCGCGGGCCTGGCCGGGGGCTATATCGTGTCCCAGGGCACCCCCGCCCAGATCATGAAGGACAAGAAGTCCGTGACCGGGCCTTTCCTGACGGGACAATTGTCCACCACGGTAAAGAGGCAGCCGCGCGCGCACGCCGGCAAGTTCCTGGAATTCACCGGCGCCCGCCAGTTCAACCTGAAGGATATCGACGTGAAGATCCCGCTGGGGCTGTTCATCAGCATCTGCGGCGTCTCCGGCTCGGGCAAGTCCACGCTGCTTTACGAAATAGTCTACAAGGCGCTCGCGAAGGAACTGTATAAGTCCAAGGAAGCCCCCGGGGCCTTCCGTTCGATGAAAGGCGCCGGCCAGATCGATAAAGTTATCATCGTGGACCAGTCGCCCATAGGCCGCACGCCCCGTTCCAACCCCTCCACCTACAGCGGCGTCTTCAACCACATCAGGGATCTCTTCGCCGCGCTGCCCGAAGCCAAGCGCCGGGGCTACGAGCCCGGCCGCTTCTCGTTCAACGTGAAGGGCGGCCGCTGCGAAGCCTGCCAGGGCGACGGGACGATAAAGATCCAGATGCAGTTCCTGGCGGACGTCTACGTGAAATGCGACGAGTGCGCCGGGCACCGGTTCAACGACGACACGCTGGCCGTGCGCTTCAAAGGCAAGAGCATCGCCGACGTGCTGGACTTGTCCGTGGAGGAGGCGCGCGCCCTGTTCTCCGAGATCCCGCGCATCGCCAAGATCCTCGACACCCTGAGCGAGGTGGGCCTGGGGTACCTCAAGCTCGGCCAGAGCGCCACCACCCTGTCCGGCGGCGAAGCCCAGCGCCTCAAGCTGGCGGAACAGCTGGCCCGCCGGGCCACCGGCCGCACCCTCTATATCCTCGACGAGCCCACTACCGGGCTGCATTTCGCGGACGTGGAAAAACTCCTTAAAGTATTGCACCGCCTGGCCGACGCGGGCAATACCGTGCTGGTCATAGAGCACAACCTGGACGTGATCGCCGCCTCGGACTGGCTGATCGAGCTGGGGCCCGAAGGCGGGGACGCCGGCGGCGAACTGGTCTTCTCCGGCCCCGTCTGCGACGTCCTGAAGGCGCGTAAATCCTATACCGGCGCCTACCTCAAGGAGCACCTGGACGTGAAAAAGGCGGGGATCTGCTGATTCCCGCCGGCCCTTTATTTTTTTGAACCGAAGTTGATGAAGGTGAACGAGGACATCTGCACCGGCTTGAAATTAAAGCTGGCCGAGCGGGCTCCCTGGCGGAACCCGGCGCTGTCTTCCCTGGAATAAGCCTCCAGCCACGTCTCCCATTTGCGCGTAAAATCCCCGCCCTCGCGCACCCTGTAGATCTTCCAGAGAGCCGCCTCCAGTTTTTCCCCGCCGCGCATGGCCTCGCAAAGCCCCTTGAACTGCAGGCGCGTATGCTGCCTGTAAAGGTACATGACGGTGCCGAAGGACTGCAGGTACCAGTCCGCTATCTGGGTGTCCGAATCCAGCTGGTCTATTTTGAGCCCGAAGAACCGGGAGAACGGCACCCGGCGTTCGGCCGGAAAATACGCCAGGGCGCGCCCCCACGGCCCGCCGTCGGTAAAAACCAGGTCCTCCATGTAGACGGCCAGCCCCTCGTTGAGCCATTGCGGCGGGTAATTCAGCTTTTCCGCGAAATAGCTCTCGAAATACAGATGGCTCAGCTCATGGGCGATGACGGCCTTAAGTTTGTCCTGGTCTCCCGTGTCGTAGACCACGATGGTTTTTTTGGAGGAATAAGCCAGCCCCTTCGACCAGCGCGGGGGTTTGAACTCGCCGTTCAGGTAGGCCTCCTGGGAGGAGTAGATGTAAACCTTGGTCTTTTCCTTCACCATCCAGGGGGCGAACATGGCCATGTTCATGCGCATGGAGGCGTACATTTTTTCCAGCTCGAGGGAGATTGCGCCCGGGGACCAGGCGGACAGGTGCAGCACCTCGAAATGAGGAGAGGTCTTGCTGTGCCACGCGGAGGCGGGCGCCGACGCCGGGGCCGGGGCCTCGGCCGCCCGCGGGCCCGCCGCCAGGTTGAGCGCCGCGGAAAGAAACAGGAGGAAAGGGAGGGCCATAGGCAGGGGTTAATCGGAAACGGTAGTCACGAACTTCTGCGGGGTCCCGGTCTGCTTGAACGAGACCTGCTTTAAGTCCAGGACGGCGCTGGCGTCGGGCGGGGTCCCCCAGGTGCTCTGGTTCTTGGCCGCGTAGCCCTGCGCGTTGCCGAAATTGACGCTGCTTTTCTGGATCCTTGCCGCCAGCACATGGCGCTCAAGTATCCATTTCACCACCATTACGGCCAGCATGGAAAGGATCACGGACATTACCAGCACCTGCAGCAGCACCGCGCCTTTCCTCAGCCTTGTCTTCATAAAATATCCAGCCGGCGGGCGGCCTGCCGCGGCCCGGGCCTGCAGGGGTTAAAAGTTGTCGGTGACCGTAGTGCTGAAACGCCGGAAAGTTCCGCCCGAAGTCTGCGTGAACGAGACGGACTTGCCGTTTACGATCGTGCTGGCGTTGGAAGGAATGGCCCAGGTGGAGGAGTTCGACATGGCGTAGCCGGTGGAGATGGCCGTATTGCGGGCGCTCTGCTGGACGCGGTTGGCGATGATATAGCGGGAGAACACCCACTTTACCACCATTACGGCGATCATGGAAAGGATCACAGACATCACAAGGGTCTGCAGCAGTATCGCGCCTTTTCTCCAGCATGTCCGAGGTTTCATAAATAGCCTTAAAGACCGCCCAACCGGCTAAATCCTTTTTCGCCCCGTTATCCCTATAGCCTAGCAGACAAAACCGCTTTTTTCAAGGGCAGCGGCGCGCCGCGGGGGCGGCAAGAAGGGATATTCGGGGATCAGGGAGCGGAAACGTTCAGCCTGACGGCGGTAATAAGCGTGGCGTCCACGCGCTGGCCCGCGGTGCGGAAATCCCGCGTGCCGGGCGTGAAATTGGTGGCGGGGTCCCAGAACACGCGCATGCGCACCTTTACTACGGGCTTGCCCGCCACGTCGGCGGCGGTGCGGGAGAACAGGCTGGTGACCGGGATCACGTGGGCCGACAGCTGGGTAACGGTCTGGCCGGCTACGGCCTGCCCGCAGGCGCCTACCGGGTAGGAACCCACCGACCAGAAAGGCCCGGCGGGGCAGCCGCCGCCCCCCGCTATGTCCCCTGTGTGATAGTAAAGGCAGTTGCCGTAAGGACAGGCGATGTTAATGGCGGGAGCCAGGCAGACGTAATGCCAGGTGGGCACGACCTGGCTGTTTATGCGGTAGCACCCGTTGAGCTGGTCGACGTTGATGGCGAAAGCCAGGGTATTGCCCGAGGCGTTGGGCGCGGGCACGTCTATGCGGTTGGCCTCCTGCAGCCTGGAGGTGATCGTCTTCATGGCGACCAGGGCGCTGGACTTTATGGTGTTCTGCCGGTAGTTCTGGAACATGTGCTTATTGGCGGTGGAATAGATGCCGGCCATGGACGTCATCATGAAGCCGAAGATGATCGTGGCGATGAGCAGTTCGGCCAGGGTAAAAGCGCGCCTGTATTTGAATGTCATAAAGCTAGTCCGCGAACTTCATGTCGAAACTGACCGTTTTGCAGGCTCCCGTCCCGGTACCGAAGCTGCAATTAGTATCCTGCACGTAATAAACGAAGTGGCAGGCGCCGCCCCACACGCACGAAGCGGCGGTGCCCCGCAGCTCGGCCATATCGGTGGTATTCATGAGCGCCGAGATGTCGTGGCGGGTGCCGGGCGCGGCGGCGGAGCCGGTCAGCGCCCAGGAGTTGCTGGAATCAGCGCTCCATCTCCCCCCCAGATTGGGCGCCCAGTAGGTGCCGGCGCTGGTATAGACGGGAGTGGTGGAATCCGCGCTGACATAAAGCTGCAGCGTCTGCTGGGCTTCCTTGATCAGCATGGCGGAAAGTTCTTTCTTATCGGATTTCTTGCGGGAAACGGAGCTGGAAAGGATGACGGAAAATACGGCCGCCGCGGTTATGGCCGCGACGATGGTGGCCATGGTGACCTCTATGAGGGTCTGGCCGGCTCTGCTTTTAAACATGGCTCTGCGGTTCATATCGGTTTCCATCCGGGCCCGCCCCTCAGACTAGAATCCGGAGCAGGCGGGCGCGCCGTTTACGGCCGAGCAGGTGCCTGAAAGATCGAAATTATAGCCCCAGTTGTTGTAGGGGGCGTTGTTCGTGCCGGGCGCGGCCCCGGTGCGGCGCCGGGTGCTGGCCGCCACGCCGCCGCCTACGGAGAAGGTGTAGGAAGCGTTGGTCCAGTCCTGGGCCGCCACGTAATTGCACCTGACGATGCGGCAGACGTTGTTGGAGGTGACGTCGCAGGCGCCGGTATTGCAGGTATTGGTGATTGTGCCGCTCAGGGCCATGGTGGGGTTGTCCACCAGGTACATCCTGTAGGCGTTGCCGAGCATGTGCCCGATCGCCATGGCGTCGCTGGCCTTTGAAACCTCCAGCGTTTTGTAATAGTAGGGGATGCTCATGGAGGCCAGGATGCCCATGATGATCACCACCACCATCAGTTCTATCAGGGTGAAGCCTTTTCTGGCGTGTTTCATAATTTTCCTTAAAGCCGCTCCCGGGCTAGCGCCCCGCCCGCGCACAACCCCGTCAGCCGGCGCCGATCTGCGACAGCTGGAAGATGGGCATGAAGATGCTCATAACGATGACGCCGATGATGCCGCCGATGCCGACGACCAGGATGGGGTCGATCATGGAGGAGAACCGGCGGATGAACTGGTCTATCTGCTCCTGGTAATACTTGGACAGCACCACGATGATATCGGGCAGTTTGCCCGACTCTTCGCCCATCCACATCATTTCGGTGACCATCGGCGGGAAGATCCCCGTCTTTTTGAAGGACTCCGAGATGGACCGGCCGCTGGCGATATCGTTCTTGGCCTGCTTGAGCGCGTTCTGGAAGATCAGGTTCTTCTTGAAGGCGCCCTCCAGCACGGAAACGGAATTGAGGATGCTGACGCCCGAACGGATCAGCGTGGCCATGGTGGTGAGCATGCGCTCTATCTGCATGCTGCGGATCAGCCCGCCGAACAGCGGCATGCTGAACTGGATGTGGTTCCAGGTCAGGCGCCCGGGCGGCGTGGCGATATAGGCCCGGAAAGCGAACACGCTGCCGATGGCGATCACCAGCATGAACACCAGGTACTTGACCACGATGTCCGAGATGGTGACGATGATCTGGGTGATCATCGGGAGCTTCAGGTTGAAGTCCTGGAAAATGCCCGCGAACACGGGCACGATATAAATGACGAAGTAGGCCAGCACGCCTACGGACATCGTCATCAGCACGGCCGGGTAGGCCAGCGCCGTGAGGATCTTGGACTTTATGTTCTCCTGGGATTCGTTATAGGTCGTTATCTGGCGCAGCACGGAGGGCAGCTGGCCCGAGACTTCGCCGGCCTGCACCAGGGACACCCAGATCTCGTCGAAGACCTTGGGATGCTTTTCCATGGCTTTGTGCAGCGCGCCGCCGGCGGAAACTTCCTTGGTGACGGCGGAAAGGATGACGCCGAGGTTCTTGTTCTCGGCGTGCTCGCTCAGCAGGGAGAGGGCGCGCACCAGCGGGATGCCGCCGCCCAGCAGGGTGGACATCTGCTCGCCGAAAAAGACCATTTCGCGCCCGGAAACGCTGCCCCCGGCGCCGACCTTCTTCAGGCTCAGGATGCCCCGGGATTTTACGTTCTCCGACTGGATGGAAAGGATGAACAGCCCCTTCGTCTGAAGGGACTGTACCGCGCCGTCTTCATCGTCAGCGTCAAGCGCCCCGGTGGTTACGGTGCCCTGAGCGTCCTGAACGGTATAAATGAATCTTCCCATAGTTATCCGCCGAACCCGGCCGCTTGCCGCCCCGCAATATAGTATGCGTTGTAACTCGCCGAAAATCAAGGCCCAAATCGATACACAGCCCCGGGCCCGGCCGGGGTCAGCGCTCCGTGACCGTGACCGACAGCATGTCCTCTACCGAGGTCACGCCGGCCAGCACCTTGTGCCAGCCGCTGGCGCGCAGGTTCCAGGCGCCGCCCTTGGCGGCCTCCAGGGCCAGCTTCTGCACGTCCGCGTCCTTGTAAATGATGTGCTTCATCGCGTCGGTGTTGAAATACACCTCGTAGATGGCCTTGCGGCCCTTATAGCCCATGTTGTTGCACTGGGGACAGCCCTTGGCCTTGAAGAAAGTGAGCCTGGTCAGGTCCGGCATGGGGTTCAGCATGCTTTCGGCCGCGAACTGGTCTATCTCATCCTGCGGCGGGCGGTACGGGACCTTGCAGAGCGGGCAGAGCTGGCGCACCAGGCGCTGGGCCGCCAGGCAGAGCAGGGTGCTGGCGAGCAGGTATTTTTCTATGCCCATGTCCAGCAGGCGGGGCACGGCCTCCAAAGCGCTGTTGGTATGCAGGGTCGAAAGCACGAGGTGGCCGGTCATGGCGGCCTTAAGGCAGGCCTCCGCGGTTTCGTTGTCGCGGACCTCGCCGACCAGGATAACGTCGGGGTCCTGGCGGAGGAAGGAGCGCAGGCCGGAAGCCATGGTAAGGCCGATGGCGGGCTTTACCTGCACCTGGCTGATGCCTTCCATCTTGATTTCTACGGGGTCTTCCAGCGTCATGATGTTGAGCTCGGGAGACTTGATGGTGTTGAGCACGGCGTTAAGCGTGGTGGTCTTACCGGAACCGGTGGGGCCGGTGAGGAAGATCAGGCCGTTGGGCGCGGCGGCGGCTTTAAGGAAGTCGTCCATCTGGCGCTGCTCGAAGCCTATGATCTTGACGTTCAGTTCCACGGAGCCCCTGTCCAGGATACGCATGACCAGCTTTTCGCCGAACACGGTAGGACAGACGCTGACGCGGATCTCGATGACGCGGTTCTGGTATTTTATGGAGAAACTGCCGTCCTGCGGCAGGCGGCGCTCGGAGATGTCGAGCTTGGAAAGGATCTTCACGCGCGAGATCATCGCGTCCACCAGCGCGGTGGGCGGGGCGCTGCGTTCGTAAAGCACGCCGTCGATGCGCAGGCGCAGGGAAACCTTTTCGTCGAACTTTTCCAGGTGGATGTCGCTGGTCCGCTCGCTGATCGCCTGCTTCATGATGGCGTTCACCAGCTTGATGGACTGCGCGCCCTTGGACTCGCCGATGATCACCTTGTCCAGGTCCAGCTTGCCGTCGGGGGTGATCACGTCGTTGTCGGAGGTCTCCGCTCCCCCCTCCAGGGCCTTGTCCAGGACCTTGTCGATCAGGCTGGACTGTCCCTGGTAGAAAGAGTCTATCACCTTGAGGATCTGCGCTTTGGTGGAGATAAAAGGCTGGATCTCCATGCCGGACACCAGCTTGATGTTGTCCAGCATCATGATATTGGTCGGGTCGGTGATGGCCGTGGCCAGCATGTTGTTCTCTATGAACAGCGGGATGACGGCGTTGTCGCGGGCGAATTTTTCGGGAATGAACTTCTCCAGGCCCTGGCCCTTTTCCGGGTTCAGGATCTGGTTCTCTTTGGAGGCGTAAGGGATGCCCAGCTGCTTGCCCAGGGCCATCGCCACCTGCTCTTCCGTGGCGTAACGCAGCTTTACCAGGGCCTCGCCGATCAGGCAGGCCTGCTGCAGCTGGAATTTAAGCGCCTTGTTGAGCTTTTCTTCGTCGATCCAGCCGGCCTGGATCATTATTTCGCCGAGACGTTTGTGCATAAGATGGACCCGTAAACCCTGGAGCGCCGCCCGCGCGCTAGTCTACCAGTATCGTGGGCGTAATGAAGATCACCATGTCGGTATTCGTGCGCCTGGAACTCACGCTGGTGAACAGCCAGCCGATGATCGGGATGTAGCCGAGCAGCGGGACCTTCTTTATGGTCTTGTTCTCGGTGGAGGAAAGCATGCCGCCGATAACCACGGTCTGCCCGTTCTTCACGCGCACCATGGTGGAGGCGCCGCGGCTCACGGGGTCGTAGACGGTCTCGCCCTGGACGGTGATGGCGGAGGGCACAGCGTCCGCGTAGACGGGCTGCACGATCATGGTGATAAAGCCTTCCTTGTTGACCTGCGGGGTCACCTTAAGGGTGAGGCCGATACGGCGGCGCTCCACGCCCGTGGAAGAGGAACCGGAGGCCCCGCCGGCGGAAGCCACCTGGCTGGTGGTGCCCATGGCCGCGTCCTTTGAAATAGTGATAAGGGCCGTCTTATTGTTCATGGCCACTATCTTGGGCTTGCCCAGGTAGCGGGCCTCGCCCTTGGAGATGAGGGCGCGGAAGATCGCCTGCAGCTGCGCGAGGCTGAAGATACCGTAATAAACGCCCTTGGAGCTCTGCTGGGCGGTGGAGAAGATGGGGTCTACCGAGCCGCCGCCGCTGGAGCCGCTCTCGGTGGTGGCGGCCTCGCCCACGTCCCGGGTATTGGGGAAGAAATTCTTCCACTGGTCGCCGGAGTAGAAACCCTTGCGCAGGCCGTAATCGGTCAGGCGCGCGGGACCCGCGAAGTAGGCCATCTCGCCGCGCGAGCCGCCCCACTCGATGCCGAGTTCGTTCATGCGGTCCGTGTTGATCTCTACGATCTGGGCCTCGATCAGTATCTGCGGGGCTTTCTTGTCCAGTTCCGCTATGATCTGCTCGACCTGCGGGAAAACTTCGGGCACGTCGGTGATCACCAGGGTGTTGGTGCGGGGGTCGGTGGCCAGCTTGCCGTTCTTCTTGGAAAGCACGCTGCGCACGATGGTGATGATGGCGATGCCGTTATCCTTGTCGCCGCCGCCTTCCTTGCCGCCGCCCTTGCCGCCGCCCTCGCCGCCGCCGGAAGTGCCGGAGGAGGAAACGTCGGAGGAGGTGATCGCGGCCAGCTCTTCGCCTACGGAGGAGATGGGGATGAGCGGGATATAGTTCAGCGTATAGATCTTCGTGATCAGGTTGGGCATGTCGGCGGAGCGCTTCTGCACCACGTAGGTGTTGCTTTTGCCGATGCGCTGGTAGGTCAGGCCCTTCACGCGCAGCAGCAGCTCGAGCGCCTCGCGCACGGTGGTCTTGCGCAGGAACACCGTGATGGTCTTGGCCTCAAGCCCCTCGGTGATAATGAAGTTGACCTTCGACTGGGCCGAAACCACGTCGAGGAAGGTGGAGAGCGGGGCGCCCTTGAGGCGGATCGGGCCGATCTTCCGGTCCAGCGGGGAAACGGTTTCCACCTCTTCGTACATCGGGGCGTCCTTGGCGGCCCCGCCTATCTGCACGGATTCTATGGGAGAGCCGGGCACCTGCCCCTGCGGCATGGAGGACGGCGGAGGCGAGTCCGCTTCGGAGCCGCCCTCGAGGATCGGGCCGCCTTCCCCGCCGGAAGGCCCCTGGAGGTCCTGCGCGAAATTCTTCTCCGCGGCGGGGAGTTCGTCCTGGGCGAAAAGCCAGGAGACCGGCAAAACCGCCTGTTCGAACACCAGCGCGAAAGCCAGTAAAATTTTCAAGGTTTTCATAACTCCTCCGTTACCGCACGCACTACTTATTATATGTTAACCGGACCTCTGTAACCAGCGCCATGCTACTTCAGCACCTTCTTGAACTTCTTGCCCTTGTACTCCCCCAGCACGTAATTGGAGCCGACCTTCAGGATCTTGGCTCCGTAAATGGTCTGCCCGGCCACGTACATGTCGCCGTTTATGATGGCCGCGTTGCCCACTATCCCCTGCAGCTGCAGGCGGGTCTCGAACGGCACCTCTTTAGGCCTGTAGTTGGTGACCTGGCGCTGCTGCCGCTCGGCTTCCAGGCGCTGGAGTTCCGCTTCCTTGATGCGGCTGTAATCCGCCGGGGAAAGCGTGGGGTCGCGGGTGCCCTTGGGGGCGTAATAAGAAAGCAGCTTGGGCTGGGTGGAAACCGAGACTTCCTGGACCGCGGCGGTGGAAGCCTGTACCGTGCTCACTACGGGGGTTACCGCGGCTTCGGCCTGGGGCTGCGCCTGCGGCGCGGGCTCCGGGCGGGCCTGGGGTTTGGGCGCGGCCTGCGCCGCCGGCTGGGCGGCGGGACGGGCAGGGACCGCGGGCGCCGGCTGGGCCGGGGCGGCCGCGGGCGCGGGCGCGGCGGAACGGTTCTTTTCGGCTGCGGGGAAAAGATCGGCGGGGGTCTGCTCCTGGGCTATTTCGGACGAAGCCTGCTGCTTGTTCTTTGTCCACCAGTTATAAAACAGGAAAGACGGCACGGCCAGCACCGCTACCAGGAGCAGCCAGCCGATAATGGAGGTGAGGCTTTTCATATCAGGCCCCCCCTCCCGCGAACCTGGGCAGTATGGTGGAAAGCCTGAAAATTACCTTTACGCCGCCGGGGTTCGTGGAATCCCGCCGCAGGTTCAGTTCCACCACCCGCACAAAAATAGGGGAGTTCTCTATCTCCGCCAGCCAGCGGCCCAGCTTGTCGTAAGTGGTGGTGACGGTAACCTCGCGCGAAACCACGATAAAATTGCCTATTTCGGTTTCCTTCTGCCCGCTGACCCCGTCGAAAGCGACGCCGTAGGACCTGGCGGAACTGGTGATGATATAGTTAAGCCACTCGTCCTTGTCCTTGGGCAGGGGCAGCCGGCGCTGGTAGGCGGACAGCCGGGTTTTCCCCTCTTCGTAATCGGCGGCGTACTGCGACACCACCTCTATGCTCGCGAGGTTCCTGGACGCCGTCTCCAGTTTCTTGCTGAAAGGGCTGTATACCATGGAGTAGATGACCAGCAGCACGGGGCCCGCGATGATGAGCGGGCGCTTGAAAGGCTCTATGCCCTTCTCGCCGTAGATCATCATGATGTTATACATCATGTCCTTGAAGAAGGACTGGATTTTCAGGATCAAGGCCGCTATGAACGGGGGCATATCGTCATTTCCTCTTTGAAACGCACATCACGGAGAAGCCGCTGGGCTTGGGCCCGGTCGGGGCCTCGCCGTAAGTCGGCGCCGTCGTCTGCAGGCTCTCCGAATCGGTAGTGCTGTCTATCCTGCCCAGGGGCGCGGTAAAGAGCTTGAACTCCGGGGCGGCTTTCATCGCCCGCGAAAAACCTTCCACCGCAGCCAGCTTGGCCTCGCCTTTCAGGAAGGTCTCTCCTACCAGTTTCAGCTCCGTGACGCCGCCCTGCACGTCCGAGATCGAGAGCGGGCTGGTGTACTGCAGGTCCGCCAGCCACAGTTCCGGGGGGATCTGTTCCGCTATGCCGGAAAGTTTCGGCGCCAGGGGATTCGCGTCGTTTATCAGCGTGGATAAAAGCCTGACGTCGGTCTGTATCCGTTCTATCTTGGCCCTGCTGGAATCCGCGTCGTTCCCCTCGAACTCGGCGGCGTTGGTGACCTTGGCCCGCAGGGTGGTCAGCTCCGAATTGATGAGGAACAGCCGGGCCTGGCTGATAAGCGAGAGCAGCAGCATGAAGCCGCCCAGGATAAAAGTGATGTTCCAGACGTAGGACTGGACCTCTTTTTCAAGGCTGGCGGCGGTGCTGATGCCGGAGATGTCCAGCTTGAGCTTGCCGGGGACCCGCTCGCGCAGCGCGGCGCCTATCGCGAAAAGCGAGCTGGCGTCGTTGTCCTTCATCGAGCAGGCCTTGGCGCTGTCCCAGACCTCTACCGCTATGGGCGCGGCTTCTTTTTCCGCGGCCGGCTGCCAGGCCTGCGCGCCGTCGCCGCTCAGGGCGATGGCCTTGTAATTCTTGCCGCCGACGTAGCGGTCGACGAACTGCACCGCCCCTTTGACGTCCAGGCGTTTGCGCTCGCTCATGGTGCCGCCCGATTCGGATTCGGACTCGCGGTAAAGCACCGGGTAACCGCCGTGCGAGAACAGCATCAGCGTGCTGCTGCCGGAAAAGTGGATGTAGCCTTTCTCGTCGTGGCCTTTCTGGTCCACGAAGCCGAACAGGCGCTCCATGGACACCGGGTTGACCTCCACGGCCGACAGGTCCAGGCCGTCGAGCTTGAGCGTGTTCATTATGAATTCCACGCTCTTGCGCTGGGTCAGGCCGAAGAGCACGCCCAGCTTTTTGCCGTCCTCGATCGGGACCGCGTTGAAGTCGTAAACGACCTCCTCGAAAGAGACCGGGATGTATTTTTTTGATTCCAGGGGGATGGACTTGCTCCAGAACCTCCGCTCGACGAGCGGCATGACGAAATAGCGGAGGATGGCGAACTGCGGGGAAAGGGTGACCACCGCGGAGGAGGAGTTCCAGCCCACGGACTTGAGGGCCTGCTTGAAGGGGGTGATCCAGGAGGCTTTCTCGCTGAAGAAATCGTGGTTCAGCGAAAGGGGACGCAGCATCCCCTCCTTCAGGGTGAACCCCGTAGGGAATTTAACAAGATGCTCGGACTCCGGCTTGAGGTCCTTGCCTATCTTTACCTGGGCTATCGTTATTTCCTTGGGGGAAATATAGATGCCCAGTGAATTTTTGCCTTCTGCTTTAGCCATAACTTTAGAATTTTACAATAATATAATAGATAAATGTCTATTCTTTGCCGGTTAACTTGATTTCCACAATGCTCTTGGGGGTCTCGGACACCAGGGAATCCACTTCCATGCGGGCCCTGTCTATCTTGTATTTCTCGGACAGACGCGTAGCCACGTAGTTCGCCCGGCTCTCGGCCATCGTCTCGGCGTTGGCCTCCCCGGAGTAGGCGTAGCCGGTCAGGGCGATGTTGGCCATGGGATAATACCCGAGCGTCTCGGCGACCTGCGCCAGGCGCTTCTCGCTGTTGGCCGTCAGGCTGGAGGTGTTTTCTTTGAAATAGATCTTGTAGCTGACCTGGCCGGAGACCTCTCCCGGTGCGCCGCTCTCCGCCGCGGCTTTGGCGGGGGCGGCTTCCCCCTCCCCGTCTTCCAGCGGCGGGCTGGCCTGCGCCTTCTTGCGCGCCGGCTTCTTAAGCGGCGTCCTGCCTTTTTTAGGCTTAAGGGTCTTTCCGGCCTTCAGGCCGCTTTTCTTGGAGACGGCCCTGGCCTTAATGCCGGAGGGCGTGATCGTGTCTTTCGGCGCGGCTTTCTGCGCGGCGGGCTTGGCCAGGGCGGCCCGCTCCTCTTCCGCGCTGGGGCGCACGATCAGCAGCCGGCTCAGGGAGGTTTCGCGTCCCTCCACGTCGGTGGCGGTGACGGTGAACATATATTTGCCGGAAGGATAAGGCGCGCCGAAGAATTTCCGGCGCCCGTTCCAGAAGCTCTGGTTATACTGCGGTCCGGAGCCGGTGATCTCCTGGAGCTGCAGGCGCGTGCCGTCCTTCTGCACCTGGAACACCTGGAACTTCCAGGAGGGCTGGCCGATGGGCGACTCGAAAACGGAGAACTCCACTATCGCCCCCTCGTTATTCTGAAGCGAGATGGCGGTGGGATAAACTCCGAGCGAGACCCTGGGGCCCTTGGTCTGCAGGTCCTCCATGTCCTTAAGGCGCTGGGCTTTATCGTAGTCGAATATAATAATCATACCGCTGATGTTGGTGAGCTCCCTCGGGAACTTCACGTCCGTGCCGGTCAGGTTGACGTCCAGCCTGGACTTGGAGACGCCGCGGGACTCGAAATAGGAATTTATGGCGATGGCCCGGCGTATCCCCTTGATCTTAACGTCCCCCTCGGCCGTACCTTCCGGGAGAATAAGGCAGTTGGCCTTGCCCAGCGTGAAAAGCAGCCCGGCCAGGGCGTTCAGCGTCTTGTCGGCGCCGGGCCTGAAAGAGGTGTCGCCGGCGAAGAAGAAGTTCGCGTCCAGGGTGACGGCTTTGGGCATGGAGTCGCCCATGTAGATCTTGACTGCGTCCCCGCGCCCGAGTTCCAGCAGCAGGTCGCGGCGCATCTGGGCTATCCGGGAGGTGATCTTTTCCGCCGCGCGCGCCTTCTGAGCCTGCTCCGAGTCCCTGCTGTCGGTTTCCTCGTAGTAGTCGGCGGCGAAATCCCTTTGTGCGGCGGGCTTGACCGTCTGCTTCTCCCTGCTGTCGGAAACCTCGCTGAGCCCGGAAGAATCCGACCCGCGGTCCTTCATGGTGTTGACGCCGGTGTTCATGCGCAGGGTTATCTTGGTGATGTACTCGTTGGCCAGCGCTTTTTCCGAAGGGGTGCCTTTCACGAGAATGTCCATGAACCGGTCCATGGCTTCGGTGTCCTCGCCCTCGTGGTAAAGGCGGATAGCCTGTTCCATCGGGCGGCTGACCCCGCTTTTGGAGGCCTGCGCGGACAGGGCGGGCGTGAACGGTCCCGCAAAAGCGAAAGCCAGGGCCAGCAAAAGCCCGGGCAGCGTCAGTTTTACCGCGTTGATATTTTTCATCGCATGCTCCGCCAAATCGTTTTAGTCTCCCGCGCTTATATTTAACACTT
>MGTU01000028.1:0-7361 GCA_001799615.1 Elusimicrobia bacterium GWA2_61_42 | reverse complement strand
CCGCCGCGGCGTTATTCGGCTCCAGCTGCAGGAAGACGCGCCACTCGGCCCGGGCCGCGGCCAGGTCTCCCGTTTTCTCGTAAATGACGGCCAACCCGTACCGGGCGGCATTATCAGGGTAGTTCGCGGCCAGCACCGCTTTCAGGTCCCTGGCGGCCTCATCCAGCCGGCCGGCCTTGAAGAGCAGCTTGGCCCTCAGCGCCCGGGCCTTAAGGCTGGCCGGGTCCAGCGCCAGCAGCGCGTCGGCCTGCGCCAGCGCCCCCGGCGTTGCCGCCGGGGCGGCCAGCGCGCCGGAAAGCCTGGCATAGGCGTCGAGCCAGGCCAGGTCGGGATCTTTCTTTACGCCGAGCTGCCTCGACACGCCGGCGAGGTTCTCCACCAGCATCCTGTTTTCGGGCTCGGCCTTTACCCCGCGGGCGTAAGCGTCCCGGGCGGCCTTGAAATCCTTCTTCATCATCTGGAAATAACCCAGCGTGTTCCACATATTCCCGTCGTGAGAGAAGACCCTGACCGCTTCCGTGAAATCCAGCACGGCGGCGGGAGCGACGGCGGCCTTGTCCGCCGCGCCCAGGTAGACTTCGGCCAGGGCCTGCCAGGCGGTGTGGTTGAGGGGATTGATCAGGGTCGAAACCTGCAGGTGCCGGAGGGCCTCGGGCACGCGGCCCAGCCGCTTGAGCACGATGGCCAGGTTGAAATAGATCTCGTCGTAACCGGCGTTGGATTTAAGGGCTTCTCCGTACGCCCAGGCGCCCTTCTCCAGGTCCCCGGCCCGCACGTAGGCGTTGCCCAGCTCGTAGTTGCCGTTGACTTCCCGAGGGTGGGCCTGCCAGGCGGCCAGCAGGCGCTCGGACGCCGCGGGAACATTGCCGGCCCGCATGGCCTTGAACCCGTTGAAATAAAGGAATTCCCGCTTGAACTGCCGCTGCCAGAGCCAGCCGCCGGCCAGGCAGAGCGCCAGCAGGCACCAGGCGGCGGCCGCGCACGCGCGGGGGCTCTTCCAGGGCGCGCGCGGGGCGGTGCCGGAGGTTTTAAGCGCCAGCGCCCCGGCCACCCACCAGAAAGCCAGCGCCGGCACCGCGAAATGCAGCGAGACGTTGAGCAGGTTGTCGGCCAGCATGCCGGCTAGCCCGGCCGCCAGCGGCACCGCCGCGTAGCGGGCCTCAGGCCCGGCGGCGCGGTAAAAGCGCCAGAAGCCGTAAAAGAGCACCGCGAGGAACCACAGGTAAACGCCCAGCCCTATCAGGCCCGCCTGGGACCACTGCTCCAGCACCTCGTTATGCGCGTTATTGGCGTGCGTGCGCAGGTTGCGCATCACCGGGAAATTAAGGATCAGGCGGCCCTGGTAGAAAGGGTAAAAAAGTTCGAACTGGCCCCAGCCCTTGCCCAGCAGCGGGTTCTCCAGCCCCATTTGCCAGGCGCTGGTCCAGATCAGCAGGCGCTGGTGGAAAGAAGAATAGATCTTGCCGGAGTCGCCGGAAAGGCTTACCGCCGCGGGGGAGCTTACTCCGGAAGCCGCCTCCGAAACGCGCTCCAGCAGCCCGGAGCTGAAAGGCTTGAGGGAATCCGAAGGCCAGAACACCAGCAGCGCCAGCGCGGCCGCGAAGAACGGGTACAGGAATTTTTTATTGACCTTCAGCATCCCGCGGTGCGAGGCGAAGGCGAACAGGAAGGAAAAGGCGGCCGCCGCGCCTATCCACGACGAGCGCGTGAGGCTGCACATCAGCATCCCCTCGTAGGACAGGAAGACCAGCCCGTAATAAAGGCGCTTCACGCCCGTGTCCGCCTTCATCAGCAGCGAAGCCGCCAGCGGCAGGAACAGCACGACGTAGGAAGAGATGAAATTGGGATTGCCGAAAGTGGAGACCGAGCGGTTGCCGTAAGGGTTCACCAGCTTCGCCCAGATCAGTTCTATGTGGAAGTATTCCAGTATGCCGTAGAGGGCCGCTATCGCGCCGGCCGACATGGCCAGGTGCAGGATATCCTCCTGGCGCCCCCGGCGGATAAGCAGGTAGACGGCCGTAAAGCCGGCGGTCCAGACCAGCAGGCCGTAAGGATCCAGCAGCCGGGCCAGAAGGCCGTCCCCGCCCGGCGGCGTGCGCAGGAAAGGGAAAAGGAACCACAGCGCGCCCCAGCCCAGGATCAGCGCCAGCCATCTGCCGGCCGGCACCTCGGTGTCCTCGCCGGAAAAAGGCACGCTCAGGGCCAGGTAGAAAGCCGCCAGGCAGTTCACCAGGAAGAACATGCCGGCGCGCAGGCCCTCGGCGGCCATGGCCGGCCTGAAGAACTGCGCGTGCCCCAGCCAGGAGAAAGCGAAAGACGCCAGGTAGACCAGCGCCAGCGCTCCCAGCGGGCGCGACAGCGGCGTGGCGGGCAGCAGCCAGACCCGGCGCTTGAGCGAGCCGTAGAGAAAGAGGGCGGCCGCGCCCAGCAGGGCCGCGTTCAGCAGCGTTATCTGCAGGTAGTACGGGTTGCGGGTCAGGTTGGTGAAGAACAGGAGCGGGGAGACGAAAAAGGCCAGCGCCAGCAGCAAGGCCAGCAAGCGGCGGGGTACGGGCGGTTTGTTTTCCAAGTCTGGCATTTCCGCTTATCTTTTACCCGGCGCCAGCTGCGCCGCGGGAACCCTGCTCTGCACTACGCCCATATTGCGCCTCGCCTGGTCGAAATTAGGGTCCAGCGCCAGCGCGCTCTGGTAGCTCTCCAAAGCCGCGCGGTATTTCCCCATGGCGTACTGCACGTTGCCCAGGCTGGTATAAGCTTCGGGCGTGGCGTGCAGGTGACCCTTGACGTGGCACTTCCAGGCGTTCAGGTTGTTAAGGTATTCCCGCTCGGCGGAAGGGAAGTCGCGGCGCATGATATAGATCTGCGCCTTGCGGTAATAGTTGAGGGCGTAGACCGGGTCGAGATTCTCGTAAAGATTGAAACGCGCCAGGGCCATGTCCAGGTAGGGAGCGGCTTCGGCCTGCTTGCCGACGCGCATCAAATGCTCGTACATCTTCAGGTAAAGGGTGCCCACCTGGTGGTGCATCTGGACGTAATTCGGGGCGATGGAGCGCACTTTTTCATAGGCGGCCATGGCCCGCTCGAAGTCGTCGCGGGCTTCGCTGTTCTTGTCCCCCCACTCCGGGTGATAGCTCTTCTGCATGATGAACCGGTCGTTGAAGACGTTGCCCGTGAAATAATAGGGCATGATGAAATTCCTGTTCAGCGTGTTCACTTTCTGGTAGTAGCTGATGGCGTCCTCCCACTTGCCCTGCTTGGAGAAGAAGATGGCCATATTGTGGTAAACGTCGCCCTTGAACCAGCCCCAGAAATGGTAAAGCGGGAACAGCATGACCAGCACCACCACCGGCACGCCGGGAGACATGCCGCGCAGCAGCACCCCGCCGAAAGCGTAGACCGCTCCGAGCACGCAGGCCAGCATGAGGATCCACGCCAGGTACCACTGCAGGATCTCGCCGCTCGCCGCGTAGTTGCGCAGCGGTCCCTGCAAATCCGCGAACTCGCTGAAGATCAGGTAGGCCGTATAGAGCAGGGCGCACAGCGCCGCCGCGCGGGCGGCCCAGAGCGTCATGGAGAAAGCGGCGGAAGGGGCGGCTTCTTCCTGCTGGCGCCCCTCGTCCTTGTAATGCAGCTCCCAGAGGGCGTGGCCCCTGGCCAGGCTGATGATCACGCCGGGCAGGAGGCCCAGGTAAACCCCGGAAGAGACGAAGCGCATGCTGACGTCGGTGAAATTATGCGCCAGCATGCCGAGCAGCGCCGTCAGGTAGCCCAGCAGGTCGTACGCCACTGGCGGCGGCCTGGCCCCTTTCAGGTTCGCCGTCAGCACGTTAAGCGCGCGCAGGCCCACCACGGTGACGAAGATGATCATCCAGAGGTAGAGGCCGAACCCGATCAGGCCGTTGTCCATCCACTGCTCGAGGTGTTCCTGCTCGGCGTGGTCGGTTTCGGTGTTGTGTTTGCCCTCGATGTGGAAAATGGAAGGGCGCCGGTACGCCGGGTAGATGACCTTGAAACTGCCCACGCCCACCCCGGTGAGCGGGCGGGACTCCACCATCTCCCAGGTGGAAAGCCAGGTGCTGATGCGGAAGCTGTAGGAAAGCGGGTTGCCTATCTTGTAGACCACCCCGACGGCGCTTAGCGGCACGATCAGGGCCAGCAGCAGGAACTTCACGCGCCCGATCTTGAGCTTTTCCCGCATGAAGAAATACCCGTAGAACACCGCCAGCAGGAACGAAGAAATGGCGAAGCCCAGGTAGGCGCCCTTGGTCTCGGTGCAGTAAAGGCAGAACAGGTCCAGGAGAACGAGGGGCAGCAGGAAGATCGACTTCTTTTTAAGGTACTGCATCAGCGCTATGGGGAAGATGAGCACCAGGAAATTGCCGAAGAAGTTGGGGTTGCCGTAAGTGGAGAAGACCCGGCGGCCGAAAGCCCCGCGCCAGATGAAGGGATCCAGGCCCGGCCCCTGCTCTTTCGGCGGGAAAAAGTGGAAATCCAGGAACTGGACCAGGCCGTAAAGCACCGCTATGTAGGCGGTCACTATCAGCACCTTGGTCAGCCGGTCCACCGCCTCCGCCGTAAATTCCCTGATGACGATAAGGGTTACGGACATGTAGATGGTGTACCGCACGAAGTCGTCCACGCTGGGCCCCTTGTAGGGCGCGTTCAGGAACGAGATGACCACGTAGAGCAGGTAGGCGAAGAACGGGGCCAGGAAGATGAAGTCCTCCCGGCGGAAGGCGCGGCGGCCTTCCAGGACCAGCAGGGAAACCCACATGCCCAGCAGGCTGATGCCGCCCATCTGCAGCAGAGTGATCTTGACCTGGGCGGAATCGTAGGTGCGCAGGTAGAAAGTGTCGGAAATGAGCAGGTAAAGCAGCGGCACCCACCACCAGATGGCTTTGCGGGCGAAGCTCACGCCGGGAGCGAATTTAATGTCTTCGAATTCCAGAACAGGCGGGTTGTTTTTTTTTGCCATGGAAGGGAAGGTGAATAATGGTAGTCAGGAACCGCTGACCGCTGCCGAACCCCTGTATCCCGAGAAATCTTTAGCCGAGGATGGGACTTGAACCCACAACCTGTCGCTTACGAAGCGAATGCTCTACCAATTGAGCTACCTCGGCAACTGAATGTTAATTATATAGTAATTTTAATACTTATTCAAAGGTTTCCCGGTGAAAAACACGGCGCGCCGGAACGCGTCGCCCGGAAAAACCGGGCGGGCCGGCTGGCAGGAAGCGTGGCGAATTAGTTATTATTTACCTGAGATATGATGAATATTAGCACCGTACGCGCCGGAGTCCTGGTTTTTTATATTACGTCCGGGGCGGGCGCTTTCCTGGGCGGACGCGCCGGCGAAGCAGCCGAGCAGGCGGTGCTGCTGTGGATGGGACGCGGTATGGGGGCGTTAATAGGTTTCGGCCTGGTGCTGACGGGGCTGTCCGAACTTTCCCGCGAAGACATAAACGGGGAACTGCGCGGCCGCCCCGGCGAGCCGCTGTGGGCCGCGGTCAACAGGCTGCTGGCCTGGGCCAGCCCGCCGGCTGCCGGGTGGCATTTCTACCGCGGAGACATCTGGGACGGGCTGATGATGCTCTGTTACCCCGCCTGGCTGGTGCTGCTGCGGCTGGAGTCCCGCCGCCGGGACATAGAAGAAGGGAGCCGGCGCGTCCTCCTGCCCTGGCGCCTCCTGGTCTATTTCTCACTGGCTTCCTGCGCACTGTTCTTCTCCCTGACGATGGTCCTTCCCTACGGCGGACCCGCTTTCCTGTGGGACGGGGAGGCCTACCGCTTATACCCGCTGCTGGCCATGCTTTCCATCCCGGCCATTATCATCGGCGCCATCGGCTGCGGCGGAAAGCTCTAGCGCCCGCCGCGGTCAGCGGGGCTCGTCGTCGTTCTCTACGAAAGAATCGGGCTCCGCCTTGGGCGGGGTGGTCACGACCTTCCAGAAAAAGTACAGGGTCATAACGGTCACCGCTATCTCGGCCGACAGCATCATGGTCAAAGCGCTGTTGCTCATGGCGTCACCTTCTTTTTATCCGCGAAGTGTACCAGCGCCAGCAGGCCTAGGAACATCCCCAGCATCAGACCGCGGGCCAGGGCCACCTGGAAGGTTATGGGTTTCATTATGGTGGCCCAGATAGAGGGCAGGCTGCCGATGAAGACCACCAGCAGGATCACCGGCGTGACGTACTTGATAATGTACTTGAACACGATCGGCACCTTCATGTCGGCGCCGGCGTTGATCTCGGCCCAGCCCTTCTCCATGCCGAACACCCAGGCGAACAGTATCACCTCGGCCAGCGAGAACACCACCAGCGAGATGGTGCCGGCCCAGTAATCGAATTCTCCGAAGGCCTCCTGCGACAGCACGCAGGGGATGCCCAAGAACAGTACGGCTCCGCCGAAAGCCAGGGCCGCCCAGCGGCGGTCCCAGCCGAAGCGGTCCTCGAGAAAAGCCAGGCCGGGGGTGCCCATGGCCAGCGACGAGGTGATGCCCGCGAAGAACAGCAGGCCGAACCACATGATGCCGGCCGCGGCCGACAGGAACGGCCCCCACTGCGTGAACAGGTAGGGCAGGGTTTGGAAGCCCAGGCTCAGACCGCTGCCGGCGGCGGTCATCTGCGCCACTTTATCTATGCCCAGGTAGCCTACCGCTATCGGGATGATGATGGCCGAGCCCAGCACCACTTCCACGAATTCGTTCATCCAGCCGGCGCTCATGGCATTGAGGGCGATGTCGTCCTTAGGCTTAACATAGGAAGCGTAGCAGTGTATGCTGCCCATGCCCAGCGACAGGGTAAAGAAGATCTGCCCGGCCGCGCTCAGCCAGACCTTGGGTGACCAGATGGTGCTGAAGTCCGGCGTCCACAGGAAGTTCAGGCCCACCACCCCGCTGAAGGAGGCGCCATGTTCCCCAGCCGTCATGGTGACGCCGCGGATGGCCAGGATAATGCCGAAGAGCAGCAGCAGCGGCATGCCGATCTTGGAGGCCAGCTCCACGCCTTTCTGCAGTCCGCGCGAAAGAATAAAAGTGTTAATGCCCACGCAGAACACCCACATCAGTATAGGTTCGGCCGTCTCGAGATTGATATACGAGGTAAAGAAGCCGGCCACCTGTTCCGAGCTCATGCCCATGAAATGGCCCGCGGCGCTGTGCCAGGCCCAGGACATGGTCCACGCCTCTATATAGGTATAGTAGGCGCAGATGCCGAGGTTGGTAAACAGGCCCAGCACGCCCAGGTATTTCCAGACGGCGCGCTTGTCCAGGGTACCGAAGATGTAGGGGGTGCTGTGGTTGCCGGTCTTGCCGCCGAAGCGGCCGGTGGCCCATTCCACGTAGAGCATGGGCAGGCCCATCA
>MGTU01000027.1 GCA_001799615.1 Elusimicrobia bacterium GWA2_61_42 | reverse complement strand
GCGCCCTGTTCTACATGGACGGCGCCAACCTCAACGCCCTCATCGGCATGGTCAAGCCCGGCGACTTCGGCGTGGACATGATGCACCTGAACTTCCACAAGACCTTCTCCACCCCGCACGGCGGCGGCGGCCCCGGCGCCGGCGCCATAGTCTGCGGCAAACACCTGGCCCCCTTCCTGCCCGTGCCCACGGTGAAGAAGCAGGGCGACAGGTACGTCTCCGACTTCGGCGACAGCCGCTCCATCGGCAAAGTGAAGGCCTTCTTCGGCAACACCGGCGTGCTGGTGCGCGCCTACGCCTATATGCTGGCCCACTCGGCGGCGGAGTTCGGCGACATCGCCCGCTGCGCCATCCTCAACGCCAACTACGTGCGCTCCCTGCTGATGGACCTCTACCCCTCGTACTCCAAGGAGTACTGCATGCACGAATGCGTGCTGACCCCCGGCCCCGACATGACCGCCAAAGGCCTCAAAACCCTGGACGTGGCCAAGGGCCTGCTCGACCGCGGCTTCCACGCCCCGACCATCTACTTCCCCACCATCGTGCACGAAGCCATCATGGTGGAGCCGACCGAAACCGAAACCAAGGAAACCCTGGACGAGTTCGTCGCGGCCATGAGGAACATCCACGACGAAGGCGTCGCCGACCCGCAGAAGCTCAAGGACGCGCCGCACACCATGCCCGTCAAACGCCTGGACGAAGTCCAGGCCGCAAGACAGCCCAACCTGCGCTGGTAACTGTCAGGGCGACGCAGGGGACGGGTTAGCAAAACCGTCGTTGAGTCCGCCGGTTGCATAGCCCGGCGGGCGAATACCGAGTGAGGCCACGGTGTGGCCGAACGCGTTTTGCGTTCCGTCCCCTGTGGCGCCCTGACAAGCAGACTTTAACTTATGGAAAAAGGACTTATAATCGAAACTCAGCCGCTGGACGTCTACGGGCAGATGGCCGCGGACGAGGCGCTGTGCGAGACCATGCCCGCCCCGTACCTGCTGCGCTTCTATAACTGGGCCGGGCCCGGCGTCACCTTCGGCTACTCCCAGCGCCGCAAAGCCGTGGCCGAGGCCATAGCCGCCGCCGCCTGCCCCATCACCGACGTAACCCGCCGCCCCACCGGCGGCGGCATCGTCTTCCACCAGACCGACCTCACTTTTTCCTTCATCTTCCCCTCCCCCGGGGCCTACTTCGAACCCGGCAAGACCTACGACCGCCTCCACCGGGCCATAAACGCCGAATACGCGCGCCTGGGCATCACCTTCGACCTCCTCAACGAAAAGACCAAAGATTACGCGGTCAACGACCCCGTAATGAACTGCTTCGCCAAACCGGTCAACATGGATATTTTGTATAATGGAAAAAAAGTACTTGGCGGGGCGCTGCGCAAGTTCGGCGACTACATGCTCTACCAGGCATCTTTCCAGGCCCCTGACGCGCGGGACAACGCGGCGACGCACAGGAACGCGGTCATAAAGGCGCTGGGCGCGGAATTCGGGCTGCAGTGGGAAGCCGCGGCCATGCCGGAGGCGGCGAGGGCCAGGGCGGCGGAGATAGCGGAGGGCAAGTACCGCACCTCCGCCTGGAACGAGAGAATTTAATTCTGTAAGACGGCGGCAAGGAGGTTCTATGGTAGCTTTTGTACTCTGCAAGCTGGTGGCAGGCCTTGAACAGAAGGCCGTACAGCAGATAAAGAACGTCCGCGGCGTCAAAGACGTCTATATGACGTTCGGCGGCTGGGACGCCATCCTGGTGGCCGAATCCGACACCATCGACAAGCTCAGCGGGCTCATCGTGCGCGAAGTGCGCGGCATCCACGGCGTGCAGACCACGGAAACCCTGGTCACCACGAACCTTTAATTCAGCGGCGCTCTCGCAAGGATCATAAATGGAAAACCCCGTTGGTTTCGGCAAGCCGGCAGACAAGCTGGTACTGATCGTCGACGACGACGAGTCCGTAAGGGAACTCATAGAATTCATAGTGAAGAAAGAAGGCTTCCGCACGGAGAAAGCCGCGGACGGAGAGGAAGCGCTCAGCAAGGCCCGCGCCGTAAACCCGGACCTGATGCTGCTCGACCTGATGCTGCCGAAGTTCGGCGGCTTCGAGATCCTGCGCGAACTGCAGGGCGACGAAACGGGCGGCATCCCCATAGTGATAATCACCGGCCGCTATACGGACCGCTCCACCTCCGACATGATCAAGCAGGAACCCAACGTGAGGGACTTCATAGAAAAGCCCGTTAAGCCGGCCGTCCTTACGGCCCTGATCCACAAGCTCCTGCGCACGCAGCCCCCGGTAAAAAGGCCCGCTTGAACTATGCCGAGTAAGCTGCCGCGCTACCTGACCCGGGCCGCAATCGCGGCCCCGGTTTTTTTTCTCCTGGCGACGGGCGACCTGGCCCTGCGCTCCCGCGGCGCGCTGCTGCAGGCGCAGAAATACGAAAGCTGGCGCGTCAACCCCGCCCTGAAAGCGGAATACCTCGAGGCCGAGTTCAAGGAGAAAGCCCTGGCGCTGGCGCGAAAGAACGCGCGCGCGGCCGCCTCCCCCGAAGCCGCCGCGCGGTCCGCCGCGCTGCTCGCAGCGGAAAAAGAATTTCACACCTCCGAAAGCCCGGCCAAGCTGGCCTACGTCTGGTACAAGACGGCCGCGCTGGAGTTCTCTTTCCCCCTGAACCCCTGGGCCGCCACGGCAAAAGCCAGGCTGCCCGGGGCGCTGGCTGCCTGGGAGGCGGAACTTGCCGCGGCCGGCCTGAAGACCGAGCCCTGGATGACGCGGTAACGCGGCACAGCGGCGCGCCCCGGGCGGCGCGGCTCCCCACTACATGAGCGCCACCATCAAAACCTTTATAGGAGTGATCCTCGCGCCGGCGGCCCTCGCGGCCGCCTGGGCCACGGCCGCGGCGCTGGCCCCGGCGCTGGCGCGCTTCGGGGTGACTTTTCCGCTGCTCGCCGGGGCGCTGGCCTGCCTGCTGCTGCACGCCGGGGGCCGGGGCAAGCGCCTGTACGTGGCCGCGCACGAACTGACGCACGCGCTGGCCGCGGTGGCCAGCGGGGTAAGGGTACGCAAGATCTCGGTCAAGCGGTCCAGCGGCTACGTACTGCTGGACTCCACCAACGCCTTTATCTCGCTGGCCCCGTATTTCATACCCTTCTACACCCTGGCGGCGGCCGCCGGCTACTGGCTGGCCGGGCGCTTCTGGGACGTCCAGCCGCTGCGCCCCTGGTTTTTGGGAGCCGCCGGCTTCACGCTGGCTTTCCACGTCCTGCATACCGCGGACATCCTGGCCGGGCCGGTACAGAGCGACCTGAAGAAAGCCGGCGGCCCCGTTTTCTCCTTGCCGCTGCTGCTGCTGCTGAACTGCCTCGGCCTCGCCGCGGCCCTGAAACTGCTCTTTCCCGAACTGCTCAGCCTCAAGGTTTACGGCGCGCGCGTCCTGGCCGCCCAGGCGGCGGCCTACAAGGGCCTTTTCTCGGCCGCCGCATATATCTTTAATACTGCTAAAATATATCTACAGTCATGAAACTCTTCAAGCAGATAATGGCCAGGATAATATTCCTGCCGATAATCCTGGCCGCCGGCATAGCCGCCACCGCGCTGGTGACGGTGCGCATCATGTTCAAGCCCGCCGACCTGCAGTCCGTGGTGACCAACCAGTTCCAGGAGATGCTCAAGCGCCCCGTCCATATAGAGTGGGCGCGCCTTTCGGCCACCGGGGAAATAAAGATAAAAGGCCTGCGGGTAACCGAACCCGGCCCCGAGGCGGTGGACTTCCTGCGCGCCGAATACATCTACGCCACCTACCGCCTGATGCCCCTGCTCCGCCGCAAAATAGAGATAGACAGCGTGCTGCTGGTCTCCCCTAAAATACAGCTCATCAAGCGCCTGGACGGCTCCTGGAACATCGGCGACATTTTCGCGGCTTACCGGGCCAACGGCGGCAAGAACAGGCTCAACAAGATCGCCGACGCGGAAATAAAGGACGGGGAACTGTACCTGAACGACCTGAAGGCCAAAACCAGCTATTCCTTCGAACGCTTCAACGCCACGCTGAAGGACTTCAAGCCGGACGCCGACTGCCCCTTTTACGCCTCGGTCTTTTTCCGGCGGGACGCGCTCAAGCGCCCCGTAACGGGCAGGCTCTACACCGAGGGCCTGGTGAATTTCGGCGGCTTCGACTGGACCAAAGCGGAGATCAAGGACCTGCGCGCCGACCTGACCGTGCTGGACAAGTCGGCCAGGTTCACCGGCGGAATCAAGAACCTGCGCCGGCCGGAACTGACCCTGAAGGCCGAAACCCCCGAGTTCAAGAGCTCGGAGATGGGCCATCTCTTCGTTTCCCCCTGGGAATTCACCGCCCCACGCTCTTTCTGGGAAATAAACACCGTCTTCACCTCCACCCGGACCGCGGAGCTTAAGCTGGTTTCCCGGCCGCTGAACCTCAAAGCCGAGGGCACCTTTGAGCTTTCCCTTTCTACGCCGCAGTACTCTTTTACCGTCTGGGCCCCCCCCTTCAACCTGGGCAACGCCAGGCGCTACGGCGCCAGGCTCCCGGTGGAGGACCCCTCCGGCAAAGTGCAGGTACGCCTCAAGATCTCCTCAAAGAACGGCAAACCGGTGGTCTCGAGGATCTTCGTGAACACCCTCAAAGCCGGCTTCCGCTACCACACGCTCACGGCGGCCGACCTCGACGTGTCGGCGCTGCTCTCGGAGAACTTCGCCAACAGCTACGTCACCGCCTCCGGCGGCCGGCTGACGCTGGGCAAAGACAAGCTGGCCGGCATAAAAGTTAACACGAAGATCTCGAAGGACGAGCTTTCCCTTGCCTATTCCGGCCGCCTCAACGGCGAGGCGGTGAAGGGCCTGACGGCCATACAACAGCCTTTTGGCGGGGCCAAGACGGTGGATTTTACCGGCTATTCGAAGAACCTGGTCTATGCCGAAGCGAAAAACCTCATCCTGGGAGCCATAGCCCTGCGGGGCGGCCCCCGGAAGCCCCGCCTCTACGATTCGGAACTGGCCTGGATAAAGACGCTAAAAAACTCCATCCCCAGCGGGTACGCCAACTTCAGGCTGCTCTACAAGGCGGACCGCTTCCGGCACGAATACCTGGACGCCAAAGATTTCTACGTCTCCGCCGCGCTGAAGAACATTACCGGCGACATCACCAAGATGCGCGGCAGCGTGTCCATAAAATCCGGCAGCGGCACCTTCTACCAGGTGCAGAAAACCTCGGAGAAGGACCGGGTCTACTACCTCGTCTCCATGCCGCTGATCCTGATCCACAAGATGAACCGCATGGGGGCGCTGAAATTCGGCTACAAGGTCAACGACGTCTCTTTCAACGCCATCGGCGGGGACTACACGCTTAACGACGGCAAGGTGGAAGTGAAGAACTTCTACATGGACGGCAAGGAATTCTCCGCCTACGCCACCGGGCAGATAGATTTTTCCGATGATACCATGAAGCTGAAAATTTATACAATATCAGGTAAGTATTATTCGATGGGGAGCCTGCCCGAGGCCCTCACGGACGCCAGCGGCAAGCCGGCCATGGCCTTCACCATAGAAGGCAAGATGGCCAAGCCGGACTTCAAGATGATCAGCCCGACGGAAAGCAGCAAGATCATCAAGGAAGCCGCGCAGAAGAGCGCGGCCATAGATTTCGCTAAAATAAACCGTTTCTTAGGAGGAAAGCAATAATGTCCAAACTTGGAAAATTCGACGTGGTGGGGCTCCTGCAGGAGCACGGCGCTATCCTCAACGGTCACTTCCAGATCCCGTCCGGGTTCCACACCCAGACCTACATCCAGCCCTCGCTGGTGCTGCAGTACCCGCACCTGGCCCAGAAGGTCGCCAAGGAGATGGCCGCCAAGTTCCCCCAGGAGATCAACGTCGTCATCTCGCCCTCCGTCGGCTCCATGGCCATCGGGCAGGAAGTGGCCCGCGTAAAGAAGGCCCGCTCCATCTTCACCGAGAAGATCAACGGCGTGATGGTGCTCAAGCGCGATTTCAAGATCTCCGAGGGCGAGCGCGTGCTGGTGGTGGACGACGTGCTGAACTCCGGCCGCCTCTGCGGCGAAGCTATAAACCTGGCCCGCGGCTACGGGGCCAAGATCATAGGCGTGGCCGCCATCGTGGACCGCTCCACCGGCGACCTGACCCTGAACGTCCCGGTGCGGGGCCTTATCTCCTACCCGCTGCAGCTTTACCCGCCGGACAACTGCCCGCTCTGCCGCCAGAAACTGCCGCTCACCATCCCCGGCTCGACCGTTCACCACGTGCACGGCCAGGAGTAATCCCGGGAAATACCGGGCAGAGGGGATCGCCGGGATCCCCTTATCCCGCGCGCGGGCCTCAAGTCGTTTGGCCTTCCAGACCTCTTACTTATGAAAACCAAATGCATCGCCCTGCTTTCGGACTTTGGAACGCATGACCCCTTTGTGGGCGCAATGAAAGGCGTGCTGCTGTCCAAGGCGCCCGGCCTGTCCATCATAGACATCACCCACCAGATCCCGCCGCAGGATATCCAGACCGCGGCTTTCTACCTGATGGCGGCCATGCCCTACATGCCCAGGCACACCCTCTTCATGACCGTGGTAGACCCGACCGTGGGCACCGGGCGCGGCATTATCTGGGCGAAGACGGAGAATTACCAGTTCATCGCCCCCGACAACGGCCTCATCAGCTGGGTGGAACAGAAGGAAAAGATCCTGGAAGCACGCTTCATCAGCAATTCGTCCCTTTTCATGAAGGACATCAGCTCCACGTTCCACGGGCGCGACATCATGTCGCCGGTGGCCGCGGCCATCGCCAAGGGCCTGCCGGAAAAGAAGATCGGCCCGATCTTCACCGAGTACCGCCGTTTCCCCTTCCCCCAGCCCGAGAAAGCCGGCAACCGCATCCTGGGCCAGGTCATCGCCATCGACCACTTCGGCAACGTGGTCACCAACATCAAGCGGAATTACCTGAGCGCCAAGGCCGTCTTCAACATCGCGGACCGCATGCTCAAAGACCTCAAGCTGACCTACGCCTCGGTGCCCGAAGGCGAACCGCTGGCCCTGATAGGCTCCTTCGGCTTCCTGGAATTTTCCGTGCGCAACGGGAATTTCGCCAGGATGTTCGACGTAAAGATCGGCGCCCCCGTGGAGGCGATAGTTTCTCTCGACGAATAGATAAGGAAGATTTAAAATGAACTCCAACCTACCTAGCCTCAAACTTCGCGCCGGCGCCGAAAAGCGCCGGGCCCATGGACATCTCTGGGTTTTCTCCAACGAACTGGAAGTAGTGGATACCTCCATTCCCCCCGGCACCATCTGCGGCCTGCTCTACCAGAGCGGGAAGCCGGCCGGGGTCGGTTTCTTCAACCCGAAGAGCCTTATAGCCATGCGCCTGCTGGTCCAGAACACCCTGGAGCTGCCGGAGGATTTTATAAGCGCCCGCCTGGCCGCCGCGCTGGACTACCGCTCCGCGCTGGGCGTGGACCGGGCCTGCCGGATCTGCTTCGGCGAATCCGACGGCCTGCCCGGCCTGGTGGTGGACCGCTACGGGGACGCTGTCGTGGTGGAAATACTTTCGGCCGGCATGGAGCTGCTCAAGGACCAGATCACGGCCGCCCTTACGGACCTGCTGCGGCCCCGCGGCATTTTCTACAAGAACACCCACCAGTTCCGGGAACTGGAGGGCCTGAAGTCTTACGAGGAAACGGCTTTCGGCGTGATGCCGGAAAAGGCCAAAATAACCGAGAACGGACTCGACTACTGGGTGCCCATGGCCGGCGGGCAGAAAACCGGCTGGTACTTCGACCAGCGCGAGAACCGCGCGGCGCTGGTACCTTTCTTCAAGGGGCGCAAGGTGATGGACCTGCACACCTACCTAGGCTCTTTCGCGATAACGGCCGCAAAGGCCGGCGCCGAGGCCGTCTGGGCGGTAGACTCTTCCGAAAAAGCCATAGAGCTGGCCGAAGAGAACGCGGTGCTCAACAAGGTGGAGAAGAAGATCATCTTCCGCAAAGAAAAGGCGGAGCGCATCCTGGAGGCCCTGGAGTCCGGGCAGCTGCCGGAAGCGCCGGACTTCATACTGCTGGACCCGCCCAACATCGTGCGCAACAAGAAGCACCTGCCGCAGGCGCTGAAGATGCTGGGCCGCATGGCGGGCACGGCCATTAAAGCCCTGCCCAAGGGCGGCTACCTGGCGGTGTCCACCTGCTCGCACCACATCTCCCGCGGGATGTTCGTGGAAACCCTGGCGGGCGCCGTGGCCCGCAGCGGCAAGAAAGCCGTGATGGTAGAGCTGCGCGGCCAGGCCAAGGACCACCCCATCCTGATCAGCATGCCTGAAACGGAATACCTGCACTTCGCGCTGATGCGCATAGTGTAGCGCCGGGGACGGCAAAAAGAAACAGGGCCCGGAAGGGCCCTGTTTTTTTGCGTCCGCGCGGGCGCTAGTAAAGGATGCTTTTAACTACCTTGAGGATCTCGGCCTTGCTGGAAGGCTTGGTGATATAGGTTTTGGCCCCGTAGCTGATGGCCTGCTGGATCTCGTTGATGCTGCCCTCTACGGTCAGCATCACCACCGGCACGCCCTTGGTGACCTTATCGGATTTTATCTCTTTGCAGGCCTTGAGGCCGTCCATCTTGGGCATGTGGATGTCGAGCATGACCAGCGCCGGGAGTTCCTTGCGGGCCAGCTCCACCGCTTCCAGGCCGTTCTCGGCCTTTACCACGACGTAGCCTTCCCCCTCCAGCATGTTGCTGAGGGTCTCGAGCATCTCGTTGTCGTCGTCCGCGATCAGGATCTTATTGTGCATGGCTGAGCCGCCTGGGGATAAAAAATTTGCCGCGGGTTGGGATCGAACCAACGACACCCGGTTTTTCAGACCGGTGCTCTACCACTGAGCTACCGCGGCAAAATGTGGTAAGTACTGCTTTTCAATAATAGCATTTTTTAAAATACCTGTTAAGGCTCATCACCGCGCCGCCGAACCCGGCGGCTAACTTTTGATACAATATCCGCATGACAATTCCCGCGGAAATGTGCGGCATCCTGCTTGGCGCCATAGAGCAGACCTGCGAGACTTTCTTCCTGACCGACGCGGAGGGAGTTATCCTTTACGTCAACCCGGCTTTCGAGCGGCTCACCGGCTACGGCCGGGAGGAAGTTCTGGGCGGCAAGCCCAGTCTTCTTAAAAGCGGAGAGCATCCCGCGGAGTTCTACCGGGAAATGTGGGAGACCATAAAAGCCGGCAGGCGCTGGAGCGGGCGCCTGGTCAACCGCCGCAAGGACGGGACGCCCTACACGGAAGAGGTGCGCATCTGCCCGATAAAGTCCCCGGACGGCAAAATTAAATATTTCCTGGCGCTGCGCCACGACATCGCCCGCGAAAGCCAGCTGGAATCCCAGCTGGCCCAGAGCCAGAAGATGGAATCCATGGGCCTGCTGGCCGGCCAGATGGCGCACGATTTCAACAACCTGCTCACCATCATCATCGGCTCCATGGAGCTGATCAGCGAGGACCTGAAAGCCGGCAGCGTCGCCCGCAAGCTGTCCGGAGAGATCCTGCGCTCCTCCAAGGAATCGGCCAACCTGATAAAGCAGCTGATGGTCTTCGCGCGCCGGCAGGAATTCAAGCCCGTGCTTACCACCCTCAACGAGCCCATCCGGGAGCTCAAGGTGCTGATGGACAGTCTGCTGGGCAAAGGTATCAGCGTAGCCTACTCTCTCGACGAGGCACCTTACCGGGTAAAGATAGAGCCCGACCAGTTCAAGCAGGTCATAATGAACCTGGCCGTCAACGCCAAAGACGCGATGAAGGATTCCGGCGGCATCCTGATCCGCACTTTCAACGCCGGCCCCGCCGGCCTCCCCCCGTCGCTCCCGGCCGGCAAATACGCGGCTTTCGAGCTGGCGGACACCGGCCCCGGCATCCCTAAAGACGTGCTGCCCCGGATCTTCGAGCCCTTCTACACCACCAAGCCCAAAGGCAAAGGCACCGGCCTGGGCCTTTCCACGGTGTACGGCATAGTATCCCAGAGCAACGGGTATATTTTCGCAGGCAACCGCCCCCAGGGCGGCGCCGTGTTCACGGCCTACTTCCCCACCGTAAATCCCTGACCGCCCCCCCGGCGCGCCGAAAGGCCCTTGACAATCCCGGGGTATACTGGTATAGTTATACCACGTTACCACAAGAACGAAGGAAAGAAATGCAAAGCATACTCAGGATCTCGGACGCGGCGGCCATAGCGCTGCACACGGCGGACTATCTGGCCGGCGAAAAGAAGCCGCTGAGCTCCGCCATGGAAATAGCCAAAGCGCTGGACGTGTCCTACAACCACCTGTCGAAGGTGCTGCAGACCCTCACCAGGGCCGGCCTGGTGCTGCCTTCCCGCGGGCCCAAAGGGGGCTTTGCCCTTTCTCCCGCGGGCAGGAAGGCCAGCGTGCGCGCCTTCATCAGCGCCGTCGACGGCCCCCCCGCCATGAAAGCCTGCCTGCTCAGCCACAAGGTGTGCAAGCACCGGGACTGCATGTTCGGAAACTTCCTGGCCGAGACCAACAAGCGGTTCGAGGCGGTGCTGAACGGAAAGATTTCGGAGTTTTCAAAGCGGAAATGATTTAGTTCGGGTTAAAATCAATCAAGGAGATATATAATGAGCGACAATATGTTCTGTTACCAGTGCGAGCAGGCGGCGAAAGGCACGGGCTGTACCGTGCAGGGAGTCTGCGGCAAGGACCCGGAGACGGCCAAAATGCAGGACCTCCTGCTGTGGCAGGCCAAGGGCATAAGCATGTACGCGCGCAGGGCGGCCCTGGCCGGCATCCAGGACAGGGAAGTGGACGTGTTCGTGACCGAAGCGCTGTTCACCACCGTCACCAACGTCAACTTCGACCCCGCTAATATAGAGAAGATCATAAGGAAAGGCCAGGCCGTAAAAGAAAAGGCCCGCCTGCTGTACGAAGGCGCCGTAAAGAACGCCGAAAAACTTACCGGCCCCGCGGCCTGGGTCGCCCCGTCCGATTATAAAGGGCTGCTGAACGAAGCCGCCGACAAAGGCATAGAGGCCCGCAAGAAAGGCCTGGGCGACGACGCCGCCGGGCTGCAGGAACTGCTGACCTACGGCCTGAAGGGCATGGCCGCCTACGCGGACCACGCGCTGATCCTGGGCCAGGAAGACAAGGCCGTCTACGCCTTTATCCACGAAGCGCTGGACTTCCTCACCAAGCCCGACCCCTCGGTGGATCAGCTGGTCGCCTACAACATGAAGTGCGGAGAGGTGAATCTGCGCGTTATGGAACTGCTGGACAAGGCCAATACCGGCGCCTACGGCCACCCGGTGCCTACGCCTGTGCGCATCAACCCGCTCAAGGGCAAAGCCCTGCTGGTCTCGGGCCACGACCTGAAGGACCTGGAGAATATCCTTAAGCAGACCGAGGGCAAGGGCGTGAACGTCTACACCCACGGCGAAATGCTGCCCGCCCACGGCTACCCCGGCCTGAAGAAATACAAGCACCTGGCCGGCAACTACGGCGGCGCCTGGCAGGACCAGCAGAAGGAATTCAACGCCTTCCCCGGCTCGGTCGTGATGACGACCAACTGCATCCAAAAGCCGCTGGACGGCTACAAGGCCCGCATCTTCACCACCGGCCTGGTGGAATGGCCCGGCGTGAAGCACCTCGCCAACGGTAATTTCGGCCCGGCCATAGAGGCCGCGCTCGGCGCCCCCGGCTTCGCCGAGGACGGCGACCCCAAGACCATCCTGGTGGGCTTCGGTCATAACACGGTGATGGGCGTGGCCGGCAAGGTGATCGACGCGGTGAAAGCCGGCCAGATAAAGCACTTCTTCCTGGTGGGCGGCTGCGACGGCGCCAAGCCCGGCCGCAACTACTACACGGAGTTCGCCGAGAAGGCCCCGAAGGACACCGTCATCCTGACGCTTGCCTGCGGCAAGTTCCGCTTCAACAAGCAGGAGTTCGGCGATATCGGCGGCATCCCCCGCCTGCTGGACATGGGGCAGTGCAACGACGCCTACTCGGCCATACAGGTGGCGGTGGCGCTGAGCAAGGCCTTCAACGTGGGCGTCAACGAACTGCCTCTGTCGATGGTGCTGAGCTGGTACGAGCAGAAAGCCGTCTGCATCCTGCTGACGCTGCTGTTCCTCGGCATAAAGAACATCCGCCTGGGCCCGACGCTGCCGGCCTTCGTTACCCCGGCCGTGCTGAACGTGCTGGTGCAGAAGTTCAACATCATGCCGGTGACCACGGCCGAAAAAGACCTGGAAGCCATACTCGGCGCGAAAGCGCGCGCGTAAAACTCAGTAACCGGGGCCGGGCATTGGAGTAAAGACTAGTGCCCGGCCTCTTAACATATGCGTCCAGCCAGGCCTACCGGAACGGAAAACACGCTCGGCCACACCGTGGCCTAGCTCGGTATTCGCCCGGCGCGCTATGCAAGCGCCGGACTCAACGACGGTTTTCCTTATCCGGCAGGCCCGTCTGTCCGCAGTTGCGAACAGGCCTGACGCATGGGCCAGGTTAGCAAAACCCTCTCGCAGGCCGAGGCTTGCGCAGCGCCGAGGCCGAGAGCGGGAGGCGCGCGCACGGTGTGCGCGACGCCGTTTTTGCGTTCTGGCCCATGCGGCGGGCCATGCGCCTAGAGAGAAACCTTTACTATAATAACCGCATGACCCCCACAAAAGCTTTTCTGGAGAAGACTTATAAAGAGATGAACCGGGCGGAGTTTATACATCCGGATCCACTGGAGTTCGTCTGGCGCTATAAAAGCGCGGCGGACCGGGAGGTGGTTGGGCTGATCGCGGCCTGTCTGGCCTACGGCAACGTGAACCAGATACTAAAGAGCGTGGAGAAGGTGCTGGCGCCCATGGGGAAGTCTCCAGCGCAGTGGATAAAGAGCACGCCGCCGGCGGAGGTAAAGAAAGGGCTGGCTAAATTCAAGCATCGTTTTACCACGGGCGCGGAGATGGCCGTGTTCCTGCTGAACATAAAGCGGGCGATGGGAGAATACGGCTCGCTGGAGAAGCTTTTTCTGAAGGGTTACGACGCGAAAGAGCCTACGGTAGAGGAAGCCCTGTACCGGTTCATTAACGCCTTTAACACCCAGGCCTGCGCGCCTACCCTGACGCCCTGCCCGGAGCACAAGAGTTCTTTCAAGCGCTTGAACTTGTTCCTGCGCTGGATGGCGAGGAAGGACGCCGTGGACCCCGGGGTCTGGACAGGCGTTTCCCCCTCCAAACTCCTCATCCCGCTGGACACGCACATGCGGCAGGTTTCCATGGGCATGGGGATAACCAGAAGGAAGGACACCTCCATGAAGACCGCCGTGGAGATAACGGCTTTCTTTGCCGGTGTAAACCCCGCGGACCCGGTCAAGTACGACTTTGCCCTGACCCGCGCCGGCATCCGGGGCAACAATACGTGATTTTTAGTAGAATATAAACACTCTCTAGCACTGTTGTCGGTGGGGTCCGGCAGCGGCCCTAATATATCTCAGACGGAGGAAAATTATGAATCTTAAAGGTTCCAAGACCGAAGGCAACCTGCTTGCCGCTTTCGCGGGCGAATCGCAGGCCCGCAACCGCTACACCTACTTCGCCAGCGCCGCCAAAAAAGAAGGCTACGTGCAGATAAGCATGGCGTTCGAAGAGACGGCCACCCAGGAAAAAGAGCACGCCAAGCGCTTCTTCAAGTTCCTGGAGGGCGGCGACCTGACCATAACCGCCACTTTCCCCGCCGGCGTCGTCGCCGACACCAAGGCCAACCTGAAGGCTTCCGCCGACGGCGAGAAGCACGAATGGGGCAGCATGTACCCGGATTTCGCCAGGATCGCCCGCGCGGAGGGTTTTGAACCGGTGGCCAAGGCTTTCGAATCCATCGCCGTGGCCGAGCGCCAGCACGAGAAGCGCTACCGCGGCTTCCTCAAGAACCTGGAAGAAGGCAAGGCCTTCAAGAAGGACAAGCAGACCGTCTGGCGCTGCATCAACTGCGGCTACACGCACGAAGGCGACGCCGCCCCGGAGAACTGCCTGGCCTGCGCCCACCCCAAAGCCTACTTTGAAGTGCTGGCCGAGAACTGGTAAAGGACATAATGGACGAAAACCTCAACGACGAAATCAAGAAAGAGACCGTAAAACGCACGGTGACCATGCAGGGCCGCCCCATGGTGCTGGCCGGAGAAGAGATCAAGGTGGGCGTGACCGCCCCCGACTTCAAGGTTACGGACAACGACATGCTGCCCATGAAGTTCTCCCGCACCTACGGCGGCAAGCTGGCGGTTATCAGCGTGGTGCCCTCGCTGGACACCGCGGTGTGCGACCTGCAGACGCGCCGCTTCAACAAGGAAGCCGAGGCGCTGGGCCCCGACGTGGGCGTGCTGACCATCAGCATGGACCTGCCCTTCGCCCAGAAGCGCTGGTGCGGCGCGGCCGGCGTTAAAGCGGTACGCACCTTCTCGGACTACCAGAAGGCCGATTTCGGCAAAACCTGGGGCGTGCTTATAAAGGACCTGCGCCTGCTGGCCCGCGCCATCTTCATCGTGGACAAGGACGGCATCGTGAAATACGCCCAGGTGGTGCCCGAAGTGACGCGCGAGCCCGATTACGACGAAGTTCTTACGGCGCTGCGGGCGCTGGTTTAAATACTTAAGGAGGGAACGATATGGCTGAAAGAAGAGAGATCTACAAATGCGACGCCTGCGGGAACATAGTGGAAGTTCTGCACGGCGGCCCCGGGGTTCTGGTCTGCTGCGGAGCGGACATGCGGGAGCTGGTGGAGAACACCACTGACGCCGCCAAGGAAAAGCACGTGCCCGTCATAGAGAAGACCGACAAAGGCATAAAGGTCAAGGTCGGCTCCATACCCCACCCGATGGAAGAGAAACATTTCATAGAATGGATCGAGCTCATCGCGGACGGCAAGGTTTTCAGGGAATACCTGAAGCCCGGCATGGCGCCCGAGGCCGTTTTCTGCGTGTGCTTCCAGCCCAAGACTATCGAAGTCAGGGAATACTGCAACCTGCACGGGTTGTGGAAAGCCTGAACCAAGGGAGAAAACAATGAAAAAATACGTCTGTAAACTCTGCAGCTACGTCTACGACCCCGCCGTCGGGGATCCCGACAATAATATCCCCCCCGGCACGGCCTTCGACAAGCTGCCCGAAGCCTGGGTCTGCCCCGTCTGCGGCGCCGGCAAGGAAGAGTTCGAAGTAGAAAATTAAGCGGCAGCGTACAAATAGAAAAGGCCGGGAACGTTCCCGGCCTTTTTTATTTTGCCCTGCTTAAGGACCCGGGGCGCTATTGCGGCTTCAGCAAAGGCTTTAGTTTTTCAAGATCCTCGCGGAAGGCCGGTTCTTTCAGCAGCCCGGCGTAAATGGCGTTGCCCAGCAGTTTGCCGGCCTCGATATCGGACGGGTGATGCACCCCGCCTATTACGCGGTTAAGCGCGGCCTGGTCCGCGCGGGCCAGGAAAGCGCCGCGCGCGGCCGGGGCCAGGTCGGAAAGGAGCAGGGCGAATACCCGCGACATGGTAGCGTGGCCGCTGGGATAGGCAAGCCCGCCTATGCGTCCGAGGCAGGGCTCTATGGCCTTGTCCCGGCGGAAAGGGCGCTTGCGGGCGAAGCGTTTCTTGGCCGCGCTGACCGCGCGGCCGGAGTCGTAATAGACCCGGAAAAGTATTTTTGAGGCCTCCGGCGGCAGCGGGTCCGGGAAAGGCGAAACATCCCCGAAAAATTTATCATAATCGGCGGTCGCCTGGGCTTTGGCCCGGCCGCAATCCGCTTCTGTCCGTTTGGCCTGCCAGTCCAGCAGCGTTTCAAAATCCTTCCTATCCTCCGGGGAGCCCGGTACCGGCGGGGCCTGTACCGAAGCCGCGGGGCCGTCCGCCGCCAAATAATGGTGATCGGGCCCGAAAAGCCCGTAAAGATAATACTGCGCCCCGCAGCCGGACAGCAGCAGCGCCGCCGCGGCCGCCAGGAAGATATTTTTAAAACGCATGGTGTACCAGCTTACGCCCCGTTCACGGGGCTGTTATTTTTTTGCCGCCGCGTCATAGAGGCAGTCGGCTTCGGCGTTGCGGCCCTCGCGGTCGAACAGCGCGGCCAGCCGCTCCAGCCCGTCCTTATCCGCCGTCAGGTCGTAAACGAAAATGGAGTAGCCCGCGACAAAGGCCGGGCGCCTGCTTTTGAGCCAGGTAAAAGTTTCTTTGTCCGGGTAATAAGTGCCCTGCAGGTTGGTGGCCGAGACGGCCAGCAGTGCGGTCTTCATCGCGCAGACGCGCGCGCCGGTCCCGGTCAGCTCTATATTGGAGACTATGCCCAGCGGCACATAGTCGATACCGTAGCTTTCGGGCCGCGCCACCCCGAAATAAGAGAAGATCACCGGCGGGTTGCCGCGGCTTTTGAGGTATTCGGCCGCGCCTTTCACGTCCTGGCCCCAGTCCAGGTTGGAATCCACGAACAGCTTGTAGCCGCCGGCCGGCCCGCCCGCCAGCTCGTTGAAATAAGCCAGGTAATGCGGCGACGCGCGCGAAACCGACGCCGCCGTCAGGGCCAGCAGACCGCAGACCAGCCAGGCGCCTTTTTTCACTTCCAGCAGGCGCGCCAGGGCCAGCCCCGCCAGCACCGCTACGAACGGCATCACGGGCATGATGTGGCGGTAGCCTATCTGCACTTTCGTGTTAAGCGAGGCCGCGAAATAGATGGCGGGCGGCAGGATAAGCCACAGGTAATCCTTGCGGAACCGCTTGACGGTCAGCCATACCCCCGCCAGGGCCCCGAAAAGCGCCAGCAGCGGGGTTTTAACGGCCAGCGCGGCGGGGAAATACCACCAGACGCCTTCGAGCGTGTAGCGCCCCATAACAAAGGAAGAGCGGCCCTTATCCAGGCGCTTGAGCGTCTCCGAAAGCCCGTCGAAGTAAAGCCCGAGATCGAACTTATACACCAGCGCCACCGCCAGCAGGCAGGCGGCGAAATAGATCCCTACGTAAACCAGCAGCCGCGGCAGTTTCATGCGCGGGGCCCGCAGGTTGTCGGCTATCCAGAAGGCCGCCACCAGGGGCGGCACGATGAACAGGCTGAACTTGGAAACCATTCCCAGCCCGGCCGCCGCTCCCGCCAGGGCCGCCCAGGTCCGCAGCTTCGCTTCGTCGAGGAACCCGGCCGTTTTGCCCCCTTTTACCGCCCGTTCGACCGGCTTGACCGCGGTGAACAGCCACGCCAGCGCGAAAGAGGCGAAGTAAAATATTGCGGCGGCCGCGTCGGTGGTGATCAGGGCGTCGTTAGAGATAAAGACGGGCATCAGGCCGAAAACCGCCAGGCTGAGGCCCGCCGCCCGCGGCGATTCCAGCCGCGACGCGAACAGCCAGATAAAAAAAGCCAGCAGCGCCGTCCAGATTATGAACGTGAACCGCCGGGCCGTGTTGAGCAGCCGCTCCGCCGAAGCGTTGTTCTGGTACAGGAACAAATCGCCGTAATGGTACGGCATCAGGTTGGCGAAATAAGGGTGCCCCGTGAAGGCGGCCGGCTTCAGCGCCAGCAGCGGCAGGGCCGACAGCATTTCCGACAAAGGCGGGTGGTCCATCACGTTCATCCGGTAGACGCCCGTAGCCAGGTAGGAGTAGCCGCTGGAAAGATGGACGGTCTCGTCGTAGGTGGGCGCGGCCGAGTTGATGAAGCCGAAGCCTTCGAAGAGGTGGAAAACCAGGGCGGCGGCGCCCAGGATGACGTGTATGCGGTATTTACTGCCCATAGCGTAGCAATATGATACAAAAAAGCCCGCGCGGCCGCGGGCTTCTGGCCGCAAAAGCCGGGGGCTTTACTCGTAGCGCAGCGATTCCACCGGGTCCAGCTTGGAGGCCTGGTAGGCCGGGTACAGCGAGGCCAGGAAGCCGGTCAGCACCGCGGCTATCACCGAGATGAACGGCATCCACCACTGGAACATTATCATGTCCTCGTTGCCTTTGGACGCGAGGTACTGCACACCGCCCATGCCGACCATGATGCCGGCGATCCCCCCGAAGAAGCCCAGCAGCATGGCCTCTATGACGAACTGCGCCATGATGTCGCCGCGGGTGGCGCCGATAGCCCGCCTGATGCCGATCTCCCTGATGCGGGAATAAATAGTGGCCAGCGTGACGTTCATTATCCCGATGCCGCCGGCCAGGATGGCGATAGCACCTATGATCAGCACGGTGTACATGTCGCGCTGCTTGTCGGCCAGCTTGTCCTTTATGATGTCCCGGTAATCCTTGATCTCCAGGAAATTAAGCCGCCCGCCGTGGCGCGCCGCCAGGAATTTCTCCACCCGCGCCTTGTAGGCGTTGATGGTGACCTCTTTGCCGGTATCCAGGTTTATCTGGTCTATGCCCTCCGACTCGCCGTAGCCGGAAAGAAAGCGCTGGGCGGTGGTGATGGGCACCAGGATCTTGGGGGACCAGGACTCCACCTCCATGAAGGCCCTGGGGTTCTTCTCCATGGGGGGCTCGTTAAGGACGCCGACCACGGTGTAAAGGCTGCCTCCCATCATGATGGTCTTGCCCAGCATGTCGTCATGTTTTACGAACTCCTGGAAGCGGTCCTTCCAGTCGTAGAACTTTATCCACTTGGGTTTTTTCAGCCAGCCGCCCTCTATGATGATAACGCAGACGCGGGCCCTGGTATCGATATCGTGCTGGTTGATGAACCTGCCCTTGAGGGAATAGACCCAGCCGCGCTTTTTCCACTGGGTGTTCACGCCCAGCACGCCCTGCCACTCGCTGAAGCTGCCCGCGCGAAACTCTATCCACTTGCGCAGCACCGGGGAGACCATGAAAAGCTCCGGGTAGCGGGTTTCCATGGCCAGCGCGTCCTCCAGCGTCAGCGCCTCGCGCGCCTGCTTCTTTTCCATGTCGGAATTGGAGTTCCAGCGGTCCTTCATCTTGACCACGATGCGGCCCGGGCCGGCGACTTCCAGCGCCTTGGCGGTGCGGGTGCGGATGGAATAGATCAGCGTGATGCTGTAAAGGATGGAGATCACGCCCACCGAGATGGAAAGGAAGCTCAGGAAGGAACGCAGCTTGTTGTTGAAGATCTCAAGCGTGCCGGTGCGCAGGGATTCGGAGATCCTCATGGTTCCACCACCCCGTCCTTCATCCTGACTATCCTGGAAGCCAGTTTGGCCAGGCTCTGGTCGTGGGTCACCATGATAACGGTAAGACCGCCCTTGTGCAGCTCCAGCAGCAGCTGCATGATCTCCGCCCCGCTCTTCGAGTCGAGATTGCCGGTGGGCTCGTCGGCCAGCAGCAGCCGCGGGCGGTTGGCCAGGGCGCGCGCCAGGCCCACCCGCTGGCGTTCGCCGCCGGAAAGTTTTATGGGGCTGTTGGCCTCCTTGCCGGCCAGGCCTACCCGCGCCAGCAGCTCCTCCGCCCTGGCCGCGGCGGCTTCCTTCTCCACCCCGGCGTAAAGCATGGGCAGGCAGACGTTATCGAGCGCCGAAAAACGCGGCAGCAGGTTGAAGGACTGGAAAACGAAGCCGATATCGGTGAGGCGCAGGCCGGAGCGCCTGCCGTCGTCGAAAGCGCCCACGTTCTTGCCGTCGAAAAGGTAGGTCCCGGAGCTCGGGTTATCCAGAAAGCCCAGGATATTGAGCAGCGTGGATTTGCCGCAGCCGGACGGGCCGGTGATAGCGGTGAACTCCCCGGCGCGCACCTGGAAGCTGACGCCCCTTACGGCCGGGTAGCCGGCGCCTTTGCCCAGGGGGTAGGTCTTATGCAGGTCTTCGCATTTTATCATGAGCCTTTCTTGGCCGGCGCGGCGACTACGGCCGGGGCCTCGGCCTGGATATTGAGCGGCTTGTCGGAATAAACCTCGTCCCCGGCGTTAAGGCCCTTGAGCACTTCCACGTCCACCTCGTTGCGCAGGCCTATCACCACGTCCACTTTTTTGGCGGAGGCGCCGGGCACTACCAGGTAAGCGAAGCGGCGGCCCTTCTCTTCGAAAAGGCCGGAAATGGGCATCTTCAGCGTGTTCCTGCGCTCGGCCATGACGGCCTCTATGCGGGCGGTCATGCCGGGGCGCATCGCGGCCAGCGGGCTGGTCACGGCCGCTTCCACCCGGAAACTCTTTACCCCGGAGCGGTTGTCCTTTTCCGCCACCGGCGCTATCATGTCGATGGTCCCGGCCATTTCAGGGCCCGGCACGGCGTCGGCCGTGATCTTCACCGGCATGCCTTTCCTGAGCTTGAGCACTTCCATCTCGCTGACGTTGAGCTTCACCACCATCCGGGACATATCGCCCACCTGCATAAGACAGGTAGGCGAGCCCGAATCGTAAACCCCGGAAATACGCTGGCCGGATTTGGCCATGGAGGCCGTGTCGTAATAATTATTGCTGACGCAGGGCATCACCGTGCCGGTTATGGGGGCGAACACTTCCACCGGCAGGTATTTGTCCGCGGAACTCTGCCCGGGCTGCACCAGCGCCACGCGCGCCCCTTTCTGCACGGCTTCGCCTTCGTGCACGCTCACTTCCTCCAGCGTTCCCCCCACCTTGGAAAAAACCTCCACCACGTTCTTCGGGTAGAGGTCGCCGAGGTCCTGGAATTTCACGTCGATGTCGCCGCGCGCCACCGCCACCTTCTCTATTTCGGCCTCTACGGCCGAGGTCTTCTTGTAGACCTTGTAGCCCCACCAGCCGCCGCCGCCGAGTACCGCGGCCAGGACCGCGTAGACGGTTATTTTCAGCACCGCGCTTTTAAACCTTTTCATATGTCTCCGTAATGGGAACGCTTACCAGAGTTGTTTGCCCAGCGCTTTGTCGTAGCCCGCCCGGGCCAGCAGCAGGTCGTAAAGGGCGTTCGCCAGGTCGCTGCCGGCCTGCAGGTCGTCGCGCTGCGCCTCGGCCAGCTCCACGATGCCGGAGCGGCCCTCTCCGTACCGGGTGTTCACTATCTCCAGGCTGGCCTTGGAGAGCCCGGCCGCCAGGCTGGAAACCTCGTAGCGCTTAAGCGCCGTGTCCAGGGCCAGGCCGGCCGAGACCACTTCGCGCCGCACCTGCAGCTCGGCCTCGTAAAGCGCCCGCCGCGCCCTTTCCAGCCCGGTACGGGCTTCGAAAGCCGACTGCCGCTCGGAAATAGTGGCCGGCCCCAGCGACAGCGAAAGGCTCAGGTTCAGATAATAATTGGGATTGAGGCTGCCGGCCGCCGCCTTGCCCCAGGAGCCCAGGCCGCGCCTGTCGTAATAGGCGTCCATCGAAAGGTCGGGCAGCCGCTCCAGGGAGGCTCTCCGGGAGGCATAGCCGGCCCGCTCCGCCTCCAGCCTGAGGACCTTCAGTTCGGGGCGGTGTTCCACGGCGTAAGCCGCGTCGTTTTCGGCCGCGGCCGAAGCCGCGGTGGAAACAAAAGTTTCGTCGGCCAGCTCGGCCGCCTCCTCCGGCTGGCGGTAAACCGCGAGGTTCAGGTCCATGATGGAGTTGCGGTAATTCTCCACGGAGGAGGCCTCGGACAGCTGGCTGGAGCGCACGTTCAATTCGCTCTTCAACAGGTCGGAGTAGCTCTTCATGCCCTCCTTATAATAGCGCGCCACCTTCTCGTACTGCTCCTGGTAGGAAGCCAGGCTGTTGCGCACCACTTCCAGCAGGCGCTTCTTGCGCAGCACGCCGTAATAGCTCTGCATGGAGGCCAGCGCGGCTTTCTGGCGCTCCTGCCAGAGCCTGTAGGAATAGACCTTGCTGGCCGACCGGCTGGAATCCAGCGCTAGCTTGTCCTTGAAGTTGTTGTAAAGGTTCAGGCGGGCGGTGATCCCGGCGGTCACGTCGCCGCTCTCGAACCTTAAGCGGGGAGCGTTGGAAGCCGCGTACGGGGCATCGGAAGCGCTGACCAGCACCGAGGGCAGCCAGAAAGCGGCCAGGTCGGAAACGTACTGGCCGCGGTAGATCGTCTCGTCTTCGGCCGCCCGCTTAACGTCGTAGGAGGCTTGCAGCACCTCGGCCTTGTAGGAGGCCAGCGTCCAGGACGCCGCCGCCAGCCGGCCGGGGGTCAGCGCCGCCGCCAGGACCAGCCCGGCGCGAAAACCAGCTGAAGTTAAGTTCATAAAAGCCTTACGGCTCCGGCCCGCCCGGCGGTCAGAACTTATGCCAGAGCATCTGCGTGGTCACGTCGTGGTGAAACAGCACCTCGGAGGTTTTAACTATGGTCCCCAGCTCCCTGGGGCTGCGGTCGGCGGCGGCCTGTTTATGCAGCGCGTACTTCTCCTGCGGGGCCGTCCCGAGGATCTCCCTCATGAATTCGCTGGCGCGGAAGAGGCGCAGCGCGTCGTAGATGTTGCCCGGCAGGTAGCGCATGCGGTCGCGCTTGCCTTCGTCCTTGGTCAGCGGCTCTCCGTCCAGCGCCGTGCGCAGCAGCGCGTACAGGGCGAGGTAAGGGTTGGCGTCCGGGGCCACGGAGCGGATCTCCAGCCTGGCCGACCTGTCGTTGCCGGCCGGGATGCGGATCATCGCGCCGCGGTCCACCGAAGAGACCTTGATCTGGTTGGGCGCCTCGAAATGCGGGTCCAGGCGCCGGTAGGCGTTCACGCTGGGATTCAGGATCAGCGACAACTCCTGCGCGTGGTTAAGCAGGCGGGAGACGACTTCCCAGGCCGCCTTGGAAAGGCCGTCCTTGCCTTTGGCCTCGTGGAAGATGTTCCTGCCGCCCTTGGAGAAGGAAAGATTAAGGTGCATGCCGCTGCCGTTCACGCCGGAGACCGGCTTGGGCAGGAAAGTGGCGGTCATGCCCATGTTGGCGGCCACCTGGCGGCAGACCAGTTTATAAAGCTGGACCAGGTCGCAGGCGCGCACCACGCCGGCGTGGGAGAAATTCAGCTCGAACTGCGACGGGGCCACCTCGGGGTGGTCTTTCTCGTTGCGGAACCCCATCGCGCGCTGCGCTTCCGCGGCGGTGTCTATGAAATTCTTGAGCGGGGCCAGCGGCAGCGAGTGGAAGTAACCGCCGGTGGAGATCAGTTCGAAGCCTGTGACCTCGTTGTAGGACTGCTCGGCGTTGAGCCCCTTTACCACGAAGCCCTCGACTTCCGCCGCGACGTTGGCGGTCAGGCCGCGCGTCTTCTTCATGTCGGCCGCCAGGGCGACCAGGCGGGCGCGGAAATCGGATTCATACGGGGTCTTGTCGCGGCCGAGGACGGTGCAGAACATTATCACCTTGCCCGGGCCGAAAACGTCGGAAGGCAGCCAGAAGATGCTGCCCCAGTCTATGCCGAGGCGCAGATCCGATTCCTTCTGCGCGGAGAAACCGCGGATGGAAGAACCGTCGAAAGTCAGGTTGTCGTTGGCGCGCAGGAAATGCTGTTTATCGTAGTCCAGCATGTGGAAACGGCCCTCGATGTCGGTGAAGCAGACCGTTACCGCCTTCAGGCGCTTTTCCTCCTGCAGGTAGGCGCAGTATTTTTTCTCAAGTTCGGCGGCGGAAAGTTTCTCGGCGGCGGCCGCGGCTTCCAGGTTCAGCGCCTCGAGTTCGTCGTAGGGGATCTCCAGGAAATTCTTCAGGGGTGTGCCGCATTCAGGGACTGTTTTCATTCTATAGCCTCTTTTATGCTAGTTTCACCTGCCACTATGTTAAATATACGTGAATTTATAATAAATGTCAATACCCTAAAAAAGCACCCTATTACCCGCCCGCCCCCTCCCAAATAGAAGTGTATTCGGCAAAAATAGTATAGTTCCCGTATAGATCTGCCTATGACAACCGATATTCCCACCCCTGAAAACGCCGCGGCCGGCGCGCGCTACGCGCGGCACGCCAGGCTCTCCTTTATAGGCCAGGCCGGCCAGGAGAAGATAGAGAAAAGCTCCGTGCTGATAATAGGCTGCGGCTCCCTGGGCTGCGCGCAGGCCGCTTTCCTGGCCCGCGCGGGAGTGGGCAGACTCACGCTGGCCGACCGCGACACGGTACAGGCCCCCAACATGGCCACCCAGCTGCTCTACGACGAAATTGACCTGCTGGAGCGCGCGCCCAAAGCGGAGGCCGCGGTGCGCCGCCTGCGCACCATCAATTCCGGCATCGCGATCGAGCCCGTAGTAGCGGATATCTCTGCCGCCAACATTGACCCGCTGGTGGACAAGGCGGACCTGATCCTGGACGCCACCGATAATTTCGAGACCCGTTTTCTCATCAACGAGGCGGCCGTAAAGGCCGGCAAGCCGTGGATCTACGGCGGAGTGCTGGGCACCGACGGCATGGCCATGGCCATCCTCCCCGGGCGCGGCCCCTGCCTGCGCTGCCTCTTCGCCCTGCCTCCCCCCGAAAGCCGCCTGCCCCCGCCCGACGCGTTCGGCGTCCTCTCCACCGCAGCCGTCTGGGTGGCGGCGCTGCAGACCACGCAGGCGCTCAAGGCGCTGGCCTGCGGCGGTGCGGACTGGGGCCGCATGCACACCCTCGACATCTGGAACGGCACGGTTACCACCGCCGAGGTCCCGCGCGACCCGGCCTGCCCCTGCTGCGGAGACGCCAAGTGAAGAAAAAGATAAAAGTGAAGTATTTCGCCCTGGTAGGCGAGCGCCGCGGGGTGCAGACCGACGACTATGAGACCGAGGCCGCCACGGCCCGGCAGTTGTTGCGCGAGATCGAGGCCAGTAAAGTCATACCGCTGACCACGAACATCTCGAAGGCCGTCATCAACGGCAAATACGTCGAATGGGACGAACCCATCAAGGACGGCGACCTGGTCACCCTCCTCTCCCCCTTCTCCGGCGGCTAACGCCCCTCCGAAAAGGCAGTTGCTACCTTTTATTAACAGAACCGCCGGGCTTCCCCAGCGGCTCCGCGCTAAAGGTCAAAAGTAAAAGCCCGCCCCCCCTATCTTTACCTAGCTGATCTATTTAGACATTATCTCACCGCTTTCGGAATATTTGATGGGTCGTCCGACCAACTGACCATTTATATAATTTTCTTGTTGCCGAATTTTACCATTGTAATGGTAATATGTTGCGCCACCAGTAAGCTCTCCAGCCTTATAACTGCACTCATACGATACAGGCCCATAGGGGCGGCCGGCGGAGTAAAAGGACTTTGCAATGCCATCCAACTCGTCATTAGTATAGTGTTCCTCTTTACGGAGTTGATTTGACGCCCAGTGTCTGGTTAGCCCATTTCGCTTACCTCTTTTCAAAGCGACCTCCATTATCAACTCTCCAGTATCGTCAACTACTCGTGCAACGCCATCTTTCCCATCTTCTGTTTGCACCACTTCAGATGCAGCCGTTTTTACCCTATTTGATTGGGGATAATACTGCAAAAAGACTTGCTCCCACATTAAGTTGCCATTTTTATAATATCTTCGGACCTTCAGTGGCAATTCCGGAGCGCCATCATATACTGTTTCCTTGTACACCTCTCCGCCTGGATAAAATTCTCTTCTTAAAACAAGTCCACCGTTTTCATATTTATCATCACGTAAAGCGTCACCTGATTTTGACACAAGTTTCACATTGCCGATTACTTCCCCCATTGAATAGTTCTTTGTCAGCACAACATCTGCCCTGCTGGCATTCTCTGGATCAAAATAATACGTTGCCCCGCCATTTAATTTATCATCTTTCCAGTTCGTTATAGCTCGCAATGTCCCATCCTCTGAATACGCTATTCTTCTTCCATTTCTCATGTTGTTTTCATAGTGGAGCACCGCGCACTGCTTACGCGCCGCCAGAGATTCGACTTCTGTTGCGTTTGATATATCCTCATCCGCACAATATTCTATTGCTTCCCCGTCTGGAATACCTCCGGTTCTAGCAATCAAAGTTTCCCCAACATACTCTTCTGTTGCTATTTTCTTACCAGAATTATAGAACTCCTTTATAACTCTTTCACTTTCCCCCTCGTCCGGGATAGTTTTATAAGTTATTTCACAAATCGCAATACTTGGGACAAAAAGCAAACAAAGGAATAATAGTGTCATTACATACTCCTAAATTATGGAAATTACGATTCCCCCAACTGTTAAAAACATTGTACTAAATGGCATGAGATTAGGTTACGACAAAGAAACCGCCGCGGTCCATAGGGGGACGCGGCGGTTCTTTTTGGGGCGGGCCGGGCTACTTTTTTACGGCTTTTATGGCGGCCAGCACCTTTTCAGGCGTGAACGGGAATTCGTTCAGGCGGGCGCCGGTAGCGTTGTAGATGGCGTTGCCGATGGCGGGCGCGGGGCCGTTGATGCAGATCTCGGACACGCTCTTGGCGCCGAAGGGGCCGGTGTCCTCGTAGGAGGGCACCAGGATGGCCTTTATGGTCGGGCGGTCGCGCATGGAGTAGATGTGGTAGTCCGCGAACGACGCGTTCTGCATGGCGTAGGGGACGCTGATTAACAGAACCGCCGGGCTTCCCCGGCGGCTCCGCAATAAGGTCAAAAGTAAAGACCTGACCCCATTCCCCCGGATTTATTTTACTTGCCCTTATTCTGAACCAATGCTCGGATATCTTCAGGAAGGTCATCAAATTTTACGTAGAATCTTTTATAACTATTTGGTTTCACCTTTTCTTGATAACTTAACAATATTTTCCCGAAAAGTAACGGATCTCTACTAGAAACATTAAATTCCCCTTCCCAATTTTCGCCCTCCACCTTAACCACTTTTGTTTTTCCGCTATCAACATCAAGAAATAATATGCGTTGATATTCGTGATTACCGGATCCTAATGGTAATTTTGATGCGACTATACGGCCATCAGGCGATATTGCAATATCATAAAGCAGTTCTGTGGATTCCGCTCTCGCTAATTCCTTGCCAGTTTCGCTTATAACAACCAGATTATAAATGCCAGCACTACTAAGATACGTCACATAACTTCTTTCGCCATTATATGATATCCCCTCAAACCACCCGGAAATCATCCCCTGTTCTTCATCATACCCAGATTCATAGCCCGGAAAACTCTTCCACCGTTTACGCCATTGTATTTTCGCTTCAGCATTGAATAACTCACGCTCATATTCATCATATCCCATGTCCCTATGCGTACTATAACTGGCCTGGTAAATAAGGCTTTTTCCAGAACCCGCAATAATAACATCATTAAATAAAAGGCTTTTTATTCTTTTCCCATCCGGTGAAACGAATTTGACCTTTATTGGAACACCGTCCTTGTTTTTCTCTATTTCGATGTGGTGGCTTTTCGCATACGCACCAGTTGAGACATTTGGGGCATCATCAGACGCAAAACTACAAACCATGCTAAAAAAACAAACGAGTACCCCAAAAAAGTATTTTTTCACATTCGTTACATCAATTATTCTTGTTTTTCGCATCCTGCCCCCCATAACCATCAAGATTCAAGACTTGAGCCCTGCAGGAAACATAAGGCCCGTTATCGTCAGCCCCGCCTTGCCCTTGTTTTTTTCTTCCTGCCGCGGCGCATTTTTCACGAAAAGCGCGCCCCCTATCCGCTATAATAACAAAAAAACGCGTGGAGAGCTTATACACGGCGATAAAGAAACCGCCGCGGCCCTGAGGGGACCGCGACGGGTCTTTTTAAAAGGCAGCTGCTACCTTTTTACGGATTTTATGGCCTTCAGCACTTTTTCAGGCGTGAACGGGAATTCGTTCAGGCGGGCGCCGGTGGCGTTGTAGATGGCGTTGCCGATGGCGGGCGCGGGGCCGTTGATGCAGATCTCGGACACGCTCTTGGCGCCGAAGGGGCCGGTGTCCTCGTAGGAGGGCACCAGGATGGCCTTTACCGGCGGGCGGTCGCGCATGGAGTAGATGTGGTAGTCCGCGAACGACGCGTTCTGCATCTTGCCCTTCCCGTCGAAGAGGTACTCCTCGGTCAGCGCGTAGCTGATGCCGTTCAGGGTGCCGCCCTCGGTCTGGCCCTCGCAGAGGGTCGGATTGACGGCGGTGCCGCAGTCTATCGTAGCGACATAGTTGAGCACCTTCACGAAGCCCGTCAGCGTGTCCACCTCGACTTCCGCGAAATGCGCCGCGAAAGGCGGAGGAGACTTCTTGGTGATGTGGGAGGCGGTGCCGATGATCTGGTACTGGTTCTTCTGGTACAGCGAGTAGTTGGCTATGTCCGAGTAGGAGACCTTCTTGGAGCCGTCCCGGGTCAGTACGTGAGAGTCCTCACAGTGCACCTCTTCGGGCAGCACGCCCAGCATCTCCGCGCCGGTGGCGAGGATCTGCCGCTTGGCTTCGGCGGCGGCTTTGCGCACCGCCTCGCCGGAGAGGTAGGTAGTGGACGAGGCGTAGGCGCCCACGTCGAAAGGCGTCATGTCCGTGTCCGACGAGTACACTATCATCTTGTCGGTAGCGGTCTCCAGCTCTTCGGCCGCTATCTGGGCCAGCACGGTGTCCGAGCCGGTGCCCAGGTCGGTGGCGCCCACATTGAGGTTAAATGAGCCGTCCTCGTTTATCTTTATGGTGGCCGCGCCCATATCAATGTCCGGTATGGACGAGCCCTGCATCAGGCAGCACATGCCTATGCCGCGGCGGTAACGGCCGGTCTTGCCGCGCCAGTCCTGGCGCTTCTCCCAGCCGGCGGCCTCCGCGCCCTGTACTATGCACTCGCCCAGCGCGTTGGAGCCCACGGTCATGGGCACGCCTTCGCGGCCCTCGCCCAGCGCCTGGAAGATAGGCGAACCTTCGCCGGGGCGGATGTGGTTCAGCTGCCGGAACTTCAGCGGGTCCATGCCTATGGCTTCGGCCATGTGGTCCATCAGGGACTCTATGGCGAAGAAGGCCTGCGTGGCGCCGAAGCCGCGGTAAGCGCCGCCGACGGGCAGGTTGGTATAGTACGACTTGCCGTCGAAGAGGATATTGTCACAGTGGTACAGCGGCAGCGTCTTGCCGCCGGAGCACGACACCACGGTAAGGCCGTGGCCGCCGTAGGCGCCGGTATTGTTGATGCACTCCAGGGCTATGGCGGTGATGGTGCCGTCCTTCTTTACGCCGGTGCGCAGGCGAATATGGAACGGGTGGCGGGTGCGGCCGGTGCGGAAGGTCTCCTCGCGGTCGAAGCGCCACAGGCAGGGGCGGCCGGTGCGCAGGGCGAACATGGCCGTCACGTCCTCGAGCAGGATCTCCTGCTTGCAGCCGAAGCCGCCGCCGATGCGGGGCTTTACCACGCGGATCTTCTGCACGGGGATGCCCAGCGTGCGTGCCACTATGCGGCGGCAGTGGAAAGGCACCTGCGTGGAGGTGGTGATGAGGATGCGCCCGGCGGGCGTCATCTGCGCCATGGAGGTATAGGGCTCTATGGGGCAATGCTGGGCGTAAGGGGTTTCGTAAGTCTCGTCGAAGGTGAAATCCGCCTCGGCCATGCCTTTCTTGAAGCTGCCGGCCTCGCAGGCGACATGGGCCACCAGGTTCTTCTTGGGCTCGTAGGTTATCGGGATCGGTACATGGGCCTCGGGCTCGTCGTGAATGACGGGCGCGCCGGGCGCCATGGCCTCTGCCAGCGTGAACACGGGCTTGAGCAGCTCATACTCCACTTTTATGGCCTCGAGGGCCGCTAAAGCCTGCTCTTCGGTCTCGGCCGCCACGGCGGCCACGCGGTCGCCCACGAAGCGCACTTTGTTGTCGAACATGAAAGTGTCGTAAGGCGACGGCTCGGGAAAGCCCTGGCCGGCGGTGCAATGCACTATGCGCGGCACATTGCCGTGCCAGAGCACGCATTTTACGCCGGGCATCTTCTCGGCCTTGCTCACGTCCAGCTTTTTAATGCGGGCATGGGCGTGCGGGCTCCACAGCATCTTTATCACCAGCGCGCCAGCGGGCAGGAAGTCGGCCACATAGGAATCCTTGCCCAGCGCCAGCTGCATGGCGTCTATCTTGGTGACGGAAGTGTTGACCTGCTTGAAATTCTTAGCGAGTTCGTGCCTTTTCATTTCTTCCCCCCTTTGGAGGCTTTCTTTTTAGGCTCGGCGGCGGCGCGGTCGAGCGTGCGGCGCAGGGCCACCCAGATCTTTTCGTAGCCGGTGCAGCGGCACAGGTTGCCGTCCATATACTCCTTGGCTACCTCGTCGGAAATATCTTTTTCCGTCTCCATCAGGGCGGTGGCGCTCATGATGATGCCGGGGATGCAGTAGCCGCACTGCACGGCGCCGGCGGCCACCAGCTCCTGCTGTATAGGGGCCGGCTTATCATAGGTGCCCATGCTTTCTATGGTGCGCACCTTTCGCCCTTCGGCCTGCATGGCGTAGAGCAGGCAGGCGTACACCGCGCGTCCGTCCATGATGACGGTGCAGGCGCCGCAGGTGCCCTGGCCGCAGCCGTACTTGGTGCCCTTGTAGCCTTCGCGGCGCAGCAGGTCCAGCAGCTTCTCGTCGGGGCGGGTGGCGAAGGTTTTCTTCTCGCCGTTAATGGAGAATGAAACCGAACAAGTATTGGTCTTCATTAAGCGGTCCTCCCGCGGGCGAACTCAGCGGCCCTTTCCAGGGCGTCTACTATGGAAACTTCGGCCAGACCGGCGACATATTCAGCGCTCATGCCTTCCTGCTTGCACCACTTGGCGTCGGTGCCGGCCAGCGCGGCGGCGGCGCGGAAGGTTTCAGAGGAAGGCTCTTTCCCTAAGAGAGCGGCCTCCACCGAGCGCAGGCGCTTCGGGAAAGGTATGGCGGAGCCGGCGGCCACACGGGCCGCGGCTATACGGCCGTCCTTCAACTCCAGCAGGGCGGCTATAGTTACCATGGAGAAAGCGGCCGCGTTGCGGGTGGCCTTCACGGAACCAAAGCCGTGCTGCGCCTTGAGCACCGGGATCTTCACGGCGGTGAGCAGGTCGCCGTTCCTGAACAGGCGGGCGGGCTGGGAAGAGAAATATTCGTCGGCGCCCATTTCCTTGGCCTTGCCGGAGTAGATGACCATGCGGGCGTTCATGGCGAGCAACACCACGGGCAGGTCGGCCCAGGGGAAAACGCGGCAGATATTTCCGCCTATGGTGGACACGTTGCGGATCTGGTGGGTGGAGATGCGCCGGCAGATCTCGTGCATGGCCCAGCGCGGGCTGCGGTAGCGCTGAATGTCGGACAGCGGCGTGGCCGCGCCTATCTCGAAGAAATTGCCTTTCTGGCGGATATAGGAAAGCGCCAGGCCGGTAAGGTCCACGGCAGAGACGGGGGTTTTGCCGGGCATGAAATGCAGGGCGGTCCCCCCGGCGAGGGGCATGCCTTTGGGCCCCAGTTTGCGCAGGCTGGCGCGCGCTTGCGCCAGGGTGGCGGGTCGGATGAATTCACATAGCTTCATGGCGGTCCTTTGGAACGGTCACTGCGTATTTACTATGTAAAAATATAGCAGATTAAGCGAGCCCGATAAAGACCGCCCCCGCCGGACAAGGTCGCGGCGGGGGCGGCTTTCGGGGACTTAAGGCGGGGTCACTTCGCGAAGTAAGGATGCGGCAGATAGGGCTTTCGGTCCGGCTTGGTGTCGGTCGGCTTCAGCTCCATTTCCTGCACCAGCAGCGCGGACGGCGCCACCAGGGACGCGGGCACGTAGCCCCGGTTGTAATAGAACGGCCCGGGCTGGTAGTAATTGTAAACCTGGTCCGTAGAGGAAACCAGCAAAATATCGCGCAGCGCCCTGAAGGTGACGCCGGCCCACTTGGCCGCGCCCAGGACCAGCTCCGAGCCGTCCTTCACGTTCACCTTGTAGGCGAGCACCGGTTCTGACAGCAGTTCGCTGTAATCCTTGGAGGTTTCGGGGTCCAGCCTGCGGACGATCACGGCGTACTCCAGGCCGTTCTCGGAGGCCGCCTGCAGCAGTTTTTTCTTCAGCTCGGCGTAAGGCGCGCGCCTGGCGGGTTGGGCCGAAAAGAAGACGCTGCCCGGCCTGGGCTCGGGAAATTCGTTGACCGCGCCGCGGGCGTGCCCGTTGGAGGAGCGGAATTCCTTTACCGGCGCGCGCCCCGTGTAGAAATTCACGAGTTTGCCGCCGCGCACCAGCTCCAGCGGGGCCGGGCGGACGCCTTCGTTATCGATCGGGTAGCTGCCGGTCAGCGCCTCGCCGTTATATTCCGTTCTGAGCGGGTCGTCGATCGCCCCCATAAAGGCGGGCAGGACGCGCATCCCCAGTTTCTTGGTGAGGCCGCCCGAGGCGATGTAATAGCGCGTATAATCGTCGCGCTCGGCCCAGGGCGTGCGGGGAAAGGAGACGTTGGCTACGAACAGCTGGTTAAGGAATTCGGCCGCGGCCTGGTCCTCGAAAAGCACCGGCCCCAGGTAGACCTCGGGGGTGACGTTCTCCACCAGCGAGCTCATGTTTCGGGCGAACTCCTCCACCTGCGCGGCCAGTTTCTCGTACGGCGGGACCGCGGCCAGGGAAGGCCAGGAAAAATCTTTCTCGTCGCCGATCTTCAGTCCGGTACGGTCCTGCACCGTGGCCCTGACGTTCAGGCTTACGCCGTCCCACCAGCGCCGGTAGGAAGCCCCGCCGCTGCTGACGAAGCGCGCGGTGCGCAGCGTCCTGTTGAAGCCGACCTGCGAATTCTGGACCTTGGGATACTTGCGGAAGAGGCCTGAGAGATTTTTTATCCTGCCGCGCCACTCCTCCGCGTCGAAAGGCTCCGGGGTTTTCCGGTCCTCGAAAAGGGAAGCGCTTTCGGCTTCGGCCAGGTCCCCGTAATGTTCGGTTATATTCTTTTTCGCCTGGTAGGCTTTCTTCTGCGAGTAATTTTCCAAAGCCCTCTTGTAAACGTCGTCGGTCAGCGACCAGAGGGAAAAGCGGATGGCGTCATAGCCGTCCTCTTCGTTGAGCATGGCGGAGCCGGGCTCGTAACCCCGGAAATCCTGGCCGGCGTAGCCGGAGTTGTCGAACCCTGGGGTCCCGACCCGCAGGTCCACCCTGGCGTTGCGGGAGATCCCGGAATTATCGTCGCGCAGCGCTCCGAAAACGGCGGAGATGGAGGTCTCGGTGGAGTCCTCGACGTAATAAGAGACGAAGTACGGCTTAGCCAGGTTGTCCATCCTGAGGCGCTGCACGGTACGGCGCATTTCGTCCGTCATGGCCTTCAGCACCGCGTCGTCCGCGGCCGCCGCCGGCAGGGCCGACAGCAAGGCCAGGGCGAAGGTAAAAAGGTGTTTTTTCATGTTAATTCCCCCCTTCCTGCTTATCGGCGAACGGGGGCTTCAGCACCGGGGGCCTGGCGTTGGACTTCTGGACCTTCTCCGTCTCCATCTCCGAGAACAGCAGGCTCGGGGCGATGGCCGAGACCGGCACCTGGCCGGATTCCGCGCCGCAGTCGCCGTTGAACACACCGGGATCGTCGCCGGTCACGAGGATGCGGGAAAAAGTCTGCAGCGGCGTGCCGATAAGGTTCAGGCCGCGCAAAGGTTCGTCGGGGCGCCCGTCCGCGTACACTTTGTACGCCAGCGTGGCGTTGACCGAAAAGCTCTGGGGCATGGCGCGGTCGGTTATGGTCATCCCGCCGGAGATATCCCGCACCAGGAGCCCGAAAGGTTTGCCGGCCTTCTTTACCTCTTCTATAAGCCTTTTGCGGAGTTCCGGGTAGGGAACGGCCTTGGAAGACGCCGCCACCAGGTTGCCCATCCGGGCTACGGCCCCGAGGCCCTCCGACCGGCGGCCGTGGCCGTTGGACGCCGAGAAATTCTTTATGGGGGAACGGCCCATCAGGAAGCCTTTGAGCACGCCGTTCTCCACCAATACGGCCTTCTGCGCCTGGGTCGCTTCGTCGTCATAGCGGTAGAAACCCCGCAGAAACTGCGCGCCCTGGCGGGACTGGGTCGGGTCGTCATATACGCTGAGAAAATCGGGCATGATGGGCTGCCCCACTTTTTTGGCGAAAGTCTGGCCGGATTCCTCGCTCTTCTGGCGGTGGCCTTCCAGGCGGTGGCCGAGTATTTCGTGAAAGAACACGGCGGCAGCCCGGTTCTCCATCAGGACCGGCCCGCTGTAAGGCTGCGCGGGCGGCGCGGCTCGCAGCGCCTTCAGCTCGGCTATGGAGGCGTCTATGTCCCCGGCTATGGCGGCTTCGTCCGGGAGCTCGCCCGGTTTGTCCGAATCGTAGATTTCCGTGCGGGAAAGGCCCATGCCGTCGGCGGTGCGGGTATAGAGCGAATAGACGAAACGCACGTAGTTGCCGCCGGTCACTATGGCAGACCCCTCCGAGTTGACCATGTAGCGGTTGACGCTTTGCACCATCAGCCGCACGTGGGCGTTGTAGATAAAATCGTAAGGCTTGAACTTTTCGGAGAGCCGGCGGACCATGCCGCGGAATTTTTCCTTCTCGAATTGCGGGACCGCGGCTTTCTCATAGAAGGCCTGCGCGCTGCCGGGGATGAAATCCGAGGACTTATCCTCCTCCTCGGCCGTTACGCTCTTGTTCATCTTGACCTTGGCGTACTGGTCGAGGGCGGTCTTATAGGCCCTGTCCGTCAGGTTCCAGACCTCGGCGCGCAGCGGCATGGCGTCGTCCTCCACCGGCAGGACGGCGGCCTCCTGCTGCTTGGAGTTAGTGTAGGCGTAATTGCCTTTGATCTCGTGGGTATTGTCCAGCGCGGGGGAGCCCACGCGGACGTCTACGTCCAGCACCCGGCCGCGCCGGTCGTCCTCGCTGTAGATCGCCCCGCCTTTGGCGGAAACGCCGTAATAGGCGGTGTCGTAAGCCTCGTAGCCGAGGTAGTACAGCGGCGCCGGCTCGGCGTCCTTCAATTTCTCCACGGAGCGGCTGAGTTCGGTCTTTAAAGCTTCCAGCAAAGGATCGGCGGGATTTTCCTGGGCGGCGGCGGCGCAGGGGAACGCTAGCAAGAGGGCGGCGAGCAGCTTTTTCATGGTATTCTCCGGCGCGGGAACTAACGGCAAACGGACTTAAGGGCTCTTTCAAGCAGTACGCCGCACATTTCCCTGCGGTAGTCGGCTTCGCTGCGGGAATCGGTTATCGGCGAGACCTCGGTCATTACCAGGGCCGCGGCGGCCAAGACAACTTCCGAAGAGAGGGGCTTGCCGGCCAGCCAAGCCGAGGTTTTAACGGCGTAAAACGGCACCGGCGCCACGGAGCCCAGCGCTATGGACGCCCGCTTTACGGTCTTGCCGGACATTTCAAGGGAGACGGCCACGGCCGCCTTGGAGATGCCGAAATAGGCGCGCGGTCCCAGTTTAAGATACGCCCCGAAATGCTTTGTTTTAGGGACCTCGAAAGCCGTGATCAGTTCGTCCTTCTCAAGCGCGGTCCGTTTCGGGCCGAGGAACAGGTCCTTCAGCGGCAGACAGCGCTTTTTCCCGTTATGCGCGAGGTGGACGAAAGCCCCCTCGGCCACCAGGGCACAGACGCCGTCGGCGCAGGGGCTGCCGTTGGCGGCGTTGCCGCCCAGGGTAGCCATATTGCGCAGGCTGGGACTTGCGAAATGCGGGATGGCGGCGATAAGCGCCGGGCACCAGCGCCGGGCGGGCGCGGAATTTTCGATAGCGGAGATCTTAACGCCGGAACCGATGAACAGGGCGCGCGCCGTTTCTTTTATGGCGCCCAGCTCGGGCAGGTCGCTGATGTCGACCCAGCATTCCGAGCTTTCCGCGCCGGCATTGTCGGCCGTAACGATGTCGGTGCCGCCGGCCAGGTAGCGCCTGGCCTTGCCCAGGGCGGGCAGGGTTTTCCAAAGTTCTTTGAGGCTGGCTGGTTTTACTATGATTTCAGGCATTTTACTTCCGGCGGGCCTTCTCCACCGCGGAGAGCACCTTTTCATAGCCGGTGCAGCGGCAGAGGTTCCCGGTAAGTTCGAGTTTTATATCTTCCAGCGTGGCGTCCGGCTTGCGGCGCAGCAGCGCCTCGGAGGCTATTATAAGGCCGGGGGTGCAGAAACCGCACTGCACGGCCCCTTCGGCCAGAAAAGTCTTCTGCAGGGAATGGAGCCCGCCGTCCTTGCCCTTTATCCCTTCTATGGTCACAAGTTCTTTGCCTTGCAGCTGCACGGCCATCATCAGGCAGGAGTTCACGGCCAGGCCGTCCACCAGCACCATGCAGGCGCCGCACTCGCCTTCGCCGCAGCCCTCTTTGGTGCCTTTCAGCCCCAGGTCCTCGCGGATGAAGTCAAGCAAAGAGCGGGAGGATGGTATCTCCCGCTCTAGCTCGCTGCCGTTGACGCGGCAGGAAAGACTGAAGCTCTTTGAGTTTCTTGAGATCATCGTTCCCGGACCGTTTAGAAGTTAAAGCCCATGCCGACGATGAACTTGACGCCGCTGAGCGTTATGGTGTCGGACTCGCCGCTGACGCCGCCGCGGTCGAAGCTTATGCTGTTCAGCTCGTAGCGCAGCTCGGCCACCAGCTGGGTCTTGTCGGCTATCTTTATGCGCATGCCGACGGGAAGCCTGAACATCAGCCCGATCCCCATGTCTTCGGTAGGCCTGACGAACGTGCCGTTGGTGAACCCTTTAACATAAGGCAGGGAAATAGTGTTCAGCGACATGCCCAGGCCTATGCCGAAGTACGGGTCCACTTTCTTGCCGGCATGACGGATCAGCAGGTCGCCGCTGATGCCGAAGGTCTTGACCGTGGCGTAATCGTTGGAGGTGAAGGTGAAATTGCCGGGCGCGCCGCCGTTCAGGGACCAGGTGGTGTCCTGCGCGGCTATATTACGCCTTTCGAAAGACAGCTCCAGGTCTCCGCCCAAAGCCCCCTTGCCGAAGCCTCCGACGCGGAAAGCGATGGGGCCCATGCCCTCGGTTTTCAGTTTCTCCCAGGACACGGTCCTGTAATCCGCGTGACCGATGATACCGTTGTGATCGATGCCGAGGTCGTTGTTGGTATCGCCGGGCAGATTGCTCAGCGTGATATTACCGTTGGAGTTGGAAAACTCCATATCCATTTTAGGAGAACCGAAACCCATGAAAATATCGAAGAAGCCGTATTCGAACTCGCCGCGGGCCACGGGCGCGCGGACGGGGGCGGCGGCCTGCTGCTGGTACACGGGCTGCTGATAGGCCGGCTGCTGGTAAGCGGGCTGCTGATAGGCCGGCTGCTGCGGCGCAGTGGCGGCGTCGCCGATCCAGTTCTTGTCCAGCGTAACCTGCGAGGCGCCTATGGCCTGCGCGGTCTCCGTCTTTATCAGGCGGGCGTTAACTTCTATCTGGCCGCCGGAAGTTTCCACCAGGGTACCGGTAACGATGGCCTCGACGCCCAGGACTTTGCCCAGCTGCTGGGCGCTGGAAGCGTCGATGGTGCCCGAAGCCTGCAGTTTCAGTTCGGCCATCACCTTGTCCAGCACGGAGCGTTCGATGATCTCGAACTTGTGCATGTTGATCATCTTGATGGTGAGGCGCTCGGAAATTACCGAGCCGTCCTTGGTGGCGCCGCTCCTGCCGTCGGCGTAGGAGAAGGGGATAATGGCTATTTTTTTGCCCTGGATGGAAGCGCCGGCCTCGCTTATCTCGGTGGCCAGCTGCAGATAGCCGTCGGCGGCGTAAGCTCCCGCGCTGAGCGCAAGGCACAGCAAAGCCGCGAAGAACGCTTTAATGGTGTTTTTCATTGTTTTCCCCTAATTAAACTTTTTTCAATTCCTTCCAGATCTTTTCAGGCAGCAGCGGCACCGATCTTACCCTGGCGCCGCAGGCGTTGCGGATCGCGTTGGCCACCGCCGGGGCTACCCCGATAAGCGGCACCTCGCCCATGCCTTTGGCCTTATAAGGGCCTTCAGCGTAGGGCTTTTCTATGAAAGTTATATCATATTCGGGTTTATCTGCGGAAGTGGCTATCACATAGTCCGTAAAGTTGGGATTTACCATGATCCCGTTCTTGTAAACCAGGTTCTCGTACATGGCCCAGCTCATGCCCTGCAATATGCCGCCCTGGGCCTGGCCCATGGCGAGTTTTGGGTTAACTATTTTGCCCACATCGTAGGCGGCCCAGATCTTCTTTACCCTGGCCACGCCGGTCTTAAGGTCCACTTCCACCTCGGCCGCGTCGGCCGAATAGGAATAGATAACGTAAGCGTCTCCCTGCCCGTCCTCCATCTTGAAAGTGGTGCGCGGCGCCACGTACCAGCCCTGCTCGCTCATCTTCAGGCGCCGGTCCCAGCAGCCCGACACCGCTTTTTTAAAGTCCACGGCTTTCCCGCCCATCGAGAAGACGCCCCCGGCGGCCGTCATGGGTTTGGAGGCGTCCGCCCCCTCCGCGATAAGGATGTCATAGGCGGTCTTGAAAACCCGCTCCCGGATGGGGGTGGCGGCCTCTATGATGGCGTTGCCGCTCATCAGGGTGGTGCGGCTGGCCACCGTAGGGCCGGAGTCCGGCACCTTGGAAGAGTCCACTTCCTCCACCCGCACGCTCTCGTACGGGGCGTTCAGCGTCTCGGCGGTTATCTGGGCCAGCACGGTCAGGGCGCCCTGCCCCATCTCGGCGTTGCCTACGTTAACCGCGACGGAGGAATCCTTGTAAACGTTCACCAGGGCGCCGGCGCGGTCGAGGTAGCGGCCCTTGGCGCCCAGGCCCACGCCGTAATACGCGGCGGAGAAGCCTATGCCGGTGGCGATGTCGCCTTTTACCGACAGCGAATTTACTTTTTTGTCCCAGCCGGACCGTTTGCGCACCGCCTGCACCAGCTCTTTCAGCCCGCAGGAGGAATTCAGCTTCTGACCCGTCACGGTCTTGTCGCCCGGCTCCAGCAGGTTCTTAAGGCGGAACTGCACCGGGTCCAGGCCCGCTTTTTCGGCCAGTTCGTCGATCAGGGACTCCTGGGCGAAACAGATCTGCGGCTGGCCGAAGCCGCGGAAAGCCCCGCAAGGAACTTTATTGGTGGCGGCGGCGAAAGTCTGTATGTCCACGTTGGCGATCTTGTAAGGGCCGGCGGCGTGTACCGTGCCGCGCCAAAGCACTATCGCGGACAGCGTGGAGTAGGCCCCCCCGTCCAGCACGTACTTAACGCGGCAGGCGGTCAGGTTCCCCTTGGCGTCGGCGGCGTAGGCCACCTTGGCCCAGCCGGGATGGCGCTTGGACATGCTCTGAAAATCTTCTTTGCGTCCGTAAATAAGTTTAACGGGCCTGCCGGTCTTGGCCGCGCAGAGGGCGGCGTGGGAAGCCACCAGGGCGGGCACGTCCTCCTTGCCGCCGAAACCGCCGCCGGTCACGGTCTGCAGGATCTTGACTTTGTGGTACGGGAGGGCCAGCGCGGCGGCCACCGCGTCCAGCACGTAAAAAGGGCACTGGGTGGAACTGTGCACGGTCATGCCCCCGTCCGCCTCAGGCAGGGCGATGGCTCCCTGGGTTTCCAGGTAGGAATGGACCTGGTAATTGGTGGAGAACTCCCCCTCGACGGTAAAAGCGGCGTTCGCGAAGGCTTTGTCCACCGAACCTTTCTTTATGACAAAGCTGGAAAAGACGTTATCCTTGCCGTGGATCTTTACGGCGTCCTTCTTCAGGGCCTGCAGCGGGTCTTCCACGAAAGGCAGCTCCTGGTATTTCAGTTCCACCAGGGCGGCGGCCTTTTTAGCGGCGCGGGCGCTGTCGGCTACCACCAGCGCCACGGTCTCCCCGGCGAAGCGGGCCTCTTTCTCCGGCAGAAAGGGGTAGTCCTGCATGACCACCGGCCACTTGTTCACCCCTTTTATGTCTTTGTACGTGACTAAAGTTACATAGCCGGGCACCAGGCGGGCCTTGGCGTCCGAAATGGAGAGGATCTTTATCCTGGGGCGCGGGGAGCGCACGGCGGCCGCGTGCAGCAGGCCGGCGAAATCCCTGTCGGCGGCGTACTGCGCCGTGCCGACGGCCTTGATAAGCGCGTCTTTCCTCGGCAAGGACCGTCCGACGAATGAAAGTTTTTCCATATCAGGCCTTCCCCCCGGCGCTCTTAACGTCGCGCATGTGCGCGCCGTCGCGCTTGTAATGCACCTTTATGATCTCGGCCAGCACCGACACCGCTATCTCGCCCGGGGCTTTCCCCCCCAGGTTCAGGCCTACGGGGGAATGCACGCGCTTGTCTTTAAGCGGGTAAAGCTTTTTCTTCTCCAGCTGCCGGAAGATCTCGCCCACCTTGTCCTTGCTGCCTATCATGCCGATATAGGCCGCCGGCGTGCGCATCACGGCCTCCAGGCATTCTTTGTCCAGGGCGTGGCCGCGGGTCACTATCACGGCGTAAGTTTCCGCGTCCGCGCAGGCGGCCGCCACGGCCTTGTGCGGGGCTTCGTTGATGATGGCCAGGGCTCCGGGAAAGCGCTCCGCGTTGGCGAATTCTTTCCTGTCGTCGGCCACCAGGTACGGGTAGCCCGCCAGGCGGCAGGCCTCGGCGATCTTAACGCCCACGTGCCCGCCGCCCAGTATCAATACCTTGAAAGGGTTCTTATAAACGTCGATATAAACTTCCATCTTGCCCATGCAGATCATGCCGGTATTGCCGCCCGGCTTCAGGTCGAAAATGAATTTTCCGCCTTCGCCTTTTTTAATGCAGTCGACGGCCTGTTTTATGGTCAGCGCCTCTATGGAGCCGCCGCCCACCGTGCCTTCTATGGCCCCGTCGGCGTAAACCAGCATTTTCGCACCGGCTTCGCGCGGGGTGGAGCCGCCCACGGAAATGACCGTGACGAAAGCGGCGCCGCGGCCGCCGTCTATGGCTTCGGAAAGCATTTTGATCAGGTTCTTGTTTTCTTTCATGGCGTAATTATTTTACAAATTTAGAGCACTTTATAGATTTCCACCTGCTCCCGCTTGCCTTTCAGGGCGGCGCTGCCCAGGGACTCGAATTTGAGGGAACCGCCCAGGGAGGCTTTCGCCAGCTCCAGCGCCGGGCCGCTCACCAGGATGTCCGTGTTGAAGTCCCTGGTCTTGGACTCCAGCCGGGAGGCTATATTCACCGTGTCCCCAATAAAGGTGTATTCCAGGCGGGAGAAGGTGCCGACATTGCCGCCCACGAGCCGCCCCGCGTGTATGCCTATGCCGAACTCCACCGGCCCGGGCGCGATGCCCGCGGCGTTGAATTCCGCCAAAGCCGCCCGCATGCCGGCCGCGGCCCTCACGGCGTCGGCGGCGTAGTCGTCGGAACCCAGCAGCGGGGTATAGATGGCCATGACGGCGTCGCCGATGAATTTATTGATGACGCCTTTATGCGACGTGATCGGCGGGGTGATATAGCGGAAATAATTATTCAGGAACTCCACCAGGCCGGAAGGCGACAGTTTCTCGCTCAAGGTCGTGAAATTGCGGATATCGCAGAACATCACGGCCGCCTCCATGTCCTCGCCGCCGAGGTTCACTTTTTTGTTCTTGATAAGCTCCCTGGCTATTTCTATCGACAGGTACTTGCCGAAAGTTTCCTGCAGCTCCTCGCGTTCTTTAAGGCCGTCCACCATGTCGTTGAAGCCCGCCTTGAGGGACGCCACCTCGTCCGAGAAATAAATGCGGCTCTTGATAAACTCCCCGGCGGCAACCCGCCGCATCTTGGCGATCAGCCCGTCCAGCGGCACCTGGATGCCGTTGTAAACGGTGTTCAGGCCCGCCAGCAGGGCGATGGCCGAGGTGAGGAGCATCACGTTCATCTCGGGCGCGAAGAGCCCCCAGGGGACCTGCCGGTAAGCCGCGGTGTAGATCAGCGCGAACGGCGTTATGGCGAAACCGATGACCATCATGGAGATCTTGATGTAGACCGGCACGGAGAGCCCGTCGCGCTGGTGCGAGAGCTCTTCCGGCGTATACAGCGCCTCCATCAGGTTCTTCTGTTTCGAGAGATGACTGTCCACAAAAACCACCAGTAAAGCCACCTGCGCCAGGAAGGCTACCCCCGAGGCGGCCAGCTTCGCGCCGGAAGGCCAGCCCAGCAGCAGGGCGGGCAGTCCCAGGGAAACGGCCTGGACTATGACCAGCAGAAGAAAACCGTCCCGGTAGATATTGCCGATGCGGCGCCGTACGGCCGCTTTCAATTTATCGTCCGGCTGCTTTACGTACCTGAACGCCGGCCTGGCCCAGAGATTGACGAGCAGGACCATGATGAGGAATTCAAGGCTGATGCCCATCGAGAACGCGGTGGCCCTGTCCCCGGCCTCCGCCGTAAAACTGGTCTTCGCCGCCCGCAAAAAGACCGAATTCACTATCGCCAGCACCAGCGGCAGCATGGTCAGGTCCAAAAACTCTTTCAGCTGCTTTTTTCGCTCGTTTTTGTCAGCGGTGGCGGTCATTGTTACCCCTTAGGCGAATTTCAGGAAAACCCAGTATATTATGGCATTTATAAAAGTGAGGGGGATCCCCAGCCTGGCGAACTCCATGAAGGTTATGGTGGCCCCCGCTTTTTTCTCGGCGGCCTGTATGATTATCACGTTGCTGGCCGCGCCCAGGATGAACATGTTGCCGGCGATGGTGGAAGCGGCCGCCAGCGCCATAAGCTCGGGAGTGCCGGCCCCGGCGTGGCGCAGCATCGGCAGGTAAAGCGCCACCAGCGGCACATTGGAGATCAGCTGGCTCAGGACGACGCTGACCGCCATGACGGTTCCCAGCCCGGCGATATCCGCGCCGGACCGGGCGAGGAGCCCCTGGAAAAAGCCGGTATCCCAAACCGCGCGCATCAGCACGAACATCCCCGCGAAAAACGCCAGCGTGGACCAGTCCGTCCTGCGCAGGATCTCGAAGCGGCGCGGGCTCAACGCCAACCCCGGCGCCGCGGCGGCCAGCGCTATCCAGGTAAGCCGGAAATCCCAGGCCGGGTTAAGGGAAACCAGTATGATCTTGGCCGCTATCATCACGCCCAGCACCGCCGCCGTGGCTTTGGCCAGCCGGGCCAGCGCCGCGTCCCGCACGGGCTCCTGCGAGTGGGTCAGCGCGACTTTCCTGAACTCCTGCCTGTAAAAGAACCGCACCAGGAAAAAAACCGCCGCGAGGTTGAGCAGGGTAGGAAGTGCGAGATACTTAAAAAAGGTAAGGAAAGGCGCGGCCACCTCCCCTTTTACGGCCACCAGCAGGTTCTGGGGATTGCCTATGGGGCTCAGCGCGCTGCCAACGGTTATGGAGAAAGCCAGCGCCAGCAGCAGGGCCTTGGGCGGGATGCCGTGCTTGCGGGCCAGCAGCAGCGCCACCGGCGTGCCGATTATAGCCAGGGTATCGTTCATCAGCAGGGCCGAGGCCGCGCCCATGAAGAACACCAGCAGCAGCAGCAGCCCTTCCTCGGTGCGGGCGCGCTTGAAAACCTCGTATTTGGCGTGGGCCAGCCAGCCGCTAAGCTCCAGCACCTGCCCCGCGGCGAACATCCCGAACAAAAACAGCATCACGTCCGCGTCGATGGCGCGGAGAGCGGCCGCGGGTTTTATGCCGCCGGTAAGCAGCGCGGCGGCGGCCCCGGCGCACATGACCTGCCAGATCTCGAAGCGGAAGCGGCCCACCTGCCGCACGGCGATCAGGAGGAAGACGGCGGCGAGGATGATTATCGGGAACATTTCATGAAAGCGGCGGAGTAATTCCGGAGTTATTTTTCCGCGGGGCCGAGGGCCTCATAGTCCTCGGGGGTGTCGAAGTCCCTGATTATCTCGGCATCCTTAACTTCCAGGTCGGTGATCAGCACCGACGGGTTGTGCGTCACCCAATGCAGGCCTTTGTCGATCGGCCCCTCGAAGCACAACTGGCGGTATTCCGCCGGGATGAGGATAGGGTGCCCGCGCTTCAGCCTGGAGTCCGCGGCCCTCAGCGTCCTGGGGATCACGATATAATTTTTATTCATGGTCCAGGCCGCTATTATTTTTTTATAGGTATCGGGCAGTATGGTCGGCTGGTCGGCCAGGCAGACCAGGTAACCCTCGGCGTACCGCGAAGCGGTCTCCAGCCCCGTGCGCAGCGAGGAAAGCTGCCCGTTCTCGGGCTTGAGGTTCACGGCGATCTTTTCCCCCGCCGGAGTCCAGGCGGCCAGGATCTCCGGGGAGGCGCGGCCTAGGACCACCACGCGGTCCTCCACCCCGGCCGAGCGCAGGGCGGCGCAGACATGCTCTATAAAAGGCTTGCCCCGCCACTGGAGCAGCGCCTTGGGCCGGCCCATCCTGGACGATTCTCCCGCCGCTAGTATGACAGCTGAAAGCATGGCGATGCGGGGCCTCAGTCCCCGAAAGAGATCCCCAGGTCGCGCGCCGTGACTATCGTGTCGCAGTCCAGCGGCACGACTTTCATCCGGCTGGTGGCTTCCTTGAGCGGCACGTAGCGCACCGTGGGCGGGTCCAGCGCCACCATCACGCCGGTCCTGCCTTCCTCCAGCGCCCGCACCGCCGCCGCGCCGAAACGCAGCGAGATGAGGCGGTCGAAAGTGGTCGGGCAGCCGCCGCGCAGCAAATGCCCCAGCACGACGGTGCGGCATTCCTTGCCTACCAGCGGCTCGAGCTCTTTCGCCACGCGCTCGCCGGCGCCGCCAAGTTTTTCCGCCCTGCCCAGTTCTTTGCTGACCACCGAAACGCCGCCGCCCACTGGCTTGGCGCCTTCGGCCACCACCACTATGGCGTAATGCTTGCCGCGCTTGGGCCTTTCTTTAAGGGCCTCGGCCACTTTGTTTATATCGTAAGGGATTTCGGGGATGAGTATGGCGTCCGCGTTGCCGGAAACTCCGGCGTTAAGGGCTATCCAGCCGGCGTAGCGGCCCATCACCTCCACCACCATCACGCGGCGGTGCGCGTCGGCGGTGGAGTGCAGCCGGTCCAGACATTCGGTAGCGAAAGAGACGGCGGTGTCGAAGCCGAAAGTGATGACCGTCTTGTCCAGATCGTTGTCTATGGTCTTGGGCACGCCTATGGTGGGGATGCCCTTTTCGGCCAGCACGTTGGCGATGCCCAGCGAGCCGTCGCCGCCCAGCGCCACCAGCGCGTCGATGCCGTGTTTTCTGAACGCCGCCACCAGTTCGTCGGTGCGGTCTTTTTCGAACATCTTGCCGTCGGGCCCCAGGGTGGGATACTTGGTCGGGTTGCCCTTATTGGTGGTGCCCAGGATGGTGCCGCCCAGGTGCGTTATGCCGCGCACGGAACGGCGCGTAAGAGGGATCAGCCCGCCCTCGGGGTAATCCTCCGGCTTCATCAGCCCGTTATAGCCGTCCCGGATGCCGAAGCATTCGTAACCCTTGTTCAGGGCCGAAACCACTATGGCCCTTATTACCGCGTTGAGCCCCGGCGCGTCCCCGCCGCCGGTATTGATGGCGATCTTCCTTATCTTTCCCATGTGCTCCCCCTTTTACCCCTGTTTCAGCAGCCCGCTTTTCTGTACAGCGCGGCCGCCGCTTTATTGGCCCGTTCGGCCAGCTTGAATTCGTCCACGTTGACCAGGCGGCCGTTCTTTACGACCACCTGGCCGTTGACTATGGTGTACTTGGTCCGGTGCGAAGCGCCGCAGAACAGCAGCGAGGCCAGCGGGTCCGACTTGGAGCCGGCGAAATCCAGGCCGCTCACGTCGAAGATGGCGATGTCGGCCGCTTTGCCGGGCGCAAGGGAACCGATATCCGTCCGGCCCAGCACCGAGGCGCCGCCGTGCGTGGCCAGCCTGAAGGCGTCGCGGGCGGGCATGGCTTCCACGCCGGCCTTCACGCGCTGCACCAGCATGGCCTGCCGCACTTCGCCCAGCATGTCGGAAGAATCGTTGGAGGCGGAGCCGTCCACCCCCAGGCCGACCGGCACGTTATGCTTGAGGAACATCCGTATGGGGGCGATACCCGAGCCCAGGCGCAGGTTGGAGCACGGGCAATGCGCCACGCCGGTGCGGGTTTTGCCCATTTTTTTGGCTTCGGCCTCGTTGATGTAGACGCAATGGGCGAACCAGGCGTTGCCTTCGGTCACCCAGCCCACCGACTCCATGTATTCCAGCGGGCGCATCTTGAAAAGTTTTTTGCAGAAAGCTTCCTCGTCGATGGTCTCGGCCAGGTGGGTGTGCATGCGTACGCCCCATTTCTTGGCCATTACCGCCGTGAGCTTGAGGAGTTCCGTGGTGACGGAGAAAGGCGAGCAGGGCGCCAGCGCCACGCGCGTCATGGAGAAATCCTCCGCGTCGTGGAATTTATTCACCAGCCGCTCGCAGTCCTTCATGATGAAATCTTCGGTCTGCACCACGCTGTCGGGCGGCAGGCCGCCTTTGGAGCGGCCGCGCGACATGGAGCCCCGGGTGGCGTGGAAACGGATGCCCAGTTCGCGGGCGGCCTCGATCTGGGTGTCTATGAAGAACCCGCTGTTCTCTTTGGGGAAAAGGTACAGGTGGTCGGAACTGGTGGTGCAGCCGGTCAGCAGCAGTTCGCCCAGGCCTACCTGGGTGCTGGCGTAGATGGCCTCCGGGTTCACGTGCTTCCAGATGTCGTAAAGGTAGATCAGCCAGTCGAAGAGCTTAGCGTCCTGGACTTTGGGGAGGTTGCGCGTGAGGGTCTGGTACAGGTGGTGGTGCGTGTTCACGAAACCGGGCAGCACCACGCAGCCTTTGGCGTCTATCACGGTATCGGCTTTGACCTTCAGGTTCTTGCCGACTTTTTTTATCTCCGGCCCTTCAATATATACTTCGCCTCCGCTCAGCTCCCGGCCTTTTTCGTCCATGGTGGCCAGCACCAGCGCGTTCTTTATCAAAAGGGATTTCTGTTTCATCGTGGTCTCCGGAAATTTCAGTTCTTTTAATATTATAGTAAAATAAAAAATACCCCGGCTTTGCCCGGATATTCAAACAATGCAGGTAACAACATGAAAAACAAAATAACTTTCCTGACCGACGCGCAGCTTAAGACCGAGGCGGAGCGCTGTCTCTACTGCGAGGACAAGCCCTGCAAGACCGCCTGCCCCGCGGACTGCTCCCCGGCCGACTTCATCATGGCCGTTCGCCAGATGGAGAATTCCGATTTCAAGCGCTCGGCCGCCCTGATAATGGGGCACAACACCTTCGGCGGGGTCTGCGGCGCGGTCTGCCCGGACTGGTTCTGCGTGAAGGCCTGCTCCCGCAAACTCTTCGATAACCCCATAAACATCCCGGCCGTGCAGGCCGCCGTGGTGCAGAAGGCCAAGGAACTGGGCGTGATGCCCAAGTTCGAAAAAGCCAGACCCAACGGCAAAAAAGTGGCGGTGGTAGGCGCGGGCCCCGCGGGCTTCGCGGCCGGCGGCACCCTGGCCCAGCTCGGCTACAAAATAGATATTTTCGAAAAAGACAAGAAGGCCGGCGGCGCCTGCAATTTGATCCCCGACGCGCGCTTCCCCAAGGAAGTCCTGCGCACCGAGATAGATTTCGTCAGAACTCTGGGGGATATTTCCATAAAGACGGGCGCGGCGGTAAAAGATCCCGCCGCCCTCCTGAAGAAGTACGACGCCGTCATAGTCACGGCAGGCGTGGCGGACCAGATCAAGCTGAACATAGAGGGAGAGAACCTGGGCGTGGAAGGCCTGGAATACCTGCGCAACTCCTCCAAGTACAAGGTAAAAGGCAGGAACGTGGCCGTGATAGGCGGCGGCGCGGTGGCCGCCGACTGCGCCATGAAAGCGCTGGGCCTGGGGGCCGCCAAGGCCGAGATCTTCACCCGCAAGAACATCGGCGACATACAGCTCCCCGAGCACGAACTGCGCGACATCCTCAAGGCCGGCATCAATATCAACGCGAAAAGCCGCATTACCGCCATCCTCAAAGGCGGCAAAGGCATAAAGATAGTGCGCCTCGACGACAAGGCTAAAGACATCCCCGGCACGGAACAGACGCGCACCGACCTGGCTTTTGTGGTGCTGGCCATAAAGAACATCCCGGTCTTCACGGACAAGAAACAGAAGGGCGTGTTCCTCGCCGGCGACTGCCGCAACGGGGCGGCCACCGTGGTGGAAGGCGCCGCCTCCGGCAAGAACGCGGCCATGGAAGCCCACGCTTTCATGCAGGGCGGGAAGGCCCCCGCCCTCCCCAATAACCTCAAGAGCACCGTGCTGCTGGCCGGCCGGAACATGCTGCCGGTCTCCCTTGAGACCGACTTTTTCGGCCGCAAGCTGCGCTCGCCGTTCATCATTTCCGCTTCCCCCCACTCCGACGGCTACGACCAGGTGAAGCGCGCCTACGAAGCGGGCTGGCCCGGCGTGGTGATGAAGACCGCCTTCGACGGGCTGCACATCCACATCCCTTCGGAATACATGGTGACCTTCACCGAGAACACCTACGGCAACTCGGACAACGTGTCGGGACACACCCTGGACCGCGTCTGCAAGGAAGTAGCGCGCCTGGTAAAAGAATACCCGGACCGCCTGACCGCCGCCTCCACCGGCGGCCCCGTGACCGGCGACGACGAGGCCGACAAGAAGGCCTGGCAGTCGAACACGCTCAAGCTGGAGAAAGCCGGCGCGATGGCCATTGAATATTCCCTCTCCTGTCCGCAGGGCGGAGACGGGACCAAGGGCGACATAGTTTCGCAGGACCCCGAGCTGGCCGCCAAGATCATAGACTGGGTGATGGAAGTTTCCAACCCCGAAGTCCCTAAACTTTTCAAGCTGACGGGCGCGGTGACGGCTATCTGGCAGGTGGTCAACGCCATAAAGCAGGTTTACGCCAAATACCCGCACAAGAAGGCCGGCATCACCCTGGCCAACTCCTTCCCGGCCCTGGCCTTCCGCAAGCGGATGTCCGGCAAGGGCCGCTGGGACGAAGGCATGGTAGTGGGCATGAGCGGCGAAGGCGTGGCCCCGATAAGCAACCTTACCATCGCGAAGGCCGTGAACCTGGGCGTGCCCATTTCCGGCAACGGCGGGCCCATGGACTACAAGGCAGCGGCCCATTTCCTGGCGCTGGGCGCGAAGTCGGTGCAGTTCTGCACCGTGGTCATGAAATACGGCTTCGGCGTTATCGACGAGCTGAACTGGGGCCTCAGCCATATGCTCGAGGAGAAAGGCTATAAGTCAGTGGGAGAATTCATCGGCTGCGCCCTGCCCGGCCCCATCACCAACTTCCCCGACCTCACGCCGGTAAAGAACATCCCCTCCGCGGACGCGGACCTGTGCCGCCACTGCGGCAACTGCGAGCGCTGCGGCTACCTGGCCGTAAAGCTGGACGGGAAGAAAGTCCCTAAGTTCGACGCCTCCAAGTGCATAGGCTGCTCGCTGTGCGTGAAGAAATGCTTCTCCGGCGCGCTGAAAATGAGAAAGCGCACGCCGGCCGAACTCAAGGTCTGCCCGGATTAAACATGAAAAAAACCATCCTGATAAAGAACGGAATAATAGCCACGCTGGGCGAGAAGAACCGCGTGCTTACCGGCAGCGCCCTGCTGATCGAGGACGGCCTGATAAAAAAAATAGGCCCGCAGAAAGGGTTCAAAGGCAAATACTCGAAAGTGATAGACGCCGCCGGCAAGCTGGTCATGCCGGGCTTCATTAACGCCCACATGCATTTCTACAGCACCTTCGCCCGCGGGCTGGGCAAAGCCGCCCCGTCGCGCAACTTCGTGGAAATACTCAACAACCTCTGGTGGCGGCTGGACAAGAAACTCACGAACGCCGACTCCTACTACAGCGCCGTCATCCCGCTTATCAACGCCGTTCGCAAGGGAACGACCACTCTTATAGACCACCACGCGAGCCCCTTCGCCATCACCGGCTCGCTCACGGCCGTGGAAAAAGCCGTGCGCGAAACGGGCCTCCGGGCCTGCCTGTGCTACGAGGTCTCCGACCGCGACGGCAAGGAAAAGGCCAAAGAGGGCCTGGACGAGAACACCGCCTTCTTCGCGAACACCGCGGCGAAGAACGACAATACGATAAAGGCCATGTTCGGCCTGCACGCCTCGTTCACGCTCTCCGACGAGACGCTGGAAGAAGCCGCCTACCGCGGGCACAAGCTGGGCGCGGGGTTCCACGTCCACACGGCCGAATCCCAGGCGGACCAGCTGCACTGCGAATCCCACCACAAGATCCGCGTGGTGGAGCGCCTGCGCGACTTCGGCGTCCTGGGCCGCAAGTCCATAGCCGCGCACTGCGTGCACGTCAGCGAAAAAGAAATGGAGATCCTGAAGGACACGGGTTCCGCCGTGGTGCACAACCCGCAGTCCAACGCCAATAACTCCGTGGGCATAGCGGACATTACCGGCATGATGGAGAAAGGCGTGCTCGTCGGCCTGGGCACCGACGCGATGACCGTGAACATGCTGGAAGAAGTGCGCGCGGCGCTGTGGATGCAGCACCTTAAGCGCGACCCCTCGCAGGGCTTCCTGGAAGCGGCGCACTCGCTGCTGGTGAACAACGCCAGGATCGCCAACCGCTATTTCGAAGGCCTGGGAGAGCTGAAGGCGGGCTTCGCCGCGGATATCGCGGTCATCGACTATCTCCCCCCGACGCCGATGGACGCCGCCAACTTTTACGGCCACCTCATCTTCGGCATCAGCCAGAGCGCGGTGGACACCACCATCGCGGCCGGCCGCGTGCTGATGGAGAATAAGAAGCTGAAGCTGGGAATAGACGAGGAGGAAGTTTCCCGGAAATCCGCCGAGCTGGCCAAAAAGCTCTGGAGCCGGTTCTAGAAAAGAAAACGCGCGGCAGCCGAATAAGCCGGTCTCACGACCGGCTTATTTTTTTGCGCCCAGGGCCAGGGCTTCCCTTACTTTCGCCAGCAGCGTTTCGGGATCCACGGGTTTCTGCACGAACAGGCTGTTCTCGCCGAGGTTTTCCCTGGCGGAAATCAGCTCTTCCGAGTAGCCGGAAATATAGATCACGGGCAGCCCGGGAACCGCGGCCCGCACCGAGGCCGCCATCTCTATCCCGCCCATTTTAGGCATCACCAGGTCCGTAATGAGCAGCCGCGCTTTTTTGAAGGTTTCCGGGCCAAGCTCCAGCGCGTCGGCGCCGTTGGCCGCCTCGAGAACGGTGTAGCCGTTCTCGCGCAGGGCGCGCGACAGGGCGGCGCGCACCTGGGCCTCGTCCTCCACAAGCAGCAGGGTCTCCGTGCCGCCGGCGGATTTTCCTGCCGGGAGAGGCTCCACGGCCGCCTCGGCCGCCTCGCGTGTTTCCGGAAAATAGATCTTGAAGCTGGTGCCGGAGCCCGGTTCGCTGTAAACCCAGATATAACCGCCGGATTGCTTTATAGTGCCGTAGACCATGGAGAGCCCGAGGCCGGTGCCTTTGCCGGGCTCCTTGGTGGTAAAGAAGGGCTCGAAAATATGCGTCTGGGTATCCGCGCCCATGCCGCCGCCGGTATCGCTGATAATAAGGCGCACGTAGCGGCCGGGAGGGACTATGTCGTGGCGGCCGGGCGCGTCTTCGGTCAGGATTACTTCCGCGGTTTCGAGTATGATCCGCCCGGAGCCGCTGATAGCGTCCCGGGAATTGACCGCCAGGTTCAGGATGGCCTGCTCCAGCTGGCCCGGGTCCGCCTTTATCATGGCGGGGTTTTCTGACAGCCGCAGCGAAAGCTCTATATGTTCGCCTATCAGGCGCCGCAGCATCACTTCCATGCCGCGGATCACGCCGTTCAGGTCGATAACGCGGGGCAGCAGCACCTGGCGCCGGCTGAAAGCCAGCAGCTGGCGGGTTAAAGCGGCGGCGCGTTCGGCCGCGGCCGTTATCTCGCCTACGTCGCTGCGCCTCGGATCCGCCGGCTCCAGGCTGGAATTGAGGAAACCGGCATAGCTCAGGATGGCGGTCAGTATATTGTTGAAATCGTGCGCCACCCCGCCGGCCAGCCGGCCGATGGCTTCCATCTTCTGGCTTTGGCGCAGCTGTTCCCTGGTATACTCGAGCTGGCTGGCGGTTTCGGCTTGGGCCAGTTCGCTCTTCATCGAGTTGACGGCGTGCGTTATATCTTCGGACAGGGAAGCCAGCAGGCGCTCCTCTTCCTCCATGAAAAACCCGCTTTCCTCGGCGTAAAAGTTTATGATGCCGCCGCCGCCTATGGGGAAAACAGCGGAAGACCTGAAACCGCGCCTGAGCGCTTCATAGCGCCAAGGCAGCATGTCGGGGTTGGTCTCCGTGTCGCTGTTGATGACCACCCGGTTCTCGCGCGCCGCGGTCCCGCTGGGGCCCCGGCTCTCCGGAGCGCCGGGGTCGGTGGAGATCTTCAAGTCCCGCAGGTAGCCCTCATCTTCGCCGCTGGAAGCCACCGGGAAGATCAGGCCCTCGGTCAGCGGCATCCCGACCCACGCGAATTTAATGCCGCCGTTCTCCACGGCTATCCTGCAGATCTCCTCGTAAAGCTTTTGCGGAGTGCGCACGCGCACGATGGCCTCGTTCACGCGGCTCAATATGGTGTAGAGCCGGTTCATGCGCCGCAGCCTGTCTTCGGAAGCTTTCCGGCGCGTGATATCGCGCAGGCTTCCCTCTATGCCGGCCGGCAGACCGCCGAAACCGCGCAGCAGGCGCGCGTTTACCAGCACGTCCAGCACGCCGCGGTCTTTAGTCTTAAGTTTTACTTCATAATCCTCGACTATCCCCTTCGTCAGCAGCGCCTTTATCAGCGGATTCCTGTCTTCGGGGTTAAGGTAAAGGTTTGAGATAGGCCTGCCCAGCAGTTCTTCGCGGGTGTAGCCGGCATATTTTTTTATGGACGGCGTGATGTCAGTCAGGCGCCCTTTCCAGTCCGCGCGGTAGAAGATCTCCTGCACGGTGTCGAAAAAATGCCGGAACTCGGCCTCTTTTTCCGCCACCAGCGATTCGGCCGACCCCCGGACCTTAAGCCAGCGCCTGATGGAAAACGCGGCCAGCGCCCAGAGCAGCAGGGAGATGGAGGCGCTGGCCGCGGCGGCCAGGCTTTTTTTGACGATAATGTCCCGCGAAACGGCGCTTTCATCGAGATGGGAGGACTCGAACTCGGACATCAGTCCTTTTACGCCCGCCGCGTAGGCCTTTTTCAGGCGCAGGTACTCGGTGCCCGCAAGCAGCGCCGAGGCTTCGCGCCTTTTGCCGGCCCGGCTCAGACTTATGGCGCGGCGCTCTATTTCCTCAAGACGCAGGTTCGCCTCGTTTATTTTGGCCGTATAAGGGGACCCCTCTTTCGCGACCGTAAAAGTATTGAGTTTTTTTATCGCGGCGTCGAGTTCTGCAGCAAGGCCATCATACTCGCGCGTATAAGCGGCCTCGCCGGTACTGGCCGCCAAGCCGGCCGCCATGGTCAGCCTGGAATCGTACTCAATGATGTTCCTGACGCCATCCAGCAGTTCGTAGTGGCTGGAATGCAGCTTTGCCGTATCCGCATAAACGCTTCTGGCGTGCGAATAGAATAAAAAGAGTGAAACGGCGCTGGCAGCCAGCGCCGCGAAAAAATAAAGCGCCGGGAACCGCGTTCCCGCTTTGGCGGCGCTGCCGTTATTTTTTTCAGTCATCATCCCCCCGCAAGTCCGGTTATTATAACCTTTTTTTTAAAAGCGGCGCGCCTTTTTTATGTTGAGGCTGGGGGGCCCTGCAGGGAGCAGCGTTCGCTATTAACGGGCACCTGACGCCCGTCAAGGTGCAAAAGCTCTTTTTTTATGAGAAAATATATATATAAGGAGCATCTCATGAAACAAAACATCGTTGACAAGATACTTACCTCCCATTTAAAAGAAGGCGAATTCGTAAAAGGCCGCGAGATCGGCATCCGCATCGACCAGACCCTGACGCAGGACGCGACCGGGACCATGGCTTACCTGCAGTTCGAAGCCATGGGCCTGAAAGAGATCAAAACGGACCTTTCGGTCTCCTACGTGGACCACAACACGGTGCAGGTCGGCTTCGAGAACGCCGACGACCACAAATACCTGGCGACGGTGGCGGCCCGCTACGGCGTGGTTTACTCCCGCCCCGGCAACGGCATCTGCCACCAGGTGCACCTGGAACGCTTCGGCAAGCCGGGCACCACGCTGCTGGGCTCCGATTCCCACACCCCCACCGGCGGCGGCATAGGCCAGGTGGCCATAGGCGCCGGCGGCCTGGACGTGGCCGTGGCCATGGGCGGCGGCCTGTTCTATACCGCGGCCCCCAAGGTTTACCTGGTAAAGCTTGCCGGCGAGCTGCAGCCCTGGGTCACGGCCAAGGACGTGGTGCTGAAAATGCTGGAGCTCCTCTCCACCAAGGGCAACGTGGGCGTGATGCTGGAATACGGCGGCCCCGGCGTCAAAAAACTTTCCGTGCCCCAGCGGGCCACCATCGCCAACATGGGCGCCGAGATGGGCGTGACCTGTTCCGTGTTCCCCTCCGACGCCGTCACGAAAAAATTCATGAAGGCGCAGGGCCGCGAGGCCGACTGGAGCGAACTCAAGGCCGACCGCGGGGCGAAATACGACCGCGTGATAGACCTGGACCTTTCGGCCGTAGAGCCGATGGCGGCCTGCCCTCACAGCCCGGGCAGCGTAAAAAAGATCTCGGAACTGGAAGGCAAAGCCGTGGACCAGGTCTGCATAGGCTCCTGCACCAACTCGTCCTACAGGGACATGATGACGGTGGCGGCCGTAATGAAAGGCCGCCGCGTCAGCCCCGCGGTCAGCCTGGGCATAGCGCCCGGCTCGCGCCAGGTGCTGCAGATGCTGGCCCGCAAAGGCGCGCTGGCCGACCTGCTGGACTCAGGCGCCCGCATCCTGGAGAGCGCCTGCGGCTTCTGCATAGGCAACCACTTCTCCCCCAAGAGCGGCGGCGTAAGCCTGCGCACCTCCAACCGCAACTTCGAAGCCCGCAGCGGCACGGCCGACGCGCAGGTATACCTGGTGAGCCCCGAGGTGGCCGCGGTGGCCGCCGTGACCGGCAAGTTCACCGACCCGCGCAAAGCCGGGATAGCTTACCCGGCCGTAAAAGAGCCGGCCGCCTTCCTGGTGGACGATTCCATGTTCATAAAGCCGTCCCCGGAGCTGAAGGGCACCGAAGTATTCCGCGGCCCCAACATAGGAGAGCCGCCCAAGAACGACAAAATGCCGGAAGCCCTCAACGGCGCGGTCATGATCGTGGTGGGAGACAAGATCACCACCGACCACATCATGCCCGCCGGCGCGCGGCTGAAGTACCGTTCCAACGTCCCGAAATACGCCCAGTACGTGTTCGAGAACGTGGACGGCACCTTCCCCAAGCGCTGCCTGGACAGCAAGGCCGCCGGGATACACAACGTGATAGTGGCCGGCGAGTCCTACGGCCAGGGATCCAGCCGCGAGCACGCGGCCATGTGCCCGATGTACCTGGGCGTCAAGGCGGTGCTGGCGAAATCCTTCGAGCGCATCCACGCGGCCAACCTGCTGAACTTCGGCATAGCGCCGCTGACCTTTAAGAACCCGGAGGATTACGCGTCCATCCAGGCCGGCGACAAGCTTACCTGCGCCGACTGGCGGGCCGCGGCGGCCGAAGGGAAACCGGTGCTGCTTAAGAACGGGCGCACCGGCGCCTCCCTGGAATGCGTCTGCGCCCTGTCCGGGCGCCAGCGGGCCATCCTTACGGCCGGCGGGCTTCTCAACCATACAACGGGTAAATAACCCGGAGGAAAACACCATGGCACAACGCGGCATAAGAGAATACGAAGGCAAAAAAATACTTTTCGACGGTCTCGCCGGGCATATCCCCTCTTTCAAAGGAAAGTCGGAAAAACTGGCCCTGGTGCGGCCGGATACGGACCCGAAGAAGCTCGTAAAGGACCACCCCTGGCTGCTCAAAGAAAAGCTGGTGGCCAAACCGGACCAGCTGTTCGGCAAGCGCGGCAAGCACGGCCTGCTCTGCCTCAACGCCGACTGGAAGACGGCCTGGAAATGGATCTCGGCCCGGATGAACAAGACCGTCACGGTGGGCAAGACCACCGGCGAACTGAACACCTTCATGATAGAGCCTTTCACGCCGCACAAGGAGGACGCCGAAGAGTGCTACGTGGCCATCCGTGCCTACCGCGACTATGACACGGTCTATCTCTCGAACAAGGGCGGCATCTACGTCGAGGAGAACTGGGAAAAAGTCAAGGAAACCCGGGTGCCGATACTCTCCTCCATAGACGACGTGAAGCTGAACATGCCGGACTTCGGCAAACGCCGCGCGCAGATAGAGGAGTTCGTGCGGGCCCTCTACAAGCTCTACGCGGAAGGCGGCTTCACCTACCTGGAGATCAATCCTTTCACTTTCTCCGGCGACGACATCGTGCCGCTGGACCTGGTGGCCAAGGTGGACGACACCGCGGCCTTCGAATGCGCCAAGCTCTGGGGCGACCTGGAATTCCCCGCCCCCTTCGGCTCCACCCACACCAAAGAAGAGGATTTCATCCGCGGCCTTGACGAGAAGACCGGCGCCAGCCTGAAACTGACCGTGCTGAACCCCAAGGGCCGCATCTGGAACATGGTGGCCGGCGGCGGCGCCTCGGTGATCTACGCCGACACCGTCTGCGACCTGGGCTATTCCAAAGAACTCGCCAACTACGGCGAGTACTCCGGCGACCCGTCCACCGAAGACACCTACCAGTACGCCAAAACCGTGCTGGACCTGATGACCCGCGAGAAGGACTCCAGGGGCAAGGTCCTGATAATCGGCGGCGGCATAGCCAACTTCACGGACGTGGCGAAGACCTTCACCGGCATCATCAAGGCCCTCAACGAGTATAAGGCCAAGCTTATAGCCAACAAGGTAAAGATCTACGTGCGGCGCGGCGGCCCCAACTACAAGGAGGGCTTGGAGAACATGCGCCGGCTGGGCGATACCCTGGGCGTGCCCATAGAGGTTTACGGGCCGGAAACCCATATGACTTCCGTAGTTTCCATGGCGCTGGGAGGCAAGAAATAATGAAACCCGAACTTTTCACCAAAGATACCACCGCGATAGTTTACGGCTACCACACCAACGCCATCCAGCGCATGCTGGACTTCGACTACGCCTGCGGGAGAAAGGTCCCGTCCGTGGCGGCCATAGTAGACCCGGGGCATGAAGGCGTGCATAAGGCCTTCTTCGGCAAGGGCGAGATACTGCTGCCGATGTACAAAAAGTTCGCCGACGCCGCGGCCGCCCACCCCAAGGCCGACGTGGTAGTGAACTTCGCTTCCTACCGCAGCGCCTTCTCCTCCAGCATGGAAGCCCTGGAACACGGCAATATCCGCACCGTGGCCGTGATCGCCGAAGGCATCCCGGAGCGGCGCGCCAGGATACTGGCCGCCACCGCCAGGAAGCTGGACAAGATGGTCATAGGCCCGGCCACCGTAGGCGGCATAAAGGCCGGCTGCTTCAAGATCGCTAACACCGCCGGCACCTACGAGAACATCGTAGAGTCCAAGCTCCACCGCCCCGGCAGCGTGGGCTTCGTGTCCAAATCCGGCGGGCTCTCGAACGAGTGCTACAACATCATCGCCCGCAATACCGACGGACTGTACGAGGGCATCGCCATAGGCGGCGACGCGTACCCCGGCTCTACGCTTATGGAGCACATACTGCGCTACGAGGCCATCCCGGCGGTCAAAATGATAGTGGCCCTGGGCGAGATAGGCGGCACCGAAGAGCTGCGCATAGTAGAGGCCCTCAAGGCGAAGAAGCTGAAAAAGCCCCTGGTGATCTGGGTGACCGGCACCTGCTCCAAGATGTTCCCCGCCGGCGTGCAGTTCGGCCACGCGGGCGCCAAGGCCGGCTCCGACCTGGAGACCGCCGAGGCCAAGAACAAGGCCCTGAAGGACGCCGGCGCTATCGTGCCGGATTCTTTCGACGACTACGGCGTGAAGATCCACGAAACCTACAAGAAGCTGGCGGCTAAAGGCGTTATCAAGCCCGCCGAAGAGGTGAAGGCCCCGTCTTTGCCCATGGATTTCGCGCAGGCCATGAAAGAGGGCAGGATCCGCAAGGCCACCACCTTCATCAACACCATCTCCAACGAAAAGAAAGAGGAGCTGGAATACTGCAACATGCCTATCTCCAAAGTACTGGAGAGCGGCATGGGCATAGGCGGCGTGATCGGCCTGCTCTGGTTCAAGCGGGAGCTGCCCGACTACGGGCGCAAGTTCCTGGAAACGGCGCTGATCCTGACGGCGGACCACGGCCCCGCCGTGAGCGGCGCGCATAACGCCATCGTGGCGGCGCGGGCCGGCAAGGACATCATCTCCTCGCTGGCTTCGGGCCTCCTTACCATAGGCCCGCGCTTCGGCGGCGCCATCGACGACGCGGCGCAGCATTTCAAGCACGCGAAGGATTCCGGCCTTACCCCGGCGCATTTCGTCAGGGACATGAAGGCCAAGGGCCTGAACATCCCCGGCATCGGCCACAAGGTAAAGAGCATCTCCAACCCGGACATGCGCGTTACCCAGCTGAAGGCTTTCTGCAGGAAAAACTTCAAGCATACCGAGCTGCTGGACTACGCGCTGGAAGTGGAGAAGATCACCTCTTCCAAGAAAGGCAACCTGATCCTGAACGTGGACGGCTGCATCGGCATCTGCTTCGTGGACATGCTGCACAGCTGCGGCTCGTTCAAGAAAGCCGAGATAGACAACATCGTGAGCATGGGCTGCCTGAACGCGCTGTTCGTGGTGGGCCGCTCGATCGGCATTTTCGGGCACATCTTCGACCAGAAGCGCCAGAAGCAGCCGCTGTACCGCACCCCGTACGACGAGATAGCCTACATGACGGACCTGTAAGGTCCGGCCGGACAATAAAAGAACCCCGGGCCTCCCCGGGGTTCTTTCATTAGCGCTCCCGGCGCTAGAAAGTCTGGGTGACCTTATTGAGGCCTTTGGGGTTATCCGGGTTGAGGCCTTTGGACAGCGACAGGCGCAGCGCCAGCAGCTTCATGCGCATATCCACCGGGATGCAGCTGAAAGGGAATTTCAGGCGGCCCGGCCGCACCACTTCGTAAGGCGTGCCCCTCTCGTCCAGCGCTTTCACCACCTTTACCAGGTCCTCCGGCAGTTTATCCGAGGGCGTGAACAGGAAAACGAGGTCTTTGGACGTATAAGCGCCCACGGGGCCGTGCAGGAACTCGGCCGCGGAGTAGCCCAGCGCGTGGGCCTTGGCCATCTCCCTGAACTTCAGGGCTGAGTCTTCCGCTACGGCGTTGAACGCGCCGCGCCCGACGAAACCCAGCATGCGGGCTTTTTTTATCTTTTTCAGCAGGGCGTCCCCGCCGTAATTTTCCCGCACCGCCTCCCGCGCCGCGGCCACGGCATCGCTGAAATCTTTAGCCGTGAAACAGCGGCTCCAGGCCTGCGCTGTCCACAGCACCGCCCACAGCTGCAGCTCGAAGCTCTTGGTGGCGGCCACCGGCACTTCCTTGGAACCGGAAAGCAGGATATGCCGCCCGGCCAGGCGCGCCAGCGGGTTGTTCTTAAGCTCCGCCTCGTTGGTGACGGCCACGCCGCGCGCTCCCCACTTCACAAGTTTCTCAAGGCAGGCGGTGATGTCCTGGCTGCGGCCCGACTGGGAAAAGGCCCACACGGCCTGGCCTTTAAAATTAAGCGGCTTCCTGGCCTCGAAGATGGAATGCGGGTGGATAAAGTTGGTAATAGTGCCGGCGTAGCCTTCCCAGATATACTTGGCGAACAGCGTGGCCGTGCCGGAGGAGCCCCGGCCGACCAGGTAAACCGTTTTCTCCCTGGACCGCAGCGCCAGTTTTTTAAGCGCCCCGGCCCGCGCCGAGAATTTCTCGAGCAGCCCGGGGGTTTCCGCTATGTCGCCGTAAGTCAGGGTTTCTTTTATGTTCATGGTTGACCGGTTATCTTTCTTTTGGCTTTCCGCAGTTCCTTCATGCCCAGCTCTATGTCGCGCAGGTCCAGGCCGGTGCGCCCGTAATGGGCGTGCTCTATGGGGGAATCGGGGCAGATGTAGGTGCCGCGCTTCACGCCGCGCGGGTCCTTCTCAAGACCCAGCCAGATCAGCCAGGGCGTCAGGTCCGCGAAGTTTTTGGCCATCAGTTCCGGGTTCGACCGCATCAGCAGCCGCTCGTCGCCGAAACCGTCCATTACCGCCCCGGAATGGTAGCCGGCTTCTTTAGCGGCTTCCACGTCGCGGTGGGTGTCCCCGATCACGAACACCTCGTTATCCTTTATTTTCACCTTGGCGAGCCTGGCCGCCCTGCCGACCGCCTTTTGCAGAACGACGCTCCGGTGGTGGGAGTCGCAGCCGTAACCCCCGAAAGCGAAATGCTTCATCAGCCCTGACGGCTCCAGTTTTATAAAGGCCCCTTCCTTGAGGTTGCCCGTCCCCAGGCCCACCAGCACGTCCTTGCGGCCGGAAAGTTTGACCAGGAATTTCTCGATGCCTTTAACCTTGCAATATTTTTTCGCCTTTACCGAAGCCAGCACCTCTACAGGCAGCCGGTTCACGTATTTTTTCGTAAGGGAGGTCATTTCACCGCTGGTCGGCTTGCGGCCCGCCCCGGCCTTGAAAGCGTTCTCAAAATTAGCCTTGTCGGTGGCGCCCTGCAGTTGGACGGATCGGCAGGCCTCCGGGTGGCCGGTCATGGCCTGCACCGCGTGGTTCAGCGCGCGGGCGCCCGCGCCCCCGGCTTTGATCAGGGTGCCGTCGATATCGAACAGGATGATCTTCATAGTACGGTCTCCGCTAAAACCTCGGGTAGACCACGTTGCCTTTCTTCAGCGTCAGCAGGTTCTGGTTGCCGCCGAAATAATAGCAGACTTCCCGGTAATCGTCGGTGTCGAAGAAGGCGAGGTCCGCCTGCCTGCCGGGAACTACGCTGCCCACCCTGTCCCCTATGCCCAGCGCCCAGGCGCCGTTTATGGTGGCGGCGCAAATAGCCTCTTCGGGCGTCATGCCGCAATGGGTGCAGGCCGCCGACAGCACGAACTGCATGTTCCAGCAGGGGCAGGTGCCGGGGTTGAAGTCGGTAGCCAGCGCCACCGGCACGCCTTCGGCGATGATTTCCCTGGCAGGCGGGTACTTGGTCAGGCCAAGGTAGAAATTAGAAGCCGGCAGCAGGGTGGCGATGGTCCCGGCGTTTCGCATGGCGGCGATGTCCTCGGCGTAAACGTGGTCCGCGTGGTCGGCGCTGACGGCGCCGGCCGCCGCCCCGGCGCGCGTGCCGCCGTAATTGGAAAGCTGTTCGGAGTGGACTTTGGGTCTGAGCCCCAGCCGGGAAGCCTCTTTGAGGTAAGCCGTGGTCTGCTCCGGGGTAAAGTAGCCCTTCTCGCAGAAGATGTCGGCGAACACGGCGAGTTTTTCCGCCGCGGCCTTAGGCAGGATCTCCGCCATAGCGTAATCCAGGTATTTCTGGGCGTCGCCGTTGAATTCCGGCGGCACACTGTGCGCGGCCAGCAGGGTGGGCAGCATTTCAAGAGGCGTGAATTTCTGCGCTTCGCGCACCGCCCGCAGCATTTTAAGTTCGGACTCCTGGCTTAACCCGTAGCCGCTCTTAACTTCCACGGTAGTGGTGCCGCATTCAAGGAAGCGCGCGGCCCGGGCCGCCAGCTGGGCGGCCATGGCGCGCTGCGGCTGCCGGCGCACGGCGCCTATGCTCGAGATTATCCCCCCGCCGGCGGCTTTTATCTCCTGGTAGGAGGCCCCGGCGGCGCGCATCGAAAAATCCTTAAGCCGCGGCTCCGCGAAGACCGCGTGCGTATGGCTGTCCACGAAACCGGGCAGGCAGATCCCGTTAACCTCCACCTGCCTGGCCTTCTTCGCCAGGCGGTGGCGCAGCACCGCGGCCCTGGGACCGGCGGCCTCTATGAGGCCGCCTTCCACCAGCACGGCGGCGTTCTTCACCAGGCCGATCTCGCGCATGGCCGCTCCCGCGCGGGGAGCGTCGTCCCCCGCGAAGGTCAGCAGCTGCTTGATGCCGGTGAACAGGATGGCCATCAGCGGAAGTTGTCGAACTGCAGGGTTATGCCGTAGTCCCCGCCGCGCAGCAGGGTCATTACGTTCTGCAGCTCGTCCTTGGATTTGGAGGTGACGCGCAAGGTGTCGCCCTGGATGGAAACGTTGGCCTTGAGCTTCTGCTCTTTTATGGCCTTCACGATCTCCTTGGCCTTTTCCTGCGGTATGCCCTGCTGCACCTTGACGGCCATCTTGGCGGTGCCGCCCAGCGCGTTCTCTATTTTCTGCGACTCGAAATTCTTGACCGGCAGGCCCCGTTTCGAGATCTTCATCATAAGCACTTCGCAGAGGGCCTTCACCTTGTAGTCGTCGGAGGACTGCAGCATGATGGTGTTGGCTTTCTTGTCGAAGTTCACCTCGGACTTCGAATCCTTGAAGTCGTAACGGTTGATCACTTCCTTCATGGCGATGGCGATAGCCTCGTCCACCACCGTATACTCCACCTTGGAAACTACGTCGAAGCTGAATTCAGAAGCCATTATCTTCCTCCTTTTTATTTTGCCAGGTTTTTCTTTATAGACTGCGCCATGGCCGACAGGGCCTTGTTGACGGAATCCGCGTCATAATCTTTGCCGGACGACGAACTCAGCAGCACGCGGCCGGTGTTAACTTCCACGAATTTTACGGTAATACCGCTAAAAATAGTGCTGGTCTCCACCCTTACGTCGCCGGGGACCTGCTTGACGCCCGGCTGCGGGCGCCGGCCGGGCTTGGCGGGGACGGGCGGCGGCTTCACCCTGGGGGTCACGGTGCGGATGGTCTCGGTACGCACCCTGTAGGAACCGGTGACGACGGCGCTGACGCCGGCCAGCCGGCCCACTTTCGCGATGGCGTCCGGGGCCATGGCCCCTGACAAAGAGATCTGCTGTTCTTTCAGCACCGCTTCCAGCTGGGAGCGCTCCATCACTTCGAACCCGGCGTCCATCAGGTAAGTGGTGAAGGCCTCGGAAAGGGACAGCCCCGTGTCCGCGTCCTTGCCGCTGAACGGCATTACCGCGATCCGGCCGGCGGGGTCGAAATCCCCGCGGACCACGGTCTTTACAGCGGCGCCGCAGCCGCAGAGGGCGGCGGCAAGCAGGAGCAGGGCCAGTTGTCTCATTTTTTTCCCAGCATAGGTATCTTCACGCCTTTCTTCCTGGCGAAATCGGAGGCGATCCTGTAGCCGGCGTCGGCGTGGCGCAGCACGCCCATGGCGGGGTCGTTGGTCAGCACGCGCTCCAGGCGAGAAGCCATTTCCTTGGTCCCGTCGGCGACGGTGACCTGCCCGGCGTGCAGGGAATAGCCCATGCCTACCCCGCCGCCGTGGTGGAAAGACACCCAGCTGGCCCCGGAGGCCGTATTGATCAAAGCGTTCAGTATCGGCCAGTCCGCTATGGCGTCAGAGCCGTCCTTCATGGACTCGGTCTCCCGGAAAGGGCTGGCGACGGAGCCCGAATCCAGGTGGTCGCGCCCGATAACGACGGGGGCGGAGATCTTGCCTTTCTTGACGAGGTCGTTTATGCGCAGACCCATGAGATGCCGCTCGCCGTAGCCCAGCCAGCAGATGCGCGACGGCAGGCCCTGGAACTTCACTTTCCTGGTGGCCATGTCCATCCAGCGCCTGAGATGCTCGTCCTTCGGGAACAGGTCCAGCACCAGCTTGTCCGTTACCGCTATATCCTTAGGGTCGCCGGAGAGGGCCGCCCAGCGGAACGGGCCCTTGCCCTCGCAGAACAGGTCGCGGATATAGGCCGGCACGAAACCGGGGAAGTCGTAGGCGCGCTTTACGCCCTGCTTAAAGGCCATGGTGCGGATATTGTTGCCGTAGTCGAACGTCACGGCCCCGGCCTTCTGTAGCTTCAGCATGGCCTCCACGTGGATGGCGATGGACTCCATGGAAAGCTTGAGGTATTTCTTCGGGTCTTTGCTGCGCAGCTCGTCCGCCGCTTTCACGCTGTAGCCCCTGGGGATATAGCCCTTGAGCGGGTCGTGCGCCGAGGTCTGGTCGGTCAGCACGTCTATCTTCACGCCGCGGCGGGCCATCTCGGGCAGCACCTCGGCGCAATTGCCCAGCAGGCCGATGGACAGCGGCTTCTTCGCCTTCACGGCCGCTTCGGCGAGGCGCAGGGCTTCGTCCAGGTCCCGGCTCATGATGTCCACGTACTCCGTGTCCAGCCGCTTCTGTATGCGGGTCTCATCAGCTTCTATGACTATGGCGACGCCGCCGTTCATCGTAACGGCCAGGGGCTGGGCGCCGCCCATGCCGCCCAGGCCGCCGGTAACGGTAAGCTTGCCGGCCAGGTCGCTCTTGAAATGCTTGCGGGCGCAGGCGGAGAAGGTTTCGTAGGTGCCCTGCAGGATGCCCTGCGTGCCGATATAGATCCAGGAGCCGGCCGTCATCTGGCCGTACATCATCAGGCCTTTCTTCTCCAGCTCGTCGAAGGTCTCCCAGTTGGCCCAGTTCCCCACCAGGTTGGAGTTGGCTATGATCACCCGCGGCGAATATTCGTGCGTACGCAGCACGCCCACGGGCTTGCCCGACTGCACAAGCAGGGTCTCGTCGTTCTCCAGCTTGCGCAGCGAAGAAACTATGGCGTGATAGCAGTCCCAGTTGCGGGCGGCTTTGCCGCGCCCGCCGTACACTATCAGGTCCTCCGGGCGCTCGGCCACCTCCGGGTCCAGGTTGTTCATCAGCATGCGCAGGGCGGCTTCCTGCTGCCAGCCCTTGCACGAGATCTTATTGCCGCGCGCCGCGCGTATGATTTGATTGGCCATTTAACTTACCTCTCCGGTGTCAGTTTACGAAGTACCCGCCGAGTATCGCTTCGGCCACGGCTTCAATGCGGCCGGAGAACACTTCGTCGCCTTTGAAGGCGGGCGAGATCTCGCGCAGCTGCGCCAGGGCGGTTTCAATGCGCGCGCTGGACTTGAGCGGGCGGTGGAACTCCACGCCTTCGGCGGCGGCCATCATTTCGATGGCGTAGATGCGCGCCACGTTGTGCACCACCGTGCTCAGCTTGAGCGCGGCGTTCATGCCCATGCTCACGAAGTCCTCCTTGTTGGCGGAGGTGGAGATGGAATCGGCGCTGGCGGGGTGGCTGAGGATCTTGTTCTCGTTGCAGAGCGCGGCCGCGGTCACGTGGGCGATCATGAAGCCCGATTCCAGGCCGGGGTTGCGGGCCAGGAAAGGCGGCAGGATCTTGAAGTCGCCGACCAGCTGGGCGATGCGCCGCTCGGAGATATTGCCGAGGGCGGTAAGGGCGATGGCGGCGAAGTCCGCGGCGAAGGCTACGGCCTGGCCGTGGAAATTGCCGCCGGACAGCACCTCGATGGAGCCTTTCTTCTTCCCCTCTACCACCAGCGGGTTATCGGTAACGCTGCCTAGCTCGGTCTCATAGACGTTCAGCGCGTATTCGATGGCGTCGCGCGAGGCGCCCATGGCCTGGGGCATGCAGCGCAGCGAGTACGGGTCCTGCACGCGCTTGTCGTTGGCCGCGTGGGAAGCGCGGATCTTGCTGCCCTTCAGCATGGCTTCCAGCATCTCCGCCACTTCCAGCTGGCCGGCGTGGGGCTTCAGCTCGTGGATGCGCATGTCGAAGGCCGACGGCGTGCCCTTCAGGGCCTCCAGGCTCATCGCGCCGGTAAGCACGGCGGAATAGAAAAGGTTCATAGCCTCGAACAGCGCCAGCCCGCCGACGGCCTTCATGGCCTGCGTGCCGTTGATAAGCGCCAGGCCTTCTTTTTCGGCCAGTTCTATGGGCTTGAGGCCGGCTTTTTTGAGCACCGCTGCGGAGGGCTGCCACTTTTCATCGCCGGCGAACTTCGCCATGCCCTCGCCGATCAGCGTCAGCGCCATGTGGGCGGAAGGCGCCAGGTCCCCGCTGGCCCCCACCGAGCCTTTGGAAGGGATGAACGGGACAACGCCCTTATTGATGAGGGAGGAAAGCAGTTTGACCACTACCGGGCGCACCCCGGAATTACCCATGGCCAGTTCGTTGGCGCGGGCGAACATCAGCCCGATGGTCTCGGCGTCGTCCAGCGGTTCCCCCACCCCGCAGGCATGGCTGCGGATCAGGTTCACCTGCAGGCTCTTGAGGCTTTCGCGCGAAACGCGCTGGCTGGCCAGCTCGCCGAAGCCGGTGTTGATGCCGTACATCACGCGGTCCTCGGTCAGCAGCGCCTCCAGGCTGGCGCGGCGGGCCGCTATCAGCTTCAGGGCCTTAGGCGGCAGCACGGTGCGCCGGTAGCCCAAAGCCACCTCGGCGAAATCCACGATGTCGGGATGGGTTCCAAGGCTGAAAGGTTTGCTGGTTTTGCTCATGATGTTTTTCCTCCGCTTTTCTGCAGCAGGTCGGCCACCGTCACCGCTCCGGCCGACCTGAAAGCGCCGATAAAATGCTCGAAGATCTTGCGGGTCATCTCCACGTCGCTGAGCGCCCGGTGCCACCCCCCGTTGGAGATGTTGAGTTCCGCCGCTATTTTCCCCAGGCGGTTGCTCTGGAATTTCCAGCTCTTCCTGGCTATGGCCAGCGTGTCCACCACGTGGAGCTTCGGGAATTTGAGCCCCACCCTTTCGAACTCCATGGAGAGAAAAGCCAGGTCGAACTCCGCGTTATGCGCGACGATGACCGAATTTTCCAGCATGGCCAGCAGGCGCGGGGCCACGGCGCCGAAGGCCGGGCTGTCCTTCACCATGTCGTCGGTGATCCCGTGTATCTTCGAGACCTCCGCGGGAATGGGCAGGCCCGGGTTCACCAGCTCCGCCAGCGACGCGACCCGGTCCTCGCCGCGAAAACTTATGGCCGCCACCTCGCAGACGCGGGCGGTCCTGGGCGAAAGCCCCGTGGTCTCCACGTCTATAAAAGTGAAGACCGCTTCCTCTATTTTCAGCCTTGCCGCAGCATCCATCGTTGCCTTATTCCCTCAGGCGCCTACAGCGCCCCGTAATACATGTACCTGGTCCACAGGCCCAGCGCCGCGGTAAAGCCGACGCTGATCCAGACGTTGGCGAGCGACAGGTCTATGATGCGCTTCTTCCTGACGTAGAAGACCTGGACCACCCAGGCCAGCGCGAACGGGACCCACCAGTAGCCCTCTACGAAAAAGAAAGCCCACAGTACCACGCGCTCGAAGATCAGGAAATATTTCTCGTCGAAATGCGGGAAGCCCTTTCCGAGGAAGTCTTTTTCCACGAAGTAGACCAGCACCGTGGTGAAGTGGGCCACCAGCACCAGCATGCAGGCGATGCCTATCCATTTCTCGGCCAGCAGGAAGTTCTTGTCGGGGATCACCACCGGGGAGATCATGAACAGCACGTAGAAATGCATGAACTGGTCCGCCAGGAAACTGGCGAGGCCGTCCTTGTAGCCCAGCGAATGCATGCTGTAGATGCGCAGTTCGTCCACCAGGAAGTGCACGGCGAACATGATGATCAGCGCCCACCAGCCGTTGATCTCCGCCGGCCCTATCTTCACCCAGGTGTCGGCGAGATAAGGCCAGACCAGCGCCGCGGAGACGACGAAATGCGTCAGGCAGTGCAGCAGCATCCCCCACACGTGCTGGCGCTTCATGCGGTTGACCACGTCGAACTGCAGCGTGAAGTCCGCGAGCAGGTGCGAGAGCAGAAGGCGCCAGAAGATTATCATTTAGCCCTTTGAGGTCAGGTTGAACGACCCGTCCCAGTCTTTCGGCGGCTCCTTTACGTATTGCCCGGCCGTCTCTATGTAGTACTGTGAAGGCCCGTCGCCAGGGCAGGCGGCCAAAGCGGCTTTGAAGTCCGGCAGCGAAGCGGCGTAGCCGCCCTTGTAGAATTTATCCATGCCGGCCTCGTAGTGCTTCAGCATGGCCTTGATCTCCGGCGCGGCCTCGCCCTTGCGGGCGAAGGGCTCGTAAACCTTCACCGGGATGGCTTTGCCCACCACCCGGATGCTGCCGAGGTAGCGGTAGTCGAAGGAGTCCTTCAGCCCGTCGAAAGTGTACTCGCTGGTCATGATCTTGGAGCCGAAGAACTTATTGGCGCCTTCCATGCGCGAGGCCATGTTCACGGAGTCGCCCATCACGGTGTAGGAAAGGCGGGTGCGCGAGCCCATGTTGCCCACCACCATATGACCGGAATTCACGCCTACGCGGCACTTGGGCTTGATGCTGAATTGCGTAAGCTCCTTGTTCAGGCGGGTCATCTCTTCCTGGCAGTCGATGGCCGCCAGCACGCCGAGCTTGCGGTGCTCCGCCTGGTCCAGCGGGGCGTTCCAGAAAGCGACTATGCAGTCGCCGATGTACTTGTCCACCGTGCCGTCGTGCTTGAGGATGATGTCGGTAAAAGCCGACAGGTACTCGTTAAGCATGGCGGTCAGCTCTTCGGGCGACAGCTTCTCGGACATGGTGGTGAACCCGGCCAGGTCCAGGAAGAAGGCCGTCATGTCGCGCTTCTCGCCGCCGAGGGAGAGCTTGGACGGGTCTTTGGTTATCAGTTCCACGACCTTGGGCGACAGGTACTGCCCGAAGGTGTTCTTTATCCACTTCTTCTCCCGGCCTTCCGCCAGGCCCTTATCCACGGTCACATAGGCGAACGGGACGACCAGCGAAAGCAATATCGACGCGAACGGCATTAACGTATTATGCGCCAGCAGGTAGATATCCATCACCACCAAGCCGGAGATAACGCCGAACCCGACGGAGATCAGCACCGCTATGGAATAGCGCCGCAGCAGCACCGGCAGCCAGGGCAGCAACAGCAGCAGCAGCGTGCTGTAGACCAGGCTGAACTCTTTGCGGAAATCACCGGCCAGCATGTTATCCAGGAAGGTGGCGTGCACTTCCACACCGGGCAGCTGGCTGAGGAACGGGCTCGGCATGTGGTCGAAAGCGCCGAGGGCCGTAGAACCTATAAATGTGGCGCCGCCTTTAAGGGCCTCCTTTTCTTCGGCGGTAAGTTTGCCGCTGATGATGTCGGCCATGGAAATGTGGCGAAAACTGGCGCCCTTTACATTTTTCTCTTCCTTGTCCCAGGCGGGATGCAGTTTCCAGTTCTTTACATACCTGTAATTCAGTATCTTGATCTCGTTGCTTTCCATGTAGACGTGCGAGATGGTCTTGCCCGCATACGCCGCGTACGTGCCGGCGCCCAGGGAGATGATGGAAAAATCAGCGCATTCGTCCCAGCATTTGACGTCTTTGATCCCTACCGACTTATAGGTCAGGAACTTGTCGTCCACGCCATCCACGTCGGTATCCTCTCCGGGGTAAAAAGGCGAATAACGGCGTATCTGGCCGTCTGAATCCATCGTTACTTCCACGTGCGGCTGGGCGATGACCACGCTGCCTTTGGTAAGCCCTTTGAGGGGCTGCTTGACCTTCTGACTGTCCTGGTCCACATGCACCAGGTTTACCACGTTGCCGGCCCTGGCCACGGCCTCCACGTAGCGCCGATCGTTCTCGGGGTTATCCTTGTCAGGTTCAAAAAGAATGACATCCACCCCTATGGTTTTAACACCGAGCTTAACAAGTTTATCTACAAGCTCGCCGTAATAGCGCCTTTTTATCGGCCAACCGTAACGCTCCAGCGCCAGCTCGTCTATTGCTGTTATGGTTACCTTGGGATCGGCGGGTTTATTGACATATTTGCCGTAAGCGAAAGTAAGCGGCACTTCGTTCTTGCTGGGCGTGAACTTGAATATGAGGTCGGGCAGGTTCAATATGAAGTGATCCCAGCCGTAATCCAGTTTCCTGGTAATGTTTACGGCGAAAGAGAAAAGCCAAATCAGAGCGAACGCCCCCACGATCACGTAAAGTTTCTTATTGCCTGCCCCCTGGCTCTTTGTCTTGTTCTTCATGTATCTTCCCCTTAATTACGATCTTGCCCCAGTTTAATTTTAAAAACGCTGCCGCCCCCGGGCGCGGCTTCGGCCCAGATCCTGCCGCCGTGCAGTTCCACGATCTTGCGCGAGATGGCCAGGCCCAGCCCGAAGCCCCCCTCGCTCCCGTCCGCTTTAAGCTGCTTGTACCTTTCGAAAACCGACTCCAGCTGGCCCGGCGGGATGCCGGGGCCGGTATCGGCCACCGTAAAAAGCAGGCCGCCGTTCTCCGGCTTCGCCGAAACCGTGACCTTGCCGCCCCCGGGGGTGAATTTCCAGGCGTTGGAAAGCAGGTTCTCTATAACCCTGCGCAGCAGGGAGGAGTCGGCTGAAAACTCGTATTTCTCCGCCGCCGGGGTCTCTACCAGCAGCGCCACGCCTTTTTCCTCGAAGATAGCCCTGAAACTATCCGCAGCCGAGGCCAAGAACTCGGCAGCGTTGACCGGCTTCAGATCCGGCTTCAACTGGCCGGCCTCCATGCGGGAGATGTCCAAGATGTTCTCGAGCAGCTTGAAAAGGCGGTCGCTGGAGTCTTTGACGTTGCGCACATAGCCGGACTGCTTGGCTTCGGGCTGGAACTCTCTTTCCAGCAGCTTGATATAGCCCTGCATGGTAAGCAGCGGGGCCCGCAGGTCGTGCGCCACTGAATGAAAAAATTCTTCTTTCATGGCCTGCATCTTTCTTTCCAGGGTAATGTCGCGCAGCACCATGAACACCGCGGGATTCTGCGTCTTGGCCGAAAGCGTCTGGATGCTGGCCCTGTAATATTTCTTTTCCCCGGCCTGCTCCAGCTCCACCACGCCGCTCCTGGAAAGGGATTTCTTGTACACCAGGCCTGCTATGCGCCTGCGGATCTCCTCGTTCTCGCCCGGGCCGGCGGCCCCGGCGCCCAGCAGGTTCCTGGCGGCCGCGTTGGCGTAAAGCAGTTCCCCGCGCAGGTCGCAAAGGATGATGGCGTCGTGGATCAGGCTGACCAGGAGTTCCAGCTTCTGCTTTTCCTCCAGGACCTTCTCCACCTGGATGCCGTGATAGCGGTCGACTTCCCTCATCATGGAATTGAAAGCGCGCAGCAGGGCCGAAAGTTCCGTGAATTCCGTTTCCTCGCTCACCGGGACCTTGAACTCGCCGCCCGACACCCGGGCCGCGCCGGCCATAAGGGCTTCGACCGGCACGCCCAGCCGGCGCGTAAAAAGCAGGGCGGAAAAATAAAAAACGGTAGCCACCGCCAGCAGGAAGAAGGCCATCAGCCAGGTTATGCGGTTAACCCCGGAGAACGCCTCCGCGCGGTCCTCCAGCGCCACCACGAAGAGGTCGAACCCGCGCACCCGCGCCGCCGCCCCGATATAGCCGCCTTTTTTCCCCTGTATCTCGAAAGACTGCCCGCGCCGCAGGATATCGCGCACCTCGGCGGCGTCGAACTTCTCGAAAGCCCCGGACAGCGCCAGCGCGTTGCCGTCGGCGTCCGCCAGCAGCAGCCCGCCGGTCGCCCCGAGCCGCTGGGAACGGAGCTTCTCGAACAGGTCCCGCATGTTAACCACCGCGAAAGCGTAATAGCCGCCCCCGATAGGATACACCAGCCGGCAGACGGGCATGTCATAGACCATCTCGAAATGCCCCAGCGCCGCCCGCCCGTCCCGGGCGGCCTTCAGAAACAGCTTGTCCCGGCCGAGGTCCAGGTAGCCCAGGTAGCGCTTGAGTTCCGGGGCGCCGCCGCTGAGCGCCTCGCGCCCGTCGGCGCCTGCGAAGGCCAGGTAAAGGAATTCAGGGTTCTGTTTAAGGGCGCGCTCGAGGCTCCGGGGGCTGACATAAGAGGCCTCGGTGTCCCACATCCGTTCGAAGCGGCGGGAAAGGTCCTGGGCCTCCCGTTCCATCATCAGCGACCCCATCTGGGAGACGTTGCGCTGGAGGCTGGCGATATCGTCTTTGGCGCGCGACTGGAAATAGAATAAAAACAGGCCGGCCGGGACTATCGGGATCAACCCGGCCCCGAAGACGATGATTAAAAGGCGGTTCAGTAAGGTCATTAGATCCGGCCGGCGAAAAAAAGAGGGTTTCCTTTCCCCGCCCGCCATCCACCCGCTGCTTACTTCTGTTTCTTCAGCGCTTCTATCAGCTTCGGCACTATCTCGTGAGCGTCGCCGACGATGCCGTATTTAGCCACGTTAAAAATAGGGGCGTTCGGGTCCTTGTTCACCGCGATTATTACGTCCGAGGCCTTCATGCCCACGATATGCTGCACCGCGCCCGAAATGCCGAACGAAAGGTACAGTTTGGGGGAAACGGTGGTGCCGCTCTGGCCCACCTGGTGCGTCTTTTCCTTGAAGCCCAGGTCCACGGCCGCGCGCGAAGCCCCGACCACGCCGCCGAGGAGTTTGGAAAGCTCTTCCAACTGCCTGAATTTTTCCTTCGTCTTCATGCCGCGCCCGCCGGACACTATCACGCGGGAGTTCTCTATCCTCACCGAGCCGGCGTCATGGGCGATCTTGCGCTCCAGGACTTTGACGCGGCGCAGGCTTTTGTCCAGCTTGGCGGACTCGCGCACTACCAGGGAGGAACGGCCGTGCACGGGCTCGCACAGCTTCATCACGTTGGGGCGCACGGTGGACATCTGCGGCCTGGAACTGGGGGCCAGGATGTCGGCCATGATATTGCCGCCGAAGGCGGGCCTGGACTGCAGCAGCAGGCCGTCCTTGATGGCCAGCGCGGTGCAGTCCGCGGTCAGGCCCACGTAAAGGGTCGAAGCCACGCGCGGGGCCAGGTCGCGCCCCTGGATGGTGGCGCCGTAGAGCATGATGGACGGCTTGTGGCGGGTGACCAGCGACACTATCACCGTGGAGAAAATGTCCGTGTTGTACTCAAAAAGCTCGTCGTGCTCCACCAGGTAGACCTTGTCTGCCCCGTAGGCGCCCAGCTCTTTTTCGTAGTTGTGGTTCTTATCGGCCAGCAGCACGGCGCAAAGGTCCTGCCCCAGCTCGTCGGCCAGGCGGCGGCCGGCGGACAGCAGTTCGAAGGTGACCTGCTTGATCTTCCTGGTCTGCGTCTTCTCGCCGTTCTCGGTGAGCTCGACGTAAACCCAGACGCCCTTGTAGCCGGACAGGTCCCTGGCGGAGGCTTCCTCGCGGGTTATGGTTATGGCCTGTACGGGGCAGATCTGCACGCAGACGCCGCAAAGGGTGCAGGCCTCGTTCATCACGGCCTTCTTGTCTATCATGTTTATGGCGGCGAACGGACAGACCGGCACGCACTTGTTGCAGCCTATGCACTTTTTTGAAACCTCTATCATCGTAGTCTCCTGTTGCTTAAATTGTTTTAACGGGCTTAATCTTCCAGGAAATGCTCGGCCTTCATGATCTGCAGTATCCGCTGCATGCCCTCGACGCCGGAACCTGAGAACATGGCCGCCTTCTCCCTCTGCGGCGGAGGATAGATCTTGTCCACCTGGGTGGGCGAGCCCTTAAGGCCCAGGAACTGCGCCTCCGCGCCGATGTCGGCCGCGCTCCACACGTGGAACGGCTTCTTGAGCGAGGCGCTGATGGCGAGGAAAGACGGGTAGCGGGGCGTGTAATCCTTGTGCATGATCATGGTCAGCAGCACCGGCGGCCGGGCTTCCAGCACTTCATGCCCGCCGTCTATCTGCTTGTGCGCTATGATGCGGCGGCCGTCCACTTCCACGCGTTCGCAGAAGGTTATCTGGGGCATGCCCAGCTGCTGGGCCACGCCGGGGCCGGTCTGGGCGGTGTCGCCGTCTATGGCCTGCATGCCGGCGAAGATCATGTCGACTTTGCCTATTTTCCTTATCGCTTTGGACAGCGCGTAGGAGGTGGCCCAGGTATCGGAGCCGGCGAAAGCCATGTCGGAAAGGAGTATCCCCTCGTCAGCGCCCAGGGCCATGCCCATCTGTACCACGCTCTTGGCCTGCGGCGGCCCCATGGAAACCAGGGTCACCTTGAAATCATGTTTCTTCTTAAGTTCCAGCGCCGCCTGCAGGGCGAAGTGGTCGTAAGGGTTGATGATGCTGGGCACCCCGGCGCGGATAAGGGTGCCGGTCTCGGGGTTTATTTTAACTTCGGTGCTGTCGGGCACCTGCTTTACGCAAACGACGATATTCATGTACGGTCTCCTTGGGCGTCTGAAGCGCATAGCGCTTGTTACGGCATGGCCATAGGCCTGAATTTACTTGGCCTTGAACGTCTGCTTCAGCTTGGCGGCTACCAGGTCCATGTCGGCCACCATGCCTTTCTGCTCCGTCTGGATAGCCTCGAGATTCACGGCGTCGGCCAGGCCGTTGCCGCTGTCGGCGGCGCCCAGCACCAGCGCCAGGCCTTCCATGGCGGTGTTAAGGGCGGCCTCGCGGGCGAAGACGCGCGCCATCGCCTGCCAGCCTTCCCTGTCGAAGCGCACCGTCTCGGCGTACTTCTGTGCCCCCGCGGCGGTAGAGAAGATGGCGGCGGTTTCGGCCGCGCAGATAAGCCTGCCCAGTTTAAAAGTGACGTGCTGGTGGCGGGTGAGTTTCTGCGCCCGGCACTCTTCCAGCACCGCGCCCAGCGCCCGCAGGCCCAGCGCGGCGGCGTGCGCCCCGCAGCGGGGTTCTTTGGCGTGCAGCTCGTCGAGCCGGTCGGCCATGTCCAGGTAATACCTGCCGCGGGATTTCAGGTGCTCCTGCCAGCGCCCGCGGTAGATGGTCATCTCCAGCACTTCGCTGGTGCCCTCGTAGATGCAGGTGATCTTGATGTCGCGCTTGATCTTCTCTACCGGAAAATCCTTGGTGTAGCCGTAGCCGCCGAAAGCCTGGATGGCGTCGTCGGCCGCCTTGTTGCCCCACTCGGAGGCGCCGTACTTGGCGATGGCGCCTTCGGTCTGCAGGCCGTGCTCGCCGGAGTCCAGCCGCAGAGCGGTGTATTCTATGTAGGACCGGGCGCCCTCGAGGCGCACATAATTGGGGACGATAAGCTTGTGGGTGTAGCCCTGTTTGTCGGACAGCGGCCCGCCGCCCTGGATGCGCTGCTGGCTGTAGCGGATGGCCTGCTCCATGGCTTCTTCGCCGGCGCCCAGGCCGAAGGCCGCCACCATCACGCGCGTATAACCGAATACCGCCTGGGCCTGCAGCAGGCCTTTGCCTTCCTCAAGGCCTATCAGGTTCTCGGCGGGCACGTAGACGTTGTCCAGAGAAAGGCCGGCGGTGTTGGAGAGGCGGATACCGTGCTTGTCCTCGTGCTTGTTGGCGGAAAAACCTTCCATATTTTTTTCGACTATGAACCAGCACGGACCGCCGGGAGCCATGGCCAGCACGGTGTGCATATCGGCCACGCCGCCGTTGGAGATCCACTGCTTGTTGCCGGTGATGCGGTAGCCGGCGATCTTGCCGTTCTTTACCACGTGTTCCGCGCGGGTGCGCAGGTTTACCAGGTCGCTGCCGGCGTCGGGCTCGGTGGCGGCGTAGGCCACCAGCAAATTCTCCGAGGCGATGCGCTTCAGCCACTTTTCTTTCTGTTCCCCGGTGCCGCCCACGTTGAGCGGATCGGTGCCCAGGAAAGTGGCGAACACGCCGGTGGCGATGCCGAGGTCTATGCGGGCCAGCGCCTCGCAGATCCGGTAGATATCGTAGGTGCCGCCGGAAACGCCGCCGTACTCCTCGGGGATCATCAGCAGGTGCACGCCCAGGGTGTCGCGGTCGTACATTTCCTTGAGGATGTCGGCCGGGAACTCGTTCTTTTCGTCCAGCTCCCGGATCAGGTCGTAAGGGATGCGCCGCTTTGCGTATTCCTTGAGGCTGTCCAGCATCAAGTTGCGTGAGATAGCGTCCATGCTTGCCATTAAGAACTCCTTAAAAAAAGTCAGTTGCCGTCTTAAGCTTTTACCGCTTCGAAAGCAGCCAGGTAGCCCTTCACTTCCGCCGTGATCTTTTCGGCGTAAGCTTTGTCCTCGAGGCCTTCCGCGTTTATGAACACGTTCTCCGCCGCGCAGCGTATGGCCGCCTCCAGCTGGTAGCGGGCGCTGCGGTAGTCGGACACCACCTGCGCGGAAACGGACCCGGCGCAGACGGTAAGCCCGGCGAGCGCCTCCGCGGACAGGCGCGCCGTTTTCAGCGGCACTTCAGCCGCGTGCTTAAGCGCGGCCTGCATCTTCACTTTGCGCTCGGGGTTGTCCTTGGGGATCTTCATGGCTTCCATGAAGCCGTCGAAAGAGGCGGAGTCCTCGGCCACGCAGTTCTGCAGGGAGACCTTGTGGGCGGCCAGGCTCTCGGCCAAAGAGCGCAGGGCGGGCTTCTTGGCCTCGTCGAGCTTCTTGCTCCTGAGGCTGATGCCCAGCGCCATGGCGCCCAGGGCGCAGCCCATGGCCCCGTTCACCGCAGCGGCCGACCCGCCGCCGGGCGTGGGGTCGGTATTGGCCAGCGCGTCTATGAACAGGTTGGCCCCGGCCTGCCAGGAACTGAGCAGCTTCAACAGCTTGGTCTCGAGCACCTGCGCGTCCTTGTTGAAATCCTTTACCTGCAAGGCCTCCACGGCATAGTCGGTGATGGCGTCCTGGGTGGTAAGGCCGATGAGCTCGGTGCCGGTAATGGCGATGTTCCTGGGGGCCAGCTCTTTAGCCAGCTCGTCCATCACGCGCTTTATGGAGGTGGTCCTGTAATCGGTCAGCACGGTGGACATCTGCACCTGGCCCTTGGACTCGAGGAAGATCTCCTTGGCGCGCAGGGCGGGCAAACCGCCGCCGGAAGTGCGGATCTTCTTGGCCAGGCCCTTGGCGAACTCCATGTCGGTGGTGGCCAGGTTCACGTTGAAATTGACGATCTGGTTGCGGGCGCCCACGGCCATGGCGCCGGCGGTGGGATGGATATGGTTGGGCCCGAAATCCGGCACGCGCTCCGGGTCCTTGCCGATAACTTCCTTCAGGCCCTCGAACTGCCCCTTGCGCACCTTGGCCAGGTCCTTGCGGTGCTCGAATTTCGCGGCGCGGTCGTAGAGGTAGACCGGGATATTGAGCTCGCGGCCTATGCGCTCGCCGGCGGCCTCCGCCAGTTTAACGCAGTCTTCTATGGTGGAATCCATGATCGGGATAAAGGGGGCCACGTCGGTGGCGCCCATGCGGGGATGCTCGCCCTTGTGCTGGTTGAGGTCGATAAGCTGGGAGGCCTTTTTCGTAACGGCGAACATGGCGTCCGCGGCGGTCTCCACCGGGGCGATAAAAGTGAGGACGGTGCGGTTGTGGTCGGCGTCTTTTTCCACGTCCAGCACCAGCACGCCCGGCACTGACCTGGCGGCGTCCACAATGGCGTTTATCTTAGAAAGGTCCTTTCCTTCGCTGAAATTAGGCACGCATTCCACGAACTTTCCCATAAATCCTCCATTAACGAACCTGGGCGCCCCTCAACCCGGAGGGGCGTTATATATATTAATTATACTAATTAGAAAGGCCGCGCGAAAAGCGGCGGGCCGAAAAAGCGATAACCCGCTTTTGGCGGGTTATCGCTTCCCCAACCTTCGGGGAGTTCACAGTTGGAGGCCGTACTTTGCCGGCGTCCAGCTATATTATAGCAGGCAGGCCTTGACTTGTCAAGGGGCGGCCTTATCTTTCCAGACGCCGTAGTGCAGGACCAGTTGGGCGTTGAGGTTGTCCGCGGAAGCCAGGTCGAAATTCGAGCCTTTCATATTGAAGATGTGGTGCCAGCGCAGGTCCAGTCCGATCCTGGTCCCGAACCAGAACGGATAAGAAACGCCGGCGCCCAGGTTTATCCCGGCGCTGGAGCCGGAATCGGACCCGTAGCGCGTCCCCTCCGCGGTAAAGGCCGGCTGACTCCACTGGTAGAGCCCGGCGCCCAGGATCCCGTAATAAAGGGTATTCCCTTCCGGGAAGGAAACCTTCACGAACGGCGACAGGGAAAAGATCTTCAGGCGCAGGTCCTTGAGTTCCCGGTTGTCATGACGCAGGGAGTAGGAGGATTCCAGCCCATAGCCCAGCAGTTCATCCACCCGCTTGGAGGCGGCCAGGCTGAAGATCCGGGAAGGTTTGAAACCGCTGCCGGAGTCGCCCCAATGCCCTCCCGCGGGAACGGACCAGCCGCCCGCCGCCGAAACGTAGCCGGCCAGGTAGCGCGTGGGTTCGGGCAGGTCTTCCAGCCCGGGCAGGGCCGGCGCCGCCTGGCCGAACAGGGGGCAGGCCGGGGCGAAAGCGAAAAGCAGGGCAAAAAAACTCAGCCTCATCATTTACCGCCCGCGGGCTGCACGCCGATGCCGGCCTTTACGCCGTCCAGCGAGTAGATCCCGTCCCCGGACAGGAACCCGGCGCCGCGCATCCCGCTGTCCTTTATGAAAAAAGGCGTATCCAGGTCTATAAAGTCGAATCCCCCCAGCCCGCCGGCGAAATGGGCGGCCGCGGCGGAAGCGAGTTCGCTCTCCAGCATTTCCCCCATCATCAGCTTTATGCCGGCGGCGCGGGCCAGCGCCCAGACCTCGCGCGCCCGCAGGAAGCCCAGCTTGGTGAGTTTTATATTGACCGCGCTTACGGACCTGGTGCGTATAAGCCGGAACACGTCGTCGAGGGAATAGGCGGACTCGTCGGCGCAGACGGGCATGGGCAGCCGGCGGGTAAGATAGGCGAGCCCCTCGATATCGTCCTTCGGCACGGGCTGCTCCAGCACCTGGGGCCGTATACCGCGGGCGGCGAGGGCGTTGATGAACTTTTCGGCTTCCTTGGCGCCGTAGGCGCAGTTGGCGTCCAGGTAGATGGCTGAGGCCGGCGCGGCCTTGCGCACCGCTTCCAGCCGCCTGAAATCCTCGTCCATGTCGGAGCCGGTCTTGACCTTGAAAATATGGAAGCCGGCGGCGCGCATTTTTTTAGTGAAGCTGTAGGCCGCCTCGGCCCCGCCTATCACCACCGTCACGTCGGTCTTAAGTTCGGGAACGCGGGCGCCGAAGAATTTCCAGAGGGAGATCCCCTGCAGGCGGGTCGCCAGGTCCAGCACGGCCATCTGGGCCGCGGCCAGGGCCGCCCGGTTGCCGTCCAGCGCCTCCTCCAGCGCGCACAGCGCGCCCAGGTAATTGGCCGCGTCGCGGCCGGCCAGCAGTTCGCCGGCCCGCTTCAGGCTCTTTACGGTGCGCTCGCGGGTCTCGCCGGTGATATGCGTGGCGATGGCGGCCTCGCCGTAGCCCTTAAGGCCCCCGGCGGCCTCCAGCGTGAAAAGGACGTTCTCCAGGCTTTTATGGCTGCCGCTCGAAATAGTGAACGGGGTGAACAGCTCCGCGTCCAGCTCCCGCACCGAGAATTTTTTAATTATGGTATCTTTCATTTTACGGCCTTTTTATCCGGAGTAAGTTCGCGGCCCAGCACCATCAGCACCACCACCACCATGAAGATCATCACGCTCTGGGCCAGCAGCAGCCAGGTGCCCAGCGTGGAAGCCGTATGGCGTATGGTCCAGGCCCCCAGCCCGAGGCAGACGTTGAGCAGCACGATGAAGCCCACGGTGTGCTCGACGCCCAGCCCCAGCTTCATGAGCCGGTGGTGAAAATGGTCCTTGCCGGTGTACTCCAGCCATTGCCTGATGTTTTTAACGCTGCCGTTGCGCACCCGGGAAACGGTGGTGTAAATAATGTCGAAGATCGGGATGCCCAGCACCAGCAGCGGCGTGGAAAAAGCGACGGCCGGGTTGTCCGTGGCCCACCCGCCGTAAAGGGCCAGGCAGCCGAGGATGAAGCCGATAAAGGTGGAGCCGGAATCCCCCAGGAAGAGCCGCGCGGGACGCCAGTTCATGCGCAGGAACCCGGCGCAGGCCCCCGCCAGCGCGGCGGAGATGAAGGAGAGCGGGTACTGGCTGGAATTCCAGCCTATGCCGAGGAAAAGCAGCGCGCAGACGGCGCCCATGCTGGAGGCCAAGCCGTCTATGCCGTCCATAAAATTGAACGCGTTGACGATGCCGACCAGCCAGATCACCGACAGCACGGTGGAGATGACGAGGCCGAAAGGCAGCTTAAGCGGGAAGCTGAAGTAGAGCCCGAAAAAGGTCACGACCAGCGCGGCCGCGACCTGCCAGAAAAGGCGCGTTCTGGCGGACAGGCCTTTCAGGTCGTCGAAAAAACCCAGCAGGAAGATGATCGTCCCGCCGATCATGATGCCGTAGATCTCCCTGGAGAACTGCTGGTTGCGGGCCAGCGCGATCATGAACCCCAGGTAGACGGCGACGCCGCCGGCGCGCGGCACCGGCGCCGTGTGAACTTTGCGCGCGTCGGGCATGTCCATGGCGCCGATCTTTACGGCCAGCCAGCCGCTGGCCGGGGCCAGCACGAATACCGCGGCCATGGAGATCAGGAAGAGATAGAACCAGCGCAGCCCCTCGGTCCAGGTCCAGGCCGAAAAGCCGCCCGTCGGCAGCATAAAGAGCAGCACGATAAGGACGGTAAAAGAAAAAAAGCCGCCCTGGCGTCTCATCATTTTTTGCAGTCCAGGAGGTAGTCCAGCAGCAGGCGGCGGGACACGAAGCCCTCGGCGTACTTCACCCTGTCCTGGTAGCCGCGGAACATCGCGGCGGCCTTGGCGCTTTCGATTATGGAAAGGTTCTTGACCCGCGTTTTGTAGACCTGCGAGTGGTGGCATTTCAGCAGCCCTACTTTTTTACTGATAACCGGGCCGATGTCCACGAACACGCCGGGGTCGAAATTCATCGTGGTGGGCACCTCGTAGAACAGCAGGTTCTTCGAGTAGCGGGCCGCGGTCTCCACAGCCTGCGACACGCTGCGGTGGTCCTGGTGGGTATCGGCGGAGTGGTTGACAAAGACCATGTCCGGCTTGACCTCGTCCACGCGCTTCTCCACCACGCGGATGAGTTCCCTGGTAAGGGTAACGCCGGTATCCTCGAAGCCGCCCCAGTAGAGCCTGGCTTTCAGCAGGGCGGCCGACCGCTCCTGCTCCGCCAGGCGCACCCTGGGGTCGCCGCCCACGGAACCCAGCGTCATGACGAGCATGTGGATCTTGTGCCCTTTGGCCGCCAGTTTGTGAAAAGTGCCGCCGCAGCCGAATTCAAGGTCGTCCGGATGCGCGCCGATTCCCAGGATTTTCATAAATTATTACGCCCTCTCCGTTTACCTGCTGCTCTCCACGCCCTCGGTCACCAGCGCGCTGGTAATGGTCTTTTCGCCTTTAGAGAAGGCGGCCAGCATGCTCATGTTGGCCATATTGTTGATCTGGCGCGGGATGCCCCCGGACCTTTCAAAGATCAGTTCCATGGCCTGCTCGTCGAAGATATTCTCGGCCAGGCCCGCCACTTCCAGGCGGTGGGCCAGGTATTTTTTAGTTTCGTCGAAATCCAGGGGTTTAAGGTGGTAGCTGAGGGCGACGCGCTGACTGAACTGCTTGTTGGAATCCAGCTTTTCCTTGAGTTCAGGCTGGCCGCTCAGGATCAGCGTAAGCAGGAACCGGGTCTCGGTCTGAAAATTCAGCAGCAGGCGCAGTTCCTCGAAAACGCTTTCGTCGTTGATCAGCTGGGCTTCGTCTATGGCCACCACCACGTGCTTGCCGTCCTGCAGGGTGTCCCGCAGGAAGCGCTCTATCCCCATCAGCACGTCCTCCTTGGCCTTGGGCACGTTATAGCCCGTAAAATTATGAAGGATGATCTTCAGCAGGCCCAGGTCGTCCAGGCGGGGGTTATGCACGAAAGAAAAAACATAGCCTTTTTTTTTGAACTGCCGTTCCAGCGACTTGAGGATCAGGGTCTTGCCGGTGCCGTAGGCGCCGGTGATCACCGCGCAGGACTTTTTTTCCTCCACCACGTAGGAAAGCCGGGAATATGCCTCCTCGTGCTTCTCGGACTCGAAGAAAAATTCCGTGTCGGGGGTATTTTCAAATGGGAGCTTTTTCAGGTTCCAGTGCTTCTGATACATGAATAGTATTTAATTATATATAGCAAAAGAAAGCAACAGAAGGAGCGGGAAGCGGCGGGAATAAAAAAACCGCGCCAGCGCGGTTTCAGGGTTCGGCTTCGCCTTTCGTTATTCTTCGCCGTCATTTCGTCCAGACCGAGTAAAACGGACCTTCGGCGGCCAGGCTCCAGCCCGGCCCGGGGTTCCAGGGCCTGTCTCCCAGCTTCAGAGCCGCCCTGCCGCCGATGACGGCCGCGTAAAGCCCCTGTTCGGCTTTCAGGATGGAGACGGGGCTGGCGGAGTTTATGCCCGCGGCGCGGCGCACCTTTAACAGGGCGGTGATGGGCTCCTTGAGCCCCCAGTCGAAGAAGTGGGGCCAGTACACGCACGGCACGCCGGGATGCGTCAGGATATAAGCGTACCCGGCCTGCACCTTGTCCGAGGGGAAAGGCCAGCCCTTGTCCTTCAGTTTCCCGCCGGGGCTGGGCCCGGTGTCGTGGTTGTCTATAAAGGTCACGGCGTTGGCCGGCCACCAGCCTATCAGCCCGGAGGGCCTGCCGTTCGCGTCAGCGAGGCGCCAGTATTCGCCCGATCCCAGGGCGGCCTGCAGCACGCCTTTAGTGGTAAAATCGAAAACCTTTATCTCGCCGTTCACGGCATCCATCCAGTCCACGGACGCCTGGCGGTGGGCGTTCGTGTTGTTCAGGTCCAGGTCGTCCCAGATCTCGGCGACGGCGAAGGAAGGCGCCGTGGCGCGGTTGTATCCCAGCAGGTAGCCAGGGGCCAGCCCGCGCGCGTAGTCATAGCGCCAGCCGTCGTAGCCGGGGCCGTCCTGCAGCCCTTTCAGCCAGCCCTTTATCGAATCCCTGACGTAAGCCTTGGTGTGGTCGATATCGCGCCCTGCGTGAAAACCCTTGCCGGTATCCGGAGCCCCCTCACCCTGCCCCCACTCGTCGTCGGAGCAGACCGAGTCGGGGCCCCAGGCGGGCGCGGCGAAATCCGCCCAGCCTTTTGTGCCGACGCGGTGATTGACCACGATATCCGCGATGACCCTGATGCCGCGGGCGTGCAGCGCCCTGACCGCGGCGCCCAACTGGGCGGCCGTGCCGTAATTAGAATCCTGGACGTTGAGTTTCCTCGGCAGGTAGCCCTCGGGGGCCAGGGAATCGGAGGAAGGCGGCAGCCAGACCAGGTTTATGCCGGCGCCGGAAAGTTCGCCGGCCCTGCGGCCCAGCTCCCCCCACCACGGGGCTGTTTTCCAGGAGGTCCAGTGAAACCCCTGCATCATCACGGTAGTCTCGCCGCTTCCGGCGGCAAAAAGAACCAGGCTCTGCGTTTGCAGCAGGCCCGCGGCTAAAATAAAAACGGCAAGGAGGCGTTTGATCATCCTTGCCTATATTTTTGCAGATTTAAGATTATTGTCAAGGGCCAAAGGGGCCGCGAAAGGCGGGCCTCAGGCCAGTTTGCCGCGCAGATAGTCCGCGCGGTAAGCGTCGCGCTCGTCCGGGTTCAGCGCCCGGCCCGCAGCCGCCTGTATATGCGCCGGCTGCATCAGCAGGGTCACCTGGTTGAAAGTGCTGAAATCCACGCCGAGATTCCAGCCCATGGCCGCGCCCATACGGGCCAGCGACATGTTCTGCATGAACTCCTCGTAGGAAAGCCGCCGGGCGTGCTTAAGCAGGCCCAGCGCCCTGTACACCGCGTCCTCGGTCTTCAGCTTGAGCGGGCCTTTAAGCAGCGCCTCGCGCGCTGCGATCTCCTGGCGGATCAGGTTGCGGATGACGCGGTCGATATTCTCGCAGAATTCCTCTTCGCCGCGGCCCAGGCAGGTGGCGTTGGAGATCTGGTAAAAATCCCCCAGCACGTACGTGCCCTCGCCGTAGATGCCGCGCGCGGTCACGCTCAAATGCGAAAGGCTCTCGAGCACCGCCGGCATGCGTCCCAGGCGCGAGAGCGCGGGCAGGTGCGCCAGGCAGGAAACCCTCATGCCGGTGCCGGCGTTGGTGGGGCAAGCGGTCAAAAAGCCGAATTTGCCGCTGTAGGCGAAAGGCAGCTGGCGGCCGAGGGCTTCGTCCAGTTTAAGCGCGGCCTTGAAAGCGTCCTCGATGGCGAAGCCGGAGTTCAGGCACTGCAGGCGCAGGTGGTCCTCTTCGTTTATCATCGCCGAGAGATCTTCATCATTGGAGATCGCGGCGCCGGAAGGCAGCACGGAGGCGGCCAGGGCGTGGGAAACATGGTGGCGCTCCACCAGGAAGCGCTTCTCCAGCTGGTCCAGCGTCTCCGTCCTGAGGAAATGACCGCGCGAAAAAAGCCCGCTGTCCTTCGCGGCCGCCAGCGCCAGGCGCCGGATCTCCGCCAGCTGGCGCGGCTCGGCGCGGTTGGGAAAAGGAAACCCCTCCAGGTTGCGGGCGAAGCGGACCCTGGTGGAGAAGATCATATCCGGCCAGGCGCCGCGCGCGTTGGCCCAGGTGACGTGGGAACGGAAGCTTTTTATAACTTCAGCCATGCCGCCCCTCCAGCGCCTTCATCGCGTCGCGCAGCCGCGCCGCGCCCTCGAAATCCTCCCTGGCCACGGCCACTTTGAGGGCCGCGCGCAGTTCTTCCAGGCGGCGGGAGGTTTCAGCCCTGGACAGCTTGAGGGCGGCTCCCCCGGCGTAAGCGCGCCCCGCGTGCTGCGCGGCGCCGTGGATGCGGGCCATCAGCTCGGTCAGCTGCGGTTCGAAAATGACGTAGCACTCGGGGCAGCCCAGGCGGCCGGTTTCCTTGAATTCGGAATATTTGAGGCCGCAGTCCTTGCAGCGCAGGGTTTTGCGCTCCGGCGGCAGGAAATCCTTGAAATAGCCGCTCATGTTGCCGACTATATCGGAGATGTTGAACGCGCCGGTCTCGAGGCCGAGCCCGATGCCTTTCTTGGCGGCGCAGGCCGGGCAGAGGTGGGTTTCGGTCACCTTGTTGTTGACGGCCAGCTTGAGAAAAACCGCGGCCGCGGCCTTGTGGCACTCTTCGCAAAGCTTCATTTGGGCGTTTCCAGCCTTCCGCCGGCCATCCGCAGCGACCGGTCGGCGCGGCGGGCGGCTTCCTCGTTGTGGGTGACCATCAGCACCGCGGTGCCGAGGTCCGCGGCGCGCCGCAGGTCGTCCAGGATGACCCCGGAATTGTGGCGGTCGAGGTTGCCCGTGGGTTCGTCGGCTATCAGCAGGGCGGGACCGTTGCGCAGCGCCCTCAGCATGGCCGCGCGCTGCTTTTCCCCGCCGGAGATCTCCATGGGGAACTTGTGGGCGATGACTTCCAGGTCGAAATGCTTCAGGAGTTCCAGGCCGCGCCCCGGCGCGGCGCCGCCCAGCACGCGGGCCGGCATCTCGATGTTCTCCAGTACCGTGAACTCCGGCAGCAGCGAGTCGAACTGGAACACGAAGCCGATGTTCTTCAGGCGCAGCACGGCCTTCTCGGCCTCGCCCAGGTCTTCGAGGCGCCTGCCGAAGAGGCGGATCTCGCCGCTGTACACGTCGTCGAGCAGGCCTACGATATTGAGAAAAGTGGATTTACCCGAACCCGACGGCCCGACGATGGAGATGAACTCGCCTTTGGAGATGGAAAAATCCAGTTCCTCGAGCACGAGGATCTGTTCATGGCCCTGGGTGTAGGCCTTGCTCAGGTTCGTTATTTCAACGATCTTCTCCGTCTTATCCATAGCGTATCGCGTCCACGGGGCTGATCCTGGAGGCCCTCAGCGCGGGGTAAACCGCGCTCAGCATGCAGAGCAGGTAGCTCACCCCGGCGGTGGCCAGGATGTCCCGCAGTTTAAGTTCGACCGGCACCTTGGTGATATAGTAGATGTCCGAAGGCAGTTCTACGACGGGGTAGACGGAGATGAAGACGGACAGGCCCACGCCCAGCAGCACGCCCAGCGTTATGCCGGTGACGGCTATCAGGTTGCCCTCCCAGAAAAAGACCCGGCGGATGAAGCCCGGGCCCGCCCCCATGGCCCGCAGGATGCCGATGTCGCGCAGTTTCTCCACGCTCATCATCAGCAGGTTGGAGGCGATATTGAAAGTGGCGACCAGGATGATCAGAGCCAGCACCAGGGACATCACGAATTTTTCCAGTTTCAGCGCGGCGAACAGCGTCTGGTTCATGTCGGCGTAGGTCTTTACCGTGTAGGCGAAACCCAGCGCCTTGCGCAGCCCGGCCGCGGCGGGGGCGGCCTCTTTGAGGTTCTTGAGCCGGATGCCGACGCCGTTGGCGCCGCCGCCCAGCCCGAAGAAATCCCCGGCCGCTCCTATCGAGCAGTAGGCCATGGTGTTGTCGAACTCGTAATAGCCGGTGCGCACGAGGCCGGCTATCCTGAATTTTTTCATCCTGGGCAGCAGTCCCATCCCGGTAGCCGTGCCCTGGGGAGAGACCAGCACGGCTTCGTCCCCCACCCACAGCCCGAGGTTCTTCGCGAGCTCTTCTCCGAGGATCAGCGCCTGCGGCGCGCCCGGAGCGGGTTTGGCCAGGGCCTCCCAGGAACCGCGCACCAGCGAATTTTTAAGGTTGTTCACGCTGAACTCCCCGGCGGGGTCCAGGCCTTTGACCACTACGCCGCTGGAGCGGGTGTCGAAAGTGAGGATGGCCTGGCCCAGCACGAAGGGCGACTGGGCCGCCACGCGCCCGTCGCGGCCGAGCTCGGCGGCGACCACTTCCAGGTCGCGCGGCTGCATGCGGCCGTATATGGTGATGTGGGCCTGCGCGTCTATGATCTTTTTCTTGATGTCGGACTGGAAGCCGTCCATGATGGCCAGCGTCACGATCAGCGCGGCCACGCCCAGCGCCACGCCGGCCACGCCGATGAACGTGGTGATCATGGCGAAGAGGCCCTTGCGTTTGGCAAGCAGGTAACGCCGCGCTATAAAGAATTCTGTGGACATATGTGTAAACCAGGCGCAGCGGGGACCGGAACGCAAAACGCGTTCGGCCACACCGTGGCCTCACTCGGTATTCGCCCGCCGCGCTTATGCAAGCGGCGGGCAAGAAAGTGGAGCTACGCTCCACGCAACCCGGTTTTGCTAACCCGGTCCCCGCTGCGCCTGGAGTAGCCTCTTTGGTGATCGAGAGAAAGCCGCGTTACTTCGGCGTATCGGTATCGGGGCGCAGCAGCGGGAATAAGATGACTTCCCGGATGGAGGGCTTGCCGTTCATCAGCATGCACAGGCGGTCGATGCCGATGCCTATGCCGCCCATCGGGGGCATGCCGTATTCCATGGCTTCGATGAAATCCTTGTCGAGGATGTCGGCTTCGCCGTTGTTCTCTTCCTGCTGCTGGCGCAGCTGCTCGACCAGGCGGCTCTTCTGGTCTTCCGGGTCGTTCAGCTCTGAGTAGGCGTTGGCTATCTCCTCGGTGCCGGCGAAGAACTCGAAGCGCTCCACCAGGCTCTCGTCGCCGGTCTTGCACTTGGCCAGCGGGGTGATAGCCGTGGGGTAGTCCATCACGAAGGTCGGCTGCACCAGCGCGCCCAGGATCTTCTCGTCCATGATGCGGTCGAAGATCTTGGCGGAAGTGGTGTCGGGAGCGCATTCCACGTGCATCTTCTTGGCCAGTTTCTGCAGGTTCTCCCGGTTGAAGCCCTTGCCTTTGAGCACCTCATGGATGTCTTCGCCGGTCTTCTCCTTCCAGGAGTCGGGAAGGCTGAGGCGCTTGAAGGGCGGCTTGAGGTTGATGGTGTTGCCGTTGTACTCGATGGTCTCGGAGCCCAGGATCTTGATGCAGCGCTCGAAGACGCTCTCGACGAATTCGGCCATGCCGTTGTAGTCGGAGTAGGCGATATAGGCCTCGAGGGTGGTGAACTCCGGGTTGTGGCGGGTGTCCACGCCCTCGTTGCGGAACACGCGGCCGATCTCGTAGGCGCCGTCGAAGCCGCCGATCAGCAGCTTCTTCAGCGGCAGCTCGGTGGCGATGCGCATGTACAGCTCGTACCGGTAGGCGTTATGAAAGGTGATGAAAGGGCGGGCGTTGGCGCCGCCGGCCTGCGCGCAGAGCACCGGGGTCTCCACCTCGAGGCAGCCCCGGCCGTTCAGCACGTCGCGGATCGCGGCCACGATCTGGGCGCGGCGCACGAAGATGGCGCGGGAGTCCTCGTTGGAGATCAGGTCCAGGTAGCGCTCGCGGTAGCGGGCTTCGGCGTCGGTCAGCCCGTGGAACTTCTCGGGCAGCGGGCGCACGGCCTTGGACAGCACGGTGAGTTTCTCGGCGTTGACGGTGAGCTCCCCGGTATGCGTGAGGAAGAGTTTTCCCTCCACACCCAGGAAGTCGCCCACAGCCATCTGCTTCTTGAACAGGTCGTAGGCCTCTTCGCCCACGGCGTCCTTCTTCACGTAGATCTGGATCCTGCCGGTGCCGTCCTTGAGATGGGCGAAGGTGGCCTTGCCCATTACGCGCATCAGCATCATGCGCCCGGCGATGATCACGGGGGTATCGGCGGGCAGCTTGACGGCTTCGCCTATCTTGTGGGTCAGCTTGAAGCGGTGAGGAAAGGGATCGATGCCCTTTTCCCTTATCGCTTTGATCTTGCCGTAGTTGTTGGCGACTATTTCATTGATGCCGGAATTGGGAGTAGTAGTCATTTTTTTGAGGCTATCGCGTCCTTTACTATTTTAACCAGGTTCTTGGGCTCGAAAGGTTTTTCCACGAAGGCGAAGATATTGGAGGAAAGCTCGAACAGGTCTTTCATCTGCCCTTTGGCGGTCAATATCACGATGGGGATATGGCACAGCTCCTCTATCTCCTGGAGCTTGGACTGAAAAGTGTAGCCGTCCATCTCCGGCATCATTATGTCCAGTATTATGGCGTCCGGTATGATCTTGCCGGGCTCTTTGGAAGTCAGCTTATTATAAGCCTCCAGGCCGTTATAAGCCTCCAGGACTTCCAGTTTCTCCCGCTCCATGAGCACCTTTATCAGGTACACCACGTCTTTTTCGTCGTCAATCACCATTACTTTGGACATAAGTCTCCCGTAATCGAGCCATCGCAGGGGGAAGGCGGCCCGAGGCCGCTTTCCCTTCATAGAATCATATTTATTTTAACAAGAAAGGCGCAAAGAAAACAAGAAGTAAAAAGAACGGGTCAATACCGGCCGGCCGCGGCCGCCCCGGAAACCGAGAAATGCCCGCGGATAAAGCCCCTCAGCCACGAGATCATGGAGGAGACGTTGGCCGCGTTGAGTTTCTCCGTATAGCAGAGCTCCGCGGTCCTGCGCAGGCTTATGCGCAGCGCCGTCTCTTTATGCCAGGCCGCGTCGTACACCCCGGCCTCGAGGAGCTTGTCGTTCACGTTTTCCAGCGTGGCGTTCTCCGGGCAGAAAACCCCGCGCACCTCGGCCAGCCTGCGCAGCACGTCCTCCAGCACGGCGCCGGCCAGCGTGGCGGCCGAGATATAATGCCCCTTGCCCACCATGCCCTCGGCCCGCACCAGGAAATCCTCCGTCAGGCCGGCGGCCCGGGTGGCGCGCGAAGCCGCCGGGGCGGGGACGCTCTGCAGATCGCCGTACGCCGTTTTCAGGGTGTTGAGAAAAAAAGAGAACACCGAGCCCGGGGCGCGGGAGGCGTAATCGCTTTCCACGGCGGCCAGTTCCGTATAATAGCGGCTTTGCGGGCCCCAGGCGCGCTTAACCAGCTGGAGGCATTCCTTTTTCCAGCGGGAATAATCCGCGTTCAGCGCCGAATACCGGTACCAGCGGTAGCGGTAGCCGTTCAGGAAATCCTGCCTGAAAGCCTCGCCGCTCTCGATCAGTTTTTTAAAATTATCTTCCATTTCCACATTGGCGGCCATGTCTCCCCCTGGTCCCTGTCCGTGACATGATGCCTGACTTGCGTCTAACCCGTAAGTCCTGAATATAGCATAAATTCCGGCCAGCCGGCATTGACGCCGGTTAAGCCCGGGCGGCGCTTTCAGTGCGAGCCTCAAAAATGTAGAATAAATTTATCTTCTGCTTGAGGTGATCTATGGCTATTGAAAGAACGCTGGTACTCATTAAACCCGACGGCATGCAGCGGCACCTGGCCGGGCTGTCCATCGACAGGCTGGAAAACACCCACCTGGAGCTGGTCGGCGCCAAGATCGCCACCGTCACCGACAAGCTGGCGCGGGAACACTACGCGCTGCTCGAAGGCAAAGGGCCGTTCGTGGACAAGAAGCTCTTCGAGCACCTGATCAATTTCATCAAGGGCGAATACCACGGCGACCCGAAACACCGCGTGCTGGCCCTCGTCTACCAGGGCGAGAACGCCGTACAGGGCATCCGCACCGCCGTCGGCGTGACCAACCCCGAAGACGCCTCTCCCGACACGATCCGCGGCGCTTTCGGCCGCATCTGCCGCAAGCACGGCTATTTCGAGAACGTCGTCCATGCCTCGGGCAACCTCGAAGAGGCGGCGCGCGAAATAAACATCTGGTTCAAGCCCGGGGAAATAATAGACTGAGCCGCACATGAAAACCGCCCACGTACTCTGCCTGGCGATACTGCTGCTCCGGCCCTGCGCCGCCGCGGCGCAGACGGAGCGCGAGGAGGAGCGCGTCACCCTGACCGCCGAGGACGGCTGGAATCTGGGCGGGCGCTACCTGAAAGCCGCGGCCGGGGCCCCCACGCTGGTGCTTATCCACACCCAGAAAAGCGACCTGACGGAATGGGAACCGCTTCTGAAACCACTGAAACGCTACGGCTTCGGCTACCTGGCCTTCGACCTGCGCGGGCACGGCAACAGTTTCGTGACCCCGGCGGGAACGACGACCACCTGGCGCACGTTCAGCGTTGAGGGGCAGGACAACGAGTACAACAAAATGCTGCGCGACGTGGAAGCCGCCGTCGCTTACCTTTCCACCCGGGCGGTGACGGGCGACCAGATAGTGCTGGCGGGGTCGGTGCTCGGCGCCAACCTCGCCATAAAGACCGCGGCGATCCGCCCGGAGATCTCCATGGTAATAGCGATCTCCCCCGCGCTCAACGTAAATTCGGTGCTGTCCGTGAACCCGCTGCGCGCCTACGGCCGCAGGCCGCTGCTGCTGGTGGCCGGAGCGGACAGGGCCCGCCAGCACGCCGAATTCCAGATCCTCAACCATACCGCGCAGATAGCCTGCGGCAAGAGCAACGTTACGGTGATAGTGGAAGCGAAAGGCTACGGCCCGGGGCTGGTGAACAAGTACAACGTGCGGCGCGTGCTGGACTGGATCAAGAACCCCCGCCTGCCGGAGATCGTGGAACTCTCCACCCGGCCCGCCGCGGGGCTGGAGCCGGGAGCCACGGACCAGGCCGAGGCCGGGCCGGAGAACAGCGCGGAGATGCCGGAATATTTACAGGACTAACGATGAAAAGCCAGGACATTTTTAAAAGGTACTCGAAACTTCCCACGGAGCAGAACAACCCCCGCACCAGGGACCTCGACCGGGTGCCGCTGAGGCGCGTGCTGCAAAAACTTAATTACGAGGACATGCTGGTCCCCAAAGCCGTGGCCAAGGCCATCCCGCAGATAGAGAAGGCCGCGCGCGCGGTCTCAAGAACTTACCTGGCCGGCCGCAAGATCTATTTCATCGGGGCCGGCACCAGCGGCCGCCTGGGCGTGCTGGAAGCCGCGGAGATCCCCCCCACCTACGGCGTGGCGACAAACGTTTTCACCGCGCTGATGGCCGGCGGGCAGTCGGCGGTTTTTCATTCCAAAGAGGGCGCCGAGGACGTTTTTGAGAACGGCAGGAAGGAGATCTCCCGCCTGGCCCGGCGCGGCGACGCGGTAGTCGGCATAGCCGCCAGCGGCATCACGCCCTACGTGCAGGGCGGCCTGGCGGCCGGCCGCGCGGCGGGCGCCGCCACGGTGCTGGTAACGTGCAACCCGCGGGAAAAAACCCGCGAAGCGGACATCCGCATAACCCTCGACGTCGGCCCGGAACCGGTTTCAGGCTCGACCCGCATGAAATCCGGCACCGCCACAAAGCTCGCCCTCAACATGCTTTCCACCGCCTCCATGATCATCTCCGGCAAGGTCTACCGCAACTGGATGGTGGACGTGAAGACCACTTCTAAAAAACTCGTGCTCCGCGCCGAACGCATCACCGCCACCGTGGGCGGCGTCAGCCAGGAAGAAGCGCGCCGCCTGCTGGACCTCACCGGCAACGACGTGAAGACCGCCATCGTTATGGCGCGTCTCCGCGTTTCGAAAGAGGCCGCGGTCGCCCGCATAAAGAAAGCCAAAGGTTTTCTTAAGAATATCCTCGGCTAGCTTCCTATGTTAAAGTTCCTCGCCTCCCTGCGCCTGTTCTTCGCCGTCTGCCTGGCGCTGGCGGGAGCTTTCGTCTACCAGACGCTTTTCAACCGCGGCGCGCCCGTCTACGGCGCCCCCTGGTTCGCGGCGCTGGGCGTTCTGGCGGCGGCTAACATCGCGGCCTGCTCCCTGCGCCGGGCCAGGACCGCTTCCGCCCATTTCCTGCTGCTGCACGCCGGGCTGGTAGTGATAATAGCCGGCGCTTTCGTCACCCGCTTTTTCCGCTTCGAGGCGGAGCTGCCGCTGCGCGCCGGAACTTTATCCGACCTGGCCTACTCCGGCGGCGCCTCCTACAAGCTGCCTTTCTCCGTCCAACTGGAGGACTTCCGGCTGGAGTATTACGCCGAGCCGCTGGGCAGGCTCGCGGTCCTGGACGAAGCCGGGCGCCGGGAATTCGACGCCGAAGAGGGCGCCGTGATCAAGGTCCCCTCCGCGCGCGCCGAGATCAAAGTTCTGCGGCTGGTCCGGGACTTCGGCCTGGCCGCCGGCAATAAAGTAACGGAGAAATCCCCCTACTGGCACAACCCCGCCGCGCAGCTGGAGATCACCGCCGGCGGAAAAAAGCAGCGCCTCTGGTTCTTCAGCAATTTCCCCGGCATGCACCGCGGCCAGCTGCCCTTCCATATTTTTTACTCCCTGGAGCAGGCGGAGATCAAGAACTTCATCAGCAAGGTCACGCTCATCCCCGGCGAGGGCCCAAAGGTTTGCGCCGAGATCGCGGTGAACAAGCCGCTCAAGGCCGGCGGCTATACCCTGTACCAGACCAGCTACGATCCCGCCGACGCCGGGTACAGCCTGCTGACCGTTACCAGGGACCGCGGGGTCTGGGTGGTCTACGCCGGCTTTACAATGCTTCTTATGGGAGTGCTTCTATGGCTGCGCAAATAATCTGTTTTAACGCCGCTTTCGGGCTTTGCCTGGCCGCCCTGGCGGTTCACGCCGCCGCCTACGCTTTTAAAAGACCGCGCCTCGGCGGGGCGGCGCTGCCGGCGCTGGGCCTGGCCTGGCTGGCGCTCACCGCGGGGCTGGCCTTTCTCTGGGTGAAGCTCGGCCGCGCGCCGCTGTCCAACCAGTACGAATCCCTGCTTGTCATGCTGTGGTTCGTTTTCCCGCTTTCCTTCTACTTTTACCGCAAGACCGGCAAAGCCGAGATCGTCCCCGCGGCCGCCCTGGCGGCCTCCGCCCTCTTCGGGGCCGCCGCCCTGCTCGACAGGACGGCCCGCCCGCTGATGCCGGCGCTGCGCTCCGACTGGCTGATACTGCACGTGCTTTCCTCCATGGCCGCCTACGCCGCTTTCGCGCTGGCGGCCGCGGCCGCGGCCTGGGCGCTGGTAAAGAGGCGGGCGGAGATCTTCGAGGACTTCCTGCTGCGCCTGGCCAGGACCGGCTTCGCCTTCCTGACTTTGGGCATCGTAACCGGCTCGGTCTGGGCCAATACGGCCTGGGGCGCCTGGTGGAGCTGGGATCCCAAGGAAACCTGGTCCCTGCTTACCTGGCTGGCCTACGCGGCCGCCCTGCACTTGCGCAAAAAAGGCCCGCTCGGTGCCAAATTCAGCGTAATGCTCCTGCTCTGCTTCGCGCTGGTGCTGTTCACCTATTTTGGAGTGAACTTCCTGCTGAGCGGGATGCACAGCTACGCCTGAGTATGAGCAGAAGAGACCTAATTAAAAATATTCTCGAGAAAGCCGAAGCCTTCGTCCTAGAACGGCGGGCCGTACTGCTGAAAGCGGCCGTGATCTTTGGCGCGGCCGGTTTCGCCGTATTGTTCGCCCTGTTCGGCCCCCCGCACCTGATAGGTTTGACCGAAACCCCGGAGTTCTGCGGGCTCTGCCACTCCATGAAGCCCCAGCACGAGGCCTGGGAGCATTCCGCGCACCGGCAGGCCCGCTGCATAGACTGCCACCTGCCCAACAACAACGCGGCCAACCACTACCTGTGGAAAAGCATAGACGGCAACAAGGACGTCTTTTACGAATTTTCGGGCCTGCGCGAGCACGACGAGATAGCGCTCTCGGCGCACGGGCACAAGGTGCTGCAGAGCAACTGCATACGCTGCCACGAGGACTTCGTGGCCCACGTGGACAACAAGCGCGCCTGCATCGACTGCCACCGCGCCGCGGGGCACAAGCGGCAGGGAACGCTGAACGCAAGAGAGGACAAACAATGAAAAAGCTGATCTTAACCGCGCCGCTGCTGCTGCTCTTCGCGGCGGCCTGCTCCAAAAAAGCCGAACCGATAAAGGTGACCGAAATAAAAGCGGGAGAATACGAACCCAAGGAGTGGGCCAAGAATTACCCGCTGGAGCACGAGGGCTGGGAAGCCACGGCCAACCCCACGCCCGCCGGCAAAAGTTTTTACAAGAAAGGCTGGGACACGGACGGCAAGATCTACGACAAGCTCTCCGAGTTCCCCTACATGCCGCTGCTGTTCTCCGGCTGGGGGTTCGGCATAGAGTACAACGAGCCGCGCGGCCACATGCACATGCTGACGGACGTGCTGGAAGTGGACCCGGCCAGGCGCAAGGCGGGCGGGGTCTGCCTTACCTGCAAGACCCCCTACGCCCAGGAGCTGCAGGAGAAACACGGCAGGGATTATTTCTCCAAGCCTTTCGACGAAATCCACGCGCTCATTCCCAAGAACCACCGGGAACTGGGCGCGGCCTGCATCACCTGCCACGAGCCCGCCGACATGGCGCTGAAGCTCAAGAACGACTTCACGCTCGGCAAAGCGCTCAGGGACATGGGCGTGGACACGGCCAAGCTCTCCAACCAGGAGATGCGCAGCCTGGTCTGCGCGCAGTGCCACGTCACCTACGTCATCCCCAAGGACAAGCAGATGCATTCCACCGGGGTTTTCTTCCCCTGGCAGAATTCCAAGTACGGCAACATCTCCATAGAGGCCATTATCAGGAAGATAAAGAGCGACCCGGCGCACCTGGAATGGACGCAAGCCGTAACCGGCTTCAAGCTGGGCTTTTTGCGCCACCCCGAGTTCGAGCTGTTCTCCAACGCGAGCACGCACTGGAAGGCGGGGCTGGCCTGCGCCGACTGCCACATGCCCTATACGCGCGCCGGCTCCAAGAAGATCTCGGACCACCGCGTAATGAGCCCGCTCAAGAAAGATATGAAGGCCTGCATCCAGTGCCATTCACAGGGCAAGGACTGGCTGCTGGAAAGGGTCAGGGCGATACAGGACCGCACGGCCTCGCTGCAGCTGCGCGCGGGCTACGCCACGGCCGCGGCGGCCAAGCTTTTCGAGCGCGCCAACAAAGCCTCGAAGGACGGCCGCAAGGTGGACCAGGCGCTTTACGCGCGGGCGAAGGAATACTACGAAGAAGCGTTCTACCGCGTGACCTTCATAGGCGCGGAGAACTCCATGGGCTTCCACAACCCGCCGGAAACGCTGCGGGTGCTGGGCGACGCGGCGTATTTCGCCGGCAAAGCTGAAGGGTTGCTGCGGCAGGCGCTGGCGCAGGCGGGCGCGCCCGCCCCGGCCAGGCTGGACCTGGAGCTGGGCAAGTACCTGGAAAACCGCGGCAAGAAGAAACTGAACTTCGACCGCACCGTGGAGGTCAAGGATCCCTTTAAGGTCCAGGAAAACTTCTAAGATCGCCTCAGGCCCCTGAAAAGCCCGCGCCCGGCAGCGCGGGCTTTTTATTTAAGAACGGGCGCGGCGGACCGGGTACCGCAGCGGCCGCGGGGAATATAGTAAAATTGGATTATGCGCCTGCTTCACGCTTTAACCCTCCTGGCCGCCCTGCCGCTTCTACTGCACTCCGAGGAAACGCTTACTTTCGAGCAGGCCGAAAAGGCCATGCTGGCGGCCAACCCGCAGGCCGTGTCCGCCTCCCTGGAGCTCCAGGCCGCCCGGGACCGCGTGACGGCCGCGCGCGCCGGGTTCTACCCCAGCTTCTCGGCTAACGCCGCGTATTACCGCTCCGGCTCCCAGGGCCTGCCCGCCGGCGACGCCTATAACTACGGCTTTTCCGGTACCCAGCCGCTCTTCGCGCCCGCCGTGCCCGCCGCGCTGCGCTCCGCCAAGGCGGCGGCCTGGTCTTCCCAGGCGGCCCGCGACCGCATCGCCTCGGCGCTGCGCTACCAGCTTAAAGCCGCCTTCGCCGACACGCTCAACGCGCGCGAGACCATAAAATTATCGCAGGAAACCCTCCGCCGCCGTTCCGACAACCTGGAGCTGCTGCGCCTGAAGTACCAGGCCGGCCGGGAGAACAAGGCCGCCCTCCTCGAAACGGAAGCCGCGCTGAAAACCGCCCAGTGGCAGCACGAGAAATACAGGAAAAACCTGCGCCTGCTCGAGCGCAAGTTCAACCGACTTTTAAGCCGCCCGCCCCAGACCGCCGTGCCCGCGCTCTCCCTGCCGCTGCCCCCGGAGCCGCCGGAAGATTTTGACTCTTTCACGCCGCGCGTAGAAAGCCACAACGCGCTCAGCGCCGCGCGCGCCCGGTTCGCGCTGGCGGAAGCCGCCGTAGACGGCGCGCAAAGCTCCATACTGCCGGACGCCGCGGCCTCGGGCAGCTATAAGTGGGGCGGCTCCGACTGGCCGGCCGCCCCCAACAGCTGGTCCCTCGGGGCCAGCCTCAGCCTGCCGCTTTTTTCGGGAGGCAGGCTCTCGGCCGGCCTGGCCTCGGCCCGAAGCTCCCTGCGCTCCGCGGAAGCCGAGCTCAGGAACTCCCGCGACGAGATCTTCCTGAACGCGGAGGACGCGTTCTATTCCTGGCGCGAAGCCCGCGCTTACCTCGACGTGGCCAAAAGCTCCCTGGACGCGGCGGCGGCGCGCGCCTGGCTGGTGCGCAAGCAGTACCTGGCCGGGCAGGCCTCCTATTTCGAATGGCGCAACGTAGAAGAGCAGCTTATCAGCGAACAGAACCAGTACCTGGCGGCGGGCCGCGGCCTCAGCACCAGCCACGCGGCGTTTATCCAGTCCCTTGGAGAATAAATGATAAAGCCTTTTTTCAGGACAAAGAAATTCATCTTCGGCATGGCGCTGGTGCTGCTGGCGGGCGGCGGCTGCGCGGGCCTCAAGGCAAAAAGGGCCAGGGCCGAGGCCAAAAGGGTAGCCGCCCTGACCCCGGCAAAACCCGTGCGCGGCGCGCTGACCCTTAAAACCCAGGCCACCGGCAGCGTGGAACCCGAGAACCGCGTGCTGATCACGCCCTCGGTGAGCGGGCGAGCGGAACAGATCCTTTTCACCGAGGGCCAGATCATGAAGAAAGGCCAGATCATGGCCTGGATAAGCTCCAGCGAACGCACCGCGCTGCTGGACTCCCTCAAGATGACGGAAAGCACCCCGGCAGAGCGCAAGATGGTGGAGGAGGCTTATAACCTTACGCCCGTAGTGGCGCCGATCGACGGCATGGTGGTAAAGCGCGCCGCCGAGCCGGGCCAGTCGGTAAGCTCCGCCAGGGAGCTGGCCGTGATCTCCGACCGCCTTATCGTAAAGACTTTCGTGGATGAAACCGACATCGGCGCCGTAAAAGAAGGCCAGAAAGCCGAATTCTACCTGGACGCTTTTCCCAAGGACAAACACCCGGGCAGCGTGCTGGCTATCTCGCACGAATCCTCGCAGAAGGAAGGCGTCACCGGCTACGAGGTAAAGATACTGCCGTACGGCCGCATCGCGGCGCTGCGCTCGGGCATGACCGCCGACGTGCTGGTTATAACCGGCACCAAGGCCGACGCCCTTACCATCCCCAAGCGGGCCGTTAAATACAAGGACGGCGACGCGCTCGTCTCCGTCAGGAATTCTCCGGCCGGCAAGCTGACCGAGAAAAAAATAAAGACGGGGCCCGCGGACGAGAAGAGCATAGAGGTGCTTTCCGGCCTGACGGAAAAGGACACCGTTTATTATTCCACCGGCATCGCCAAGGAACGCTTCGGCTTTAACGTCTCGGCCGAATAACATGCCCCCCCTCATAGACATACGCAGGGTTTCCAAGACCTACACGATCGGGTCCTACCGGGTGGAAGCCCTCAAAGAGGTCTCCATACGGATAGACGCCGGCGAGTTCGTCTCGCTGGTCGGCCCGTCCGGCTCCGGCAAATCCACGCTGCTGCACATCATGGGCTTTCTCGACCGGCCCGACGCCGGAGAGTATTTTTTCGCCGGCCACCCGACGGCCAGCCTGGGGGAATCCCGCCTGGCCGCGATCCGCAGCCGCATGGTAGGCTTCGTTTTTCAGTCCTTCCACCTGTTAAAGCGCACCTCCGCCAGGGACAACGTGCTGCTGCCCATGGTATACACCGGGCTCGGCGCCGATCCGAAAAAAGCCCTGGAGTGCCTGTCCCTGGTGGGCCTCGCGGACCGGGTAAAGCACAGGTCCAACGAGCTCTCCGGGGGCCAGTGCCAGCGCGTGGCCATAGCCAGGTCCCTGGTCAACGACCCGCTGGTGGTTATGGCCGACGAGCCTACCGGCAACCTGGACGCGGCGAGCCGCCAGGAGGTCATGCAGGTGATCAAGGGCCTCAACGAACGCGGGCTCACGGTAGTGATAGTAACGCACGACGACGAGATCTCGGCGATGACGAGCCGCGTGGTGCGGATGAAGGACGGCCTGATAGTTTCGGACGAAACCCGCAGGCCCCCCTCCGCCGCCCGAACGGCCGGCGCGGCGCTGCCCGCGGCCCGGCTGAGCTTCTCGGCGGCCGAACTAGGCGAGCAGGTGAAAGTGGCGTTCAAGGCTATCTGGAGCCACAAGATGCGCAGCGCCCTGACCATCCTGGGGATCCTTATAGGCGTCGGCGCGATAATCTCGCTGATGACCATCAGCGAAGGCTTCATGAAGGACATACTCAGCAACAACGGCGAGGACGCTGCGAAAAAAATAATCGTGACCTCCAATTACGAGCGCGGCAGGAAGCCGCGGCGCCTGACCATGGCGGACGTGGAAACCATAAAATCGGACGTGCCGCTGGCGGACAAGGTCACCCCGCTGCTTACCCGCTCGATGAAGATCTCCGCCGGGGACAAGCACGTCCAGGCCAGCGTCACCACTAACGAAGGGTTCGACCCCACCGAGCAGCGGCGCAGCGGCGTGTTCTTCGAGAACCGCAGGATCACCGGGCGGTTTTTCACCCGGGCGGAAAACCTCAACAGGGAACGGGTAACCGTTATCAACCGGGCCCTGGCGAAAAAGCTGTTCGAGACCGGCGAGGCCGTGAACGGCGAGATCCGGGTGAACGGGATAAATTTCACGGTAGTGGGCGTGGCAGAGGATCCGAAAGCCGAAGGTCTTTTCGGCGGCTGGGCTACGGCCTATATCCCGATGAACACCGCGGCCAAGCGCGTATTCGGCGCCGCCAAACTGGACCGCATCGAGGTGATGGCGCCGGCGCCGGGCGACGCGCAGGAAGCCCGCAGGCAGATAATTATGGCGCTGCGCGAAGCGCATACCCTGCGCGAGGACGCCAAGGACGATTTCGAAGTCAGCACTTTCGAAGCGCAGATAGAGGCGTTCAAGAGCGTAATGGGAAAGATGTCCATGGTCGTCTACAGCATAGCCGGCATTTCCCTGCTGGTGGGCGGGATCGGCATCATGAACATCATGCTGGTCAGCGTCACCGAGCGCACGCGCGAAATAGGGCTGCGCAAAGCGCTGGGCGCGCGCAACTCCGACATCCTGAGCCAGTTCCTGATAGAGGCGGTAGTGCTCTGCCTTATAGGCGGGGTCCTGGGCGTGGGCCTGGGGTTCGCCCTTGGCTGGCTGGCCTATTTATTCATAAAGATAACCCCGACGCTGGGCGCCGGCACCATCTCGTTCGCGGTCGGCTTCTCCACCCTGATCGGCGTAGGCTTCGGTTTCTGGCCGGCCATGCGGGCCGCCATGCTCGACCCCATCGAGGCCCTGCGCTACGAATAGCCCCTGGGCTCCCGCCCAAATAAAAAGCCCCCGTCTCAGCGGGGGCTTTTTATTTGCGCCTGCGGCCGTCAGACCGGGGTCGCCGCCCCGGCTTTCTTCAGCAGCCCGTCCACGATCGCGTTCAGCGCCGGGCTGGGGCGCATGGCGGCGGCGGTCTTCACGCGGTCGGGGTGGTAGTAGCCGCCCATGTCCGCCGGCTTGCCCTGCGCGGCCAGCAGTTCGGCGCAGATCTTAACCTCGTTCTCTTCCAGCTGCCGGGCCGCCCTGGAGAACTTCTCTTTGAGTTCGGCGTCTTTGGACTGCGCCGCCAGGGCCTGCGCCCAGTACAGGGCCAGGTAATAGTGGCTGCCGCGGTTGTCTATCTCCCCTACCTTGCGGGACGGGGATTTATTGTTGTCCAAGAATTTGGCGATGGCGCTATCCAGCGTTTCGGCCAGCAGCAGGGCCTTGGCGTTCTTAAAGGTGTTGCCCAGGTGTTCGAGCGAAGCCCCCAAAGCCGAGAACTCGCCGAGCGAGTCCCAGCGCAGGTAGCCTTCCTGCTGGAACTGCTGCACGTGCTTGGGAGCCGACCCGCCGGCCCCGGTCTCGAAAAGGCCGCCGCCGGCCAGCAGCGGGACCACCGAGAGCATCTTGGCGCTGGTGCCCAGCTCCAGTATCGGGAAGAGGTCCGTCAGGTAGTCGCGCAGCACGTTGCCGGTAACGGAGATCGTGTCCTGCCCTTTGCGGATCCGCTCTACGGAGTAGCGCAGCGCCTCCACAGGGGGCAGTATTTTTATCTCCAGGCCGCTGGTGTCGTGGTCCTTGAGGTATTTCTCCACCTTGGCTATCACCTGCGCGTCGTGGGCGCGGGCCTGGTCCAGCCAGAACACGGCAGGCGCCCCGGTGGCCCTGGCGCGCTTGACCGCCAGTTTTACCCAGTCCTGCACCGGGACGTCCTTTACCCTGGACATGCGCCAGATGTCGCCCGCTTCCACCTTGTGCTCCAGCAGCACCTTGCCGGCGGCGTCGCTCACGCGGACCGTGCCGTCCTGGTGCAGCTCGAAAGTGGTGGGATGGGAGCCGTATTCCTCGGCTTTCTGGGCCATAAGCCCGACGTTGGGCACCGAGCCCATCGTGGCCGGGTCGAACGCGCCGTGCTTGCGGCAGTCGTCGAGGATCTCGCGGTAGATGGTGGCGTAGCAGCGGTCCGGGATCAGGGCCTTGGTCTCCTGCAGCTTGCCCTCCGGGTTCCACATCCTGCCGCCGTCGCGCACCACCACGGGCATGGAGGCGTCTATGATGATGTCGCTGGAAACATGCAGGTTGGTGATGCCTTTGGCAGAATCCACCATGGCCAGCGCGGGGCGCGCCGCGTAGACGGCCTTTATGTCGGCCTCGATCTCGGCCTGCTTGCCGGCCGGCAGGCCGTGCAGTTTCTTGTAAAGGTCGCCCAGCCCCATATTGGGATTGACGCCTATGGCCTTGAAGGTGTCGGCGTGCCTGGCGAAGAGGTCTTTGAAGAACACCGAGACGGCGTGGCCGAACAGGACGGGGTCAGAAACCTTCATCATCGTGGCTTTAAGATGGACCGACAGCAGCAGGCCGGACTTTTTCGCGTCCTCCATCTGCCCGTCGTAGAAAGCGCGCAGCGCTTTAACGCTCATAAAGGTGGCGTCGATGATCTCGCCGGCGGAGGCCTTCAGGCCGCCTTTCAGCAGGGTCGCCTTGCCGTCAGTCCCGACGAGCTCGATCTTAAGCTCGCCGGCGCTCTCCAGGCAGACCGACTTCTCGTTGCCGTAGAAGTCGCCGCCGGTCATGTGCGCCACGTGAGCCTTGCAGGCCGGGCTCCACGGAGCCAGCTTATGGGGATGCTTCCTGGCGAAATTCTTTACGGAAAGCGGGGCCCGGCGGTCAGAGTTGCCTTCGCGCAGCACGGGGTTAACGGCGCTGCCCAGCACCCTGGAGTAGCGCTCTTTTAGTTCCTTCTCCTCCGGGGTGACGGGAGCCTCCGGGTACTCGGGGAGGTTGTAGCCCTGGGACTGCAGTTCCCTGATGGCCGCCTTCAGCTGGGGAACGGAAGCGCTGATGTTGGGCAGTTTGATGATATTGGCTTCGGGATTATGCGTCAGTTCGCCAAGCCTGGCCAGGTTGTCCGGGACCCACTGGGCCGAAGTCAGGTTTTCGGGGAACTGGGAGATTATCCTGCCCGCCAGGGAAATGTCGCTGGTCTCCACCTCTATTCCGGTCCCTTTGGTGAAGGCCTGCACTATCGGCAGGAAGGAATAAGTGGCCAAAGCCGGGGCTTCGTCTATCTCGGTCCAAACGATCTTGTGTGCGGGCATGGCGTCTCCTTGATGTTTTACTGGTGCTGCCGGGGCACTTCACTCCCGGGCGGCAGCTCAACTGTAGTATGTGATTGAACGACTGACCCTGAATCTATGTTAAGGTTATTGAAAAACCACCGGATTGTCAAGAAGCCGCCGGGTCAATTCCCGTGATACAGGCGCAGCAGCAGGTCTTCGTGCAGCTTATCCATTGAAGCTCCGGGCGCGGAATAGTTATTTATTATGGAAGTAAAGACCAGGGTCCGGCCTTTTTTCGTCTTCAGGTAGCCGGTGTAGGAGCGCACGCCGTTGAGCGAGCCGGACTTCAGCCGCAGGTTCTTTTCCAGCGGCGTGCCTTTTCCCAGGTTGCGCACGTGGCCGGTCGCGTCCGGATCGCCCGGGTAGACCAGGGACTCGTAAAATTCGGGATAATATTTCTTCTTATAGACGGCCTTCAGCAGGTCGGTGAAATTCTCCGCCTTCACCTTGTTCCGCGGGGAAAGCCCGCAGGCGTCCTCCAGGTCCAGTTCCGAAGTTTCCACCCCGTTCTCGGCCAGGTAGGCTTTGACCGCGGCGTTGCCCGAGTCCGGAGTGCCGGCCCCGCGCCCGAGGCCGAGCTGCCTGAGCAGCAGTTCGGCGAACAGGTTGAAACTGCGCTTATTAGTGACGCGCACCACGTTCTTAAGCGGCGGCGAGGCGGTCTCCGTCAGCAGGACGGCGCCGGGGCCCGGCGGCAAGGCGCCCTTGAAAGGCTTCTTGTTGGAATTTACGCCGGCCTTCGCCAGGTAATAGCTGAAACTCTGCGCCGCGAAAAAAGCGGGGTCCGGCAGCGCGCCTTTTATGGCGAATTCCGCGCCGTTGCGGGGAATAGAACCGCGCAGCACCGCCTGGTACTGCCCCGGGAAAGCGAAGATATAGCCGTTGTCGCCGGAACCCGCGGGGCCGGTCTTCATGTGGTTCTCGAACTTCAACCCGTCGATATACGGCTCGGTGCGCAGCACGGCCGCTTCCCCGCCCTCTTTATCGGCGGGTTTGAAATAAAGCTTATACAGCCCGTCATTGACGGTAAGGGCCGAAGGCTGGGCGGCGTAGTAGTTGCCGATATCTTCCCAGGACCAGGAGCCCGGCTGCACGCTTTCGAAAGCGGACTCGTCGCCCGCCACGGCGCCGTTCAGCACGTTTATCCCCGCGGCTTTCACGGCTTCCGCCCAGGCCTTGAAAATATCGTCCAGCGGGAGGGCGCCTTTAACCAGCTGGGAGCCGAGGGAAGGATCCCCCCCGCCTTTGATATAGATATTCCCGTTAAGGAAGCCGTTGGAGATCTTGCCGTCGTAGTAAAGGCGCGTCGTAAGCCGGCGTTCCGGGCCCAGCCGGTCCAGCGCGGCGGCGGTGACAAAAACCTTGAGGATGCTGGCCGGCACCAGGTTCATCCGGGGCGCCAGCTCGGCCACGGTCTTCCCGGTGGCGGCGTCCTTCACGCTCAGCCCCCAGGCGGAGTTCTTTATGCCGGACGCCGAGGCCATTTCCTTTATTTCTTTATCGAACTGCCCAGCGTGCAGGCTGCGCGCGAACAATATCAACAAAGCGGCGGTCAGGCAGGTTTTCATAGGGAAAAGTATAGCAAAAATGCTAAATTATCTGTCTTATGAGACTACTGTTCACCGCTCTGCTCCTGTGCTCCTCCTTCGCCGCCGCCCAAGACGCCCCCGAGAAGAAAACCACGGTCGAGATAGAGCTGGACCCCTACTATTCCGCCTTCGGCGTCTACAACAGCCTCACCGGCAAGCCGATCCAGCACCTCGAGGTGGACTCCGAAGCCGAGATCTACAAAGAGCTCATCAGCAAATTCTACCAGCCGCGCACTTTGATCGTGGAGGCCAGCCTGAACCCCCTGCCCTACGCCGGCACGCTTATAAAAAGGCACCAGCCGGGCTTTTACGAAAACATGCAGTGGTCCGGCAATTTCAACGCCGTGCAGGCCGCCACGGCGGGCTTCGAGGAGCCCTGGGCGCTTTCTTTCTTCCTGGGGAACGTGGTCTCGTTCGACACCATAAACAAGTCTTTTCAGGGCAAACGCAACGGCTATTCGGGCCTGCTGCTGGACCTGGGCACGCACCATATAAAGAACAACACCCTGGTCAGGGACAACTGGATGCAGCTGGAAGGCAAGCTGAAAGGGGAACAGATCCTGGCCGACAGGAGCCTCCGCTGGAGCTTCCGCGGCGGCGCCAAGTTCCACGAGAGCCGCTATATAGCCGACTCTTTTTTTATAGGTTTCCGGCGCAGCAGGACGGACTTCAAGCAAAAGGGCGGCAGCTTCTGGCTGCACAACAGCGGCTTCGAATACGTCTCCGACTTCTCGCAGAAAAAATTCGAGCCTCTCAGGCACTACCTGGTACTGGATAAGAAATTTCCCATGAAAAAGTCCAGGATGGCCTTCACCCTGGGCCTGGGTTTCGTCTGGACGGCCGATAAAAAATATTCCGGCCCGCTTTCTTCAGCGGCCGGAATAAAAACGCCCAGCAGTTTCCAGCTCATCCTGCGCCCGAATCTTGAATTCTAGCCCTTCCTGCTGTAGCGGCCGCTTTTCATGGCGTCAAAATAAGCGACGTCGGCCGCGGTAAGGAACCTCGGCGTGAATTTCAAAGCCCTGATGCAAGTCAGAATATAGAACAGCGCGGTAAGCACTTCGTTGGCCGCCGCGCCGCATTTTCCCTCCAGTTCCTCCGCCCCGCAATAGAGCGCCTGGTCGGGCGACAGCACGTTCTCCAGCATAAAGGCCTTGCCGTAACGGGCCAGGCAGGCGGCGTTATGGGTTGAAAGCCCCGCCGAGGGCTTCACGCAGGGATAAGCGGGCAGGGAAAGCCCGCGGCGGATGGTCTCGTTCACCTTTTCGTTCAGGTCCAGGGCGCCTTCCACCCCGGCGTGCGCCACCGCCAGGCCGTGGTTCGCCAGGAAGAACACCTGCGGGCCGGAAGCCCTGGCCCTGTCGTTGATGGCCGAACAGAGCTGCGGTCCCGGGGACTTGTAGGCGATGAATTCCGCCGTCGGGAACAGCTCGCGCCCGAGGGTGTGGCCCTCGACGCTCATGTTGAGGATATTGGCGTAGACGGAATGGGTGTGGATGACCACCGTGTTCAGCAGCGCGTGGAAGCCGGTCTCGATGGACGGTTTGGCGGCCTTGACGCCGCGCACCGGCAGCGCCTGCGCGCAGATAAAATCCGAGAACTCGCTCTCGCCGCCGGGCCCGGCCGAGACGCGGCGGCGGATATTGCCGTAATTGACCAGGGCGTAACCGCTTTCGGGCGTGACGTCTTTGAGCTGCACTCCTGAAGCCTTGACCAGCATGCGCTCCGCGCCGAGTTTCACGGAAACATTGCCGCCCCCGCCCTGCGTCAGGTCGGGGCGGCAGCCCGCGGCGCGCGCGGCGCGGGCCAGCAGTTCGGGAGCTTTGTCCAGCGCGGGATCGAAAGACATTACTTCTTGGACCTCGGGTGCGCCTTGTCGTAAACTTCCTTAAGGCGCTCCAGGGAGACGTGAGTGTAGATCTCGGTGGTCTGCAGGTTCTTGTGCCCCAGGATCTCCTGTACGGACTTCAGGTCGCAGCCGTGGTCCAGCATGTGGGTGGCGAAGGAATGGCGCACGGAATGCGGGTTCATCGGCCTGGCGAACCTGGCCCTTTTGGCCATTTTCTTAAAGATAAGCGCGATGCCCGCGCCGCTCAGGCGGCCGTCTTTATGGTTGAGGAACAGCGGGTGGCCGTGGGCCAGCGGCTTGGGCCGGGTCTCGAGGTAGGCGCGGATAGCCGTAAGCGCCTTGTCGCCCACCGGCACCAGCCGCTCGCGCGAGCCCTTGCCCATAACGCGGGCGAAACCGGAAAACAGGTCGAGGTCGCCTATATTGAGCCCGGCGGCCTCGGAGCGGCGCAGGCCGCTGGAATAAACAAGTTCGAAGAGCGCGTAATCCCGCGCCGCGAAGTAGTAGTTCTTTTCCCTGGCGTTCACCTGTTCCGGGCTGTTATGGTCCTGCAGGCGGCCCACCTCCCCCTCGGTGAGGAAGCGCGGCAGCCGCTTTTCCTTCTTGGGAATGGTGATCAGGTCGAAAGGGTCCGTCTCCAGCTGCCCGGTTTCCAGCAGATAACGGATGAAAGAGCGCACCGCGGAGATCTTGCGCAGCAGCGTGTTGCGCGAAACCTTATGTTCGTTTATGGCGGAGATATAACCGCGCATCAGCAGGCGGTCGAGGGCGGCGGGCGCCGCGGCTTTATTGGCCGCGGCATAGGACAAGAACTCTCCCAGGTCGAACTGGTAGGCCTTTATGGTATTGCGCGCGAAGTTGCGCTGCGCCTTAAGGTGCAGCAGGAACCGCTCTACAAGGAGGTTCATCCCTATAATTTTAGCAAGTTGGCGAAGGGTTTATAGGCCTTTTGGCCCTTTTCATATTGTTTAAATCGGTTATAATATTTTCAAGATCCCTGGGCACGGAGAGCAAACGATGACGCGGGCAACCAAACTCTTTTCAGCGCTGCTGCTGCCTTTCCTTTTTAATTTCCCCGTTTACGCCGAGGCCCTGAAGCCGGCCGGCGACCAGCTGAAGGCCGCGGCCGGCGCCGCGGCGGTTTCCGCCCCCGAGCCCGCCAGGACTTTCGCGGCGGCCGAAGCCGACTGGCGCGCCGCCGCCGGCAAATATTCCAGCAAGGTCTTCACCCCTCCCCCGCAGCGCCGCCTGGACGTGCCCGGCAGCGAACTGGTGCTGCTGCAGGGCTTTCACTGGTACGCCGACGATTACTGGCAGCATCCCGCGGGCGGCTGGTGGGGCGTGCTGGCGCGCAAGGCCCCGGAGGTCGCCGCCGCCGGCTTCGACCTGGTCTGGTTCCCCCCGGTTTCGCTGGGCAGCTATTATCCTAAAGAGTGGTATAACCTGGACTCCCAGTGGGGAAAGAAAGAGGCCCTGCTCGAAGCCGTAAAGTCCATGCACAGGTCCGGCGTAAAAGTGCTGGCCGACATAGTCCTGAATCACCGCAACGGCAGCAGCAACTGGCTGGATTTCAAATCCCCCGACTGGCCCTCCAACGTTATCGTCAACGACGACGAAGTCTGGGCCCAGCCGGCCTACGCCGCCCTGCCGCGCGCCCTTTACGGCGACGAAGGCCAGGGCGACTTCGGCTGCAGGGACCTGGACCACCGCAACCCGGCCGTGCAGGAGGACAGCCGCGTGTTCCTGCGCTGGCTCAAGCACACCGTAGGCTTCGACGGCTGGCGCTACGACATGGTAAAAGGCTACGCCCCGTCCCATATCGAGGACTACAACAAGGCTTCCAGCCCCGTTTTCACCGTGGGGGAATACTACGACACCGACCGCCGGCAGATAACGGACTGGATAGACGGCACGGACTCCTCTTCCGGCAAGGCCAACGCCTCCACGGCCTTCGACTTCACCCAGCGCTACGCCCTGGTGGGCGCGGTGGAAAGCGAGCGCTACGAACTCCTCAACGACAACGGCCGCCCCTCCGGCGTGATCGGCTGGTGGCCCGCCAAGTCCGTCACCTACGTCGAGTCCCACGACACTTCCCCCCGCGACCCGAATTTCATACAGAACGCGACGCAGGAATACAGAACGCAGCGCCTGATGGGCTACGCCTACATCCTGACCCATCCCGGCATCCCCTGCGTGTTCTGGCCGCACTTCTTCGACTGGGGCCCCGCCTACCGCGACGCCATCACAAAGCTGCTGGCGGTGCGCAAAAGCGCGGGCGTAACCTCCACCAGCCCCATGCAGATACTGGCGGCCAGCAACGGCCTGTACGCGGCCACCATAGCCGGCAAGAACCGCCAGCTGGTGATGAAGCTGGGCCGCAACTGGGGCTGGAACCCGGGCGACGGCTGGACCCTGGAGGCCAGCGGCGAGCGCTACGCCGTGTGGAGCCGTTCCTCGAAATAGGCCGGACGCCGCAAAAAAAGAACCCGGGCTTTTCGGCCCGGGTTTTTTTTGCGCCGCCCTTGAACTAGGCGGGCTTGGTCCTGGAACTTATCAGCCTCTCCACTTCTTCCGGCGTAGGCGGCTCGATATTGCGGCACTTGGGAAAGCCCGAACAGGCCAGGAAGTAGCCGCGCGCGCTCTTGCGGAGCAGCATGGCGTTCTTATTGCACTTGGTGCAGATCTTCTCGGTCTTTATCGGCGCGAAGTAATCCTGCTTATTGCCTTCCTTGTCCAGCGGCACCTTGCCCTTGCACTTGGGAAAGCGCGAGCAGGACAGGTATTTGCCGAAGCGGCTTTCGCGCTGCACCATGGGGCTCAGGCAGAGCGGGCACTTCTCGTTGGTCTTGATCACGTTCGGACGGGACCTGGTCATGTCCTTTTCCGCCGTGGCCAGTTCGATGGCGAACGGGCCGTAGAAATCCTGCATGAATTTCACCCAGTCCATGGTGCCGTCGGCGATATCGTCCAGCCGGTCTTCGATGGAGGCCGTGTAGGAGATCTCCATGATGTCCTTGAAGAAGTCCTTGAGCTTCTCGGTCACCAGGGCGCCCAGCTCGGTGATCAGCAGCTTGCGGTCTTTCTCGCGGTTGATGTAGCCGCGGTCTATGACGTTCTTGATGATGACCGCATAAGTGGACGGGCGGCCGATGCCGTGCTTTTCCAGCGTCTTGATGATGCTGGCCTCGTTGTAGTTGGGCGGAGGGCTGGTTTTGTGCGCCTTGGTGGAAACGTCCTTGAGCGTGACGACGTCGCCTTCCTTTAGCGGGGGCAGGGCGGCCGAGCCTTCCTCGTCCTCGCCGGCCACTTCGTCTTCCTTCTCCTCCATGTAGATCTTCAGGTAGCCTTCGAACTTCACGGTGCGGCCGCTGGTGCGCAGCACGGCGCGGCTCTTTTCGTCGGAGAATTCGACGGAGAGCGAGTCGAAGATGGCTTCTTCCATCTGGCTGGCCATGAAGCGGCGCCAGATCAGGTCGTAAAGCTTGGCCTGGTCGGGGTTAAGGAACTTGGCCACTTCCTCGGGCCGCTTGTAGGCCGAGGTGGGGTGGATGGCCTCGTGGGCTTCCTGCGCGCCCTTTACCTTCTTAAGGTAGGTCGGCGGCTTGGCCGGGCAGAAGTCCTTGCCGTAGATCTCGGCGATGAACTTGGCCGCTTCCTTCTGCATGTCGGCGCTCACGTTGAAGGAGTCGGTACGCATGTAGGTGATAAGACCCGAGCGCTCCCCTTCCAGCTCCACGCCTTCGTAGAGGCTCTGCGCCACTTTCATGGTGCGGTCCGAGGAAAAGCCCAGCTTGTTATAGGCGTCCTGCTGCAGCGTGCTGGTGATAAAAGGCGGCTTGGGTTTCTGGCGCACCGCCTTGGCGTCCACCTTGGAAACCGTCAGTTTGGAGCCGCGCAGGTGCGTGCCGGCTTCCACCGTATCCTCTATTTTCTTGAAGACCGAGGTCTTGTAGCGGTAATCCTCGGCGAAAAGCTTCAGCAGGATGGTCTGCTCCACCGCGGCGCCTTCCCAGCGCACCAGCTTGGAGTCGAAATCCTTGGAGTCGCCCTTGGCCAGCCTGGTATAAACGGTGAAATAGTCCTCTTCCTTGAAGGCCGCTATCTCCTTGGCGCGCTCGGCTATCAGGCGCACCGTCACCGACTGCACGCGCCCCGCCGACAGGCCGCTCTTGATCTTGCTCCAGAGCAGCGGCGAAAGCTTGTAGCCCACTATGCGGTCTATGATGCGGCGGGACTGCTGCGCGTTCACCAGCGCCATATCCAGGTCCCGCGGGCTCTTCAGGGATTCCTCTATGGCGGTCTTGGTGATCTCGTGGAAGCTGATGCGCTTGAACGGCGCGTCGGTCTTTATCACTTCCCGCAAATGCCAGCTGATGGCCTCGCCTTCGCGGTCAGGGTCGGTGGCCAGGTAGACCACGTCCGCGTTCTTGGCTATGGAATTCAGGTCGGCTATGATCTTTTTGGCCCGCTCCACCAGCACGTACTTGGCGGCGAACTTATCCTTCACGTCCACGCCCAGTTCGTCCTTGGGCAGGTCGCGCACGTGGCCGAAGGAACTGCGCACGACAAAATCGGAGTCGAGGAAGCGGCTGATGGTCTTCTCTTTGGTGGGAGACTCTACAATGACCAGGTGCTTCATGCCGGCCTTCGCGGCCTTGGGTTTTTTCTCCACCGCGGGTTTAGGTGTTTTTTCAGCCATAACTTTAGGGGTCTTTTCAGCTTTAAGGGGTTTTTCAGCCATAATAGATATCTATAATATTATATTTTATCCTTATAAGGCAAAGAAGCGGGGCAAAAAGACCCCAAAAAGCCGCCCGGGACAGGTGAGAACGGGGGCCGCCGGGGAGCCTGACGGGCTTCTCCCCTCTTTTGCCGCCTTCGGAGGTTCTCCGGCTTGCCGTTGCGCTTTAAATCGCGCGGCAGTAGCGGCCGCCCCGGGACAGGACCAGGGAAGAAGTCTCCAGTTCGAACAGCGCCGCCGCGGCCCGCTGCACCTGCCACTCCAGCCGCAGCGTAACCTCGTCCGCGCTAAGTCCCCTCTCGTCCCCGGCAATGGCTTTATACGCCAGCAGCGCGTCAGGGGAAAGCTCCTTCAGCGCCGCGTCCGAGGGCCCCGCCGCCTGTTTCGGCGCCGCCAGCTTCAGCCCGAACAGCGCCTCCGGCGGAAAGCAGGAAATAATATCGTTGCCGCATTCCGCGGGATATGCGCCGTTCTTAATGAGAAAATTAGGCCCGCGGCCCACCGGGCAATCCACCTGCCCCGGTACGGCCAGCACCTCTCGCCCCTGGTCCAGCGCGAAGCGCGCGGTGATCAGCGCTCCGGACTCAAAACCGCCTTCCACCACCACCGTGGCCAGGGACAGCCCGGAAATTACGCGGTTGCGCCGCGGGAAATTGGCCGGCAGCGGCCCCTTGTCCAGCGGGAACTCTGAAATAAGCGCTCCGCCCGAATCCGTTATCTTCGCGGCCAGTTTCTTGTTCTCCTCCGGGTAGATACAGTTCAGGCCGGCGCCCAGGGCGGCCCAGGTCACGCCGCCCGCCTCCACGGCCGCCTGGTGCGCAGCGGTATCTATGCCTCTCGCCAGCCCGCTGGCTACGGCCACCCCGGCCTCCGCCAGCTCGCGCGCCAGGCGCCCGGCCGTGCGCAGGCCGTAGGGGGTGGCTTTACGCGTTCCCACTATACCGGCGGCAGGCAGCGGCTTCAGCTGGCCGCGGACATAAAGGACCAGCGGCGGATCATAGATCTTCTTCAGGAGTTCAGGATAACCCTCGTCGAGGGCCGTTAAAACGGCGATGCCGGCCCTGTTCGCGGCCAGCATCTCTTTTTCCGGGTTTGCCTCGGCCGTCTGCGCGGCCAGGCGCAGGGCGGTATCAAGCATCACCCCGCCTTCCGCGGCCAGCTCTGCCGGAGGTCTTTTTAAAAGCTCGGCCGCGCCCCCGTACAGCTCGATAAGGCGCAGCAGCCAGTCGCTCTTGTGACAGGCGAAAAAATTCAGCCGCACCCGGGCCAGTTTCTCTTCCCCGGCGTCTGCCCCCATAGACCCTCCCGACTACCGCTTCTTAACTACGTAACCTTTGGAAATAGAGGTGACCGAGTCTACGACCCTGGCCCTGACGTCGGAACCGTCAGTGCTCAGCACCTGCAGCGTACCGGCGGGCTGGATCTCGCGGCCCAGCTTTTTACCGTCCTTGCCGTAGGCGTCCGCTCCTATCAGGTAAACGGCCAGGTGATCTCCCGCTTTAACCAGCCCCGACCTGTCCATGGAGACGGTCACGATTTCCCCGCTTTCGGAGAGGCTGTCGTCCATGCTGTCGTTGTCGCCTTTTTCCTTGGCGGTGATAACGCCGTCCTCGCGCCAGTTGTCGGCCACCACCAGCACGGTCCATTCCTTCTGGTGTTTTGGCATGTCTTCGGAGAGATCGTTCCGGTCGAAAGCCCCGAGCAGCTCTCCCAGTTCCGCGCCGGCGGACTTGACCGGCCTGGCCTGCGCCGGGTCGCCGCCCGCGGGCTGGCTCACTTCGGTGCTTGAGAATTCCGCGTCCTTTACGGTCTCCCCCTCCCCTATTACGAAAGTTTTTTTCAGTTCCGGCCTGACCTCTTCCATTATAGCCGGGATGACCAGCTCCTCTTTTGGAAGGATCAGGTCGGGATTGGACACCACGCTCAGGTTGGCGTTGTAGATCCTTCCCCACTTAAAGGGATCCTGGTAATATTTTACCGAGAGGTCCCACAGCGTGTCGCCTTTAGTGACCGTGTGGGTCTTGGTTACGACAAAACCACCTGCGGGCCCGGGCTCAGGCGCGGGGACAGGCGTGGGCGGGGCCGTCTTTTTTTTGACCGCCGGAGCTTTCTTTGCCGCCGGGGCTTTCTTTGCTGCCGGGGCGGCCGCGGGCCTGGCGGCGGGCGCCGGTTTGGGCGCGGCGGGTTTAACGGCGGGCGCCGGCTTATCCTCGGAAGGCAATATGATCTGCGCCGCCTCCTTGACGGGAGCGGACACGGCCTTTTCAGGCGCGGGCGCCGGAGCGGCCTCGAGCAGTTTGACCTGCTGCGCTCCTGCCCAGCCGGCCAGGGCCAGTATAATAACCGCAAAGTTAAACTTCCTCATATAAGCCTCCAATACCCGCTTATGCCGCGAAGCGGCCGTGAATTTCAAATCCCGGCGGTCAGTTCCGCCGCCTTGTCCAACATCCTGTACTGAACCGCCTCTATAACGTGCTCCCGCTTTATCGCGGCCGCGCCTTCCAGGTCCGCTATGGTCCTGGAGATCTTAAGGATCTTGTCCAGGGAACGGGCGGAGAAGCCGAGCTTATTCATGGCAGTCTCAAGCACGGCCGAGGCCCCCTCGGGCAGGGCGCAATGCCTGCGCAGTTCGGCGCCCGCCATGAAGGCGTTGGCCCGGGTTTCCCCGCTGAATCTTTTGCGCTGGATCTCTATGGCCTTCAGCACGCGGCCGGCTATCACCGCCGACGGTTCGCCTTTGGGCAGGGCTTCCCAGTCGGCGAATTTAACGGCCGATAACTGCACATGCAGGTCGATACGGTCCAGGATGGGCCCGGAAACCTTGGCGCGGTACTTGTGCACCTGCAGCGGCGTGCAGGCGCATTCGCGCGTGGGATGCCCCAGGTAGCCGCAGGGGCAGGGGTTCATGGCGGCCACCATAAGGAAACGCGCCGGGTAAGCCACGCTCTCCTTCACCCGGGAAACGGTGACGCGCCAGGCCTCCAGCGGCTCGCGCAGCGCCTCGATGGCGGGGCGCGAGAACTCCGGGAACTCGTCCAGGAAAAGTACCCCGTTATGCGCCAGCGACACCTCTCCCGGCCGGGGACTGGAGCCGCCGCCTATCAGGGCGGCGTCCGAAATAGTATGGTGCGGCTCCCTGAAAGGGCGTTCGCGTACGAGCCGGCCGGTCAGGCCCAGGCCGCTGACGGAGTAAAGCTTGGTGGTTTCCAGGGACTCGTCGAAAGTCATCGGCGGGAGCAGCGCGCCGAACCGGCGCGCCAGCATGCTCTTGCCGGCGCCGGGCGGGCCGACCATGATGACGTTATGGAAACCTGCCGCGGCTATTTCCAGGGCGCGCTTGGCGAAGGCCTGGCCCTTTACTTCGGAAAAATCAGGGGCGCAGGCGGAAACGGGCTTCTGGTCCGGGGCCGGCAGGCAGGGGTTAAGTTCCAGCTCGCCCGTCAGCCAGGCCGCGGCTTCCTTCAGGGTGGAGGCGGCCAGGCAGGTCACGCCGGAAACGGCGGCCTCGGCCGAATTGCCGAAAGGGACTATGGCGGTTTTGCCCGACCCCTTGAGCGCCAGCAGCATGGGCAGCACGCCCGCCACCGGGCGGATGGCGCCGTCCAGCGCCAGTTCGCCGATAAAGAAAGTATCGGCCAGGCGCGCGGGCGGTTTCTTGCCGAGCTTGCCCGAAGCCCCCAGCACGCCCAGCGCTATCGGCAGGTCGAAATGGGTGCCGGCCTTTTTTATTTCGGCCGGCGCGAGGTTCACCGTTATCCGTTTGGAAGGGAACTCGTACCCGGAATTGCGCACGGCGGCCACTACGCGGTCCTTCGCCTCTTTTACGGCGGCGTCGGGCAGGCCGACCACGGTATAGGCGGGCAGGCCCGGGGCTATGTAAACCTCGGCGCTGACCTCCCTGCCGTCTATACCCTTAAGGCATAATGTGCGCAGCTTCGATAACATAGAACTGGTCCGGTTATTTGGCCAGGCGGCAGATGTCGCCGGTCTTGGCCGACGCGCCGGTGGACTTCGTGAACTGCGCCTTGGCGCAGTCGCCGGACTCGCCGCAGGGGCCGGTAACCTCGGCGCGGCCCAGGTACTCTTCCACGTGGCCTATCACCAGGTTGGAGCGCGGGTCGCGGATCTCCGAGCCCTGCCTGAAGCAGTCGAGCTCCATCCCCTCGTTCACGCCGGAATCCGGGCCGGCGTTCAGGTAAAGCTGGTCCTGGGCCGAAGCCGCCACCATGCACGACCAGGGTTTTTTATTGAGCTGGCTGGCGATGTTGGTGACGAACTGCACCAGCGAAGCGCGCAGGGCCTCGCCCTCCAGCGTTTCGTCATAGCCGCCCTTGGTGCCCATGCCCAGGAAAGACGCCTTGCTGGACTTGGCCATGCCCTTGCCCGAGTCCGCCAGTATCACCTGGCCGCTCTGCACGTCCACCAGCCTTATGTCCACGGTCACGTCGGCGACCTGGCGCTTCGACTGCGTGATCAGGTAGTCGGAGCCCTCTTTCTTAACGCCGAACTGGGACACCGTGCCGACCACTATGGCCTCCAGGCCCATTACCTGGCCTATCCTGGCGACGGTAGCCGGGTCGGTCATGCCCTGGGCCTGGAATTTCTGTTCTTCCATGATCTTGCCGAGCCGGTCGCGTTCCACCACTATGAACTTGCCGGACTTGACCAGTTCGGTGACAAGGATGTCGGAGGCGGCGCCGCCCAGGCGCCCCTGGCCGTAGGCGGATTTATTGTCGAATTCCACCACGCCGATGCGGCGCTTCGGGCCGGTATATTTGGACTTGACCTTCTCGGTCTTGTCCACGCTCAGCGCCTGCTGCGTCTTCACGGTCTTGGAAGGCGAGCAAGCCCCCAGCAGCAGGGCGGCAGCGGCTAAAAGTTTAAGTTTTTTCATTTTATCCTCCGGTTCTCTTAAGACTGCGGATCTTACCTGCGCGGCAGGCTGTCCAGGGCTTTCCAGGCCGCCTTGTCGGCCTCTTTTTTCAGAGGCGTCTTCAGAATATTCTGCACCAGTTTCACCGCCAGCTGCTCCACGAACGCGGCCTTCGCCTCGTCCTTATCGAAGAAGATCTTTATGTCCTTGCCCGAGCCGGACCCCTCGTACAGGGTTTCCCCCGTGGCGGCCGAAACCACCTTGACGCGCAGCGCCACCGACTTGCGCACGACGAACCCGAGGTTCTGAAAAGTAAAATCCTCGACGTCACCGTAGCAGAGCAGGTCGACGCCCAGCGCCCGCCCCAGCTCCTCCGGCTTGAACGCGGGCAGCTGCCCCCCCTCGGAAACGCCCAGCGCGGAGAGTTTCGCGTCCACCTCGTCCGCGGGCAGGGCCGGATAACCCCTCTTCTCGAAATTTTCGGCGGCCAGTTTGCGCATCACGTCCGGGGCCCCGACGTCGGTGCTCTGGTTGTCGAAGGGCAGCACCGCCACGCGCGGGTCGGCGGCCGTGCGCAGCGCGGGGGCGACCAGGTACGCGGCCTTGCCGGCGCACGCGGCCGCTATCCCCAGTAAAACCGCAGATACGGCAAGTCGCAAGCGCATTAATTACCCCTGCCGAAGAACGCGGCTTAAGCCGCCCGGCCCGTTAATTCTGCAAAAACACTTCCCTGCTCTTGACCCTCAGGGAGAAAGCGACTTCCTGCGCGCCGGTGCCTTCCAGTTCCAGCCCCAGCGAATCGCCGCGCAGCACGGAACTGGCGAGCTCCTGCGGGTCGGGGCGGAGCGGCACCACCTGGAACAGCGCCGTTCCCGAAGCGTAGCTATCCAGCCGCATGCTCTTCGCGTCGAGCTTCAGCAGTTGGGCTTTCAGTTTTTCAAGGGATTCCAGGCTTTCAACGCCGTAGAATTTCAGCGTAATAGCGGCGTCAGGCTTGACCAGGCGCTCGGCGCGGGCGGCCGTCTCCTGCGCCAGCAGTTCGCCGGCCGCGGACAGCGCTTTTGAGAAAGAGCCGGCCTCGGTGGAATCCATGCCGTTCGCCTGGCTGGAAAGGTCCAGCAAAAGTTTGCCCGAAGCGGCGTCGTAAACTTTCACAAAAGCTTCGGCCTTGGAGGGATAGAAGCCCGTATTTATCCCCGCCCCCGAAGCGGAGGCGGCGGCTGAAGCGGCCAGCAGCAGGTCGGCCCCAGAAGCGGAGGCCGCCTGCAGCAGGGCGGCCTCGCCCCCGGCCGCGACGGCGGGATCCGCGGCGAAAGGAAACTCCTCGATGATCACCGCCGAGCGCTTTAAAAAAGCCTCTTTGAAAGCGGAGGCGAAAGCGGGGGCGGCGGCGCCGCGCTGCACAAAGGCCGCGCGCGGCCCGGCCGCGGCGGGCCCGGAAAGGTTAAGCGTGCGCAGTTCCGAGGCTATCCTTCCCTGGTAGATCCAGGTCTTCATGCGTACGCGGTAGTAGGAGCCGTCCTGCCCCTCGGACATTATTTCATACCGGGCCACGTAAGGCTGCGGAGTTTTCAGCAGGCTGTTTTCCAGGACCGAGGATTTTTCCACGCGGGCCTCGTCGTTAAGGTAGAGGGCCGCCACGCGGCTGACCGCGCTGCGCTCGGCGTCCAGCACGGCGCAGGCCCGGGAAGCGGCCAGGTCGCGGGAATTGAGCGCGCAAACGCCCTCCGCCGTCAGCAGTTCGGGCGCGGACTTGAAGGAACCCGGGGCCGGCGCGTGAGCGCAGGCGCCCAGCAGAAATACGGCGGCTACAGAGACAGTGAACTTGGCAGGTTTCATGCAATTCCCCTATTTACTCTTGGATATCGGCAGGGCGAAGCAGAACCTGGAACCTTTTCCCGGCTTGGATTCGACCCAGATCTTGCCGCCGTGCTTTTCCACCACAGACCTCGAGATAGCGAGCCCCAGGCCGGTACCGGGCACCTGGTTCGCGCTGGACTTCCCGCGGTAAAATTTATCGAAGACCATCTTCTGCTCTTCCGGCGGTATGCCGGGGCCGTTGTCTTCCACGCAAATGACCACGGCTTCGCCCTTGTCCGTCCCGCTTATGTTGACCTTCGCCCCTTCGCCGGCGTACTTGATGGCGTTTATCAGCAGGTTGTCTATGACCTGGGTTATCCAGCGGGCGTCGGCCTGCACATGAGGCAGGTCCTTGGCCACGGCGCCGTCCAGCGACACTTTCCGCTCGCGCGCTTTGAGCTGCATGGTGGAAACCGAGGAACGCACCAGCTCCACCAGGTCCACTTTCTGGAATTCCATCTCCACTTTCCCGTTGAGGCGCGACAGGTCTAAAAGGTTGGAGATCAGGTGCGTAAGGCGGTTCACGGACTGGTCCGTGACGGTAAGGAAATTAAGCTGCTGCTCGTTGAGGGGGCCGACCTCTCCGCTCAGGATCACCGACACGAAGCCCTTTATGGTGGTCAGCGGGGTTTTCAGCTCGTGGCTGACGGTGGCGAGGAATTCGTCCTTGAGCTTATTTAGCTGCGCCAGCTCCTGCGCGGTCTTCGAAAGGTTCTCGTAAAGCGTGACCATCTCTATGATGATGGCCAGCTCGTCGGCGATTATGGTGAGGAACTCCAACTGGTCCGGGGTGAAGAAATCGGGACGGCGGCTGCCCACGCGCATCACGCCGATGATCCGGTCGTGCAGGCAGATGGGCACGATCATCAAAGAATGGATCTCCCAAAGCTTGGCGTAGCGGGCGACCACGTCCGGATCGTTCTGCGCGTCCGCGGTAATGAAGGGTTTGCGGCCCAGGAAGGTGCGCACCGAGGCCGAGGCGTGGTTGCTGACCGGGATGCTGTAGAGCATGCGCTCGGAATCCGGGATGCCGTAGGAGCCCGGGCTGACCACCAGCTCGCCTTTAGCCTCGTCGAAAAGCAGGCAGGCCACCACGTCGGCTTCCACCATCTTGGCCACGATATTGAGGATGGCCGAACAGCCGTTCTGGGAATCGCCTCCGGGGCCCGTCACCTTCGTGACCACCTCGTAAAGCGCCTTGCGCTCGCGGGCCCGCTGTATAAGGCGGGAGCCCGCCACGTCCAGCTCCTTGACCACCGCGCTGACTTCGCTCTTAAGGTTGTCGGTCTCTTTTTTGAGCGCGAACACCTTGTCTGAAACTTTGGAGATGGAGGAAAGCTGGGACGCAACGAAACGCAGGTAAGGCTGGGCCGCGTCGAAAGAGGCCGGCGAATGCGCGCCGAACACTATCAGGCGCTCCGGCGCTCCGCCGGCCGGCCGGAAAGGGCACATCAGCGCCGCCTTGATGTCGAAAACCGAGAACAGCTCCGCCACGCCCTGGTAATCCCCGGCGCGGACGTCGTCGAAGCGCAGCAGTTCCCCTTCCGAGGAACTGCGGTCGAAGGCGCTCCACTTGTAGGCGGTCAGCAGTTTAGGTTCGACCTTGAAATGCTTGAGGTAGTTTACCAGCTTCCACTGCCCCTGGCCTTTTTCAAAAAGCAGCATGGAGCTGTCCGGGAAAACCTTGTGCAGTTTTATCAGGTAGTAGTTGGTGATGTCGCCGTAATGCTCCGGCTGCTCCGGGGCGTAAGCGCGCTCCATCGTTTCCCGGGTAAAGGAGGTGAAATCGGAGAAATCCTTCTGCGCGCAGAGCAGGCGGCTCTCTATGGGCAGCACTTCCCGGAACTTAAGGTACCAGTAGGCCCCGAAAGCCCCGGTCGCGCCCAGGACGCCGGCCCCTATTAATTCGTTAACCATTCATCAGACCAGGTCCATGAGGATTTTGGCGTAGGCCGACTTTGACTTCAGCTTTTCCAAAGGCAGCCAGGCCCCTTTTACCAGGAAACTGTCCATTATCTTGAAGGCTATATGGCGGAACTCCGCCTGCTGCGCCCCGAGGGCTGAAGTAGGCTGCGGCCCGAGAATTATGGCGCCGTTGACTTTGCGCTCGCTGGCGTAATTGCCGATCTTGAAGGGTATGCCATAAAGCTCGTCGGAGTTGTATTCTTCCAGGAAAACCTGGCTCCAATCGGTATTGAGGCCCAGTTCCTTGGCGCGCTCGTGCAGGGAATACAGCGCGTACTCCGCCTCCCGGCGCAACCCCTTGGGGTAGAAGATCCCCCACTTGAACCAGGTGTCTTTTTCAGTCGGCTGCCAGGCCGAAGCCTGGCGCGCGTCGTCTTCGGTAAGCCCCCCGGGCATAGGCGTTTCCCCGAGGCCAAGCAGCATTTCGAGCAGTTGAGCGTGCGTGACGCTGTTCATGGAATTCACCAGGAACTTCTCGAGCTTTTTCATATCCTCGAGCGTCTTCACCACGTCGCCGAAAGGCATCATGCCGCTGGCGAAAACCGCGTTTATTTCCTCGTCCGCCAGCTTGACCTCCAGGCCCTGCAGCAGCTGCGTTATGATGGATTTGTAGGCCTGAGCGTTAGGCATCTTAAGGTCCACCATCCAGCCCTGCGTGAACTGGAAACCGACGGCGTCCTCCAGCCCGGACAGCGACTTCGGCGGAAAAAGGGAGGTCACTACTATCTGCTTGTTCTGCGCCACGAAGTCGTTAAGCCACTTGGACAGGTATTTCTTGTTGGCTTCGGAAACCATCAGCAGGTGCACGTCGTCGATTATCAGCGCCTTCACCTTGGAGAGGATCTCCTCGATCCGGCCCAGCCCGCCGTCCTTGAGGGCGAGCTCTATGCCCTTTGAGAACTTTATCCCGTCGGTGACGAAGATATTGCTCTGCCCGATGGAGGCGGAAAGCCCGTAGGAAATGGAATTGACGAAATGGGTCTTGCCGGTGCCCGGCGAGCCGAAGACCAGCAGCGGGTTGTAGATCACCCCGGGATTTTCCACCACCGCCATGGCGGCGGCATGCGCGAAGCGGTTGTGAGAACCGGCTATCAGCGTCTGGAAGCTGTAGGTCGGAATAAGCGGCAGTTCCATGGACCACTTCGCCTTTATCCTGCCCGAAACTCCGGACGGGGCCGCGGCCGGGGCCGCCGCGGGAGCGGGGGCGGCGGCGGGGACCTCTTCTTCCTTCCTGGCCCTGGCCGCGATAGAGGGGACGCTCATCCCGGGCGGCCTCGTGACCTGGGGCGCGGGAGCGGGCTGCTGTACCGGGGCGGGCTGCGGCGCCGGGGCCGGAGCCGCTTTAATTTCCGGCGCGGGCGCCGGCTTAGGCTGCTGCACGGGCGCCGGCTGCGCCTTGGGCGCGGGCTGGGACTCGGCTTTAAGAGTGGGTTTGGGCGTATCGAAAGGCGCCGGCTCTCCGCCGAAAGAATCGGCTTCGGCCGCGGCCGGGGAACTAAGTTCCGCCGCCACGGACTTCAGCTTCTTCATCGTGTCCATCTCGAGTTTGGACAGGTAAATTATGAAGTTAAACTCACCCGTAGTTTTTTCGGGGCGGGAACAAAGGCTGCCCAGGTTCTTGACTATGAGAAAGATGTCTTTCATCTCCCCCTTGATCAGGAGCTTATGCCGGCCAGGATTATTTTCGCTCGGCGCCGGGGCCACGTCCCACTTTTTTATCATAGTTGTTACCGGAGGATAAGCTCCGTTACCAGGTCCAACGCCGAGGAATGGCTGAAACCGGCCGAGTCATAATGCCGGAAAAATCCGCCCGAGCCGCTGAACGCGGTTTCGATCTCGTAGAGTTTCTCCTGCGGGATAGCCCCTACGCAGACCAGGCCCTGCCCGCCGGCGTCGGTAACGGTCTGCAGGATATAGTTGGCGTTCATCTCGGGGTCGCATTCGCGCACGGAAGCGCGCTTTACGAACATAGGCTTGGCGGCGGACTTCAGGCAGATGGAATCCAGCTCGGCCAGCACCGTGGCGCACAGAGCTTTGTCTTCGGAGGCGTAAAAGAAGCACACCGATCTCACCCGCTCCGCGGGAATGCCCTCGGGCACGGGCCTTTCGGCCAGCCCGGCCAGGTCCCCGGCCTGGGAGCGGGAAGTAACGCCGGGACCGGCGCCCGCCTCAAAAATAACGGTCTTATCTTCTTCGCCGGAGCCGCCGGCAGGCGGCGGCATGACGAGCGTCTCGTCCCCGGAAGCGGCGGAGCCGGAAATGGCCGCGCTGGCGGGTTCCAGCACCAGGCCGGGTTCCCTGGGGCTTACGGACAAGGTTTCCTCGGCTTTGTCGGCGGGGAGGGGCTCGGGCTGTACGGCCGCAGGCTGCGCTTCAGGCTGGCTGCCGATGGAAAGTTCTATGCCGGCGGCGGGGGCGGCGTTGACCGCGCTGGACGGTTCCAGCTGCAGCGTTTCGGCGGCTTCGGGCGCGGCCTGGGTTTCGGGCTCCAGGGTAAGGCCCTCGAAGCCGGCTTCCGGTTTTGAGGCGGGCTCAAGCACGAGGCCTTCCGGCTCCCCGGCGGGAGTTTGGGCGGCTTCGGGCGCGGCCTGGGTTTCGGGTTCCAGGGTAAGGCCCTCGAAGCCGGTTTCCGGTTTTGAGGCGGGCTCGAGCACCAGGCCTTCCGGCTCCCCGGCGGGAGTTTGGGCGGCTTCGGGCGCGGCCTGGGTTTCGGGCTCTATGGTAAGGCCCTCGAAGCCGGTTTCCGGTTTTGAGGCAGGCTCGAGTACGAGGCCTTCCGGCTCCTGCTGAATTTCAGGTTTTTGTTCTTCCGGCTTGTTCTCCATCGCTTCCCCCTGCGGCGCCGCCGCGTTCAGCTGTTTTTCAAAATCAGCCAGCTCGTTCATGGACGGTTCCGCCTTGTCCGGTTCAGGCTGGGACATGGGATCCGAGGCCGGCTCCAGCGAGGCCTCCGGGCCCGTCAGGTCCTTGATATCCCCTTCGGAAAGCTGCATCAGGGCGTCTATGTCGGGAACGCCGAAATCCCTGGTGCTTTCATACGCGTGAGCGGCGGACAGGCCGGCCACCGGCTTCTCCGGTTCGGGCTGCGCGTCTGCCGGCGTTTCCGGCTCGATCGCGGGGAAACCCTCCGCGTCTTCCGCAAACCCCGGCTCCGGCTTCTGGTCGGCCGCAGGGGTGAATTCGGCTATCGTGGGAACGGGCTGCTCCGCTGCGGCAGGTTCCGCGGCGGGCTGTTCGGCGTTCTGCGCCTGCGCGTCTTCACCGAACATAAAATCTCCAAGGCTTTGCGGCACCAGTTTTTCAGGTTCGGGGGCCTGGGCGCCCTCGGGCAGCCTGGAAAAAGCTTCTATGATCATCGTTTTGTCGCCGGCGTCCTGCGCGGGTTCGACGGGCTTTTCCTCCGGCGCCGCGGCGCCTTCGGGCAGGCCGGAAAAAGCTTCGAGAATAATAGTTTTATCCGCGTCCGGGGAGGCGGGGGTGTCTTTTTTAACCGGTTCCGGCTCCGGGGCGGGCACAGGTTCCGGCTTTACGAACTCAACCGGTTTTATCTCCGGCATTTTAATGCCGTCAAGAATGGACGGCATCTTGTTCAGGAGCCCGTTAAGGTCCGAAAGTATTTCGTCTATCGATTCTTTCTTTTTTCCGTCTTTGCTGTCCATATAACCGCCCCCGTGCCGCTATAAATATATATACGCGTGTTACTTTTTAATTATAGCAAGTTGTTTGCGGAAAATTAACGCCCTTTTTGCCCGCTCCGCCAGGTCGGGGTCCCCCCCGCCGGCCACGCTGCCCAGGAAAGCCGGAGTTTCGGGCGCCGAAGAATAGGACAGGCAGTCCAGCGCCTCCGCTTTCAGGTCCGGATCGGGGCCTCCTGCCGCGGTTAAAAGGTGTTTATACCCCTCCTCACGGCCAAGACGGGCCAGCGAACAGGCGGCGTAAAGCCTGGCCCTGGAGGAAGGGTCGTATTGCAGGGTCTTGAGCATCTCCCCGCTGAAATCTTCTATGCCGGACATCGATGCCAGGAAGAAACCCGCGCCCGTCAGTTCCGCGTCGCCGGAGGCCAGCAGGCCCGCGGCGGCTTCGCGCAGCTCTTCCAGGCGGCCAAAGAGCGGGAACCCGAAAGCGGCGGCCAGCCCGAGCTCCAGCGCGGCCTGCCTGCGGGCGGCGGCGCCGCCCGCAGAAGTCGCCTGGAGCAGCGCGTCGAACCAAAGTTTCGCGTCCGCGGGGTCCTCTTCCGGGCGGACCCAGCCTCCTATCAGTTTGGCGGCGGCGCAGGCCACCCGCTCGTCGCGGCTGTTCAGCAGGGGCAGCACTTTCATTTTGTCCTCGCGCGGCAGAAAACGGAGCCTGCTCATTTCGTCCAGGGAAAAAAGCACTCCTTCGTAGCTGAAAGAAGCTTCGTCGGAGAACTCGGTCTCCCCGGAGGCGGACCGGGGCGGCTTTTCGGCCAATTTCCCCGTCACAATGAAAGCGGCGCCGCAGATCAGCAGCAGCAAGCCGGCGAGCAGCATCAGTCTGGATTCTTTTTCCGGCTGGCGCTCCGGCCTTACCGGCACGACCGAGACGTCGCGGCCGCAGACCGCGCAGTTGAGCGCGGCGTCAGGGTTGCCGTAGCCGCAGCCGGGGCAGGGTTTCATCAGGGCGCCCCGACCACCTCGGCCAGGCAGGCGCCGGCCCTGGCGGCGGTAACGCGGCAGCGCAGCAGGCCGCCCGTCTTAAGGGGCCCGGCAAGGTCCAGGTTGACGAAATTGGAGGCCAGGGCCAGCGCCCGGCCGTCCTTGTTCTTGAGGACGAGGGCCACCGTTTCACGACCCAGCATGGCGGCGGCGTAAGCGGCGCGCAGTTCCCCGTCCAGGGCGCGCAGAGCGGCGGACCGGGCGGAAACCGTTTTCGGGGGCAGGGGGATGAGCGCGGCGGCTGCGGTGCCGGGCCGGGCGGAAAAGCTGAAGACGTGCAGCCCGGAAAGGCCGCAGCCCTTCACGAACGCCAGGGCGGCGGAGAAATCCTCCGCCGTTTCCGCGGGATAGCCGGCGATGATGTCGGCGTAGATGCCGACGCCCGGAAAAATGGAACGGAGCTCTTCCACTTTGGCTTTATACTGCGCCGCGGTGTAAAGCCGGCCCATGGCTTTAAGAACGGGGTCGGCCCCGGCCTGCAGGGGCAGGTGGAAGTAATCGCAGAACCTGGGGCCGGCGGCTTTCAGCACTTTAAGGAGTTCCGGGGTAAGTTCTTCTGACTCTACGGAAGAGAACCTCAGCCGGAAATTACCGTCCAGCGCGAAGAGGCGCCGCATAAGCTCCGCCAGGTTGGCGCCGGTCTCTTTGCAGCGGTAGATGCCCAGGCGGGTGCCGCAGAGGACTATTTCGGCGAAGCCGGCCTCCACGAGCTTTTTCACTTCGGAGACGGCGGCCTCCAGCGGCTTTGATTTAAGTTCGCTGCGGGCCAGGTTCACCAGGCAGTAGGCGCATTTAAGGTTGCAGCCGTCCTGCACTTTTATGAAGGCCCGGGCTTTGCCGTGCGACTTTGTAACGGAAAAAAAATCCGCGGAGGCGGCGGTACCGCAGAAAACGGCGGGGATGCTCTCTTTTTCTTTATTGGCGAACAGCGTGGCGCCGGGGGCGGCGGCCAGTATCTTCGCGGGGTCGAGCGTCGCCAGGCAGCCGGTCACGGCTATAGCGGCCCCGGGGTTGGCGGCGGCCGTCTTTTTAAGGAAGGCGACGCAATCCCGGTCCGCCTTGGCGGTAACGGAGCAGGTATTCACCACGACGAGGTCCGCCTCTTCGGGCGTCTCGGCACAGCTGTGTCCCAGCTCAGCGAACTTCTCGCGGAGACTCTCCGTCTCCACCTGGTTCACCCGGCATCCCACGGTCTTAAAATAAACTTTCACCCCTACATTTTACAATTTAAGCGGGCCGTCGTTTTGCGCAAACGTACCACGAGACGCCGGTCGGGGCGTCAAGGGGGCCGGAACGCAAAAACAGCGTCGCGCACACCGTGCGCGCGCTTCCGGCTCTCGCCCTCCGCGCTTACGCAAGCGTCGGGCTCCGAGACGGTTTTGCTAACCCGGCCCCCTCGCCGCCCCTAAGCGCAAAACGGGACTGATTATTTTTTAGGTGCGGTCTGGATGAGGACGCCGGTTTTTTTTATTTCTTTGCGGAAGCTGGGGCCGGTGGCGGCCCAGCAGATGGATTCCACGCGGAAAGGGAAGGAGGCGGCCTTGAAGGCGGCTTCCAGTTTTTCGAGCCGGGCCGCCGAAAGCGGCTTGTCCGACATCACCACGATATCCAGGTACGAGAACTTCTTGGCCGAGGCGCCGGCCCGCGCGCCGTAGACCATCACGTCGAATTCAGGCACGTTGGACGCGAGGATGCCCTTCACTTTCTTTAAAAAGATAGGTTTCAGGTCTATCATAGAGCCGTTATTTTTTAGGGGTGCTTTGGATGAAGACGCCGGTCTTCTTGATCTCTTTGCGGAAACTGGCGCCCGTGGCGGCCCAGTCTATGGTCTCGACCCGGAAAGGAAAACCGGCCGCGGTAAATTCGGCGGAAAGCTTTTCAAGGCGCGTGGCCACCAGGGGCTTGTCCGACATCACCGCTATATCGAGATAGGAGTATTTCTTCGCCGTGCCGTCCGCGCGCGAGCCGTAAACCATAACGTCGTATTCCGGCACGTTGCCGGCCAGGATATTTTTAACTTTTCTGAGAAAAATAGGTTTCAGATCTATCATAAACGCGTACCTGCCTTATAAACCCCTACCTATCTTCTACCAAATGCCCGCCCCCTTAGCAAGACAAACTTCCCTCAAATTTCCCGGCAGCCGCGCGTCGCCGGCCGCCGTGAGGCATTCTGCGACCTTAACGAAAATCAAACCGCGAAAGCCGGTTTTTATGGTATATTTTCCTCAAGGTTAGATTAGGGGAGCGTCTATGCATAAGATATTAGTGGTAGAGGACGAGACTTCCGTCCTGCAGATCCTGAAAAAAGCGCTGGAATCGCAGGGTTATATGGTCATAACCGCCGACACCGGCGAAACGGCCATGAACTGGATAAAAGAAGTGAGCCTGGACCTCGCTATCATAGACCTGGGGCTCCCGGATATAAACGGCGTAGAAGTCTGCCGGGCCATCAAAGGCAATCCCCGCACCCGCTCCACCCCCGTAATAATACTTACCGGCAACACCACCAACGACGCCAGGATAGAGAGCAACCTCGGCGCCAGCGCCGAGCTTTTCCTGAACAAACCCATCTCGATAGCCGAGCTCAGGCGCGCCGTCACCCAAATATTGGAAAAAGCGGATAAAGAGAAAATGCTGCTGCGCGCCACCTTCAAAAGGCTCGCGGGCACCAATAAAACTACGGGGATCCCTAATACTTAACCCAGCCGGGTAAGCAGGGCGGAAGTGGCGGCCAGGCAGGCCGATTCCGCCCTCAGGGTATATAAGCCGAGGTTCATCATTACGGCGCCCTTGTCGCGCGCGAAAGCCAGCTCGCCTTTCGTAAAGCCGCCCTCCGGCCCCACAAAAAGCTTCAGTTCCGTTTTGCCTTCAAGCCCTTTTACGGCCTCGTCCGGGGCCGGCCCTTCGGCCGTGGAAAAGACCGAAACCCCGCCCGCCAGCAGCAGGTCGTCGAGCTTCTCCGGCTTTCTCACCGCCGGCAGCAGCCCGCGGCCGCACTGCTTTGCGGCGGCCAGCACCACCTGGTTCAGGCGGCCGGCCCTGCGCTCCCAGTCGCTGAACAGGTCGAACTGCACCCGGGACGCCATCACCGGCTGGAACACGTCCACCCCGGCCTCCGTGCAGTGTTCAAGGATCTCTTCCAGCGCCGGCTTGGCCACCACGGCGAAACAAAGCGTGATCCTGGTCTTGTATGCCGGGCTCGGCAGCTTCTCCCCGACGGAACCGCTCACGGCGTCCCCGGAGACGGTTTTGATGACGGCGCGGTAGCGGTTGCCTTTGCCGTCGAAGATCTCTATTTCGTCCCCCGCGCGGGCGCGGGCCGCGCGCGCGATATGGGCGGATTCCTCCGGCCCGGCGAAGAATTCGCCGCCGCGCAGGTTTTCAGCAGGGATGAAATATTGCGGCATCGGTCAGGCTAGCCCAGGATCTTCTTAAAAAAGCTCTTGTCCTTCCCGTCCGGGGCGGGGACTTCATGCCCGGCCAGTCGGGAAAGTTCCTCGAACAGTTCGCGCTGCCGGGGCGTGAGGTCGTGCGGGACCTCCAGTTTTATCTTTACGAGCAGGTCGCCCCTGGGCCTCCCGCCGGGGCCGGGCATCCCCTGGTCGTGCACGCGGAACACCTTGCCGTGCTGGGTGCCCTGCGGAACGCGGATCTTCACGCGGCCGCCTTCTATTACCGGCACTTCGGTCTCTCCCCCCAGCGCCGCCTGCCAGACGGCCACGGGGCATTCATAAGTAAGGTCGCGGCCCTGCCGCTCGAAATGCGCGTGGTGCTTAAGGCGGACCTGTATGTAAAGGTCCCCGGAGTCCCCGCCCTTCAGGCCGGCGTCGCCGCCGCCCGAAACGCGCAGCACCGCGCCTTCTTCCACGCCCGCCGGGATCTTGACGTTGATGGAGGCGCTCTTCTTCTGGCGGCCCGCGCCGCCGCAGGCCTTGCACGGGCTGGAGATCACCTCGCCCTGGCCGCCGCAGTCGGGGCAGGCCTGGCTGAAAGAGAAAAAGCCCTGGGAGTACTGGACCCGGCCGGCGCCGTGGCAGGTAGGGCATTTTTTAATGCCCGTTTTGCCGCGCGCCCCGGTCCCTTCGCACTCCTGGCAGACTTCGGTACGGTCGAAATTCACCGGAACCTTGACCCCGGAAAAAGCCTCCTCCAGCGTAATTTCCGCCTCGTACTTCAGGTCGGCGCCGCGCCGGGAGCGGGGCCTGCCGCGGCCGCCGCCCTGCCCCTGCGTGAACAGGTTCTCGAAAAGATCGCCGAACATGTCGCCCAGGTCCGCACCGCCCTGGAAACCGCCGAAACCGCCGCGCCCGCCGCCGGCGCCGGCTTTCAGCCCTTCCGCGCCGTACTGGTCGTAGACCTGGCGTTTCTCGGGGGTGGAGAGCACCTCGTAAGCCTCGTTGATTTCCTTAAAGGCCGACTCGGACTCGTTGTTGCCCGGGTTGCGGTCCGGATGATGCTTCATCGCCAGTTTTCTGTAGGCGGTCTTTATCTCGTCGGGGCCGGCGTTGCGGGCTACGCCCAGGGTGCGGTAATAATCGTTTGATGCCATAAAGGTTTGAGTGTGCCGGCGCTAAATAGCGCGGAGCGTAAGAGTATTTTAGCTTTTATTAAGCCTTAACGCTCTAACGCCCCACGCTCCCGGGAACTTCGCTATTTTTTGTTATCGTCCACGACTTCCGCGTCCACGACGTCATCCTTGCCGCCCGGGGCCGCTTTGGCGCCTTCGGGCGCGGGACCGGCGCCGCCGGGGGCGGCTTTGGCCTGGGAAGCTTTATACACGGCTTCCCCCAGCTTCTGGGAGACCTGTATCAGGTTCTCCTTGGCCTTCTTCACCTTGTCCATGTCGTCGCCTTTAATGGCTTCCTTCATTTCGTTGATGGCGCGGTCCACGGCCAGGCGTTCGTCCTGGGAGATCTTGTCCCCGTGCTCTTTCAGGGCCTTCTCCGTGGTGTAGAGGACGGTGTCGGCCTCGTTCTTGGTCTCCACCTTTTCCTTGTATTTCTTGTCGGCGTCGGCGAACTGCTCCGCCTGCTTGACGAATTTGTCGATATCGTCCTTGGACAGCTTGTTGGGAGCGCTGATGGTGATATGCTGCGCCTTGCCGGTGCCCAGGTCCTTGGCGTGCACCTGCAGGATGCCGTTGGCGTCGATGTCGAACGTGACCTCGATCTGCGGCACGCCGCGGGGCGCCGGGGGGATGCCGTCCAGGTCGAACTTCCCCAGCGACACGTTGTCGCCGGCCATCGCGCGCTCGCCCTGCAGCACGTGGATGGTAACGGCGGGCTGGGAGTCCGCCGCGGTGGAGAAGACCTGCGATTTCTTGGCCGGGATGGTGGTGTTCTTGTCAATGAGGCGCGTCATCACGGAGCCCAGGGTCTCGATACCCAGGGACAGCGGGGTAACGTCGAGCAGCAGCACGTCCTTGACGTCGCCGGTCAGCACCGCGGCCTGCACGGCCGCGCCGGTAGCGACGCATTCCATCGGGTCCACGCCGTGCTCTATCCTTTTGCCCACGAAGTCCTCTATGAACTTCTGGACTATCGGCATGCGCGTCGGGCCGCCGACCAGAATGATGCGGCTGATGTCGGAGGTCTTGAGCTTGGCGTCCGCCAGGGCCGTGTCTATGGATTTCTGGCAGCGCTTTACGATGCCTTCCACCAGGGATTCCAGGCGGGCGCGGCCGAGCTTGAGCGCCATGTGCTTGGGCCCGGTGGCGTCGGCGGAAATGAACGGCAGGTTTATCTCGGTCTCCATGGTGGTGGAGAGCTCGATCTTGGCCTTTTCCGCGGCTTCCTTTATGCGCTGCGTGGAAGTGGGGTCCTTGGTAAGGTCGATGCCGGTGTCCTTGCGGAACTCGCCGGCGAGGAAATCCACCAGGGCCTTGTCCATGTCCGTGCCGCCCAGCTGGGTGTCGCCGGAGGTGGAGATGACGTCGAAAGTGCCTTCCTTGCCGAGCTCCATGATGGTGACGTCGAGCGTGCCGCCGCCGAGGTCGAACACCATGATCTTCTGGTCGCGGCCTTCCTTGTCTATGCCGTAGGCCAGCGCCGCGGCGGTGGGCTCGTTGACCAGGCGCACGACCTCGAGGCCGGCGATAGTGCCGGCGTCCTTGGTGGCCTGGCGCTGGTTGTCGTTGAAGTAGGCCGGCACGGTGATGACGGCTTTCTCCACTTTCTCGCCCAGGAAAGCCTCGGCGTCGCGCTTCACCTTCTGAAGCAGGAAAGCCGCCAGCTGCTGCGGCGTGAATTCCTTGCCGGAGATGTGGTACTTGTGGTCGGTGCCCATTTTCCGCTTGAAGGCGGAAACGGTGCCTTCCGGGTTGGCGACGGCCTGCCTGCGGGCGGGCTCGCCCACCAGCATCTGCCCGTCTTTGGCGAAAGCCACGTAAGACGGGAAAGCCTTCCCGCCCAGGCTGGTGCCTTCGGCCGACGGGATGATGGTGACTTTTCCGCCCTCCATCACCGCCGCTGCCGTATTCGAAGTTCCAAGGTCTATGCCTATTATTTTTGCCATGTTAATGTCCTCCAAAAATTACTTACCTGAAATTCACTTTGAACTCTCTTCTTCCGCGGCCGCCGGGGCCGGGGGCGGGGCGGCCGTTTTCTTCTTGGCTATCTTCACCCGCGCCGGGCGCAGGATCTTTTCGCCGTAGTAGAAGCCTTTCTGCAGCTCCTCCGTCACCTGGCCGTCGTTCTCGTCCGTTCCTTCCACTACGCCCAGTATTTCCGAGGCCATCGGGTCGTAAGGCTTGCCCACCGGCTCCATGGCGCGCAGGCCCTCGGCGTCGAAAACCTTGGAAAATTCCTTAAAGATCATCTCGAGCCCTTTCAGGGTCTCGTCGCTGCCGCCGTTCTCCCTGGCGGTGTTGATGTGCGCGTGGGCCGCCAGCAGCATGTCGTAAAGCGGCAGCAGCTTCAGAATAATTTCGGCCTTGCCCCATTTGATCAGCTCGGGCTTTTCCTTCTCCACGCGCTTGCGGTAGTTCTCGAAGTCCGCCTGCAGGCGCAGCAGCTGGTTATAATAGTCGTCCGTCTGCTTCTTCTGTTTCTCCAGTTCCCCCCCGGCGGCGGCCAGGGCCTGCGCTTCGGCGCCGCACACGCAGTCGGGCGCGTCCGCCTTGGCTTTGGTCTTTTTATCTTCGGCCTTATGGTCTTTCATATTGGGTTAGTCTTCAAAGTCCACTTTCTCCCACTCTACCAGCATATCCTCCATCATGGAGCTGACGGTATCCACCAGGGAGATCATGCGGGGGTATTCCATGCGCTTATAGCCCAGTATGCCCACCAGCCCCACGGCCTTGTCGTTCATGCAGTAGGAGCTGGAAACCAGGCTGAAATTCTTGAATTCCTTTATGCTGTTCTCGGAACCTATGGTCACGTCCACGATGTGGCGCTTGCCGGGCTCCCCCAGCGCTTTCGTCTTAAGGGCGCAGTCGCGCAGGCGCTCGCGCAGCAGCCCGGAAAAGCGTTCTTTCTCCTCCAGCAGGCGCGCGATGTTGCGAAAATCCTCGATATCCCCGGCTTCCAGGTTGGAATAGATGCGGCTCAACCCTTCCAGGTAAAGCGCGTCTTCGTTCTTTGACAACCCCCGGAAGTATTCCACTAATTTCCTGAGCAGCTCTTCAAGCCCTTTGTCCTTTTCTTTAGCCAGGAATTCCTTGAAGATGACCTGGGGCAGGTCGGAGATGGGCAGGTCCTTCAGGCGCCTGTTAAGGCGCATGGAAAGGGATTTGACCGCGTTCTTTTCGGCGCCGTGCTCAAGGGTGAAGGCGGAGTGCTTTATGAGGCCGGAATGGGCGAACATCACGGACAGCACGCTCCGGGGCCCCATGCTCAGCAGGTCCAGGCGCTTCACGCTGTCCAGGTCGGTATCGGCGCTCATTACGAAGCCGGCCCACTTGGACATATCGGCCAGCATCCTGGAGGTGTGCTTGAGGAAGCCGTCCAGCTGTTCCACGCGGCGGTCATACTCGTTTTCCAGGCGGTCTTTCTCGCTGGCGGCCATCAGCTGCAGTTTCTGCACATTGTCCACGTAGGAGCGGTAGCCTTTGTCGGAGGGAATGCGGCCGCCGGAAGTATGGGCCTGGTACAGGTAGCCTTCTTCTTCCAGCTCCTTTAATATATTCCTTATGGTAGCGCTGGAAACGCTGAAGCGGCCTTCCTCGGCTATCAGCTCGGAGCTGACGGGGCGGCCCGTGCTGACGTAGTTGTAGACCACCCAGTTAAGGATCTTCGCTTTCCGGTCCTGCGCTACTTCGGGTTTAAGAACTCTCATAGTCTTGGCTCGCTTTCTTAATTAGCACTCAGAACACTTGTTTGCCAGAAATATTATACACCTTGGGGTTATAATTGTCAACCCCGCCCCGCGACTGCTAAAAATAAACCGCCGCTCCCCGGCGCGCGGGCATGACCTTCGTCAAAGCAGAAAAAGGGCGGGTTGTGATACACTATAGTTGTCGGGCATGAACGTTAGGGAGGATAAGCAAAAATGAAATTGTCAGCAGCCGTAATTGCCGCGGTATTGTCGGTGTCCTCCGCCTTTGCGGCGGAACAGAGCGAAACGGCGCGCTTCAGCCGCGATTGGAGCCCGGAAGCGAACATTGAAACCTTCGCGTCCGTCGAGGTCCCCGCCGCCCCCGCCCCTTTAAGGGCCGGGCCCCGCGACGGCCAGAATTATTCCGGCGCCGAAGAGCTTTTGATAAAAGAATTCGCCATAACCGGCATCAGCCTGGACATCCCCGAAACGGAAGTGATGCGCCAGGACCGCTTCTACGACAACACTTTCTGCTTCGAGCACGCCCTGCGCCTCTCGCTCAACGCCCTGCTGGGGAATTACAAGGAGCCCACCAGCCCCCTGGCCGGCGCCCTCTCCCAGTTGGGAGTCCTTTCAACGCCTTCCAAGTCGGACCTTAAAGCGGCCCGCCAGAAAGTGCTGGCCCTGCTCAATGAGCCGGCTTCGCACCTTTCCATCGTGCGGCCCTACAAGCAGAACCAGCCCCAGTACGGTGAAACGGTGGAAAAGAACTGGATATTCTTCCTGCGCCTCGACGGCAAACCCTACTGGGCGATAGTGGATCGCTCCGGCAAGAAAGAGCCCTACGTCTACGGCTCGGCCAAATGATCGTCCCGTAAAAAGAAAAAGCCCCGGCGAACCCGGGGCTTTTTTATTTCCCGCGCTGCCTCAGCCCTCCAGGCTGCGCCGCAGCGCCCAGTCCAGCACGCGGTCCGGCAGCACCCATTTAAGGAAGATGATAAAAGAAGCCTTGAACGGCACCGGGTAGCGAGCGGCGGGCCGCGAGGACGTTAAAGCCTTAAGGATAACCCGGGCCACCACTTCCGGCCCCGGCGCCCCGCTCCTGTAGCCTGCCCGGAACTTTTCGGTCAGCCGCCGGACCATGGGCCCGTAGACCCCCGCGCCGGAATATTTGTTCAGGTTCACCAGGGCGGTGGCGTCCCATTCCGTCTTTATCGGGCCGGGCTCGATCAGCGCCACCTTTATCCCGAACTGCGCCGTCTCCAGGCGCAGCGCGTCGGAGTAGGCCTCCAGCGCGTATTTGCTGGCGTGGTACCAGCCGCCGGTAGGCATGGAGATCCTGCCCGCGATAGAGGAAATATTTATGATCCTTCCCCCGCCCTGCGCCCGCATGTGCGGCAGAACCAGCTGGGTAAGCCGGGCGAGGCCGAACAGGTTAACTTCGAACTGCCGCCGCGCCTCCTCCACCGGCACGTCTTCCACCGCCCCGTGCGCGCCGTAGCCGGCGTTGTTGACGAGCGCGTCCAGCCGGCCTTCGGCCGCCAGCACGGCCGCCACCGCGCCCGCAACGGAAGCCTCCTCCGTCACGTCCAGCCTGAGGAGCTTCGCGCCCAGCGCTTCCAGGCCGCGCATTTTTTCCACGCGCCGGGCGCCGGCGTAGACCCTGAACCCGTTTTTAAGCAGCAGTTCGGCCGTGGCGTATCCTATGCCCGCCGAGGCCCCGGTAATAAGAACGATATTAGCCATATACTCTTTTATAGGAAACTTAACCCGCAGGCCGCAACTTTTTTTGATAATATAAAACAAATGCCCGAACCCGATCTTCCCATCCGCCCCGGCTCTTTCGAAGAAAAATTCGTAAGGAGCGGCGGCCACGGCGGCCAGAACGTGAACAAGGTGGCCACCACCGTGCAGCTGCGTTTTTTTCCGCGCCTGTCCGGGCTCCCTTACGCCGCGCAGGAGCGGCTTAAAGCCCTGGCCGGCTCCAAGCTCACCGCCGAAGGCGACGTACTCATCGTCGCCAGCGAATACCGCACCCAGGAGCAGAACCGCCAGGCCGCCCGGGCCCGGCTCGGCGAACTGCTGGCCCGGGCCGCCCGCCCGCCCAAGCACCGGCGCCCCACCAAACCCTCTTACGGTTCCAAACAGCGCCGCCTGGAAAGCAAAAAGCGCCGGTCCGCTGTAAAGCAGGACCGGCGCGCGGACGGCGATTGAACGATTATTTGCCGCAATGCCTTTTCTTCAGCTGTCTTTCGGCGCCTTCGTAGCTGTAGTTGCGGTTCAGCAGGTCCCTGAACGTCCCCTTTTCTTCCTGCATGAACAGGTCCACCGCGAGGCCGTACTCGTACTCGCGCAAAGCCGACCCTTCCTCCGACGCTTGAGCGCAGGTGTCCGCCACCGTGAAGTCGCCGGCGCCGCCGGAGATCCTGTCGCCGTAGCCCGTGAATTTCCAGTCCTTCACGGACAGGTAGGCCAGCGGCTTCATCTGGCGCCTTGCCAGCTCCCGGACCGCGGCGGAGGTTATCACTTTGCTCAGGGCGCGGTATTCGACGGCTTCCGGAGCCGTCCTGGCCCTGTCTTCCGCGAAATCGGCGCTGGCCAGAAAAATGCCGCCGCTGACCGGGCTGACCCGGGCGTAGTTCCCGGGCGCGAAAGGCGCGAAAAAGCGCAGCTGCCCCGGGCTGCCCGCGAGGTAAATATCGAATTTAGCGTCCGGGGAATATAACTCCGAAGCCAGGAGCTTCTCCAGCGCCCTGTCCAGCGCCAGGGCCGGCGCCGGCTCGGCCGGCAGGGTGCCCCTGCCCCTGAGGGTAAAGTTCTTATATTCCAGAGCGTCCTTGTAGTACAGGGCCGGTTTGGACAAGATCAGCCAGTACCCGCCCGCAGCCGCCAGAACCAGAAGTAAAATAATTTTTTTCATCTCTTCCCTCCGTTATGAAGTCCGGACTTCCCGCCTTATTGGGTCAGGAACAAGTCCTTTGTTACATTATAGCGCCCCGACAGCCAGTCTATCACTTCGCGGGCGGCCTTGCCGGTATCGTTCTCGCGCGATTCCAGGAATACGGCGTAATCCGCCTTCAAGGACTCTTTTTCTTCGCCGGTCAGGACGTCCAGGCCCTTGTCCATGAAAGCCGGGAGGTCCCGCTCCAGCTGCAGCGCCATCTCGTGGCAGGTCACCATCCCGGCCGCCTTTCTGAAAGCCTTGTCCGGGTTGTAGGCCGCGCCGGCCTCGTAGCCGGCCCGCAGGGTCAGCAGGACTATCTTGGAAAGCGCAGCCTGGTTCATCGGGTTGACGGCGTGGCCCGCCAGCCAGTTGCCGATCTCGGGCGGGCGGCCCGTCATGGGGCGCAGGTGCAGGAATTTGCACATGCGGGGCCCGTCGTTGACCGGATAATTGTCCCAGAGCAGCGGTTTGCGGCCGAGTTTCTGGGCCGTAGAGCGCAGGTGCTCCTCGCTGTAGGCTTTGGAGCAGACCTGCTCGCCGGTCCAGAACATGCTGACCTTTTTATCCAGCTCGGTCCCCAGCCGTTCGAAATAACCCTCCGGCATTTTGCCGAAAAGTTTCTCAAGCACGGGGTCCAGCGAGTAATACGTGGGGCAGAAAACGAACTGTTTGGCCTTCGACCTGGCCGCTATCCAGTTGACCACCTCTATCTGGCGCTCCGCCAGCCCGGGCAGGTCGCCTTTCATGTCGTCCATGAGTATGCCGAACTTGTCCACCCCTATGCGGTTGAAAGCGTCCACCCGGTTCTGCAGCAGCTTTTTGACTTCCAGGTCGAAAGGGGAAAGATAGATCTCGTAAGGGCTGAAGCCCACCCCGAACTCTATGCCGGCCGAATGGCACTGGGAGGAAAGCTTGGTCAGCTTTTCCTCGAGGGTTTTAGGGAAAGGCTCGCGCCATTTCTTGCGCATGTAGCCGTCAGCCTTCGGCGCGTAGATATAGAACGAAAAGCCGTGCTTTTTAAGGAAGCCGGCGTAGTCCGCCCGCTCGCCCCAGCTCCACGGTTCGCCGTAAAAACCTTCTATGACTCCCAGTTGAGTGTTCATCCTTTGTCTCCCCGCCGTTTATTTTCCGTTCATGGCGTCTATGCGCTTCTGCGCTTTCTTGGCCATGGAGTTGTCCGCGTATTTCGCGATGATCTTCGAGTAGTATTCCCCCGCCTTGTCCAGGGCCAGGCTCTTTTCATAAACTTCGCCTGCGGCGTACAGGGCCTTGGGGGCCTGCGGATCGGAGGGGTATTCCGCGACTATCCTGTCGTACATCTTTACTTCTCCATCGCTGTCCTTGAGGTCTTTGCGGTGTATTTCGGCGGCCAGCAGCAGGGCTTCGATGGCTTTTTCTCCCTTGTATTTGTCCGCCAGCCTGCCCAGCACGGTCACGGCCTGGCCGGGCTTGGCCATTTCCTCGCGCAGCACGCGCGCCTGGGAGGTAAAGGACTCGTACGCCGCTTCTTTGTCCGGGTAGAGGGTTATTATCTGTTCGTAAACTTCGGCCGCGGCCTGGTATTTCTTCTGCCGCTCCATAAGCTTGGGCAGTTGGGCATAGGCGGCCCAGGCCTCGCCGCTGCCGGGAAAGGCAACCGTGAGATCCTGGTAAACCTTTATAGCTTCTTCATACTCTTTCAGGTTGTTCGCCAGCACCCCGCCCAGGGCCAGTTTGACCCTGGGGAGCATGGAACTCGCCGGGTGCATCCGCACCATCTTCTCGTAGGCCAGCCTGGCCGGCAGGTATTCCTCTTTTTTCAGGTGCAAATCCGCCAGCGCCATGCGCAGCCCGTCGTTGCCGGCGTAAGCCGGGAACCTGGAGAAGAACTCCCGGAACTCCGCGGTCAGCGCCTCGTAGAACGTTTCCCCGGCCTGCGCCGAAAGCTTTTCCAGCAGGGCGGCCAGTTCCTGCTCGCCGTCGCCCGTCAAAGGGGCCTTGAACAGCGCCGCCAGCAGGGGGCGGGTTTTCTTGTCGGCTTTTTTCTCCGCGGTTTCCGTGAACAGCTTGGCGGCCTCGGCGGAAGAAGCGCTTTGCGGGTATTCCCTGCTGTGGCGCAGAAGGGCGACCAGGGCCGACCTGTGATCCCCGAGTTTCAGATGCAGTTTCGCTTTTAACAGCAGCGCGTCCCCGGCGTACTGCGCGGCCGGGTAGGCCCGCAGCCAGTCGGCTGCCTGCGGCAGCACGATCACGAGCGCGTCTTCGTCCTTGCTCTCGCCCGCGGTTTTGAGAAATTCCCATTCAGCGTCCATCAGCCCGGTCTTTTTTTCAGCGGGGGCGGGCCCGGCCGCCGGGACCGCCGGCGGGGCTTCGACCGCGGCCGCGGGGGCCTCGGCCGGTACGGCGGCGGCCTCCTCGGCGGCGGGGGCGGCGGCTTCCTGCGCGGCCAAGGCCGGGCAGCAGGCCGCGGCGAGACCTGAAATTAAGAACAGCGTTTTGAACCTATTCATGAGCGTTATCTCCCGTGTTATAGTCTGAAATTAATTTATCCGTGCGCGAAACCGCCGCCGCCCCTTCCGGCGGGGCCGGGTAAGCGGAGAGTCGTTCTGGAATAAGCGGAGCATTTATTACCATCGCTAAGCGCGTATGACCGTCACGTTATTATAATCCAGCCAATCCACGGAAAGCGGGCTCACTATGGCGTTGGCCGGTACGTTGATCGTTTTGGAGTCCGGCTTGTAAAGCCGCCGCAGCTCCCAGTCGCTGATAAAGACCTTCTTTCCCAATTCCCTCACTTTGCGGGGGGCAGGCGCCGCCCCCGGCCCGGGCCGGAGGTGCTGCATAATGAGGTCTTCAACAGCGCCTTTTGTAAGCATAAGGTTATAGGCGGCGGGTTACGGGTATTTGGAAAGAGTTAAAAAAAACTCTTTGAGCGCGAAACACCCGGCCCGGAACCCGGCGTCCGGCCCTTTACGCTTTTACCGAGATCTTCGCGAGGTATTTGTCCAGTTCGTCGGCGGGGCGCGGTATGACGTGCATGCCTACGAGCTCTCCCGCTTTCTGGGCGGCGGCGGCGCCGGCTTCCACGGCCGCGCGCACGGCGCCTACTTCGCCCACGCACATGGTGGTGACGTAGCCCGAGCCTATCTTTTCGTAGCCCAGCAGGCGCACCTTGGCGGCCTTGCTCATGGCGTCAGAGGCTTCTATCATGCCTATGAAACCCTTGGTCTCTATCATTCCCAACGCTTCTTTAGGTTCTGACATGTCGTTTCTCCTTGGTTACCGCAAATTAGTACTGACCCTTAGCGGCTTCTCCGCCCGAAACTATGGCTATGCTGGCGCTGGTGCCCAGGCGGGTGGCGCCGGCCTTTATCATGGCCGCGGCCACCTCGGCGTTCTTGATGCCGCCGGAAGCTTTCACGCCCATCTCGGGGCCCACGGTCTCGCGCATCAGCGCGATATCCTCGGGAGTGGCCCCGCCCGAGCCGAAGCCCGTGGAGGTCTTTACGAAGTCGGCCTGCGCGGCTTTGGACATCTTGCAGGCGCGGATCTTCTCGTCTTTCGTAAGGTAGGAGGTCTCCAGGATCACCTTGAGCGTTTTGCCGCGGGTGGCGTCGCGCACCGCCTTGATATCGTCCTGTACCAGCTGGTCGTTGCCCGACTTCAGCGCCCCTATGTTTATCACCATGTCGATCTCGTCGGCGCCGTTGGCTATGGCGTCGCGGGCTTCTATGGCCTTAACGGTAGGCGTGGTAGAGCCCAGCGGGAAACCTATGACGGTGCAGACCATCACGCCGGAGCCGCGCAGCAGGCGGGACGCCATGGCGACGTAGCCGGGATTCACGCAGACGGAGGCGAAGCGGTATTTGCGGGCTTCCTCGCAAAGCTTGCCTATCTCTTCCTGCGTGGCGTTGGCCTTGAGCAGGGTGTGGTCTATCATCCCCGCTATGGAAGAACTGGCCTCGTTGGGGTTGCAGAAAGTGACGCGGTCCACGCTGGCTTTGACCTGTTGGGCGGTATAATTGGTCAGCGGGTTGCAGCTCTGGCAGGAGGAACTGCAGGTGTTTTCTTCGAGCCTGCAATCGCCCTGGCCGGAGCAGGCCTTCTTTTCCGGAGCGGCGGGCTTGTTCGTACCGGCCTGGTTTACCAGGGGGTGCTGAAAAACCTTGCCGGCGGACCCGATGGTAACGGAGTCACCGAGAGTTTGCCGGGGATAAACCGGGCCTTTCTCCCTCAGGATCCTGGCCACTTCGGCCGCTATCTTTTTTATGTCTTCGTCATTCATATCTTTTCCTTTCCGGTAATATGGACCGTATCCACTATGCCGGCTATTACGGTGCGCACCGGCGCCTTGGGGTTCTTTAAAATTTTCCGGGCCGAGCCGCCCTCGTCCACGATCAGCACGGTGTCGCCGATGCCGGCCCCCTGGTTGCCGTCCAGCGCCAGCGTGGCTTCGCCTACCAGTTTATTGCCGTCCATCGGGTCCACGGCTTTGACCAGCAGCATGGTGGCGCCTTTCAAGCCCGGATGCTTGCGCGTCGCCCACACATTGCCGATTACTTTTGCTATGAACATAGATTAGTTGAACTTCTTGCCGTCGATTATGCCGACTATGGCGGCGTCTACCGGGGGCGGGGCGGCGCCGACGGCTGTTTCCCCCTCCCAACCCTCGAAAGCCTGTATCGCCTCACGTGAGGCCACGAAGAAAACCGTTTCGCCCGAGCCGGCGCCGACGGTATCTCCGGCCACGAGCGGGTCGCCTGACGGCTTATCCGTTTCCCAATCCAAAGGCTGTATAAGCAGCAGCGTCTTCGCTTCCATGCCGCAGCACTGGCGTGAGCAGAAGACCCGTCCTATTACCTTTGCCTGTTTCATTATGGTTCAGCAGCAGCGCTGTTCTATCGCCATTATCTTGTCCAGGCGCTTCTGGTACTTGCCGCCTTCGAAAGGGGTATTGAGCCAAGCCTTCAGCATTTCCTGCAGCGCCAGCTCTCCGTGCGTTTTGCCGCCCAGGCAGAGCACGTTGCAGTCCTCGTGGGCGGAGGCGAAGCGCGCCGAAATAATATCGTAGGCGGCCACGGCGCGGATGCCGTGCACCTTGTTGGCGGCCAGCGGCATGGCGCCGTTAAAGCCGTCTACCAGCACGGCGCGGTCGAACTCCTTCTTGCGCACGGCCTCGCTGACCAGCAGCGCGATGTCGGGGAAGTCCACCGGCTCCGTGGAGTAGCAGCCGAAGTCCATGACTTCATGGCCGAGGCCCTGCAGGAATTTCTTGATCTTTTCCTTGGCTTCAAAACCCGCGTGGTCAGCGCCTATTACGAGTTTCATAAAAAGCTCCTATATTGCCGCGCCGATATGCTCGTGCGCGTTGGGGATCACTATGCGGCTCACCACGGCGTCCTCGCCTATGGCCTTTACGCCCGCGCTTACGGCGGTGCGCACGGCGCCCGGCTCGCCGACTACCGTGAAATAGCCTTTGCCGCCTATGCCTTTGCCGGTATTCACTTCCGCCACGTGGACAAAGGCGGCCTTGGCGGCCGCGTCGGCGGCGAACAGCGCGGGCAGGGCCTCTTTGGTTTCCACGATGCCGACGGCCTCTATGCTGGCCGGTTTCACCTTTTTATTCAAGGCAGCCAGCGCGCCGGAGTGCACGTTGCGGATGATGTGGTTCGCCAGCACGGCGTTGCCGCCGATCTCCGCGCCTTTGGCCAGCGAAGACTCGACCTCGCCGAGAGGGCCTGAGACGACGATTATGTATTTCCCCTTGGAAATGGCCTGGTGCACTTCGGGATTGACGCCCGCGGCCTTGCACATGGCGTCCAGGGTCTCGATGCCCCTGGCTATGGAGGAAAGTTCGATCAGTCCGAGCGAGATGTTTGCCTGCATATAAATTCTCCTTACGCTATCCTGAGATCTCCGACGACGCTGCACTGCAGCGGCCGCACAAAATGGCTGGTCTTGGTAATGCCGTCTCCCGTCGGGGTGCCGATGGACATGGAAGCGTAGCCTTCCCCCAGGCCCAGCCCGTGCAGCGTGCAGCCGTTCTTCACGAAGATCGAACACGCCATGCGGCGGCCCATCTTGGTCATGTTCCTGATATTGGTGGAATACATGCCGGCCGAATGGTGGTTTTCCCCCTCGGCGAAGCGCGCCAGTTCTATGGCCGCGTCGATATCCTTGCAGAAGGTGATCGGCAGCACCGGCATCAGCTGCTCGCTGACCACGAAGGGATGGTCGTTGGGCACTTCCGCCCACAGCACGCGGATCTCGTCGGAAAGGTTCAACCCGATGGACCTGGCTATCACCGACGGGTTCTTGCCGATGAAGTCGCGGTTGACCTTGGGCTCACGGCCCGGCTCCAGGATGGCCAGCTTCGTAAGGGAGTTCATCTGGGCGCCGCTCAGCTCGTAGGCGCGCGGATCCGAGCGCATAGCTTCGAGAAAGCGCGTACGGGCCGCCTCGACCACGATCACCTCTTTCTCCGCTATGCACAGCACGTTGTTGTCGAAGCCGCAGCCGTAAATTATTTCCCTGGCGCAATCCGGGAACACGGCGGTTTCATCCACCACTACAGGCGGGTTGCCGGGGCCGGCCGCTATGGTCTTGCAGGGTTTGCCCGAGGTCATGGCTACTTTCACTATGGCCGGGCCGCCAGTCACGATGTTCATGTGGGTGCCCGGGTGCGACAAAAGCTGTTTGGTCACTTCCTGCGTGGGCTTGCCCATGGCGCAGACCAGGTTGGCCGGCCCGCCGGCGGAGACGATGGCTTTATCCAGCACGCGCACGGCGTCGGCCACGCAACCCTTGGCCGCGGGGTGCGGCGAGAACACTACCGCGTTGCCCGCGGCTAAAATCCCTATGGCGTTGCTGATGATCGTCGCCACGGCGTTGGTGGAAGGGGTGATGGCCGCCACCACGCCGAAAGGCGCGTATTCCACCAGGGTCAGGCCTTTATCGCCCGTATAGGACACGGCCCGCAGGTCTTCCACTCCGGGAGTCCCGTCGATGCAGACCAGGTTCTTGATGACCTTGTCTTCCACGCGGCCCATGCCGGTCTCGGCTACGGCCAGTTCCGCCCAGCGCCTGGCGTTGGCGCGCGAGACTTCCCGCATGGCGGCTATGATCTTCTCGCGGGCGGCCAGTCCCAGGTCCTGAAAGCCGGGCTGCGCCTTGGAGGCGGCGGCCACGGCCTCGTCCACGGTGTCGAACACCGGGCCGCCTGAAGGCGCGGCGCCGGGCTGGACCGCGAGGTTTTTAACGACCTCGGCCACTATTCTTGTCAGTTCTTCTTCGCTGAGTGACATATAAGCTCCGCTCTTACAGCATCTTATTGGCCGACTTCTTGAACACCACCTTGCCTTCTTTCTCTATGGTATCCACGATGGCGAAAATGGTGCAGTCCACAGGCGTACCTTCGGTCTTGGAAGTCTGGCGCGCGCTGGAGCCCTGCACCAGCAGCACCAGTTCGCCCGTACCCGCCCCGACGGCGTCTATGCCGACGAGCGTGTTGCCGCGCGGCTTGTCGTCCAGGCCGACCGGCTGCACCATCAGGAGCTTCGTGCCCACAAGTTTGTCGTCCTTGCGGGTACAGACTACATTACCCACTACTCGTGCAAATAGCATGATTCCTCCGCTGGACCGGGGCGGGGCTTAGGCAGCCCCTTCCCCGCCAGATAACTGCCGGTTATTTGCGCTTGGCTTCGCTGATCGGCAGCTTGCCTTCCAGGTCGCCGTGGGGCTGCGGGATGACGTGCACGCTCACGAGTTCCCCCACTTTCTGGGCGGCGGCGGCGCCGGCGTCGCAGGCGGCGCGGCAGGCGGCCACTTCGCCCCTGAAAAGGATGGTCACGAGGCCCGAACCGATCTTTTCGTAGCCGACGATCTTCACGTTGGCCGCTTTCACGGCGGCGTCCGCGGCTTCCACACAGGCCACCAGGCCCTTAGTTTCTATCATTCCAAGTGCGTCCATTGTATCCTCCGGTAACTATTTAAGATAAAGCAGAACTTACTTCAAACTATGAAAGCCGGGTCCCCGTTCTTCATCCCGGCGGCGTTGGCTTCTTCCACGTCCAGGTGCAGCTCCAGCGAGAAGCTGTCCAGGACGCGGCAGAGCACGCGTTCGTAGATGGCCTCGCGCTCGGTGCCGCGGCCGCAGAGCACGCGCACTTCCTGGCCGTCCTTCACTTTAAAGGCCTCGGCTTCCCTGGTCTGGAAATGGATATGGCGCTTGGACATTATCAGGCCTCTCGTAAGCGTGACGGTCCCCTTGGGGCCGACCAGCTTTATGCCGGGAGTGTTCTCCAGCTTGCCGGAATCGCGGATCGGGGGCTCTACGCCCAGCCGGCGCGCGTCGGCCGCCGAGACTTCCACCTGGCTGTATTTCCTGTACGGGCCTATCATCCGTACGCCCTTGATGGAGCCCTTGGGGCCCTCCAGGTCGAACAGCTCGTTGCATGCGTACTGGCCGGGCTGCTTTACGGGCTTAAGCTGCGTATCGTCGCAGTCGGCGCCGAACAGGGTCTTGAAGTCCTCTTTGGTCAGATGCACGTGGCGGTTGGAAATACCCACCGGCACCGGCATAGCCGAGCGCTCCTCACGGAGCTTAATATCTTCCACCATCGCTTTCACAAGTGTTTCGTCCATTGTTGTTTTTCCTCGCTGTTTATCTTGAAAGTACGGGCTGAAAGTGGATCACGCGCAAAAACTTGTCGGCCTTGAGGCTTTCCCCGCCCACCAGCGCGCCGTCGATATCCGGCTGGGACATAAGCTCGTCGACGTTGTCGGCCTTCACCGAGCCGCCGTAAAGGATGCGGACCGCTTCCGCGTAGTCCTTGCCGTAAATGCGCTCCATCTGTTTGCGCACGAAAACATGGGCGTCCTGGGCCTGGTCGGGGGTGGCGGTCTTGCCGGTGCCTATCGCCCAGACGGGCTCGTAGGCGATGACCGTTTTGGCGGCCTCGGCGGCGCTGATGCCGGCGAAAGCGCCGACGAGCTGGGTTTCGAGCACGCGGTAAGTTTTCTGGCTTTCGCGCTCTTCCAGCGTTTCGCCGATGCACAGCACGGGCACCAGGCCGGCCTTTATGGCGGCCTTCAGTTTTTTATTTATGATCTCGTCGGTCTCCAGGAAGATCTTGCGGCGCTCGGAGTGGCCGATTATCGCGGCGGTGCAGCCCGCGTCTATCAGCTGAGACGGGGAAACGGCCCCGGTGAAGGCGCCTTTTTCTTCCCAGGCCACGTCCTGGGAGGAGAGGAAAACTTTCGAGCCGGCCAGCGCGGCCTTAACGGCGTGAAGACAGGTGAACCCGGGAGCCAGCAGCACTTCGTGCTTCAGGTCGGGATCGAGGCCTTTCTTTATAGCGGCGGCCAGGTCCGCGGCCTCCCTGGAGGTAAGGTGCATTTTCCAGTTGCCCGCGATCATCGGAATCCGTTTGGTTGAAGCCATTTCGAGTCTCCTTAATTAATAAAAAAGATTATACAAACATTGTAAAGCGCTGTAAGGCCTAAATCAGCTCCCGCAAAAGTTCCTGGCGGGGCCGGGGGATCACCACTTTCTCCACCAGCAGTCCTTTTTTGCCCGCCACGGCGGCGCCGGCGGCTACGGCGGTCTCTACGGCGGCTATGGAGCCGGTCATGGTTACGAAAGCTTTGCCGCCCAGGGCCATGGCCAGGCGTATTTCGAGGAGTTTCACGTTGCCGGCCTTTACCGCGGCGTCGGCGGCCTCTATCAGGGCCGCTACCGAGAAAGCTTCTATTATCCCCAGGGCCTCAAGCCCGTCCGCCACGGTGGTGCCCTCTATAGCCGGAAAAACCTCGGGATGGATATTCGGGATGACGAAGCTGTCCACCAGGGAATGCGCGGCCTTGGCCGAACCGGCCTCCACGGCGGCGTTCACGTCCCCCACGTCGCCGGCCACCAGTGCTATGTACTTGCCGGCGCAGATGGAACGCGAGAGTATCAATTTGATCTTCGAAGTCTTGAGCATGGCGTCGGCCGCTTCCATGCCCTTGGCCACGCTCGAAAGTTCAACACCGCCTATTGCGTTTAGCATAAAGACCTTAAGCGATTATCTCCACGTACTTTTCGTTAACCTTGCCGACGGTGCCTGGAATGCTGGCGTGCACCGGGCAGCCCAGTTTGTCGGCGGGAACGTCTCCCACCACCGCACCTTTCTCAACCCGCTGCCCCTCTTTAACCGCCGGGACGCAGGGGACGCCTATGTGCTGGCTCATTAAAATTTTAACGCGGGACGGCTTGAACGAAAACTCGGTCCATGGGGCGTCCTTATTGTACTCTTCGAGCCCCAGCCGCTTCACGAGTTTTGAAACCGGCACCTTGCGGAAATCCCGCACCGGGTGCACCTGCGGGGCGCGCCCGGAGTTCAAAGAAGAATTTTTAAAACCGACCTTAAGCTCGCGCAGGTCGGCCTTGGCGGCCACGCAGGCCTCGCGCGGGTTCAGGCCCTCGGGGCAGGCGTAGAGGCTGCACAGCGAGCATTCGCAGCAAAGCAGGCCGTACTGGCTGTGCAGTTTATGTTCCGGGCCGGCGGAGAACAGCATGGTGCGCATCACGCGGTGCGGCTGCACGTCGTGCCCCAGCAGGTAGCGCGGGCAGAACTCCGTGCAGAAAGAGCATTGGTCGCAGGCGGACCGCCCCACGCGGGTGAATACCGGCCGGCTCTGGGCCTTCTTGACGATCAGCGGATGCGTTTTAGGGAGTACGATGATCCCGGCGGAAGCCTTCACCACCGGGGCCTCGAAATCGGTCATGACCTTGCCCATCATGGGCCCGCCGTCTATGTAGGCGGGGTCTTTTACGGTAAAGCCGCCGCACAGTTCCGCGGCCTCGCGCCAGGTCACGCCTACGGGCACGCTGAAAGTGGCGGGCTTCTTCACCGCGCCGTTCACGGTGATAAAAGTTTCCGTGACGGGCCGGCCCGGAAAAGCGGCGTTATAAAGCGTCTCCACGTTGCTGACCACGCACCCGACGTCCAGCGGCAGGCCGCCCGGCGGCACCACGCGGCCGGTGGCCTCGTAGACCAGGCACTGCTCGTCTCCGGCCGGGTAGTAGTCGCCCATCTTCAGGATGGAGATATTCTTGCGGCTTGCGGCTATTTCCTCCAGGCGCGGGATGAGCTTTTCGTGCTTTTTCTTGATGCCGACCAGGCCCCGCGCGGCGCCCACGGCCCGCATCAGCAGCTCAAGCCCGTCGAAAACTTTTTCAGGGAAATATTCCAGGATCTTCTGGTCTTTCTTCAGGAGCGGCTCGCACTCGGCCGCGTTGACCAGCGCGTACTCGGCCTTGCCCAGCGCTTTCACGTACGCGGGAAAGCCCGCGCCGCCGGCTCCTACCACTCCGGCGCGGCGCAGGTTCAGGCTGAATTCGGCTGAGAAGTCGGACATCGATCGGCGGGAACTACCTGGCTCCGACCATGCGCTTCTTGACCGCCGAAGCGAGGCGCTTTACGCCCTCGTCTATCTGCGTCGGGCTGGCGTAGGAGAAGTTAAGGCGCATGGTGTTCTTGCCGGAGCCGTCGGAATGGAACGCCGAACCTATCACGTAGGCCACGTTCTCCTTCAGGGCGTCCTGGAACATGTCGTCGGCGCTCATGGTCTCGGGCAGGCGCACCCACAGGAACAGGCCGCCCTCGGGGTTGGTCCAGGTGACGCCTTCCGGCATGTATTTTTCCAGCGCGCCGACCATCGTGTCCTTCTTCAGCTTGTAGTCCTGCTTGATCACTTCGATGTGCTTATCGAAGAAGCCGGTGCGCAGGAACTCCGCCGCTATCAGCTGGTTCAGGCTGGAGGTGCAGAGGTCGAGGGACTGCTTGAGGATCTCCATCTTCTTGATGATCTGGGGATGGCCCAGGATGACGCCCAGGCGCAGGCCCGGGGCGAAAGTCTTGGAGAAGGTGAACAGCGAAATGATGTTATGCGTCTTCTTCGACTCCTGGTCCAGGCGGTACAGCATCTTGGGCGCCTTGCCCTCGAAGCGGATCTGGCGGTAGGGCGAGTCCTCTATCACCGCGACGTTGTACTTCTCGGACAGCTCGATGATCTTTTTGCGCTTGACCTCCGACAGGGTCACGCCGCTGGGGTTCTGGAAATCCGGCACCAGGTAGATGAACTTGTAGTGCTCGTCCTGCGCCTGCAGCCAGGCAAGCCGCTCTTCCAGCTCCTCGGTGCTTATGCCGTCGTCCTCGAGCTTGACGCCGATGAACTCCGCTCCGTAGGACCGGAAGACCTGCAGCGCGCCCATGTAGCTGGGCTTCTCCACTATGACGGGGTCGGAAGCGTCCAGGAAGAGGCGGCCCACCATGTCCAGCGCCTGCTGGCTGGAAGTGGTGATTATCAGTTCCTCGGGTTTGGCGTCGACGCCCTCGTAGCGTTTGAGGAACTTTATGAACTCTTCTTTCAGTTCGGGCAGGCCGTCCGTGGGGCCGTACTGCAGCGCCACCTTGCCTTTTTTAGCCATTATTTCTTTGACGGCGTCCGCCACGAAATCGTAAGGAAAATGGTCGGGGGAAGGCAGGCCGCCGGCGAAAGAGATGATGCCGGGCTGGTTGGTGGTCTTGAGGAGTTCACGAATTACGGAAGCTTTGGTGCGCCTGGGAGTAGTGGCAATATTTTTCGCGATGTCGATCATAAGTTCCTCCGCTGATATTATTTACGGCAGGCCGTATTTATATATAAGAATAATTTACTCAATTAACGGGGCCAATTCAAGGCTTTTGCCGGCGCTGCGGCGGGCGCCGCGCTTACCGGGCGGCCGGCGGAAAACGGGTCTTCTTACTTCCCGCCCGCGGCGCCCGCGAAATAGTCCAGGTTTTCCTTGTAGTAATCTTTTTTGGACCGGTCTTTTTCAGCGGCGTATTTCTTCGCGTAATAGGCCATGGCCTGAGGGTAGGTTTCGGCGCGGAGGGCGGCCAGGTCTTCCGGAAAAGGCCGGGCGGTGGCGGCGCAGGCTTTTTCCAGCGCTTTCAGGTGCTGGCTGAGCAGCTCCACGCCCATCCTGCGGGCGTTGTCCCGGATAAAGGACGCGGTCTCCAGCACGGCCAGCGCGCCCTTGGTCTTGAGGGCTTCAAGCGCGCCGGCGGAGAGCCCGTACCCCGGCGAGTTGGCGTCGGCCACCGCAAGGCAGTCCAGCGCCAGCGGGTAATTCTTCTGCTCCAGCGCCAGGCTCCCCACGAAGATCAGGGCGTCGGAGCTGAAAGCCGGCCAGCGCACCGCGTAAAACTCTTCCAGGAAACGCGCGAACGCCGCCTTCTGCTCGCCCAGACGGGCCAGGGAGGCCGAATCCGCCGCGTAAGCCTTGGTCCTGCCGGCGGCGTAGGCGAAGATCTTCGAATCCGCCACGCTGTTCTTTTTTATCGTTTCGGCGCGCTCCAGGCTCAGGTAGCCGCCCAGCTGCTCCTCGTAAAGCCGCCGGATCTTTTCCCGGTAGCGCGCGGGGTCCAGCGACAGGGCCAGGTAGCTGCCGAAGGCGTTGGCGGTATAAATGTCGGTGTAGGCGCCCCGGATGAAGTCCTTGAGCAGCCGGGGGTCGGCCTTCATGCGTTCGTGCACGTACATATCCTCCGCCAGGTAGGCCTCGTATTCGAACTCCAGCGGGCTGGCGCCTGCGTCGCGGCGGTATTCCGGGTAGAGGTAGCACTGCAGCGCGTGCACCAGTTCATGGAGGTAGACCGGGTGGGCGTATTTGACCAGTTCGGAGCGGACCTCTTTATTGCTCCAGAGCACCTCCACCACCTGCGGGTCCTTGAACCCCCTGGCTTCGAAAAATTTAAGGATGAACCTGGAATTCAGGTAAACGGCGTTGGCTTCGGGATCGAACCAGGCGAAGCAGTCGGCCGCGTCGCGCCTGGTAAGCACCCTTAAGGCGCGGTAACCCGGGCCGGCTTTGGCGAGCCTGGCGTAAAGTTCCCGGCCGGCCGCGGAGGAACTGATGACGACCTCGAATTCTTTTTTAAGTTTGGCGCTCAACTGCGCGTCGTGCGGATAGGCTTCCGCCCCCCCCGGGGAGAAAGCCAGCGCCAAAGCCACGAGCAGCGTTCTCATACTGCATATTATAAGGTTTGACAAAGGGCGCGGCAATGTATAATATTAGGAAGCGGTAAACTAAATTTTGTCTGGAGGATCTATGGCTGATAACAAAGGCGGAGAGATAATCGGAGCTTTCGTGGTGGGCGGCCTGATAGGCGCGGCCCTCGGCATCCTGTTCGCCCCCAAGGCGGGCAAGGAGACCCGGGAGCAGCTGGGCGACTGGATGGAAGAGACCAAGGAAAAAGCCAAGGAAAATATCGAGAAGCTCGAAGCGGAGATCAAGCGCCGCAAAGAGCACCTGCTCAAGCACGTCAACTGATAACCAGAGGCCTTAAAAAGAGCTCGAGTCCCGCGGGGTCACCCCCGCGGGGCTTTTATTTTATCTCCCCCGCCGCCGGAGCGGCGCGCCCGAACAGCCACCCCAGCGAGAACGTGGAGATAGTCCCTATCACGATGATCCAGCTCCAGCCGATCGGCGCCAGCCCTTTCTCCGAAAGATAAAGCACCAGCCCGGCCAGCGACGCGCTGATCAGCATGGCCGCCACGTTGCCGCGGTTGCCGACCCGCTTGGTGGCGAGCCCCAGCAGGAACACGCCCAGCAGGCTGCCGGCGGTGACCCCGTTCACCTTGAAGGCCAGCCATAACATGCGCCCCGACCCGGCCGCGCACGCCCAGGCTATGCCGGCCAGCAGCAGGCCGAAGGCCGCCACGCTGAGCCGCGAGACAAGAAGATAATGTTTTTCGTCCGCCCCTCTCTTTATAAGCGGCCGGTAAATATCCGTGATGAACGACGAGGACAGCGAACTCAGCGGCGAGTCGATACTGGCCAGCACCACCGCCGCCAGGACCAGGCCCTTTATGCCCGCGGGCAGCACGTTTATGGTGAAGTGCGAAAGGATCTTGTCGGCGTTGGCCGGCAGCGCCAGGGCCGGGTTCTGCTTATAGAACACGAACAGCAGCGTGCCCAGCCCCAGGTAAAGCGCGGTCAGCGGGACGCTGGCGAAGATGGTGGCTATGAGGGTCTTCTGGCTTTCGCGCCGCGTTTCCAGGGTCAGCAGCCGCTGCATCAGCTCCTGGTCCGTGCCGAAGGAGGCCATGGAGCCGAACACGCCGTTCAGCACCGCGGCCCACAGCACGTTCGGGTTCTTCAGGTCCCAGCCGAAGTTGAAGATGGAAAGCTTCCCGGCCTCGCTGGCGGTCTGCCAGGCGCCCATGAACCCGCCGTCGATATGCAGGACCAGGAACGCGGCCACCGCGCCGCCGGCCAGGTAGAAGGTGATGGTCTCGAAAGTGCCGGTCCACATCACGGCCTTGATGCCGCCGAAGCCGATGAAAACGATGCTGATGACCGTGAAGAAGCCGATCGTATTGCTTAACGGCCAGCCCATGATCACCGAGACCGCCAGCGACGCCGCGTACAGGCGCACGCCGGAGGCGAAAAGACGGGTCACGAAAAAGAACGCCGAGCCGGCGTACTGCGTTTCGGGGCCGAAGCGGTGCTTCAGGAACTCGTAGATGGTAGTGCAGTTGAACTTGTAGAAAGCCGGGATGAAGAAAAAGGCTATCACGATGCGGGCCAGGGCGGAACCGATGAAGAACTGCATGTACTGCCAGTTCTCGGTGAAGCCGATGGGAGGGATGCCCACTATGGTCATAGCGCTGATCTCGGTAGCTACGAAGGAAAGCGTGGCTACCCAGACCGGGGTTTTGCGGCTGCCCAGGAAATAGTCCCTGGTATCCGATTCCCCGCGCCCTTTAAAATAGGAGATCACGAAAAGGGCCGCCACGGCTATGCCGAGGATGGCATAGTCCACGGGCAGAAGTCCGGTTATTTGTTCAAAGGCCGCTGTTTCATTCATATTTTCTCCTCAAACTTTACCGGCGGAACCCCGCCGGCTTTGCCGTTCCGGACCTGGCGGCCGGGCAGCGGGCGGGCTCGCAAGAATTCAGGATTTTTTTCCCTTGCCGGCGATTTTCCCCTTTTCGGCCAGTTTTATTTTTTTCCACTGCCGCAGCACCTGCGCCGGGGTGGAGAGCCTGCCGCCGCCGAAAACGTGGGGATGGCGCCGCACCATTTTGGCGTTGATGGTCCTGATCACGTCGCCCAGCGTGAATTTGCCGTCGCGCTCCGCCAGCGCGCTGTGGAACACCACCTGCAGCAGCACGTCGCCCAATTCCTCGCGGAGGTTGGCCCAATCCTTGTTGCGCACGGCCAGGCTCACCTCGCCGGCTTCCTCGCGCAGGTATTTAAGCAGCGTGGCGTGGGTCTGCTTGCGGTCCCAGGGGCAGCCGCCGGGAGCGAGCAGGACCCGCATGATCTTTTTCAGCGAACCCAGGCTGGAACTGCGGGCCAGCCCGGCGGCGGCGCGCTTGGAATTTTTTGCCATAATCTTTACGCCTTTTAATAATAGTTTTAAAAGTATATAATTTTACGTAAGCTTTCCAAAAAAATTGCGGCTGTTCGGACCGCGGAGGGAACATGGCGGATACCACGCTCAAACAGAAGAAGGACCTGCACAAGGTCCTCGACAGGGGTTTTGTAAAACTTATCGATTTCATGGGCGGCGACCAGAACGCGGTGGATTCCGCCAGGGTCTCCTTCGGCTCCGTCTCCAAAGGCGAGGCGCTGGACAGGAAGCTCATAGAGTACCTGCTGGCCAACGGGCATCTCAGCCCCTTCGAGCACTCGGTCTTCCAGTTCCACGTGAAGTGCCCCATCTTCGTGGCCCGCCAGTGGATGCGGCACCGCATCGCCTCCTACAACGAGATCTCCGCCAGGTACACCAAGGTCCAGGACGAATTTTATTTCCCCGAAGCCTTCAGGGCGCAGGACAACATCAACCGGCAGGGCTCGGTGCGCTCCTGCGGGCTGGACCAGGAAAAGATGCTGGCCGTCTACGACAAGGCTATAAAGTCCTCCTACGCCGCCTACCAGGAGCTCATCGAGGCTGGCGCCGCCCGGGAAATGGCCCGCCTGGTGCTGCCGGTGGCGCAGTACACGCAGTTCCACTGGACCATAAACGCGCGCAGCCTCCTGAACTTCATATCGCTGCGGGCCGACGCCCACGCCCAGTACGAGATCCGGCAGTACGCCGACGCCATACAGGAGATGTTCTGTGAAAAAATGCCCTGGACCTGGAAAGCGTACGCGAAACTCAATGCGAAAAAACATCCTTAGCCTGGCCGCGCTCCTGCTGGCGGTTTCCGCCGGGGCGCAGCCGCCCGCGGCGCCGCCCGCCGCGAAAAAGACGGCCGGCCCGGCCGCGAAAGCGGCGGCCGCCGCGCAGAACTGGCTGCCCCTGGACAACACTTTCCAGAAGAACATCAAGACCGGCGACATCGAGGTCTACGCCCCGGTCACGGGCGTCACCACCGCGCAGGATACCTACGACATCTTCGCCCCGTTCGAAGGGCGCGTGGAATATATGCAGTCCGACCTTTTCGCCTATATAACGCCCAAGACCGTTATCGCCCGCATGGTCTCCACGGAAATGGCGGCGCTGCTCGACGCCTCCACGGAAGAGGAGCGCAAACAGACCGAGCGCCGCTGGCAGGGCGTTTACAAGTATTACGACATAACACCGGAAACCAACGGGATACTGACGAACATCTACGTCACGCCCAAAACCCGCGTGCTGCGCGGGGACCGCCTCTTCACCGTGGCTAAAAAAGTCGTGATGATAGGCAAAAACTCCGAGCCGCTGTATTCGAAGCTGGCCAAGGGCATGACCGCGAAAATCGAGCACGCCCGCGACCCGGACGCCAAGTTCGCCACGGTCCTCTCAGACTATATCCCACTCAAAGGCTCGCCGCTGTTCAACCGCCTCTGGCTGGAGGTGACCGATCTGAAGGACGGCATCAAGATAGGCGAGCAGTTCAACGGCGTGCTGTTCGTGGGCAGCAGCAGCGATACCATGCTGGTCCCCCGCGGCGACGTCCTGGAGACCGGCGGGAAAAGGTTCCTCGTAACCGAGATAAAGACCGGGCTGGAAACCGCCGAAGAGATAGAAATAACAGGACACAGTTCCGTGTACCTGGCGCCTCAAGCCGCAGCCGCTGGTGACCAAGATGGAAAAACAAAAAAAATCCGCTAATATTTATTCCAGTTTCATGTTCGTGAAGCTGCAGCCGGAGTTCCGCAGGCTGATCTCCAACGAGAAGATAGCAGCCAAACAGGAATTCGAGAACATGGTGGGCTCGGCGCAGGAGAAGCTCTTCCTGCGCACCTACATGGTGGCCGGGCTGCGCTCCGACTCCGACATCCTCTTCTGGCGCATGTCCGACGACCTGGCCTACCTGCAGGACATCTGCGCCCGCACGTTCTCCACCGGGGCCGGCAGGTACATGACCCCCGTGCATTCCTTCCTGGGGGTGCACAACCCGCCCGAAGGGCAGCAGCTGAAAAAAGACCTCGAGTTCGGCTTTCTGCCCAAGGACACTTTCGGCCGCCACCGCTACATGCTGCTGCACCCCGTGGTAAAAGCCCATACCTGGTACGAACTTTCGGAGGCCGAGCGCGAAAAGCTGCTGGCCGAGCGCGGGCAGGTGGCCGCGCGGTACAGGGACATACAGGAGAATTTTTTTCTCTCCTACGGCCTGGACGAGCAGGAAATAATCGTGGCCAGGGAGGCCAAGGCGCTGGAGGACCTTATCTCCGCCACGCAGGAACTGCGGCAGCAGCGCATTAAGAATTACACGGCGGTCGACAAACCTGTGTTCCTGTGCCTCGGGCGCGATTTGCGCGAGATACTGGACGCGGTCAGCTGACCTTCGCTATCGGAAAAAGGGGTTTCGACATGAAAACAATAGGCATCATCATGGCGGGCGGCAAAGGGGAAAGGCTGTACCCGCTCACCAAGGAGCGCTCCAAACCCGCCGTACCGTTCGGCGGCAAATACCGCATCATCGACTTCGTGCTCTCAAACTTCATTAATTCCGGCATCTATTCCAACTACGTACTGGTGCAGTACATGTCGCAGTCGCTCATCGAATACCTGCGCTCCACCTGGAACCTGGGCGGCATCACCAAGGAGCACTTCATCACCGTGGTGCCCCCCCAGATGCGCCTGGGCGAAATGTGGTACCGCGGCACGGCCGACGCCGTGAAGCAGAACCTCAACCTCATCAACGATTACAAGCCCGACCTGGTGGCCATCTTCGGCGCGGACCACATCTACCGCATGGACATCCGCCAGATGATAGACTTCCACGTGGCCAGCAAGGCCGACGTGACCGTTTCCGCGCTGACCGTGCCCATCAAGCAGGCCTCGCGCTTCGGCACCGTGGTGGTGGACGCCAAGAACCGCATCACCGGCTTCGAGGAGAAGCCGAAGAATCCCAAGCCGATGCCGGGCAACCCCAACGCCGTGCTGGCTTCAATGGGCAACTATATCTTCAGCTACGACGCCCTGGTAAAGATCCTGCACGAGGAATCGGGCGAAACGGCCGCGCTGGACTTCGGCAAGACCATCCTGCCCAACATCCTCAAACGCTACCGCGTGTTCGGCTACAACTACGCCGAGCAGGTGCTGCCGGGCAGCAAATCCTACGAGGAAAAGAACTACTGGCGCGACGTGGGCACCCTGGAAGCTTTCTGGCAGGCCAACATGGACCTGCTGGGCGCCAAACCCAAGATGGACCTGAACAACAAGCTCTGGCCCATCCAGGATTCCAAGCACACCGCGGGGCCCTCCAAGGTGATAGAATCCAACCTGCAGGACTGCATGCTGTCCGACGGCTGCATGATAACGCAGTCGTCGCTGAAGCGCTGCATCCTCGCTCACGACGTGATCGTGCACGAGAAGTGCCAGTTGGAAGACTGCATTATCATGGACGCCTGCGAGATCAAGGCCGGCTGCCGCCTGAAGAAGGTGATCATGGACCGCTACAATACCATAGAGGCCAAGACCACCATCGGCTACAACGCCGACCAGGACGCCCAGCATTACTATATAGACCCCGACGGCATCGTAGTGATACCGCGCGGCATCTCCAAGTGGCAGTAGGGAAATGAACGGCAAGAAATTCAAGCTCAAGAACAGGGAAGAGATCCTGGTCCTGCTGGGCGCCCAGGACGAGAGCCTGCGGGCGCTGGAGCGCACCCTGAAGGTGCAGCTGTACGTGCGCCACCACCCGGAGAGCGAAAGCGCGGACCTCACGGTCACGGGCAAGCCGGTGCAGGTGGAAAAAGCGCTGGCCAGCCTGCGCCGCGCCCTCGAGGAATTCTACAAAGCCCGCCTTACCCCCGAAGAAGCCAAACCCCCGGACACCCTGCCGCTGCCCGACGGCGCCCTGTACAAGACCTATAACGGCGAAGTCATCCGCCCGCGCGGGGAGAACCAGAAAAAATACGTCGACATGATCCTCTCGAGGGACCTGGTGGTGGGCATAGGCCCGGCCGGCACCGGGAAAACTTTTCTCGCGGCGGCCTGCGCGATGCGGGCCCTGCAGGCCAAGGAAGTAAAGAGGATCATCCTCACCCGGCCCATCGTGGAAGCCGGGGAAAAGCTGGGCTACCTGCCCGGCGACGTCTCGGAAAAGGTCCACCCGTACCTGCGCCCCCTATACGACGCTTTCCACGCGCTGCTCGGCCCAGAAAAATTCAGAGCGCTGCGCTACGAGGAAGTCATAGAGACGGTACCGCTGGCCTACATGCGCGGCCGTACCCTGGAGAACGCCTTCATCATCCTCGACGAAGCGCAGAACACCATGCCCAAACAGATGAAGATGTTCCTTACGCGCATGGGGATGTATTCGAAAGTGGTGATCACCGGCGACGTCACGCAGATAGACATAGCCGAAAAAGGCCGCTCCGGCCTGGTGCTGATAAGGGAGATCCTGAAAAAAGTCGAAGGCGTGAAGTTCGCCAGTTTTTCGGCCAAAGACGTCGTCCGCCACCCGCTGGTAAAGGACATCCTGGCCGCCTACGAGGCCTGGGAGAAAACCAACCCTTCCGCCTGACCCCTATGCCCGTAAACATTTTTTTCGAAGGAAAGCAGCCTCCCGCCCTCAGGGCCTCGGCCTCCCTGCTGGCCAAAGCCGCGGCGCTGGGCCTGGGGCGCAAGGCCGCCCGTACCGTCAACCTGGTGTTTACCGACGGGCCCGGCATAAAGGCGCTCAACCGGCGCTTTCTCTCCAAGAACAGGCTGACCGACGTCATCGCCTTCAACTTCCCCCCCTCGCCCGTGCCCGGCGCGGATTGGGGCGAGATCTACGTCTGCGTCCCCGTAGCCGCCCGCCAGGCCCGGGCCCTGGGGCACTCGCTGCTTACCGAACTGCTGGTGCTGGCCGCGCACGGCGCGCTGCACTTGGCCGGCATGGACGACAGCACCCCCTCCCTGCGCAGGAAAATGAACGAGAGAACCGCCGCCCTCCTTAAAAAGATGTGACCCGGGCCGCGCCCACCGGCGCCGCCTAATTTGATAAAATAATTATAAATATGAATACAGCCCGCTTCTTGGCTGCCTTGCTTTTCTTTTGCGCCGCGGCGCCGGCCCGCGCCCAGGAGCCGGCTGCCGGCCCCGCCCAGCCGGATCCCGAGGAGCTGAGCCAGGACCTAATAAAAGCCATAGACGGCTGGCTGGGCCAGATAAACGGCAAGCTGCAGTCCGACAAGCCGGTGACCCCGGAAGACTTCGATTCCGTCTTCGGCGACTCTTTTTTCTCCGGCTCGGAGGACCCCGTCCGGGACCTGGAGCTGGCGCAGCAGCGCATAAACAGCAAGCTCGGGGCCGAACACAAGAAAGTAAGCGAGCCCTACGGCAAGTGGGCTTCGAAGAAACTGTCCCCCTCCGACCTGGAGCCCGAAGTGGTGCGGGACGACGAGCACGTGACCGTCAATCTCAAGACCCCGGAGTCAGCCGCCGACTCCATGAAGATAAACATAGAACGGGGCCGCATAAAGCTGGACTATGCCCGGCAGGAAACGCGGCAGGTCGCCAACCAGGACGGCAGCGTAACTTCCGCTCCGTTCATGAAGCGGCGCTCCCGCATGATGGCGGTACCGAAAGGCGCCAACCCGGCCCGGTACAGGGTACAGACCTCTAAAGGGGTCGTCAGTATAATTTTCGACAGGAAAAAGGGCAAACGCACGGAGGCTTCAAAGTGACCACAGGAACCGACGCCCGGACTTTACAGGAAATAGACGCGCGGCAGCAGGCGCGCTGGAAGGAACAGCACGCCTTCAGGACGGAGCGCCTTCCCGGCAAACCCAAATTTTACTGCCTGGACATGTTCCCCTACCCGTCGGGCGACGGCCTGCACGTCGGGCACCCGGAAAGCTACACGGCTACGGACATCGTCTGCCGCTACAAGCGCATGAAAGGCTTCGAAGTGCTGCACCCGATGGGCTGGGACGCCTTCGGCCTGCCCGCCGAGAACTACGCCATCTCCACGGGCGTGCACCCGCGCGTCACCACGGAGAAGAATTGCGCCACTTTCAAGCGCCAGATAGAATCCCTGGGGTTCAGCTACGACTGGGAGCGCGAGATAGACACCACCGACCCCGCCTATTATAAGTGGACGCAATGGATCTTCCTGCAGCTTTTCAAGAAAGGCCTGGCCTACGAAACCACCAGCCCGATAAACTGGTGTCCCAAGTGCCAGACCGGCCTGGCCAACGAGGAAGTGTTCCAGGGCAAGTGCGACCGCTGCGAGACCCCGATAGAAAAAAAGAACCTCCGACAGTGGATGCTCAGGATCACCGCCTACGCCGACCGCCTGCTGGCCGACCTGGAAGGGACCGATTGGCCGCATTCCACGATGCTGATGCAGAAGAACTGGATAGGCCGCTCCGAGGGCGCCGAAGTGGACTTCGCCCTGCCCGACGGCGGTAAGCTGACCGTTTTCACCACCCGCCCCGACACCCTTTACGGCGCCACCTACATGGTGCTGGCCCCCGAGCACCCGCTCACGCTGAAACTGGCCTCGCCGGAGCAGCGCAACGCGGTGGAGGCCTACGTGGCCGCCGCCGGCAACAAGAGCGACCTGGAACGCACGGAGCTGGCCAAGGACAAGACCGGCGTGTTCACGGGCGCCTACGCCGTAAACCCCGTCAACGGGGAGAAGCTGCCCATCTGGACGGCCGACTACGTGCTGACCACCTACGGCACCGGCGCCATCATGGCCGTGCCCGCCCACGACGACCGCGACCACGAGTTCGCGGTTAAGTTCGGGCTCAAGATAATTGAAGTCCTGAAGGCCCCCGCCGACTGGAAAGGCGAAGGCGCCTTCTGCGGCGACGGCACCGCCATCAATTCCGGGATCATCGACGGCCTGCCCACCCCCGAAGCCAAGAATAAGATCACGGCCTGGCTTGCCGAAAAAGGCATAGGCCGTGCCAAGGTCAATTTCAAGCTGAGGGACTGGATCTTCTCCCGCCAGCGCTACTGGGGCGAACCGATACCCCTGGTGCATTGCCCCAAGTGCGGCATAGTGCCGGTTCCGGAAAAGGACCTGCCCGTGATGCTGCCGGAAGTGGAGAAGTACCAGCCTACCGGCAACGGGGAATCCCCCCTGGCCGCGATAGATTCCTGGGTGAACACAAAATGCCCTTCCTGCGGCGGCCCCGCCAAGCGCGAGACCAACACCATGCCCCAGTGGGGCGGCTCCTGCTGGTACTACCTGCGCTACATCGACCCGAAGAACCCCGACGTTTTCGTGGACAAAGAACTGGAGAAGGCCTGGATGCCGGTGGACCTCTACATCGGCGGCGCCGAGCACGCCGTGCTGCATTTGCTCTACGCCCGCTTCTGGCACAAAGTGCTCTTTGACCTGGGCTACGTCTCCACCACGGAGCCCTTCAAGAAGATGGTGCACCAGGGGATGATACTCTCCTACGCCTACCGCGACGGAAAAGGCGTCTACCGCCCCTACAAGGAGCTCGAGATAGCCGAGGACGGCACAGCCAGGACCGCCGACGGCGAGACCTTGAAGCCGATGGTAGAGAAGATGTCCAAGTCCAAGAAGAACGTGATCAACCCGGACGAGATCTACGAGCGCTACGGCGCCGACGCCTTCCGCCTGTACGAGATGTTCATGGGGCCGCTGGAAGATTCCAAGCCCTGGAACCTGCGGGGCATAGAAGGCGTTTCCCGCTTTATCAAGCGCGCCTACGCCTGGGGCCTGGACCGCAGCGGCTCGCTGACCGAAGCCGCGGTCTCAGGCCCGGACCTGCTGCTGCGCCACCAGACCATAGACAAGGTCGGCTCGGACATAGAGGCCCTGAAGTTCAACACGGCCATCTCCGCGCTGATGGTCTACCTGAACCGCCTGACCGAGCAGAAGGAGACCTCGAAAGAGGACTTCAACGCCTTCCTGCGCCTGCTGCACCCTTTCGCACCGCATGTCACCGACGAACTGTGGGAGCTCTCCGGGGGACCAGGCACCCTTATGAAACAGCCGTGGCCGCTGGCCGACAAATCCGTGATCGCCTCGCGCGACCTGGAGATCCCGGTGCAGGTGAACGGCAAAGTCAAAGCGCGCCTGACGGTGAAGGAAACCACGCCGCAGGAAGAGATAAAGCGCCTGGCGCTGGAAGCCGCGGCGGCGCATATCGCCGGCAAGGCCGTGGCCAAGGTGATAGTGGTGCCGGGCAGGCTGGTCAGCATAGTAGTGAAATGACAGGGGGAAACATGAAAAAACTCTTACTCTTGACCGCGGCGCTGGGGCTGGCCGCCTGCGGCGGGTCCTCGGACATTATCTACAGGCCGGCGGAGCAGAAGCTGCCGCAGTACATAAAGCGCATAGCCGTGCGGCCTTTCGCCAACAAGACGCAGCAGTTCGGCCTGGAGGAAAAGATCACCCTCAAGGTCATAGAGGAATTCCTGAAGAACGGGGAATATTCCGTCTCCCCCGAGAGCGCGGCGCAGGGCGTGATAGTGGGCGAGATCAGCCACTACATCCTGACCCCCATACAATACGACGTGAACCTGGTGCCCACGGTTTATAAGCTGAACGTCATCGCGGCCGTGCGCCTGCTGGACCGCGAGCAGAACCGCTATCTCTGGGAAGAGCCGGCTTTGCAGGTGACCAAGATGTACTCCGCCGCCAACCTGCCCGGCGGCCTTACCGAGGAGCAGGCCAGGGAAGCCCTCTGGGAGATCCTGGCGAAAGACGTGGTGCTGCGCACCGTATCCGGCTTCGGCTCGGTATCCAGCGCCTCGTGGAAAAAAATGCCTCCCCCGCCCGAAGTGCAGCAGTCCACCGGCGCCACGCGGTAAAGCGGAAGGATATCATGCAGACCCTGACCCCTAAAGCGCTCGCCGAAGAGTGGGCTAAAAATAAAACACGGCCCGTTTATTACCTCTGCGGCGAGGAGACGGCCATGAAAGAGGCCGCGCTGAAACGCCTCGAGGGGCTCTTCAGGCCCGAGTCCTTCAACTTCTCGGTGCGCGACGCGGAGACCACGGACATGGCGCAGGCCCTCGACGAGGCGCAGACCTCGCCGATGCTGGCGGAAGTGCGCTTCGTGGCCATCAAGCACGTGGAGAAGATCAAGAAGGAACCGCTTAAGACCCTGCTCGCCTATCTGGAGGATCCCTGCCCCAGCGCCTGCCTGCTGCTGCTGGCGGACTGGCCGCGAGAAAAATCGGACCCGATCCCCGCGGCCCTCACCGCCGAGTGCGCCCTCGTCAATTTCGCCCCGATGTCCCAGGGCCAGGCCGTAGAACACATGAATTCCATGCTGCTGGCCAAGGGCGTAAAGACGGACGGCGAGGCGCTGGAGCTGCTGATAGAGCTGCTGGGCACCGACTCGGTGACTTTGGACGGCGAAGCGGAAAAGATCGTCCTTTATATGCACGGGCAGAACCGCGTTTTCAGCCCCGAGGACGCCATAGCGCTGGCCGGTTTCGCCCGCGCCCAGAACCCCTTTGAACTTTCCAACGCCGTGGGCGGCAGGCGCGCGGCCCAGGCGGCCCAGGCCGCCCAGAGCATGCTGGAAGCCGGCACGGAGCCGCTCGGCCTGCTATCACAGGTTTCGCGCTGTGTAGAGCGCCTGCTTAAGGTAAAGCGGCTGACGGCCGCGGGCGAAGGCCCGTCCGCCTGCTACCAGGCCGGCATGTCCCCCGGGCAATACCACGCGGCCCAGCGCGACGCCGCCTCCTATACGGAGGACAAGCTGTTAAGAAGCCTGCGGCGCTGCCTGGAGGCGGAAGAGCTCCTGAAGTCCTCGTCCAAGCGGGACCCCGGGCTGGTGGTGCGGCAGCTGGTGCACGAGATAACGGCGGGAAAGTAAGCGCGGGAGGAGACGGCAAAAAACCCCGGCTGACTGCGCCGGGGTGTTCTTTCCGATGAGAGAAAGTTATTTTACGGAAGGATTCTGCGCTATCGCCTTAATGCGCGCCGAGAGGCGGGACTTTTTGCGGGCGGCGGCTTTCCAGTGGATAGTACCGCTCTTGGCCGCTTTGTCCAGAAGGGAATAGGATTTCGGCAGCATTTTCTGCGCGTTCTCCATGTCCTTCTTGGCGACGAGCGCCCCGAAGTCCTTAGAATTGTCGTGAATCCTGGTTTTGACGCCCCTGTTCTTGGAGGCCAGTTTCTCTGATTTGCGCCAGGCTTTTATAGCGCTGGTGTGTCTGCCGGTCTTTAGTTTTGCCATAGTAACGATAGTTTATCATTCTATGCCCGAAAAAGCAAATTCAATCCCTCCGCCCGGCGCTGAAAGCGCCCACCGCTCCTTCGCGCGCGGCATGACGGGCCTGGCCGGCGCCGGGCTCATCACGAAAGCCCTGGGCTATGCGCGGGACGCCCTGTTCGTGGCTTTTTTCGGCGGCGGGGCCCTGGCCGACGCGTACTACGCGGCCTTCAGGATCGTGAACATTTTCAGGCGCACCGTAGGAGAGGGGGCGCTGAACGCGGTCTTCATCCCCCTCCTTGAAAAGGAAAAGGCGAAGCAGGACGCGGCCCCGGGCGCTTTTTTCTCTTCGGCCTGGACCTTCATCTTCTGTGTTTCCGCGGGCCTCGGCCTGGCGGGCATAATTTTCCGGCGGGAACTTGTCACGCTGGCCGCCTGGGGTTTTAAAGGAACGCCCGGGCAGTTGGAGCTTACTGCCCTGCTGACGGCGATCCTGATGCCCCACCTGCTTTTCGTGAACGTTTCCTCGCTTTTTACCGCCGCGCTCAATTCCGCCCGCAGATTCTTCCTGCCGGCGCTGGCCCCGGCCGCCTTCTCGCTGGCCGTCATCGCGCTGCTGTTGGCGTTCAAGTGCGGCTTCCTGTACCGCCTGGACGAGTTCAGCCGGATAATAGCGCTGGCCGCGGTGGCCTCGGCGTCAGGCCTGCTGCAGGTATTGCTGCTGCTGCCGCTGCTGCTGAAAGCTGGCTACAAGCTGAAGTTCTCCAACCCCCTTAAGAACCTTTCCGCCGCGCCGGCCCTGCTGGCCGCCGCTCCCGCGGCTTTCACGCTGGCGCAGGACCAGGTGTCGATGCTGATCAGCACGGCCTACGCCAGCTTCCTGCCGGCCGGCGCCATCACCGCCATCTACAACGCGGCGCGCCTGGTGCAGTTCCCCGTCTCGCTTTTCGCCGCGGCAGCGGCTTCCGTCTCGCTGCCGGAGCTGGCCGGGCGCAGCGCCGCCGGGGATACCGAGGGCTTCCGCAGCCACCTCAGGCTGGCCCTCTCGGCCTCCTGGCTTATCATGCTGCCCGCAGCTATCGGCATCGCCATAACCGCGCTGCCCATCTGCCGCGCCCTGTTCGAGCACGGCAGGTTCCTGCCGGCGCAGAGCCTGCTTACTTCGCAGGCCCTTTTCTGGCTGGCCCTGGGCCTGCCGGCCTACGGCTTCAACAAAGTTTCCATCTCCGCTCTCTACGCGCTGGGCCGCCAGAAAGAGCCGATGGCGATAATTTCCTGCCAGCTGGCGCTCAACGCCGCTTTGTGCCTGCCCCTGGCGGACGCGCTGGGCGCCGGCGGGCTTATGCTGGCCACCTCCGTCAGTTCCTGGGCGGCGGCGCTGGCCTTTATGCTGGTGCTTAAAAAGCGCTCCGGGTTCAGCCCGCTGTCGGACCTTCCCATTTTCCGCCCCGCGCTGGCGGCGGCGGCGGCCGGGCTGGCGGCCCTGGCGCTGAAGCAGGCGCTGGGCCCCGCGGGACCGCTCATGGTTACGGCCGGCGCCGTGCCGGGCGCGGTCATTGTTTACTTTTTTTCATTGAAGCTTCTGCGGGTCGAGGAACGCAAGCTCATTACCGGCGGGAGATTTTAAACCGGCCATGGACCTTTCACACCTGCCCGACACCCCAGGCGTTTACCTGATGCGAGACGCGGCGGGGACCGTGCTCTATGTGGGCAAGGCCAAGGACCTGCGCGCGCGGGTGGGGCAGTACTTCCAGAAGAACCCCGGCGACAAGCGCTGGAAGATCCCCAACCTGGTGGCCCTGATACGCCGCATAGATTATGTGGCGGCCTCCAGCGAGCGCGAGGCCCTGCTCACCGAGCGCCAGCTGATCCACAAGCTGCAGCCCTTCTTCAACGAGATGTGGAAGGACTCCAAGACCTACCCGTACGTGGAGATCACGCGCGAGGATTTCCCCCGCCTCTTCTTTACCCGCAGGAAACTCAGGGACGGCGGCCGGTACTTCGGGCCGTTCCCCAAGGTGGAGCCGGTCAAGAAACTGCTGGGCTACCTGTGGCGGATAAAATTCATCGACCTGCGCCGCTGCCGCTGGGAGTTTTCGCGGGCGAAACCGCTGGACGAGAAAAAGATAAAGGCCTGCCTGTATTTCCATACGGGGCAATGCACCGCGCCGTGCGCGGGAAAGATATCGAAGGCGGCCTACGGCGCGCTGGCAAGCCGGGTGGCGGATTTCCTCAAGGGCGACTTCGAAAAGCTGCGCAGCGCTTTCAGGAAGAAAATGACCGGCGCGGCGGGCAAGCTGGCTTTCGAGGAAGCGGGCATGTACCGCGACTTCCTGAACGCCTTCGCGCACATGGAAGAGCGCGTGCATGTGGGCAAACTGGAGCCCGACTTCCTGGAAAAGGCCACGGGGCGTACGGGCTCCGTCACGGCGCTTAAAGACGCGCTGGGGCTGGCGCGGCCGCCGGCGCACATCGAGTGTTTCGATACCTCCAGTCTTTTCGGCCGGCAGGCGGTGGGGTCTTCGGTTTGTTTTATTAACGGCGAGAAGAGCACGGCGCATTACCGGCGTTACAAGATACATTTCAAGAACGCGCCGGCAGGCTCCGACGATTTCGCGATGATCGAAGAGATAGTGGGGCGGCGGCTGGAGCAGATAAAGAAGAAGGGCGAGGCTATGCCGGACCTGCTGGTGATAGACGGCGGGCCGGGGCAGCTGGCGGCGGCGATGAAGGCGATGACGGCGGCGAAGGTGAAGCTGCCGGTGATCAGCCTGGCCAAGCGCCTGGAGGAGATCTACTCGCCTCTGCGCGCGCAGCCGCTGCTGCTGGACCGGGCGCACCCGGGGCTGCGGCTGCTGCAGGCGCTGCGCGACGAGGCGCACAGATTCGGGATCACGTATCACCGCAAATTGCGCGGGCGCTCGGAATTGGCTGAATGATCCCAGGCAGGCCAAGACCGGGCAGGAACGCAAAAACGTGGTCTCGCACACCGTGCTCGCCACTCCCCGTCTCGGTCCTCGCGCTTACGCAAGCTCGGACCTCCGACAGGGTTTTGCTAACCCTGCCCGGTCCCGGCCTGCAACACTTTCCATTCGCCAGCATCCTCACTAAAATTTATGACTAAGAAGGAAATATTTGAGAAGATGAAGGGGTATACGGCGTTCCAGCAGGCGGTGTGGAAGGCGTGCATGACCATACCGAAGGGCGAGACGCGCAGCTACAAGTGGATAGCGCAGCGGATAGGGAAGCCCGGGGCTGTGAGGGCCGTGGGGTCGGCGCTGGGCAGGAATCCTTTCGCTCCGGAGGTGCCCTGCCACCGGGTGATCAAGTCCGACGGCACGCCGGGCGGCTTCTCGGGCCCCGGCGGGATTAGAGCTAAACTGCGGTTATTGAAACTCGAACGCCGCGGGAATCATAAGCGCGGTTATCGCCAGGGGTTCTGTACGTTATAGGGCACTGCGCAGCAGCCAGTTATTCCGCGTCTTTTTCCGAGCCGGGGCGGGGGAGCGGGGACAGGTCGCCGCCCAGCGAACTGCGTGATCCGGAAGCGGGATCTTCGCTTACCGCCGCCGGGGCGGAAACTTCGTCGGGCATAGGGACTTGCAGCGCCAGAATGGACGCTCCCACTCCGTAAGCGGAAATACCGGCGTCGATAAAGCCGCCGCCGACAGGGATAAAGAAGGTGGCGAAACACGCGGCCCCTCCCACCACCAGGATCGAGAGGAACCGGTTCTCCGCGCCGTTAAAACCGGCGAGACCGGCTATAAGAGGGCAGCCTGCGGTAAAACCGAATATCAGCGCCGGGAGCACGAACAGATACATGACGATAAGCCACTTATTCTCGGAAAGCGAGGACTCCCCCAACTTGGTTAGTATAATCAGGGCAAAGCACACCGCGATCCCTACGCCGAGGCTCTTTATCGCATCCTCATGTCCCACGTTATATACGTGCACCACTTGCCTGCGGAATATGGCCGTCGTAGCCAAGGCCAAAAGGACCATTCCCGCGTAAACGATCATATATAGCGCCATACTTTTTCCTCCTGCGCCGCTTATTATAAGGCGACAAACGATCTCAGGCCGGGGCAAAGAAAAAACCAGGAGGAATCCTGGCTTTTTCTTTGCCGGAATACTTTAGCCGACCATTTCGCCGAGGCTGAACATGGGCATGAACATGGCGATGACGATGGTGCCGATGACGACGCCCAGGACTATCATGATCAGCGGCTCTATCATGGAAGTGAGGCCTTTTACGGCGGTGTCGACTTCGGTGTCATAGAAGTCGGCGATCTTGTTCAGCATGGTGTCCAGGCCGCCGGTCTCTTCGCCTACGCTGATCATCTGGATGACCATGGGCGGGAAAATATTGGCTTTCTTAAGGGGGTCCGAGATGCGGCCGCCTTCTTTGATGGAGTCGCGGCTGGAATTGATGGCCCGCTCTATGACCTTGTTGCCCGAGGTCTTGGCCACCGTCTCGAGGCCCTGCAGGATGGGCACGCCGGACTTGATCAGCGTGCCCAGGGTGCGGGTGAACCTGGCGATGGCCACTTTCTTGAGCAGCAGGCCGAATACCGGCAGCTTAAGCGAGATATCGTCCACTTTTTCCTGGCCCTTGTCGGTATTCATCCACTTCTTGAACAGCCAGCCGCCCAGACCCAGGAACGGCAGGGTGTAAAGCAGGTACTGGCGGAGGAAATCCGACAGGGTGATGATGATCTGGGTGATAAAGGGCAGCTCGGCGCCGAAGCTGGAGAAGATGTCCTTGAAAATAGGGATGACGAACACGATCAGGAAGATGGTGATGAAACCGGCCGCGCTGAAGACCACTGTCGGGTACATCAGGGCGCTTTTCACCTTGCCCCTCAGGGCCTCGGAGGACTCGAGGAAGCCCGAAAGGCGCTCAAGGATGGTGTCCAGGATACCGCCGACTTCGCCGGCCTTTATCATGGCCACGTAAAGCTCGCTGAAAGCCTGGGGATGCTTCTTCATCGCGTCGGCGATGGAAAGGCCGGCTTCGATGTCGCCGCGCAGGCTGCCCACGACGCTTTTAAAAGCCGGGTTCTCGGCCTGCGCTTCAAGGATATTAAGGCCCTGCACTATGGGCACGCCGGCGGAGACCAGCGTCGAAAGCTGGCGCGAAAAGATAACGATGTCGTTGCTGTTGACCTTGGGTTTGAAGAAAGGCTTTTTAGCGGCGCCCTGCTTGATCTCCACCACGGACAGCTTCTGCTCGCGCAGCTTGGCAATAGCCGCCTTCTGGTCGGCCGCTTCGACCGAGCCCTCCACGACTTTGCCGCCGCTCTCTTTGGCTTTGTAGACGAATTGCATTTTTTTAGCTGGTCACCGACAAAGATTTCTGCAAAAGCTTCTTCAGATCTTCAGGGTCGGTGGAGCGGTTGACGGCTTCCTGGTAGCTGATCTTCTGCTTCTTGTAGAGATCCACCAGGGACTGGTTCATGGTGACCATGCCGTACTTGCCGCCGGTCTGGATGATAGTGGGGATCTGCTCGATCTTCTGCTCGCGGATGAGGTTGCGGACCGCGGAATTGGCGATGAGCACCTCGCAGGCCAGGGTGCGGCCGGTGCCGCTGGCGTGCGGAATAAGCTGCTGGGCGAACACGCCCTGCAGCACGAAGGACAGCTGCACGCGGATCTGCTCCTGCTGGTGCGGCGGGAAAACGTCGATGATGCGGTTGATGGTCTGGGAGGCGTCCGAGGTGTGCAGCGTGGCGAACACCAGGTGGCCGGTTTCGGCGATGTTGAGCGCGGCGCCGATGGTCTCCAGGTCGCGCAACTCG
>MGTU01000026.1 GCA_001799615.1 Elusimicrobia bacterium GWA2_61_42 | reverse complement strand
CGTTCCAGCTGGAGGAAGTGGAGGCGCGTGTCGGAACCCACCTGGAACTGCGCCGTCAGAAACTCCGGCTGCAGGAGAACTATGACAAGCTGCATAAACTTGAAAAACTGCGTGACTCTCTTGTGCACATGATAGTGCACGACCTTCGCTCCCCGCTGATGGTAATAATCAGTTATCTTGAATTTATAAAAAAGGATAAGAACAATGTTCTTTCACTAGAATCGGTCAGCGACATCGCGTCCGCCGCGCAAGCGTCCAATAAAATGATACAGATAGTCAGCGATGTGCTGGATACGAGCAAAATTGAAGAGGGGCAGATGAAATTAAAGCCGGCGGAATGCGAGCTGGGCCGCCTTCTGGAGGAGGGCGTCTCGGGGCTGAAGTCGCTTATAGGAGGCCGCGAGGTCCGCTTTACTCCTCCGAAAAGTCCTATAACCGTCATAGCGGACAGAGAGATCATTTCCAGGGTTGTCCAAAACCTGCTGGCCAACGCCATAAAGTTCACACCCGAAAGCGGCCTTATCCGCCTGGGCGTCGAACCCGCCGGAGACCTGGTACGCGTGAGCGTGGAGGACAACGGGCCGGGGATCGCGCCCCAGTATCAGGGCAGGATCTTTGAGAAGTTCGGGCAGGTGGAGCTCCGCGCCGGCCGACAGAGAAGTTCTACGGGCCTCGGCCTTACCTTCTGCAAACTTGCGGTAGAGGCCCACGGCGGGCGCATCGGAGTAAGCAGCGAAGAGGGGAAGGGCAGCGCCTTCTGGTTCGAACTGCCGGTCAGCCCAAAAGAGTAATATAATAAATTCCATGGCCGAATTACTGATAATCGACGATGACGGGATAGTTCGCGACGCTCTTTCGGTTTTTCTTACGCGCGCCGGACACCGGGTATTGGTCGCAGCCGACGGCGCCAACGGAGTGCTGGCCTTCAGGAATAATATGCCGGACCTGGTGGTGCTTGACCGGGACCTGCCGGTAATGAGAGGGTCCAGGGTGTTTGAGAGCATTCGGAAGCTCTCGGACAAGACGCCGATAATAATGCTCAGCGGCCACGACGACCCGGAAGAGGTCGACTCTTATCTCCGCCGCGGCGCGGCGGCGTTCCTTTCTAAAAGCGGCGGTCTTTCTCCGGTGCTTGAAATGATAGCCCGCCTGCTGGACGCGCAAAGTAAAAGGGATTTTACCGGGTTAAACACGGAGAAGCCGGCGGAGGGCCCAGACGCCGCGACGGCGCCCGGCCTGGTACTTTTCGCCGACGACGACCCCGAGGTCCGCGCGGTCCTGCGCCGGCTTCTGTCTTCGCTTGCCTGTGAACCGCTGGAGGCCGAGGACGGCGCGGCGGCGATAGAACTCGCCCGCGCGCGCAGGCCCGCTATCGTGCTGCTTGATATTTCCATGCCGAAAAGAACCGGCGTCGAGGTGCTTAAGGAGTTAGCGCCTGAAATGCCGGGGACGGGTTTTATGATGATCAGCGGCAACGACGACGAAGAAGAGGCCCGCGACTGCCTGCGGTTCGGCGCCTTCGACTATGCCACCAAACCGATAAACCTCGCCGCCCTGGGAGAGATAATAAATGCCCGCCTGTCCCTGCAAAAGCCGTAAGACCCGGCGGCGGGGCTTCCGGGTCGGCCCCGGACTTTAAATCAATTTTTGTATAATTTATCTATGAACGGACATTTGCTTATTTACGTTGCGGTCGTCATAGCAGCAGCCCTGCTGGTTAATATTTTCCGCAGCCGCGGCGACTGGCTGGAGGCTTCGCCGGCCGAAGGAAACCGCCTTAAAGAATTCGGCAAAAACATAAGACTGCGCGACCTCTTCCGGCTGGCCGCAATAATGGAAGAGGATGGGCGCGATTTTTATCTAAAAATGGCGGAGAAAGCCCTTGACAAGAAAACAAGAGAACTCTGCCAAAGGCTGGCCGGAGAGGAGACGGAACATATGCAGTTGTTCCTGAACCGTCTGAGCCATTGGAAGCCGCTGGCCGCCAGCATTATCACCTGGCCGTCTTTCCTGAAAAAGGCGAAGCAGGAAGGATTCCTAGAAGACGCCCCGGACGAAAACTCGTCCGAGGACCAGATGGCGGAGTATGCGATACAGCAGGAAATAAAGGCGGCCCGGTTTTACCAGATGTTCGAGACCGCTTTTCCCGAAGCCTGGAAGCGCGTGCACATCCAGCAGTTGGTGCTGCAGGAACGCTCGCACGAAGCGGAACTGCGGGCCGCCTACCCGCATCTCAGCCCGAAAAAAGAATAACCTCCCCCTACTGTCTTTAAGCCTCCAAGACACATCCCCAGACTCCGCTACTGCGCAATCGCAGCCGCGCAAATATATATCTCCGTAATTCCATCCGGACCGCGATGAGGTCGGCTTGACAAGTATGCCGTATATCTACTACGATATCCTACATATGGAAGATAACCTCGTTTTCAGGGAAGTGACTCTCGCCTTCTGGAAAGTGCATATTTTGCACCATGCCGCCAAAGAACCCGTCTACGGCCAGTGGATAATAAACGAACTGCGCCGGCACGGTTACGAGATAAAGACCGGCACGCTCTACCCGCTGCTGCGCCGCATGGAGAAGAACGGCTGGCTGGCCGCCGAGAAGGACCCGGACCGCGCCCCGCGCGGCCGCGTTAATTACCGGCTCACCAAAGTCGGCCGCGTGGTCCTCTCCTATCTGCGTAAAAAAGTGCGGGAACTTCACAAAGAAGTCGTTTGACGCACAACTTTCCCATGCCACAGCCCGAACTGAGCAGAGCCGGTTGTTCATCGTGCACGCTGTACCTGGTCAGGCTCTGTTACGGGCGGGCCTTCTGGTTCCCGCTTTTCAGGGAGCCGCTGGTCCTCGGAATGAAATTGCTCGGCCGTCTGCACGGCATAGCCTATGCGGCCGTAGAAGGCCCGAATAAGGATTGCAAAGGCTGCCTGCGGCATTTGAAGAACCGCTTGAAAGAATGTTCCCCGGTGTTCGTCTTTCTTAACGGCCTGGCGAACCCGGTCTTTAACCGCCTGCGGGATCCGCTGCCGGACAAAGAGGAGAAACGCATAGCTAAAGATTTCGCTTCCGGGAACTGTATGACGCCTTTCAAGGAAGGCCCGTCGGCAGTGCACGAAACCCGAAAAGGATCGCCGCAATGAATACGCTGCTGGAAACATTTTCAACTTCGCTGCGCCTGGGCCTGACTGCTTTTGGCGGCCCGATAGCGCACCTGGGCTATTTTGAGCGAACCTATGTGAAAGAGAAAGCCTGGCTTACACATGAAGAGTATTCCCACCTGGTCGCTCTCTGCCAGCTTATGCCCGGGCCGGCCAGCAGTCAGATAAACTTCCTTATCGGCATGAAGCGGGGCGGCTGGGCGGGCGCAATTTCTTCGTGGGTCGGTTTCACGCTGCCTTCGGCTCTGCTGCTCTACGCTTTCGCCGTACTGGCCCCTAAAACGCACGGGCCGCTGCTGGGGGCCGCGCTGCATGGGTTAAAACTGGTAGCCGTGGCCATCGTGGCGCAGGCGGTTTGGGGTATGGCCGCCCGGTTCTGTCCAGACCGCGCCAGGACAGGTATTGCTTTGGCCGGGCTGGCCCTGCTGCTGCTTTTTGGAGGAGCCTTCACTCAAATAGCGGTCATAGTTCTGGGCGCTGCCGCCGGGCTATGGCTGTGTCGCGGCGTCACACAAGCCTCCGGGAGCCAGTCATCGACTATCACTGCAAAAACGGTGTGGCTCGCTTTCGCCGCTTTTTTCATATTCCTGACAGGCCTTCCCGTTTTGGCTGCGGTAGCTCCGGGAGGGGTGGCCTCCATGGCAGACATCGCCTATCGCGCCGGTGCGCTTGTTTTCGGCGGGGGACACGTGGTTCTCCCGCTGCTGCGTGACGCCATGGTGCCGACCGGAATGCTGAGTGACGATACTTTCCTGGCAGGTTATGGCGTGGCCCAGGCTGTGCCCGGCCCGCTGTTTACCCTTGCGGCTTACCTGGGCGCGGCGGCGGTGCCGGCAGGCGCTTCACCTTTGGTCTGGGGCGCGGTAGCGCTGGCAGCCATCTTTCTCCCCGGAATGCTTACGGCGGTCGCCGGGGTCCCGGTGTGGCGTTGGCTGGTCGGGCATCCCTCGGCGCAAGGAGCCCTGGCCGGGATAAACGCCTCCGTGGTGGGGATCCTGGGGGCGGCTCTTTACGATCCGGTGTGGAGAACGGCGGTCCTCGGCAAGACCGACGCGGTGATCGCCGTGACCGGGTTCTTCCTCCTCGAAAAGTGGAAAATCCCGCCTCTCCTGCTGGTTATTTTCTGCCTGGCGGCAGCGATAGCTTTAAGATCGTTATAGGCGGACCCCGGCCGATCCGGCTTAAGGAGCGTATGACCGATTACCTGCTTGCGTCTTTGTTTGGCGTCATCGAGGGCGTGACGGAATTTCTCCCCGTCAGCTCTACGGCCCACCTCCGTATCGCAAAGGCGCTGCCTTTTATCCGCATCCCGCTGGCCGACCCGTACTGGAAGATGTTCGACGTGGTGATCCAGCTCGGGGCCGTTCTCTGCCTGCCGCTCTACTTCCGCAAGCGAATAGCGGATTTATTTAAAACGTTCCCCGCAGCTCCGTTCACCATGAAGCGCGACACGCTGAATCACCCGGTGACGCTGGTGTGCATAGCTTTTTTCATGACCGCGCTCCCGGCGTTCCTGCTTAAGAAGGTGATCAGCCACAACCTGGAGAGCCCCCAGGTCATCGGCGCCGCGCTGCTGGCCGGCGGCATAGTCATGTGGCTGGTGGATACGCTGTTCGATAAGCCGCGGATCACGGAGTTGACCCGGATGAACTGGCTGCAGGCCGCGTGGATCGGGGCGGTGCAGATACTCGCAGCCGTGTTCCCGGGCACCAGCCGGTCCATGGCGACCATCGCCGCCGGACAAACCGCCGGCCTGTCCCGCTGCGCGGCGCTGGAATTCTCCTTCTTCGTGTCGATCCCCACCATGGCCGCGGCGACAGGTTACGATCTGCTGAAAACCTTAAGCTCCGGCCCCGGCCGGACCGCCCCGGACACGGCCGTCCTGACCCTTCACCAATGGGGCACGCTGGCCATCGGGTTTACCGTGTCGTTCTTCGTCGCGTGGGCGGTGGTCGCCTGGTTCATGGCCTGGGTCCGGCGGCGTGGTTTTGTGCCTTTCGCCGTCTACAGGATCCTTCTGGGCATGAGCATCCTGTTCTTCGGCGCCCGCTGATCCCTCCCCGGTTACACAAAATATGCCCGGAACGCCGTCCTCAACACGGAAAGGCCTTTTGCGCGCGCGGAAAAAGCTTGACTGGACAATTACCCGCTGGTATAATGTAGTTGCGAAATATCGCAATTAACCACAGAGAGGGCACCATGACAAAAACGCAAACCCGGCGGCTGATCTACACAATGCACGCGCAGGTCTGCTCCGTGCTCTCCAACGCCAAGCGCCTTGAGATCATCGACCGGCTGCGCTCCGGCGAAAAGACCGCCGGCGACCTGACAAGGGAAATGGAAATCCCCAAGCCCAATGTTTCGCAGCAGCTGACCATCCTGCGGGAAAAGGGGATCCTGGTATCGCGCCGCGAGGGCCAGCACATCTACTACCGCCTGTCTTTCCCAAAAATGCTCAAGGCTTATGATCTGTTAAGGCAGGTCCTCATCGAGCGCCTGCGGGAACAGGGGAACGTAGCGGCGCGGATAGGAGGAAAAATACATGCGTAAGCTCCGTGACTTTTCCCTGGTTCA
>MGTU01000025.1 GCA_001799615.1 Elusimicrobia bacterium GWA2_61_42 | reverse complement strand
CCTCGGAGTTCTTCTCCAGGTAGTCCATGTCGTCGCAGCCGTAGTCGTTCATCATCACTTCCATCGGCACGCCGTGGTGCAGGATGGAGCCCGGATCGTTGGGGTTGGTGCGGGCGGTGTTCTTGCGGCGGCTTTCCTCGGGGGTCACCCAGACGTAAAGGATGACGGCGCGCTTGAGGATCTCGGGGTCGAGCTCGCGCAGGGAATACTGGTAGCCCAGCGGGTCCTGCAGCGGGTAGGTCGACTTGTCGGGACCGCCGCGGGCGGCCTCGATAACGATGGTCTTGCCTTCGAAGGAGGCGGGATAGGCGGCGTGCTTCTCGTCCAGCATGGCGCGGGCCTCGGGCTCAAGGGCGGCGGCCACCGTCTTCCAGGCGGCGGCGTCCAGCTTGGCCAGGCGCGGGGCGATCTTCGCCTTCTCGCCGGCTTTGTCTATGCGGCGCATCAGCAGGTCGGCGGCCGAGTCGGTCTTTACCACGTTCTTCTTCATCAGGTCGTGGTAATCCTCGTTAAGCAGGTGGATCAGCGTGCCCCAGTCCTTGGTGTCCTGGAAGGGCTTGTCGCCGGCCTTGAAGAACAGGCGCGCTTTGCCCAGCTTGCCCAGTTCCTCGTCGGCGCGGCGCATCATGTGCACGTAGGGAAAATCGTCCAGCTGGAGGTTCGCGCCTATGTGGAATTCTTTCTTGAGCCTCTCGGGCTCTACGTTGGCCAGGAAGCGCCTGACTTCGGATTTGCCGGAAGCCGGCAGGGCCAGCAGCAGCACTATATCGAATGTTTCGCTCATTTTTCCTCCTAACAGAATCTGTTCAGTAAATTTTAAACAATATCCGCTGGGGATTCAAGAACTAAAATTTATATAATTCCTTATATATGACCCCTATTGAAATCATGTGGCTCGTTTTCATCGTCACCGCGACCGGCCTTTTCGTGGCGGACATAAAGCTTTCGGCCGGGCGCGCCCACGAGATAACCCGCAAAGAGGCGCTCTTGCTCTGCGCCTTCTGGATACTGGTCGCCTCCGTCTTCGGCGTGCTGACCGGCTACATGCTGGGCTTCGACCGCATGGTCGAATTCTTCACGGCCTACACCATAGAGTACTCCCTCTCTATGGACAACATGTTCGTGTTCATCATGATCTTCGCCTACTTCGGCGTGCCCAAAAAATACCAGCCGAAGATCCTGACCTGGGGCATCCTGGGCGCCGTCTTCATGCGCCTGATCCTCATCTTCGCCGGAGTGGGGCTTATCAACAGGTTCCACTGGCTCATCTACGTCTTCGGCGGCGTCCTCATCCTTACGGCGGTAAAGATGCTGCTGCACAAAGAGGGAGACATGGACCCCGGCAAGAACCCGCTGCTAAAGCTCCTGGGCAAGCTGATGCCGATAGACAAGGAATCCTCCGACGGGGAATTCTTCGTGAAGAAGGGGATCTGGCACGCCACGCCCCTGTTCGCCACCCTGGTGGTCATCGAGACCACCGACCTGGTCTTCGCGGTGGACTCCATCCCCGCGGTGCTCGCCATCTCCAGGGAGCCGTTCATCGTCTACACCTCCAATGTCTTCGCCGTGGTGGGCCTGCGCTCGCTGTACTTCCTGCTGGCCTCGGTCATGGACCTGTTCCGCTTCCTGAAGTACGGCATCGCCATCATCCTCTTCTACGTGGGCGTAAAGATGACCATCTCCGGCTACTATAAAATAGACCCTCTCATCTCGCTGGGCGTGGTGCTGGGCCTACTGGCTGCCTCCATGCTGCTGTCGGTGGCCATAAAGCACCCGCACGTGGTCCTGCCTGAACCGCATAAGGCCAAATAAATACCGCCTGAAGAAGCCCCGGGAAACCGGGGCTTTTTTTTTGCCGCTTGAAGTCATATAATGACCGCAGGGGCGGCATAAAATGACAGCAGATCCCGTTAACTGGCACTCCAGGGAGATCCCGCAGCTTTTAAAAGAGCTGGGCACCTCCCTGTCCGGCCTTTCCGCGGCCGAAGCCGGCCTGCGCCTGGCCAGGTACGGCCCGAATTCCCTCCTGGAAAAAGCCAGGCGCGGCGCGCTGGCCATGTTCCTCTCCCAGTTCAAAGACTTCATGATAGGCGTACTGATCGCCGCGGCCCTGGTGTCCGGCGCCATAGGGGAATGGCTGGACGCCTCCGTTATAGGGGCCATAGTCATCCTTAACGCCGTGATGGGCTTTGCACAGGAATACCGCGCCCAGAAGGCCATGGAGGCGCTGAAAAAAATGGCCGCTCCCTTCGCCTCCGTGATCCGGGACGGGAAACCGGAGTCCGTCCCCGCCGCCGCGCTGGTGCCCGGCGACCTGGTGCTGCTGGAGGCCGGCAGCGTGGTGCCGGCTGACCTGCGCCTCATAGAGTCCGCTTCGCTTAAGACCGAGGAGGCGGCGCTGACGGGAGAATCGCTCTCCGTGGAGAAACGCTCCGCCGCCATAGCCGGGGCGGATCTGCAGTTGGGAGACAGGCTGAACATGGCCTACAGCGGCACCTCCGTGTCCTACGGCAGGGGCAGGGGCGTGGTTACCGCCACCGGCATGGCTACGGAACTGGGCAAGATCGCCGGGATGCTGCAGGACGAGGAAGAGGTTGAGACCCCGCTGCAGCGGCGGCTGACGGTTTTTGGCAAGAAACTGGCCTGGGCCGTGCTGGCCGTCTGCGCCGTGGTTTTTATTTCCGGCCTGCTGCGGGGCGAGTCGCCGGCGCTGATATTCCTGACGGCCGTTTCGCTGGCGGTGGCGGCCATCCCCGAGGCGCTGCCCGCGGTAATGAGCATAGCCCTGGCGCTGGGCGCGGGCAGGATGGTGAAGCAGAACGCGCTGGTGCGCAAGCTGCTGGCCGTGGAAACCCTGGGCTCGGTAACCTATATCTGCACGGACAAGACCGGCACGCTTACGCAGAACAGGATGACGGTAGAGGAAGTCTACCTGGACGGGACGCGCCTGACGGCCGGCCAGCCCCCCCCGCAGCCGGAGCTCTATGCGCGGCTGCTGGCGGGCTTCGCGCTTAACAACGACGCGCTGCGCAAAGGCGAGGGCTGGGCCGGCGACCCCACCGAGACCGCGCTTTGCGCGCTGGCGGCGGCAGGCGGCCAGGACAAGCTGGAGCTGGACGCCCAGTACCCGAGAAAGGCCGAACTGCCTTTCGATTCCGGGCGCAAACGCATGACCACTTTCCACGCGGGCCAGCTGGGCGGCTGGGCGGGCGGGGCCTATTTCTCGCTCACCAAGGGCGCGGCTGAAAGCCTGCTGGAGAACGCTGCCCTGGTAATGACTTCTTCAGGCCTGACCCCGGACGGAAAAGAAAAAATCCGCGCGGCGGCCGAGGAGATGGCCGCCCGGGGCCTGCGCGTGCTGGGCCTGGCCGCCAGGCAGTGGGACGCCGTCCCGGGCGCCCTGGCCGACGCCGAGCAGGACCTGGTCTTTATCGGCCTGGCGGGCATAACAGACCCGCCCCGGGAAGAGGCCAGGGCCGCGGTGGCCCAATGCCGTACGGCCGGCATAGTGCCGGTCATGATCACCGGCGACCACCCGGTAACGGCGCGCAACATAGCCGAACGCCTGGGAATAATAAACCCGGGCGACGCCGGCGCCATGCTGACCGGCGCGGAGCTGGAAAAGCTCTCCCCCGGCGACTTCGCGCCGCGGGTGGAGGCCATAAAGGTTTACGCCCGCGTGGCCCCGGAACAGAAACTGCGCATCGTAAAAGCGCTGCAGGCGCGCGGGCATTTCGCCGCCATGACCGGCGACGGGGTCAACGACGCCCCGGCGCTCAAGCGCGCGGACATCGGCGTGGCCATGGGCATCACGGGCACGGACGTTTCCAAGGAAGCGGCCCACATGATCCTCCTGGACGACAACTTTGCCACGATCGTGAAGGCGGTGGGCGAAGGCCGCAGGATCTTCGACAATATCAGGCGCTTTGTGCGCTATGTGCTAACCTGCAATTCGGGCGAGATCTGGACCATCTTCCTGGCGCCTTTCCTGGGCCTGCCCATTCCCCTGCTGCCCATCCAGATCCTGTGGATAAACCTGGTCACCGACGGGCTGCCGGGGCTGGCCCTGGCGTCCGAGGCCGCCGAACCTGATATCATGCAGAGGCCCCCCCGCGCCCCCGGCGAAAGCCTTTTCGCCGGCGGGCTGGGCGCGCATGTGGTCTGGGTGGGGCTGCTGATGGGCTTTCTGTGCCTGGGCACGCAGGCCTGGGCTATGAAGACCGGGGCGCACTGGCAGACCATAGTCTTTACCGTGCTTTGCCTGAGCCAGCTGGGCCATGCCCTGGCCATCCGCTCGGAAAAGCGGTCCCTTTTCCAGATGGGCCTTCTGTCCAATAAGCCGCTGTTATATTCCGTGCTGCTTACAGTTGGCCTTCAGCTGGCGGTGATCTACGCTCCGGGGCTGAACAGGATCTTCCGCACCGTCCCGCTGTCCCCGGCGGAGCTGCTGCTCGCTTTCGCCCTCTCCTCCGTCGTCTTCCTGGCGGTGGAAGCCGAAAAACTGGCCCGCCGCCGCGGCCTCCTGTAAGGCGCGGCAAATAAAAAAGCCCCGGGGTTCCGGGGCTTTTTTTATCGGGGCTGCTCCCCTCTCATGACTGAACTTTTTAGTTGGCGGGCTTGGCGGCCGGCTTGGCTTCTTTTGCCGCCGCTTTCTTGGCCGGCTTGGCTTTCTCGGCCTTGGCCGGCTTGGCGGGAGCGGCCGCGGGCTCCTTCAGGATCTCCAGCAGTTCCACTTCGAACACCAGCGTAGCGCCGCCGGGGATGGCCCCGCCCGCGCCCTGGTCGCCGTAGGCGGTGTCGGAGGGGCAGACCAGCCTGGCCTTGCCGCCGACCTTAATTTTCTGCACGCCCTCGGTCCAGCAGGGGATCACGCCGCCCAGCGGGAACTCGGCGGGGGTGCCGCGGTCCACGGAGGAATCGAAAACCTTGCCGTCGGGGAAAGTGCCGTGGTAGTGGACCTTCACCATGTCGGAAGCCTTGGGAGTTACGCCCGTGCCTTCCTTAACCGGGATATAAACTACGCCGGAAGCAAGTTTCTCAGCGCCGGCTTCCTTGGACATTTTTTCCAGGAAGGGCTTGGCGGCCTCTTTCTGCTTGAGCACGATGGCTTCCTGTTTCTTGCCGAGGTATTCATTGAGCTTCATGCCGTAGGTTTCGTCCACTTTGGACGGGGTGCCGGCCAGGGCTTCCGCGAAGCCCATCTGCACGTACTTGGCTTCCTCGGGGCTGAAGTCGAATTGTTTGATCTTGGAACTTACGGCCTTGCCCAGGAAATAAAGGGTTTTCTGGTCTTCCGTCATGGGCGCGTCCGCGGCCACGGCGGAACCGGCCATGAAGCAGGCAAAAACAGCGAGCAGTATTTTTTTCATTGTATCTCCTCCTGAACCATCTCTATTATTTTACAAAAATATAGTCCGCGCGGCTAAAGAGATTGCGGATACTCGGCCGTAAAGGTGGTCCCTTCCGGCCCGGTAGTGAACGAAACTTTGCCTTTGAGGTATTTCTCCGTAAGCAGCCTTATGCTGTAGGTCCCGAGTCCCCTGCCCGCCCCCTTGGTGGAAAAAGACCGCTGGAATACCTGCAGGCGGGAATCGTCCGGCATCCGGCCTGGATTATGCACGGTAAAAGCGGCTCCCTGGGCGGTCTTGCGGCAGTTCAGGGTGATAGTCGCCCCTGACTGCTCGGCCTCCAGCGCGTTCTTGGCGAGGTTGCCGATCACGCGGGAAAGCAGCGTCTTGTCGGTCTTTATCAGGACGTCCTCGCAGTCGGCCGCGATTAGTATCTTCTTGTCTTTCGCCACTTCGTGGGCGGCAAAGAGTCCCGCTATCTCGCCGAGAAAACCAGCGGTACCCAGTTCCGTTGGCTTGGGCTGTATCTCCCCGCGCTCGGCCAGGGACAATTCTTTCTGGGACAGGATCTGCTCTATCATCCGGTCCGAAGCCTTTGACGCGGCCCCGAGATACTCCTTAAGTTCCACGGGTTCTGAGGATTCCATAAGCGAAATAAGCCCCTGCACCCCGCCGGCGGTATTGAGAATGTCATGAAAGAACAGGCGCTCCATGACAGCCCGCCGCTTTTCAGAGCTTATGTCAGACAGCGAGAGCAGAAGGAACTCTTCTCCCCCGTATTTTAAAGGCTTAACGCTGACCTTAAGGTCCAGGTCGTCCCCGAGCTTGCGCGACAGGATACGGCATTCGTTGACCGCCGCCGCGCCGCCGAGGGCGAGCGCAAGGGCCTGCGCTGCGCCGCAGCGGGTGCAGGCCTCGGTGGCGCCGCAGCCGCCCTCGGCCTCCGGCGGGTGCTTGCAGCCCAACAGGTTACCCATCCGTTTGCCAATGATGTCGTCCACGCCGTGGGCAGCCAGAAAGTCGTGAAAGGACTTGTTAACAAAAACAGCCTGACGCTGACGGTTCAGTATCAGTGCGAAGTTCAGCATCCCGTCCAGGGCGTCGGCGATCAGCGCGGAGGAGGCCAGCAGGGCGCGCTGGCGCTCTACTTCCGCCGGGGCCGCCATCTCAGGCGGCAGGAAAGGCGCTGTGTTTTTTTCTTCGGTCATAGTTCCACCACGGTCAGCCCAGGCGCCCGGAGCGGCGCAAGGCCGCCGTTATGCGCGCCATCACCAGCGGGCCCTTAAAAGGCTTTATCACGTAATCGTCGGCGCCCAGCTGGAAGGCCAGCTCCTGGCTCTTGTCGGAATTCTCGGTGGTCAGCATGATCACCGGCAGGTCCAGCAGCCCCAGGGTGCTCCTGACGCCTTTAACCAGGTCGTAGCCGTTAAGGCGGGGCATATTGATGTCGGTGACCAGCAGGTCCGGCGCCGGCCCCTCGGCTATCTTCGTCAGCGCGTCCTCGCCGTCCACGGCTTCTACGGCCGCGTAGCCGGCGTTCTCGACAAACTTCCTCAGCAGCATGCGCATGATCTGGTCGTCGTCGACTATCATCACCCTGGCCTTGCCGGACGGCGACGCGGGGGCAGGCTGAGCCGCTGAAGCGGCGGGAGCCGGGTGGGCCTCCGGTGCGGCGGCCGCGGCGGGCTGCGCCGCGGTTTTCTTTAGCTGCAGGTAGGATTCCACCTCTTTCAGGTCGGTCTGGCCGGTAGCCAAATGCCACAGCGCGTCCTTGGTTATGGTGCGCAGCGCTCCGCTCTCCGTGCCGGCCGCCGCGATGGCCTCGGCCAGGGCGCCGGAATTAATAAGTTCCTTGATCTTGGGGTCTATCAGCAGGAGCTCCACGATGGAGGTGCGCCCGGCGTAGCCGGAGCCTTCGCAAACCTTGCAGCCGACGGCGCGGTAATAAGTCTTTTCAAAACCGTGTTCGGCCAGCGCCTGCAGTATCTCCGGAGCCGCCTCCGCCGCAGGGACCTGTTCCCTGCAGAGCGGGCAGAGCTTGCGCACCAGGCGCTGGGCCGTAATGGCCAGCAGGCCGGGAGAGATCTTGAACCGGTCCACGCCCATATCTACAAGGCGCGAGATGGTGGAGATCGTATCATTGGTGTGCAGCGTCGAAAGCACCAGGTGTCCCGTCATGGCCGCCTGAAAGGCTATGTCGGCGGTTTCATGGTCGCGGATCTCGCCGACCATTATGATGTCGGGGTCCTGGCGGAGCACCGAACGCAGCACCGCCGCGAAGTCCAGCCCCTGCTTCTCGTTGACCTGCACCTGGTTTATGCCGGCCAGCTTGTATTCTATCGGGTCTTCCGCCGTGACCACGTTGGTGGTCTCCTGCTTGACCTTGTTGAGGATGGAGTAAAGAGTGGTGGTCTTGCCGGAGCCAGTCGGGCCGGTGACAAGCAGTATCCCCTGCGTGGAAGTCATGCACTTGTCCAGGCCGGCCACAACTTCGGGGGCGAAGCCCAGCTTTTCGAACGGCACTTCCGCCGCCCGCTGGTCCAGTATGCGCATCACCACCTTCTCGCCGTAGGAGGTAGGCAGGGTAGAGACGCGCAGGCCCACTTCCGCCGTGCCGATGCGGATCTTGGTGCGCCCGTCCTGCGGCTTGAAGTGGTTAGAAACGTCCAGGTCGGACATGATCTTTATGCGCGAAACCACCGGCCCCATGGCTATGTGGCGCGGCAGCTTCATGATGTTCTTAAGTTCGCCGTCTATCCTTATGCGCACGTGGCTGGACTGCTCTTCGTGCTCTATATGGATGTCGGAGGAGCGCTTGCGGTATGCCTGGGAAATGATGGAGTTGACCAGCTTGATAACAGGCGAGGTGATGGAGCTGTCCTGGGAGTCCTCCGCCTTGGTGTCGCCCATGACCATTATTTCGTCGGGGGCGTCCACCTTGCTCAGCAGGTCGAAGATAACGGTATCCGCGCTGAAGAGCTGGTCCAGGCAGGTTTCTATCTCGCGCGGCAGGGAAAACACCGGCATGATCCGCCGGCCGGTAATGGCCTCCACGTCCGCCTGGGCGTTCATGTCCGCCGGGTTCATCATGGCCACGCAGATCTCGCTCTCGGCCAGCCGGACGGGGACCAGGTCGTATTTGCGGCAAATCTTCTCCGGCACCAGCGACAGGGCGAACTTCTCCACCTTTTCGGCGCCCAGAGGCAGGTACTTGGCCTTGAATACTATCTCGGCGGCCTTTATGAACTGGTCCTGTTTTATGGTCCCGAAGTCGATCAAGGCGTGGGACAGGTATTTTTTCTTTTCGTTCCGGAACTGTTCTATCAGTTCAGACGTAACGCCCTTCACCCCCGCGAACGCCCTCAGCATCCATTCGTCGCGAAAACGCCATGTTTCGGTCATATGCGGTATTATATTACTTTATAAGCCATAAGGTCGCAAAAGCAAAAGCCCTCGAAATTTATTCGAGGGCTTATGGTTGCGGGGGCAGGATTTGAACCTGCGACCTCAAGGTTATGGGGACTGCGATGCTACAGGCGCATTTTACGCCTAAAATAGGGCCTTTTTCGCCCTTTTCCCATCGAACCTTGCGCACTAATTACTGCGCTCATGAGGCGGCAAAGTGACTGATTTACCGCGTAGGAATAGTATACCATATCCCGGCAACGATGAACCGAAGATTGCGCACCCGTTAATTTCGGGATAGCTAGGCTGTGGGAGGAGGAACGAAGTCTACAGGAGAGAACTTGCGGTGCTGAATCGTTACATCCTGCTGGGCAAGATTAACGTAGTTCCGAACCATATCCAGGGTAGAGTGTCCAAGGATGGACTGGAGGCTGAAGGCATCCCCGCCGTTCTTGATGTACTGGATGGCGAAGGTATGCCTTAGAGTGTGTGGTGAGATTCGGACCCCAGTAATATCGGTCATCTTGCCATACTGACGTAAAGCCACCTGCACGTACCGGTTCTTCATCGCATACCCACGTCGGCTTAGGAAGAAATAAGGAGCATCTCTCTCCCCCCTGACTTTCGCATACGCAGCCAGTGCCGCCTTTGTAGTCTCACTTATTGGGACGGCGCGCTCCTTCCTACCCTTGCCCATAACGGTGACCAAACCATCAGACCAGTATATCTTCTCGGTTTTCAGCGATATAGCCTCCGAGAGGCGCAGACCGGAATCCACCATCAGCAGCATCAGTGCCCTATCCCTAAGGCCACGGGATATCTTGGTATCAGGCCTCCGTAGAAGGTCATGCACCTGAGCCATATTGAGCGGCTGTATAATATGCCTCTCACGCCTGGGCTTCTCTACCCGGTCCATAATGTTCTTCTTAATGACTTTCTCCTGATGTAGAAAGCGGAAGTAGCACTTCAGAGCACCCCAGGTGCGGAATATGGTTTCCGTACTCTGGCGATTCTGCCGAAGAATGGCGAGGTATTCCCTGATATGGATTGCCGAGACCGACTCTATCTCAGTGATGCTCTTCTGCGCAAGGACTACCCCCAAAAGCTTTAGCTTTCGGGCATACCAATCGATGGTGAGCTCGCTCAGGTTCTGCGAGTAGCACCTTGAAAGGAATACCTGTTGCGCTTCCGATATCTTCATAACTCAGTCGGGGAAGGATTTACTTCCCGATTTCCGTACCCGCCACATAGCTCCTATAGTTGCCCTTCGTCGGACTTCTCGCGTCCGTTGTCTACTGTTTTCAGCACTTCCAAAGCCCCCTGGACAGTTTCTTCCGACAGCGGGCTTCCGTCAAAGGCAAGAATCTGGAGAGCTTTCAATATGAGGCGTGGGTTCCGTCCGCTACCACGAACTAGGAGCATCTGTGCGGCGGGGGCGAGAACCTCAATGTCTTCCGTAGCGCAGACACGTGCGACCAACGCTATCAATTCCACAGCCGCTGGCGGGTTAAGATGACATATGTGAAAGCGTTCCAGTAGGGGCTTGGTTATTCTGTGCTCATGTTCGGTTGCGAAGGCGAACAGCATAGAGGTCCGGAGACGCGCGTCCAGGATTTTCAGGAATCGTTCCTGCACCGCTATGCTCGCGCGGTGAAACTCGTCAAAGAAGTACACCTTTGGGGCACCGCCGTAACTGAACAGCATCTCTTCCACCTCGTCCATGGACGCGCTAGTTAACCTAGGGCTATTCCAAATCCTACCGCCCCATATAGTGCCGGAGAGGAAGCTCAAGTCCGCAGAAGGACTTCCCTTGATCCGCTTCTCAACATCGAGACATGCAGCACATAATCCACAGGGGCGCTGGCCGGACGGCGCTTCGCAATGCAGCGCCTTAACCATAGTCAGGCCGGTGGCAGTCTTTCCCACTCCAAAAGATGCCTTCAGGCCGATTGTCATGGGGGCGTTCTGACAAAACGACTCCACTATCCTGCGCCGCTGCTTAGTTAACATCTCGTCGTACTTTCCAATCCCGTACTTATCTGTAAAGTCCATATCGTCCTCCGCTTCTTAATCGTAGTTACCGGCTTACCTGATTACCGTCCATATAGGCGTCCACCTCCTCCCGCATACGCAGCCAGTCATCGGCTGAGAGATAAATAACACTCCTGGGGTAAAGTGTGGAGCTAACTTTAGCGCCAGCTATGCGCTCGCGGCGTACAGTGCCAATGCCATGACGTGCAAAAGTCTTCCCGAGCTCTGTTTCATCAAGGCCAGCGAATATGTCTGGTCTCTCTGCACGTATCCTGTTCGCGATTCCAAACTCCGGATACCCCCCATCGTCCGAGGCTTGTTCCAGCGTTCTCTTATGCGAGAGAATCCAGTCGAAGATAATCGCGTCCTTCGACTCTCTGGAGGTCTTATGCGTAGAACAGCGAACTGTCCGAGCCCAGGCCTGCCGCATGGCATCCACGAATCCGGATAAGCCGCTGGCGGCCTCCAGTCGATACGCCGACATCAAATCCAGCAGATAGCCGCGCAAAAGATACCGTTGGACGACCTTAGAGTCCTCCAAGTCCGCTGAACGATATTGAAGAGTCCCTATTCCCGGCGCGATGGTGCGAAGAATATCCTTGATGTCCTTAAGTCCGGAGAGCAAAAGGTCAGGAGAATCTATCAGGCGGGTCCCCTCTAGGTCAATTACTATCCCCCACGTGGCAGCCGCAGCGGCAAACTCCCGAGGGATTATAAACACGCTGTCGCCGTAGTCGGGACCTTCGGCCTCGCCCTTGCCAGCGACGGGGTAGCTTGACGGGAGGCTCCGGTGGTAAGCAAAATGACGAATCCAGTAGAATAGCCCGATGGCCGCAGTATTAAGGTCCTCGACGATGCATTTCTGCGGGCCAAGCCCCTTAAATGTAGTCTGCCCCCAGGATTGAACCAAGACCCGGTCTGCGTTAAATAGACTTAGCAGCAGCTGTCGTAATACGGCGATATCCGTTTCCCTGGAAACCACCAGATAGACCGGCAGTCGCGTACACGCTCTGTCAGGGCAAAAAGATCGTAACGCCAGCACCACCAGAAGTTGCTGTTTCCACCGCTTCCCAGTGACCATAGCAGCGGAGGCAACGGCCTTTCCCACAGCCGTATTAATTCCTCCTGTACTTAATGATTTCTTCATGGTTTCATCAAACGCCATCTGAAGGGCTCATTGATAGCGTTATGCGGCAAGGCCAACACTCACGCTTTGTGGAGAATTCCCCCGCTTCATTAGGCTTAGCTGATGGTCCCATCCACCGACGAGACTCGCTTCGTCAAAATCAACCCCATAAGTGCCTTGATACAGACAGATTGCATCTTCTAGGAGCCTGCTATCGGCTGACCGTTCACGAGTCGCGAGGCTTCTTCCAACGTTCCACCAACCTCTCGACACATCCCACGTTATAGGACTATCAAGCTGACTTTTATAGAAGCTCATTGCTATTCCTCCTAGACCACTCCAGGCTGCCTACGGGATTTACTACCCCACCCAGCCTGCACGGAAATTAAAGCAAAGGAGTACCATGCCACGATATTTAGGTGGCAGGCTAAATCTTATAGTAACTGGCCGGAACCAGACTATGATTATGACGTGGGGATATGCTTACTAGGAATGGTCGTAATAACGCTGCTTAATAATAGGCGTAAAGGCCGCTCTAACCTGCGACGGCTTCTCTATGTCCTCACTATGAAGCTGGCGCTGCTTCCATAGCAGGACGGTTGCAGGCCAAAAAGATGGGAAGAAAAGATGGAGAGTCCATCCAGTCAACTCAAAGGGTTTCTCTCCTTTAAATCCTTTCTCCCGAAAAAAGTTCACGAGGTCCACAATTACCTTGTTCCAGAAGGGCAAAGTATGAAGTAGCGGTTCCTTATTCTTCGAAACCCGAAGCTGCCCCGCCAAGGTCTCTTTACCAAGATTCGATTCCAGGATTCTCTTGCCTCTAGCCGCAATTCCATCCCACCTAGCAAGGCTCACAAGGGTGCCCGGCAATTTCATATCCTGATTCCCTAGTGCTCTCTTGACCTCGTCGATAACATCCAGCCAATCTTGATATAACGGCTGATGCGTCTTATCCCGACGTCCCAAGCATTTACCGGGGCCCGCCATCGCTAATAAGAAATTCAGCTGCTTTCTTCGCACACGTTTCCGTACTTCCCCAATAACAAGGAAAAATAGAGTCCAGGAATACCACCGAACTGCGGAACTCAGTTTACCCCAGAGCTCTTTCATCGGGACTTTACGTGAATTCAACTCTTCGTTCAACCATCCGAACTCGGGCTTGGCGTAGGAAAGAGGGTTGAGTCTTGTATCCCGTGCAGTCTTATAGGTCAACGTGAATATCGCAACAAGACTTTGCGCCTGAAGAGACTGGTTAAGAAGTTCAGAGTCACTTACGGGCGGAATAACGATTACCTCCCGTTTAGGGTCAACAAGTACCTGTTTAACAATGTATGTGGCTTCTTCCGGAAACCCGACAGGCGGACTCCATATAGCCGACTTGCTAGGCCGCCTCTTAAAATACCGTACGTTCGGGGCGTGATGCTCGGTTGATGGACTTTCTCCCTTCATAGACCTATCCATGGAATGTATCTCGGTCCAATCACTCGTAATACTTGCTTATGCGGGTATGGCCGGATACGCGGTACTTGCCGCTCAGGGTGTCGCTGTCGGACTTGTACGGAATCTTCTCTGTAATACCCAGCTTCCGCAGCTCTGCCCGCACCCGGTGGACATCGCCACCATCTGCCCAATCGTAGGTGTAGACGCAGATGACCTTCTTATCCATATCGACGGCATTGGGGTTCTGTTTCCCGGTTGAAACCTTTGAGGACCCGCCGAGCTTCCCATCCTCGGTCGCTTCCTTAATCTTAGCCCAGACCTTATCTACGGCACTCGTTTGCACGAAAACAAGCCACTTACCGCTGCGCTCAGTCGGCTCAGGATATGATCCTGTCATTCTCTCGGCGATGAGCCAGTAAGCTTCTTTGACCTTGGAAGGCTTCCCTTTGGCAGCGACAATCTTACGCGCCCTTTTAAGCAGGTCATTCAAGTCAATCTTTGGCTTAGGCTGCTTCATAGCCTTATTCCCCCTGCGTCATATGGAACACCATTTCGGTAACGAACCGCTTGAAGGAGTCGTTCTCCATAAACTGCTTGTACATGTGGGTATCGTCCTTAAGGACGTTTAACATTACGTTCGCCAAGGCACGGTCATGCTCAATACGGGCCGTATTCGGTGTATTCTTCTTTGCATTCTGATAAGCCAGGTCTGCGGCAACCTTTGGGACTATATCGTTCTGGATACGCCGCATCACTTGGTCTCCATCGGTGAACAAGGTCCCGAATTGGTCATTGAAGCTCTTAAGGATGTTGCTTAAGCGCTCCAGCTCAGGCTTTGAAACATAGCCTCCACCTTCTACGGGAATAGGGGATATCTCTCCATCTTTATCGTCTAGCTTTATAGCCAGGGTTGCCTTCTTCTCTGCACGATAGCTGTCCATATCTATGGCATCAAGGATTCCCTGGGAAAGGTCATCTATCCTTGGGGCAGGAAGCTTCGGCACGAGCAGGTTCAAGAAGATGCACAGCCTCTCCCACTCCCCATTCGTATACGGCAGTATGGCAGACAGGAAGTTGTAGGTACGAACAAACACCTTAGCTTTCCCTTTGAAGTCCACCTGTCCGTCCTCATCCAACCTCTTGTAGACTTCAACGCAGGACGTAAGAACGGGCTCCAGCTTATCCCTATCATCCCCACGCAGGAACATATCCACCAAGGTCTTAACCTGGTCTGGGGAGTAAACCTGAGCGGTGTCCAGGGCAGTCTTAAGGTCATGCAGCTTATTGGGGTCTGTTTCCTCACTCAGCACCGTCGTACGGTAATAGTCGGAGAAGGCTAACTTGATAGTATCCACGTCGTTCTGGAAGTCCAAGACGAACACATCCCGCTTCTCCGGGTGGGCACGGTTCAGGCGGGACAGTGTCTGCACTGCTTTAATTCCGGACAGCTGTTTATCCACGTACATGGTGTGCAGCAGCGGCTCGTCGTACCCGGTCTGGAACTTATCGGCGCAGATTAAGAACCGATACGGGTCCTCTTGAATCTTCTGTGCAATTTCCCCGCTCGAAAAGCCATTAAGTGAGGCTTCGGTCACTTTCGCCCCCCCGAAGTCATGCTCTCCAGAGAACGCTACAATGGCCTGATACGGGCTCTTCCGCTCAGCCAGGTAAGCTTTAGCGGCGTGGAAATACTGTATGGCCCTCTGGACACCACTGGTTACGACCATTGCTCTGGCCTTGCCACCAATCTTATACTTGGCCATAACCTGGTCGTGAAAATGATCCACCATAATCTCAGCCTTCTCCTGAATGGCATGGCTATGGCTTTCCACGTATTTCCGCAGCTTCTTCTGTGCTCTTTTAACATCAAATTCCGGGTCCTCTTCCGTCTTCTTGACCAACTTGTAGTAGCTATTAACAGGCGTATAGTTCTCAAGCACATCGAGGATGAAATGCTCCTGTATGGCCTGCTTCATGGTGTAGCTGTGAAAGGGCTTATGCTTTACCTTACCCTCAGCGTCGGCAGGCAAGGGTTCTCCGAACATCTCCAGGGTCTTATTCTTCGGTGTGGCGGTGAAGGCAAAGTAGCTGGCGTTCTTTATCATCTTCCTGGAAGCCATGCGCTTTTCAAGGGCATCGTTGATTGTGTCTTCAGGGTCTGAAAGAGCTTCGCTCACAGCAGCGGAGGTCTTCCCGCCCTGGCTTGAGTGCGCTTCATCGATGATGAGAGCAAAGCGCCTGGCCGTACCTTCCTTGGCGACTTCGTCGAGGATAAACGGGAACTTCTGCACCGTACTGATGATTATCTTCTTTCCCTCATCAATGAACTTACGCAGGTCACCTGCGTGTTCGGCATGCCCCACGGTAGAGGCCACCTGCATAAACTGCTTAACAGTACGCTTAATTTGGTCATCCAACAATATCCTGTCCGTTACTACTATGACGGAATCGAATATCTCTTTATCCGCCTTCCTGAGTGCTATAAGCTGGTGGGCTAACCAGGCGATGGAATTTGACTTCCCGCTGCCTGCGGAATGCTGTATAAGATACCGGCACCCAGCCCCGTGGATTGCGACATGAGCGAGAGCTTTCCTTACGACATCGAGCTGATGATAGCGCGGGAAAATCTGCCTGCGGACCTTCGCGCCGGTCTTTGGGTGCTTCTCCTCCACAGTTTGCGCGTAGTTCTCGATGATATTGGTCAGGCCGTTCGGAGTAAGAATCTCTCCCCAAAGGTACTCAGTCTTTAGTCCCGCTGGGTTAGTCGGGTTGCCGGCTCCGTCGTTGTTCCCTTTATTAAACGGTAAGAACCAGGAAGCCTTGCCGCGCAACTCGGTGCACATACGCACCTCACTTTCGTCCACTCCGAGATGGACGATACAACGCCCAGGTGTGAAAATCTTCTCCCGAGGGTCTCGGTCTCGGCGGTATTGTTCCACCGCGTCTTCCACAGTCTGCTTGGTGAGGTTGTTCTTAAGTTCAAAAGTAGCCACAGGCAGCCCGTTTATGAATAGGGCAAGGTCCAGCGCACGGCGGGTCTGGTCTGCGCTATAGGCAAGTTGGCGGGTCACTATAAAGCGGTTCTTGGCGTAGAGTTCTTCAGCTTTCACATTGCCATGGGAGGGTGTGCCGTAGAATAGGTCAAAGCGCAGGGCTCCATGATCCATTCCCTTACGGAGCACGTCTATTACGCCACGCTTACCTACTTCATTTGAAAGCCTTGTTAAGAACTTCAGGCGAGCGATGTCCGTTGCGTCCTGCTCGTTTACCATCCCTATCTTCTTAAACATCTCAGGCTGCGTGGTGCGCAGGAACTTGAATAGTTGCGGCACATCCATTACCTGGCTACGGTCAAAGTCTTTCGGGTTTCCAGCGAACCAGCCATCGAACTTAATCGGGGCTTCGGCCACTGCACCCTCGGTCATCGGCCCTAACCCGTCTACGCCGGTCATATGGCGCATGATAATGGTTTCAAGGCCTTTCTCTGAAATGTCAGTGGGGCTCATAGAGCGCTCTCCTCGGGTTCTGATTCTTCTACAGTATCGTCCGCAGTTAGGGGTTCGTTGGCAACAACATCCTTAGGCAATTGACTTACGACCTTCCGAACATCCAACTTGCCTGTAACAACATCCGAAATGAGACGTGTGCGATACTCACGAAGCAGTTCTATTTCACGCTCAAGCCTAGTCACCGCGGAGGTGAAGCGTTTAAGCTCTTTGGACAACACAGCACAGATAGATTCCTGCTCATCTGTAGGAGGTAAGGGGATGAGCGTATCCTTGATTCCTTGATGTGACAGCCCATAGCGGGTAACACCTTTAGCACTCACATGCATCTGGGTTGCAACAAAACGGTCCTGGAGAGCTCTAAACAGAAAGTCACCAGCAATAAGCTCTTTACGTGGTCGCAAAATACCTAAATGATAACCACAAACCAAATCATCAGCCTCCTGGGCTACGTACGTCGGGACCCCAATATCATCCCACTCCTCTGAGTCTTTGGTTATGACTACATCTCCAACACGGATACGATACTTGGATATTTCATCATCGGTTGCGGTAGCCTGCATGAAGTTGAGGCTGTTTGTAATGCGCTCATTCTTATAGACGTCCGTATAGTTGCATAGCCTTACTGGTTTCTCATTTGCACGGGAGTGTTTGTCCACATTACTGACGATAAGCACGGCAACGGTACGAACCTTTCGTACTGACCAATGTTTGGGGATGTTCCCCAGCCATGGAATACCAGAGGGTTTCAATGGAACATTCGGGGCAACGCCGCGGGCAACAGCGTGGTGGATAACAGCCTGCTTCTGTTCGTTCAATAACCCTATCGTCTTACGTTTCGCCCGCATAGCCCGCTCCAAACGTGCGTTAACGCAATCCAAGAACTTAACGATAGCTTCCTGTTCCTCCTGGGAAGGCAAAGGGAACGGGGCATCAAGAAAGGCCTGGTCCACCATTTGGAGTCGGGATATCCACACACCTTTAGAACGAACAGTTAATTCCCAGTTAAATGGGGCAGACCGTACCAATTCATTAATGTATGCCGGATTGATTTGGGCCCCCGGCCTAGTACGATAAACCCCATAGGCGGAACTGATAATCCCGTGATACTGCGATACTCCAAGACCGCCTCCCCAAGCCCACAGGCTATTTATAACGAGGTCTCCTGGCCAGCACAACTTATATCCAATGTAAGATTCCGCCTTAAACATCGTAACCTTCGCCGAACGTCGAGGGACAACCCCCCTGGAGGATGAAACCGACAACAACTCTTCCTTTCCATCAGAAGATCGCTTATCAATACATTGGAGTAGGGATTTGCCACGCTTTATACCCCAATGCTTCGGAATATGGCGTAACCAGGGCAACCCCGATTCCTTGTAGTCGGGATAGGGTTTGAGGTCAGCAATCATTCGTGCACCCCATCGCCCATCTGATGTTCGTAGGCCAGGCGCACGAGCCCCATTACGTATGGCAGCTCATCTAAGGATTTAATGCCTACCTCAACATCTCCGTTACCCCAGCGGCTTATTGCTGACACGTCACGGCATAGGCCCTTGGGGTCCTCTATCTCAGCATAAGGCAGATTCAGGGTTAACAGCATCCTTCTGGCCTGGGGCACGACATCAACAAAGTTGGTTTCCGCCTTATAGGCCACGTATATCTTTAGGAACTCCTCAGTCACACAAGGATCAAGTGCAAGCACTTCCTTACGAAAGGCGGAGAACACGTCCCGTATTCCTGGAGTAAGCAAATTCGGGTGGTCATTGATAGTGTAAGCCGCCTCAGTATCCACCTTGGGCTGATAGGCGGCTAAGGTATCCGCATCCAACGTGGGAGCAGCCCAAACAGCCACCACCTGTTCTGCAAGCTGGCCTGCACGTTTCTGGATAGCCGCTTCGTTCCATGTTTCAAGTTTCCCCAGCCCGGAGTTAAGCTTTAGCGGGCTTTCCTTGAATCCACCCTTCATATCCCGCTTTTCAGTAAAGGAGCGGTCGCTGTATTCGGTGTTATAGCCGGTTAAGGTTAGGTTCCCAAGGGTATGCAGCCATTGCTTCTGGACGCGCTCCCATTCTGTACCGAGCGCTTGCTTCCATGCATCCGAAAGCTTTGGGTTCTGGGGAAGAATATGCTCAATGGTGTATTCATCCACCGGCACACGCTCTTTACGTCCATGATTCTCCAGTCGACGCAGCCAGTAACTGCGACTCCTGAAATTGTAGAGGTCACGGTTAGGCAGTTCACGACGGAACTCATCGTCGCTGGGGAATCGGCGATAGGAGGGCAACGTTAGGAAATGCGCCTTGATACTTTCCAGGTAGCGGTCCTTCTTAAGCACCTTACCGAAAGAGCCAAAGGTCTTGTTCATGGAATTGGTGGGAATCGCGCAGATGGCACGACGGAACACATAAGCCTCGACCATGCGGACCGCGGCCTCGAAATCAATGGCGCCAAGCGTCTTATTTGCATAGTCGTGGTATAGCTCTAACAGGAACGGGTAGGCAACATCCACTTTCAGTTCCCTCAGGTCATGAAAGGCAAGGCCGAGCGCCGCGTCCTTTTCCGCCCCGAGTGCCATAGCGCAGAAGTGTCCGGCAAAAGCACGGATATCCTTAACCAGAGCTTCAATACCAGCTTTCACTACTGCCTGAGTACGGGAGTAATCCTTAAACGCTTCGTAGACTTCACTCTCACGCGGGATATCTCCGGTCTTAGCAGTTAAGTAGTGGCGCATGAAGCTATCGAACTGTGTTCCATATGCTTCCTGCCCGAAGTCCAGCTCCATTGGCCGCCAGAATTCCTCATAGAGGCGTGTCTGGAGGTTGGGCTCAAGGCCCATCAAAATAAAGTTCCGGATAAGGTCAGCCTGGCTTAACTCTTTACCCGTAGAGTTCATACTCTCGAAAATGAGCTGAGGGTTGTCCTGGTCGCGACTTAGAGCGACGTCCACCACTACGAGCTTAGCGAGGCCACGGCAAACTGGCACCAGGTCGCCTTTCTGCTCCGCTATCAGTTCGGAGAAGAGGTCAAAGTTCTGGGTGATTCTGAGCGAAGGCTCTTTGGGCTGTTCCCCGTTCTTAATAACAGCCTTCAGCGAGGCATTGTCCGTCTGCGAGAGCAGCAGTTTAAAGTAGCGGTCGCCGCTTTCAAGTGGATTGCTCAGGTAATAGTGGCGGAGCTTTGCAGCGGAAAACCCATCAACTGGTTCCTTGTCCCCTAGTGTGCGAGCTAATGCCTCCACCAACAATGAGACCGTAGTAAGACGCTGCTGTCCATCGATTACAAGCAACGGCGCCTGATGGGTAACCTGGGACAGCCCCTGCTCTATGTAAACGATAGAACCGATGAAATGGACAGATACAGCGTCACTTGATCCTGCACGAAGAATGTCGCTCCAAAGCTGCCGGCACTCCTTGGGAGTCCACGAATAGGTGCGCTGGTATATCGGTATTATGAACTGTGGGGACTTCTGTAGAAAACTCAACAACTTAGCTTCGGTAGCTTTCACTTTGCCCCCTTCTTTAGCAGGTCGCCCAATAGACCTTCCGCCTCTTGCTCGATGGCAAGGATATCCTTACTGATTTCCGCCAGCGTACGCAGCGGCTGGGGCTTATAGAAATGGCGGGTAAAGCTAATTTCATACCCCACCTTGGTCGATTCCCCTTTCACCCAGGCATCCGGGGTGTAGGGCAACACCTCACGCTTAATGAAAGCATCTATCCCGCCCTGCTCGAGTAGCGGCACTTGCTCGGTATCCCGGAGTTCGGTATCTGGCTCGTATTCAACAATAGCGGGCTTACCGCTCACCTTGAGCTCGTACAGGCCGTGCAGTGGGTCGGCTTTAACTTTCCCAGGTTTATGGACTTTCCCGATAACCGGTGGAGCAGTTTCAACGCGCCAGCTGACCGCACCAATCAATAGCTTTAGTTCTGAAGCTGAGAGCTTCATGTTCAACTTATCCAATGCACCGTCAACCTTTACCTGGAACACATTATGGTCTTCAAATAGCCCGCCTCCAAGCTCCTTACGGAGGGCTTCTCCTACCTCCACAAGGTGGGCATCCCGTTCCCAGGTCTTTGGGTCTAAAAGCTTCTTCTTCTTCTTTTCGGAGAGTCCCTTCTTTGAGGGAGCTTCCCCATCGGCTTCTTCCTCCGCTTCCTCATCAGCCCAGGTGTCCAAACGTTTCTCAAGCTTGGGGGTAATGCTCTGGAACTTATTAAACAGCGCGTCACCGAACTCGTCATAGAGCTTCGTCCTGATATCCTCGTCGCCTGAAGAGAAGCGGAGGGACTCTATGGCCTTTACGGAAAACTGACTATGCAGGCGTAGAGGACGCTCCACAATTACCTTCCAATAACCAAAGGCCTTGTTATCGAATATCTTTGACTCAGGGGTTTCCTGGAACTTGAGGTAGGTGTCGCAAATACGCTTAAGGTCCTCATCTGAAAGCTCGCAGTTCTTCTTGCCGAGATTCTTGCGCAGAGGCTTAAACCATAGCGTGGCATCTATCAACTGCACTTTACCCTTACGGTTCTCTGGCTTGCGATTGGATAACACCCATATGTAGGTGGCTATGCCGGTGTTGTAAAAGAGGTTAAGCGGCAGTGCCACTATGGCTTCCAGCCAGTCGTTCTCAATTATCCAGCGCCGGATATTACTCTCGCCCTGACCGGCATCTCCGGTAAACAGGGAGGAACCATTATGGACCTCGGCGATACGACTGCCGAGTGGCGTCTTATGGTTCATCTTCGAAAGCATGTTAGCTAGGAAGAGCAGTTGGCCGTCGCTCGAGCGTGTGACGAGAGAAAGCTCTTCGGCGTTATGCATCACCTTGAACCGGGGGTCCCGCATTCCTTCCTTACCCCCCATTAGCTCCAGGTCGTTCTTCCAGCTCTTACCATAGGGTGGATTCGCAAGCATGAAGTCGAAGTCCTGAGCCGGGAATGCGTCGTGGGTCAGAGTGGAATGTTCGGCGCCACCGACGATATTGTCTCCATTCCCCCCTTCACCCTTAAGCAGCATGTCCGCTTTACAGATTGCATAAGTCTCAGGGCTTATCTCCTGCCCGTACAGATAGGTCGTAATCTTCCGGTTACGCTCCTTGGCAAGTTTCTGAAGGGTTTCTTCCGCTACAGTGAGCATACCTCCGGTACCGCAGGCACAGTCATAGAGCAGATAGCTACCGGATTTAATCTGGTCTGCCACCGGGAGAAATATCAGGTTGGCCATGAGGCGGACTGCGTCGCGTGGTGTCCAGTGTTCACCAGCTTCCTCGTTGTTCTCCTCATTAAACTTACGGACCAGTTCCTCGAATACTGTCCCCATGGCATGATTATCAATCCCGGCCGGGCTCAGGTCAATCTCGGGGTCAAGGAACTTGCCTATTAATGTCCCGAGGGCATCTGCCTTTGAAAGAGTTGGGATTTGGTTTCGGAACTTGAAGTTCTCGATGATGTCCTGCACGTTGGGAGAGAAACCATCCAGGTAGTCATTGAAATCGGTGAGGAGCTGCTGCTGACTCTTACGTGACTTCAGGTCACGCAATGTGAACTTAGAGGTATTGTAGAAGGCCTGTCCGGCTGCATGACATAGGGCGGGAACCTGAGCGGTTATCCCTGACTTGTCCAGCATCGCCTTGGTGTCAAGAACAGCTTTCTTGGTAGGCTCCAGCACAGCATCCATACGACGGAGCACGCACATAGGGAGAATGACATCCGGGTACTTACCACGCTTAAAGAGGTCCCGCAGAACGTCGTCTGCGATTCCCCAGATGAAAGAGACTATCTTGTTGTGGGCAGCTTGATCCATGAATTTCGGCTCCAAATCTATGCAAATTACCACCAACCCAAATACTATTCTATATCTTAACCAGTACACTATCAACGTGAATATTATGCGTGGGCCTCGTTAATAGCATAGCAGACCATCCCGACACCGTCCTGTCGGGATGGAATTGGCTTCTATCCTTGCGCATACAATAAAATGAGTTACCGGAGAGCTTCCTAACTGGTCTTTAGGACAACAGCGCTCACTAGGAGAGCGAACATTGGGAATGGGAACAGGACTACAATGAACATCGCCAACATCATCAGAGCGACGGCTATCCCGTATCCCAGCAGATAGGCATATCCAACCACGGGATGGGCACTTTCCTTGCAGGGGGTGACAGGCAGGTTCTCCGCCTTAATGAAATACAGCTTGCCATCCTTTTCAACGAACTCACCGAGCTTGGGTTTGGTAGGCATATGGTTCTCCTGTACCCGGACCATCGCATACACGCGCTAATACTCCTCCGGTAGCATGAACGTTACTACGCTGCCGCCACCGCAGCCGCAAGAACAGTCTGCTTCGTGGTCGTCGCGGACAGCGTAGAAAGAAAAGGACGACGGCACCTTCAGGGTTCTTCCATCGTCCTCTTGGATACCGGACTCCACCTGTACCGTGGGGTCCCCCACCACCCAGGACGGGTCACCACCCTTGGAAAGAATATTGAGAGCTTTACTTCCTGGGGCGTAGAGGGCAGGGCTATCAATGCTATGCTCCGATAAAGCTTTCAGGTAACCGGGAGTTACGAAGGTTCTCATGTTATTGATATACGAAGGTCTGTCGAAAGGCTTTGGCGGCGGGCCGGTAAGGCGAGTGAAGGAAGAGATTCTACTGTCTAGAGTGAGCACGAGCTTTAACCCTTTAATATAAGAGGGCTGGTGCGACACAGTAAATCTTGGTTTATCGTCGGGGAACCGCTTTCCGCTCGAGGTTGCTGGACATTCCCGAACCCGCAGGCACCTGGTGACCTGGCAGCAGTTAAACTCCGCTGAGAGCTAAGGGACTGCACCTGTCTGTCGGTCGCATGTCGCCCTACCGCAAGCGATTGGCACACCACTCCAACCCCTTTATACTTGCGTCCGCGCCTTGTTAGGCGAGGCAGTGTTTAAGGTGTGCTATCCATGTACGAAGGAGATTCAGTATCCGTCCGTGGCAGAGAATGCTCGTAGCCGGGCTCCGGTATTCGAGAATTCACCTATAGGGAATCCGGCGACCAAAATTTCAAGGGCCTATGGAAGCTCTCTCTATTGAGCTCTTGGTTGCACCTGGACTCTTTTATTGACCTCTTCGCGGTTCCGTAGGATTTCGAATGGCTTAATACTCTTCGGGCAAAAGGAAGGTCACTGTACTGCCCCTACTGCTGTCGGAAGTGTAGCTCACAGGGCGATGGTCACGAACAGCGAAGAATTTAAACCCAGATGCAATCCTCAACGTTCTTTCGACATCCTTTCCATGGCAGTAGTTATCCCGAATCTCAGGGTCACCGATAACCCATGACGGGCCTCCTTCGCGTAGAAGCAGCCGAACAGCCCTCGTACCTGGAGCGAATAGGTTTATATCCACAATCCCTAATCGTTTAAGGGTTCTTGCGTAACCCCTGCTTACATGAACTATTAGACTGGTTTCATTCATATGTTTTCCCCTAGCGTATCGGACTGGAATTATCAGGGCCCGGGGGCACAGAACAAACTAGTGCCCTCATCATTTAAGGTGAGGGCACCAGTAGGGAGTTAAGTTACTTGGCAGAACCGCGCACTGCTTTTCGCCTCTCAACCTCGAACCTCAGGTGACGAATGCCTTGCTCCCAGCCTTTAAAGTAGTCCGACCCAAAGAATGGCAGCCAATCGTCCCATTCGTTTATTTCACAGGCATGCATCCAATCATATAAAGTGGAGCAAGAGATATTCTTTGCTAATTCCAGGGCATGCTTAAAACCCAAGCCAAAATCCGCATGCGCCTTGGTCGTCTTTTCTGCGGCGCATTGCTCGACCAACTCCTTGAATTCCTCATCTCCTAACTGAATTTCTTTCTTACTGCTGTTTGTTTTTGAGGCTACTGGCATGATATGTTTTCTCCGTATTACCGACTTTCTGGCTGGCGCATCCAAGTATTATCTCCTGGCTGCACGGGGCTATGAATAGACACCATCACCTTCTGCATCTGAAGCACTTCCATTTGGAGGACCATTAATACCGATTCGTCTTGGATACCGAACGAAGAACCGGAGCGGGCAGTGCCTAACTTAGCCCGCCGGACACTGTGTAAATCATCCGGCGTTACTTTCGTGTATCTTCTAGATACGGAAAGGGTTTGGTTTTCATCCGCGTGTAGCTAAGCCTCCCAGCAACTAAGTGGCTGGGAAGTGGTCAGAAGTAATATACGCCTTACGCGGCTCCCCTGCTGGAGCTTGGGCTCAAATGAGCCCCTTCTGTTTAAAACTGGTGAAGGCGTCCTTCGTCACGATTACATGATCGAGGACCTCTATCCCCAGCAGCTTGCCGGCGCTTACTAGCCGCTTAGTAAGCGAGATGTCTTCGTCGCTTGGCTCAAGACAACCGCTTGGGTGATTGTGCGCTACAATAATCCCAGCCGCCAGATATTTGACTGCCGGTTCAAAGACTTCCCTCGGGTGAACCAAGTTATAATTGAGCGTCCCTACTGATACGGTCTCCCTGTGCGTCTCTTGGTTCCTTGTATCGAGGAAGAAGACCATGAAGTGCTCTTTCTTTGCTCCCCGGATGTCTCGCAACTCTTCCCAGATATCGCGTGGTTTGAGATATATATTGCTCTTCTTGCCGGCGAATCTCTTTGCGATTTCCCATATCGCCTGTATAGCCACAGGGTCTTCAGCGGTCGGGGTGTAGCCATTAAAGCTATGCAGCTTATCCACGAACCGTTTAGCGAGTTTCGCCCAACTACTTTCTTCGCCTGCCGGGATATGCAGTACGAGATTTACGAGTTCCCTGTCCGATAGCTGACTCACTGGCTTTACTGTTCCTGTGATTATCATATAGTTAGCTCCTTGCCGGGATTAAGTTGTCATCCATGAACCTATAGGTGCCTCGCGCGAGTTGCTCCAGCGCGAACCCCGCACCTTCCAGAACCATCAGGTCGCGCTCTATTGATCTCTCCGAAACGCCGAACTCGTTACTCAGTTCCCTGACGCGCATTGCCCTTCTCCCTTTCTGCAGAATGAAGAGTAGCCTGTAAAGCTTCCGTTCCTTTTCGATTTCAGGAAACCTGTGCCTTTTCTCGTGTCTGTTTGGGTCTTTAAGCCTCATAATCATTTGCCTCCCCTCATGTACGCCAAGGGCATTTAGCTGGACACTCTGACGATAGATAGCTGATAGAAATGACCTATACCAAGTCCCGGCGAACAAAATCTCAAGGATGTATGGAAGTCTCCTCTAATGAGCTCCTGGTTGCACCTAAGCTCTTTTATTGACCTCTTCTTGCCGCAGTTTGAGTAAGCAAAACTCTTCATCCTGGCCTGTACCAGGCTTGCCCAGGCGGGATGATAGGTAACTCCCAAATCCCGCGCCAAGACAACAGCCGGCCTGAAATATCCAGAACGCAATATCCCCCTTAGCAGCCCAACGCACCAGTAGGTACTGGATTCCCCCTAGGCCCATGGAGGTAATTATCGAACGTCGCCATAGGCCCCTGACACTATGTGTATGTTGGAGGCAGGCCAGAGCAGCAAAGACTCCGCCGAGAATGAATGGCATTATGGTTTGCATGGACTCCCCGCAGCGCTGGCGTAGTGGGCCAGCAGCTTCCAGCAGTCGGGCCACATTATCCAGCCAAGCTTCTTCGATATGTCCTGAAAGTAGGCGTCCGGCTCGGTAGACCTATGGGGCAGGTCCTCTTTAAGCGCCTGCCAGTTACCGACTTCATCCCATTGCCTGAGCACCCGGCCATCCGTATTGCGATACCGACGCATTAATTTGGTGTAAAGTTTCTCCGCCGTTCGGTCCAACGTCAGCAGAATAAAACGCCTGTCCTTAAAGCCCTCTCGGTTGGCAGCGTGCTCCAGTAGCTCCATGTTCCGAACCAGCTGGTTCCTGGTCGAGTTGAATGTGCCACTGGCGCTGGCATCGGAGAACAGCTTAACCTCGATGAATACCAACAGCTCTTTACCGAGCCTGATTTCAACGTCAACCTCAGTAGCCCTTTCCGGCACTTCATCCGGGTCGCCGCGCATTATCTTTGCCAGCCGCTTCCGTGCACGCACCTTGCTGTCGTAGCGCTCAAGGTGGGATATGCTTCCCTCCCCTTCTTGGAGCACCTTGGCCCCTATCCATTGCAGGTACACCGGTGGGGACGGATGCGCGACCCAAAACCTTATTATGGCCTGGTCCGCATGCGGGGCATGGGTGTTGGCGAATCGGTCATTTACCGCGGCGCGGAAGAAGTCTACCAGCCAATCTTTCGTCGGCAGCTTTGATACGGCATGGAAGAAGGACCAGGTGAGGGCATCCTCGGAATTCTCCGACATTATCTCCCGGCCACGGTCCTGGTACTTCCGCAGAGCATCCTTGGTCTGTTGGTCGTCGGTATTAGTGGGGTCGAACCCTGCTACGTTGTGAGCCACCGAGGAGTAAATCTTAATCCCGGAGGGTGTAAAATACCCGTCTTTAAACATATTGCTCCCTCCTGGGATTCTTGATTGGGTGCCACCTTAGAACGGGGCCCCGGTTTCTATGGCCATACAGAGCGCTTCATACTTGGTCCTGCTGGCTATCCTGGCGGGGTCCTCGACGCCGCAGATAGTCTTTATGAGCTCCCGTATCTTGTCCCGGCTAACGTTATGCCCGTGAGCCAGCCCGAAGATCCGTTTCACCTGCCCATCGCTAGGCGCCCACTGATAACCACCATTGCTTGCAGGCCTGCCGGGCTGCTGGGGAGCTGCTGGCGGCTTCTGTGCCGGGACCGATACTGCCTTGGATTCCTGGCTGGCAGCCTTTAACGGAGCGACGTGCTCCGTGGGTAGCACCGGGACACTGCCGTGGTTGCGGTGTGCCTCTATCCAGGCCTTTATAAGGGTGACAGGCAGCAGAGGGCGTATCGCATTGCGCTGGGCCTTAGCCATTGCTTTAGCCGCGCAGAACGGGTCATCCATTACCTGGCCGCTATGAAGCCGCAACTTCTTGGACTGTGAGGCGATACCGATACGGGAGGAATCAGTCTTGGTGTCTATGGCCTCAAGGGTCACTTCGATGCTGTCCTCGGTCTCCACCTTGCGCATCTTCTCCAGAGGGACATGTATCCCTTTGTATTCACGCGCAGCTTCCTGAACACCGAGCCAGCTTAGCCCGACGATTACATCCGTGCAAGTGCACTCGGGCGGACGCTTGCCATCCACCCACTTATGCCGTCGGCAGTAGCTGTAAACGAACTCGTCGAGATAACGCCCTTTGAGCGCATCCACGACCTGGGCCTCGTCCCGTTGATCCCATTGCCGATATACTTCCTGTGAGCTTGCTGGCTCTGACGCAGGGCCGCCTGTCTTTGTTTCCGCCGCAGTTGCTTCTTGCGGGAGCAAAACCCTTGGAATTACAGTATCCATACCGCCTCCTATACGATTTTTTCCTTACGTTGCTGAGAGCCCCTCGTATTACAGCTTCGACGTACGACAGCCTATTATCTTGTTGGTGCATAATTAAACTTGCGACCTCCTACGCATTCATCCCAGAACTGGCACATCTTGGCCGAGCAGAACTGCCCCGTGGAGTTGGGATAGAATATCCCCGCCTGCACAGAGGTCATTACCTGCCCGAGCAGTTTGAGGAAATTGTCTATGTCCGCCTGCGTCCTCGAGGTTTCAAAGCGAACAATCTTTGGCTGCTTACATCGAATGATGTAGTCGAAAGCGATACCCGTCTCTATGGTCTTGCGCATGTAGCGCAGGCCAAGCGAATAGGCGGTGGCCTGCAGGTCTTTGTCTATAGATTCCGCCGTGGGTGTTCTACCTGAGGTCTTGTGGTCTACGATGAGCGAGCCATCAGTAACGAGGTCAATAACGCCCTTAAACACAATCCGACAGTTCTCGAACCTGACCTGAAACACCTGCTCCACCAAGGTCGGCATTATCTTAGGAGCTGACTCTGTGTGGTATAGCTCCAGCATCCGTACCCCCTCGTCCATTACCTTGCCGGGAACCTCGCCTGGCTCCCACAACACCTGGCCTTTGGAGTAGTTGAAGTTCGCCGTGAAGAACTCTTTAACATCGGTTAGAGGAAGGTCCTTGCCGCTTTCGAGCTTCTTGCGGTAGTTGTGTTCGATAGCTGCATGCACGGCAGACCCGAGCATCATGTTACTGGTAGGTGGCGCATGTAGCCCTAGGACGTACCGGTAGTAATATACCGCCGGGCACCTGAGGTAGCATTTCAGCTTCGACACACTGAAAGACTCCGTAGCCTGACTACCAGGGGCCGGGACTGTCTTGGTGGTCTGTTCAGTCATAGTCGTCTAGTTCCTGCTTAGGAGGTATGAGTGAGCTACGGCCTCTGTCCTTAACCTGTCTGGCAGGCGAAGGGACTGGCTAGCCTTTGTCAGCGCATTAAAGACATCATACTTCGTGCTTGGAACTCCGACGTTAAGGAGTCCCTGGGCATCCTTGGCAAAGGCACTGCTTATCCAGCGTGCATGATTAAGTCGTGTGATTTCCTCCCTGCCGCTCGGGAGAATCTTCTGGACCGCCCGCTTTATTGCCTCTGCTGTTTCGGTAGCAACCTGTGCCTGTCTGCGCATGAAGGCGGACAAGTCGTCCACCTTCTTGTGAAAGTCACCGCTGTGGTTCCAGGAGAACTTCTTGCCAGAGGCAACGGAACGCATGCTGCCATTTAGGCAGACAAGGCGAAAAGTCCCGCCGTCTATGGACAGCGGGCCGAAGCCTATCTCTGAGTTAGTGAAATTGATGACAGGATAAATCTCATCTTTCTTCAGCGCCGAGTCACCAAACAGGATGCGGTAACAGCTATTTTCACGGCGGTCAGAGGTAACTGCTACCCCTTTGATGCTAGGCAGTAATCGGCTGGCCATGCTGCCGATGAACTCCAGCGCTTGCTCGTCGTCAAATATTTTATAGTTCCCTGGCAGAACTCCATGCAGTTCACCGTTAAGGCGCATCAGCAGGCCGTTAGGACATGCCCTGGGCATTAGCGTATGCGTATGCTCTACGAACTCCCTGGGATTAGGGTAACGGTCAAAGTAGTCCTTGGGCATCCTCAGCAGGCGGCATATCGAGGACATGGCCGTGGGACCGACCTTGTAGGATTTACCGTCAAACAGGAGGCGATAGTCGTCTTTCTCGCCGCATTCCAGGCGGAAGTCCGAGGGATTCCGGAGCAGGACATCATGCGTGTCTTCCCGGTCTTTGCGCACCTGCTCTATTACCTCGTTAATGCTCTTGAGTATCATACGGCCTCCTAACCAACGATTATCGGGGAGCGATAATTAACCACCGGAACAGGTGGGGCGTCTTGTATCTCCCCGTGCTTGCCCATTATAAAGCGATAGTTGCTTGTAATCGAAGCGAAGCGGTTCTTCTTTACCGTAAGCACCCGGTCGCCGGTAGTTTCCTCATAGTCAAGCTTTAACACTAGGTCTACCATGTGCTGTAGCTGGGCCGACCCCGAAATCTCATGACCTTTAGTTTCGTGCCCGACGAGAATAATTGCCGTATTCAGTTCCTTCTTCAGTTCTAGGAGCTCTGCCAGGAGGTGGCGCGCGGAACGCATATTTTCTAAGCACGGGGAACCTTCATCCGAATACCGGAGACTCTGGATACTGTCGATGATTAAAAGCTCGGGCTTAAGAGCTAAGGCATTCTTGCGCAGGGAGTCTATGCGGGCGTCATCCGTAATGAAGAGTGAGTCGTCTGCCTTCAGGCGAAGGCGGCGGGCACGCAGACCGAACTGTGAAAGGTCCTCTTCCGCGCTGATGTATAGGACCTTGCGGCCGGCGGCAGAGATACGCCCTGAAATCAAGGTTAAAAGCGAGCTCTTCCCCGCTCCAGCGTGGCCGGCGAACAACGTCAGGGACCGGCGCACGAACCCCTTACCTAAAACCTTATCCAGGCGGCGAAGCCCGGTAGGGATTCGTTCAACAGTTGTAGTCTGGAGGTCGTTTAAAGTGAAGAGTCCGTCGGTCATAATTGTTATATACGAGCAGGAGCATCACAAATCCTTGCAGCATGTGTCACCAGTGCCTTTGCAGATACACCTTGATGATAGCCATGCCGATAGTAAGAGAGCCTGCGAGCGCTATTTCGAGTTGGTCGAGCATCTTCATTAGCGTTCGCTTGGTGTCCGGGAGCGTGTCAGGTTTATCCGCATGATCCGTCTTGGGCGGCTCTTTAGGCTCCGGCACGGGCTTCGGGGTGTTCAACCGTTTGATTAAATCCGTCGGACTGGTGCTCTTATCCAGCACTTGCTTGCAGGCCTTCCAATCTGTCTCCTTCAGCGGGAGAATCCAGGAATCCAGCACTATCGAGGCTTTCCCCTCCTTATCAGAGATAATCACCACAGCCTGGCATGGGTCAGCATCAACCACCGTGTAGACTTCCTGAGCCCGGCAGACATCCGAGCCGAATGACTTAATAAAGCGGTTGAAAACAGACTCATCCAAAATGCACTTGTCGCCGGTCTTCCATCGCATAATTATTCCTCCATCCCAAGGAAATCAACGACGCAGTCCTGCGGGGCTTTGTCGTCTCTAAAGCGAAGTATCTTCGCATGGACAAGCCTCCAGTTATTCCACTGGAACGCTTCTAACTCAACGACTCCGTTCAGGAAACCGGGAGCAAGGCATGGCTTGCCGTCTTTTAGGACGGTCATGGCACGCCGCAGATTACTGTTCTTGCCGAGGCTTAAGTCGGAGGGCGGGACACCGGCTATCTCTCTGACCCTATCAGTGCATAGGTCGTAGACTCCAATCAACAGGCTGCCAATCATCCCAGTATTTCCATTCTTGCCGGAAGTAGCCCCAATGATAAAGCCATCCACCGTAAGGAAACGCTTGGCCTTCAGCATACCCTTAGAACGACCAACATGTTGATATAGAGCATCCCTGTGCTTGAGCATAACCCCTTCCCCACCGGAGGACAGCACGGCCTCATAGAAGTCCCTTTTATCGTCGGATACTTGTGTGGCTAGATTCAGAGAGGTCAGCTCTATGCCCTTGGCGGCCGTATCGGAGAATAGCTTCTCCAACACTTGACGGCGCCTCCAGAAGGGCTGGTTTTCAAGACTTTCCCCCTTGTACCGGAGGATATCGAAAGCCTGGAAGCTGGCGTGGCCTTCCTCCTGCTGGAGGACGAAGGCTTTCTCTGGGGAGGCGTTGCACAACGCCATTGTGCAGGAGAGTGTACCGCAGGCAAAGGTCTCGCCAGTAAACATCCTGGACTTGTTCATCAGGATTTCGCCGTCAATGACGGTGCCATCCAAGAAGTCCAAGGGCAGGTTGCGGAGGTGCTGGAAATGGTCGGTTTTCTCGGAGTAAAGCCCTGTGCGCTTGCTCAGGCACCGGGTACTGATTCGATTCTCTTTCTTGCCTATGTGAAGCAGGCCACGAACGCCGTTGAATTTCTCCTCAGCGATGAAGTCGGGATTGGACCAGATGCGTTCCTGCTCGGCTGGCGGCAGGTCCCGCAAGTCGCAGGCTAACATCGGTGCTATCTGGTCTAAAGACAAACGAGACATGCCACAAATATACGAGGAGGCATGCCGTAGCAATTAGCGAGAGAACTATTATTTATTGGGAGGTAACACTTGCGGAAGGTTTGGCTATCGAAGGTTCGCAGACATCCGGTCAAATGCTGCGTCCAAATCATCATACTCCGACTGTTGAACACTAAGCGGGTCATAATACTCAGTGTGGGACATATCGGACTTCCTGTTATGCAGTCGATACCGCAATCTTAATCCCAGATGGCTATCGGCCAAATACGAGCAGGTAACCTCAATCCCAAGCGGCTTCTTGTTTTCCGAAACCCAAGCCCGAACACATGTCTCTATGTTTGCCATTTGGCCATTTGCTGCCGAGGTTCCGCAGAACAAGTTCTGTTTAGATTGGGCACGCTGCGCAGGCAGCATACTAAAAGCAATGAGGTGGCACCAATGCCACGTCGCATTACCAGACTTGCGCACTAGTCGACCTGCGCCTGTAAGCTTCTGCGCATGATCCTGTGCAGATTCTCCCATTACAGCAAGCTGCGTGGGGAGCCGTTTGCGACTACTATACGCCCCGAGTTCCTCAAGCTTCTGTATTGTCAGCGTAACCCGCATAACCTTCGCGCGCTCTGAGAGGGGATTGGAACGCTCAGGCACATGGAACTGAGGTAGTGGAGGAAACGGCGCGTGGTAGATGATTTCCCCTGTCCCAATGGATTCATACGAAGTAGGAAAGAGGGGCAGGCCTTCTACCCGAACATATAGTGGGAGATTAAATCCGAGCTCTGAGGAAATCTCAACATCCTCGGGAGAGATGGCTAAACCCTCAACCCGAGTTACCGTATTGGATGCAGGACTGTATGACACTCTAATCTGGCGGCGCTTGCGCAGTCCCCCTAAAGAAAGAGAGCGACGGTAATAGGTGGGAATGGGGCTCATGTTTTCTTCAAGCACAACCGACTTAGAACCCAAATAGTCTAGCACACAAATCCAAGGATATCGATACCCAGAAGTTCACCCATGGTGGTTTATACCCACCAATCTATGACTTCTTAAGGTCGTGCCAGGTGGGACCAATGGAGGCAGTAACAGTTAAAGGCAGGCCCTCGATTTCTGTCTCGGCGGCGGCTTTAATCTTTGGGACTATTACTTCGGGAGGGACGCTGTCTGGGACCTCTATTAGCAACCCATCGTGGAGCTGAACGAGCATCTTGGCGCCGTAGGAGCGTAGGACGGGGGCCAATCGAATCATGGACTGCTTTGCGACATCAGCGGCGGTGGACTGAGCGAAGCCATTAACCGCGCTACGCATCCCGAAGGCGCGGAGCTTGCCGTTGGGGCTAGATATCTCGGGCAAGGGACGACGGCGACCGTAATAACTTTCAACGTAGCCATTGGTTAAGGCTCGTTGCTGCAAGGTATCTAGGAAGGCTACCAGCCGGGGCACCGCGGCAAAGTACTGGTCAAGCAAGGCGTTGGCCCTGCTCGTGGGGATGTTAAGTTTGTGAGCCAGCCCCGACGGGCCGCTGCCATAGAGCTGAGAGTAACCAAGCTGCTTACCCATAGCTCGCTGCTCAGGGGAAACGTTGAACACCGGCAGGCCAAGCATAAGAGCTGCTGTCTTGCGGTGAATATCTTCCCCCCTTTTAAGGGCTTCGACCAAGGCGGTCTCGCCGGCGCAGGCGGCCAGGATTCGGTATTCAAGTTGATCGTAGTCGATGGACAGGAAGTAGTAGCCTGGGCGGGCAACAAAGACGGACCGGATAAAGTCTGGTATCTGCTGGAGGTTGGGGCCCTTTGAGCGGAACCTTCCGGTTGGAACTCCCGTCTGTAGCCACTGGCAATGGATGGCTTCGGTGCTTGGGTTGTAGAAACGCTTGAGTGTGCGGCAAATCCCGTGAAGCTTTACCATGTGCCGGTATTCCAGCAGTACCGGGATGATAGGGTGCGATTCCGAAAAGCCGGCTAGGATATCCTTGGAGACCGATAACTTCCCGCCGGCGGTATGGTTTTTGAGCTCGACTCCAAGTGAAAGAAGGAGGTTGCGGATATCTCCCGGGGAACTCCAATTGATTGAAAAATCGCTATTAGCAACCCCTATTAACGTCGTCATGGAAGTCAATTTCGCCTCTAGCTCCTCTATAGCAGCCTCTAGGCCTGAAATCTTTTCCTGGAGAGCTCCAAAAAGGATTTTGATACCGAAAATAATCATTTCCGTGCATATGGGGGCTATGCCGAGCTCTTGCTGGTAGACCGGATTGGCCCAGTGGAGGCTATCGTGAAGCTTGTCGTGGAGGAGCCTGGTGGCCTCCGCCATCAAGCCTAAGAGTTCTCTATTATCGGAGAGCAAGCCCTCGGGCACCACGACGACACCGACATCGAGTGTGTCCGGGATTGAGTCCAGCTCTGGAAACTCAACGTAGCGCAGGAGCAAGGCTTTTAGGGTAAGCGGGCTTGAAGGGTTTAGCGCGAACCGCATCAGCTTGGGGTCGCTTAGGACGTTGGGGGCTATGCCGGCTTGCCGCAGGAAGGTTGAACAGCGGGTGGAATCGTAAAGGATTAGTGGCCGCTGGGAGAGGAAACTGGCTAGGGCTTCGCGGTCGTCCTCTCCGGTAAGCTGGAACCAGGAGGGCTCCGCAGAGCCGTCGGACCAGGCTACGGAGATGAGCTTGTCCTTTAATGGGTCCGGACCCGAGGCTTCTAAGGCAAGGGACAACGGCTTGTTGGACGGCTGGCTAAGAGCCAGCGCCTTAAGGTCTGTACGGGAAATGGGTTTGCAGGAGGGCACACCCTAAAGATACGAAGGCGCTCGGCACCCTTATCTTATGGGATATCTAGTATATATATAACTCTTAGTAACTACTCTATATACCTAACTGATTTAAGTGTATTTATACCCCATACCCTTGCCTATACTATGCAGCCGCTCGGCCGGGGAATAGAGCCGGACCCTACCTGCACACCTGCACAAACAGTGAGAATTGACCTATAGCAGTTCCCGGCGACCAAAATCTCAAGGATGTATGGAAGTCTCGTCATATCGCAGCCCTGTTGCATATGGACTCTTTTAATGACTTCTTCAAGCCGGATTCCGCACAGGTTGAACCGCCCTCAGTTCAGGACCAGGAGTTTCTTGAGATGTGGTATCTTCTTTGCTACTCCCAAGCGGGTTGTGTATTCGTACACACCCATGCCTTTGACGATACCGTGGAATCCGATGTTGGGTAACGAGTCGGACCCGAAGTCCATGTAAAACACCTGCTGGCTCTGGGTAAATAGGCCCGTGGTTCTATTGATTAGCTGCATAGTATCACCGGCAAACTCAAAGCACTTCCCTTCCACTTCATACGGATTGGCCGACAGCAGAGCGTAAATATTCCCGTATCCTTTAGGGCACCCTCGCTTAACGGCAACTGCACCGGAGAGACCAAATACTTTATAGTCCTTTGCCTCGTTAATGGTAAACCCAGCTTTCATCCAAGTAAGGGTCTCTTCAGCCGAGAAGCCTTCGCGCCTAAAGTTCTTTGCCTCGTCAATAGAAAACCCGGCTTTCTTCAAGGCAGTGATCTCTTCAAACGAAAAGTACTCACTCAATGACGCCATCTTGGCTAAATCATATTTGGACTCCCACTTAGCCTTCTCTGTCTTTGATAGTCTTGCGCAGACAGATTTGATATCCGAAAGTACCGCCTTAGAATCCAATAAGACTTTGATGTCATCCAGCGTGTAGCTATTACTTGTGCAGCTCAACGCTCCCATGGCGGAAAAACCTAAGTCATGCCAGGCCTTTGCAGAGTCAGGGGAAAACTTCGCCTGAACCCATCCGTCCACTTCTGAGGGGTCAATTCCAACCTTGCGCCAGACCAAAATGTATTGAGGGTTGCAGTTCCCTCCCCACTTCCGGGCCTCAGCTGCTGATATCCCTATATCGGCCATACTCTTTATGGCTTCAATTCCACACCCGGTTCCCGACCATGCCCTAGCTTGCTGGGGCGAGAACCCTATCCCTTCCCACGCGAAGGCCAACGACGGAGCGGTTACGCCAGTATCATACCACTGCTTCGCTCCGGCGTAGGTAAATCCGGCTTCGCGCCATTGTGTTCCGCCCCCATACCAGCCTTCCCATTCCATACGATGGCTATCCCAGTCCATACCAGTCTTTATCGACTGGATGGTTGAGCATCCGGTCAGGAACACTGCAAGGACTATGGGCACACATGCTTTCATCGTCGTCAACACTGGCGGTCTCATGATTTCCCCCCATGGATGCGCTCCAGTTTTTCAGCCTTATATACGTCCTCTGATACGACATCGAAGGATATTGTCTTATTGGCTTTATTCAAACACCCAAAAGCATAGCCATTATAAACCTGGTAATATGCCCCACCGGATTTGTAATGCACGTTATCCACACACATAGAAGCGTAAGAGCCAGATTCCTTAATCAGCTCGTCCGGCCTGGTCTCCGGCTTATACTGAACATTGAAGGCTGTGGCATAGAGATACCCCTCGTAAATCGAGTATCTGTACACCGTGTTCAGAACATCCTTGACAGGTGCCTTGGGGTTCGAGGCGGCCATAGAATCCACTACTGCCTTATTGGCAATCAAGCGAAATCTATATACCCCGCCATCCCTGGTGATTACTTCTGCCGCCTCCAAGGCACTAGCGTCTGCCCCGGCCTTATAGACGTTCTTTGTAAACCCCTTGAAAGGCCCGTCGGGAATCTGTTCAGAGCTTGATAGCCTCATTCCCTCGCTGAGCATGGTCTCGAAATCCTTAAGAGAACTCTTAAATGCGGGAATAGTCGCTACGGCGGGAGAAGGGTCTGATACTGCGGCCACGGGCTGTGCAGGAACACTTTGCGACGTTTCCTCCGCCTTTTTACCACATGCAAGCCCCAATAGAAGTATTGGCATCAAGGATAAAGACTGTTTCATGGTCATACTCATCTGTCCCCCTAGTTTTCAGGCCCAGATATAGCTTCTTCGCCATCTGGATATCCCCTAAATTTATCACTTATAAGTGGCGTTGTCAAAGCGTGCTCCTCAAGACTTATATTCTATGGATATGCATATACGCATTGATTAGAATTTAGATTGTCTCCGGAGGACTCGTGGGAACTAATTTGCAGACTGAGGTCGGAAGCCAAATACGGCGGTTTAGACTGGAACGTGGACTTACCATTGAGGAATTGGCTTTCCGGGCGCACCTGCACCCCAGTTATCTTGGAGACATTGAGCGTGGAACCCGCAACCCTTCCCTCTTGAACCTAAAGAAGATCGCAGAGAGCCTCAACCGGCCAGTAGGCAGCCTATTTGCCAGTGCCAAGAGCGCCACTCCCAGCTCCACCCGTGAAAAACAGCCTCAGTATCTTTCCCCTGATATGGATAAGGTCCTGGTTTCCCTTATCAAGTCTCTTCGCAAGAACTCCCAGAAAGACCAGGCCTATATTATTAAGTCCGCCAAAACCTTGAGCGCCAAGCTCAAGAAGAGTCACTGACCACCCCTCAGGGTAGGGACGGAACTCCTCGTGTAAGCGGTTTCACCCCCTTTCCGGATTGAACCCTATCTTCCCACGCTTTGGGTCAGCCATGATCGTTAAAGCGCGTTCCAGGTGCGACTGGCTCACTACAGGGTCAGTATCCGTGAATTCAGCAACTTCATCTGTAGCGAATATAATCGAGCGGGTTACCACCTCCCGCACGTGGGCTGCTGAAAGGTTTCCGTACTCCATGCGATTAGAAAGGGTGGTCAGGTCAACGTCTGGAGCCAATGTAACGCTCTTAGTAAACAACTTAAGCAGTTGCATTCGGAGGTCATGCCCTGGATTTGGAAAGTGCAATTTGATGTCGAATCTTCCAGGCCTGTTATTTAAGGCCTCATCAAGCACGGCAACATCGTTGGTGGTCGCCACCGTCACTACCCCCTGATTCGATTCCAGGCCGTCCAGTTCTCCGAGTAGCTGCCCCAACGGTCTTCCAGACTGACTGCGGCGCTCCACCCCGCCGAGGACATCCAAATCTTCCAGGACGACCAGGCAGGGAGCAAGACGTCGAGCTAGACCGTATATCTCTGGAATTCCCCAACCAGGACAGCTATCCAAATCCCCACATGTCACGTATATGCTTCGAGGGAACTGCGACATCAACATCTTAGCGCAGAGGGTCTTACCGCAACCTGGACTCCCCCAAAACAGAAGTCCCCGCTTTAAAGGGACGCCCATACGTCGGTATAGGTCCGATTTGCCCAGGAGGTCTATGCTGTTGGAGTTAACGAGTCTGCGCATCTCCTCGGGCAACACGACGTCCGTCCAAGATACCGGCGGGAAGGATGCCAAAGGGACGCCCTCTCCGTCGAGGATTAGATTCTTAAGTCTGGATGGGGTGTTCTCGATGTCAGTTAACACGGAGTGTATGCTCGGAGCGTCCGATGTCCGCACGTAAAACGAAAGGTGGAGTTCCTGATAGCCTATATTTCTTAGATAGATGGTGAGAGCCGCCCGTACCCCATTAGCCTCTAGGAAGTAGACCCCGCTTGAATTCGTAAACTTTCCAGTCGTCGAAAGATAGCGAGATTGGCAGGAACGTCCTTGGGGATGCTTCAGAATCTTAACGTCGGAAGAGGCGAACCACTCGGTTAGGGCCCGGTACATCAGCCACACAAGGTTTCCACGATACTCTTTGTGGAGACGAAGAGCCTCGGAGCCGTCGGTTATGCTGAGGAACTGAAAAATATGCGGTTGAGATGACGACTCAAGCCTCTCCACCAGGACTGCTTCCCTGGTGTTAGCAGATGATCTCTTTCTGACCGCGATATCAGGGTTGTAGGGCGCCATGGCTCTCCTTGTATATCCACAAATATACGAGTGAGCGGACGGACAAATGCGGTGAGTCGCCCCGCACGGGGTTCTAAGAGGTGCTGAACCTCATGGAGTTTCCATGACTCGCATTAACTTCACGCCTCAGTTGTTGAGTCGGCAACATCACTGGCTTTGCGAGTCCAATTGTCAGGGACAAGTTTTAATCCATTACGCCATCGCTCTACAATGGCCCCACGGTACCAATCCTCATTAATATCGGCATGTTCAGTAATTATTACCTGTAAGCCAGGCGTGAGCTTAGTTACAACGTCAAAGATGAACTTGAACATGCGGGACACAGCGCGCCTATCGTCTTCTCCGACTGATTCCATCGAGCCATCGATGTCCTTCTCTGGCGGGAAATAGACCTGTGAAGGTTGGTCAAGGAATAAGAATCTGGGGACAGGCCTAGCTCGCTCTGTGAACCATTTATGCAACGCAAGATGCCCGATTAGGTGATAGCCCACCCAGTTTTCTCCGCTCCCCATTCGCTCCATGGGGACTGGACCATCTACAGTATCAGCGATGATGGTTAGCTTCTTAATATCCAACCTTAAGGGGAATTTGGAATGCTCCAGATTCAAATCATGGGCCCAACTGGTCATCTGTTGCCCCAGAATAGAGATAATGGACGATATTCGTTCTTGGACTCTCTCATCGCTGAGCTCTGATTCAATCTCAGAGCACTGCCCGATAAGACGTTGAGCTTGCTCTTCAAGAGCTCGAGTATCTGGCAGTTCAGGAAGACTCTCCATGTAAAGTGAGATTCGACCGATAATTAGTGCTCGCTTTGACATCGCATCCTGCATCTGTTGCAAACGATCGTTGGAGCTTCGCACAGCCTCCATTTCCGCTCGGTTCTTTTCAAGAGCAGAATTCACCCGACTCAATCTGGAATCTAATTCCGCAATGGCTTTCTTCAGATGGGGAGCCGCACGCTCCACGGATTCCAGACGTGAAGAGACATCGGTCAAGGATTCCTTAATCCGCAACACATTTGGGACAGAGGCAGAACTTGAGAACTCATGTGAACATAACGGGCAGGACAGTCCCGGATTCGCCCCTTCAAATATCCCAATTGAACTAAGACGAGCTCGCTGTTCAGAGGCTTCTCGTGAGAACCCTACCCCATCCCTCTCAAAGGCCCTGGCGACAGAGACCTCATTGTGAAATCGCTGCTGTTCATTGAGTAAATGGTCCCGTTCAGCAGTGAGCCTGGAATACTCTTGGCCATTTGGCACATCAACATCACTGGTCGCTAGCGGTCTTTCGGCAACTGCCCTTAAGGCTGAAACCGTATCCCCCCAAGTTGTAACAACGGCGCGGGACAAGCCGGCATCTCTCGCTTGAGCGAGAAGCATTGAAGCCTTACTGATACCTTCCCCGCTCAAGGCCTTCATCTCCGTCAACTGGCGTTCACAAGAGCGAAGTTGGTCTCTCAACGAGCGCAATTTCTCCCGTTTTCGGACATATTCATCGTCTACAGCTCCGAGGAAATACGGCAAGGTGTCTTTGATCGACAGAGCGATGTATGTATCGGCGGCGCCGTGGAATAGCTGCTGGCGACGGATAATCTCATCCTGGGGTTGGAAACACATAGCGAGGGCATGGCGAACACTGGCTGACAGCGCCGGTCGAGTTTGGCCAGGCGGTGGCTCATTGAGCGTGTCGTTAATTCCACTCCAGCTAGTTAGGAGCGCAGAAAGCCCCTTCGTGTTCGTAGTCTGGCGAAGATTCCCCCCTTCTGGCACCGCGACTTCGTCACCGATATCCACGAAACAATCTTCACTGGAGGCAAACCTGGGGCCTGGACACCGCCGTGCAATAAACGCCTGTCCCTTCTCAAGCTGTAGACGGAGACCGAACCAAGACACACACCTTCGGATTGGGCCTTCTGGGACCCGACATTCCCCGGCACCGTAGCAGTAATCGACTATATCAATGAGGGCAGACTTTCCAGTCTTAGAAGCCCCTGTAATGATATTTACAGCTCCTGCCTTCAGAGGAAGTATTCGTTTCTCTCCGTGATGGCTATAAACCACGATATCTAGTATCTGCATTGTCATGGGCGCACTCCAATTAGAGCTAGAACAGTTACCGCGCTACCGGTCTCGGCGAACCATTTCCCAACAAACTCTGCTCGCTTGGCACAGTTTCGGACTTCATCACTCGAACTATTAAGCACTTTCGTGACGGCCTTAGTCCAAGCCTCATCAGCGTATACTTTGCCGCCATCGAATCGGATAAAACCATGCATTCCGCCTAACGTCAAAGCTTCCTTTGTAAATGGAGCGAGTAAGCGCGCACGGTTCGCCACTCTAGCGCGGGCCAATGGGTTTTCTTCAAGCCAGACTGCCAGCGATGTCCTAGTGGACCGAGGTAATTCCTCTCGAGTCTCACGGTGAAGGACAAACGGCAAAACCAAGAAAGACTCCTCAAACGATAATGCGCCGTGTCCGCCAGCCGCATACCCAGAAGCTGAATGCCAAAGAAGATTAGCACAGAATCCGGGGTTCAGCAGGCACTTCTCTTCACGCGACCGTTGTTCCCAGAGAGTCATTTGGTTGCTCCCTTTGCGGTTAAGATTGCTGTAAGGCGGTCGCTAAACTCTGGATGCCATCCAATCTTTGCCTCATCTGCCAACATGTGCAGAGAGCCACGACAGACAAAAGGCTCCGTCACGTTCAGGCGAATAGGAATTGCCGCGCGCTCTGCCCAAGCCAAGACAGACCGCGCTGCGTGTTCCTTAGCTTCGTCGGCAGCGACATCACCGAGATTATCACGCATTGCTTCGAATACAAGTTCCCATTCCTCACACAGGCGCTTCTCATACTTATGAAGGTCCAGGCCGACCACTAAATCATCGCGGAGCCAGCGAGACCTCTGTTCAAACGCCCGGTAATAATCGCGGATAGCCGCTGCGATACGCCGTTTTCCAGCTTTAATGATCTCTAATTGAAGGACAAAACTATATCCCTCATAAGCTGCCTTAGTCTCAGGGTCTAGCGTAAAATCAAGAAGGTCATCATCTACAGGCAAAGCATCTTGCTTAAACTGCTCTCGCAAGTCTGACATCTGAGCCTCTAGCTCGGAGGAAGCTATTCGGTCACCAGTTGCAGTAGTTAATTGAAGTCGCACGCGGCGCATCCACCACCCTTCAAGTCTTTCCAGAAACGGGACATGGTGCTCTTTTCCAACCGCCCAAAAGACCTCTTGCCGCAATTCCGAATCTAAATCTGTTATCGTCGGGGACGCATCGATTACTACGACCTTTTCGAGTATTGCACCACGGCCACTTGGAGTTGCGCCTAAATATGCCGTATATGCACTAAGGTTTACTTTGTTTGTGGAAGAGGATGCTGCGGCATCTAAGGCCTGTTGAGCTGCCGCAACATTTCTGGGAGAGGCTCGGAGTAGTGATGCGGCTGTTCCATTAGGAGCAGTAGCGGTTGTTATAAGGTACAGCTTCGCGGTAGGTGGAATGCGTCCAGACGCATGGCCTTCGAACCAAATCCTAAACGTCTTCCAAAGGTCAACGCTACTATCCGTCAAATCAGCAATGCCTTTTCGGTGATGCTTCGTCTGAAGCAGCTCCGCAATGTCCCCATCAGCAGTCTCGAAAGCTACGTCATCAAGCGTCTCAACGGAAACGAGGAAATCCGACTCAGATTTCAACCTACGAAGAGCCCAGAGTAAGGCTAAACGCACTTGATAGAGGTATCCCAACGTAGAGTCAGCAGCCGAGAATTTACCCGCGCCAGTTACTCCTGCCATGGTTATAGCTCCAGCCTAACTGCGTTGTGAAGATAAGTGGCGACCTAGGTCCGAGGGACAGCCAACCACTTTCGGAGAGGGTAGCCCGGACTTTCAATATGCATCATTGAGGATTGTCCAAGACTAGCCAGTTACTTCCCCTAACTATTCTTATAATAGCAAAAGGACTGAATCTGCTGAAACAACATGCTTTAAATCAGCACATCTCACTCTGCCAGTATGTATTCGTACATTACCCTAGGCGTCCACGATTCAGTTCTCGTTGGGTCTGGAATTTGCATCGGCGTCGTCATCTGCAATGCTTCTTTAGTGGGGGCCGTAAAAATCAAGACCGTATACTCCCGCTTAAACTTCTTTGCTGCACGCCATTCGTTTTGACTAAGGCGTACCGCTGAACGTGGCGATTTCCGCCCCTTCACCTCGAACCTGCTGTTGCCACAAGTAATATCCCAGCCGACGTTTAGATGCGCGACATTCGTTGGTTGATATCCTCGTTCTCCAAGCCAGACCATGGCCCGTGCCTCTGCCTCTTTCCCCCACTCCATATCAGGGTGCGATGACACCCGAGAGCGAGGGACGAATGCTGAGCGCTTCTTCTTAAGAAACTTCATAAAGCGTTCAGCGCCTTTCTCGACCTCAGATAGAGTTTGATTCCCTCCGAAACGGCCTCCCGGCCAAATAGACTGTATCTCACCTAGATTCAAGACTCTAACCCACTTCACTTTGCGCCTATGTGCGAAGTTACATTTACCACCAAGGGTGGTCTCATCGTAGAACACACTGTCCGAGTTGATGATCCCGACATAGTATCTTCCGGAGTCGCTGTCCGGACAAATCACATAATCTCCTGCTTTAACTTTATTACGAAAGCTCCACAGTGTCCCAGCCCACTGCCCTATGGTCTTAGCTCCACTCTCAGCTTCGCCGCCCCATCCTTCCTTGAGCTTGCCTCGTAGTTCAGCGAACGATTCAGTAGCATTGAGGTCTCCAAGCTTGTTCCACCCAATTGCTATGATGCCAGCCTGATAACACTCTCTTGCATAATCTTCAGCGTCATTCCACTTACTGGGAAGCCTTGCGAATATCTTCCAAATCATTTATCCTCCCCTGTAGTGTGAGTTGTTCCCTGGCCTTGATATGTCCACCCCAACCTAGCTTCGACTTGCCGCCTATACTCCGTAACTATTTGTTGAGGCGCATTACGGAAATACCCTTCAGCATCATCCCGTGTAGCTCCACTTAGTCCTACAAGATACTCCAAAACCCACTCAATGGGAGGTCTCTCCCTTGTGACCTTGGCTTCGCCTTGCTTAGTATACTGTGGCCCCAAGGCAGTCCAAATAACCGCATCGGCATCATGCTGCTGTGCCCAGGACTGAAGAGACGGTATGCTCTTGGGAGCATTGGAAGTCGCGGACCAGTTACCTATCAAAGGCTTCCAATTCCTTGCAGTTATTCCTTCCCTAACTTTTAGGGTGGACATCGCTTCACTCAAATCAGAAACAGTCATCCTCGCCCAGAGCAATTGAACTGGAGTCGCTGCCTCATCTATTACAAGTGTGATGCGACCATTCCCGGATTGCCGCGAGAACTCTACGGGAGCAAACGGGCCATCTGAGAGCCATGGCCCCTGAATTGGCAATTCTCTAGCGTCCCATATGAGGGAGCCCCATCCAAGGCAAACAATGCGCATCAATTATCTCCTCGTAGAGCCTAAAACGACATAGAAGCTGGGACAGACCCTAACAAACAAATTCTAACTTATTTCACGGGGAGCGACTCCTTACCAGACATGTATTACGAGTGAAGAATCACTTATAGCTATCTCCGGCAACCAAAATCTCAAGGATGTATGGACCCTCTCTCTAATGTCATCCTGGTTGCACCTGAGCTATTTTATAGCTACTTTCCTGCCGATTCCGGATACTGGCCCCAAGCGGTCCATGGGCGAGAACTTCTTGTGCTGAAGAGCCACGTTGCTGTTCGCCATATCGACGTAAACTCTTACCATATCCAACGTTGAATGCCCCAGAATCCGTTGCAGACTGAAGGCATCCCCACCGTTGAGGATATACTGGGTAGCAAAGGTATGGCGCAATGTATGTGGAGAGGGCCTGACACCCTTTATCCCTGCCTTGCCAGCATAGAGCTGTAGCTGGCGCTGAATTGTCCGGCGATTTACTCCCCCACCGAAACGGTTGATAAATAGTAGCTCCTGCCCTGGAATCTCGCCAATCCGCATTAGGTACTGCATTATGGCCTGCTTCGCTGTTGCCCCAAAGGGAACATCCCTTTCTTTCCCGCCTTTCCCCAGGACTCGTATAGTGTTGCTCTGTAGATTCACGTCATCCTTCTTAATCCCCAATCCTTCGGAAATCCGAAGCCCGGTATCCAGCAGGAGGATTGTCAGGGTACGCGTACGAAGATGCGGGAAGTTATTGTGGTCAAATTGATCCAAGAGAGCCCGTATCTGCTCCATAGAGAATGCTTGGATAAGCCGTTTAACACGTTTGGGCTTCTCCACAAGCAGCATAGGATTGGACGTGATGAAGTCTTCCTTGAGCAAGAACCCGAAGAACGTCCCCAAACCCGTATAGGCACGGTATATAGTCCCAGAACATTGCCCTTCCTCTCGGAGATGCTCTAGATAGGCCCGAATATGCGTAGGAGAGATATCCTTAGCTGCCGTTATCTTTATCCCCTCCAAAAACGCCAGGAAGGGCCCCAGCTTGTCTTTATACCACCGGACACTACCGGGAGACAGGGACTTAGCCTTGCAACGCAGGATAAAGGCGTCCAAGAGAGGTTGTAGAGATTCTGGTGAATTGCAGGATGCAGGACTGGACTTAGCGAGCAAGGGCAGCTTCATATTGCCTCCGGAAGGTCGTCGAACCTTGCGCACTCATGAGGCAATAAAAATGGCTTGTGGTTAGTGCCACAAGCCATTTCTCGTCGGACTGCTGAAAACTGGTTGCGGGGGTAGGATTTGAACCTACGACCTCAAGGTTATGGGCCTTGCGAGCTACCAGGCTGCTCTACCCCGCACATGTATTATAGCACAAGGTTTCGGCAGTTGCAACATTTCTCGTCGGAGAAAGTTACATTTTCAGACGGTGATATGTAGTGATCACATGAAAAAAGTGATCAACTAAATGATGGTGATCGGATTTGTGATCACTTCGGCGAAAGATTCAGTGAAGTGATGTCTACTGATGCCTATTGATATGACTCCCGCCGCCATTTAAAAAGGGATCTCTTTTGGGGGCTCATTTTCAGCCAAAAAGTCCTTAACATTGTATGCGTCCCTCACATACGTATTCCTTGCTGCGGCTTCACGGATTCTTTGAATTTCCTGCTCAGAAAATGCCCCAGCCTTTTGCAGCAACTTCATTGTTTTACATGCGTAGGTGAAATTACCAATATTCTCCAACGTTACAAACAGCGTCTCCCTTACTCTGCTTTTGAGAACTGGGTTTTTTAACAATATCGATATTATTTCCATCCCGAGGTTCTCGTTCTCCTCAATCGGCATTGAAAGAGACTGCGTTTCTCCGATAAAGCCATAGGGATCTTGACCGTCTCTGACATGAATTATTACGGCTTTCTTCGCCACAGCAAATCCGACCTCTTGATCTGTCCACTTGCTATTCCGGAAATTGGACGTTAACAATGCCAGAAATACATCCATCGTATTCAAGGCAATTTTAATTTCAGATTGCCAAGGAATAGTTGGCTCAATAGCCTCGTGCGCGACAAAAGCCGCCATATTAAACTTCGACAAGAATGCACTAAGCTTTGCAGCAGCCACCTTGTCTGAATTTTGATGACTAATAAAGATTTTGACGGGTTTGTTCTTCCAAATTGCTTGCACACGCTCATTGCCGGAATGCTCAACGGCCAATTCCGAGACAGACTCGACCATTTGTGGGCGAATAATAACCCGATTCAATATGTCGTTTCCTGTCTCGCGCACCACGAGCTGAAGCTTGGCTCCGATTTCCCCCTCATGCTTGCTCAATGCCGACTCTATCCTGGCAAAGATGTCCACGGGGATTTCAAGAGATAAGGTGTAGTAATATGTCCCACCATTCCAATTATCGTACTCTGCCTCCTCAATTGTAGGGCTGGAGGCATCAAGTATTTTCACGTATTCGCTGCGACCTTGCGCTTTAAAAATACTAGACAAGGTGGCAACAACACTCTTCTCTTTGCCTAAAAATGGGTTATCGTGCATAAAGTGCAAGATACACCTTAACCCCAGAAAACGTGAAAAGGGTCGCGCGGTTCACTTTGGTGATTGAAAACTAGTCAGTGTGCCGTTTTCGAAATACAAGTACTGGTCTTCGTATATCCATTGTTCATGTATACCCCAAGACCCTGCGGTTTGATTAATTTTCTGAGGTTTCCCCCAAGACATTTCCACCATCTCAGGCGTCATTCCAATTTTAATCTTGGCCGCTTTTATAGCATCCCACATTCCATGCGCCCACTTAGGATAAATCAATTTAGGGTTTTTAGTATGCCATGCAATGGGGAATGGACGAAAAACACCTATGACGTTATCCGCAGACATACTACCATCCCAAAAACCTGACTTCCCGCCATCACAAGTCAAGTTGAAGCGAATTGGGGCTAGATGCGTAAAGCCCCATTCCACACTAGCGATTGTACAATGCTCAAGATTTGATATGGGCAACTTCCCAAAATAGTCTCTATCCTCCGGCTCAATTGTGGTCGTTGAAATATATGCGACTCGATTACTCCACACCTCAACTCCAACAATTTCTTTAGCAAGGCCGAATTCACCAATAAACCCAATATCGCTTAATGCCGCCCTCTTATCGGAGGACCCGCTGTAGCCACTGAGTGATTTATTAACAACCAAAGCATTGCTCCCATCTAATTTAACTGTAGTGTATAGATAGGGGAGGCGCTCATCCTTGCGTATATCAACAACCTCACCAGCTTTCCCTGCGAGTTCTTCGTATTTAACCCCAAAGGCTTTCGGAATTGAAGAAATTTTCTTTATGTAGCCCCAATTCTGATAGCCATATCGCTGACTTTTTGCCGGCTGCGGCAGAAATAATACTTTTTCCCCTAGCCAGACCTCAGTGTTATTTACAAGATTTTTAGCTCCATACCCCAAGATAGGGAGAAAAAATAAGGCGAAGCTTGAAAAAAGAATGCGGGATAATTTTCTAAACGATTTCATGGCATCTCCCCCACTAGACATTAAAATCGGACGAACAAGTTCCGAATTATAGTCTAGCAAATGATAAGAAACAAGAATCCACTTATGCGCGCTAATCTGAACTCTTTGTGGACAGATTGTCACAAGGAAGGCTTGCCAGAATAGCTCGACCGTACAAGATATTCAAGACTCCCGCAAGCAGAAAAAAAGCGGAAATGGCCCATGGCCAGGCGATCATCCAGCCTTTCAAACCGTCGAAACATCCGCCCCATCTACAAAACAACAACCCCGTAAAGCAATTGATATATAGGTTTCCAAAGCCAAAGGTACGCTTGGCTGCATCGACATTGTTTTGATATATGTGTCTGCTCTTTTGAACTCGTGTTAGTACACACACTGGAACACAAGGAGAGCCCACCTCAGAAACATGCTCAAAGCCAGTCGCGAGCGCTATAAACGCATAGATTACATGTAAACATAAACCAATAACCAACGGTGCAATGCCCCATACCAGGGAACTATCCAAAGAAACCCTCTCCCAACCTATCGACTTATCAAAAAAGGAATATCCAGATAAGGTTGTAACAACTAACAGGCCAGGTAGATATAGTCTGAGAAATAAGAAGTCCGAAAATATTTCCACTAAACTAATGCTCATAAATGCCTCCCAAATCATTACCAAAGTAGAATCTACATCGAAGGTAGTGCCCTGACTATCTAAGCAAATACTTCGTATTCTTGTGCTTCCCTTCCGTGGATATTACACCTGCTTTCAACAGCGGCTTTATCGCATAATGAGCCCCGGGAGAGGTTACGCGCAGGGCGCGGGCTATTTCCCGGATGCCTAGCGGACCGCGCTCGCGCAGTGTGCGCAGGAGTTTTTCCTGGCGCAAAGTGAGGGATACAGGCAATCCTTTATCCTTTAATCCGAGAGCGGCCATGCGGCCCTGTACCCGCTCAAGTGTTTCAAGCACGGCTTCGGACATGAACTCCAGCCAGGAGCCTAAGTCTTCCCCCTCCACTTGTACGCGTTGAAGGGCTTTTATGTATAAGGCGCGGTTCTCAAGCAATATTTCATCCAGGGCAAAGACATGGAGAGTATCAAAGCCCGCTCTATAGAGCTGCCATGTCGCTAAAGCCCGGGCTACGCGCCCATTGCCGTCGCGGAACGGATGGATCTCCACAAAGCGCAGATGAAGCAGGGCAGAAGAGAAAACAGCCGGCAGCTCTTTGGCCCCGGTATCGAGCCAATGCAGCAAATCCCTCATAAGGCCGGGGACCTGCTTCCATGGAGCGCCCACGTGCAGTCCTGCCCTCACATCCAGCTTTCGATACGCGCCAATAGGGCCATCGTCGCAGGCCCCCTCCCCCATCAGCTTATGCAGGAACAGCACGTCCTTCTCGGTAATATGCGCGGCCTTCTCGCGCTTTTGCAGCCATTCCAGCGCGGCAAGGTAGTTCTGGGCCATGCGCACGTCTTTATTGGGATAACCAAGCGCCTTTTTGCCCTCCATCAAGCCCTTTACGGCCTCAAGAGACAGCGTGCAGCCCTCTATGGCGGTAGAACCCCACGCGGCGCGTGCCATGGCATCTTTTACCAGGGAAGGCACCCAGGGAACCTTTACGGCAGAGGCACGGATCTGCTCTTTTATCTCCGTTATGCTCTCCAGTAGACGATATACCCGGGCCGGGACTACAAATTCAGGCTTATACATGCATAAAGTTTACATAAAGTTATTCGTAAAGTCAAAAGGCACATCGGCTTAGGCGGCATCGTGCCAATTCGGCAGCTATACGACCCTGATTCATCGAAAAGTGATCGGTTGAGAATGGTGATCGGATTAGTGATCGCTTCTAGGTATGTCTAGCGACTTCTCCTGATTCGTCAGGAGAATAAAAAAGCACGACTCTCGTCGTGCTGATGCTTTGTGATATGTACTGATTCGCCTACTCGACCCGCTTGCGAGCTACCAGGCTGCTCTACCCCGCAGGAATAGTATAGCACACCTCCGCGGGAAATGCAAACACTCTATAGGTAAAGCGATCGCCTGCAGGCTAGAGGTGGATAAAGTCCTGTTTCCCGCTTTCAAGGTAGAGAGCCAGCAGCAGGTAATCGCGCAAGTGACGAGTAAGCAGGAAATTCTCCCGAACGTGCTCGCGGCCGTTCTCCCCCAGTTTCTTGGCGTAGGCGGGTTCATGCAACAGTCGCTTCATCCAGTAGGCCGTGCCGTCTATAGTACGCGTCAATATACCGGAGTACTTGTGGGTTATCTGCAACGGTATGCCGCCCACCGCGCCGGCTATCACCGGCTTGCCTTTCCATAGCGCTTCTGAAACCGTCAGGCCGAAACCTTCTTTCAGCGACTTCTGTAAAATTATCGCTGAGGCGCGCTGGATGGCATTTATCTCAATATTGCTGGTCGGGGGCAGACACAACACTATGATGTCCGGATCACCCTCGGCCGCCGCACGGACTTCAGCCAGGACCTGGGAACCTTCAGGATCGTCGTCCGCGCTGCCACCCACCAACAGGAGTCGCGCCGTGACGTAGGGTTGTATCTTTTTAAAAGCCTCTATCACGCCCAGCGGGTCCTTTAACCGGTCGAAACGGGAAACCTGCGTTATCAAAGGCTTATCCACGGGGATATTAAGTCTCCCCATTATCTCCGCTATCTCCTCGGCGGCAAGTTCTTTATTCTTGTCGGCCAGCGGATCGATAGAGGGCGGCACCTGGAACTGCTTAATAGGCAGCGCCTGCGAGAAGGACGGGGCTGAAATGACCGCGGCGTCGTAGCGTGAAACATAACCGTGCAGGAAATCCCAGACATCGGCCTGGCGATTGGAGAGGTCGATGTGGCAGCGCCATACCCATTTAGCGCCCGCCGGCTTCTTGTCTATAAGCCCGGCAGGCTGCGGGTCGTGGATAAGGGCTATATCGGCGTCGAGGTTCAGAGTCTCCAAGTTGACCTTAAGCGTGTCACGGTAAAGCTGGAAATCGGCAGGAGTCAGTTCCTGGCGCGTTCCGTGCAAGGCGTTATGGAATTTCTTGGTAACCGCATAAAAGTCTTCCCCGCCTTTAATAAGTTCCCAGCGCGGCTTTATCCCCAATTCAGTCATCATCGGGAGCATGCGGTTCAATATTTCAGCCACGCCGCCGCCTACCGCCGTGGAATTGACGTTAAGAATGGTCTTGCCTTTAAGCCTTGCGGCGATTATTTTGAGTTCTTCGATGGCGCTGCGGCCCGCCGCGGGGATATATTCGTCTATTTTAGACATTTCTGGCCTCCGTGAGACGGCGCTCTATTATGCGGATTATTCTTTGCCTCAGGCTTTCCAGCGTGTAGGAATACGGGTCAAGGCGGGAAAGTTCCTGCTCTACTTTCTCGTCGTTGAAATTAGTCTTGAACCAATGGGAGAAGTCGTCCACGCCATAAGGCGGCCGCAGCCTGGCCTCGAAAACATGCAGATAAAGGCTGGAGACGCTTACGTTCTTCAAACACTCGATGAACGAAGCATAATCCTTTGCCGAACACTCGGTGGGAAGTGAGAACCTTATGGCCCGCATAAAGTGGAATTCCCGTCCAGGCGCCACGGTACGCATAGGCCCGGGGTTTTCCTCAATGTGCCGCTCCAGCATTTTTACGAACGCATTGCGTATATCCGCCAGGGAGTTGTACCGCACGATGTCTATTGAGGTCAGTTCCTCTCCAAGGCGGTCGGCCTGCACGGTATTTGTCACCCAATAGGCGAAGTCGTTGGCGCCCTCGGGCACCAGGTGGTGTGACTGTTTAATAAAGCGGTGGGTGTGGTGGTAAATAACCGCGTCGTCGGCGGCCTTGATCCCTTCCAGCAATTCACCTATGTTAGAGGCTTTGCGCCCAGTTACTTCGGTGAGCGTGAGGCGCGTGCAGAATTTGAATGACTCCAGAGCTGTTGTTCCCATTTCTTCCCCCAATCCTTTGCCGCCGCGATAAGACGCAGCAGCCGCAAGACTTCGGTCTGCTCCGACAGGAAATACCCGGCGTTGGAGCCGGCTTTGCGTCCCACCCTTACCGTTACCCCGCTGCCGGCAAGCGCCTTGAACATATCCTCGTCGGTCAGATCGTCCCCGACCGCAATGCTGAGCGGACTTCCCAGCTGCCTGGCGAGCAGGATCACCGCGTCGCCTTTATGAGAGGCCCCGCGGGGGAGCAGTTCAAAGACCATGTGGCCGCGCCGCCACTTAAGGATTGCGCTCGGGGCCGCCATGAGCGCCTTCATCCGGTTGAAAAAGCCGCGCCTGTAAGCAGCCTTTATATTCCGGTAATGCACGCTGGCCGAGAACACTTTATTCTCCACCAGGACTCCGGTACCGGGAGGGAATCTCTCCTGCATGTCGGCGACTATCCCGGTCACAAGGCTCCGCGCTTTAGCGGCCTTGCCGTCGCGCCAGGAGAAGCCCGGGCCTTTGATCTCAATACCATGGTTGCCGCCATAGTAAAGGGCGCGCAGGCCCACCAGCTTTCGCACGCTTTGCAGCGCGCGCCCGCTCAGGATGAAAACAGAAACCCCCGGCGAAGCCTCAAGAGCCCTCAAGGCGGAGCGAAACTCCGGCGTAAGCCGAGCCTGCCCCGGGGTCTCGGCCAGCGCCGCCAAGGTGCCGTCGAAGTCCAGCGTCACAAGGAGCTTCGGCGCGGCGGCGAGGCGGGCTGAAAGCGCTTCGGAATTTTTCCAGAAAGACTTCATTTATCCCCCGTTAAGCTTGAAGTCGTCCAGCCTTAGTTTCATCAGTTCTTCGGTAAGGTTGGCCGCCCACTTGTAGATGTTGTTCTCGTGCAGGTCCTGGCGCATGCGCGTCATGCGCTCCTCCACTTCCGCCTTCGGCATAGTGAGCGAATAGTAGATGGCGTCGGCCATCTGTTCTATGTCGTAGGGATTCACTATGAGCGCGTCCTTGAGTTCGCGGGAGGCCCCGGCAAACCGGCTAAGGATCAGCACGCCGCGGTGGTCGTCGCTGGCAGCCACGAACTCCTTGGCCACCAGGTTCATGCCGTCGTGCAGCGAGGTTACCAGGCAGGTATCGGCGATCTTGTAGAACTTGGTAATTTCCTTGTGGTCGTGATGCTTCTCAAGAAAGACGATGGCCTTCCAGTCCTTGGCCTTGAACTTCCAGTTTATCCTGTCCACTTCTGCGTGCAGTTCGGCCAGGAACCGGTGGTATTGCGGGATATGCGTACGGCTGGGCGCGCCCAATTGTATGAACGTGAACTTGCCCTGGTAGGCCGGGTATTTTTCAAGGAAGCGCTCAACGGCTTTCACCCTCTCCAGCATGCCCTTGGTATAATCGATGCGGTCCACGCCCACGCCTATCTTTTCGGCCTTTATGCCGAGTTCCTTCAGCACCGCGGCCGCGTCGGGCTTCTGCGCCAGCGCCTTGGCGTCGCGCTCGGGCTGCTGGAAATCCACGCTGATCGGGAAAGGCTTCACCATGGTGGTATGCCCTTCTTTCTGCACCGAGAAATGTTCCCAGTCTATGCGCGACTCTATGGTGCGGTCCACGGTGTCCAGGAAGTTGTTGCAGTAGAACTGCGTCTGGAAGCCGATCAGGTCCGCGCCGAGCAGGCCCATTACCAGCTCTTTCTGCCAGGGACAGATGCCGAAGGTCTCGGGGTTAGGCCAGGGGATATGCCAGAACACGGCCACCCTCGCGTCGGGGCGCGCCGCTTTAATCATGCCGGGCAGCAGCGTGAAGTGGTAGTCCTGTATCAGGACACACGGTTCCTTAACATCGGCTATTTCCTCTATCACCGTCTGGGCGAATTTCTGGTTCACGTCGTAATAATACTTCCAGTCCTCTTTCCTGAAGATAGGCCGGATGTGGGCGATGTGGCAGAGCGGCCAGATGCCCTCGTTGGAAAAGCCGTAATAGTAGCCGTCCTCTTCTTCCTTGCTGAGCGCGACGCGGCGCAGGGTATAAGCGGGTTCCTCCGGCGGGACCTTTATCCGGTTATCCCCGTCGGTAACTTCAAAGTCCGCCTCTCCGCTGCCGTGCGCCACCCAAGTCCCACCGGAAGCTTTCATGATGGGGTCCAACGCGGTCACCAGGCCCCCGGCAGGGACTATCGCCCTTATATCCTTACCCTCCTTGATATGCATATAGGGTTCCCGGTTCGAAACTACGAAGAGCGGTCGTCCGCCCATTTTTGTCTTTATGTGCTCCTTTAACCGCTCCGGGGTCCAGAGCGATTCGCCCTTTTGCCGTAGACGGGCTTCGTTCTCGGCGGCGCGGCGCGCGGCCTGCAGATTGGTCGCCAGCGTGGTCGCCTCCTTCGCTATCGGAGCGAAAATATCCCCTTTTATAGGAGGCGCATTCCCGTGCGCGTCGCCGATGCGGAGGTTCTTCATCCACTCGGCCATCTGCGTAATGGGGTCCACCAGGTTCCACCTGATTATGAGCAGCGTCACCAGCGAGATCAGGATCATCTGCGCGAGCAGCCTTATGAGGGTGCGCTTCCAGATCTTGAAGAGGTCGTAGTCTATATACGAGATATCCGTAAAAAGGACTATGCGCGCCTTGTCGTTGTCGTTGAAGGTCAGCGTCAACGGATGCATATGTATCTTCTTAACGCCGATAGTGTACGCCCGGTCGGAGCCGTCGCCCTCCGAGATAAGCGCGTTGATCTCCGGGGCGCGGGCCAGCAGCTCGGGCGGCAGGGAAGAAGACCCGGAGATCAGGCTCCCGGCGGCGTCGTAGACCGCCACGCCCTCCAGTTTCTTCTGGTTCTGGAATTTGTCGGCGAGTTTCTGGAGCCCGGCCCTGTTCTGTGTTTCCAGCTTAGGCCTGATGCTTTCCTTGAAACTCTCCGCCAGCAGGGCCGACTGGGAGCGGACCTCGTCGTAGAGTTTGAGCCGCTCCTGCCGGACGTTGAACCAGGCGGAGACAAGGGCTACGAACACCACCACCACTATAAGCGAGGTAATAAGTCTGAACGTTATACGCATAGGAACCCCTTAACTACTTTAATAAATCGCCCCAAGGGCCAGGAAGTAAATCAGCAGCAGCGCCACGCCGGCGGGCAGAGCCGCCCCGGCCCACTCCCGACTTTTGATGTCAAGCTTTGCGGCGCTGATGATATTAGGGATGTTTCCCGGGATAAGGATGCCGCCTGAGATTAGCAGGCTCAGGGTGAACGAAAGGACCTGTTCCCGGCTCATGGAAGGGACTATCCCGGCGGCGGCCAGCGTGGCGTTGTCGAGGGCGGCGGAAGTGACGCCCAGCCAGTAAAGCTGCCAGGTCTTCAGTGCCGGGATCAGCCGGCCGGCAATCGGGCTTAAGCCTTCGCCCAGGTAAACCAGCGCCACCACGAAGACGTACACCTTGGCGGCGCGTAAAAGCAAGACTTTATTTGTCTCATGCGGAATATCCGCGTTGGGCGCGGCGGCGGCTTCCCGGCCCAAAGGCCGCCAATATGCCGCTAGCGCGGCCACCCCGATCACCGCCGGGGCGACCCAAAGAAACAGCAGTTCTGCCAGCCAGAAGAAGCCGGCATTGTGCGGGGCGCCCTGCAGCTTGGCGGTCACGATGGTGGACAGCGGCTCGCCTAACGGAGTCAGCGCCGCCCCCAGGCCTATCGCGAAGCAGCCGTAAACGGCGGCGCGCACGCGCGAGGGCCTGTCCAGCCTTAAGTGATAAATTATCTCGCACAGGATCAGGGCCGCGATTATGGCCGTAAGCAGGCTCGATAGGAAAGCCAGGGCCGTTATGAGCGCGAAGAGGGCGTGCTTTACGCCCAGCCGGCGCTCAAGCCGGATTATGAAACCTTCGATGCCGCCCCTGCCGTAACGGAACAGGTAGCCGGCGACCAGGACCGCGACGGAGATCTTTACCGGCTCCGCCAGCGATTCTTTGATCACGTGCCAGTTCCACAGGCCGGAAACCGTCATGGCGACGCAGCCCATGACGAGCAGGAAGAGCTCCAGCTCTTCCTCGACCCGCTTGACGGAGAAAGGCAGCAACAGCACCAGCGCCATTATGAGTGCCAGGCCCCAGACTGACCAATAAGACATAACGGCCCCCTATATGGCTATCGGGATCTTGAAAACATATTTAAGGATTATCACTACCACCACCGCAATGGCAATAGTTTTAGCCAAAAGCAGCAGAAAAGTGCCCCAGCCGGATTCAATTACAACCGGCCTTGTAGTGCCGGTATTTTTATCGGTATTTTTGGTCATGCCGCCTCCAGTTACGGGCACTAAGCCCGATTACCGGCAGGCGGCTACGCTACATGCGTATAAAAGAAATAGCCGCCGTCCGGTAGTTTAAACCGGAATGGCGGCCCGACCATTCCAAACCTCCGGAGCTGTCTCCGAACCCTTGTGAACTGATTCTACGCTAATATCAAGCGATTGTCCACTTTTTATTTTTTATTCTATGAATTCAATGTCCTGATTTCGCCCCGCCACCAGCTTGCGAGCTGCCAGGCTGCTCTACCCTGTAGAGAGGGTATACACAAGGAAAAAGAAAAGTCACTTTCCCCTGCGAGAGAACATGCATTAATCACGGGGCGCCGGCCCCCCCGCTCCACGCATAAGCATGGCGGATTTTAGTATTATTTCAGGATGAACATAAGCACTACCCGCGGCGGGGTGATGACCTTTTATATCCTTACAGGGATCTTCACTTTCGCCGGAGGACAGATAGCCGACCCCTCCAACCAGGACACAGTCACCTGGGTGGGACGGTGGCTGGCGGCGGCCGGCGCACTTCCGCTGATACTTATGGGAGTTTCGGAACTATCCCGCAAGGAACTGCAGGAAGAATTGAACGGCAGGCAGGGAGAAGAATTCTGGCCCGCTATAAACAAACTGCTGGCCTGGGGCAGCCCCGTAGTGGCCGCCTGGTATTTTTATAAAGGCAATACCTGGGACGGGCTTATGATGCTGAGCTACCCGTCCTGGCTGATACTGCTGTGGGCGGAGGCGCGGCGCCGCGGCAACAAGAATGGCCGCCGCCCCGGCCTCTTTTGCAAGGTATCCTTTTACCTCTCGCTCGCTTCCGCCACCCTGTTCTTTACGCTGATGATCACCCCCGGCTGGGGGCCGAACCTGCCGGGCAGCGGCGGCTACAAGCTCTACCCGCTGCTGTGCCTGCTTTCGCTGCTGGCGGCTATCCTAAACGTCGTCGTCTGCGCGGGCAAATCCTCCGACTAAGCCTGCAGCGCACAAAACAGCTCTTATACACCCTGGCACCGGGAAAAGAACCCGCATGAGAGATAAAAGAGCCGGAGGGGTTAACCTCCGGCTCTGAACTGATACTGGCAATACAACTGCGGCTTAGTGTTTGCCTTTGCCGCCGCCTTTCTCGGCCTTGGCGGGCCTTTCGGCTTTACCGCTTTTCTCGGCCTTCATCTTCTCGGCTTTTTCTTTCTTCTCTTTCCTGGCTTTTTCGGCCTTGGCGCTCTTGCGGGCCTCGGCCGCCGTTTTCTTGGCCTTGCTGAGCGCGGGGCCTACCTTGACGCCCAGGTCCTTGGCCACTTTGCCCCAGCCGGCTACGGGCGGCCCCTGGCGCATAGCCACTACCTTCTGCACGTTCTCGTCGGTTATGCCGCCGGGCAGGCCTTCCGCCAGCGCGAGGGCGATGGCCATCTCGCCGTCTTTCAGTTGTTTGTCACGCAGGCCGTTAAGCCGCGCGTCGTCTACCTTGAAGTCCTTCTTGAGCTTCTCGGCCACGACCGCCTGGCCTTCCGGCTGGGCCGCGTCAGTGTTCAAGTCCGCCTCCACCTTGTCCATCTGTTTTTCTTCGGCGGACTTTTCCTGCGCCAGGGCCGGGACGGCCGCGGCGAACATGAAAAGACCCGCGAAGATCAGCTGCATGTTATTGCTATTCATAGTTTTCTCCTTTTCGCTACCCCTCTTACCTGCTTAAAACCTTGAACTCTATCCTGCGGTTGGCGTCGCGGCCTTCCGAGGTGGCGTTGTCGGCCACCGGCGCGTCCGCGCCGTAGCCTTTAACTTCCAGCCTGTCGGCGGCTACGCCTTTCTCCACAAGGTAAGCCTTTACGGCAGCCGCGCGCTTTTCGGAGAGCGTCACATTGGCAGCGGCGTTGCCGGTATTGTCGGTATGGCCCTGCACTTCAAGACGCACGGAAGTACGGGGCAGCAGCGTAGCGGCGGCCTCGTCCAGGATGGTTTTGCCCTCCGCCTTTATAACGTCCGAACCGATCTCGAAAGTAACGCCTTTGAGTACCCAGTTGTCGGCGGGGATCTCTTTGGTCCCCTGCGGACAACCTTTGGCGTCCACCGCGGTGCCGGCGGGCGTATTGGCGCATTCGTCCTTGTCTTCGGCTACGCCGTCTGCGTCGGAATCTACGGGAAGGGCGCAGCCTTTCGCGTCAACTTTAACACCGGCGGCGGTGCCGGGGCAGGAATCTTTGTAGTCCGCTGCGCCGTCTTTATCGGAATCCAACGGGCACCCGGCGGCGTCCACGGCCGCTCCGGCGGGAGTTCCGGCGCAGGCGTCTTTAGAGTCCTCCACCCCGTCCTTGTCGGCGTCGGGAGCGAGCGCCTGCTTTACCTCTTCCACTTTCTTCGCGACTTCCTCCTTGGAAGTTCCGAACAGCCAGGAGACGCCTACCACGGCCTCGAGGTCGTGCGTGCCTTTGCCTATTTCCGTGTCTATCACGTGGGCTATATCCGCGCGCAGCAGGAAGTCGGGCTTGTAAAAATACTTAAGGCCGCCGCCCCAGTGCACGGCCAGGCCGCTGCTGGCGGAGGCACCTTCGGGGTTAAGCCTGAGCAGCCCCGCCCCGGCCTGTACGAAAGGCATAAATTTCCCGAAACGGAAATGATAGGACGCCGCCAGGGCGGGGTGCAGCGAGGCTACGTTCGCCCCGCCGCCGGTTTCGGTGTTCCCGGTGAGCGCCGAGAGTTCGACGGAAAGCCGTTCGGTAAAGAAATGCCCGAGGCGGGCCCCGTAGATAAGCCCGGCATCTATATTGGCGTCGCCCTCGAAGTTCATCACGCCGGCTTGCACCGCAAGTTCGTTCTTGCCTTTCAGCTCGGCGGAGGCCGGCAGCGCCAGCCCGGCAATGGCCAGGAACAGCGCGGCTATTTTAATTGCTTTCATTTTATTTTCCCCCTATTATTTAAGATCCGAGGCGCAGTGCGCGCATTTTACGGCCTTGAGAGGTATTACAGACAGGCACAGCGGGCATTCTTTGGTGCTGGGCGCGGCGGCGGCCGCTGGCGCGTCGAACTTGGCTTTCAGCTTGTTCATCTGGCTGATCATGACGAAGATAGCGCCGGCCACGATGAGGAAGTTAATGACGGTGTTGAGAAAGACGCCGTAGTTGATGGTGGCGGCGCCGGCCTTCTGCGCCTCCGCCAGGCTGGTGTAAGCTGTGCCGGACAGGTTGATGTAGAGGCTTGAGAAGTCCACCCCCCCGGTCAGCCGGCCTATGGGCGGCATTATCACGTCGTTAACCAGCGAGGTCACGATCTTGCCGAAAGCGCCGCCGATAATGACGCCGACGGCCATATCCACCACGTTGCCCCTCATTATAAACTCTTTGAAGTCTTTAAGCATACCACTCCTTAATATACCCGCTGACTGCCAAGATCAATAATTAACTATGATCGCCACTGAGGTCAGGGTATCGGTCTTCTTGAACCCCGCTGAGGGAGCGTTCACGAATTTCCACTGGTAAGCGGCCTTCAGCGAGAAATGAGTGGAAATGGAGGTTACCAGCGCCGTTTCCGCGTTCATGCGGTAGCCTGCTGAATCCTTGAGGTTGCCCAGGTATTCCAGGTCCTGGCTGGCATTGGCCGAGGCCGAAAGTGTGCGGATATACTTGGCGTACGCGCGGTAGGTGCCGAAGGACTGGTTCTTGACGCCGGGCAGCCTGTCTTCCCAGATATAGCCGCCGCCGGCTTCGGCGAACAGTTTATCGTCGGCGCTGTCCAGGAAATTGCGGCCCAGGCCTAAGCCCGCGTCATAGCGGTCCTTTATGCCGGCGAAACGGTCTTTAACCCAGCCGGTTTTTTCGAAGGCGTAATTTTTACCCGTCAACTTAAGGCTGACCTTCTCCGAGACGTTGTACTGCTCCGCGGTCACCGTGTCCCCGCTGCTGGTGCCCAGCCCGCCCGCGGCCAGTTCCAGCGCCGCCTTCTCCCAGTCGTAATTAAAGAGGTTCTTGCCCGAGAGGGTGGAAGTCTTGGAATTGCCGGAGGTCTGCACGTAAGAAAGCTCGGCCGTATCCTTCCACTTTTTAGGCGCTTCCTGCGCCATAACCGAAGACGCCGCCCCTAACGCTAATATCGCAGCGATTAGCCAGTTCATGTAAACTCCTTATATTAAGCGGGATTGCCTTACCCTGCTGACAACTTACAAAAGAAAATTAATTAAGTCCAGCCGTGAACTGCTATTTCCGGACTTCCAGCGTATCCAGCAGGCCGCCGTCCTTATTGTAAACGGCCATGTTCAGAGCTTTTTCCTTAACTTCCAGGACCGCGAAATGGTAGGTGGGCAAAAACTTCTCGGACCAGTCCTCGTTGCGGCGCTGTATGTACAGCGTGCCCCCCCCGCCGCCCAGCGTTACGTAAACTATGCCGCCGGCCTCGTCGGGAATGCCCTCTTTTACCGGCAAAGTGCGCTCGTAGTCATGGTCGTGGCCCTGGAAGACCAGGTCCACCTTGTGCCTCAGGAACAGCGGCTCCAGCGCCTTGACCTCTTCTTCTATGATGCCGTGCGCGCCTGTGGAATAAAGCGGCTCGTGCACCACCACGAACTTCCAGGTCTTGTCCGTCTTGCCCAGGAAATAGTCCAGCCACTTGTACTGCTTGGAGCCGGGCTCCAGCCCCGGGGCGAATTTGGCCCCGAAGAAAGCGTTGGTGTCCAGCACGAAGAAGCGCGCGTTGGCCACGTCGAAGAAATAGTAGTGCGGCGGCAGCCCGGTCAGCGGCACGCTGTGGAACGGGGCGTAGTTGGCCTTGATGAAGCCGCGCCCATCGGGGGTTTTGGCGTCCGGGCCATAGTCATGGTTGCCCAGCGCCTGGAAGAACGGCACCCGGGCCTGCAGCCCGGCGTAAGGCCTGAAATACTGAGCATCGGCGTCGGCGTCCAGGCCGGACTCCACCATGTCGCCCAGGTGCAGGACGAAGTCCGGGGAGAACTTGTCCATCTGGGCGGCCAGCTGGAGCTGTTCGGGCGAGCCGGGCGCGGAATCGCCGAAGGCCAGGAAAGAGAACCAGGGCTTGTCCTCGTCCCTGAAAGTGGTGAACTTGCCTTCAAAAGCCTTATAGACCCCGGTGCTCTCGTCAGCCGGCAGGTAGAGGCGGTAGCAGTGGGTGGTGTCGGGCGCCAGGCCGAAGAGCGGCACGCGCTGCTCTTTTACCGCGGGCACGGTGGTCAGGAAACGCTCGCAGTCGGGGGCGGCCCCGAAGGAAAGCCAGGCCGGGGTGGCTGTATCCACGCGGAAACGCACCGTGACCATGTTCTTGGCCATGTTTTCCAGGTAAGGCCCGCGCTCCAGCCGGGCCGCGCGCACGGGCGCGCAGGCCAGGGCCAGCAGGGCGGCCGCCAGGAAGATCCTCATTTCCCCTTGGGCCCGCAGAATAGCGGCGTTACCTTGAACTTTACCGCGTCTATCAGGCCGCGGTCGGTTATGCGGATCTCCGGGATGGGCGGCAGCGTAAGGAAAGACATGGCCATGAAGGGGTCGGAAAGCTTCGAGCCCAGCATCTTGGCTATCTCGTTAAGGCGCGCCTGTTTTTCGCGCACGAACTCGGCGCTGCGGTCGGACATCAGGCCGGCCACCGGCAGCGGCAGGGCTTCCAGCACCTGGCCGTTGAGCGCCGCCACGATACCGCCCTGCATCTTCACAACCTGCACGGCGGCGGTGTACATGTCCCCGTCGTGCGTGCCCACCACCACGATGTTGTGGGAGTCGTGCGAGACGGAGGAGGCGATGGCGCCTTTTTTCAGGCCAAAGCCCTTTACCAGCGCCAGGGCCACCCGGCCCGAGGCCATGTGGCGCTCTATCACGGCTATCTTAAGAATATCGTTCTCGGTGTCGGAGGAAACATACCCGCCGTCCTCTTTAACCTTCTCTATAGTGGCCTTGGTCACGATCTGGTCGGGGATCACGTTCATCACGCGGGCGTACTTGCCCTGCGCCTTCAGCGCGAAATCCTCGTGTTCTATCCACTTCACGTTTATGGTGCCGCGGGTCTTGCCCTTGTACTCGTGGATCACTCCGGGCTCTATCTCCCCCGCCTTGGCCACCAGCTTGCCGCTCTTGAAGACCTTGGAGATCTTCAGCTTCTTCAGGTCCTCGAAAACCACCAGGTCGGCGGCGTAGCCCGGGGCGATGGCGCCCAGGTTCTTGATGCCGAAATATTCGGCGGTATTGATGGTGGCCATCTGGATGGCGCGGATGGGGTCCACGCCCAGCTGGATGGCGGTGCGCACCAGGTAGTCTATGTGCCCCTGGCGGAACACGTCTTCCAGGTGCCGGTCGTCCGTGACGAAGATGAACTTGCGGGAATTCTCGGAATTTACCAGCGGCAGCAGGTTCTTCAGGTTTTTGGCGGCCGTACCCTCGCGGATCATGATGTACATGCCGGCGCGCAGCTTCTCGCGGGCCTCGGCCACGTCGGTGCACTCGTGGTCGGAGCGGATGCCGGCCGAAACGTAGGAGTAAAGCTGCTTGCCCTTGAGCATGGGGGCGTGGCCGTCTATGACCTTGTTCTTCGCTATGGCGATCTTGCGCATCACTTCTTCGTTGCGGCCGATCACGCCGGGGTAATCCATCATCTCCCCGATCCCCAGGACGCGCTCGTCATTGAGCAGCAGGCCCAGGTCATGGGCGGTAAGTTCCGCGCCGGCGGTTTCCAGGTGCGTGGCCGGCACGCAGGAGGGCAGCATCACGTAGACGCTGAGGGGGCTGTCCTCGCTGGAGGCCAGCATGTATTTTATCCCGTCGAGGCCCAGCACGTTGGCGATCTCGTGAGGGTCGATGACCGCGCTGGTGGTGCCGTGGGGCAGCACCACGCGGGCGAACTCGGGGATCTTCACCATGGAGCTCTCTATATGCACGTGGCCGTCGATAAAGCCGGGAGAGACGTAGGCGCCCTTGAGGTCCATGACCTGGGCGGCCTTATAGTCGCCGAAGCCCACCACCCGGCCGCGGTGCACGGCCACGTGGGTGCGGTGGATGTCGCCGGAGAAAGTGTTTATCACGCGGGCGTTCTTCAGCAGCAGGTCGACGCGTTTGCCGCCGCCGGAGATCTCTATGGTGTTCTTTAATTTCTCAAGCTGGGAATCTTTTTCTATCATATCGGGCACCGCCTTATAATTTATCTTTTAATTCTACATATTAGCGGGCCCCGGCGCAAAACCGGCGGGGCGGGCGGGACCGGGCGGCTAAACCCGCGCCCGCATTTTTTGTATTATAGGCTTTGCCGCGGGCGAACGGCCCCGGGAGCGCGATAACGCGGATAGCCTATGTATGAGATTTGAACTTAATACAACAGCAAGCGTGGCGGGCGCCGTCCTGCTGTTATTACTGATGGCCGCCCTGGGGTGGTTCCTCCTTCAGAACCTCAGCCAATGGAGAACCGCGGATAAGGACATCCGTCACGCGCAGACTTCCATCGGCGCGGCCGAAGAGCTCTACGCCGCGGTCATTACGGCGGAGTCCGCGGTGCGGGGCTACCTGATCACCGGGCGCGCGGACGCCCTCACCCCCGTCAGCGCCGCGCTAACGGAACTGGAGAAGAATGCAAGGTTCCTGCTGCAGGCGGAGAAATACCATCCCGCCCAGACCGACCATACGGCCAGGCTCGCCGGCCTCATAAAAGCGCGGCAGGCCTTGTTCCAGCAGTCCATCCTTTCCCGCAGGACAAAAGGCCTTAAAGCCGCCGACCTGCAGGAGCTGACGGCCAAGGGCGGCGCCCTGTCCTCGGAGATCCGCGCCGCCCTAAGGACCATCCAGGACCTGGAGCGCGCCGGGCTCGCGAACGATAAAGCCGGAGAAAAGGCCGGGGCCCTGCAGCGCAACAGGCTGCTGACCATTATTTTCCTTTTTGCCTTCGTTATCCTGCTGGGGGCTTTCGCCCTTGTACTGCACGACGGGAATACGCGCCGCAAAGCCGAAGTGGAGCTGGCCGACGCGCACGCCAGGCTGAAAAGCGTGCTGGACTCGGCCAGCGAGATCTCCATCATAGCTACGGACCTTAACGGGGTCATCACCCTCACCAACTCCGGAACGCAAAAGATGCTGGGGTACAGCGCGGAGGAGCTGGCGGGTAAAACCCCGGCGCTGATACACCTGCCCGCCGAGATCGAGGCGAGGAGCCGCGAATTGACCGCCCTGACCGGAACGCCGGTAACCGGCTTCGGCGTCTTCACGGAAACGGCGCGCCGCTGCGGGTTCGAAAGCAGGGAGTGGACCTATGTCCGCAAGGACCAGACGACTTTCCCCGCGGACCTGGTAGTTACGGCCATGAAGGACCACGCCGGCAACCTGACCGGCTTCCTCGGGCTGGCCACGGACATCAGCGCGCGCAAACGCGCGGAACTCGAAATGCGCAAGCTCTCCACGGCCGTGAAATCCAGTCCCACCTCCATAGTCATCACCAACCGCGAGGGCCTGATAGAATATGCCAACCCTAAATTCCTGGCACTTACGGGCTACTCGGAACAGGAACTGCTGGGCCAGAACCCCAGGCTGATAAGCTCGGGCGGCACCTCGAAAGAAACCTATAAGGAACTCTGGGACACCCTGCTGGACGGGCGCGAATGGAACGGCGAACTGCTGAACCGCAAAAAGAACGGCGAGCTCTTCTGGGAACACGCGGCCATCTCGCCGGTAAAGAATTCAAAAGGCGAGATCCTCAACTTTATAGCGGTCAAACTGGATATCACCGACCAGAAACTGGCCCGGCGGGAGATCGAGAAGGCGCGCGACGTCGCGATGCAGTTGGCGCGGATGAAATCCGAATTCCTGGCCAACATGAGCCACGAAATACGCACCCCCATGAACGCCATTATCGGCATGACCGGCCTGCTGCTGGACACGCCCCTTAACGCGCAGCAGCGCGATTACGTAAAAACCGTGAACGGCGCGGGAGAGGCGCTGCTGGACATCATCAACGACATCCTGGACTTCTCCAAGATGGAGTCCGGCAAACTGTCCATAGAAAAGCTGGAGTTCGACCTGCGCGAAACCGTGGAAACCACGGCCGACCTGCTGGCCCCGCGGGCCCAGGACAGGAAACTGGAACTGGCTTACCTTATAGACCAGGACGTCCCCTCCGCATTGCGCGGCGACCAGGGACGCCTGCGCCAGGTGCTGTTGAACCTCCTGGGCAACGCGGTAAAGTTCACCGAGACGGGAGAAGTGGTGCTCAAGGTCTCTAAAGCCGGCGAGACCGAAGGCGGCGTAGTGCTTAAATTCGCGGTAAAGGACACCGGCATAGGCATCCCGGCCGAAGTCCAGAAGAACCTCTTCGAGGTTTTCACGCAGGCGGACGCTTCCACCACGCGCAAATACGGCGGCACGGGGCTGGGCCTCTCTATTTCCAAAAAGCTGGTGGAGCTCATGGGCGGGAGCATCGGCCTGGAAAGCGTCCACGGGCAAGGCTCGACCTTCTGGTTCACCCTGCCGTTCGAGAAACAGGGCCAGGCCGCCGCGCCCGAACAGGCCAGGGCCGACGTGACGGGAGTAAAGACGCTGATAGTGGACGACAACGCGACCAACAGGGAGATCATCAGCCGCTACCTGGAAGCCTGGAAGATGCGTTTCGAGGCCGTTGCCTCCGGCGCGGCGGCCCTGGAAGCCCTCAGGCGCGCTGCCGACGGCGGCGACCCTTTCCGGCTGGCGATACTGGACATGCAGATGCCGGAGCTGGACGGCCTTGCGCTGGCCCGCCGCATACAGGAAGACCCGGCCATGGCCGCCGTAAGAAAAGTAATGATGACCTCGCTCGGCCGCGCCCTTGGCGCGCGGGAACTTTTTGACGCGGGCATCCAGGTCTGCCTGGCCAAGCCGGTGCGGCCCTCCGCCCTGCTCAACGCCCTGGGCGCCGCGCTGACCGCAACGCGCGCGGCCCCGGAACCGGAGCACAAGCCGGCCCCGGAGGAAGTGAAGGAACTTAATAAATATTTCAGGGTCCTCGTCGCCGAGGATAACGCCGTCAACCAGAAGGTGGCGGTGCGCCAGCTGGCGAAACTCGGCTACGAGTCCGACGTGGCCGCCAACGGCCTGGAGGCGGTAGAGGCCGTAAAGCGCATCCCCTACGACCTGGTGATCATGGACTGCCAGATGCCGGAGATGGACGGGTTCCAGGCCACCGGCGAGATCCGCAAACTGGAGCAGGACCAGCGGCATACGCCCATAATAGCCATGACCGCCAACGCCCTGCAAGGTGACCGGGAAAAATGCCTGGCGGCCGGGATGGACGGCTACATCCCCAAGCCCGTCCGCATGGAAACCCTGCAGGAAGTGATGACCCGGTGGGACACCCCGCTGGACGCCGCGATGATCCGGGAACTCAAAGAACTGGCGGGCCCGGAGAACCCGGGGTTCCTGTGCGAACTGCTGGGAACTTACCTGAGGGACCTGCCGGCGCGCCTGGAGGCTATACGGGCGGCGGCCGCGGCCGCCAACGCCGAGGCCCTGCAGCAGGCCGCGCACGCGCTTAAAGGCAGCAGCGGCAACATAGGCGCGCAGCGCCTGCAGAAGCTCTGCCTGAGGCTGGAATTCACGGGCAAGTCCGGCAGCCTGGAAGGCGCCGGCGAACTTGTGGCGGCCCTGGAGAAGGAAATTCCCGTTACCCGCGCTGAAATAGAGGCGCTGTGCCTTAAACACGGCGGCCAGGCGGCTTAATGGAGCTCTTCCACTCAGCGCAGCCTTACCTGCCGCTTACCCTGCTGGTCTTCCTGGCCGGCTTCGTAGACGCCATAGCCGGCGGCGGCGGGCTGATCACCCTGCCGGCCTACCTGGCGCACGGCCTCAGCCCGGCCCTGCTGCTGGGCACCAATAAATTGTCCTCGTCGATGGGCACTGCCGTGGCGGCCGCCCGGTTCCTCAAAGAAACGCGCCTCAGGCCCGAGTTCCTGTTCATAATCATAGCGCTGGCTGCCGGAGGTTCTTTCCTCGGGGCGCGCGCCATAGCGCTGGTGCCGCCGGAAACCATACGCTACCTGCTCCTTGTCCTGCTTCCCCCCGTGGCCGCCTTCCTGGCGGCTAAAAAAAGCTTCGGCTTCGGCGACACCAGCGCGCGCTTCACGGACGACGCTTTGCTGGCGCGCGGCGGCGGCATTTCTTTTTTTGTGAGTTTTTACGACGGGCTGCTGGGGCCGGGGACAGGCACTTTTCTGGCGCTGGCCTTCACGCGGCTTTGCGGCTACGACCTGCTGCGCGCGACCGCCCTGGCAAAGCTGCTCAACCTGGTCTCCAACCTGGCGGCCCTGGGCGCTTTCCTCTACCTGGGCCGCGTGGACGTACGGCTGGGCCTGGCCATGGGCGTGGCCGGCATGGCCGGCAATTACGCCGGTTCCCACATGGCTTTGAAAAGGGGCGCCTGGGTGATACGCCCCATGCTTTTTATGGTTTCTACCGCGCTGCTGGCGAAGATCGCCTGGGATCTGGTGCGGTAGCCCTAATCCTTCAGCATCGCCAGCAGGCCGAACCGTCCCGTCTTCTCCCCTTCCCGACGCCAGGAATAGAACATTTCTTTCTCAGAGTAAGTGCAGAGATGCATGAATTCGTGGTTCTTGACGCCCAGGGTTTCCAGCTGGGACCGGAGCAGCTCGCGCAGGCTGAAAAAATGCAGCCCGTCCTTCACGGTCAGGAAGCGCTTGTCCGCCCCCTCCGGGTAAAAAGCCTTGAACTTTTCAAGAAAATCGGAGCGCACCGGATAATTCGCGGCCGAGATCATCGGCGATACTCCCGCCACGACGTCCCCGGGCTCAGTGCCGTAGCGCAGCTTCATCACGTTGAGCACGGCGGCGTAGATCCCCAGCATGGCCCCGCGCCAGCCGCTGTGCGCGGCCGCTACCGCGCGGCGCTTCCGGTCGTAAAAAACGGTAAGGGCGCAGTCGGCTGACAGGGCCAGCAGCGGCACCCAGGGGACGTTGGTGACCAGCGCGTCGATGTTGTCCGGCGGCGTGCCGCCCCCGCCTTCCACCACGGCCACGTTGGCGGTATGGCGCTGGCGCATGCGCTCCAGCCTGGCGGGCTCGGCGCCCAGCGCGCCGCAGAGCAGGGCCAGGTTCTCCTCTACGTTCTCTATCTTGTCGCCGGTGCCGCTGCCCAGGTTAAGCCCGGCGTAAGCTCCGGTACTTACCCCGCCCTGGCGGGTGGAGACGGCGCAGTCCAGGCCGGGCAGGCCTAAAGTGTCGAAACGCAAGAGTTTCAGACCATTCTTTTCTTCAGTATGCATTTTTCCCCCTGTTACGCGCGGCTTCAGGACTTCAAAGTAAGAATATACGACTTTACCAGCCTTAGCGGGAAGTAGGATTCCTTGGCTTTTTTCAGGCCGGACAGCCCCAGGTCGTTCTCTTTGTTCAGCAGGGTATATTGCGGCGGCAAGGCCTTGGCCGCTTCGGCGTCCAGGAATTGGTAAAGCCCCTTCACCCCGGCGTCGGCCTTCTCGAAATTAAGCGTAAAAGTGTCGGCGCTGAGACGCGAACCGAAGGCGAACCCGGCCAGGCGGCCGCCCAGCTCCACGGCCACGCCCGACATTTCAAGTTCTTTAAAATGGGTCAGCCCGTTCACTATGGCTTTGCGCTCGCAATTGGGAATGTCCGCTATGACCGGCCCGCCCTGTACTTTTTCCCAGTGGTCGAAGAGTTCCAGGCAGCTTTCCAGGCAGACGCCCTCCATGGGCTTCACCCTGGCTTCGGGCCCGGAGAGCTTGTTGAACTGGGCAATAAGGTTGCGCTTCTTGGCGTAATCGCGGCCTTTAAGATGCGCCATGTCGGCGGTGCGGTAAAGATAATCCCCGTAGCCGGATTCCTCCTGGACGGAGAAATAGCCTTCCAGGTTTGCGGCCCCGATAATGTCCACGTACTCCTGCGGCACATAATGGTAAGCCGGGAAGTCCAGTTTGCGGGCGGCTTCGGCGAGTTCCCTGGGCGTGAGAAAACGGAAAGGGCGCGTGACGGGCAGCAGCATCCGGCGGCGCGACCGGTCTTCTATATCCACTTCCGAAAGATAGACGCTGCCGTTCTCTTCCAGGTAAAAGGCTTCGTGCAGACAGCCGCTCCAGATTATCATGGAAGCCAGGGAATAGGGGCAAAGGGTGTAAAGCTGTCCTTCGAAAAAGGGCTTCAGGCGCCGGTAATCGTGCGGCTGTATTTTCTTAAACATTATGGCCGCCCAGCATCATGGCCTTGGTGCCGGCGGGGCTGCGGAACCCCAGCCGCCTGTAGAACGGGGCGGAGTTGGAGCTGGCGATAAGCCCTATCCAGCGCATGCCGTCCGCTTTCAGGCGTTTTACCAGGCGCGCCACCAGGGCGGTGCCTATCTCCCGGCCGCGGAAAGCTTTAAGCACCGCCACGTCGTGGATATAGGCTTCCTTCGAGTGCGCGTTTATGGCGCGGCCCATCCCGGCGACCTTGCCGTCTTCCAGCGCCACCAGGAACCGGTGGCTGCCGCGCAGCATGCGCCTCAGCATGGCCGGTTTGTCGGCCCTGGTCCACCAGCCCTGTTCCCGGTAAAGCGAGATAAGCTGGGCCAGCATGGTTTTGTCGGCTTTTTTAATGAAACGGTATTGGAGCATATCCGGAAAAAAATCGTATCTTTTATGCCGACCCCCGGTCAAACCAAAGAAAAAGCCCGGCGGTACCGGGCTTTTCCCTGGGGCCGCGGCCCTTAGATCGCCTTATAAGGGTTGTCGGTAACGCTGAGCAGGTAAACCGCCGCCTTGATATTCCTGGCGACGGCCCCGGTGATGATGGCGGCGCCGGGGTAAAAACCCCTGCCTTCCAGCTCGAAGGTGAAAGCGAAAATGCCCGCTGCCGCATAGGCCCAGTCGCAGCTGTCGCCGGTGGCCACGTACATCTCGCTGGACTTATAGGAGCGGTAGCCGGTCAGCTTGCCCATCTCGGCGCCTACCTTCTCGAACACCTGCCTGTCTTTGACGCTGGGGACGTCGGCGTCGCTGCCGCCCCAGGGATAAAGGATCTCGCTGGCGTAGGAGTGGTAGCTTATGTGGGTCTTCAGGTTCCTGCGGGCCTCTATGAACTTCTTCACGGCCTGGCTCTCCGGCTCGGAAAAGGCTTTAGGGCCGCAGTAGGTGTCGGCGCCGGGATAGTTGGAAGCGCCCGCCTCGCACCACCAGGAATCGTAATTGCGGTTCAGGTCCACGCCCCTGGACTTATCCGCGTTCACGCTCATGTTCTTGCGGTAGTACTGGTAGCTGCCGGTCTTTATGTCGTTCTCGGCGCCGTCGGGATTAAGCATCGGGATGATGTAGATATCCAGGCCGTTGATATAGGTTTTAATGTCGGCGTCGTTCCTGTGTTCCAGCAGCCAGGCCGCCAGCAGCAGCGGCACCTCGTTGGACAAGTGTTCGCGGGCGTGGTGATTGCCGATATAGAGCGCGCCGGGCTTGGCGCTGACGGCGGTGCCTTTGGCGCCGGAATTGATGCGCAGGCACCAGATGTCACGGCCTTCCACCGTTTTTCCTATGGAGAAAAGGGAGGCGATGTCGGGATTTTTGGCGGCCATCTCCCTGAGGAGATCGGTGGTCTCCCTGAAATTGTGGTAGGCGGCGTCGCCCGCGGGGAAATCCTTGGTGACCGAGAACGCGCGCTGCGCCAGCGTCGTCTTGCTTAAGACCGTGAAAGCCTTGCTGGAAAGCTGCCCCAGCGTGTAAGCCCCGGCCACGCCGGAAACGCTGTCCTTGTTTATCTCTACTATATCCAGGCCGGCCTCAAGCAGGCGGGTGCGGGCACGCTTGTCCGCGGCCTCTACCGTAACCCAGTAGCGGCCGGCTTCTTCGGGCGAGTAGGCGGCTCTCTCGGCGGAGGGTTCGGGAATAACGGCGGTTTCGGCGGGAGCCGCGGTCAGGTGGCTCAAAAGCTGGTCGAAAGAAATATTCGGAGCAACGGGAGTTTCCCCCGCGAACGCGGTATAAGGCAGCAGGTTTGCCAGGGCTAGCGACAGTAGAAGTCTCTTCATGCTGAATTCCTTGTTGACTATTATCAATGTATATTGATTATAGGGTCCAAAAGGTAAAAACGGCAAGGCCAAAGGACCCAGGCTGTTATAGGCCTTTGGGCCTATGATAAATGTCAATACTACTATTTATAATAAAAAAAACAGCTAAAGCAGGCCCTGAAGCCCCAGCACTATATACCAAAGCCCGGCCAATAGCAGCGTAAGGCGGCCTATTTCATTGGCCCGGCGCCCCAGCCAGGGGGTACCCAGCAGCACAGGAGAAATAAAAAGAGAAGTGGAGGCAAAAAAGCCGATGAAGTAAACGAAACCTTTGACGATATCGGCCAGTTCCATCAGCCGTAAAAAACCGGCGGCGAAAGGCGGGCAGATATTAATGCCGGTCACAAAGCCCAGGGCCAGGGGCAGGCGTTTGAAGAAAGGACTGAAATCCCGGTGCAGCAAACAGAAGGAAGCCCCGGAAACCCTGAAGATTGCCAGCGCCGCCATGACCAGGCCGCAGCCCAGCAGCCCCGCGGGCAGCGCCCAGGCCGGCAGCGCATATTGCCCCGCCCGGCCCGCCAGCGAAGCCAGCAGGGCAAAAAGCATGTAAGCGGCGAAACGCCCGCCGGTGAATTGCAGGAAGATAAAGAAGTTGAATTTCCAAAGCGCCTTTCCCTCCGCCATCAGGTAGGGCGCCAGCAGGGGCAGGCAGGAAGCCAGGCAGTAAAAGCCCGTGGAAAGGCCGAGGAGGAAACCCTCGGAGAACAAGGCCGGCATGTATTACCCGCTTAAATATCTACGGCTCGGTTGCAGCGCTTGCACCAGCCGGCGTTCTTGCCGAAATTATTCTTGCGGTGCAGCGGCACCGCGTCCTTGCAGCCGGGGCACTTCACTTCCATGGCGGACAGGTCCAGCTTGGAGTAGTCCTTTTCGAAGATCTCCTTGTTGGTGTAGCGAGGAGCGAGCCATCTGCCGTCTTTCATAAGCCTCCCTTAATTTCCACCGGCCAGCAGTTTAACTACGTCCCGCAGGGCGGCCGGGGCCCAAAGCGAAGAGAATACCGCGCCCAGCGTCAGCGCGGAAAAAACAAAAAAGTTCTGCGCCGTAAGCAGCCGCGCGGCCGGGCCGGCGGCCGGCAGGTCCAGCCCCAGCAGCGTGTAGCGGAAGCCGCCCGAAGGGCAGGCCCCCAGGCATTCCCCGCACAGGTTGCAATAGGGCAGCACTTCGGGCCGGCCGTCGGGCCCGCATTTTATGGCGGTCATGGGGCAGGCCGTGGCGCAGACCAGGCAGCCGGAACAGTGCTCCCGGTCCACGGTGATTCTGAAAGGGTTGACCCTGCCCCAGAAAGCCTGCCAGGCGGCGAAGGGGCAGAGGTAAGAGCAGAAGACGCGTTTCTTGGTAAGCAAGGGCCCTATTACCAGCGCGGCCAGCGCCAGCGCCATCAGCGCGTATTGCAGCCGGTGCGTCGCGGCCCCGGCGTCCATAAAAACGTCGGTCAGCTTGAAGGGGCAGAGCCACAGGCAGTACACCGGCAGGGTGTACGCGAAAGAGACCAGCAGCATGAACGCCAGCAGGGCGGCCGGCAAATCGCGCAGTTTCAGCGCCCAGCTCCCCCCCTTCAGCAGCGGGCGGCGGGGCAGCGCGCTCAGGCCGTCGTCGATCCCGCCGTAGAAGCAGGCCCACGAGCACCAAGCCCGGCCTATAGCCAGCGTGATGAAGATCCAGGCCGCGCCCAGCGTCAGGGGGCCCCAGAGTTTCCAGCCGCCGCTCATAAAGGCCAGGTACTGCTGGTAAAGATAGTTCAGGAAGTTAGGCGCGATGGCGATATGGCAGAAAGGCGTGTCCTTGAAACAGGACGCCTCGAAGATCCTGCTGAACAGGCTGAGCTTGAAATGCGCCAGGAAGGCCAGGGCCGAAACCGAGAAAAAGATCCTGCGGTAAAAAGAAACGCGCCCGGTATAGGCGATGGCGAAAGCGGCGGCCGCGGCGAAAAGCGACCAGGCCAGCGGGTAGGCGCGGCTGAGCTCGCGCTCGCCGATATGCGCGGATAAAATAAAAACCGGCAGGAATACCGCCAGCGAAAAAATCCCGGCCTCAGCGGCCCGCAGCTTCTGTGAACCCGTTTCTTCCATGGTTATATAATGATAATATCAAAATCTAATGGCGATGTTCCTACTGTTCGGCTTTTTCTCGCTGCTGGCGCAGGTGCTGCTGCTGCGCGAGATCTCCCAGGTCTTTACGGCGCATGAGCTTTCCCTGGCGGCGGCGCTGGCCTCCTGGCTGCTCTGGACCGCCGCCGGCGCGCGGCTGGCCCCGCGGGCCGGCGCCAGGGGCTGGGATTTCGGCGCCGGGGCCCTGCTGTTCGCCGCGCTGGCCCCGGCCGGCACGCTCCTGGCCAGGCTGGCCCCTTCGCTTTTGCCCGGGCTGTCCCAGCCGGGGCTTTTTACCATGCTGGCCGGCTCTTTGCTGCTGACCTTTCCCGCAGGGCTCGCCAACGGCCTGGCCGTCGGCCTCGCCCTGCCCGGGCGGCCGGCGCGTTTTTACGCCGCCGAGGCGGCCGGCGCCGCGGCGGCTGGTTTGTTCACCGTCTGCTATTTCCGTTATTTTCCCGGCCTGCCGGTCATTGCCGCCCTGGCGGCGCCTGCCTTGCTGCTGGCCGGAGGCTGCGCCGCGCAAAAACCTTTCCAGCCCCGGCGGCTCGCCGCCGCCGCGGCCGCGGCGGCAGCGCTGGGCCTGGCGGCCTGGGCGCAGCCTTTCTGCTGGACGCTGAAGCCCCCCGCTCCCAAACCCGCCCGGGTAATACAGACGCAAGGTTCCAGGCTGGCCCTGGCCGGCGGCAAAGAGCTTTCTTTTTACGAAGACGGCCGCCTGCTGCACGCCCCGGAGAGCGCCGCCGCCGAGGAACTGGCGCATCTCCCCCTGCTGGCCCTTAAGAAGCCCCGGCGCGTCCTGCTCTCCGGCAGCGGGGCTTTTTTCCTGCTGCCCGAAGTGCTTAAGCACAAGCCCGCCGCCATCGATATAGCCGAGCCGGACAGTTTCAAGGCGGCGGCCCTGGCGCGTGAAACTCAAGCCGACGAAAGGACCTTTACCCTGCTCAGGTCCGATGCCCGCCTGCTTAAGCCTAAAACCGGCGGCTATGCCGCCATTTTCCAGACCGCCTCAGCGCCGGAGAACGCGGCGCTCAACAGGTATTTCACGGTGGAGTACTTCCGCGCGGCCGCCGCGCTGCTGAGGCCCGGCGGCCTGCTGGTCTTCCAGCTGCCCTTCGCCGAGAATTACGTCCCCGGGGAAACGGCCTACGCCGCCGCCTGCGTGCTGGCTTCCGCCCAAACGGTTTTCGATTTTGTGGAATTGATCCCGGGCGCGCGCCTGACGGTGCTGGTTTCGGATAAAAGCATCAGGCTGGACCCGGCCGCGCTGGCAGCCGCTTACGCGGCGCGGGGGATCAGGAACAGGACCGTCGTGCCGTCCGCTTTCTCTTTTATGCTGGATCCGTACCGCCGGGCCTGGGCGGCCGGCGAACTGGCGCGGGTAAAGAACGCGCCGCTTAACACCGACCTCAACCCGCTGGCCTATTTCCGTTTCTGGCGGGTCTGGCTGTCCATGGTAGCGTCCCCCGCTTCACTGCTGGGCTTGCTGGCACTGGCGGGCTGCGCGCTGTACGCGGCCGCCAAAGCGGCCGCGCTGCTGGGCTTCACGCCGGAGAATCGTTCCGGCGAAGCCTTCTTTATGGGCTTCTGGGCCCTGGCTTTCGAAACCGCCCTGCTGCTGGCCTACCACGCCAAAACCGGGCGCCTGGCCCCGGAGCTGGGGCTGCTGTTCGCCGTCTTCATGGCGGGCGGGTCCGCCGGGGCCTGGGCGGGCAGGAACGGCCGCGGAAACCTGGCGGCCGCGGAACTGGCCGCTGCCGCCGCCGCTTTCGGCTGTGCCGCGGCCGCGCCGGCCCTGCTTTCGGGCGGCGCGCCGGTCTGGCTTTTGATAACGGGTTCAGGTTTTATAACGGGTTATTTCTTCGCGCGCGCCGCCGGGAGCAGACCTCGGGACGTTTACGCCCTGGACCTGATAGGCGGCGCGGCCGGCGGTTTTATCGCCGCGGGCTTCGCGGCCCCGCTGGGCGGCATACGCGGCGCGTTTTTACTGGCCGGCCTGGCCGCCGCCTGCGCCCTGGCCGGCGCGGCCCGCGTTTATTTTTCGGCGAAAGCGTCCACGGTAAAAGTGTAAAGCCGGGTTTCCGGGTCTTTCCAGCAAGCCCGCGGCAGGCCGGCTTTCTGCGCGCACAGCTCGCCCAGGAACTCCTCTTTCGCCGGCAGCTGCTCCCAGACCTGCGGCAGAAAAAGCCCGGACTTCCCGGCCCGGACCAGCACCACCCCGTGCGCGTGGGGCTTGATCCCGTCGGCCTTAGCCGGCGCCAGCCTGGACAGCACCGAAACCTCTATCCGGACCTTAGGCAGCTCTTCAGCCGTAAGCGGGGAAAAGCGCTTGTCGCGGAAAGCGGCCGAAGCCGCCGCGTAGCGGACCGCGTCCAGCAGCGTCAGCGCCGGCTCCACGGTGCCCACGCAGCCGCGCAGGTTCCCGCCCAGCGTAAGCGTGACGAAGACCGCGCCGGGCAGGTTCAGCCGCGGCTCGGCCGACAAGCCCGGCGAATTTTCTTTTTTCGCGAAAGAATTCTCCAGCGTAAGCCTGGCTTCTTTAAGCAGCGCCTCGCGCTGCTCCCGTGAAAGTTCCAGCCGGTCCGCTTTCCCCCCTTTCAGGAACAGCCCGGAAATATACCCCACCACCCTGCCGGGGCCCGTCAGCCCCGGGTTCTCGGAATAGGAATCTGAAAGCTTCAGCGGGTAAAAAGAAGCCGCGCCCAGCAGGCGCGCCGCTTCCATGCCGGCCTCCACCGCCGCTTCGCCGCAGGCGCAGGTTTCCAGGCCGGGCACTCTTTTTTCGTCCAGCATCCGGGCGGCGGTCCAGAAAAAAGCCGGGTCCATGCCGCCCATAGCCAGCAGCAGCGCTCCGTCGGCGGCGGCCGCCGTCTCTTTGGACGGGTAATGCGAGAAGTCGGTGGAGATCACGATCAGGGCTTTTTTGCCCCGCAGGGCGGCCGCGAGGGCCGCCCCTATTTTTTTAAGGTTCCCCAGGTCGCCCGTGTTCAGCGTGGCGGCCAGCAGCCTGAAAGGCCGCTTGAGCCGCCGCTGCAGGAACGGCAGCTGCACTTCCACGGAGTGCTCGCGCGCGTGGGCCGAAGGCCGGTCCTCGAAGAGCGGACTCGACTTCAGCAGGGCGGCGGCCAGCTCCCGGTCGGGCAGTACTTTGCCCAACGGCGTCTCGTAGGCGTCGGAAGCCAGCAGGGCCGCGCCTTTTACGCCTTCCGTATGGCCGGTGGCGAGTATGACCACCGTATCGTAGCTGTCGGCTATAAATTTATAGGCCAGGCCCGCCATCCCGCCGGAATAGTCGTAGCCCGCGTGCGGCGCCAGCACGGCCACCACCTGGCCGGGCGGCCGCTTGATGGCGCCGGCGGCCAGCGCGGCGTCCACGAAAGCGGTCAGCGCGGCCTTGTCGGCCGGGTAGAACTGCCCGGCCACAGCGGGTTCGCGCGCGCAGGCCTGTGCCGCCGCACTTGTTAAAGCCAGGAATAAAAATATGCGTGTCATAAAGTCCCCCGCCTTCCGGCCTACCAGATCCCGGGCACCTTCGCCCCGTCCCAAGGGCAGCGGCCCCCCGTCGGGGTCAGGCGGTCCTCCAGCACGGCGTAGCCGTAGCGGCGGATAAGCACCCTGCCGCATTTGGGGCAGTAGGTGCTCTCCCCTTCCTGCCCCGGCACATTGCCGAGATAGACGTATTTAAGGCCTTTTTTAACGGCGGCGGCCCTGGCCGCGGCCAGCGTCGCCAGCGGCGTGGGCGGCAGGTCGGAAAGCAGGTAGTTAGGCGTAAAGCGGGAAAAAAAAAGCGGGGTGGCGGCCCCCAGGTTGTCTTTTACCCAGCCGGCCATGGCTTCCAGGTCGGAGGAGGAATCGTTAAGCCCCGGCACCACCAGGTTCACTACTTCCAGCAGGACGCCTTTTTTTTTTATTTCCAGCAGGGCCTGCTTGACCGGCTCGAGGCGGCCGCCGGTGTAGCGGCGGTAGAAGTTCTCGCTGAAGCCCTTCAGGTCTATCTTTACCACGTCCATCAGGGGCAGCAGCTCGGCCAGGGGGCCGGGGTTTATGTAGCCCCCGCTGACCAGCACGTTCTTCAGGCCGCGCCGGCGGGCCAGCACGGCGGTATCGTACATGTATTCGTAAAAGACCACCGGCTCCGAGTAAGTGTAAGCCACGGCTTTGGAACGGGTAGCCAGGGCGTAAGCCACCACATGGGCGGGGGTCAGTTCCCCGGTCTCCTCGGTGCGCAGGCGGCCGTAAACGCGCCCGGCGGCGTCCGCGGTGACCTCCAGCGCCGCCGGCACCGAAACCCGCGCGGGAGCCTGCTCCGGGTAAAGCTGGGAGATCTCCCAGTTCTGGCAGCCGCGGCAGGACAGGTTGCAGCCGGGAGCCGCCAGCGAATAGATAAGGCTGCCGGGGTACATGTGGTAGACGGGCTTTTTCTCCACGGGGTCCACGTGCACGGCGGCAGGCTGGGCGTAAACCAGGGTTTTGATCCTGCCGCCGTAGTTGATCCTTACCTTGCAGCGCCCGCGCGCCCCCTCGGGCAGGAAGCAGTTATACGGGCACAGCCGGCACTGCACCCCGTTGCAGACCGGGGCCGCGAAGCGCCCGTCCCGCACGTGCGGGCTGCGGGGCGGATACAGTTTCGAGAAGGTGGACGGCGGAGGGTAGAAAGCTAAAAAGGCGGAAGCCCCCAGCGCGGCGCCGGCCGCAGTTGCGGCCAGGAGCCACGCCGTTTTCCCCCGCCAGTTCCAGGGCATTTATTTTCCGTTGGCCAGCGGGAATTCGCGGTAGAAATCGGCGATGTGCTGCCAGATCTCCTCGCCGGTTTCCGCGTAAGTGAAGAGCTTCAGGTCTTCCTTGGAGATATAGCCCCACTTGGCCATATTGGAGAAGTTGATGACGTCGTCCCAGTATTTCTTGCCGACCAGCACTATGGGCAGGCGAGTCTTCTTGCCGGTCTGCACCAGCGTCAGCACCTCGAACAGCTCGTCCATCGTGCCGAAGCCGCCGGGGAACGCGACCAGCGCACGCGCCCGCATGACGAAATGCATCTTGCGGATGGCGAAGTAGTGGAAGCGGAAGCAGAACTCGGGGGAGACGTAGGGGTTAGGGCCCTGCTCCATGTCGAGCGTGATGTTCAGGCCGATGTTCTTCGCGCCGGCTTCGTAAGCGCCGCGGTTGGCCGCTTCCATGATGCCGGGGCCGCCGCCGGTGACCACCACCAGTTTCCTGCCGGGGATGCAGTCCTTGGTGGAGACGATGCGGCCGAAGTCGCGGGCGACCTCGTAATATTTGGCGGAGGCGCCCAGGCGCTCGGCCGAGGCCACCTTATTGCGCAGCACCTGGTCCTTGGGATCCTTCTTGAGGAGTTTTTTCATCTCGGCCACGCGGCCTTCCGACTGCTCCTTGTCCCAGATGCGGGCACTGCCGAAAACCACCACGGTGGATTTCACGCCGTATTCAGCCAGCGTCATTTCGGGCTTCAGCAGTTCCAGCTGCAGGCGCATCGGCCGCAGCTCGTCGCGGGTAAGGAATTCGGGGTCGAGGTAGGCCTTCCTGTAGGCCTTGGCCTTGCGAAGCTTCAGAACCTGTTTCATCATCGGGATCTTGGTTTTCACGTTGTACTCCTTGAAGTTTAGATGCTGTTTTTTACCAAATCTGTTTTGCGCAGCCAGGCGGCGGCCGCGCGCGCCATCCCCTCGGGATCTATCCCCAGGTCGGCGTAAAGTTCATCCGGCTTGCCCTGCTCCACGTAGGCGTCGGGGATGCCCAGGCGCAGCAGCCTCGTGTCCAGCCCGGCGGCGTTCAGGTACTCCAGCACGGCGGAGCCGAAGCCGCCGGCCAGCGCGTTGTCCTCCACCGTGACCAGCGGGCCGGCCGCGGCCAGCGACTTTATGAGGTCCGTGTCCAGCGGCTTGACAAAGCGCATATCAGCCACGCCCGCGTCTATGCCCATGGGCTTCAGCAGCGCGGCGGCCTTCAGCGCGGGATGCACGCGGTTGCCGATGGCCAGGAAAGTCAGGTCGCGGCCGGGAGCGAGCACGCGGCCTTTGCCGAGCGGCAGCACGGCCGGGGCCGGGTCCATGGGCACGCCGAAGCCCTTGCCGCGCGGGTAGCGCAGCAGCGCCGTAGCCCCGCAGGCGAAAGCCGTGGCCAGCATGTGCTGCATTTCGTTCTCGTCGGCCGGCGCCATGATGATCACGTCGGGCAGCATGCGGAAAAGGGACAGGTCGAACACGCCGTGATGGGTAGGCCCGTCCTCGCCCACTATGCCGGCGCGGTCCATGGCTATCACCACGGGCAGCTTCTGCAGGGAGATGTCGTGCTGCACCTGGTCGAAAGACCGCTGCATGAAAGAGGAATAGATCGCGGCCACGGGCTTCATTCCGTCGGCGGCCAGGCCCGCGGCGAACGTGAGGGCGTGCTCCTCGGCGATGCCTACGTCGTAGTAGCGCTTGGGAAAGGCGTCCCGGAACAGGTCCAGGCCGGTGCCTTCCGGCATGGCGCAGGTTATGGCGCAGATCTTCGGGTCTTTCTTCGCCAGCGCCACCAGCGTCTTTCCGAACACCGAGGTAAAAGTAGGAACGGCGGGCGCCGTGGAGGCGGTCTTTGTGACCTCGCCGGTCTCGACGTCGAAACGCGGCGCGCCGTGGAAAGAAATGGGCGAGTCCTCGGCCGGTTCGTAGCCGCGGCCTTTCTTGGTGACCACGTGCAGCAGCACCGGGCCCTGCAGCGCCTTGACGTACCCCAGGACCTCCACCAGTTCCTCGATGTTATGACCGTCCACCGGCCCGAAATACGTGAAGCCCATCTCTTCGAAGATCATGCCGGGGAAAAAGAGCACGCGGGCCCGCTTGGCCACCCGCAGGATCCGCTTGCCCCAGAACTGGAAGCGGTTGAGGAAAAGTTCCACCTTACGCTCGGCGCTCTGCACGGTGCCCAGCGTCAGCAGCTTGGTCAGGATGCGCCCCAGGCGCCCCACGCGCTGCGAAATGAACATCTGGTTGTCGTTCAGGACGACCAGCAGGTCGGTGCGCAGCTGGCCCACGTTCTGCATGGCCTCCCAGGCCATGCCACCGGTCATCGCGCCGTCGGCGACCATCGCCACCACCCGGTAGGGAGCGCCGGACTGGTCCCTGGCGGCCGCCATGCCCGCGGCGGCTGAAAGCGCGGTAGAGGCGTGGCCGGCGCCGAAAGCGTCGTATTCGGACTCGTAGCGCTTGAGGAACCCGGACAACCCGCCCTTGGTCCTTATGGTGCAGAACCTGTCCGCGCGGCCCGTCAGGATCTTGTGCGCGTAGGCCTGGTGCCCCGTATCGAAAACTATGCGGTCCCTGGGCGTGTCGAACACGTAATGCAGGGAGAGGATCAGGTCGGTCGCGCCCAGGCTGGAAGCCAGGTGGCCGCCGTTCCTGCTGACGCCTTCGATGATAAGCGCGCGGACCTCGGCCGCCAGGGCCGGCAGGGCCGCGGGGTTGAGCTTCTTCAGATCTTCGGAGCCCCTGATGTTGGAAAGCAGTCCCATTTATTTGTCCCGCCTGTAAACGAATTCCGCTATGCCCGCCAGCGCGGCTTTCGGGCCGGCGGCGCCGCGCACGCGCGCGAGCTCCGGCAGGGCCCGGCGCATCAGGGCCCGCGCCCGGCGGCGCGCCTCTTCCACCCCGAGCAGGGACGCGTAAGTAAGCTTTTGGTTGCGGGCGTCGCTGCCGCTCTTGCCGAGTTTTCCCTTGTCTCCCACCACGTCGAGAATGTCGTCCGCGACCTGGAAACAAAGCCCGATGTCGCGCCCGAAGGAGGACAGCGCGGCGAAGTCCCGCGCCGGGGCGCCGGCCAGCAAAGCGCCCATCTCCACGGCGGCCGTTATCAGGTCCGCCGTCTTATGCAGGTGGATGTAGGAAAGCAGTTTAAGGCCGGCCCGCCGGCGCGCGGGCGTCGCGCGCCCCTTCAGGAACCCCTCGGCTTCCAGGTCGGCGGCCTGGCCGGAGACCATGCCGCGGGCCCCCGCCCGCTCGCCCAGGACGCGGGCCGCCGCCAGCAGGCCCGCCGGCCGCACGCGGCGCGGGTAGCGGGAGGAAAGCAGCAGCGTAAAAGCGTCCGTCAGCAGCGCGTCGCCGGCCAGGATGGCCAGCGCCTCGCCGTAAACCCTGTGGCTGGTGGGGCGGCCCCGGCGCAGGTCGTCGTCGTCCATCGCCGGCAGGTCGTCGTGCACCAGGGAATAAGTATGCACCATTTCAAGGGCGCAGGCGGCCGGCAGGATGTCGCCGGCCTTGCCGCCGAAAATTTCGTAGGAAGCCCCCATCAGCAGGGGGCGCAGGCGCTTGCCGCCCGCCGAAAGGGAATAGGCCATGGCCTCCGCGAGGCGCGGGTCGGCGTGCTTAAGGCCCTTGATAAAACGGGGCAAGGCCGCGTTAACGGCGGCGGCGCGCGCCTTAATATAGCTTTCGATATCTATCACGGGGTAATTATACAAAAAAGGAAAGGCCGGGAAGCCCGGGAGCTACCAGATGAATTGCACGCCTACACGGTGCGTCGCGCCCAGGCTGCCGTAATCCACGTAGGCATAGTCCATGCGCGCCCCGCGCAGGAAGCTGTTCTTGTCCGACAGCCGGTCGAAGTTCATGCCGAAGCCGCCGCAGATGCGCGACCCCGAATCCTTCTGCGTCTTGTAGCCCAGGCGCATCTGGAACATCTTCATGATGTCCGCCTCCAGGCCGGTGGCGTTAAGGGTGTCCCGGTCGGAATACTTTACGATGTCGGAAGCCACCGTAAAGACCATCACGTCGTTGACGGTGTGGAAATCCTTGGCGATGCCGAAGCGCAGGGCGGAGGGCAGCTTATAGGTTTCCTCGACGAATTTTTCCTTGCCCCCCATATTCATGGCGGACGCGCCGACGTGAAAATGGTACGGCAGCACCAGCAGGACGCCGGCGTCGTACGCGTAGGTGCCGGCTGAATCCTTGCCGAGTTTTTCGCTGATCTTCTTGACGGTGCCTCCGACGGAAAGCCGGTAGGCCTTGGGGCGGTAATCCTTGACCGGCTCGACCCGGGTCCAGCTGGGGGTTATCAGCATGGGGTCCAGTTTGCCGATGTCCGAGTTGAAGTGGGGCCAGGACTGCGCGAAGGAGAACGACAGCATGCGGTGCCCGGTAGACGTGTTGCCGATGAGCATGTCGTTGGAATCGTAAGCGTCGATGTCGCCGCTGGAAAGCGTCGAGAAAGACGCGCCGACGGTGCCGTAAGGCGAGCGCCAGGTGAGCGCCAGGTATTCCTGCGTTATGCCGTCGATGTACTGGTTATGCGAACCCGAGAAAGAAGAGTAACCGAGCAGGCCGAGGCCGGCGGGATTGTAAAGCGCGGAATCGGGCCCCACCATGGCCGTGTAAGCCTCGCCCATGCCGGACGGCAGGGCGGCTGCCGGGATCTTCAGGAAATTAGCCGAAGTGGTGCCGGCCCCGCCGGCGAAAACCGGGGAGCAGAAAGGCCAGGCGGCCAGCGCGGCCGCGGCGATAAGGACGGACCTGATAGCCTGCTTTCTCATAGCAGAAACCGGACCGGGCCCGTGCCCGCTCCAGTTCCGTATTATAGTATACACTAATGACAAATTATTTCAATGTCCAAATTGTTGCGCCGCGCGGCCCGCAAAAAAGAAAAGGCGGGGCCGCGGCCCCGCCCTTCCCGAGGTTTTAACCCGTTATTTTATCCACTTGGTGAAGTCGTCCCAATTGGAATCTTTAGCCCACTCCAGCGCGTCGTAAGACGCGGTATAGGAGGTCGGGATATAGATCGCGAGCCCCGAGGCGTTGACGTACTTGGCGCCGGTGGCCCTGTTGTGGTAGATGACGGAACCGGACAGGAAACCCAGGAGCTCGGCGCCCCTGGTCTTCACTTCGGCGTTCTGCGAGCCGTCGTTGACCAGCTTTACGAAGTGGGCCAGGTCCTTGTTGCTGGAGTAATAGAAAGCCTGCGCCTTGGCGCGGGCGTTCTTTACTCCGGCCAGCTCACCGGCGGCCATTACGGCGGAGGTCCAGCCGTTCACCAGCTGCCCCAGCTTGTAAAGGTTTTCGGTCCGTACCGAGGACTGCGTGGCGCCCTGGTTGATAGACTGGTAGTGGTCCGTGTAGGAATCCACCATGACTTTGGAGAGTTCGGCCTGGGTCATGGAAGGCTTGGCGGCCAGCGGGGCCAGCCAGGTATTGTAGGTGTAGCCGTCGCCCGGCTCGGTCTCTTCCGAGGCCACGATGTAGTCGGCGCCGGTGCGGGCTTCGTAAGCCACTTCCATCATCTGCATCAGGCAGGCGTCCATGGAGAGGATCTCCATTTTGCCGGTTTCGGCCAGGGCCAGCTTAAGCTGCTGGGTGGTCATATGGGAACCGGTTTCATCGTCGTAGGAGATGCCCTTGCCGGATTCCGCTGGCATATTCTTGTTCCAGCCCGAGCCGTGATTCCAGATCACCAGCGCGTAGCGCTGGGCGGGATACCGCGCCTGCGACCATTTCACGAATTCCACCAGGTTCTTCCAGTTGCCCATGTCGGATTTGGGGAGTTCCAGCGCCACGGGGGAAGTGATCTTTGAGGCGTCGGCGTCCTTCTGGACCAGATAGCGGCGCGAGCCTTTCCAATCCCCGTCTTCGGAGGAGTAGCCGTTGATGCGGCCGAGCTCGGCCACGATATTAACTTCGGGGGTTGACCCGACCTGCTCCATCTCATTGACGTCCTTGAGCCCGTAGGTCTCCAGGTTGTTCTTGGCGTTCACGTAGACCATTACGGTCCACTTGGCGAGCGCCTTCGGATCGCCGGGGAGCGGCACTATCTCCGCGCCCGGGCTGACTGACTTCAACTGCGAAACCATTTCAGGGACGCTGCCCTTCTGGTCGAAGGTAACGGCCGCGAAAGCGCCGGAGACCATGACAAGGCAAAGCAGCGCGCCGCACAATTTATTCTTCATTTTAGGAACCCCTCCTGAACAATTTGAACTTTAACAGCACAACGCCAATATTAGTAAACGACCCGCTCCAAGTCAACCGCAAAAAAGCGCGGCCGCGGGCGCGCCGGCCGCCTCTTGCGCCGCCGCGGCCTTATTCATATAATTATTTTTTATGGCGGGAATTTATAAGCGGTTAAGTCGCGCCGCGGGGGATTTACACTATGAAGCGGATACTTATGCTCTCCTTGTTCGGGCTGCTGGCGCTGGCGCCGCACGCGCCGCTGCGGGCCCAGACGGGCAGCAGGTCCTCCCTTGAAGCCAGGCTCGCGCTGGAAAATTCTCTCGAGAAAAGGGTGAGGATGGTGCTCTCGGAAGCCCTCGGCACCGAAGATATCATAGTGATAATTTCCGCCGAGCTCCAGGAACAGGAAAAAAAATCGGCCGAGATCCTGCCCGGCATTCCCGAGAAGGACAAGATGGGCGAGCCGTCCCTGTCCTCCACGCTCACGATGGTAAAGAAACTTTCCGCCAGCCTTATCCTGGACAAAGCCGTCTCGGAGGAGGACACGCAGCTCGCGCGCAAACTGGCCGCCGGCCTGCTGGGCCTGCCCCCCGAAAGGCAGGACCTGGTCAGCGTGGAAAAGATGAATTTCCGCAAAACCCGCCCCCTGGCCTTCGCCGACCTGTTCCTTCCGCCGAACCTCTGGAGCCTGGCCTGGATAGTGGTAGTGGCGCTGCTGGCGCTTTTTACCGTCCTGTCCTTCCTCTCCCCCCTCACAAAGAGCGCCAAGGCCTTCGTGGAAGCTTTCAGCGTTAAAGCGGCGGCGGGCGCCGGCCCCGACCAGGACTACCGCGCCGACCAGCGCGAGAAGGAAACCCCGGCCAAGGCCGTAGAAGCGGCGCGCGCGCAGCAGTCCGCCGACGGCAGGAAGCCCCCGTTCTGGTTCCTTAACGCCAACAGCGCCTCCAGCCTGGCCTTCATCCTTAAGACGCGCCCGGTGGAGGACCTGACCATCGTGCTCAACTACGCGCCGGAAGACCTGGCGTCCAAACTGGCCGAAGCCCTTTATCCCAGGAGCGTCGAAGCCCTGGCCGCGCTGCCCAAGGTCACGCTGATGACCGAAAGCCGCATAAAAGCCCTTGAAGCGGACCTCCTCGCGGCCCTGGATTACGTCGTAGGCGGTGAAGATAAAGCCATCAGCATCCTCAACGGCCTGGATGAAGCCGTGCAGGAAAAAGCTTTGTCGGCCTTCGGCCGCCTGGACCCCGCCATGTCCAGGAAGCTCAACGCCGCTATCGTGAAACTCGCCGACCTGGCCTCCCTGGACCCTTCGCAGGCCCAGACCCTGGCCCGCCGCCTGCCGATGCGCGTGATAGCCGCCGCGCTGAAGGGCTCGCCCCACGCCGAAACTTTTTTGGCCAAGCTTTCCGGCGGCATGCAGGAGCGCTTCCGCCAGGAACTGGACCTCACGCGGTCCATGCCCGCCGACGCCTACAAGGCCGAGCGCGCCAAGGTGGTGGAAGCCCTGCGCCAGCTGATCAAAGAAGGGTTCATCACCCTGACCCCGCAAGGCCAGAAGCCCGCGGCGCTGGCGCCCAAACCCGGGACCGCCCCCGCGGCGGGTCTTAAGCCCCAGCCGGCCCTGCCCGGACTGAAACCGCAGCCCGCCCCGGCCCCCGCCGGCCTGAAGCCCGCCGCCGCGGCCACGCCGCCCGCCGCGGCGCCCAAACCCTGAACGGATAAGAGAGGAGAACGCTAATGGATTTGATGACCTTACTCGGCGCCACGATCGGCATAGGCGTCATAGTTTTCGTGCTCTCGGCCGGCGGCATGCTCAGGTTCCTGCTCAACTGGGAAGCCATCGTGCTTATTTTCGGCGGCACCCTCGGGTCGGTGATGATCTCCTACCCATGGGCGGCCCTTAAATGGACGAGCTCGTCGATGAAGATCGTCCTCTTCCCGCCCAAGCGCCCGCCCATCGCCGACCTGATCCGCTCCATCGTCAGTTTCTCCGAGCTCAGCAAGAAGAACGGCATAGAGGCTTTGGCCGGGGAGCTGCGCGCCTCCCCCCACGCCTTCCTGACCGACGCTATCCAGATGATGGTCGACGGCGTGGACATCCACATCCTGCGCGAGCGCATGGAGCACGACATCAACACCACGCGCCTGCGCCACCAGCAGCAGACCAACATCTTCACCTCGGCCGGCACCTTCGCCCCCATCTTCGGCCTGCTGGGCACGCTGATCGGCGTCGTGCAGGTGCTCCGCAATATTTCCAACCCCGCCATGATGGGCTCCTCCATGGCCATCGCCATGACCGCGTCGTTCTACGGCATCTTCTCGGCCAACTTCCTGTTCCTGCCCATCGCCAGCAAGCTCGGCTATTATTCCGACGAGGACATCCTCAGCCGGGAGATCATAGCCAAGGGCGTGCTGTCCATCTACGAAGGCGACGTCCCGTGGCTGGTCTCCAAAAAACTGGAAGGCTACCTCTCGCTGGCGCTGCGCCGCAAAGCCAAAACGGTAAAATGAAGTTCTTCATCGAACGCTATTCAGGACATAAGGCGGCGGAAAACCCGCTGTGGCTGGTGGTGCTTTCCGACATCATGACCAACCTGATGCTGTTCTTCCTGATCCTGTACGTCTTCAATGTTCAGCCGGAGAGCGAGGCCCAGGCGATGTTCATGTCCGGCTTCGACAAGGATAAGAAAGTTTCCGCCAAAGAAAAGGAAGCGGACAAGGTGCTACAGAAGTTCCAGGAAGAGGACGTGGCGAAAAAGCTGGCCGAAGAGCTTTACAAGGCCGGCCTGAAGGACATGGCCGACGTGCAGATCACCGACAAACAGATAAAGGTCAATATCGCCGCGCCGGTGCTTTTCGCTTCGGGCAAGGCCGCTTTGAGCAAGACCTCCTCCGAAGTGCTGGGCGCCGTGGCCAAGGTCGTGGTCCGTCTGCCCAACGACATCATCGTGGAGGGGCATACCGACAACGTCCCGGTAAAATCCGGGGATTACGCCACCAACTGGGAACTGTCGGCGGCCAGGGCCGACGCCGTGGTGACGCTGATGGCCGGGAGGTACGCCGTCCCCGAGCAGCGCCTTATCGCGGCCGCCTACGGCGAGCACAGGCCGGCCGCCTCTAACGCCACGCCGCAGGGCCGGGCCAGGAACCGCAGGATAGAGATAATCATTTCACGCAAATGAGCGACAAGAAAGACCACTCGCAGCTTTGGATGGTGCCCTTCGCGGACCTCATGTCCTGCCTCGTCATCCTTTTCCTGGCGCTGTACGTCTTCTCGTTCAACATGAAGAAGTCGGACTACGAGTCCGCTATAGCGGCGCTGCAGAAAGAGCTCGGGGTAAAGGGAGCCGCGGCCAAGGTCAAGGAAATGAAAGCCACCAGGCAGGTGGAAGAGGACCTGAAAAAACAGATCCAGGAAGGGTCGCTGGGCGTGGAGGTCACCACCTCCCGCATCCGCCTTACCTTCGCCTCCCCCATCCTTTTCGATTCGGGCTCCGCCGCCCTTAAGGTATCGGCCAAAGAGGTTTTGGACCCGGTGGCGGACAGCCTGATGAAGATGGACAACCAGGTAGTGGTGGAAGGCCACACTGACGCGGCGAGGATGCTGGGCAAGAAATTCGCCTCTAACCGGGAGCTTTCGCTCATGCGGGCCTTCTCGGTCATAGATTACCTGATAAAAAAAGGCGTCTCCCCCGCGCGCCTGACGGCCTTCGGCTACGGGGAATTCCGCCCGGCCGCGCCCAACGAGGCCGAAGCCGACCGGGTGAAGAACCGCAGGATAGAGATGATAATCATGCGCCAGGGAGCGCTGGATAAAGGGGTCAACAACTCATGAAATTTTACGCCGTCTTCGCAGCCGCGCTCTGCCTGGCCTCCGCAGCGGGCGCCCAGCCGGCCTCCGCCGTGCCCTCCTCGGAGATCAAGGAATATTACGACAAGGCCTTCGGCCTCTACCTGGCCGGCGATTATCCCAAGGCCATGGAATACTGGAACATGGTGCTGCGCGCCGACCCCAAGCAGGTGACCGCCCGCAACATGATAGGGGAAGCCAGGCAGAAAATGGCGGGGTCGTCCGTGAACCTCAAGGCGGCCTTCAACCGCCTGCTCGAAAAAGGCCGCTACTCCGACGCGCTGGTCAAGCTGGAGGAACTGCTTTCCACCGATCCCACCAACCCCTACTACCTCAAGGTCCAGAAGCAGCTGCACAAGATAGCGGGCCTGCTGCCCCGTAAGCCCTCGGCCGCGAAGCACTGGAACGCCGCCGCGGACGGCATCCAGGCCTGGCTGGGAGAAAAGGAGGACCTGCCTTTCGCCTATGACGCGCTGCGCTACGCCGCGGAACTGGCCCCCGCCGAAACCACCCTGGGCCGCCTGATCGCCGCCCTGGAGGACGAGGAACCGCAGCTCAAGCTCAACGACACCAAGCCTGAGAACGTGGGCATCCTGGAGCACAAGAAGGAACTGGCCCTCCACGACATCTACGATTCCAAATTCTACCTGGCCGTCAAGGAACTGGAAGGCGTGCTGCGCCTGGAGCCCGATGACGTAATGGCCCTGAAACGGGCCGGTTCGGCCTACCTCCAGCTCAAAGATTACCGCCACGCTAGGCTGGCCTGGCAGCGGGCGCTGGAGCTCTCGCCGGACGACGAACAGCTTAAACAATACCTGCAGGCTTTGGACGAAGCCGCCCCGAAGCCCTCCCGCAAAAAGGGCTGACCGCCGCCCTTACCGGAAACAAGAAAAAAGGCTGAGCGAAAGCTCAGCCTTTTTTGTCGTCAGCCGGCCCTAGAACGAGTAATTATACCTGGTCAGCACGCTGAGCTCGCTCGAGTCCGCCTCCGGGTGCAGGTTATCGGTCTTGGACAGGGCGCCCACCCCGAAAGTGAAGCGGGAGGTCTGGCTTTTTACCCACGCTGTCTCAAGGTTCAGCGAAACCGAGCTGAGATCGGCGGGCGAGACCGGTGAATCGTTCTGGGTGGTGGACAGCGTGGTCCAGAACTGGAACGCCATGGACCGGCGCGGCAGCGAATAGGAGAAGTTCGCTGTCACGCTGTTGTTCTTGGCCGTAGTGGAATCTATCTTGTCCTTGGTGGCGGAGTTCACCAGGCCCGCCGACATCGCCAGCCTGGGCGTCAGCCGGAAGGAGCCGTTGAAGGAGACCAGCGCCGTATCCAGGTCGTGCGACAGGCGGGTATTGTCCTTGAAACTGCTCATCTGGTAGCCGAGGTTCAGCGTATGCGCCTTCAGCGGCTGCGTCACGGAGAAGTTCAGCGTGGTGGTCTGGTTGTCCTGCACGGCCGCGGGCTTGCCCTTGGCCGTGTTGGTCATAAGGGAGGTGTTCAGCATGGTCTGGCTGGGAAAGCGCAGGGAGTTGGCCAGCGTGACCTGGGCCTGGTCCGTAGTGGTCTTGGCCGGGTCCTTGTCGAGGTTGTCGGAATACTTGTTATAGCCCAGCGTGAACGTGGTCCAGTCCGCGGGGAAAAGCCCCAGCTCGCCGTCCAGAACCATCCGGTCGGAGATCACCGACGGGCTGGCGAAGGAGGAGAACTTGGGGTCTATGCGGGACACCGCCGTGCGCGCGGTCAGCAGCGCGCCTTTGTACTTCACTTCCTGCTTCCAGGCCGTGCCGGCCGCGCCCGGTTCCGCGGCGTTGAGGTCGGCGCGGTAGGAACTCATCTGGTAGTCGCTGTTCAGCATGAACTTGTCCCAGAACCGCCACTCTGCGTTGAGCCCGTAAACAACGCTCTGCTGCGGCTTGATGGTTATGGCCGTGGTGCTGATATTTATGGAATGCTCGTCGTCGCGGCTCATCACCGCGTCGGCGGCTATTTTCAGGTTCGGCGTGAACTGCCAGCCGGCCTTGAACCCGCCCGAGTACCGCGCGAACCGGCCGCCGCTCGACGGCCCCGGTTCCAGCGGGGCCACTATCCTGCCTATCACCGCCGTGACGGACAGCTTGTCCCGGGCCCTTTCGAAGGAAACGCCCCTCATGCCCTGCCCGTCCATGGAGAGCGGCGTCAGGCCGGGCGAGATATCGCCTATGCCCAGCGTACCCCAGGGCGCGTAGAAGTTCAGCAGCACTATCGTCGGGGTTATAGGCCTGTGGTAGGTGTGCACCACGTAGGTGTTGAACAGGAATGAGGACTGCTTCACCTTGCCCACGATATTGGCGGAGGTTATGCCCTGGTGGTTGTCCCAGCCGTCCCCGCTGGAATTTTTATAGCTGAAAGTCACGTCGCCGCCTATTTTAAAATCCTGCGGGGGCGGCGGCCGGAATTCCTTCTCTATGACCTGGAAGCCCTTGTAATCCGTCTCAAGGATGCGCCTGCCGTCCTTCACCAGGAACAGCCTGTAAAGGAGCCGGCGGCCCTGCAAAGTCTCCGGCACGGTGAAAGGGATCTGCACCCCGTGCGCGCCCCCCGCCGGCACGTCCTCCGCCGGCGAGACCGACTCGGTCTGCGCCAGGAATTTCCTGTTCTCCCCCTCCAGCGTGTAGATCTCGCCCGTCCAGTAATAGCTGCCCTTGGGCCAGGGGCGGGTACCGGTGTTGACCACCAGGGTCTGCAGCCGCACTTCGTCGCCGGCCATCACGGGGTCGGGGGCCGCCACCGTGAACTGGAGGCTGGCGTTGTCCTGTGCGAAAACGGGCGGCGCGAGCAACAGGCTTAAGAGCAGAACTTTGAGGAGGTGTTGTTGTTTCATTTAAGTTTTAGGCCGTATTGTAAGTATCAGCGTATGACCGCAAATTTCTTTACCACTTTCTCCGACTCGCCGGAGGCGGCGTCCTTTACGCGCAGTATATAGAGGTAGACACCGGAAGCGACGTTCTCGCGGGACAGGTCCCAGGAAATTTTCTTGCTGTTGAAGCCGGGCACCTTGTCGGCGTCCGAAGAAACGCCGGTAAGTTTCTTTACCAGGCGGCCCGTCAGGTCGAAGATCTCGACTTCGCCCTCGGAAGCTCCGGAGGTGAAATGGAAGTTGACCGTGGTCCTGGCCGGGTTGGGATAAGCGTAAACGCCGGCCTTGGTAAGCAGCTCCCACTTGGGGGTGAACACCAGGTTCTCGCCGGGGCGGAGAGTTACCGTCTGCATCCTGCTGTACTCCGCGCCGTTGTAGACGCGCAGGCTGTAAGTGCCGGGCAGCAGGTTGGGCACGGCGAAAGAGCCGTCCTGGCCGGTGAAGGCCGCCCCTATGCGCCGCCCCTTTCGGTAGATCTCCACGAACGCCCCGCTGGTCTTTATATTTACTTCGCGGGTGGTATAGAACCCGGCCGGCCTGGCCGCCTGCCGGGGCAGGAAGTTCGCCGGGATGAACCCGGTGATGCTGGCCAGCTGGTAGGTTACGCTCAGGCTGAAATTGACGCCGGCAGAGCCGTTGGGGACCTGTTCCTTGGAAACCGAGCTCTCGATGTCCTGGGCGGCCCAGACCGCCCTTATGGTGAGGTACAGCGAATTCAGCGACGGAATGGAATAATTGCCGTAAACGTCGGTATAATCGCTGCCCTCGACCGCGCCTGAAGCGCCCAGGGCTTCCACCAGCACGCCCGTGACCGGGTTGCCGGAGGCGTCTGTAACGCGGCCGCTGAGCGAGCCGGTATCGGGGGCGCCCGAAGTCGCCGAGGCTTCGTTAGAGGCCGGCGACCAGTTCAGCGCGTCATCCGCGGTCCAAAGCGTGAAGTAGTAAGAGGCTGACGCGCTGAGCCCCGTCACCGTGGCCGCCTGGGTAGAACCGGCGGTCAGCGTGGCGGTGGTGATGGTCACCTGGGCCGACGTGGTAGAGACCGCCGCTCCCGTGAACGTGGAATAAGCTATCTTGTAGCGCCCCGCGAGCAGGTAGCCGGAAACCCCGTTGTCACCGGCCGTCCGCCAGAACAGGGCCACGGCGCCGCTGACTCCGCCGGGGGCCGCGGCCAGTGTAAGCGTAGCCGGCGGCGGCGTGTCGTCGACGTAGGTGAAAGTGGAGCCGGACACGTGGAACTCGCCGTAATTCCTGGGGCCGGAAGCGTCCGCCGCGCGCACAGTGGCGTAGTAGGACGCGCCGCTGGCCAGGCTGTCGCGCAGGTAGGAATTGAAGTTCCAGGTCCAGTAAGGCGTGGTGCCGGCCTGCAGCGGCTCGGGGACCGTATCCCAGGAGGAGAGGCTGTTCTTCCACCATTTTCCGTCGGAAAGACGCTTCAGCGTCACGTCCACCGCGGTGATGCCGGAAACGGGGTCGGCCGCCGTGCCGCTGATGGAGGCCGCGGAATACGCCGTGGCCCCGTCCGCGGGATAAAGGACCAGGGCCGAGGGCGGCTGCGAGTCAAAGGTGAAGGTGTAAGTAGCGAACACCTGCGAATAGTCCCCCACCGCGTCCGAGGAGCGGGCTACCGCCTGGTACTGCCGGCCGCTGACCAGCGGCAGACCGGGCAGGGTGATCGTAAAAGTGCTGGCCGTGTCGGAGGCGTCCTGCCAGGCCCGGGAGCCGGAGAGGAAAGCGGCGCCGTTGTAATACAGGCCGTTGCTCAGGTCGCGCAGCGAAACTTCCGTGCCCCGGATGGCGTGATCATTGGTCGGGTAGGCGTTGCCGGAGAGCCAGGTGAAGGTGGACAGGAAGGTCAGCGCCGGCGTGGAGATGGTCACGACGGGGCCGCTGACGTTCTTGCCTATCCCGAAAGCGTCCACCACGGTGCGCGTGGTGCCGGCCACGTCCACGGCCCGGAAACTGAAATAATTGGAAGCGGCGTTGGCCAGCTGCGGGAAGCTGTAAGTGATGACCGGCCGGTACCAGGTAGCGCCCGGAGTAAGGGCGCCGATATCGGTCCAGGGGATGATGGCGGCGTCGGCGAACAGCTTGTTGGCGCTGACGCTGTACTGTACCTTGGCCAGGCCCGACAGCCCGTCGCCGAAGCGCAGGCCGTCCACGTCGCCGGGGTATTCCGTGTACCAGACGGCGGGCGTGCTGTAGGTGACGGCTATCTCGGGAGGGGTGGTGTCCTTGATAAGGGAGAACAGGTCGGTATAGGCCGCGTAATTACCGGAGTTGTCGAAGACCTTCACGGAGATATAGCTGGAAGCGCCCTCCGGCAGCTGCTCCCAGGTTCCCTGTGGGATGGTCCAGTCGGCGGCATAGGCATCCTGGTCTATGCCGGTCACGGCGTCGCTCCAGGCCGCCACTATGCCCGAGGCCCCGCCCGCGTCCGTCGCCACCTGCACCTGGAACTTCTGTATGCCGGAACCGCCCAGGTCAGCGAAATCCACGTCGCAGGTGAAAGTATTGGTGCCCTTCCAGTCGTTAAAGTCGGCCTGGTTGTCGGTATAGGTGGGGCTGGAGACGTCCAGGGCCGGGTCGAAACTGGTGCGCTGCGGCGGCAGCTCGACGTAGCGGGTATTGCGTCCGAAAATATTAAGGACGCGGACTTTGGCGTAATAAGTGGTGGTGGGCAGCAGCCCGCCGAGCGTGTAGAAGCTGTCGGTGGTCTGCAGCGAGGTCGGCGAGGAGAAGTCCGGGAATTTGGAATACACTACTTCGTAAGTGTAGCCGGCGGGATTGCCGTTGGCCAGCCAGTTCACGGTGCCCGCGGCCGCGCCGACGCCGCTCCAGGGGGCGGTGGCGGGCAAAGCCGCGTAGGTGGTGGTGGAGCCGGCCGCGGAGTAGCCGGTCTCGGTGCCGGTCCAGTTCCTGGCCTTGGCCCTGAAATAATACTGCAGGCCGGGCTCCAGCAGCGCTTCGCGCCAGGCCGGGCTGCTCATCCAGCCCGAAGACCTGACGGCCGAGCCGAAGCCGGCGTTGGACGAGACCTCGACCAGGTACTGCGTGCCGAAAATATCGGAGGTAAAGATCTCGCCGCGGGCGGCCGAGCCGGAGGAGCCGCCGAAAACCCAGAGTTTTTCCCCGACGATCTCGGCGGCCGGGAATTGCCGCGCGGAAGGCAGCGGGTTATAGGCCTGCCAGGGAGCCTGGGCGGAAAGGGCGGCCGAAACGGTGGACAGGAAAACCTGCGCCTGCGCCGCGCTTCCGTTGCTGCCGCCTATAACGTAAAGGCTGTTGGCCGCGGCCAGCGCCTTGTGGCCGAAGCGCGGGGCCGGCAGGGGTGTGTACTCCGTCCAGGAAACAGGCAGTTCGCCTTGGGCGTCCAGCTGGGTAGCCCACACTTCGCTCCTGGCGGCGGCCCCGTCCTTGCCCCCGGCCACGTAAAGCCTGCCGGCGATGAGGGTCATGGTGTGCGAATACCGCGGAGCCGGCAGCGCGTCGGGAGCGGTCCAACCGCCCAGGACGCCGTCGTCGCCCACCTGCGAGCGGTAAATAGTACCCTGCACCCCCGAACCGCTGGCGTAGCCCCCCGACACATAGATCTTGCCCGCGGCCACCGCCGCGGCGTGGAAGTAGAGCGCGGCCGGCAGCGGCGCCTCCGGCAGCCAGGCCCCGATCACGCCCGCGGAAGAGATATCGGCCGACCAGACCTCGGCGTGGGAGCCGGCGGAGTCATAACCCCCCAGCGAATAAAGCCTGCCTTTGGCGGCCAGCAGCTGGTGGCCGTAGCGCGCCGCGGGCAGATAGGAGGCGGTTTCCCAGCCGGCCAGCGTCCCGCCCGGACCCAGGGCGCCGCGGTAAACCACGCTGGAGAAAGTGATGCCGTTAAAGCCCCCGGCAAGGAAAACGTGGGAACCGTAAACCACCGAGGCCTGGCCGTAGCGCGCGGCGTCCAGCGCCAAGGAGTCCGTAGCCCAGGGTTTGCCCGAGACCGCCGCGGGGTTCTCGAAACCGGCGAAAGAAAGACTTATCGTACTGTGACCGGCGTCTTCCAGCGTAAAAGGCCCGGACGAAGGCGTTACGGCCAAGGTAACGGCCGTGGTGGCAGCTATGGCGGAATAATCACCTTCCATATAATTGGAGAAAATGAAATTATAAAAGCTGGTATTCGCGCCCAGGCTTTCCACGGGGTACCCGTTCTGGTCCGTGGAATAATAAGCCATGTACGGGTCCGCCTCCCCCCAGGTGGAAACCTGCAGCTCGTAGAGCGTGCCGGACGGGCTGGCGCCGCCCCAGGCCAGCGCGTAGCTGCCGGTGGAAGTACCGGAGTAGCCGGGCGCCGCGGGCGAGGAGACCATCCTGGAGTAAAAACCCGATTCCAGGCCGAGCGCCCCGGCCGCGGAAGTGCCGTACGCCACACCCGCGAAAGCGCCGTCCAGGGCATAAAGTCCCCCCGCCAGGCCCAGGCTCCCCGAAGAAAATTCGTGGGAGTCCCCGAGCACGGCCAGGTTTCCGGCGCTTTTATTCTCCGCGGCGGCTGTTTGCGCCAATAACAGCAGTACCGCCGCAGCTAGTCTTTTCATTGTCGCTTCAAAAACGCGCTCCTGCTTTCTCTTAGCCTTACCTTAACAATACCCTGCCCATAGCCGGTGATGTACAAGCCTCGAGCCAGATGCCGATGCTGGAGCCTATCACGGACGGATTAACCGGCGCGTCGGCCTTGCCGGCGACGGCGGAAGTCACCACATGCGAGCCCAGCGCCGCAGTAGCGTTGCACTGGACGGAAGCTATGCCGGCTATAGCTATGCGCCCCACGGCCGAGGCGGCTATGCCCGCCGGTTCGTATACGACGCCTATGGCGGCGGGAGCGTTAGCCACTCCCGTGGTAACAAAAGCCGAGCCTCCGCCGATAACCACGATAGAGCCGGACGAGATGAACGAGGCCGAAGCGTTGCGCAGCCATACCACGACAGGCTTGTTCCCGGTGTCGGTGCCGTCGCCCAGGCCCAGGTCCCCGGCGACCTGCAGTTTCGACGTCACGGTCGTAGTGCCTATGCCGACATTGTTATAACTGTCCACGAAAAGGCCGGGGTTGCCGTAAGAGGTGGAGGTGGACACCCAGAACCCGCCCGCGGCTTTGAAGCGCACTTGGTTCACCAGGGTATTTTCTACCAGGGTACCGGCGCCGTCCGTCCAGGTAAAGGTACCGCTGGCGGTAGAAGAGGATTTATAGCCGGCGGCAAAGGAATAATTGCCTTTGGCGGTATTTTCCACACCGCCGGGGACCACGGCGCCTATGCCGCCTGCGATATTGTTGCTGCCGCCGCTTACCGTCGATGACGAAGCGTTGGCAGCGTTGGAATAACCGCCCCCGACCGCGGAATACATCCCGGCCGCCTTATTGTATACGCCGCCCCCGACCGCGGCATAACTCTGGGTTGCCTGGTTGTAATAACCGCCGGAGACGACCGCGGATTCAACCCCGGCGGTGTTGCCGGCGCCGCCGCCTACCGTCGTCCTGTTGCCGCTGGCCGTATTGCTGTCGCCGCCGCTTATGACCGAGGCAAAACCGGAGGCGACGTTATACGACTGGTCCCTGGTAACCTGCAGGTCAATGGCCGAACTGCCCCGCGCATTTCCGGTAACGGTGCCGCGCCCCGTCCCGGTGGACTGGATTTCACCATAGCGGCTTATATACATGCCGGTGCCTATCGTCGTCGCGCCGTAGGCGTCCACAAAGAACCCCGAAGCGGCCGCATTGGTGGAACCGCTGACCAGGAAACCGCCCCGTGCTTTGAAACGCACCCGGTCCGTGACATTGTTTTCGGTAACGAGACCCTCGCTGTCCGCCCAGGTGAACGCACCACCGGCGGTAGAAGAAGACTTATAACCCGCGGCGAAAGAGTAGTCGCCTCCGGCGGTATTCCAACTTCCGCCGGGTACGGTCGCGTAGTCGCCCATGGTAGAGTTATACGAACCGCCGCCTATGGTCGGATAACCGAACGGATTGGTCGCGTGCGCCGCGTTGTAGGTGCCGCCCGCGATAGTGGCATAGGAGCGGGTCACGGTATTGTTGGAGCCGCCGCCTATTACGGAGTACTGGCCGGAGGTACCGTTCATCCCCGACTTGTTGTTGAAACCGCCCCCGATGACGGCGTAGGGAGTGGACATGGCATTACCGGCGCCGCCGGCTATCGTGCCGGCGGGCGCGGCGGAGTTAACAAAATTGCCCGTTCCGCCGCCTATTGTCCCGGTTATGGCGCCGACGTTGTTGCCGTAGCCGCCGGCTATGGCGGAGTGCATGCCTGAAGCCGTATTGGACTCGCCGCCCGCCACGACGGAGGAGGTGCCGGAAACGTTGTTATACGTACCGCCGGCCGCCGCTGAACCGGAGCCGCTGACCACGTTGTAATAGCCGCCGCCGATGAACCCGTTATACGCCTGGGCCTTGTTATGGTCACCGCCGGCTATCGCCGAGTAGGCAGCCGCCGCCGTGATGCTGTTATAATTGCCCGAACCGATAAAGGAGCCATCGGCGCTGGTAGTGTTATTGGTGCCGCCCACGACAGCCGCCTCGTTGCCGCCGGCGCTGTTATACATGCCGGACCCCGCGAAACTGGCGGTATTTAGCGCGTCGTTGCTGACGCCGCCCCCCACCACCGTGTACGGCCCTGAGGCTTTGTTCTCGCGGCCGCCGGTTATAACCGAATAGAGGCCGCTGGCGACTTCGATGTTCGAATTCCTGGCTGACTGCAGGTCCACCGCGCCGAAACCGCGCGCGTCGCCGGATATAGCGCCGTTGCCTATCCCGGTGGTCTGCAGCGCGCCGCCGGTCGAGATAATTATGCCGTTAGTCACGATGGCATTTGAATAGATGAAAGCGTTCGCAGTCACGTTTAACGGGCCGGACATCGTATCCCCGGCCTTCAATACTTTCGTGGAGTCCGTACCGACAACCCCGGTAAGGGCCGAGCCGTCGCCGAAATATTTTCCGGCGGCGACCTCTCCGTTCCCCTTTACCCCGAACACTACGGACGCGCCGGTGGAAACCACCAGCATCACGTCAGAGCTGCCCGCGGCGCTGGAGATCACCAGCGCGGCGGCGGGGCTTGTCGTACCGATGCCCATCCTGCCCGCGAAATAACTGCGGGCGCCGGGGTCCTCGGAATAAACGGCGTAAGGCGCGTTGGTCTGCGCGCCGGACGTCAGCGTGGAGATATACAGGCCGTACGTATTGGTTATTGACCCTGAACCGGAATTACGCAGGGCGTCTATATAGATCTGCACGGCGTTGACTACCGTGCCGCCGGTAGCGTTCTCCCTGTTAAGGGAAGTGTGCAGGCCCGCCAGGTAGCCGAGGTTCTGCGTGCCGTCGATGGAGGCCTCGAAGTCGCCGCCTACCGCCGCGTCGTCGATAGCCGTGCCGTTGGCTCTTACCGAGCCTATCATGCCGGCCGTAACGTCCTCGCCGGGGCCTCTGTTAACGGCCGTAGCCTGCGCGTGGAAGACGGTAGAAGAAGAAGGGAACAGCGTGCCCACTCCCACTACGCCGCCGGTGGTGATCGCCAGGGCTGTAGAGGTGCCCGTGCCCGCTATCAGCACATAACCTGAAGACGCGTTAACGTCGCGCACTTCCAGCAGCGCGGCGGGAGTGGTGTAACCTATGCCCACCCTGCCCGAGCTGTCCAGGATGGCTTTATCAATGCCGGCTATCTTGAACTGCAGCACCCCGCTCTTGCCGTCGTTGGTAGCGCCAGCGTTCAGGATCACGCTGCCGGCTTTGGGCCCCAGCTGCCCGACCGTGTAATCGTTGCCCGCGTTAAGGATGATGTCTCCGCCCTTCATGTATTGCCCGCCCGAACCGTTGGAGATGTCGCCGCCGGCCAGTATTACCGGCCCGCCGACCGCGTTATTGCTGCCGCCGGAGTAATTGCCGGCCCGCAGCCAGATGGCGCCGCCGGTATCCGCATTGCCCGCGGCCGCGCGCACGGTGACGGAGCTGGCCAGGTTAGTGGTGAACAGCGTAAGGTGGCCGATAGAATTAACCTGGCCCCTCAAAGTAAGGTCGCCGTTAACGTCCAGGACCGAAACCGGGGTCATAGTGCCTATGCCCACCCGCCCGTTGACCGCCACCAGCGTGGAGCCGCCGACCGAGAAAGCGCTGCCGGCCACGGCCAGCGTGGAATTGATCACCACGGTGTCGGACAAGGTCATCGGAGAAATAGTGTTGCCCGTCTTGTTCCAGACGCCGGTTATGGAAGACCAGGAGGCCTTGCAGTCCCCGCCCAGGCAAATATTGCCGGACGCGTTCATGCTCCCGTAGACGTCCAGCATATACTGCGGGTTCCCGGTTGAAATACCGACGAAACCGTTGTTCTTTATGACCATGCGCTGCGCCATAGCCCCGGACCCGTCGTCCGGCGTGGTGTGAAATTCCAGGCGGCCGGGCATATTGCCTGAGGCGGCGGCGCCGTCTATCCTGCCCACTAGCGCGGCCGATTCGCGGAACGGGTCGCCGGCGGCGCCGTCATAGCCCATGAACATCACTACGCCCAGGTTGTCGTTATTGACGGGCATCAGCTGCGAGGTCGGTTGGCCTCTTGATTTCAGGAAAGCCAGGAAACTGCTGTCCACCCCGGTATAAGCCTGTTCGATAATTACGCCCTCGTCCTTGCTGGTCCCGGTCAGGTGTAAAGTGGACTTGGGGTCGGCCTGGTTCAGACCTACCCACCCGCCCGTAGTTACGGCCACCTGGAAATTATTGGTCCCGGTACCGATGCGCAGGGAATAAGCGGAATTGGCGGTATTGGTTTCGGCTATTTCCAGCCGTGCCGCCGGGGCCTTCACGCCCAGCCCTATGCGGCTGTTCGCCAGGTTACCGTAAATGGCGCCGCCGATATTCAGTTCATTATTCGCGGCCGCGGCGGAGGTGTCCTGGTTTGCGCCGATGATGATGTTGCCGGTCCCTGTGGTAACGGCATAGCCGGCCTTGTAGCCCAGCAAAGTGTTTGCATTACCGCTGGTAAGCGCGAACCCGGCGCCGTACCCCATGAGCGTGACGCTGGAATAAGTCGCCGCGCTGCCAAAACCCGCCGAATTGCCGAACGCCGCGTTGTAGCCGCCGGCGCTGTTGCTGTACCCGGCGTTATCGCCGAAATAGCTGTTTTCAGTGCCGGTGGTATTAGCTTGCCCGGCCGTATTGCCGAAAAAGTTGTTGTTGCCCCCGTTGCTCTGGAACCCGGCCTTCCAGCCGACGAAATTATTACCGCTGCCCGTGGTATTGGCGTACCCCGCCTGGTAACCCACGAAATTATTATTAGTCCCGGACGTATTGGTCCTGCCGGCTTCAAGCCCCACCGCAAGGGAGCTTCCGGAAGAAAGAGCCGCCAGCACCGTGCTGCCGTTTATCTGGTAGCGCGCGGCGGTGATGTCGCTGGAGGTATTGACGCCGTAAACGCCCATCTTCAGCGCCTCAGTGCCCGTGTGGTTGCCCAGGTTATCGCCCAGGTTAGACCAGACCATTCCCGCGCCGGCAACTTTCACAAGTACCTGGTTGGCGGCGCCCCCGGCGAAATACAAATTACCCACATTGCTGAAACTGCTTATTCCCGTGAAGTACGCCTGGGTAAAAGTAGAACCTGCCGCCACGTACATGCCGCTGGATACCTGCATATAGCCGTTTACCATCACATTGCCGGGGGCCGCGGGGATCTGCAGCGCGGGCGCGGACTGGGTGGCGCCGAAAACCGTGAAGCCTTTTATTTCCACGTCGGGGTCCAGGGCCGTGCCTTGCGACCCGTATGTGGTCAGGTCGTCTTCCATGTAAACCTCGGTGCCGTTATCCGCGGCGTAAAGCCGGGGCAGGAACGACAGCGCCAAGAGCGCCGCCAGGATCGGTGTCAATTTTTTTACGGTCATAATAAAGCTCCCAATATATTCAGCCAGCCGAAATTATTTCTTGCGCAGCCCCATTACCAAAGACCCATTGGAGTAGAATTTGGCCACATTATCCCCCGACGTTCCCGTGCCGTTCACGGCCAGCGCCGTGCCCGCCTCGGGCGCCATGTTAACCCCGTGCGTGTCCGCGACGGCGTCGCCGAACTGGTTGCTGCCCAGGGCGGTAATGCTGGAGATGAACGTAGCCGCGCCATAGATAGTAATGTTTGAATTAAAATCTACGGGCCCGGTAAGGGCACCGCCGGCAAGCGGCAGCTTGCTCGGGTCGGCAGCGGACACTCCCGTCAGGCCCGAACCGTTGCCGTAGTAAATACCGGTAGCGGTCAGCGAGGCCACCTGCACCCCGGCCGAGTTGCGCCAGATCTGCGCGTAAGTCCCGGGCGCCACGATATCCAGCGCGGCCTGCGGCGCGCGCGTGGAAATGCCTATGGTCCCGGCCGCCAGGTCGCCGAACAGCAGCCCGCCTATATTCAGCTGGTTGTTCGCTGCGGCGCCCTGTGTATCCTGGCTATAGCCGATCACGATATTCCCGGAGCCGGTGGTGACCGCGTACCCGGCCTGGTAGCCCAGCAGGATATTGTCCGAGCCGGTCGTAAGACCGTAGCCCGCCTGGTAGCCCAGCAGCGTGGAACTGGAGAAAGACTGCCCTGTCGCGCCATAACCGGCGTGGGCGCCGAAGATGGCGTTCGCGGAACCGGTTTTAGTGAACAAGCCCGCGAATACGCCGTAGAACGAGTTATACCAGCCCGTAGTGTTCGAGAGCCCGGCCTGATAGCCTGAAAAGGAGTTCTGCGTGCCGGTGGTGTTGGCGGCGCCGGCCTGATAACCCACGAATGAGTTGTCATACCCGGTGGTATTGAGCGTTCCCGCCAAATTACCGAGAAAGGAGTTCTGGAATCCGCTGGTGTTAACTTTACCGGCCTGAAAGCCTACGAAAGTATTCCCATCCCCGGAATTCACCCTGCCCGCCTGCACGCCTACGCCCAAACTGTCGGTTCCGCTCAAGGCCAGTACCGTGCTGCCGTTGATCTGGTAGCGCGCCGCGGTGATGTTCCCGGCAGCGGACATACTGTCGACGTTGACTATATGGAACGCCGACATGTTCAGCGTGGTGGTGGCCACATGGCTGCCCAGGCCGTCGCCCGGGACGCCGGTCAGCCCTGAGCCGTCAGCATAAAGCTTGCCCTGAGAAGTAATGGAAGCGACAGCGACACCAGCGCCGCTGCGCCATATCTGAGCGTAAATATTCGCCGCGGTCCCCGTGGAAACGATATCCAGCGCGGCCTGCGGCGCGCGCGTGGAAATGCCTATGGTGCCGGCCGCCAGGTCGCCGAACAGCAGCCCGCCGATATTCAGCTCGTTGTTCGCCGCGGCGTTCTGCGTGCCCTGGTTATAGCCGATCACGATATTCCCGGCGCCGGTAGTGACCGCGTACCCGGCCTGGTACCCCAGCAGGATATTGTTAGAACCGTTGGTAAGGTTGTAGCCCGCGCGATACCCCACTATCGTGGAGCTGGAGAAAGAACTGCCGGCAAACCCTAAACCCGCGTCCGCGCCAAAATTCGAGTTGGCCGAACCGATCTGGCTGTTGCTTCCGGCCCTGTAACCGAAATAAGCGTTGGAGCCGCCGGTAGTATTGGCGGAACCGGCGTAAGCGCCGGCCATGGAATTAAAAGCGCCCAGAGTATTAGCGCTGCCGGCGTTAAAACCAAGGTAGGAATTGTAATTGCCGCCGGTATTAACCGCGCCAGCGAAGTAGCCCAGGAAAGTGCTGTAGCTGCCGGTATTGACCTTGCCGGCGTCGATGCCGGCGCTGAAGCTGCTGACCCCGCTCAAGGCCAGCACCGTGCTGCCTCCGATCTGGTAGCGCGCGGCGGTAACATGGCTTGAAGTGTTTACCCCGTAGGCCCCCATCTGTAATACTTGTGCGGCGGTATGATTGCCGAGGTTATCACCTGTCAGATTGGAGAGGCCAGAGCCGTCGCCGTAGAAGCCGCCGAGAGCGGTTATGCTGGAAGTCGCCAGGATTCCCCCCGCTACCGCCAGTTTATGCGTTGGCGCGGCCGTGCTGATACCCACGTTGCCGGAATTCGTAACGGCCAGCTGGGCGGGCAGCCCGCTGCTGCTGCTGCTCACATAAAGGACATAAGCGGACCCCGGGCCCTGCACGCTGAACCTGCTCTGCGCGTTCAAAGCGCCCACGCCGACGTCCTGGCCGCTGGCGTTGATGAGCAGCGCGCCGCCGATAGAGTTGAACTCGCCGTAGCCGCCGTTGTTCCAGCCCATGCTCGTTCTCTGGGTGGAGCTTTTCCCGGCCGTAACTTCCGCGGCGCCGTTGGGATTGCCGACGATCAGGGCGGGGACGGAGTAGTTGAGCCCTATAGCGCTGTTCACGGTCAGCTGCGCGCCCGGAAACTCGGTGCCGACACCGACCTTTCCGGCCGTAGAAACGAAAAGGTGCGGCACCGCGGCCGAGGTGGAAGCCCAGAGGGAGAAACGGTTCGTCTCGACGGCCACCACGGCCAGGCTGGAACCGGCTATGAGCAGGCTGCCGGTCATGGTATCGCCGGTTTTCAGGACTTTAGTGGCGTCGGTACCGCTGGCGCCCGTAACCCCGGTAAGACCTGAGCCGTCGCCCACGTAGCGCGCGGCCGTCATGCTGCCCGTGGCCGACATGGAACCGACGATCACCCCGGAGCCGGTGCGCCAGATCTGGGCCTGAACGCCGGCCCCGAAGCCGTCAGCGACCACATCCAGGGCCGCCTGGGGCGCGCCGGTGGCTATACCCACAAGGCCAGCGCCGGTGATCAGAACGGCGCGGTTCTGCGTGCCGCTGATAGCGGTGTCGGTGGAACCCGTCACGATGAAACCGCCGCGGCTCTTAAAAATGGTCCTGTCCGTGACGTTATTGATGAGGTTTATGGTCGAACCGCCGCTGTCCTGCCAGGTAAAAGCGCCCTGGGCGGTGGAACTGGACTTGGAGCCGGCGGCAAAGGAGTAATTTCCCAATGCGCTATTGTTGAAGCCGCCCGGAACTACCGCGTCCTGACCGGAGACTATATTCTGCCGCCCGCCGCCTATGGCCGCGTAGGCCGCGGAAATTTTATTATTCATACCCCCGGCTATCGCCGAGTCTACTCCTGCGATAGTTATCGCGTTCTGGAAGCCGCCGCCGATAAAGGCGTAATTCCCGGCTATGGAGCTGTAATAGCCGCTGAAAGCCCCGGCATAACTGCCGGACACGACATGGTTCTGCCCGCCGCCCGCGGCGGCGTAAGTGCCGCTGACATTATTGGCCGAACCGCCGGAGACGGTGGCATAATCATTGCCGGCAGTATTAAGCTGGCCGCCGCCGATCACCGAGTAAGCGCCGGAAGCTACTTCCGTTATGGCGGTCCTGAAGGTCTGCAAATCCACGGCGCCCATACCGCGCGCGTCTCCGGCGACAGTGCCGTTGCCCAGCCCTGTCGTGGCGATCGCGCCCCCGGTGGATACCACTATACCGTTGGTGACGAGATCGGTTGAGGATACCCCGGTATTCGAGTTTACCGTTAAAGTCCCCGTCATGGTGTCGCCGGTCTTCTGAACCGCTCCGGAAGCCGTTACGCCGGTCAGGCCCGAGCCGTTGCCGTAGAAGGCAGTGGCGTGCGCGCCGTCGCCGGCCGCCCAGAAAACGTGGCTGGCACCGGTCGAGACGGCGAACACAATGCCGGTTTCGCCCGCCCCGCTCGAGACATGCAGCGCGTAAAGCGGATCTGTATTCCCGATGCCGACCTTGCCCAGCGGCGTCGCGGTAAGAGTATCGGCGCCGTTCACTCTCAACTTAAAATTATTGGAGCCGTCCACGAAGGTGTTGGCTTTCAGCAGTCCGCCCCGGACATAACTGATATTGGGCTGCCCGCTGTTTTTAGAGTCGATAGCGATAGTGTCCCAGCCGGCGTCGTGCCCGTCTATCTGCAGTGCGGTCTGCCCCTGGCGCGATGAGAGGTGCAGCGGGTACAGCGGCGCCGCGGTATTTATGCCGGCGAAGCCCCTGGACGAAACAAAAAGTATCGGCTGCGAGAAACTGGTGGAAACCCATAGTACTCCGGGCGACGCCCCCGAAGCGTCGACCACGGTAAGGGTGGAGCCGGCCAGGGTCAGCTGACCGCTCATCGTATCCCCGGTCTTCAGCACTTTGGTATTGTCGGTGCCGCTGGCGCCCGTAACGCCGGTGAGCCCGGACCCGTCGCCCCAGTATTTCGTCGAATGCGCGCCATCCTGAGCTACCCAGAACAGGTCACCCGAGGCGCTGGAAACGGCTAAAGAATACGATGGAGTGCGGCTGGAGATGCCCACCTGCCCCGCGAAATAGGTGCGGGCGTTGGGGTCATGGGAGTAGATCGCGTAGGGACGGTTCACCTGCGTGCCGGCCGTCATGGTGCCTATCATCAAACCGTAGGTCTCGGCGATAGTCCCGGTGTTCTGCAGGGAGTCCACCATCATGCCGATGGCCATGCCGGCGCTGCCGTAATTCCTGTTCACCGAGCGCAGGCCGACAAGGGCCCCGTTCATGCCGGAAGGGATCTCCGCTTCGAAATTTCCACCCGCCACCAGGTCCAGCGCGTCAGCGCTGGCGGACCGGGCGTAGCCCATTACAGCCACTTTGATATCTTCAGCGCCGGGATTGAGGTCCTGTCCCAGGCCCAGGGCCTGAAAGACAGCCTCGCTGGAGGGAACGACCGCCCAGTCCCCGACGCTGATCCCGCCCATGACGATAACATGGGTGGACGCCACCACGCCGGCGCCCGAAGTTACGGCCAGTGCGGAAGCGTAAGCCGAGGACGCCGCCTGCACGGCGTAAGGAACCATCGTCAGCTGCTCCAAAGGCAGCAGGGGCGTCCCGTCCACGGAAACGCGCAGGTACCAGGGCCCGGCGGCAAGATCCACCGCTGGCGCGGTGAACGTGGATTTAAAAAGACCGTTGGCTACCTGGAAGGACTGGGACCCGTCTACGGAGGGAACGCAGCCGGTCCCGGCGGGAGTGGCGCAGAATTCGAAGCCGAAGGACTTATTGGCGCTTACCGGCGCGCCGCTGGATTTAAGACGGCCCTGGTAGGTGATCACCGGCCCGGCGTGCAGCCCGCCGGCGAAGAGCGAGAAAAGCGACAGGGTTAAAATAATTTTCTTCATAAACCGCCTCCGTAATGGCACTCGAAAAAATCTTCATTCAGCACCGCGCACCAAAGTTCAAATAAACCCGGGCCGGCTTGCCGCCTTCCCGTCCTTATTTCAACGCTGGTCCGCTATGGCCGGGCCGCCGGCCATAGCTAGAACTTAAGCCCGAGCGAGAACCGGTGCGCGCTGCCGAGGTCGCCGTAAGGCAGCAAAGCGTAATCCAGGTTAAAGCCGGAATATTCAAAGCCCACGCCGGCGAAGAAGCCGTACATGGCGTCCACGCCCGAAACCGCGTCGCCGAAGTCCCGCCCCAGGATGGCGTCGCGCTGGGAGGAAGAGGCTGTACGGTAGCCGAAACGCAGGGCTATCCCCTCCACCCCGCGGTACTCGGCCCCCAGGCGCGCCGCCGCCGGCCCGTAATCCGGGAATTCCCCGTCCACCGCCAGCAGCAGGCGCGAGGTGAACGCCGCCGCCGCGCCGACCTTCAGCTTGAGCGGCAGCGGAAAACTTTCCTCTTCGAATTTCACCTTCGTGCCGAAGTTGAGCAGCGCCGCTCCCAGCGAGTAGGGCGTCCCCTCGAACCGGTACAGCAGCCCCAGGTCCGCGGCGAAAGAAGTGGAGCCGCTGGACTTGATCCTCTGGCTGATGACCTTGCCTGTAACGCCGGCGGCCAGCGGGCCCAGGGTGAGTCCGCGCGAAAGCCCGAAAGCCAGGTCCCTGGCCGTGAAATTGCCGGTGGGAGCGGCGTTATCGTCGCGTCCTTCCAGGTCCCCGGCCGAGAAGTAGGTCAGCGAGGCCGCGTAAGGCCGCCGCATTAAGCCGGCCTGGGAGACGGCCGTGTCCTGAACGTGCCAGGCGTGGGAAAAGGCGAGCTGCCTGTCCGCCGCCCCTGCGGCCAGCCCGGCCGGGTTGTAATAGACGCAGGAGATGTCGTCGGCTACGGCCGTAAAGGCCTCGCCCATGCCCAGCGCGCGCGCCCCGAACCCCAGGCTCAAAAATTGCGCGGCCGGGCTTTGCGCCGCGTTCAGCAGCGGCGCCTGCGCCAGAAGCGCTGCAACCAGTAAGAACGATTTCATAATCCTCCAGCATTACCGCCCCCGCCGGGCAGCGGCCCGGCGGGCATACCGCGGCTACGGCTTTTTCTTAAGGCCGCCCTCGATTTGCTTTACCGTGCCGTCCGGCATTTTCACCGAAGTCTTGAGCTTCTTGCCGGAAGTGCCGCTTTCCTTGAGCAGGTTGATGAATTTGTCGTAGTCGCTTACCTTCACCTCTTCCTGCCACTTGCCCGCGTCGGTCCCGGACATCTTCTTGGGCGCGTCGGGCGCGGCGGCGGCCCCGGCCACCGTGGTCATCTGCCCGGCCTTAAGGGACTGCTTGCCCAGGGAGTTCTGCACGTCCACGTGGCCCTCGTAGACCTTCACGGTCAGGATGCTGCGCTGTTCTATGTCCGCCTCGGTGCCGCGCACGGCGCAGACGGCCGACGGGGTCCTGACGTTGATCTTGGACATCTTGTGCAGCATGCGGGTCCAGAGCTGGCCCACGGAGAGGTTGATCATCTCCCTGATCTTGCCCTGGGGAGAGATCTCGAAGTTGGAGTTCTCGTTAAGCCGCACCTCGGCGCCGCCCTTGGTCACTATGCCGGCGCGGCTCGCGCGCCCGGTCTTGATCCCGTCGCCGGAATAAAGCATGTCGTTCACTTTAATTTCGTTATACCCCCTCTCGCCGGAACGCTTTACCTGCACGTCCCCCGCCACGTACACCACCACGCCGCTGACGCTGGGAGCGCAGAAAGCCGTCTGCCCCCAGCCCGCCAGGCTGGCGGCCGCTACTGCCGCCGCCACAGTTTTCTTCATCAGGTTAGTCATACTTCCTCCATTTCGTCTCGCAATATCAAATTACCGCCCTAATTCGTCCGCGTCTTACTTGGCAACGTCCAGCCGCTTGAATTCCGCTTTCCCTTCGGCCTTGTCGTAGACCTTGAAGATAAAAGCGGCCAGCGGGGGTTTGACGCCCGCAGCGGCCTCGATGATGTAATAGTCGAAGGCTATGCCGTCTTCGGTCTTGCGCTTGCCCAGCATGCGCACCGACTCGGCCCTGTCCCTGGCGCCGGAGATCACGCCGGCTACCATCTTGGCGCCGAAGTCCACGTCGGGCAGTTCCTCCGAGGAGATGGCCTTCCAGATCCTCTTCCATTCCTTGCGGTCACGTATGATATAGCCGGCGCCCTCGCGGGTCTTGAGCGGCTGGGTATAGCCGGTCCATTCTCCCGGCGTTTCATCCTTCAGCTCCGGCACTTCAAGGTTGGTCTCCATCTGCTCGGCCGGCGCGGCCTCTTCCTCCGCGGCCGCCGCCACCTGGGTCTGGGCGCCTGCGCCCGCCTGGGCCCCGCCCGTATCCAGCACTGAAGCGTTCACCAGCTGGGCCTCGCCGCTGATCAGGGCGGAGATGATGGAAGAAAGTTCGTCCTGCGAACAATTGGCGCAGGTGAGGCTCTCGAAAGTGTAGCCTTCCAGCGCCTTGGCGGCGTCCGGTCCCAGGCGCTTGATGATCTCCTGGAACATCTCCTCGTAGCTCAGCTTCTTGCCGGTCTTGGGCGCGGCCGGGAGCCCTGCGTTCTTGGAGATCAGCCGCGTTTTGCAGTTATCCGGGATATTGTCGTCGAACAGGTCTGAGCAGGCCACCGCCAGCCCTTCCTCCTGGCCGGAGGGCATGAACGCCGTAAACGGCACTTCTTTCTTTTCACCGGGCCCTATCATGGCCACCTGCTTGGGAGAATCCTGCGCCGGGATGCCCCCGAGCGACATCTTCAGCGAGATGTTGGACTCCGTGGTGGAGCCGCTGTTAAAGAGCACCGCTTTGAAGTTAAGCGGCTTTTCAAAATCCAGCGCCGGGGCGGACAGCTCCAGGGCGGTAACCGTTACGTTGCGGCTCTGGGCCGAGGCCTGGGACCGCAGCGAGAAATTATAGACGTTGCTCTCCGAAATGCGGTTATTGCTGGCGTCCAGCCCTTCCACCTTCCAGTAAAAGACCTGATCCGGCACCAGCTGCTCGCGCGGCTGGGAAGGGTTATCCGGGTAGGAATAGGAATTCTCCCCGCCGTTGAGCGCCTCGTGCGCGGGGTTGTAGAGGCCGGCGTTATCCGCCACCGTAACCCGGTAGCGGCTGGCCCCGCTGGCCGTCCAGCGGAAAGTGAGCGGTTTGTCGGAAAGCCCCCGCGCCCCGTAAGGCGGGTAGATCAGCATGATATTGGGGCTGGAGATCATGAACGTGGCCTGCTGGATCACCGTATCCGCGTCCAGCACGGCCGTACCTTTGAACGTATAAAGCCCGGGGGTCGTGTAAAAAGACGGGATGGAAATTCCCGCCAGCTGGGATTGCGCCCCGCCGGAACTGCCGGGCGCCGAATTGCCCGTATGGGAGAAAACCGCCGCGCCCGCCGGGCTGAGTATTTTGAAAGTGAAGACTACGGAACTGCCGCTGGTGGCGGCGATGTTCACCTTCTGGCGCAGGGTGACCGCTTCCGCGCTGGAGAAGTTGGCCCGCTCCACCCCCGAGGCGTCGTGAACGGAAGCCCCCGTGCCCGTCAGGTTCTGCGCAAGGGCCGGCGCCTGCGCCAGGCAGGCGGCCGCTATTACGAATAAAAATGTTCTCATCGCTTTTCTCCTGTCACCTGATCACGGCGAACTTCCGCGTTTCGCCGTCGGTTTCACCGCTTAAGTCGTGCTTCAGTTTTACGTTGTAGAAATACACCCCGCTGGCCGGCTTATCCCCGGTAAAGTTCCAGGTATACTCGTAGACGCCGCTGCCGGGGACGGCTTCCTCTACGGCTTTAACGAGCGTGCCGTCCAGCGAATAGACCGAAAGGCGGATATGCGCCGCTACGCTGGTTTCGGCGTGGAATTTGACGAAAGCGCGCGCCGGGTTAGGGAAGGCGTACACGGACGAGTCCTTAAGCAGCGCGCCCAGCGGCTTGACCTCCAGATTCTGCCCCGGGGTCAGTTTCAGCTCGAAGGTCTTCCAGGCGCCGTCCGCTTGCGCCACGCGCAGCGTATAATTGCCGGGGATCAGGTTGCGGATGGAGAACCGTCCCGCCGGGTCGGTCACCGCGGCAGCCACCATCCTGCTCCCCTGCCAGAGCTGGGCGCGCGCCCCGCCGGCGGAGGACGGGACGAAGCCCGCCGGGCTGGAAAGCGGCAGTATGCCCGAAACGCTGGCCAGCTGGTACTCTATGGCAAGCACGAAGTTAGTGTCGGCGTAGCCCATGGGGATCAGGTCTTTGGCGATGGAACTGGAGAAGCCGTCCTGTATCCAGGTGGCCTGGACCCGGTAGAAGCCGTCGTCGAGGTTGTCCAGCGTGAAAGTACCGTTGCCGTCGTCCAGCGTATAAGCCGAGGCGATCGGCACGCCGTCGCCCGAGATGGCTTCCACCACCACGCCGGTAACGCCGGTCCCGGCCGGCGTCTTTACCGTGCCCGAGATCATGTTATTCAGGCTTTCGCCCGACAGGGTCTGCGCCAGCGGCGAGATCGCCGACCAGAAGTCGGCGTCGTCCTTGGTCCAGATGGCCAGGTAATAAGTGGTTTCAGGGATCAGCCCGGCCACGGTATAGGCCTGCGCCGCCCCCGGCAGCGCCATCGCCGTGGAGATCAGCACCTGGGCCGCCTGGGTGCTGAACACCGCCGAAGAGAAGGTGGAGTACTGCACGGCGAACTGCCCGTAGGTCAGCGGGAAACCTCCCCCGTCGTCGCCCGGGAAGGTCCAGGCCAGGTTTATCCTGCCGGGAGCGGTGCCCGTGGACGGGGCGAACTGCGCCACCGGTTCGGGGGCGGTGGTGTCCACCCAGGTGAAGGTGGAGCCTGCCGCGCCGAAAGACGAAGAGTTGGCGGGCACGGCCGCGTCCCGGGAAACCGCGGTCACGAAGAAGTCCTGGCCGTGGGCCAGCGCCCCGCGCAGCAGCGTGCCGGGCGTAAAGCCCCAGGCCGCGCCGGGCAAGGTGGCGCTGGCCACCGCCACGTCGCCCCAGCTCCCGGCGGCAAAATTCCACCACTTCCCGTCCACCACGCGCTTTACGTACAGGTCTATGCCCGCAAGTCCGGCACCGCCCGTGTCGGCCGCTGTGCCGGAAACCTCGTTAAAGGCGTAAACATCGGAAGTGTCTATGGGAGTGGAAATATAAACCGCCGGCGCGGCCTGGTCCAGTTGGAAGGTAGTATTAGGGTACGGCATCGGCGTGACAAAAGCGTTCACGTCCCTGGACCTGGCCATCACCTTGTACTGCGTGCCCGCCGCGAACGGTACCGTGGAAGCGTTATACGACCAGGTGTTCAGGCCCTGCGCGCCCAGCCAGATCTCCGCCGCTGAGTTGAACGCCGTGCCGTCATAGTAAAGGCCGCCGGTCAGCTCCTGTATGGCCACCTGGTTGGAAACTACGGCGGAGGCTTCGTTCATCGGCGCCGCGGAACCGGACAGCGCGGTGGCCGTGGACACATAGGCGCCGGCGGGAGAAGTTATGCTTACGGCCGGGCCCACGGTGTTCTTAAGGATCCTGAAAACGTCGCTTAAGGTTCGCGTGTTGCCGGCCGCGTCCACCGCGCGCACGCTTATATAGTTGCTGGCGCCGTCGGCCAGCAGGCCGAAATTCACCCCCCACAGGGCGGTAAAAGCCGGCCCGGGGGTGAACCCGGCAACCGCGGTCCAGGCCACCACGTTGGCGCTGGCCGTATTAGGCTGATTGCTGGCGCTGTAGAGCACCTGCCCCAGGCCCGCCAGCGCGTCGTTAAAATCCACGTCGAAAACGGCGCCGGGATCGGCGGTCAGCCAGCCCTGCGGCGAGGCGGCGTTGTTGACGATATTCGGCTGCGTCAGGTCGCGCTTGACGTAAAAAACGTCGGGGGCCGTCGTGGCGTTAGCCGCGGTGTCGTAAACCCTCACCGAGACGTAGCTGGTCACGTTCTCCTGTATCGCCTCGAAAACCGCCGCCGGCAGCACCCAGTCGGCGTTGTACTCAGGCTCTCCGCTTAAGCCGGTAACCGCGGTGGTCCAGTCGGAGATCAGTTCCCCGGTGAAGGCGGGCCCGGTGGTCACTTTTACCTCGAAGCGGTCCAGACCGGAGCCCAGGTCGGAAAAGTGCACCATGTAGGCGCCGCCGGCGGCGCCGCGCCAGGCGACGTCACCGCCCTGCAGGTCTATAACCGAGGGCGGAGTAGTGTCGGCGCCGGCGTTCGTGGTTTTAGAGCCCAGCGCGAGCCAGCCGCTGACGCGGTTCAGGAAATCCCTGGAGCGCGCCCTGAAGTAATAAAGCCTGCCGGATTCCAGGCTGGCCACCGTGTAGGAAGGCGCGGCGAACCAGGCCAGCGGGCCGTAATCGATGCCGGTAAAGTCGGCGGCGGTGCTGGCCTGGACGTAATATTCGGTGTAGTTGGGATTGCCGTTGGGCAGCCACTGCGCCGGCACCGAAGTGGCGGTCGGGACTCCCAGGGCGGGAGGGTTGGGAGCCGGGACGGCCGAGTAGGTGGGCGTGGCGGCGAACACGGTGAACTCCGAGCGCAGGCCCGAGCCGTTAATGGAGGCCGCTTTAAAATAATGGGTGGCGTTGGGCAGCAGGCCGGCCGCCTCGTAGTAATTCCCTGACGTAACGGAGGAATAATTCACGGTGACGAAGCCGTCCGTGGAAACGGTGATCTCATAAACGGTGCCCGGAGGGTTGCCGTTATCGTCCCAGATAACGGACATCCCGGTGGAGGAGACCAGCGCGTAAGCCTCCGAGGCTGGAGGATAGGTCAGCGTAATGGTAGAACCGTAGGTATTGAACTCGCTGTCCTGGCCGCCGAACCCCAGGGTCTTTACGCGCAGGTACCAGGAGGTATTGGGGTTGAGGTTTTCGAACACGGCCATGGTGGCCGCCCCGCTGGAAAGGACGGTATTGAGCGTGAACCCCTCGTCTATAGCCGCCTCGGCCTGGTACCACGAGCCGGGCGCGTTGTTGCCGCCGGCCCACTGCACGGTAAGGCTGGAGATATCCACCTTAACCAGGCTCACGTTCAGGGGCAGGACCGGGGGCGTGGCGGAAGAGACGAAAGCGCTGTAGGCGCCGTCGTCCTCCGCGGAGACTTTAACTTTGAAATAATAGGTGGCGTTGGAGCTGAGGTTGTGGTAGCTGGTAGTTTGGGCGCCCAGCGCACCGGCCGCGCTTGAGACCAGTACCGTAAAATCCGCATCCGAAGCCAGCGCCATCCAGGGGGCTTCGGTGCCGGGATTGCTTAAATTCCACGCAAGAGAGACGGAAGCGGTAGAAACGGAAGTAAAACGGACGGACGCCGGCGTAGCAGCCGAAAGCGCCCCCGCAAAAAAAAGCCCTATGGCTAAAACCCGGATGATTCTTGGCATTCCCGTCTAATATTATAGTTAATTAATATATAACGGGTAAGGTGATTTGCGGCACTTGTATCCCAAGTTACCCCGGCCTGGAGGCCTCTAATAGCCCAGGTCTTCGTTGATCAGCAGCACCAGGATGTCGCTGAGGGGCGGCTTTTTCCAAAGCAGCGTCGCCGCGTTGCAGATGCGGCCCGGGGAAGCGCAGTCCGCGCAGCGGCCGGTCTTTACGCAGGGATTGTCTTTCTTCAGCCGTATATTATTGGCGACGGCCGCCACGTTGCGGGCGCGCCACAGGCCCTCCTCCTGGCCCGGCACTACCTTGTTGATCCCGGCCAGCAGCGCGATTTTCCGGGGGCCGTAGATGACCGCCGCCCCGCGGTTGCCGTTGGCGTCCACGAACACGAGTTTCCCGTCGAGCGTGACGGCCTGGGGCGAAGCCAGGTAAAGGTCCGCGGCCTGGGCGGCCAGCCAGGTGCGGCGCCGCTGTTCGGCGTCCATTTCCGGGCGATGGGTGATCAGCCCGCTGCCGGCCGCCGCCAGGGCTGCCGGCAGACCCAGCGCCTTGACGGTAGCCGACCCGCCCAGCCCCACCGTTTTTCCCCCGGCCGCCAGCGCCAGTACGGCTTGCGCCGCGGCGGCCCCGGTCTCGTAAACGGCCGCCTCGAAGTTATTGCGGCGCAGGGCCGCGGCGGCGTTCTCCAGCGTTCTCAGGTTAAAGGCTCTCTTGCTCTCGTCCATAGTCCGCCTCACCTGATCAGCTTGCGGTAACTGGCGATCTCTATGGCGGCCATCTTCGTGTCGCCGCGCGCCCTCAGGGACAGGGCCAGCGAGCCTTGCACGGGCGCCAGGGAAGCGTACTGCGCTTCGTTGGGATTCACCAGCAGCACGATGGTCCCCTTGCGCGCGTCGACGCCGGCGACTTTCACGTTCTGCAGGATGGTCGCGGCGACTTTTTCCCTGATATCGCCTTTCATCTTCGCCTCGAAGACGCTTATCACGTCGAGGGAGTCCCCTTTCTTGATCCAGGCCAGCTGCTTGCCGGGCATTTCCAGGATCAAGCCGCGGTAGCCCGCGACCAGGTCCGGCGAGCGGTATTCGGCCGTTTTGCGCGCGTGTCCGAACGCCCCGGCCGCTACCAGGATAACTATTATCACGCCCACTATCGAGTTGGTTTTCATACAGCCTCCTTTAAGTTCGACGGCGCCGGCCCCGCGGCGGGCCCGCTGCCCGTCCTGACGCTGAGCCGGTAAAGAAAATCAGTGGCGGCGGTCCCGCCGGGCACGCTGGCGCCGGCCGGGTTCAGGAAGCCGGGGGTCAAAGAAGGCGCGGGGGCCGGCGCGGGCGGCGTCGCGCGCGGAACGCCGAAGATCAGCAGCGCCGCCAGCCCCGCCGCCAGCGCCAGGCCGGCGAAGGCGAGCTTGCTCTCATTCCGTTCACCGGCGGCCGCGGCGACCGCCGCGGCGGCAAAATCGGGCCCGGCTTGCAGCAGCGGCAGGCTGCCGGCCTGCAGGCCGGCCTTTTCCGCCAGGATGGCCAGGCGCAGGGCCGCGCAACGCGGGCAGGCCGCCAGGTGCCGCTCCGCCGCCAGCGCGCCGGCGGCGGCCAGTTCGCCCAAGGCGAGGGATACGGTCTCGCGTTCCATGTTTTTATCGCACTTCATATCGTGTCCCCTAAAAGCGCCAGCAGCCTGGCGTGCGCGTTATGCAGCCTGGAGCGCACCGTCCCCACGGGCACCCGCAGCACGGCGGAGATCTCCTCGTAGGACAGCCGCTCCCACTCGCGCAGCAGCAGCGCCGTTTTAAGCTTATCCGGCAGTTTCTCCACCGCGGCGCGCACGGCGGCGTTTCTTTCCCCCGCCTCCAGCCGCTCCAGCGTTCCCGGGGCCGCGTCCGGGATATTCTCGAATTCTTCGTCCCCGAACAGCAGGCCGGCGCTCTCGGCCTTCTTGGCCAGGTAATGGCGGAAATAGCTGAGGCCGGTATTCCGGGCCACCGAGAACAGCCAGGTCTTGAAAAGGGCCTCTCCCCTGTACCCCCCCGCGCCTTTCCACGCCGCCAGGAACGCTTCCTGCGTCATGTCCAGGGCCTCTTCGGAAGGCAGCGAGAAATGCCAGGCCATAAAAGTCAGGACCCTGTCCTGGTAGCGCCTGACCAGCTCGCCGAAGGCGGCGGTATCGCCCGCCCCGGCGGCTTTTATAAGGTTTTCATCGCTGGCGTTTTTCATAATACTCTGCTGATTAGTAGCTGCCGGCCGCGGAAAAGTTCACTTTATTCTACAAAAGAAAAAAGCGGGGCCGGCTGGCCCCGCTTTTCTTGCGCGCTTTTGGTTCTTACGGCCTGGTCTTTTTAACCAGCTCCGCGGTCTCGGCGCGCAGTTCGCGGCCCTGGTCGCAGACCTCTTCGGCCTGCCTTGAGATCTCGCGGGCCCGGCCCAGGGCGGCGAAGCCGATGGCCTCCGGGCGGGCGACGGCTACCGCGCCCTCCAGGCGGCGCGCGGCGTGCTCAAGCGCCGCGAGAGAAGCGGCGGCGGAATCGATCTCGGCCGCGCGCAGGCCCAGTTCCCGGTCCTTGCGCGCGAACGGCAGCAGGTTCACCACGGCGTAGTAGGCGTTGCGGGCCTCCTGCGCGCGCCGGGGCAGGTCTGAGGACAAGCGCAGCATGTCGCTTTGGAAAGACAAGTGCGGCGCGCCTGAGGCGCTTATGCGGAAGGCCTCGGACTCCAGGCGCCTCATTTCGTAAAGCGCGGCGTCGCCGCCGGCTTTAAGGGACCGCAACTGGTTGCGCACCAGGTCGAAGCGCTGCAGAAGCTGGGCGTCGGCCGGCGCCGCCGGGGCCGGTCTGGCCGGCAGAGGCAGGGCCAGTTCAAGCGCGGCCGCGTCCGCGGCGCGCAGCTCTTTTAGTCCGGGCGCGGCGGTCCCGCTCTGGACCGCGATCAGGCAAACGACCGCCGAGAGCAGTAGTTTATTCATGGTTCAGGGCTGGGTTTCGGAAACCAGGGTCCGGGTATCGTAAGAGGTATTGCGGGCTTGGTCGCTGAGCTGGCGGCAGTAGCGCGAGATATCCATCGCGGTCCACTGCGCGTCGTAACCGACTATTTCCGGCTTGCCGGAACGCACGGTCCACTCCAGGCGCTGGGCCGAATTCTCCAGGGTAGGCCAGGTATCGCGTAAGATATCCCCGGCGGCCCAGTCCATGTCGCGGGCTATCGTGTTGAGGTCGGGAGACTTCTGCGCCAGGCTCAGCAGGCCGCGCACGTCCATGGCGGCGCGCTGCAGGTCGCTGAAGCGGCGGGACATGTCGGAGTTCATCCTGCGGAGGTCGAACTGGAAGAAAGAATCTGAGGAGTTCAGCTGTATCATCTGGCGGGCGCGGCGTTCGAGGTCGTCGATATCGTTGCGTACCCAGGTCAGGTCGTTGCGGATAGCGTCCAGCTCGCGGGACACCTGCCGGAACTTGTACACCAGGTCCTGCGGCACCTGCTCGTCGGCTTTAACCGCCGCGGCCGGCGCGGGCACGGAGGCCGCTTCGGCTTTTACGCCGACGTCGGCAGCGTTCATTTTTTCAAGGGAGAAGTCCGAAGAATAGGCCGCGGGCGCGGCTGACAGCATAGCTAACGCTAACAGGATCTTTCTCATTATATACCCCTCCTGACCGATTTAAGTTACAAGGTATTTTACATCCTTTAACCGGCCGGCAGAAGCGCCTTTAGACCCAGGCCCGCCTGGGCCTAAAGTCTCAGCACCGTAAGGGACAGCGGCTCGGCTTCGAAGAAAGCGGAAACCGGGGCCCCGGGCTCCTTCACCAGGCCGGACTGGTCGAAGGCTTTCAGCCATTTCCCCATCGGAAGGGCGAACTTCCTGGCGGTCTTCTCCGGGTTCACCAGCACCAATATGCGGTCCCAGCCGTCGCGAACCCGCCCGCCGTACAGCAGGTAGGCTATAGCCGGCGGCTCCAGCGCCAGCCCCAGCTCGTCGTAGAATTTCAGGTTCTCGCGGACTTCGGCCGCGGTGCGCATGCGGAAAGCCGGGTGCGCGCGGCGCAGGGCCACCAGGTCCCGGTAATACTCATAGACCGCCTGGTGTTCTTTCTTGCGGGTCCAGTCCAGGCGGTTGATCTCGTCGGACAGGTTATAGGAGTTCTCCTCGCCTTTCTTCGTCCGCAGGAACTCTTCGCCCGCGTGCAGGAACGGGATCCCCTGGGAAGTCAGCACCAGCGCGTTGGCCAGCTTGTCCATGCGGACCTTGTTCTCGACTGGTTCGTCCTTCAGCGACAGGTCGATGCGGTCCCACAGCGTGTGGTTGTCATGGCAGGAGACGTAATTCAGGGTCTCCAGCGGCCCGTCCGTAAAGTCGTCCACGGAACCCCTGATGCCGCGCATGACCGCGTCGCGGTTCCTGGCGGCCTGCACGTAGCCGAGGTCGGCTATCGAAAACACGCTGCCCTTAATGGCGTCGCGGAAGCCGTCGTTGAAAACCGAGAAACCTCTCGACCGCTGGCTGCCTTTTTTCACGCCGCGCGCCGGCGTCGGCCCCGAAGTCCACGGCTCGCCGTAGACGATAATATCGGGCTTGGCCTTTCTGAGTTCCCGCACCAGTTCCGAAACGGCGTCCAGGTCAATCAGCCCCATCAGGTCGAAGCGGAAGCCGTCCACCTTGTACTCGCGCGTCCAGTAAAGCAGGCTGTCGACCAGGAACCGGCGCGCCATCGGGGCCTCCGTCCTGAACTCGTTGCCGCAGCCGGAGCCGTTGGAGTAAGTCCCGTCGGGATTTACGCGGTAGTAATAATCCATGGCCAGCGCGTTGAAGTTATAGATGCGCGAGCGGGTTTCGGCCGTATGGTTATAGACCACGTCCATTATTACCTTCAGCCCTTTGCGGTGAAAGGCGTCTATCATCTGCTTGGCCTCGCGCACGCGCGACAAATCCGCCGGGTTGGACGCGTAGGCGCCTTCCGGGGAATTGAAGTTGACGGGCATGTAGCCCCAGTTGTAGGCGGAGGTGCTGTCGGCGTTCTCGAAATCCTGGAACGGCAGGATGTGCACGGCGTTCACTCCGAGCTCGGCGATATGGTCCAGCCCCGTGGCGATCTCCGGGAACCGCGGGTGGCGCGTTCCGGCCTCGGCCGCGCCGAGGTACTTGCCCTTGTCTTTAACGCCGGAAAAGGCGTCCGACGTAAGGTCGCGCAGATGCACTTCGTAAAGCACGGTTTCCGACAGGTCGAAGACCGGCCCGGGCGAAACCGGCGTAGCGTCCGCCGCCGCCAGGGCCCGGCCGTCATCGCCGGTAACGCAGCGCGCGTAAGGGTCCAGCCCCTCGTAAACCCGGCCGCCCTGGCTGACCCGCAGGCGGTAAGACTTCCCGGCCAGCAGGCCGCCGAAGTTCTTCTCCCAGACGCCGGCCTCTTTATGCTCCAGCGGGTGGACGGCCGGCTTGGCGTCGGGCGTGTCGTAGACCAGCGCTTCCGCCCTGACGGCGTAGGGCGCGAAGATCCGCAGCACCGCGTCTTCGCCGGAGAAAGTGAGCCCCATCTCCAGGCGGCTGGTAAAATGGCGGCCGTAAACGGCGTCGCCCAGCGTTACTTTCGCCGGCTTGAAGTCGCGGGAATGCACCTCGTACCTGCCGGCGTTGAGGGCCTGGTAATCGGGACTGCCCAGGCTGTCGAAAGTAAGGCGCGCCGCGCGGGAGTACGCGCCGCCCACCGGCTCCGCCTTCAGCGGCTGGAAAGCGTTGTCGCCGCGGGTAAGATAAAAAGCCTGCTTTTCCACGAAAGCCCGGTTAAGCGGCCGGTTGAAAGCTACGCGGACGTCGCTGGAACTGTCCAGGTAGGCGCCGGTTATCCGGGTGGAGATCTCGGGCGGCGCCGCGTACACCGCGGGGTCCCCCTCCAGCAGGTAGATGGCGCCGGGCGCGGCCGGCGCCAGCAGCCGGTCCGGAACGTCCTTGTCCGCCCAGTTTCCCAGCCTGGGCAGCACCCCCGTCTTCTTCCCGTTCAGGGCGAACTTACCCAGCGGCAATTCGTACACGGCCCCGAAAGCGTCGGTCCCGGAGGGCGGCAGTTCGAAGCCGGGCCGTTTTTCCTCCTCGTTCCAGATCCAGAGGTTCCAGCCCGCGTAATTTTTATCCAGTCGGCTGTAGTGGATCACCAGCGTGTCCGCGGCTGATAGCGGCTGCGTCATAAGGATGGCCCCCAGGAATAAAAGGATGTTTTTCATAAAGCCCCGTGCGCGTATTCGTTCTCGTTTAAATTGTAAAATATAAGCATATGCTCCATACAGCGCTTTTTTTACTCCTTGCTTCCACTCTCCCGGTTTTCGCCGGCGCTTCCGCCGCCGACTCCGGCGCTGCCGCCGCGGCAAAAGCCGGCGCCCAACAGGCCGCCGCCGAGCCCGCCAAGGCCGCTTTTTCCACCACTACCATCAGGGAGCTGGTGCTGGCGGACCGCCAGGTGCGGGGCATCCACCTCACCTGCTGGGGCGCCGGCTCCGCCAAGAACAGGCGCGAGCTGATAAAGAAGATCTCCGGGTCCGTCGTCAACACCGTGGTGATCGCCATAAAGGAAACCGACGGCAAGGTTTACATCCCCGGCGTGGCGCTGGCGGCCAAGTGGGGCACCTACACCCCGGCCATCACCGACCCGGAAGCGATGCTCAAGGATTTCAAAACGGCGGGCATCTACACCGTGGCCCGCATCGTGGTGTTCAAGGACAAGGTGCTGCCCAAAGCCCGCAAGGACCTGGCCGTCCGGACGCCCGGCGGCGAACCCTGGCGCAGCCGCAACGGCGCCACCTGGGTGGACCCGTACAGCCGCGAAGTCTGGGACTACAACCTGGACATCGCCGAACGCGCGGCCAAGCTGGGCTTCGAGGAGATCCAGTTCGACTATATCCGCTATCCGTCGGAAGACAACACCTCCCTGTGCCGCTACTCCAAGCCGCACAACCGCCAGACCTCGACGGCCAACCTTAAAGATTTCCTGGATTACGCGCGCAAGCGCCTGGCCCCCTATAAGGTGAAGATCTCCGCCGACGTCTTCGGCCTGACCACCACGGTAAAGGACGACATGGGCATAGGGCAGGATATAAAGGCCCTGGCCGCGGGCGCGGACTACGTCTACCCCATGATGTATCCCTCTCATTACGCGCCTGGAGAGTATAACCTCAAGAACCCCAACGCCAGCCCCTATAAGGTAATAAACCGCGGGCTGAAGGACGCCATGGCCAAGCTGGGGCCTGATTACGCGCGCCTGCGCCCTTACCTGCAGGATTTCTCGATGGGCTGGCACTACGGCGCGCCGGAAGTGCGCGCCCAGCTGCTGGCCACGCGGCTGAACCTGCTGGACAGCTGGGTGCTGTGGAACGCGGCCAACAAGTACACCTGGTCCGCCCTTACCCCCCAGTCCTACCGCGCCTTCGTCGACCCCGCCTACAAATAAAGTTCTCCCATGTAAATAAAAAAGACCGGGCCTTCCCGGTCTTTTCTTTTACTGAGCCGCCCGCGCGTTCGACGAGGGGGTCAGGTTAGCAAAACCCTGTCGGAGGCCCGAGCTTGCATAAGCGCGAGGGCCGAGACGGGGAAGGGCGAGCACGGTGTGCGAGACCCTGTTTTTGCGTTCTGACCCCCTTGGCGGACGCGCACTTAAAGCTTAACGATCTTCTTATACTCGGCCTGCAGGCCGAAGTACTGCGCGAACACGCTGCCGATGTCGGCGAGGCCCGGCATGAGGCCGGTTTTCAGCCCGCCCAGCTTGCGGTCGAAGCCCTTGCGGTAAGCGATGAAGGGCAGCGGCTCGTTGCTGTGATAGCCGTAGTCCTCGCGGTGCAGCATGCCGTGGTCGGCCGTGATGCCCAGCAGGTCGCCCTTGGCCAGGTTCTTCTCTATCAGCGGCAGGGTCCGGTCTATCTCCTCCAGCGACTTCAGCGCCCCCTCCACGTCGCGCGTATGGCCGTAGACGCTGTCGGTGTCCACCAGGTTGGTAAAGATAAAGGTGCCTTTGGGCCGGTAAACATTATGGGCGGCCTGCAGCGCGTTGATGGTGCCCTGGATGGAGAACGGGTTGGTATCCTTCTTCTTCGGGTGCACGAAGCGCAGGCCCAGCGCCGGGTCGATGAACACTTCCTTGTTCAGCTTCACCTTGGCGTGGTAGGCGGTGTTCACCAGGTCGCTGGTCTTGCCCACGGCCACCGTCCAGACGGCGCTGTCGTGCAGGATGTCCACCAGCGTCTTCTGGCCGATGGGCAGCACCGCGTCGTGGCGGTTGGAGGTGCGGATGATCTCGCCCTGTTCGTTCTTGATGTACGAGCGCGCTATGGCGCGGGTGATCGGGATGCCCATTTCCATGGCCAGGGCGAAGGCGGTGTCGGCGATCTTATGCTGCTCGGGCACGGGGATGACGGCCTCGTTCATCGCCAGCTGGATGAGGGGGTCGCACTTGCTGGCATACGCGATGGGCTTGCCGGTGCGCTCGTGCTCGGCGGCGTTCAGCTCTATGGCCTCCATGCCGCCCGCCATCTTGTTGAAGAAGGTCCTGCGGCCGATGCGCTTCTCCAGCTCGGCCAGGTACTCCCGGCTGAACCCGTCGTCAAAAAGGTCGTAAGTGCGGTGGTCTATCACGCCCATCATCTCGCGGTGGCCCACCAGGCTGTCCGCCGTGGCGGAAACCTGGCTGACGCGCGCGGCGTAGGCCTTGCCGGAAGCTTTAACGCCCACGCGTTTTTTAAATTCCGGCAGCACTATCTCCCCCAGGCCCAGGCGGGCGAGGTTGGGCAGCTTCACCTTGCCGGGGTACTTGGACAGCAGGTACTCCAGGGTGGAAAGCCCGACCGCGTCTATCACCAGCAAGAGGCCTGTTTTTTGCGCGTGCTTCATAGATTCTCCTGTTTTCAAAAAGATGTAATATATTGTATTAAACTTTTCAAATACAGCGGGGAGCCATGCGTAAAATTATATTTTCTTTCCTGATCCTCGCGGCCGCGAACGCCGGCGCCGCGCAGACGGCCGCCCACAGGCTTAAGGTCCTTATATCCCCGGGCGCCGGAACCATCGAGGCTGAGGACGAGGTCTCCTTCGAAACCAAGGCCAAAGAATTCGTCTTCTCGCTGCACAAAGGGCTTGTCCCCGCCGCACCGGGCGCTGTCCTGGAGGAGCTGCCCGCCGCAGCCGCAGCCAGGTACGGCATAAACTTCTCTTCCGCCGCGCCCGTCTACCAGGCCTACCGCCTCACCCTCAAAGCGCTCGCCGCCGGGTTCACCCTCCGCTACGCCGGCGTCATAAACCACCCGCTGGGCGAGCAGGTGGAGGAATACGCCCGCAGCTTCTCCGAAACCCCCGGGCTCATCTCCAGGGAAGGCTGTTACCTGTCCGGCGCGTCGGGCTGGTACCCGCACTTCGAAAACGCCCTGGTGACCTTCCGGCTGGACACCACTTTGCCGGCGCCCTACGCCGCGGTCGCCGGCGGCGTCAGGACCCTGAAGTCCTCCGACGGAAAATCAAACCGCTCCGTCTGGGAAGCCGCTTCCCCCCAGGACGAGATCACGCTGACCTGCGGCGAGTACTCCGAATATTCGGTTAAGGACGGCAGGCTGACCTATTACGCTTTTCTGCGCTCCCCTGACAAGGAGCTGGCAAACAAATACCTGGAGGCGACCGCTAAATATATAAACCTTTATTCCGGCCTGCTGGGCCCGTACCCTTACTCCAAATTCGCGCTGGTGGAGAATTTCTGGGAGACCGGCTACGGCATCCCGTCGTTCACGCTGCTCGGGCCCAAAGTCATCCGCCTGCCTTTTATCCTGAACTCGTCCTATCCTCACGAGATCCTGCACAACTGGTGGGGCAACGGGGTGTTCGTGGATTATGAAAAAGGCAACTGGTGCGAAGGCCTGACGGCCTACCTGGCCGATTACCTGATAGCGGAAGGCAGGGGCAAAGGACGCGACTACCGCGTGGCCGTGCTGCAGAAATACTCGGACCATGTGCGGGCCGGCGCGGATTTCCCGCTGACGGAGTTCCGCTCGCGCCACTCCTCGGCGTCGGAAGCGGTCGGCTACGGCAAGGCCCTGATGGTCTACCACATGTTGCGCCGGTCCCTCGGCGACCAGAATTTCAAGAAGGGCCTGCGGGAGTTCTATGCCGCCGGTAAAGGCTCCTACGCCTCTTTCGAAGATCTGCGCGAGGCCTTCGAGAAGGTTACCGGCGCCGGCAGGCTCGCGCCGTTCTTCAGCCAGTGGACGACCAGGCCCGGCGCGCCCGAACTGGAACTGACGGCGGCCAAGGTTTCGCGGGGGCTGCAGGAGTACGACCTGGAGTTCACGCTGTCCCAGAAGCAGGACGGCCCCCCCTACAGGCTAGAGATTCCCGCGGCCATCTACCTGGAGGGTTCGGACCGGCCCAGGATGAAGATACTCAAACTGGACACCAGAACGGAGACCTACCATTACGGCTCGCCGCAGCGGCCGGCCCGCGTGGAGATAGACCCGGAATTCGACGTTTTCCGCAAGCTGAGCCCGCTCGAAACCCCGCCCACGCTGTCGCGCCTGCTGGGCGCCAGAAAGCCCTTTATCCTCTTGCCGGAAGGCGAACCCGGAAAAGCCTGGCGGACCTTGTCCGACGCCTGGGCCAAGGACAAGGAAAACCTGCCCGAAGTCGCCTCCGGCGCGGCGGCTCCACCCGCGGACGCGTCCTACTGGCTGTTCGGCGGAGAGAACAGGCTGGCGGCGGCGTTCGAAGCGGGCCTGGAGCGCTACGGGGCGCGCTTTGCCCCTGATGCCGTCACCATAGAGAACCGGCGGTTCCCGCGGGAGGGCTACACCTTCGTCTTCGCGGCCTTCAACCCGGCCGACCCGGCCTACTCCGGCGCGCTCGTGCTGTCGGGCGCCACCGACAAGCTTCACCTGCTGGCCGCCAAGCTCCCGCATTACGGCAAATATTCCTGGCTGGTTTTCGACGCCGCCATGAACTCCGCGGCGACCGGGGTCTGGAAAGCCGCCGGTTCCCCGCTTTCCCTCGCCCTGCCAAGCGTCGAGGCGCCCCAAGCGCCGCGCTACCCGGCGCGCGAACCGCTGGCCGGCCTCCCTTCCGTTTTTTCTGCGGCGAGGATAAACGCCGACGTCAAAAACCTGGCCTCCCTCTTCGGCGGCAGGGGCCCCGGCTCGCCCGGCCTGAAGCAGGCCGCGCGGCATATCGCCCTGGAATTTAAAAAGGCCGGCCTTAAGCCTTACAACAATATTCCGTTCAGCCGGCAGGCGGATAAAACCGGCTACGCCAACGTGCTGGGCCTGGTAGAAGGTTCTTCCCGGCCGGAAGAGCTCCTGGTGCTCTGCGCCCATTACGACCACTTGGCCGCGGAAAAAGGCGCGGTCTTCCCCGGCGCCGACGACAATGCATCCGGCGTGGCGCTGCTCCTGGAACTGGCCCGCTATTACGCGGCGCGCACCTCCCCCAGAACTATTCTGTTCGCGGCCTTCGACGGGGAAGAGGCGGGCCGGGCCGGTTCGCGCGCTTTCCTGAGCGCTCTTCCCCAGCCGGCGAAGGACAAGATCAACGCCGCCCTGAACTTCGACACGGTAGGCCGGCTGGAGGCTGGCAAGCTCCTGGTACTGGGCTCCGCCTCTTCGGACAAATGGACGCATATCTTCAGGGGCGCCGGCTTCGTTACCGGCGCCGACTACGACCTGGTAAAGGAAGACCTGGACGCCAGCGACCAGGCCGGCTTTATAGAGGCCGGCATCCCGGCGGTGCAGTTCTTCAGCGGGCCCAAACCGGATTACCATAAGCCTTCCGACACGGCGGACAAGATAGATACCGCCGGCATAGTGAAGCAGGCCGAGTTCGCCCGGGAGATCATAGACTACCTGGCCGGCGACTCCGGCTTCCTCACGCGCCCTGCAGGCGGTCCTTCCCCGGCGGCCCCGGCGGGCGGCCAGCGCAAAGTCTCCACCGGCCTGGTGCCGGATTTCTCCTTTCAGGGCAAAGGCGTGAGGGCGCAGGACATTACTCCGGGCTCGCCGATGGCGGCGGCTGGGCTGAAAGCCGGCGACGTTATTATAAGCCTGGGCGGCGCGCCCACGGACGATCTGCGCGCGTATTCGGCGGCATTGAAAAAATTCAGCCCCGGCCAAAAAATAAGCGCGGCTTATCTTTCGGACGGGGCGGAAAGGACGGCTGAACTGGAACTGGCGGCGAAGTAGCGCCGTCAGGGCTTGTCTATCTTACAGGTATTTATCCCCAGCAGGGTATAAAGACCGCACCAACCCAGGAGCCCGGTAATTACGGCCCCGGCGGCGGCGGCGCCGAGGATATAAACGGCCGGGCCTTCGGCCAGGAAAGCGCCCAGCGCCAAAGCCAGGCCCGACACCACCCGCAGTACCCTGTCTAAATTACCCACGTTCTTTATTATCATACAAGTCCTCCGTTCAAACCGCCGCCGCGTCCAGCACGGCTTTGAGCAAAGCTGATTCAGGCTGCGCCCCCACCAGGCCTGCCGTTTCGTTAACTATGGTCTTGGGCACGCCTTCCACTTCGTATTTAGCCGCCAGTTCCGGGAACTCCGTGGCTTCCACCATCTCGGCGGTTATCTGCGCCGAGGCCAGCGCGAACTTATGCGCCAGCACCACGGCCGACGGGCAGTACGGGCAGGTAGGCGTGACGAAAACCTTGATATTCACGGGCTTCTTCAGCCCCCCCAGCGCGGCCAGGGTTTCAGCCTGAAGTTCCTGGGCGGCAGCGGCGGAATTCTTCAGCCCTTCCAGCAGGGAAACGAACTCGTAACCCGCCGGGATGCCCAGGAACCTGACGCGGCCGCCGTTGGGGCCTTCCAGCACCGCCGCCGGAACCTGCGCCACGCCGTAGGCGGCGGCCTTCTCCGTGTCGGTCACGCGGTTATAAACCTCCAGCTTCACCTTGGGCGACAAGGCGGCTACTTCCTTGAAGAAGTCCTCGGCCGGCCCGCAGGTCTGGCAGAGCAGGCTCTCTTTGAAAAAAACTATTTTCACCTCGGCGCCCAGCGCCTCCAGGCGTTTTTTTACCTCGTCCGCGGTCTGTTGGTCCATGAAAGCCATAACACGGTCTCCTTTTTCCCTCTTACAAGTTAGATGCGGCCCCCGCCAGAAAGTTTCACCCGGCATAAATAAAAGGCATCCGCGGGGATGCCTTTCAACGAGAGCCTTACACTAAGAGTTAATGAAGAACTATGATAACACTTTCAGCACGCCCATGAAATCGGCCGGCGGGTTCACCTCGAAAGACATGGACTTGCCCGACATGTCCTTCAGACGGAGCCGCCAGGAATGCAGCATCAGGCGCGGGAATTTGGACTGCCTGACCGCGTCCCCGTAAAGGCTGTCGCCCAGCACCGGGTGCCCGATGGAGTACATGTGCGCCCTGATCTGGTGCCTGCGCCCCGTAACGATGGAAACTTCCAGGATGGTCGCCGAACGCAGCCGCTCCATCACCGTGTATTTGGTAAGGGAAGGTTTCCCGTCGAAGACCACCGAGACGCGGCCCGAGCCGCGCTGTTTGAGAGGCTTGTCTATTTCCCCCCGGTTCTCCGCCACCTTGCCCTCCACCACCACCACGTACCGCTTCTCCACCTCCCGCGTCTCGAACAGGCCGGAATAGTACCGGTGCGCCTCGGGGGTGCGGGCGAAGATTATCAGGCCGCTGGCGTCGCGGTCCAGGCGGTGGGTAATGTAGACCCTGCCGTAAGTCTGGTGCAGCAGGCCGACCAGGTGTTTTTCCTTCGCCAGCTCGCCGCGGGCCGGCATGGTCAGCAGGCCCGAGGGCTTGTTCACCACCAGCAGTTCCGGTGTTTCGCGTACGATCTCGAACGGTGTTTTCATGCGGCGTGAAAATCCTTTTTGTAAGCTTCTCCCGCCAGGATGGACGTAAAACCGCCCAGCAGCAGGTAGATCATGGCCAGGAAAATGGCCGCCGGCAGGCCGGCGGAGTCGGAAACCACGCCCAGCAGGAAAGGGGAAGCCGCGTCGCCCAGGGCGTGGATGATGAAGATGTCCAGCGCGAAGGCCATCGAGCGCATCGTGACGGGCACGGTCTCGACGATGGCGGCGTGGTAGGGCCCGGAATAAGCGAAGATAAAGAACTCGGCGAAGAACATCAGCGCCAGGCAGGTGTTAAGGTCGTTCGCCAGGATCGCGCCCGCCCCGAAAGGGACGCTCAGGAAGAAGCTCAGGTAGCCCACCACGAAGTAAGCCCGCTTGGTCCGCTTGCGCAGCCAGTCGGCGGCCCAGCCTCCGGCGAAATTCCCCGTAAGGCCGGCCAGCACCGTGACCAGGCCGAAAAGGAAACCCGCCCTGGCCACGGAGATCTCGAAAGTGCGGACGAAATAGGACGGCATCCAGGCCGCCAGACCGCCCACGGTAAAGGTGCCGATGGACTGGGAAAGACAGATCAGCAGGTAAGTGCGGTTCCTGAACAGGGCGGCGTAGCCCCTGAAGGGGATATGTTCCGAGCGCTGCAGTTTTTCAGGCGTCTCTTTCAGGAAAAGGGCGATGGTCCCCAGCAGCAGGCCCGGCACGGCCACGATAAAAAAAGCGTTGCGCCAGCCGAAATGCTGGCCCAGGAAGCCGCCCAGCAGGTAGCCCACGGCGCTGCCGGCCGGGATGGCCAGCGCGTAGGTGGCCATTACCCTGGCCCGCTTGTCCAGCGGGAACCACTCCGCCAGGAAGGACGGGCAGACCGTACCGTAACCCGCCTCGCCTATGCCGACGGCCGAGCGGGTGAACATGAGCTGCCCGTAATTCTTTACCAGGCCGCTGAACAAAGTGGAGACGCTCCAGAAGACCGCGCTCACGCCTATTATCAGCGGGCGCCGCACCCGGTCGCCGAAATACCCGACGAAAGGGGCGAAGCACATGTACACGATCATGAACGAGGACGCCAGCAGGCCCAGCTGGGAGTCGCTCAGGCGCAGGTCGGTCTTGATAAGCGGGAACACGGCGTAAAGCACCTGGCGGTCTATGTAATTGAAAAGGCTCAGGCAGAAGATGAGCGTCAGGACTTTCTTTGAATAGGCGTCGGAATTCATTTATTTCAGTACTATGATAGCAAAATAGCAATTATGCTAATATATGGAAAGTCGGACCCAACACCTTATTTTGCTACCGGGAGGCGGCATGAAAACCAAAAAAACCAAGAAACCCCAGGACCTTTCCTACGTCAACAAGAACGGCTATGAGAAGATCTCGCCGGCCGACCTGAAGCGCTCGGAAGAGATCAACAAGCTTTACATGGACTATATCGGCAAGGCCAAGACCGAGCGCGAAGCGCACGACGAAGCCGTGCTGCTGCTGGAAGCCGCCGGTTTCCGCGACATGCGCGGCCACGAGAAGAGCGGCGTCAAGCTGGTGCCCGGCGACAAGGTCTACCGCTCCAGCGAGGGCAAGACCCTGATGGCCCTGGTGATAGGCAAGAAACCCTTCGAGGCCGGCATGCACATCGTCGGCGGCCACACCGACTCCCCCCGCATCGACATCAAGCAGAACCCGCTCTACGAGAGCGGCGGCCTGGCCCTGCTCGACACCCATTACTACGGCGGCATCAAGAAATACCAGTGGGTGACCATCCCGCTGGCGCTGCACGGCGTATTCGTCAAGCCGGACGGCAGGAAGATCACCATCAGCATCGGCGAGGACCCCTCAGACCCGGTGTTCTGCATCACCGACCTGCTGCCGCACCTGGCGGCCGACCAGTACAAGAAGACGATCGGCGAAGCCATCCCCGGCGAAGGCCTGGACGTGGTAGCCGGCTCCATCCCGGTGGCCGAGAAGGACCGCAAGGAAAAATTCAAATACAACGTGCTGAAGCTGCTGCACGCCAAGTACGGCGTGACCGAAGCCGACTTCCTGTCGGCCGAGCTCGAGATCGTGCCGGCCGGCAAGCCGCGGGAAGTGGGCTTCGACCGCTCGATGGTGCTGGCCTACGGCCACGACGACCGCGTCTGCGCCTACGCGGGCCTGAAGGCCCTGCTGGACCTCAACGGCGCGCCGGAGTACACCTCCTGCGTGCTGCTCTGCGACAAGGAAGAGATAGGTTCCGTCGGCGCCACCGGCATGGCCTCCAACCTGTTCGAGAACGCCGCCTCCGAGCTGCTGAACCTGACCAGCGAGTCCTACAGCGAGCTGACGCTCAAGCGCGGCCTGCACAACTCCTGGATGCTGTCGGCCGACGTCAACGCGCTGTTCGACCCGATGTTCCCCTCCGTCTCGGAGAAGAAGAACTCGGCCCATCTCAACCACGGCGTCTGCGTGACCAAGTACACCGGCAGCCGCGGCAAGTCGGGTTCCTCCGACGCCAGCGCCGAGTTCATGGCGCATATCCGCCGCATCTTCGACCGCAACGGCGTACTGTGGCAGACCGGCGAACTGGGCAAAGTGGACCAGGGCGGCGGCGGCACCATAGCCTACCTGATGGCCCGCTACGGCATGCAGGTGGTGGACTGCGGCGTAGGCCTGTTCTCCATGCACGCCCCCATGGAACTGGCCGGCAAACTGGACATCTACATGGCCTACAAAGGCTACCTGGCCTTCCTGAAGGACGGCCGCAAATAAGGGCAAGCGGAAGGCGGGGGCCGCAAGCCCCCGCCTTTCAATTTATTATGACCATAAAACTTCTTATCACGGGCGGCACCTTCGACAAGGAATACAACGAGCTTAACGGCGAGCTGTTCTTCCGGGCCACCCACCTGCAGGAAATGCTGAAACTGGGGCGCTCGCGCGTGCCGGTAAAGGTCAAGACCCTGATGATGATAGACAGCCTGGTCATGACCGCGGCCCACCGCCGCAGGATCCTGGCCGAATGCCTGGCCGCCCGGGAAAAACGGATAGTCATCACCCACGGCACCGACACCATGCCCGAGACCGCGCGCCTGCTGGGCCCCGGCATAAAGGACAAGACCGTGGTGCTCACCGGCGCCATGATCCCCTACAAGTTCGGTTCCTCCGACGGCATGTTCAACCTCGGGTCGGCCCTTTCTTTCGCGCAGACGCTGCCCCCCGGGGTCTACATCGCCATGAACGGCCGCTGCTTCAACTGGGACAACGTGCGCAAGAACAAGACAAAAGGCGAGTTCGAAGAAGCCAGGTAGGGCCCGCACGCCGCAAATAAAAAAGCCCGGGGAGCCCCGGGCTTTTTTACGCGTCCGCCGGCAGGCTAGAACAAGCCCTTCGCCTTCTCCCACCTGGCGCGGCTGCCCTCGTTGGAAAAAACTTTCTCCCGGCCGGAGCTGTCTATCCATACCGCCGAGGAACCTCTTAATTTAGCGAGCAGGTCGAAGGCCTTGTCCTGTCCCATCACCGCCAGCACCGCCGAAGCCAGGAAGCTTTCTTCCTCGATGCTGGGGAAATAGACCACCAGATTGGAAAAATCTTCCAGCGGGTAGCCGGTTTTCAGGTCCAGCATGTGGGAATAAAGTTTTCCCTCTATCTGCACGAAATGTTCCCGGCCCGAAGAGGACATCACCACCCCGTCCTGGAAATAAAGCCTGCCGAAGACTTTGTCGTCGTGGAACGGGTCCATTATTTCGTATTCCCAGGGTTTTTTTCCGTAGGCCAGCATATTGCTGCCCAGCCGGAGCTCTACCGGGTAGGCCGAAGCCGTTTCTTTAAGGATACGGGAGGCCCTGGCGAAGCAGTACCCGCGCAGTATGCCCCCCATGTTTATCTGCACCGGCCGCGTAAAGCGCACCAGCTTGCGTTTCACGTCCACCTGGATGTAATTGGAGCCTATGTTGGCCAGGGCCTTGGAGATCTCTTCCTTGGCCGGCATTTTGCGCGTGGAGGCCGCCTCTTTCCAGATAGGCCACAGCGGGGCGAAAGTAATGTCGAAAGCGCCGCCCGTCAGGCGGTAATAGTCCAGCGACAGCAGCAGCAGGCGCAGGAACTCGTCGTCCACCTTCACCCATTCCCCGTAGGCCTTCTTGTTCACCAGGGAAGTCATGCTGTAGGGCTCGCTGAAGCTGAACTCGTCGGAGACGCGCTTCCACTCCGCCAGGACGGCGTCGGCTATCTGCTTGCCGGCTTCCTCTCCCGCCCCGTACACTTTTACCTGGGCCGGCACGTTCATAAGGAAGATGCTCTGGGTATAAGCGGGTTCTTCCCGTTTACAGCCGGCGGCCAGAACGGAAACAAAGAGAACGATAAAAAACCTGTAAGCTGATTTTTTCACGTGAGCCCCCATTCGCATACCTGTATAGGATTACATTTTTTTCGGCCTTCTTTCAACACGCCGGCGCCGGCGCCCGACCGCGCCCGCGAATTGACGGGGTAAGCTTCTTTTTGTATCCTGATTTTGCTTAATTTACCGTTCAAGGGGTATTCCTTATATGAAAAAAACTTTGATCCTGACCCTGCTCGCGCTGCTGCCGGCCTGGGGCGGCGCCGAGGCGCTGCAGCAGCCGAAAAAGGAATCGCCCTCCGCCCGGGAACTCTCGGCGCTCGCGGACAAACTGTCGGACGGGGTAAAAGACCGGCCCGGCATAAAACTGGCCGTACTGGCGTTCGCTTACACCAGCGAAAAGCCCTCCGAAGGCCCGGTGGTAGTGCAGGAGCGGCTGACAACCCTGCTGGCGCAGAAAAAAGACGTAACCCTTATAGAAAGAAGCCTCATGAAGAAGGTAATGGAGGAACTTAATCTCCAGGCTTCAGGCGCCATGAACGAGGAAACCGTAAAAAAACTCGGCAAGCTGCTGGGCGCGGACGCCGTGGTTACCGGGACCCTTAACGATACGGCCGAAGACGAGTCCGAAGTGAACGCGCGCGTGGTGGAGACTGAGACCGGCAAGATCCTGGCCGCCGCCTCTGCCTCCGTTAAGAAGAACTGGAAGGACGGCGCCGCCGTGACCGTAAAACCGCCCCAGGACTTCGGCGCGAAGCCCCTGGTGCAGGTGGCCGTGCTGCTCGACACCTCCAATTCCATGGACGGCCTCATCAACCAGGCGCGCAGCCAGGTCTGGAAGATAGTCAACGAACTGGTTTCCTCGGAAAAGAGCGGCTCCAAGCCGCTCATAGAAGTGGCGCTTTATGAATACGGCAACTCGGCCCTGCCTATGGAAAAAGGCTGGATCCGCCGGGTGCTGCCTTTCACCTCGGACCTGGACAGCGTGGCGAAGGAGCTTTTCGCCCTTAAGACCAACGGCGGCGACGAGTATTGCGGCCAGGTGATAAAGGAAGCCGTGGACGGCCTGAAGTGGAGTCCCAAGGCGGACGTGTACAAGGCCATTTTTATAGCGGGCAACGAGCCCTTTACCCAGGGCGCGGTGAGCTTCCAGGAGGCGGTCGCCAAGGCCAAGGCCAAGAATATTTTCGTCAACACCATCTACTGCGGCTCCCGCCAGCAGGGCCTGGCCGAGCAGTGGAAGGCCGGGGCCGAACTGGCCGAAGGCGACTACGCCAACATAGACCAGTCCGCGCAGGATTACGCCATAGCCGCCCCCCAGGACGACAAGATAGCGCAGCTCAGCACCAGGCTCAACGACACCTATGTGGCCCGCGGCGCCTTCGGACAAAGCAAGATGGCCGCCAAGAAAGAAATGGATTCCATGACGCTGGGAGCCGGCGCCTCGGTAGCGTCCGAACGCGCGGCCTTTAAAGCCGCCGCCCCGGCCGCCGCCCAGGCGGAATCCTCGTGGGACGTGGTCTCGGCCCTGGAAAGCGGCTCCCTGAAGCGCGGCGAAATTAAAAAAGACCAGCTGCCCGAGGAGCTCAGGGCGATGGACAAGGCTAAACTGGATAAATACCTCGATGAAAAGCTCACCGAGCGCAAAAAGATCAAAGAGGAAATAATCCGCCTGCAATCCGAGCGCAAGGCCTATATCGCCGTCGAGGAAAAGAAGAAATCCTCCGTTAACACCCTGGACAAGGCCATGATCGAGACCATCCGCAAACAGGCCACCAGGCGCGGCTACAAGTTCGCGCAGTAGAACGAGATGAAACTACCCCGCCGGCTCTTCCTGTCTTTGCTCCTCGCGCCGGCGTTCACAGCCCGGGCCGCCGAACCCTCCCTCGAGGAGAAGGCGGCCCAGCTTTTAATAGTTTCCGCCGACGCCGCCGATATCTCCGCCGCCACCGCGGCGGCGCGCGCGGGCCTGGGCGGCGTGCAGCTGCAGTGGGGCTCCTACTCCCTGGAAGAAACGCGCAGGCTGACCGAGACCCTCCAGGCCTCGGCCACGGGCTACCCCCCGCTCTTCATCGCCGTAGACTACGAGGGAGGCAGCGTTTATGTCCCCACCACGCTGGGCCTCCTGGAACTGCCCACCAACATGATGCTGGGGGCCGCCGCCGACGAGAACAACACCGCCACCCTCTTTTACCTGGCCGGCAAGGAACTGCGCCGCGCGGGCATCAATATGGCCTTCGGCCCGGTGCTGGACATCAACACCAACCCGAAAAACCCGATCATAGGCATCCGCTCGCTGGGTTCCGATCCCCTGGCCGCCTCCAGGCTGGGCAACGCCATCATAAACGGCCTTAAGGCCGCCGAGGTCATACCGGTAGCCAAGCACTTCCCCGGGCACGGCGCCGCCTCGCAGGACTCGCACAAGACTTTGCCCGAGATCTCCGTCTCTACGGCGGAACTGGCGGCCACCCACCTTATCCCTTTCAAAGCCGCGGCGGCCATAGGCATACCCGCCATCATGACGGCGCACATCCGGTATACCGCGCTCGACCCGGACAACCCGGCCACCCTCTCCAAGGCCGTGCTGGCTGGGCTCCTTAAAAGGGACCTGGGCTTCGACGGCCTGGTGGTAACGGACAGCCTGGACATGCGCGCGATAACGTCGAGAAAAAAAATACACAAAGCGGCCGCGGCCGCCCTGAAGGCCGGGGCGGACGTGCTGCTGATAGGCAAAGGGAATTTCAGGGCGGCGGTAAAGGAAATAGCGGCGCAGGTGCGCTCCGGCGCCATAAACGAAACGCGGCTTAACGACGCCTACCACCGGGTGCTCGCCGCCAAGCGCGGCGCCGGGCTGTTCTCGCCCCCCGAAGCCCCCTCCCCCTTCGACAAGGCCTACCTGGAGATAACGCGCGACCTTTCCCGCCGGGGGCTTACGCTGTTAAAGGGACCCGGCCTGCTGCCGCTGCCCAGGAACAAGAAGATCGCGGTCATAATCTTCGCCCCGCCGCGTTTCGCCGCCAACGCCATCCACCTGTACCGGACGCTGCTCGAGAACGGCTACAGCGCCAGCCAGTACCTTTTCGACATCGGCGTAGACGCCGGCGACCTCAAGCGCGTAAAGCGCGCGGCCGAAGCCGCCGACGTGCTGGTGCTGGGCAGCTTCCAGTGGGCCGGCGCCCAGAACGCCAGCCAGAGAGAGGCGATCACCGCCCTGCTGGCCTCGGGCAAGCCCGCCGTCCTGCTCAGCCTGATGAACCCCTACGACCTGGCCGGCTACCCCCAGGCCCCCTGCGCGCTGGCTCTCTACGGCATGACCGCCCCGTCGATGGCCGCGGCCGGGGAAGCCCTCTCCGGCACCCTCAAACCCGGCGGGAGGCTTCCGGTGAGCCTTCCGAAGTAGCGCCCATATTTTCTTGAGAAAACCGCTCCGGGCAAACCGCATGAAACCGATAAGAACCACCCTGATCGTAATAATAACCGTCGCGGCCGTGCTCGCCGCGCGCCGCTGGCTCATTGAGCCCATCTACATCGCCAGCGACTCCATGGCCCCCACCCTCTCCAAAGGCCACCACCTCTTCCTGGACAAAGTCACCTACCGCTTCCGCCAGCCCTCACGCGGCGAAATAATCGCCTTCCGTTCCCCGGTGGGCGAAGACCACGAATCCGTAAAGCGCGTGATAGCCGTGGCCGGCGACACGATCGAACTGAAGAGCAAAAAAGTCTATCTCAACGGCGAGCCGCAGCTTGAGACCTACGCCTATTACGCCCGGGCCGCCGAAAACCTGCAGGGAGACAACCTGCCCCCGGTTACCGTCCCGGACGGCGCGCTGTTCGTCCTGGGCGACAACCGGGACAACTCCAACGACTCCGCCTCCTGGAAAGACCCGGCCACAGGCGCCCCGCCCCTCTTCCTCCCCCTGCCCGCCGTAACCGGCAAGGTCCGCGGCAGCTACTGAAACCATTTATTTGTATAATTATTTTCTGGATAATCGGGAGCAGACACCTAAGGAGCGCGCATGTCACCCAAGATAATAGGTTTCTTCGGAGTGTTCGTACTGCTGGGCATAGCCTGGCTGGCCAGCAAGAACCGCAAGGCCATAAGCTACAAGACCATAGCGGCGGGCCTCCTGCTGCAGATCTCGTTCGCCGTGATAGTCCTTAAGCTCCCCTGGGGCCGGTATTTCTTCCAGTTCATGAACGACGTGATCGTGAAACTGCTCTCGTTCTCCGACAAGGGCGCCGAGTTCGTCTTCGGTTCCCTCGTGACCAACCCGTCCATGGGCTTCATCTTCGCCGTGCGCGTGCTGCCCACCATCATCTTCGTTTCGGCCATCATGGCGGTGCTGTACTACCTGGGCATCATGCAGAAAGTAGTGCTCGTCTTCGCCAGGATCATGGCGAAGGTAATGGGCACTTCCGGTTCCGAATCCCTTTCGGCCAGCGCTAATATTTTCGTAGGCCAGACCGAAGCCCCCCTGGTGGTGCGGCCTTACGTCGCCAGCATGACGCAGTCGGAACTGATGGCCATCATGACCGGCGGCATGGCCACCATCTCCGGCGGCATCATGGCCGCCTACGTCGGGCTGCTCGTGGATTCCATCCCCAACATCGCCGGCCATTTGCTGGCCGCCTCCATCATGGCCGCCCCGGCGGGCCTCGTCATGGCCAAGATCATAGTCCCGGAGACCGAAGAGTCGGAGACCAAGGGCGTGGTCAAGATGCAGCTGGAGATCACGGACGCCAACGTGATAGACGCCGCCGCCAACGGTTCCACGGTAGGCATGCAGCTGGCCATAAACGTGACCGCCTGCCTTATCGCTTTCATGGCCATCCTGGCCATGGCGAACTACCTGCTGGGCCTGGGCGCGGGCTTCGCCGGCATCCAGGGCCTTACGCTGGAAAGGATCTTCGGATGGATCTTCACCCCCCTGGCCTGGGTCATGGGCGTGCCCTCGAACGAAGTGCAGCAGGTGGCCAGCTGGATGGGTCAGAAGACCGTCCTTAACGAATTCGTGGCCTACCTCAACATGTCCACGTTCCTGAAGGCGAATCCCGGCGTGATGAGCGAACGCTCCGTGGCCATGGCCTCCTACGCCCTTTGCGGCTTCGCCAACTTCCTGTCCATCGCCATCCAGATAGGCGGTATAGGCGCTATGGCGCCCGAGCGGCGCCATGACCTGGCCAAACTGGGGCTTTACGCCCTGCTGGCCAGCTCCCTGGCCGGCTTCCTGTCGGCCACTATCGCCGGCATCCTGCTGTAACCCGCCAGCGGGAAATAAAAAAAGGGCGGACCAGGTCCGCCCTTTTTCTTTGCCCGGCCCTGTCAGGGCATTTTCCAGAGCTTTACCGTCTTGTCCTTGGACCCCGAAGCGAGGGTCTTCCCGTCCGGGAAGAAAACCAGCGTTTCCACGCTTTCGGTATGGTCCGCGTACAGCTTCAGCGGCGTTTTGGTCTTGGGCCGGGGCAGCAGGGGCCAGAGTTTCACCGCCCCGTCCATGCCGCCGCTGGCGAAATACTTGCCGCCCGGGGAGATGGCGACGGCGCGCGCGCCGCCGGCGTGCGCCACATAGCCGTTCACCAGCACCCCGTCGCTGAGGCGCCAGACCTTTACCGTTCCGTCCATGCTGGCCGAGACCGCGTAAGCGCCGTCGCCGGTGACGGCCACGGAGCGCACCGGCTGCTTGTGGGCCTTGATGGAACGCACTATTTTAGCGTTGGCCACGTTCCAGACCACCACCGACCCGTCGCCGTTGCCGGCGACGATATAATTCCCGTTCGGCCCCACGGCTATGCAATAAACGTTCTCCACGCTGGCCTTCATCGTGTGAATGGAATTGCCTTTGGGGAAATCCCAGACGCCGATGGAGCCGTAGCCGCCGGTCGCCACATAATCCCCGTTGGGAGAGAACCTCACGCCGTACATGCTGAAGCTCTGGCCCTGTATGCTTTTGAAATTCGCTCCCGACGGGACCTTCCAGATCTCGACGGTCTGGTTGCCCAGCGAAGCCAGGTAGTCGCCTTCCGGCGAGAAGTCCAGGCCCCAGACGGCGTCGGTGTGGCCGCCCATGGTCTTTTTAAGCCGCCCGGTCTTCACGGTCCAAAGGGCCACGTTGGTATCCAGCCCGGCGGAAGCCAGGTACTGCCCGTCCGGCGAAACGGCCACGGCCTCCACGGCGGCGCTGTGCCAGGCCAGCGTCTTCAAAGGCGCTTCAGGCTCCGCGCTGGCGAGCGCCGAAAATAGAATAAGCGTGCATGCTTTGATCATATGTCCCCCGTATCCACCTGTTATTTTACAATAACGCCCGCCGTCCGGAACAAAAATATTCTAGAATTGCCATATGGCGCTGAAGCTGCTTATAAACTCCCTGTTCAGGGGCGGGGCCGAAAAACAATTCGCCGCCCTCTCCGCGCTGCTCCCGGCCGAGTCCATCCTGCTGCTCGAGAACGAGATCTGCCAGCCGGCGGACGCGGCGAAAATAAAGACCCTGTCCGAACACCGGGCGGCCACCAGTTCCGCGCTTAAAACCGCTGCCATCCCGCTTTACGCGCACAGGCTGGCGAAGCTCGCCGGGCCCGGCGACACCGTGCTGTCGTTCATGGAGCGCGCCAACCTCGTGAACGTGATAGCGGCCCGCCGTTCCGGGCACCGCGCCGTGATCTGCGAGCGCACGCGGCCCTCAGGCGAATTTTCCGGGCTGCGCGGCGCCCTGATGCGCCCGCTGATAAAGCGCTATTATCCCCGCGCCGACCTCGTGGTCGCCAATTCGCAGGGCGTTAAAAAGGATCTGGCGGACAATTTCCTCGTGCCCGCGGAAAAGATAAAGGTGATCAACAACGGCCACGATACCGCGGGCATCGCCGCGCAGGCACGGGTCCCGCTGGACGCCGCCTGGGCCCGCGTCTATGAGCGCCCTGTCCTTGCCACCAGCGGCAGGCTGACGCCCGCAAAAGGCCAATGGCATTTGCTCAGGATATTCCGGGAGGTAAAGAAGACCCTGCCCGAAGCCGCCCTGGTGCTCGTCGGGGACGGCGAACTTAAGCCCTGGCTGCTGGAGCTCAGCAGGGAGCTGGGCTTTAAAACTTTTTCCGGTGAAGGCGCCCCCCCGGCGGACGCCGACGTTTATTTCACCGGCTTCCGCGAGAACCCGTATAATTTCATAGCCGGGGCCGGGCTTTTCGTTTTCACTTCTCTGTGGGAGGGGTTCCCCAACGCCCTGACGGAAGCCATGGCCTGCGGCATCCCCGTAATGTCGGCCGACTGCTCTTCCGGCCCTCGCGAGATCCTGGCGCCGGCCACCCCTTTCTTCACGCGCACTAACGCGCCGGAAAAGGCCCCCTACGGCCTGCTCATGCCCGTCCTTTCCGGCAGGCGGCTGGCGGCGGCGCGGCCGGAGCCTGAAGAGCTGGCCTGGGCCGGCGAGATCTGCGCGGCGCTGGCGGACAAGAAAGCGCTGGAGGCGTACGCGCGGGCGGGCCTGGTCAGAGCCGGCGATTTCGCGCTGTCAAAGACCGCCGCGCTTTGGAAAGAGATCGTCACCAGATAAAATACACCGGGGCGTCTTCCGTCTTCCCTTTCTTTTTCTTTTCGATCCTTCTGGCCGGGGCCGTTTGTACGGCCTTGCGCCGGGGCTGGTATTTACCGCGCCTTTTGGCCGGGGCCGGTCTCTCTCCTCCGAAACTTAAGGCTATGGTCAGCCGATGCGAATCCCCCAGTTCGCCGTAAGGCGTAAAAGCGTAATCCGCGCGCAGCCCCCCGTTCTTCAGGCCGACGCCGGCGCTGAGCCCGGGCCCCGCGTAGCGGCTGCGGCCCGTCCGGTAGCCCGCCCTGGCGTAGAAAGACTCGCCGGGGTTGACGGCCAGTTCCCCTTCAGCGCCCACGGCCAGGGCCGTGTCGCTTTCTCCGGCTTTTACTCCGTCCGCCGAGATCCGCAGCTTGTCCTGGTAATTCCAGGCCGCCCCGGCCCGCAGGATCAGCGGCAGGGGAAAAGAGACGGAACCGAGCTTCATGCCGGTACCGAAATTAGAAGCCGAAGCGCCTAAGCGCCAGTCTCCAGAGACCTTCAGCAGGCCGGCGTCCCCGGCCCAGGCCAGGGCGCTGTCGGCCGCGGCCTTCTGATAGAGTCCCTTCGCCGCCGCGCCCCCGTAATAGCCGCCCCCCAGCGGAACGGACGCGCCGAAGCTCAGCGCCCCTTCCTGCGCGCTGAACGAGCCTGTCTTCGTGCCCGCGGCGTCGTATTTATCCATCCCGCCGCTCAGCAGGGCGTTGAGTCCGCCGAAAAGCGCGGCGCCGGAAGCCAGCGGGTGCACGTAGGCCAGGGTTTCGTTCCTTATCCCCTCCAGCCATTCGTTGTGGCCCAGCGCTATCTCCCTCCTGGGCGGCAAAGCGGTGCCGGCCGGGTTATAGAATACCGACCAGGCGTCGTCGCCGGCGGCGCAATAGGCCCCTCCCAGCGCGGCGGCGCGGGCGCCCTGGTCCATTTTCAGAAAAGGCAAAGCCGTGCTGCCCGTCTCAGCCCTCAGGGCGGAAGCGGCGGCGAGCAGCAGCAGGACTACGGCGTTGGCGGTTTTCATGTTACCAGAGCGCGAAGAACTTTCCTTTTCCTTTCCCGTAATTATCCGTCTTGACCAGGTAAATATAGAGCCCGCTGGCGGCCTTGGCGCCGTTCGGCAGCCGGCCGTCCCAGGCGGCGCTGTTCCAGGCGTCTATGCCGGAGCCTGCCGTAAGCGTACGCACCAGCTCGCCGGCTTCGTTGTAAATATAGACGCGCGGATTGGAAGCGTCCAGGGGGATCCCGGCGATGTTCAGCGACGCGGAGCCGCGAAAATCGCAGGGGTTGGGATAGGCCTTGAGCCCCGATAAACCCTGGCCCGCGGCGATAGAGACCCTGACCGAGTAAACCGAGAAATGACTGGTCTGCGCCGAAACGGTATTAGCGGCGCGGTCCCTGACGACGTTCTCCTGGGGTTCCCATTTGCCGGTGGCCTCGTTGAGGTAGTAAAGCCAGGCGAGGTCTTCCCGGATAAAATCCCCGTCTAGGTGCCCGTCGTCATTGGCGTCGGGATAGCCCAGCCTGATCGTCACCGGGCTTGAGAACGAGGTGACCGGCGCGCCCGCCGCGCTGCGGGCCCTGAATTCCTTTACCAGGTCGCTGGACAGCAGTTTGACGGAATCGCGGGAACCAGAATCTGCGGTCTCCGTCCTGGAGGCGGGGATGGTGGAGATGGTCACGTAGAGGTTCCCCGCGTACGCCCCGGCCGGGATGGTCACTGACGTCCCGTCGCTGTTGCTGATCGTGCCGCCGCCCGCCCCGGCTACCGCCGGATCCACGTCGAACGAATTCCCCCCCGTTATGAGGGTGCCGGTATTACCGGCCAGGTCCGTGGCGCTGAAAGTAAAGCAGGCGGTGCCGGTGGAAAAATACGATTCGACGAAAGCCGTGACCGTCCAGGTGGAGGCGACCGTATAGGTTATAGCCATGGGCGTGCCGGCGCCGCAGCCGAAAGCCAGCCTCAAGACCGGTTCTCCGGCCAGGGCGCCCGCCTCGGTGATTATCAGTTTGGCGGAGAAAGGGCCGGTCTTGGCCGGTAAAGCCGAGAAGATCTCTACCTTGGCCGAAGGGGCGACGGTATCCACGCGCTGCCCGTCGGAAGCTACGGCGGAGGAGAAGCCGTTGGCGTTCCTGGCCTTCACGGCGAAATAGTAGGTGGCCCCCTCGGCCAGCACCAGGCCCGGCTTGGTGATAGAGGTATTCAGGCCCGCGGTGGTCCAGCCCAGTCTTTCGGTGCCGCCCGGGGTAGTGCCTATGGCGTATTGGTATTCCAATACCCCGCCCGCGGCGGAGGCTCCCCAGTTGGCGGAAAGGGTGTTCAGCGATTGCGCGTAGTCGATATCTTCGGCCAGTCCGTCATAAACATAGGGAATGTCGGACGGGAAACTTATGTCCACCTGCTGCCCGTTGGACCACTGCACCGCCGACTCCACGCCTACGCCGTTAACGGCTTTAACCCCGAAGTAATACACGGTTCCCGCCGTAAGGGTCAGCCCGCCTCGCGTTACGGACTGGGCCGCCCCGTTATCGGTCCAGTCGGCCACGTTAACGGAGCCGGCCGCGGTGCCTATGGCGTACTTATAGCCGGAAATACCGGTTTCAGGATCGCTGGCAGCGGTCCAGTTGGCCGAAAGCTGTGTCAGCGAGCCCGTCTGGGCGATGTCGTCGCCGAGCCCGTCTTTTACCGTCGCGACGGCTGCCGGCTGGGTAATATCGGTAGTGCCCAGGTAGAAGGTCATGGCAGCGGCGGAAGCTGAAACTGCGCTGATAGGCAATTTAAGACTGGCCGCCGTATAAGTTTTGCTGTTGGGGGAGGTCGTGTCGCTGAAGGTCGTATTATTGCCCTGCCGGAAATAATCGGCGTCGTCCCCGGACACGTTCGTCCCGGACGTTAAATGCTGCGTGCCGCTGGCCTCCTCCAGGTCCACCAGGTAATGCGCCGGGTCGGTATTGCCGGACCTGCTCTCGTCCACGTGCCAGATCAATATGCCGCGGCTGGAACCCGGCAGCTGGGAGTCAAAACCATAGCCCTGCCTGTTCTCCACCAGGAAATATTCGTCGGCGGGGAAAGCGCTGTCTTGCAGCAGGTACAGCGCGGCGGCATTGTCCTCTATCCTGCTCAGCGGCTTGGTGCCGATGGTCGTAAGCCGCGTGGCCGTGGCCCAGCCCAGGTATTTCTTGGGCCAGGCGCTGAAATGCGCCGGGGAGCTGCCGTAATTACCGTTCCAGGAACCGCCGGACATAAGGCAGAACTGCCCCAGGCCGCTGCTGCCGCCGTCAGTGTCGTAAAGGTCGGGCAGGCCCAGGAAGTGGCCGGTCTCGTGGGCGATAACGCCGATGCGCGTTATAGCGGCGGGATCCCCGTCCCAGCCGCGCATCTCGGCCTCGGTGTGGTACATCTGCATGCTGACCCCGTCTTTGACCAGCGGGGCGTCCAGCTCCCATTGATGGGACCAGATATAATCGGGATCGTTCGTGTCCCATTCTTCCGCCCGGCCCGAGTGGATGATGGTCAGGCCGTCCACTTCGCCGTCGGCGTTGCCGTCGTAGGCGCTGAAATCGAAGCCGGACGCGTCCAGGGCGTTTATGGCGTCTATAACCATCTGCTTCGGGCGCAGGTCCCAGCCGTCGACGTCGTTGGCGCCGTAATACGCCGCGGTTTGGGGCAGGTTCACCCAGGCGCTTACGCCCGACTGCACCGTAAGCTGGCCGTAGGAAACCTGCGTGTAATAATCCTTGACGGAGCCCGCTGCCCCGTCGAAGGAGTACCCGGCGTCGTTGAAAAGGCTGTTGAACTGGGGCTGCGTGTAAACCGTGCCCTGATTGGAGAATTTAGCCAGGATCACCAGGTTCCTCATGGTACCCGTAAGGATGGGCGTGCGGACAGCCGCCGGGGAGGCGGCCAGCCCCGAAACGGTCGCCTGGCTGGAAGAAACCCGCGACGGCGAAGAGGCTGAGGCCTTCGCCCGCCTGGCGGTCTCGGTTTTGACGCGCCTGGCGGCCCCGGCTTTTACCTTTCTTTCGTCGAGCAGCCGCTTGGTGAACCCCAGTTTCTCCGGGTCGGCCGCCCCTACCTTGTGAAGGCCGGGCCTCAGCGCCCCGGAGGGGTCCTTCTCGGCGTAAACCCAGTTCCTGGTGGCTTTGTCTTTTAAGACGGTATAACCGGCGGCGTCCTCGTTCCAGTGGTGGTATTCATCGCCCTTAAGGGCTATGGTGATCTTTGTGCCGTCCGGCTGCGCCGCCGCCCGCGGGCGCGGGTTCGCGGGCACCGCGCCGGCTATCCCCGCAAAGAGAACGGCAATGCAGGCGCAGAGCGCCAGCCCTTTTAGGAAATAACCCGGTTGTCTTACGTGGCGGCTTTTCATAGTTGCGCAAAAAGTCTAGCGGTTCTTGCTGTCGATTACGCGGCGCTGCGGCTCCAGCGATAATTCGGAGATCCCGGACCAGCCGCCGGCCGCGGCCCCGTCCGAGCCCATCACGCGCATATAATACGGCGTCTGCGGCAGCAGGCCCAGGCCCGCCAGCTTATAGGAGCAGGTATCGGTAAACACGTCCAGCAACGGCGCGCCGAAATCCGCGCTTTCGGAGATCTGCAGGCGGTAATACTTGAAAGCCACGGCGGAAGCCCAGGAAAGCGGGCGTTCGGTGACGCCGATCCTGGCGGGCAGCGGCGGGGCGGGCAGTTTGGCGCCGCGGGGCCCGGCGGGATTGGAGACCGCGAAAGAATAAGCCTCGGAAAAAGCCCCGTCCCGCAGTTCCCCGGAGTTAAGCCTGAGCCGGCCAGCCACGCGCCAGTAATAAACCCCGTCCTTCCAGAAGGAAGGGACTACCCTGTAGCTGTTGCGCGCCAGCACCGTATCCACCTGCGGCGCGGTGAAGTCCGGGTCCGGGCCTATCTGCAGCCGGTAGGAAACGGCCTTCATCACCGCGTTCCAGGTAAGATCGAGGGACTCCCCTTTTTTGCCGGCCCGCCGCACCCTGGAGCTGACCACCAGCGGGGCCTCGGGCGGGTCCTCCACAAAACGCTTGTTCCAGGCGTTGACGGCGAACACGGCCTTCTCGCCGTAGCGCGCGAAGGAGCTCCAGTCTTCCACCCTGTCGCGGTAAACCCGCGCGCCGTATTTCTCGGCCAGCTCGGCGTCCAGCGCCTTGGGAATGTAGCCCACAAAAACGCTGGGCGGATAGGACTGCAGCAGCTTGGCGCCTTTCTTGTCCAGGAAGCTCTGGAATTTTCCGTCAAAGGCCGTCTGGGCCGAAGGGATGACCAGCAGCGCGTTCACCTGCCTGCCGTCCTGCGCGGCGGCGCCGCGGCAGAAAAATAAGGCGGCCAGGGCCGCAAAAAGCTGTATTGAGCGCTTCATTTATCCTCTCCGTGCGCGCCTTCGCGTCTATATATCATAGCTGCCCGTTTTTACGGATTTGTTGCGCGGTTTTGATACAATTATACTGATGGGAAACAACCAGCTTGCCGTGAACGAAGAGTGCGTCGAACCGGAGCTAATAAGCCCGGGCGGCAGGGGCCCCGCTTATGAAAGACCGCGGCCGGACCACGCTCCCGCCGAAAAGCCCGGCCTGCTCACGCGCCTCAAAATGCTGATCGCCGGCGGCCTCGCCCTGCTGGCCATAGGCCTCTTCCTCTCCGGCGCCCTGCTCACCTCCACCTTCATCGGCGCCGTCATCGGCATCCCCCTCATGCTCGCGGGCGCCGTAGTCTTCTTCCTGCTCTTCAAACTCCTCACCTTCGGCGCCAGATCCCCCATAGTCTTCCGCCGCTTCTAACCCGACCCTGGAGAAACACCGCCAACGTTCGCTAACCCGGAGGGGGCTGCCGGGGGGTGTCCCCTGAGCACCCGTTGCGGAAAGGGGGCCCCGCCATAAATTCCCTAGGCGGGGGGAAACCGACGCAAGGGTTTCCTCGGTCCGGGTGAGCAGGGGACACCCCCCGGCAGCCCCCGACTTTACATCCCGCGGACCAATACCCAAAGCTGCTCCCTCACTTCACGTTAATGACCATGCCCGCCGAATGCGCGGCGAACTCGGGCGCGTACATCGACTGCATCACCGCCGCCCCCAGTTTAAACGAGCCCGGCGTAGTAGGCCGCAGCCGGTATTTCAGCGCGTACTCGCCGTGCGGCAGCCATTCCACGAAGAAGTTCGTCAGCGAATCCCGCGGCTCCTCGTAGCGGCCCAGCTGGTCCCACTTCCAGCCGCTGTTCAGTTCCTCCGCCTCGAACCCCGCCGCCTTCGGGTCCTTGATATGCACATATTCGAACTGACTGCGCGTATTCACCGTCAGGTGCACCTCTATCTGGTCTCCCACCCCCACCGTATCGCCCGAAGAAAGCGGCTTCAGCGTATAAGCCTCCCCCTCCTTCGCGCGCAGGAAGTACCGGCGTGAAACGTTCATCATGCCGGCCGGGGATTCCTCCGCCTGCTTGCTGGTGGTATAGACGGCCGTAAAGGCCGCGAAAGCCAGCCCCGGCCCCTTCTTTTCCACCACCGGCGCAAAGTCCTTCTTCGTGATCTCCGCGCCGTACCTGGACCAGCGCAGCGGCTTGGCGATCCAGTCGAAAGGCTGCAGCGCCGCCGTCTCCGCCGTCGCGCCCCATTTCAGGTTGAAAGTCTCGCCCTTGTCCAGCGCGCCCCTCGCCTTCATCACGTCCAGCAGGGAATAGATCGCCGCCGCCGAGGCCTTGGTGGACTTCCACTCGTTGGCTTTGCGGTTGAACAGCAGCCAGCGCGCCAGCCCCGCTATCTTCGGGTCCTTGGGGCGCACCGCCAGCAGCGTGCGCAGGATAAAGGCGTGCTTCTCCACCGTGTCGTTGTACCACAGCCAGGAGAGCTTCTCCGGTGCCCAGTAAACCCCGGCGATATCGTCGGAGCGGGCCCCGTCCATCGCGCGCGCCAGGTAGCTTTCGGCTTTCGCTTTCTCGCCCAGGCGCAGGTACACGTAGGCCGCGTAAGCCTTGCCGAAGGCCGTCATGGCCGCCGCGTGCGTATCGGCGTAGTCCGCCCATTCTTTGGCGTAGGTCAGCGCGGTCCTGCTCTCCGGCCAGGACGCCGGGAAAGAGGTCACCACGTAAGCCGCGTAAAGGATCAGCGAGGTCTGGTCCGCCTCCGGCTTCATATGCGCCGGGATCTCCGCCAGCACGTAGGCCAAAGCCTTTTGGGCCATGTCCTGCGGCACGTCCACGCCGTAGCGGGAGGCCTCCGCCAGGCCCTCCAGGGCGTAAAGCGTCATGTAGAGGTTGGGGCGCCCGCCCGGGAACCAGGGGAAGGAGCCGTCGGCGTTCTGGTAAGCCTTCAGCTTGCCCAGCGCATCCGCTTTCTCCCCCTCCACCACCTTCGGGTCCAGCATATCGATGACGGGCCAGTAAGCCTTGCGCCCCTTCGACTGCTCCTCCCAGGGCGTTTCCATCAGGCTCATCAGCCTCACCGGGTTGTCCCGCTCCCAGGCCGGGGTCAGCGTATCCCGCTTGGGGATCCTGGCCGCCGAGGCCCGCAGCGCCGGGTACTTGCGGTAGAAGCTGTTGGTTATGGCCAGCGGCACATAGCGGTTCAGCAGCTGCTCGGTGCACTCGTAAGGATAATGCACCAGGAACGGCAGGCTGTTAAGCACGGTCAGCATCAGCTGCGGCTGTATCTCCAGGTGCAAAGCTTCCACTTCGCGCGAGGAGTCCGCGCTTTCCAGCTCCGGCAGGCTGAATTTTTTAGACGCGTCGCCGTCCAGCGAGGCCACGGCCGAGGCTATCAGGCGCTCCCTCGACGGCAGCAGGGGCAGGTCGTTCTCCTGGGCGTCGGCCAGCTGGCCCGCCCGGGCCACCGCGCGCACCTTATAGGCCCCGGTCCCCGACGGGGCGGCTATGTCCCAGTACACGGAGACGGTGCCGCTGCCCTTTACCGCGAAAGGCCTCACCGCTTCTTTTATGCCGAAGGTGTTCAGCGCGTTCTCGCCGTCGCGCGTCAGCGACAGCAAAACTTCGCCGGACAGCTCGCCCGGGGTATCGTTGGTCACTACCGCCGTAAGGCGGGAAACGTCGCCTTCCCGGAAGAAGCGCGGAATATCCAGGCGCACCATCAGGTCTTTTTTAGTGACGGTTTCCGCCGAGACGGACCCGCGGCGCGCGTCGCGCGTCAGCAGGTAGGAAGTGACCTTCCACGCCGTCAGGCGCTCGGGGATGGTGAACGAGAACCTGCCCGCCCCCTTCAGCACCTTCAGCTGCGGGTTATAGTAGGCGGTCTCGGAAAAATCCTTGCGGACTTTAACTTCGGGAGCGGACTCGAGCATCGATTCACGCGCCGCGGCCGGCGCTTCCGCTTTGGACTTCGCCATGGCCCGGCCGGCGGTCAGCCCGCCCGGCATCGCCGCTACGGAGGATTTATCCATCATATTGGAGTCGGCGCTGGCCATCATCATCTGCCCCGATCCGTCCTCGAAGGCTATGCCTTTGGACCTGTAGCCGGAACGGCCATGGGAAACCCTGGTAGCGGCTATCCGCAGCGCCGCCAGGCGCTCCTGCGCCGTGCCGCGACGGAAAGCTTCCAGCATGCGCTGGATGACGCCCGTCCGGATGGGCAGGGTTATAGCGTAAGGGGTGAACAAAGAGCCCTGGCCCTCGCCCGAAGCGGGGCGCCCGGGGTAAAGGGCGTCGCCCCAGAAACCGGCGTCCTTGCCGTAATACTCCAGGGACCTGTCGAAGATCTTTACCAGGGCCTCGCCGGACGCGGGCCTGCCGGCGCTGTCCTTCGCCTTCAGCCGCCAGGAAACCTTCTGGCCGGGAGCCAGGGTTTTGTCGAAGTCCAGGGCCAGGGAGATGTTCTTGTCGTTTTGCGGCACGGCGGCTTCGGCCATAGCGGAATAAACCTTGAAATCCGTCGCGCCCAGCCACCTGAGGCCGAAACCCCCGCGGTGCTCCCGGCCGACCTTCACGCTGAACAGCGACAGCCCGCCTTCTTTCAGCGTTTCGCGCGCCAGCACAAAACTGCCGGCCAGTATCTCAGCGTACTTCACGCCTTTCAGCGCGGTAGCGCCTATCAGCGCCCGCGCGGTCTCTCCGGGCTGGTAGGAAGCCCGCTCGAACAGCGCCACCGGCGGCAGTTTAAGCCCGGCGTTGCGCCCGGGCTGCGGCGAAGCCGAAACCAGGATCAGCTGGCTCTCGCTTTCCCCTCCCCAGGGGTCCTTCGCCTTGAGCCTGAGGCGGTAAACGCCGGGGGGCAGCGGCTTAAGGATTATTTTCGCCGCGGCGGACTTCCTGAAACTGACTTTGCCCGCGTCGGCCTTGGGGCCATCGGGCACCTGGCTGAAAACCTGCTCCAGCGAAGGGTTCCTGCCGAAAGAGCCCCATTGCCGCTGGCCGGACTCGTCCGCCGGCGCTTGCTCCAGCCTGTAGAGCCCGTAGTCGGCGGTCCCGTCCTGCGGCACCTCGTTGAGGTCCATCAGCCGGGCGCTCAGCCCGGCGGGCTTCTCGGGCGTGAAGAAACCGGCTTCGGGCGTAACGTCGAACAGGTACGCCTTGGCCCCGGCCCGGTAGGCGCGGGAATCCGTTATGGTACGGCCGCCCGCGTCCCTGGCCTCCACTTCCACCTGGTAAGAGGACGGGTAGCCCGCGTAGGCCGCGCCTTCGGGCTGCGGCGTGAACGCAAGGCTGAAGCGCCCGTCGTCGGAGGTTTTGGTCTCGCCGGCCGCCACCTCGGAAGAGCCGGAAGCCCCGTAGTACCAGTTCCAATACCAGCAGTACCAGGGCACGTAGCGGCTCCGGATCACGCGGTATTTCACCGCCGCGCCCGGCACCGGAGAACCGAAATAATATTTAACCGCGCCTTGGATCTCCGCTTTCTCGCCGTAGCGGTAAGGGCGCCTGGCCTCGTCCAGCTTCACCTCGAACTCCGGCCGCTTGTATTCCTCCACGCCGAAATTGGCGCTGCCGCTGAAATTGCGGCTGTACTCGTTCAGTTCCGCGGAGACGGAGTACTGGCCCAGCAGGCGGCCCTGCGGCACCGTAAAGGCGCCGGCGGCGCTGCCCAGCCCCGTAACCGGGAGTTCTTTGGAATAAACCTCCTGCCAGTTGGGGTCGCGCGCCACGACCTTAAGCCTGGCCTTGCCGTCGTAGGTCCGCCAGCCGCGCGGCTCGCGCAGCAGCGCCGTGACCTTGAACTTCACTTCCTGGCCCGGCCTGTAAACCGGCCGGTCCGTCTCGACAAAGACGTTCAGCGGCGCGGGCACGCTGAGGCCCGCCGACTCCTGGGATTGCCAGTAGGCGTAAGCACCGCCGTGGCTGAGCAGGGGGTCTATGGAGAAATACTGATTGGACGGATAAGTTACTGTCAGCGGCAGGCCGAAGACGGCCACGCCGTCCGGCCCGGTCTTCAGGGAGGTCCTTTCCCAGTTGGAGTAAGACCTGTTATAGAAAGCGTCTATGGGCGCGCCGGCCAGCGGCCGCCCGGTCAGCGCGTTCACGGCGTAAAGACGGAAGAGGTCCCCCCCGCTCTGCCTCGACGGCTCGGCCGGGTTATAGAGGAAGTCCTCCGGGTCCCCCGCCAGGCCGGAAGTCCCCAGCAGGAAAATGTCCGTGATGTTGACCGTTACCGCCTTCATCAGCGAGGAACCCTCTTCGAAGCCGGTGTCGCCGGAGGCCATGATGACGTAAAGGCCCTTTTTGAAAGCCGGCGAAACTACCTGCTGTTCTTTGTACGCGTACGGGGCGGGATAGGTTATCTTCGCCTCCCACGCCAGGGCGGCTTCCTTCCTGAGGAAACGCTTCACGGCTTCCTCGGAGAGGTTCTTAACGCGGCCCCAGCCCTGCTCGGGGTAGCTGCCTATGGAGGTCAGTTCTTCGGGCGAAGTTTTATAAGCCCTGAAATAGACCGACGGCAGGTTGCGCGCCGTCACGGTGAGGATCTTCGCCCCAGGCGGCGGCGCGAAAGAGGCGGAAAGTTCCAGGCGCGGCAGCTCTATTTCCGCGCGCATTTTGGAGCAAAGCCCGGCCGGCTTCGAGCGCGGGGCCTGCTCTTCCGCTTTTTGGCACAGTTCCACCGCGGCCTTATGATCCGGCTTTTCGGCGCTCAGCTCGGCGGCATAATGCAGCGCCCAGGCGCGGGCGAGGGCGGTCTTGAACGACGAGCCCCAGCCCTTAAGAGTGTCCAGGGCCAACTCGCGGAGTTTCGCCTGCTCGGCGGCGCTTGCCATTTCCCCGTTCTCCACCGGGATCCGCAGGCGCCGCAGTTTCCAGTATTCCCTGGCGAAATCCATGGCGGGAGAACTGAGGCCGGCGGCGTCTTCGAAGATCGCGGCGGCCTTAAGGGCGGCCGGGGCGGCCGCGCTGTAATCGGCGCTGTAGTCCGCGCGGAACATAGCGGCCGCGTCGGGCACCACGCCTTCGGCCCGGGACGAGGTCAGCAGGTAATCGGTCCAGCGCAGCACGGCGAAGTCCCAGAGCGTGGGCGTGTAGGCCAGCTCCGCGCCCTTCAGGTCCACGAAATAATCCTGGGTCTCCAGGCGGTATTTCAGCAGCTCGCGGCGCAGGTTCCATAAAGCGTCGTAGTCCGCCGCTATGCGCCGCTGCCACTGCGCGCGGGTCTGCTTGGTGACGTCGGCGGTCCCCTTCTCCTCGTCGGCGGGCCGCGAATAGCCGTACTGGGCCAGGAACTGGCGGCCGGTCTCGGCCCGCAGCAGCAAAAACCTGCCCCGCCAGAGCTGGTCCGCCGGAAGTTTCATGTCGGCAAGACGCTGGGCGGCTTCGCCGTAGCGGAAAAGCAGGCCCTCGCATTCGGCCGCCCGGTAGGCGGCTTTAAGCCCGTCGTCGCCGGGCAGCGCGGCCGCGGCCGAGTAAAGCGGCAAAGCTTCCTGGTACAGCCCTTTGGAAAAGGCCTGGTCGGCTTTGGTCAGGCCGCTTTGCGCGGCGGCAAAACACGGAAAAAGCAGGATGGCAAGGATCAGTTTCATTTCTCCCCCTAATCGGACTAGAAGTCCCCCAGCAGTATCTGTTCCAGCTCCAGCTCCACGCCGGAGCCGGCCTTTACCCTCGCGCGCACTTCGCACATCAGCGCGTAAATATCCGCGGCGGTGGCGCCGCCCGAATTTATGATGAACCCGGCGTGTTTGGCCGACACCTCGGCGCCGCCTATCCTGAAGCCCTTCAGCCCGGCGGCGTCTATAAGGCGCGAAGCGTAATCGCCGGGCGGCCGCTTGAACACGCTGCCCGCGGAAGGGAACTCCAGCGGCTGCTTGGTCTCGCGGGCCGCCAGCACGCAGGAGCGGTCCTGCAGCAGCACGGCGATATCGCCCGCTTCGAATTCGAACCCGGCCGACAGCAAAATGAGTTTTTCCAGGCCTTCCGCCCGGCGGTAACCGTGCGGGATATCCTTCTTTTCCAGCCGCAGCAGCCCCCCGGCCTGGTCCAAGGCCTCCACCCACACGAGCCGGTCGAAGGTTTCCTGCCCGAAGGCCCCGGCGTTCATGCGCACCGCCCCGCCCACGGACCCGGGAATGCCGGCCGTTTTATCCAGGCCGGCCAGGCCGAGTTCCGCCGAAAGTCTGGCCACGTCGTCCCACAGGGCGCCGGCCTCCGCCGTGATGGTCCTGCCCGAAACCTTTATCCCGGAAAGTCTGCCGGTAAGTACGGTCACGCCCGGCAGCCCTTTGTCGCTGACCAGCACGTTGGAACCCCGGCCCAGCAGCGTCAGTCGGACGCCCGCGGCCCGGCACCAGCCGGCCAGCCATAACAGGTCTTCGCGGGACCCCGGGCGCACAAGAACCTCGGCCGGGCCGCCGGCGCGGTAAGTGGTAAAACCCGAAGCCGGGGCGCCGAAAACGCAATGCTCCCCGAATTTTTCTTTCAAAGGCGAATAAGCGGCGCAATCAGGCATTGGAAGAAGCCCCCTTGAAGAGATGGCGCCGTTTATCGTTCAACCCCACCAGGTAAACCCCGGCCAGGATCAGCAGGCCCCCCGCGAAAGCGGCGGGAGAAGCTTTCTCGCCGAGGAACAGGTAGGCGCAGAGCAGCGTGGAGAACGGCTCGAGGTAAATAAAATATGAGGACTTGACCGCCCCGAGGCCTTCCACCGCGTTGTTCCAGAACAGATAGGCCAGGGCCGAGGACAGCAGGCTGAGGTAGCCGAGGCTCAGCCAGCCCCTGGAGGACAGGCGCGCGAATTCTGCCGGGCCGCCGGTCCAGAACCAGGCCGGCAGCACGGTGGCCAGCGCCACCAGCATGGTAACGGCGGTCACCTTGGCCTGCGGCCACGCGGTCAGCCACTTCTTTGTAAGTATCACGTAAAAAGCCCAGGCGGCGCAGGTGACCAGGAAGACCAGGTCCCCCCGCGTGGACGGCAGCGAGAAAGCCCCGGCGCCGGCCTTGGAGAAAACCACCAGCAGCGTGCCTGTGAAGCCCACCAGGAAAGCCGCTATCTTGAAGGGGCCTATCTTCTCGCCCAGGGCGGCCATCAGCCCGGCCACAAGTATGGGCGTGGAGGCGATCAGCCAGCCGGCGTGCGAAGCTTCCGTATATTTAAGCGCGTAGGCCTGCAGGTACTGCTGGGCGGAGATCCCCAGGACGGACAGCGCCAGCAGCTTCCACAAAAAAGAAAACCTGAAATCGGCGGCCCGCAGCCCGGACCTGGTCAGGAAGAGCAGCAGCAGCGTGCCTATCAGCGCCCTGAAGGTCACGATGGAAAGCGGGGAGATCTCGGCGACCAGGTGCTTGGTAAAAGGATAGGCCCCGCCCCAGACCACCGCGGCGAACACCACCTGGAAATAAAGCCAGTTGATCTTTTTAGTCTGTTTCGCTGTATCCATCCGGAGAGGGCCTTAAGCGCGGGTGAGCGGAGTAAATATAAAGGCGGGCAGCGGCGTTGATACCGCTGCCCGCCCGGCGAACTTATTTCTTAAGCACTTTCTTGATGCGCTTGAACGCCCAGTCGATCTCTTTTTTGGTGATGACGAGCGGCGGCGCGAAGCGGATGACATGGTCGTGCGTTTCCTTGGCCAGCAGGCCGAGGCTCATCAGTTCCTCGCAGTAAGGGCGGGCCTTGCAGTCCATCTCCACCCCTATCAGCAGGCCTTTGCCGCGCACTTCCTTGATGTGCTTGCCCTTGATCGAGCGCAGCTTCTCCATGAAGTACTCGCCCATCTCGTAAGACCGTTCCACCAGCTTCTCCTCGACGATGACCCTGAGCGCCATGCGCGACACCGCGCAGGCCAGCGGGTTGCCGCCGAAGGTGCTGCCGTGGTCGCCGGGGTTGAACACGCCCAGCACGGCTTTGGAGGCCGCCACCGCGGACATCGGCATCACGCCCCCGCCCAGGGCTTTGCCCATTACCAGCATATCGGGTTTGACGTTCTCATAATCGCAGGCGAACTTCCTGCCGCTGCGGCCGAAGCCCGTCTGGATCTCGTCGGCCACGAACAGCACGTTATTGGCCTTGCACAGCTCGCTGGCGGCCTTCAGGTAGCCCGCCGGCGGCACAATGATGCCCGCCTCACCCTGGATGGGTTCTACGATGAAAGCCACGGTATTAGGATTGATAGCGGCCTTAAGCTCTTCGATATTGCCGTAACCCACTACCTTGAAACCCGGGGTCAGGGGGCCGAAGCCGTCCTTGTACTGGGGCTCGGTGGACATGGAAACGATGCTGATGGTGCGGCCGTGGAAGTTGTTGGTGGCGCAGATGATCTCCGCCTTATCGGCCTGCACGCCTTTTACCTTGTAGCCCCATTTGCGCACGGCCTTCAGGGCGGTCTCCACGGCTTCCGCGCCGGTGTTCATGGGCAGCACCATCTCGTAGCCGGCGAACTCGCACAGTTCCTTGAAGAACGGCCCGATCTGGTCGTTGTTGAAAGCGCGGGAGGTAAGCGTAACGCGCTTGGCCTGCTCGGTCAGGGCTTTCAGGATCCTGGGGTGCCGGTGGCCGTGGTTGAGCGCGGAGTAGGCGCTGAGCATGTCCATATACCGCTTGCCTTCCGGGTCCTTTACCCAGACGCCCTTGGCCTGGGAAATAACTATCGGCAGCGGGTGATAATTGTTGGCGCCGTAATGCTCGGCGAGCTCGATGTACTTGCTGCTCTCGGTGTTTTGACTCTGGTTGGTTTCCATGATATCTCCTTTTGGATTTAAGGTTTAAAACTTAAGGCCGGCGCCCATCGAGTAGCCGGTCTGGCCGTGCAGGATGTTGTACGCCCCGTAGACGTAGAGCAGGGGCAGGGGCGACAGGCGCACGCCCACCGTGTAGCGCGGCTTGGAGATGGTGGCGTCGACGCCGTTGAGCGCGGCGGAGACGTTCTTTATCTCAAGCCTGGTGCGGTCCAGGCCCACGCCGACATAAGGCTTTATCACCGGGATGTCGAAGGAGGCCGCCGCGTCGAAGGACATGTGGCTGCCCTTGAAGTAATCGTATTTAATGACGTCGTAGTAGGCGGACACCGAAACGTCCGGGATGAACTTGGTCAGCGTGCCGCTCTTGAGCAGCGGGTAGCGCAGGCCGCCGCCGATCACGGAGAAGCCTGAATAGCTCACGCCGCGCACCATCACGTCCGCGCCTATAAAGGGCAGGGCGGCGCCCGCGTGCAGCATGGCCGCGCCGAAAGCGTCCACGCCCGCGTCGCGCAGGAGGCGGTTTTCGGGGCTGGGCTTGGCCTGCAGCGTCGCGGCCAGGCCGGCCTCGAAGCCGGGAAAGCCGATAGCGCGGCCGGAGTTGAAGTCATTGGCGCCGATCACGCCGCCCAGGTCCTTTACGAAGGGCGTCAGCAGGGCCTTTCCCTGCGCCTGGATCTGGAGCTTGAAGTCCTCGAAAGGGTCTGCTTTGGCCATAGGGGCCAGCAGCGGCAGCATACAAAGCGAAAGTATCAGTTTTTTCATGTTTTTCTCCTTAAAAAGCGGGACGTCTGCCCCTTACTCTTATTATTACAAAATAATAGTATCGCCTCAACCTCAATCTGGCGAGTTGGAGCAGTGGCAGGGGGTTGGGTTAGCAAAACCCTGCCGGAAGCCCGAGCTTGCATAGCGCGAGGGCTGAGGCGGGGAGGCGCGCGCACGGTGTGCGCGACGCCGTTTTTGCGTTCCAACCCCCTGTCACTGCGAACCAGCAAGCTTGCCGTATACATTTTGCTATTATTTACGTATGGAATTTCTGCCGATGACGCCAGAAGAGGTGAAGAAACGGGGCTGGGACGCCGTGGACGTGGTGCTGATAACCGGCGACGCCTACGTGGACCACCCCTCCTTCGCCATGGCCCTCGTCGGCCGCGTGCTGGAGGCCGAAGGCCTGCGCGTAGCCATCCTCTCCCAGCCCGGCTGGGAAAACTGCGCCGACTTCCGGAAATTCGGCCGCCCCCGCCTGTTCTTCGGCGTTTCCGCCGGCAACATGGACTCGATGATCAATAAGTACACCCACAACAGGAAGATCCGGTCCACCGACGAGTTCTCCCCCGGCGCCAAACCCGGCCTGCGCCCCGACCGGGCCACCATCATTTACTCCCAGCGCGCGCGGGAAGCCTATCCCGACGTGCCCATAGTCGCCGGGGGCATAGAAGCCACCATGCGCCGCTTCGCCCATTACGACTACTGGTCCGACAAAGTGCGCAAAAGCGTCCTGCTGGATTCCAAAGCGGACCTGCTGGTGTACGGCATGGGCGAGCGCCAGATCAGGGAAATAGCCGCCCGCCTCAAAGCCGGGGAAAAAATTCCGGCCCTGAGGGACATACGCGGCACCGCCTACCCGCTGGGCGCCAAAGAGACGGCCGCGCTGCCGCTCCCCGGAGCCCTGGAGCTCCCGTCCGCGGGAGAAGTCGCCGGGGACAGGGTGAAGTTCTCCGCGGCCACGCGCATAATTTACGAGGAATCCAACCCCTATAACGCCAAACCCCTCGTGCAGAAAAGCGAAGGCCGCGCCGTAGTCCAGAATCCCCCCGCCCTGCCGCTTACCACCGAAGAGATGGACGCCGTTTACGGCCTGCCTTTCACCAAGCGCGCCCACCCCTCTTACAAAGAGCCCATCCCGGCGCTGGAGATGATCAAGGACTCCATCGTCATCCACCGCGGCTGCTTCGGCGGCTGCTCTTTCTGCTCGCTGACCCTGCACCAGGGCCGCTTCATCCAGAGCCGCAGCCCCGCCTCCGTCGAAAGGGAGGCGGAGGAACTGCTTAAAACCCCGCGCCACCCCGGCAATATCTCGGACCTGGGCGCGCCGTCGGCCAACATGTACGAGATGCGCGGGCGCGACCTGGCCGTCTGCCAAGCCTGCCGCAAGATCTCCTGCGTGCACCCCGTCATCTGCCCCAACCTCGACACCGACCACAAGCCCCTGCTGGCGCTGATGCGCCGCATAAGGGCCATAAAGGGCCTGAAAAAAGCTTTCGTGGCCAGCGGCATCAGGATGGACCTGGCGCTGCGCTGCGGCGAGTATATTTCGGAGATCGCGCGCTTCCACACCGGGGGCCAGCTGAAAGTGGCCCCGGAGCATATCTCCCCCAAAGTGCTGTCGGTGATGAAAAAGCCGTCGGTGGAAGTGTTCAAGGAATTCGCTGATAAATTCCTGGCGGAATCCAAAAAAGCCGGCAAAGAGCAGTACCTGGTGCTTTACTTCATCTCGGCCCACCCCGGTTCCACGCTGGCCGACATGGCGGACCTGGCGGTCTTCCTGAAGGAAAGGAACATCCGCCCCCAGCAGATAAACGATTTTCTGCCCGCTCCCATGGAACTGGCCACCTCCATCTATTTCACCGGCCTGGACCCTTTTACGCTGGAACCCGTCTACGTCCCCAAAAAAGAAACGGAGCGCCGCATGCAGCGGGCGCTCCTACAGTACTACAAACCGGAAAACAAACCCCTCATCCTGAAAGCCCTGCGCGAGATCAACAGGGCCGACCTGGCCAGAAAACTCTTCCATTAGCGGACAGCCGCCGGCGCCGCGCTTTACTTCCCCGCGTGGTGCTTCTTGATGAACTCCAGCAGTTCCGCGCCGTAAAGCGACACCTTTTCCGCTCCCAGCCCGCGCACCGCGTGCAGGTCTTCCATGCTTCTCGGCAGGGAGAAAGCCACCCGCTCCAGCACGTCGTTGCCCATGATAGCCTCGGGCAGCATGTTGCGCCGCACGGCGGTTTCCTTGCGCCAGAGTTTGAGGTTCTTGAAGCGGGTCTTGATGGACTCGAAGTAGGCGCGCTTTTCCCGGGAGATCTCCCGGTGAGGCACGTTGTACTCGGGAGCCTTAAGGCCCTTCTGGATAGCTTCGCGGATCCAGCCCCCGTGGTTAGCCAGCACGTAGCCGCTCACGCCCTTGAAAATGGACAGGTTATGCAGGCCCTCCCTGGGGGCCACCGACAGGCGCAGCATCAGGTCTTCGCTGATCACTTTGAAAGGAGGAGAATTGCGTTTGATGGCGGCCACTTCCCGCGCCAGGTAAAGTTCGCGCAGCACCGCCAGCCCCCTGCCGTTGAGCTGCCGGGCGCCTTTGAGCGTAAGGAAGCCGCTCTCGTCGAAGCGCATGGGAGTGGGCTCTATCTTGCAGATCTGGGCGAACTGCCCCTTCACTTCTTCCAGGCGCCCTTTCTTCTCCAGCTCCGCGGCCATCAGGTCGCGCATTCTTTTAAGATAGACGGTGTCGCCGCTGGCGTAATCCAGCATTTCTTTGGAGAGGGGCCTGCGGCCCCAGTCGGCCTTCTGGAATTTCTTATTCAGCTCCACTTTGAAAAATTCCTTCACCATGTTGTCCAGGCCGCACTTGATGATGCCCAGGTACTTGGCGGCCACCATCACGTCGAAGATATTAACGAAAGTGCAGCCCATGGCAGCTTTGAAGACCCGGATGTCGGAATCCGCGGAATGGAAGATCTTTTCCACCGCCGGGTCGGCGAAAACCGGCAGGATGGATTTTATGTCCACGGCCAGGGTATCGACGACGGCGTTGATATGCTCGCTGGAAAGCTGCATCAGGCAGAACTTTTCTTTATAGACGTAAAGGCTGTTGGATTCGGTGTCTATGCAGAGATATTTATGTTTGGCCAGCTTGGCGGCCAGCTCGTCGAACTCTTTCTGGGTGTCGATGAAGGTATAACTCATGTAAAATATAATAACATATAGGACCGGCCTTCGGGGAGGCCGCGGCTGACGCTTGATGCCTACTATTATCTTCAATAAGCCCTACGGGGTCCTCTCGCAGTTCACGCCCGAGCACGGCCACGCCTCGCTGGCGGATTTTTCCCTGCCCAAAGGCGTCTATCCCGCTGGCCGGCTCGACCATGACAGCGAGGGACTGCTGCTGCTCACCTCGGACGGCTCCCTGCAGGCCCGCATAGCGGACCCGCGCCATAAGACGGCCAAGACTTACTGGGCCCAGGTAGAGCGCGGGATAACGGAAGCGGCCCTGGCCGCCCTGCGGGCCGGGGTGGTCCTGAACGACGGTCCCACCCGGCCCTGCGGCGCGCGGATCCTGCCCGACCCCGGCCTGCCGCCCCGGGTGCCGCCCGTGCGGTTCCGCAAGACCGTGCCCACTTCCTGGGCCGAGCTGGTGCTCAAAGAAGGCCGCAACCGCCAGGTAAGGCGCATGCTGGCCTCCGTAGGCTTCCCCGTGCTGCGCCTGCTGCGCCGCGCCATAGGGCCGCTGACCACGGAAGGGCTGGAGCCCGGCCGCTGGCGCGAACTTACGGCGTCTGAAATATCAAAACTGCGAGGTATAACATGAGCGTTCCCCCCAGGATAGGTTTCGTAGGGCTCGGCATCATGGGCCGGGCCATGGCCATGAACCTGGTAAAGGCCGGCTTCCAGGTCACCGTCTACAACCGCACCAGGCAGCGGACCATGGAGTTCGCCGACCTGGGCTGCGACGTGGCCGCCACGCCCAGGGCGCTGGCCAAGGCCGCCGACACCGTGATCATCATGGTCTCCGACACGACCGCCATGGACGCCGTGATGGAAGGGCCGGAAGGGGTCCTCTCCGCCTTCTCCGGCGGCAACACGCTCATCAACATGAGCACCCTCTCGCCGGCCTACACGGCCGCCCTGGCGAAGAAATGCTATACCGCCGGCGTCAGCTTTTTGGACTGCCCCGTCTCCGGCTCCAAACCGGCCGCCGAAAGCGGCCAGCTCGTGATACTCGCCGGCGGAGAGAAAACCGCCGTTGAAAAGAACGGCCCGGTCCTGAAGGCCATGAGCCGCGCGGTAGTGTACGCCGGGCCCGCCCCGGCCGGCACCGCCCTCAAGCTCTGCGTCAACCTGATAGTGGCGCAGCTGACCACGGCGCTGGCGGAAGCGGCCGTGCTGGCGTCCGCGCAGGGCCTCGACCCGGCGCTGATCTTCGAAACGCTGGCGGCGAACCCCGCGCTGAACTGCGGCTACTTCGGGCTTAAAAAGGAGAATATCCTCAAAATGGACTTCTCCCCCGCCTTTCCCCTCAAGCACATGCTCAAGGACGCGCGCTTCATGCTGGCCGAGGCGGCCGCCAGGAAGATAGAGCTGCCGGTTACCGCCGCCGCCGAAGCCCTGATGTCCAGGGCGGCCGCCAGCGGCTACGGCGACAAAGACCTGAGCGCCGTGCTGCTGAACCTCTCGGAACCGCTGGGCCGGAACAGGCCGGCCGCCTGAGCCCTTGCGCCCCGGGGTCCTTTTTTGTTAAAGTTAGGCTAGACTAACATTTAACAGGAAGGCCCATGCGCGAACTTTCCACCAGCCTTGAAGACTACCTCGAAGCCGTCTACGTCCTGAGCGGCGCCGGCGGCTTTACCCGCGCCGGCCTCGTCGGCGCCCGGCTTAAAGTTTCCAAGCCTTCCGTCAACGCCGCCATCAAGGCCCTGGCCGCGCGCGGCCTGCTCGAACACGAACGTTACGGCAGCGTCCGCATGTCCCCCCGCGGCCTCAAGGCCGGGGCCGAAATAGCCGGCCGCCACTCTCTGCTCAAGGACTTTTTCACTTCCATCCTTGCCATGCCCGGGCCCCAGGCCGAACGCGACGCCTGCAGGGCGGAGCACGCCCTCAGCCCGGAAGCTTTGCGGCGCGTGGAAGGCCTGGCCGTTTTCCTGAAAGCCCCGGCCCGCGCCCGCCTGCTGGCCTCGGCCCGCGGCGCGGTCCTCAAGGGGGCCCGCAAATGAAACAGTCCCCCGTCCTCACCCTGCTTTCCATGCGCGAGGGAGAAGCCGGCTACGTCCTGGAAGTAAGCGGCGGCGCGCTGCAGGCCAGGCTGAAAGCCATGGGCATCTTCTCCGGGCGCCAGGTGATCAAGCGCTCTCCCGAAAAGTCCGGCGGCCCGGTACTGCTGGAGGTACTGGGCACCAGGCTGGCCATCGGGCGCGGCATGGCCTCCGCCGTCACCGTAAAAGTGCGCGCCAGGAAGATCCTGCTGGCCGGCAATCCCAACGTGGGCAAAAGCGTGGTCTTCTCCCGCCTGACCGGCCTGGAAGTGATCTCCTCTAATTACCCCGGCACCACCGTCGGCTACACCTCCGGCTGGACCATTCTCGCCGGCGAAAGGTTCTCGATAGTGGACGTGCCCGGCGCCTACAGCCACGAGGCCACCAACAAAGCGGAGGAAGTGGCCGGCCGCATCCTGGGAGAAGAAGGCACCGCCCTGATCCTGAACGTCGTGGACGCCACCAACCTGGAGCGCAATCTTTTTTACACGCTGGAGCTGGCCGCCCTCGGCCTGCCCCTGGTGATCCTGCTCAACAAGTGGGACATAGCCAGCAGGCGCGGCGTGGACATAGACGCGCCGGAACTGGAGCGGCGGCTGGGCGTAAAAGTCATCCCCTTTGTGGCCACTACCGGCGTAGGCCTGGCCGGGCTGAAGACCGCCGTGGAGGATTTCAACGCCGGGCGCCTGCCCGCGCCGGCCCCGGTGCCCGGCAGTCCCGACGACAAGTGGAAGCTGATAGGGCGCATCTCGGCCGAGTGTCAGAAGATAACGCACAAGCATCCCACCCTGCTGGAAAAAATAGAGGACATAACCTCGCGCCCGTCCACCGGCCTGCCTTTCGCGGCCGCGGTGATGGCCGCGGTCTTCCTGGCCATCCGCGCCGTGGGCGAGGGGCTGATAAACCACGTCCTGGACCCGCTGTTCCGCCTGGCCTGGATGCCGCTGGCGACTTCCGCCCTTTCGGGCCTGGCCGACGGCGGTTTTCTCAAGACCCTGCTCCTGGGCGTCACCCCGGCGCCCATGGAATCCTTCGCCCTGCTTACCACCGGCCTGTACATCCCGTTCGTGACGGTGCTGCCTTATATCATTTCCTTTTACGCCGCGCTGGGCCTGCTGGAAGATATCGGCTACCTGCCGCGCCTGGCCATCATGCTGGACAGCTCCATGCACCGCCTGGGCCTGCACGGCTACGGCACCATCCCGCTGATGCTGGGCCTGGGCTGCAAGGTGCCGGCCATCCTGGCCGCGCGAGTGCTGGAGACCAGGCGCGAGCGCGTGATCGCCACGGCCCTGACGCTGGGGCTCGCGCCGTGCATGCCGCAGACCGCCATGATCTTCAGCCTGCTCTCCCCTTATCCCCTGAAGTACACCGTTGCCGTCTTCGCCGCCGTAGCTGCGGCCGGCATCGCCAGTTCGCTGGCGCTCAGCCGCCTGCTCAAGGGCGAGACGCCGGAACTTTTCCTGGAAGTCCCCCCCTACCAGACGCCCTGCGGGCCCATGCTGGCCAAAAAACTGTATTTCCGCGTCAAGGATTTCCTGACCGAGGCCGTACCCATGATAGTGCTGGGCGTGCTGATCATCAGCCTGATGGACCTGGGCGGAGTGCTGCAGGCCCTCTCGGGGTTCTTCAAGCCCGCCGTCACCGGCCTGCTGGGCCTGCCGGCCGACACCGTCTCGGTCATGACGCTGGGCTTCCTGCGCAAGGACGTCTCCATCGCCATGCTGACGCCTTTCCAGCTGGCGCCGGGCTCCCTAGTGGTGGCCAGCGTTTTCCTCAGCCTGTACCTGCCCTGCCTGGGCGGCTTCATGGTGACCGTGCGCGAGCTGGGCGCCGGGGACGCGTCGAAAGTTTTCGCCATGAACTTCGCCGCGGCTTTGCTCTTCGCCTCGGCTTTGAATCTGCTCGTAAGATTCCTATAATTTAACCAAGGACGAACAACTATGGGATTTTTCAAAGATATGAAGTCCGGCCTCTCCCGCAACGTGACCTTCCTGGGCGTCGTCAGCGGCCTCACCGATATTTCCAGCGAGATGCTCTACCCGATCGTGCCCGTCTTCCTTACGTCGGTGCTGGGCGCGCCGATGCAGGTTGTGGGCCTCATAGAAGGCCTGGCCGAGGCCACGGCCAGCTTCGTCAAGATACTGGGCGGCCGCCTTTCCGACAAGACCGGCCGCCGCAAGCCTTTCGTGGTCCTGGGCTACTCCCTTTCCGCGATCTCCAAGCCGGTGCTGGCGCTGGCGGCCACCTGGCATTTCGTGCTGTTCTCCCGGTTCATAGACCGCGTGGGCAAGGGCCTGCGCACTTCGGCCCGGGACGCCCTCATCGCCGGCTCCGTCGACAAAGCGCACTGGGGCAAAGCCTTCGGCTTTCACCGGGCGATGGATACGCTGGGCGCGGCGCTGGGCCCCCTGGCGGCCCTGGCCCTGATCCATTACATGCCGGCCGGCAAGCCCGATTACCGCTTTATTTTCATGGCGGCGTTCATCCCCGCGCTGCTCGGCGTGGGCGTGCTGCTTTATTTCGTAAAAGAAGCCGCCGCGGCGCCGAAGTCCCCGGGTGCCGCCGCCGCCGTCACTCCTATGAGCGCGGACTTCAAGACTTTTACCGTCCTGTACGCCTTGTTCGCCATCGGCAATTCCAGCGACGTGTTCTTAATAATGAAGGCCAAGACCATGGGCTTCAGCCTTACCCACGTGATCCTGGCCTATACCGGCTACAACCTGGTGTACGCGCTGCTGGCCAGCCCCGCCGGCTGGCTGTCCGACAAACTGGGCAAAATAAAGACCATGGCCTTCGGCTTCCTGGTCTTCGCCGCCGTTTACCTGGGCTTCGCCGCGGCCGACCGGCCGTGGATGATCTGGGCGCTGTTCGCCCTGTACGGGTTCTACGGCGCTTTTAACGAGGGCATAGCCAAAGCCGTGGTCTCGCATCTGAGCGCCGGCGACAACCGGGCCTCGGCCATGGGCTATTTCCAGGGCGCGCTGGGCTTCCTCACTTTCGGCGCCAGCGTTCTCGCCGGGTTCCTGTGGGACAAGGTTTCCCCGGCCGCGCCGTTCGTCGTCGGCGCCTCCTGCGCTTTAATTTCCATGTCGGCCCTGTTCATCTGGACCCGCAAAAAAGGATTCGCTTTCTAAAGCCCTATGTCAAAACTGCTTAAAGAGGTTCTCAAACACGAAGTTTACCCCGCCATGGGCTGCACCGAGCCGGTGGCCGTGGCTTTCGCCGCCGCTACCGCCGCGAAACTTTTAAAAGGCCGCACCACGGCCCTGAAAGTCAGGACCGACCCGGGCACTTACAAGAACGGCCTGGCCGTGGCCATCCCCAACACCAAGGGCAAGAAAGGCAACCTGCTGGCCGCGGCCATAGGCGCGGTGGCACGCAAGCCGGAACTGGGCGCGGAACTGTTCAAAGGCCTGCCTGCCGCGCGCCTTAAGGAAGCCTCGGCTCTCGTCGGCTCCGGCCGCGCCGCTATCTCCGTGGATTATACCCGGCGCGGCATCTATATCTCGGCCGAGGTCAGCGCCGGGGCCGAAAAAGCGCTGTGCGTGCTGGAAGGCAGCCACAAGCAGGTAAGCCTGCTGCGCCATAACGGCAGGACTATAATAAAAGCGTCCGGCTCCGGAAAGAAAACCCGCCTGCCCTACAAGGAAACCCTGCGCAAAGCCACGTTCAAAGACCTTTTCCGCGAAGTGGAACACGTCTGCGCCGAAGACCTGGCCTATATTAAAAAAGGCGTGGTGATGAACCTGGCCGCCGCGCGCGAAGGCCTTAAACTTAAAAAGGTCGGCTTCTATATGGAGGACCTGATAAAAAAAGGCTACCTCAAGCGCGACATCCTGTCCGGCGCCAAGCTGCAGTCGGCGGCCGCCACCGACGCGCGCATGGCCGGCTCCCCTATCCCGGTGATGTCCAGCGGCGAGTCCGGCAACCAGGGCGTAGTGGCCGTGCTGGTGCCCTGGCTGGTGGGCAAGGCCTTCCGCGTGCCCGAGAAGCGGATCCTGCGCAGCATCGCCCTTTCCCACCTGGTAAACTCCTACATCAAGGTTTTCACCGGCGAACTCGCGCCCATCTGCGGCTGCGCGGTGGCCGCCGGCGTCGGAGCTTCGGTGGCGGTGGTCTGGCAGCGCGCCGGGGCGAATTCAAAAAAAGCGGCGCTGGCCGTCAATACCGTCATCAGCGACATAGGCGGCATGCTTTGCGACGGGGCCAAGAGCGGCTGCGCGCTCAAGGTGGCCTCTTCGGCCGACTCCGCCATCCGCGCCGCCTGGATGGCCTCCAACGGCGAGGGCATTACCGAGGCCGAAGGCTTTATCGGCGCCACCGCCGAAGAGACTATAAAGAACATAGCCCGCATCTCCAGCCTGGGCATGGACAAAGTAGACCGCATAATCCTGGACATCATGTCCTCCAAAAAACAGTGATCATCCCCGGCAGTTTCGCCGTAGCGCTCAAAGACCCGGCGGCTTCGCCGCTGGGCCCGGCCGCTTTCCTGTCCGGCCTGGGCGGTCACGACCAGGACTCCGCCCTGCGGCTGCTGCGCGCTCAGCCCGGCTTCTTCGGCCGCCGCCTGCCCCTGGAGGCGGCCCGCAAGCTGGCGGCGGCGGCCGCGGCCGCCGGGTTTGAAACCGTCCTGGTGTCAGAGCTCGACGTGAAACCCTTGCCGGCCGCCTTAAGCGCGGTTAAAGTGGAGCCTAAAGCCGGGGGCTTCGCCGTACAGGCCTCGGGCGCGGTAAAGTTCATGCCGTTCGAGGCCGTCTCATTCTTTACCGCGGCCGCTTACGAGGCGCCGGTACAGCCGCCCTCCCTCGCCGCCCTGAAAACCGGGCTTTTTCAAAAGCTGAGCCGGCTGGCCGGGGTCCCGGGTCCCGTCCCGGCCGCCGCCTCCGGCTACAGGGAAACTTTTTTTCGCGCCGATATCATAGCCGAGGACGGCGCCCTGCGCTTTCTGCTGGAGCCGGAAAACCTGGACTTTTCCCCCCTGGGCGCCGCGCGCTCCCATTCCAGCCTGGCTAATTTCCGAGCGCTGCTGGGCAGGATCTCGGGGCCCTGCTTCAACGCCGTAAAAAACCCCTTCCTGGCCGCCTTCCTCGAAAGCAGGCCGCTCGCCGCGCTCAAGTTCGCCGGGCCCGACGCCTGCGACACGGACCTCTCGCGCCTGCTCCTGGTCGCCAGGCGGCCGGGCTGACCGGCCAGCCGGTGCCGTTTTACTATCACGCGCGTTTTATATAGAATTCTGTCAGCGGCCGGACGGCTCCGGCCCCGCAACGATGAACCTCAATAACGGCGAAACCACCTGTAAAACTTTTTCCGGCGCCAACGGGGAAAAAGAGCATTTCCTCTTTATAAAAGCTCCCGGGTCCGGCGCCTTTGAAGACCAGCTCAAAGCGGTGGAAGAGCGTTATGCCGCGGCCCAAAGCTCCCTCGGCCTGCCGCCCGGCTCCGCCGTGTTCCGCCGCGTCTTTCTCAGCGACGTGCTGAACCAGGAAGCCCTGGTCCGCCAAAGCGCCCTGGCCGACCCGGCCGACCCGGTGGCCCTCTCCATAGTGCAGCAGCCTCCCCTGCCCGGCGGCAGGATCGCTTTACTGGCCTACCACGTGCAGGGGCGCGCCCCGCTGAGCAAGCGGCGCCTGTCGCCCAACCATGTGTTAATTGAAAAGAACGGGCTGGGCCACCTTTGGAGCGCCGGGCTCTGCGCCGGCGGCGGCGCGGCCTCCGCTGAGGCCCAGACCCGGGCGGTCTTCGCCGGGCTGACAGGCGCGCTGGAAAGCCAGGGCGGCTCGCTGGAGAAGCACTGCGTCAGGACGTGGATCTACCTGAAGAACGTGGACGTGTTCTACCAGGGGATGGTGGACGCCCGCCGGGAGCTGTTCGCCCGGCAGGGGCTGACCGCCGACACGCATTATATCGCCAGCACCGGCATAGAAGGGGCCTGCGGCGGCCGGCTGGACCTGGTAGGGCTGGACGCCTACTCCGTTCTCGGGCTCGACCCGCGCCAGGTCTCGTACCTGAACGCGTTCGACCGGCTCTGCCCGACCAAGGATTACAACGTCACTTTCGAGCGGGGCACGCGCGTCGCCTACGCCGACCGCGCGCACCATTTTATTTCCGGCACGGCCAGCATCGACGCCGGCGGCGGCATCCTGCATCCGGGCGACGCGCTGCGCCAGCTGGAGCGCGCCCTCGAGAATATCGAAGCTCTTTTGAAGTCGGGCAAGGCAGGCATGGCCGACCTGGCGCACCTGATTGTCTACCTGCGCGACCCGGCCGACCTGCCGCGCGTCGGGGCTTATTTGGCGAACAATTTCCGGGACCTGCCGCTGGCGGCGGTGCGCGGCGCCGTCTGCCGGCCGGGCTGGCTGGTGGAAGTCGAAGGCCTGGCCGTTACCCCCAACGACGAGCCGGCCCTCCCCTCATTCTGAGCGGGAGAGCCTTTCGAATTAATATTTTAAACCTTGCGTTCAGCGCAGGCGCGGGATTATTTCTTCCAGCTGGCCCGGCTTGATGTTGAAGAACTCGGGCAGGTTGGCGGCCAGCCCGCCTTCGTCCCTCATCTGCGTCAGCACTATCGGCGGGGAATCCGCGCCGGCGGCGTCTATGTGCGTAAGCACTATATCCGTCTGCTGCCCGTAGGACTTGGACGCGAAGGCCAGCCAGCGCCCGTTGGGCGACCAGCTGTGCCAGGAATCCGCGCGGGGCCCGTTGCTGCGCAGCTTGCGCGCCGTTCCGCCCGCGGCGGGCACGATGTAAAGGTCGCTGTCCTCGCGGACCAGCGTGGCGCCGTTGGCGCTCTGCGCGTAAACCAGCCACTTGCCGTCCGGCGAGGCCCGCGGGAAATAGTTGCTCCGGCCGTTGGCCGAAGCCCCCGCTATCTTTTCCGGCCGGCCGCCTTTGCCGCCGGCGAACGGGATCCGGTAAACGTCGTAGCGGATGGGGTAGAGCTTGTCGAAGTCCCGCCAGCCCAGGCGGCGCTTGTCGTCCTTCTTTACCCCGGCCAGTTTGTCGCGGCCGAGCTGGTCCAGCTGCGGCGTGATGGGGCTGCCGAAGTAATAAATATACTTCCCGTCCGGGCTCCAGGAACTCGCGTAATGGACGAAACTCTCGTCGTCGCCGCCGGGCAGGGCGCGGATCGTCGGGTCGTCGAAGGTGCGGTACAGGATGATCCCCCGCATGGGCAGGGCGTACTGGATGATATCTTTGGCTTTAGGGGCCACCATGCTCAGCGCCCGGCCGGCGGTCACCACCACTTTGCCGTCCGGGGAGATCGCCGAGGCGTTAGCCTGGTAGGGATGCACGTTGTTGCCGCGCTTGTAGTCGTTCCAGTCCATCACGTGCCTGGGCAGGAAATTCACGGTCTTGCCCTTCTCGCGGAACAGCAGGTAGCTGGACATGTCCTCTTCGCTGGAGTTGTAGTCGAAGCCGAAGGTCTTCCCGTCGGCCGAAGCGGCGTGGCAGTTAAAGCAGGTGGTCTGGTTGCGCATCACTACGATAGGCGGGGCGTAGGAAGAGACCCAGCCGAGTTTCCACTTCACCTTCACGTAGTCCTTCTCCAGCGGGAACTCCGGCCCGCCGGGCACTGCGCGGAAAAAGATAGGCGCGCCTACGGGGTCCCTGGAAGTGGTGAACGTGACGCTGGCCGCGCTGCCGGGTTTCCCATCCGGGGCCGCGGCCACCTCGAAAACGGCGGGGTTCTCCAGCGAGCGGGCCCGGATGTCGTCCCAGACGGCGGCGGACGGGGTCCAGCGCGGCTTTCCGGAGGAGTCGCCAACGGTATAGCCGCTATTCTTGAAAGAAACGCGGATGGTCCACGCGCCGCCGGGCGGCACCGGGCCCTCCCAGCGGAACTCGGGGGAGCGGATATCTTTAGGAAAGATAGTCTGGTCGAACGGGTAGAGCACCTTCATGGCCGAAGCGTTGGAAGCCGGGCGGCGCAGCACCTTCAGCACCGCGTCCACCCCTTTGGCGAAAAAACCTTTTAAAGAAGAGCCGGAAGCGTCCTGCGAACTGGCGGCTGACGCCGTCCTTACCTCCGCGGCGGGAGGCTGGGCGCAGGCCGGAAAGCAGGCCGCCGCCAGGAGAGCCGAGGAGAGAAACAGGGTTTTTGAGCTCATTTTTAAATTATAACAAATCCGTTATTGCCGTCCGCCGGTCCGCCCGGTCTCTCCGCCCCTTTCGCTTTGCTATAATTATCTGCATGGAAAAGCACCACGCTTCTCATAAGAAATTTTTCGCGCTGCACGCGCATTTTTACCAGCCCCCCCGCGAAAACCCCTGGACCGGAAAAATAGACCCGCAGCCCTCCGCCTGGCCTTTCCACGACTGGAACTCGCGCATAGCGCGGGAATGCTACCTGCCCAACGCCTGCGCCCGCGTAAACGACTCCTCCGGCCGCGTGCTGGAGCTGGCCAACAACTACCTCCACCTGAATTTTAACTTCGGCCCCACGCTGTTCTCGTGGCTGGAAAAGAACTATCCCTTCTACTACGCCAGGATAGTGAAGGCCGCCCGGGATTCCAGGGAGAAGACCGGCCACTCCAACGCCATAGCCCAGGCGTACAACCACCTCATCATGCCCCTGGCTTCCTTCCAGGACCAGCTCACCCAGGCCCTCTGGGGCATAAAGGATTTCGAACACCGCTTCGGCTTCAAGCCCGAGGCCATGTGGCTGCCCGAGACCGCCGCTTCCGACGATACGCTCCGGCTGCTGGTGGACCTCGGCATGAAGTACGTCATCCTTTCCCCCTACCAGGCCGAAAAGGTCAGGCCCCACAACTCTCACGCCTGGGAGGACGTTTCCTCCGGCAATTTCGACACCACCAGGCCTTACTCCTGGCACGACACCCTGCCTGACGGCACCCGCGCGAAGAACCGCAGCCTCGCCGTCTTTTTCTACGACGGGCCCCTGTCGAAGGCCGCGGCTTTCGAGGGCCTTACCAAGGACTCGGCGGCCTTCGCCGACCGCGTGGACGCCTGTTACCGGCACGGCCACCACGGCCGCCAGCTGGTCAGCATGGCCGTGGACGGCGAAACCTTCGGCCACCACCACAAGTTCGGCGACATGACGCTGGCCCACGCTTTTCTTCACGAGCTTAAAAAGCGCGGCATAGAAACGGTGAATTTCGGCCAGTACCTGGAAGCCAACCCCCCGGCGGACGAAGTCGGGATAAAACCCGGCCCCGACGGCGAGGGCACCGCCTGGAGCTGCGCGCACGGCGTGCGCCGGTGGAAGGGCGGCTGCGACTGCGGCCGCGAGGACGATTTCAGCATGAACTGGCGCCTTCCGTTCAGGGCGGCGCTCAACAGCCTGCGCGACGCCGCCGCCGACGTCTACGCCTCCGAAGGCGCCAAGTTCTTCCGCGCCCCCTGGGAAGCCCGCAACGACTACGCCTCCCTGCTGCTCGACCGCACTCCGGCGGCCGCCGAAGCTTTTTTCGCCAGGCACGCGTCCCACCCGCTGGGCCGCGCGGAAACCCACCGGGCCCTGGAGCTGCTGGAACTGCAGAAGCACGCCATGTTCATGTTCACCAGCTGCGGCTGGTTCTTCTCGGACGTCTCGCGCATAGAGGCGGTCCAGAACCTGCGCTACGCCGCCCAGGCCGCCGAGACCATGCGCGACCTCGGCTTCGAGAACGCGGACCGGGCCTTCCTCTCCCTCCTGGAAATGACCCGCTCCAACTACCCGGAGGCGGAGAACGCCCTTAAACTTTACGGCAGGATCCTTTCGGAGAACCAGCTGGCCAGGCAGAAAGCGGCCGCCCTGATCATAGCGGAGGCGCTGCTGTCGGGAGACGAAGGCGGCGAAGACGGCGCGGTGCGCCAGGAAGAGCGCCTGAACCGCGACGGGGTACTCTGCCTGCGCGGCACGGTGCTGGCCCCCGGCCCTTACGGGCCCTCCCCCCTGGCGTTCTGCTACCTGCGCCGGGACGAAGAGTTCCCGCTGATGTTCTTTTCGGGCGGCGCCGGCGCCGCCCGTTTCAAGGAGATCTTCGCGCTGGGCTCGCCCGCGGACATACAGACCGCCCTGCAAACCGAGCCGGGAGCGGAACGGGTGACCTTCGAAGATTTCTCCTGGGAAGAGCGCACGCTCTACGCGTGGCTGCTGGCCGACGCGGCCAGGCACGGCCACGCCGCCGCCATCCTGAAGATCCTGGAAGATTACCTGTACCTGCTGGCAAGGCTGCCGGGCAGGGCGCTGGCTTCCTGGGCGCCGCTGCGCGCCCAGGCCTCCGGCTACGCCCGGCAGGCCGCCGAACTGGCCTTCTCGGCCGCCCGCGCCGGCGGCGGCCCAAATATAGAGAAACTCGCCGCCCTGGCCGCGCGCCTGAAAGCGGCGGGCCTGGAGGCGGGCTTCGACCCCTCTCCCGAAGTTTCGGCGGCCCTGGCCATGAAGACGGGCGGCGCCGCGCTGGCCGCCCCTACGCCGGAGAATCTCAGGGTCCTCCTGAACCTCCTGAAAGCGGCCCGCGACCTGGGCGCCCATGACCTGAATTTCCACCTGCAGAACTACCTGATGGACCTGTTCGCCGCCGCAGCCGCCAGGCCGCTGCGCGGGGAAGCCGCCGCCCGCCTGAAGGACCTGTATTCCCTCTCGGGCATCATCATAGAAAGGTTCAACGGCAGGCTGGAAGAAATGCAGAGCGAAGTGACCAGCGGCAAGTAACCTTTGCCCCCTGGCGATAAAAAAACCGCGGCCTTTCCGGGCCGCGGTTTTTTTACGCCTGAGCGGTTCAGCTCCCGGCCGCTTTTTCCATCTCCTGCGTGGAGAACGCCCTGTAGTCCACTTCGGGGAAGATGTTGTCGCGCCACTCGATGTCCTTGAGGAAATTCTCCTCGAGGCGGTTGCCCATGATCTGCTCGTAGAGGCCGTTGAAGCGGTGCGTGTGCGCGATGAAGCGCTTGGTCGAATAGGTCTTGGCCGTGCCCACCGTCATCAGGAAGGCCCAGTCGGACGACATGCCCAGCACCACCTCGCGCGCGCACTGGTTCAGCGCGCGTTTAAGGAGGCCGTCGGCGTTCGGGAACTTGTTGGCCATCTCCACCATGCGCTCCGCCTGCTTGTGCAGGTGGCGGTACATCCAGTCGTTGGTGCCGTTGAGCCACACTTCGTTATAGCCTTTGTCGCCCCAGGTGGACATGGACGGCTGCACCACCTGGTTGTCCGGGTGGATGGCGAGGTACTCGCTGGGCGTCACCATCTTTATGCTTTTCTGGTCGTGGCAGATCTTTTTGAAAAGGAATTCCAGGAAATCGGTGCCTTCGTACCACCAGTGGCCGTACAGTTCGGCGTCGTACATGGAGACCACCACGGGCTTCCGGCCCAGGAAGCCGTTGAGGTGCTCTATCTGGCGCTCCCGGTTGAACATGAAGTTCCCGGCGTGGCTGGCGGCCATCTCCCTGGCCTCCGCGGGGTTGTACGGGGCTTTCTCGTTCAACTGCACCTTGCCGGTGATCTTGCAGTACTTCATGCCGATGTTGCGGCGCACCCCGTCGTGGTGCAGGTAAGGCTTCACGTAATCGTATTCCAGGTCGTAGCCCAGGTCGCGGTAGAACTCGCGGTAGCGGGAATCGCCCGGGTAGCCGGTCTCGGCGCTCCACACCTGCTGGGCGCTTTCCATGTCGCGGCCGAAAGCGGCCACGCCGGAGGGGCAGTACACCGGGGCGTACACGCCGTAGCGGGGCCGCGGGCTGCCGTAAATTATGCCGTGGGTCTCCAGGAAGAAAAAGCGGATGCCCTGCGCCTTCAGGAAAACGTCGTCGCCGGGGTTATAGGCGCATTCGGCCAGCCAGATGCCGCGCGGCCCGCGCCCGAAATGCCTGCGGTAGTCGTCGGCGGCCAGCTTGATCTGGGCGTGCACCGCTTCCTTGCGCACCGTCAGCGGCAGAAAGCCGTGCGTGGCGCCGCAGGTAATGATCTCCAGCTTGCCCATGTCCTGGAACTTCTTGAAGCCCGCCAGGATATTGCCGTGGTAATAGTCCTCGTAAAGTTCCCGGATGCGGCGGAACTTGGTCTCGTACATCTTGGCCACGTCGTAGAACTGGGTGTTGCGGTTGCGCACTACTTCCTTCTCCGCCAGCTCCAGCCGCAGGTTGTAGTAGCGGCGGAAGCGCTGGCGCAGCAGGTCGTCCGCCATCATGTTGCACAGCGGCGGGGTAATGGACATGGTGACGCGGAAATCCGTGCCTTCCGCCGTCAGCCGTTCGTAAACGTCCAGCAGCGGGATGTAGGTTTCGCACATCGCCTCGAAGAACCAGTCCTCCTCCAGGAAGTCTTCATACTCCGGGTGGCGTATGAACGGGAGGTGGGCGTGCAGAACTAGAGCGAGGTAGCCTTTTTCTTTATTTGCCATCGGTGGTTGTAGCCCTGGTGACTTTTATCGTGATCTCCCTGGAATCGGTCTCGTCCTTGGAGAGGGCCTTTACCGGCAGGTCCACCAGGCCGTCGGGCAGGGCGAAGCGCATGGAGAAGGTGCCGTCCGGGTTCAGGTTCACCTTGCGGCCGGAAACGGTCACGAAGGCGTCGGGCTCGGTAGCCCCGTAAAGGATGAGTTCGCAGTCGGCCACCAGCCAGAATTTCTTGGCCAGTTCAGGCTTGTTCAGCGCCTGCGAGGACATGGAGCTGACGCCCCACGAGGAGGCGCGGGAGAACACGGCGCGCAGCATCTCCCAGCGCTGCGCCAGGGACTTGGCCACTTCGCCGGAGCCTTTGCCTATGTATTCCACGCCCGAAAGCTGCAGCAGCCTGTCGAAGTCGCCCGAGACCGCCATCCACTTCTCATCGGTCACGTCGGAAACGCGGCCTCCCGGCAGATTCACCGTATTGGTTTTCACCAGCCCGATGAAGGAGCCGTCGGGCATGATCAGGCCCACCTCGCAGCAGTAAGCGCGGCCGCTTTCCTGCACGTTGACGTACCAGCTCTTGGCTTCCAGCATGACCGGGATGTCGAAATACTTGGCGGCTTCCCCGCCTGTAACGTCATAGACCCTTATGACCTGGCGCCCTTTCTGAAAGACGTCCTCGCCATGGGACCGGCAAATGTTCTTTTTGGAATTTTCGGTTATTTCCCAGTAGATGAACATCCAGTTGGGATCGCGCGGCAGGAGGGCCGCCTCGGTGGTGCCGTAACCTTCAGGCAGCGCCTTGTGCTCCGGCTCCGGAGCGGTATTGTCTTTTTTTATCTGCCCTGACGAAGTCATCGTTTCTCCCTTTGAGACCTGTAATGGTTTTAACGGAGACCGGGGACGCGTGGTTCGTTATAGAATAACGCTAGGCGATCCCCCCTCTCACCCTACTCACATGTTAGCAAATTTTTAAATAGCTGAAAATGGCAAAAAGCCATTGAAAAACAAGCGCTTTTCAGGCCGCAGGGGCGTCAGGGGGCGGGTACGGCCGCGGTCGCGGCCTCGAAGGGCTCGGGCTGGAAGAAATCTCCCGCCGGGACGGCGGCGCCGGCATAGAACCAGTCATACTTGTCCTGGTAGGCTTTAACGGCGCCCGGGTCGCTGACGAAAACCATATTCTCGAAGGAATTAGCGCTGGCGTTGGTGGTCCAGTTGAACGAACCGGTCTCCAGCAGGCGGCCGTCCAGGATGGCGAATTTATTATGCAGCGCGCCCGTGCCGGTGGCGCCCCGCCCTACGCGGAAGTCCACCCCGCCGTCGAAAACATATTTGGCCGCGAAGGAATCCTTCGCCATGGCCTCGTCCATCAGGAACCGCACTTTTACGCCGCGCCGCCGCGCGCGCACCAGGGCCTCGCTGAGCGCCTTGGAGGAAAAAGTGAAGGTTACCGCGTCCACCGTGCTCCGGGCCGCGTCTATGATAGCCGCCAGGCGGTTCTCGGTGTCGGAGCCCGGCGAAAAAAGATAGGCCGGCACCGGCAGGCCGTTGAGTTCCTGGGCCGGGGCCGGGTCCTGCGGCGGCACGCCGTAATAGCCCTCGGGCAGTTCGGCGGGGCAGGGCCCCTGGGCCGCGGGCCGCGCCTTGCTCCACATCCATTCGAAATAGTTCACGTAGCCCCGCACGTAGACGGGATGGCGCGCCACCAGCAGGTTCTCGAAGTTGAAGAAGGTGGCCCCGAAGGTCCAGTTATAGGAGCCCAGCGTCGCCACCGCGCCGTCGTAGACGCCGATCTTGTTGTGGTTCACCCCGTAGGAACGGGTGCCGCGCAGGGTGCGCACTTCCACCCCCCCGGCGGCCAGCAGCCGCTTTATCTCCTTGTCGGCCTTCGGGAAAACATGCGCCTCGTTCAGAAGCACGCGCACCCGCACGCCCCTGCCCGCGGCCCGCAGCAGCGCGGCCGGCGCGTCTTTCATGGTAATGCTGTACATCGCTATATCCGCGCTTGAAAGCGCGGCGTCTATCAGTTTTACCGTAAGGTCGTTCAGGCCGGAAAAAGCGTAGTCCGGCACCTGGGTGAAATCGCCGCGCAGATAAACCGGCGCCGGAACGCGGGGCACGGGCAGGACCGCTTCTTCCGGAGAAACGGCCACGGAAAAATTATGAAGGAGAACGGAGGAAGAAACGGAGCTTAGCTCCTCGAACCCGGGGCCGGCTGAAAAAAGCTCGACCGGCAGGGCCAGGCAGGCGCAGAAGAAGAGCGTGAAGTAAACTTTCGCCATATATTTATTTAACTATATATATTCCTTGATCCTCCATGGGCTATAAGGCCCAAAACAGGCTGGGCCTTAAGGCCCAGTCCCGGCGTAGGCCCTTCGCTGCCAAAGGACCTATGCGCCAAGGGGTCCTTTGACGCTGGTCAAGCGGCGGCGCTTACACTACAATATGACATGGATACCAAGCACCGCGCCGCGCACGGAGACAACATGAAAAAGATTCTCGCCAGCTTAGCCCTGGTGTTCTTTTCGGTTTCAGCCGCGAAAGCCCAGCTCAACGCCTACTTCGTCAACGTCGGGCAGGGCGACGCCACCTACATAGAGCTCCCCAACGGCTCCAACGTGCTTATCGACGGCGGACCGTCCGGCCTGCCGATCTACGAATTCCTCAAAGGCAAGGGCGTCACCAGGATAGACCACGTGGTGCTCACCCACCCGCACAACGACCACTACCGCGGGCTCAAGAAGGTATTCGCCGCTTTCGACGTTAAGAATTTTTACGATACCAAAGCCGAGAACAAGGACGCGGTAGGCGACAACAACCTGCGCGACCTGGCCAACGCCGAACCTTCCTGCCGCACCCATTTCCCCGAAGTCGGCGCCAACCTGGACTGGGACAAGCATGTGACCATAAAGGTGCTTAATTCCTGCACTGAGCCCGTGATCAGCCGGGACAACGACGTTATAAACAACTGCTCGATGGTCCTGCGCTTCTACTACAACGGCCACGCCATCCTGAACATGGGCGACGCCGAAGCCTCGGTAGAGAACGCCATGGCCAAGATCTTCAAGTCGGGGCTCAACTCCACTTACCTTAAGATCGGCCACCACGGCTCGCGCTACTCTTCCACCGACAAATTCCTCGCCCGCGTGCAGCCCCGCGTGGCCATCATCTCCGTGGGCCAGGATAACACCTACGGCCACCCCCACAAAGAATCCCTGGACCGCATCCGCGCCACCGGCGCCCAGATCTTCTTCACCCTCACCGGCACCCAGTCGCTTACCATCCCCGCCCCCAAGCGCGGCGTGGAACTGCTGGTCAACGGCCAGCCCGACTTCGGCAGCATAACCATGACGGACGCGCCCAAATTCAACATGGAAGAGCGCCCCTTCGAAAGCGCCGACTCGGCCGCCCTCGAACAGCTCAAAGAAGCCGCCGCGGTAAAATAAGGATTAGTTTTAGCGTTGAGAACGCGCCCCGCAAGGGCGCGTTCTTATTTGGGCAACAGAGGGGAATTTTCGGGCAGGCCGTACACGGCGGCCAGGCGGGCCGGCAGGAGCATCTCGGAAACGGGACCGAAGGAATACGCCCCCTCCCGCCCCAGCAGCAAAGCCTTGTTGCAGCCCAGCCGCGCCAGGGCCGGCTCGTGCAGCACCGCGGCCACGGCCAGTTTGCGCGCCGCCAGGGCGGCAAGCAGCCCCATCACGGCGGCCTTGTACTTCAGGTCCAGGTGGGAAGTCGGCTCGTCCAGCAGCAGCAGCTTAGCCTCCTGCGCCAGCGCCTGGGCGATAAAGACCAGCTGGCGCTCCCCGGTGGAAAGCGAATTTACCGAGCGGCCCGCCAGGTGCGCTATGCCGGTCTCCGCCAGCGCCCTGTCCGCCGCCTCTTCGTCAGCCGCCGAATAGCCGCGCCAGAAACCGGAGCGGGCCGTACGGCCCATCAGCACCAGCTCCCTGGCGGAAAAATCATAAGGCGTGGTAGTTTCGCTGGGCACGTAGGCCACCAGCCGGGCCAGGCGCCGGGCGTCAATGGAGCCGATGTCACCGCCGCCCAGGCAGACCGAACCCGCGCCGCCCTTTATAAAACCGGTCAGCAGTTTTAACAGCGTGGACTTGCCGGAACCGTTGGGGCCCAGCACGCACATGAAATCCCCCGGTCGCAGCTCAAAAGCCACGTCCCGGAGGAGCGGCCCCGCTCCGTAGGAGAAAGTAAGCCCCGCCACTTTAAGGGCCGGCATCAGTTCCTCCCCCGCGAATTTTTCCAGAGCAGCCACATGAAGAAAGGCGCGCCCGCCAGCGCCATGATAACGCCGGCCGGTATCTCCGACGGAGGGAACAGCGAGCGCCCCGCCGCGTCCGCCGCCGTCAGCAGCGCCGCGCCGCCCACCGCGGCGGCGGGCACCAGGAAGCGGGCGGAAGGCCCGCTGATCAGCCGCACGATATGCGGCGTCATCAGCCCCACGAAACCTATAGTGCCGCCCATGGCCACCGCGGCCGAGGTGGCCGCGCACGCCAGCGCGAAGAACACCAGCCGCTCCCGCTCCGGGTCTGCCCCCAGGTGGTAGGCTTTCTCGGCGCCCAGCGACATCGCGTCCAGGGCGCGCCAGCGGGCGGCCGAGAAGGCCGCCGCGACGAGGATTATCGCGCCCGAGAACAGCAGCACGCCCGGCTCCACGGCGTAAAGTCCGCCCAGCACGAAGTAGAACAGGGAAAGGGAGCGCTCGCGGGCGGCGCTGAGGGTCAGCATCACCACGGCGGAGAGAAAGGCGCTTACGGCCACGCCGGCCAGCACCAGCGCCGCGTCCGACAGGCGGCCGGCGGCGCGCGCCAGCCAGTAGGAAAGGAAAGTGGCCCCGAAGGCCCCCGCGAAAACCGCCAGGAAGAACAGCGGCGAGGTGCGCTCTATGCCGGCCAGGAAACAGAAAACGGCGGCCACGGTGGCCCCGGAGGAAGTGCCCAGGATATACGGGTCGGAGAGCGGGTTCTTCAGCACGCCCTGGAACAGCGCCCCGGCCAGGCCCAGGGCCGCGCCCACGGCCAGGGCCGCCAGCGTGCGCGGCAGGCGCAGGTTGAGCATCACCTCGGGCGACAGTCCGGCGGGGCCGGCCGCCATGGAGAACAGGCAGGCGGCGGCCAGCGCGGCGAAAAGCGGGAGGAATTTATTTTTTCCCATACAGCAGGACGCCCAGTTTCTTTATCTCGCCGAAAAGCCGCGGCCCGGGGCGGGAAAAAGCGTCGCGGTCCAGTCCGGTGATCACGCGGCCCGCCTTGACGGCCGAAAGGGTTTTAGCCATGGGCCGGGCGAGGAACTCTTCCTCCGTGCAGGAAAGCAGCACCACCGCTTCGGGGTCCAGCAGCAGCACTTCTTCCCAGGAGGCCTGGAAATAGCCCCGTTTCTCGCCCGCGAAAATATTTTTACCGCCGGCCAGCTTGACGGCGTCCGAAAGAAAGGAATTCCCCCCCGGGGTCCAGCCGCCGGTATCCGCCTCTACGTATACCCTCAGCGGGCTCTTTGGCAGAACGGCCGGCAGCATGGCTTTCAAGGCGCGCTCCAGGGCGGCTCCCCGCGCCTTGCGCCCCAGTTCCGCCGCGATCAGCCGTATGGTGGAGAAAATATCCGCCGCGCTCTTCTCCTCCTGCAGCTGCACCACCTTTATGCCCATGCCGGAAAGCTGCTTCGCCGAAGAGGCGGAGGCCCAGGCCCCCGAGAACACCACGTCCGGCTTCAGGGAGTAAACCTTTTCGATATTAGGGCGCAGGTAATCGCCGGTCTTCTCTATCCCGGCCGTCTCCGGCGGCCAGTTGCAGAAATTTGAAATTCCCACCAGCTCTTTGCCGGCGCCCAGTTCGAAGATTATCTCGGTATAGGAAGGCATAAGCGACACCGCGCGCTTGGCCTGTACGGGCGCGGCCAGCAGGCAGAGGCAGAGAGGAAGCGCGGCTGAATATTTATTCATAATAAAAAAGCCCTTTCCGGGAGAAAGGGCTTGGATTTCCCCTCGGACTCCCCCTCATACGGGCAGGGGGTTCGCAGTAGACCGGGCTTAGCCTTGCGGCATCACCGTTGCGGGGCAGCCGGGGATTTGCACCCCGTTCCTTCTGCGGCTACAGTTATATTATGCAATAACAGGCAGGCTAAGTAAATAATCCGATGTCACCGTTCAGGCGCCGGTACCCGGGCGCCTGTATATCTTTATCAGGCTGAGCAGCGCCGCCACAAGAACGGGACTGGAGACGAACCAGATCCTTAAAAGGCGCGCGTCCCCGGATATTACAGCGCAGATAAGGCAGAAAAATAGCCCATAGCCGAGAAACGCCAGGATGGGGAGGCTCTCTAGAAGTTTGCCGCTCATTTTAGGCATGTCTATATCCCCCAGAGAGTAAGATTTATCGGCGGGGAAACGTACTTCATCGCCACCGCCCCGTAAGTCATAAGCAGCAGGAGCATGGCCGCTTTATACAGCAAAAGGGTCAGAAAGAATACCAGGGTCCCCTTCCCGGTGCCCCATTTTTCCAGCAGACACGGCAGTCTGCCGTACGCGATGGCGAAAATAAAGATGAACAGGAACCAGCCCGCGAAATTGGAAAGCGGGATCGAGAAAACTTTCAGCGTCTCGTTGGAGACCCATACCCAGGACCGCCATACGGGACTGACCTGCACTGGGTCGAACCAGAGGTCGAAGCTCATGGCCAGGGCGCCGCCCAGCGCCGCCTTAAGGAGCGGGGAACGCCCCGGGAGGAGCACGCCGACTATATGCACTACGGAATAGGCTATGAAGAACCAGCCGAGGCAGATCACCATCGGCATTTCCCCCCACCAAAAGAAACCGCGGGTAAAATAATAGGTCCCGGTAACGCCGTCCAGGTTGTGGGAGAACCACGAGAACGCGTGGTACCTGCCCATCAGCACCCAGACGTTCTCCGCCAGGCCCGTAAAGAAGAACGACCCACCGAGGAACATTATGGCCTTAAAAAGGCCGGTGGTCCGGTAGGCGTGATAAAAACAGAGCCCCCCCATGGCTATGGGGATAAGGTCCAGGAGGAACATCTCGCGGTAGCCGCTGAAATTCAGGCCGGCATTGGAAGGCACGTCCAGGACCCGGGGAAACAGGTGATGGAGCATGGTGGAGAACAGAACTACCCCCGCCAGGACGGCGGCGATGATCCACACCACGCGTTTTTCTTCCGTTGTAATATCCGTGACCATTCGCCTCGCTCCCTAGAACCTATAACCAAGCTCGCTCATCAGGTACCAGCCGGAAAGGGAGTAGTCCACTCCACCGGCTTTTCTTTTACCGCCGCCGTACAGGGCGCCCAGCGTGGCTTCCACCGCGCTCCATTTTTTGGTAACCGCGGTGGAGAACCGGTGCATGGGGACGTCTATGGCCGTGGAAAAATCCACGCTGTCCTTGTCTATAGCCGGCGTGTCAAAAGCGTAGCCGAGCATCAGGTCGGTATTGCCATTATAGGCCCACAGCGCCCCGGCCCGGAACTTGTATGAATTCTTCCAGTCCAGGGTGTTACCGGAATTAACCAGCATATTGCCGGGCGTATCGTAGGTGGTCCCGTTATTGAAACCTTTCCACCAGGCCTGGGCGAAATCGCAGGTAAGTTTGAGGTTCCGCTTAGCCTGCCATGCGGCGCCTATCCCGGAGGTGGGCGGATGCTTCAGGAGCGTATGGAACTTTGTATTCTCGTCGGGAAATAGCTGCGAACGGCCGGTGGCGTCCCCATTGATGCGGAAGCCGCTGCCGGTGCGGAAAACGGCGCCGAAAGAGAGCGTCTCAGAGTAGTCGTACTTCAGGCCGGCCACCCCCTCAAGCCCGGAACCCGAGCCCTTAAGCTTGACCGTCTGCACGTCGGGAGCTGCGAAATTGACGGGGTTCACGGCGAAATCGCTGACAGCCTCGGTATTAAGGTCAACGTACAACACGTCCGCTCCCGCACCAGCGGAGAGCGAATCGGAAAGCTTGCGGGAATATGAGACATTGCCCACAGCAAGCACCACCTGGGACCTGTAATCCAGGCTGTTGAATAAAGCCACGGGAGGCACGGCGTTATTCTTGAAGCGGGCACCCTGCATTATGGGAGTATACATTCCGAACCCCAGGGCGGAGCCGTCCTTAAGCGGAACCACGGCTCCCGCGGCGCCGAAGATGAAATTGGTACTGTTGGTCTTCTTGGAGAAGGGATTTCCGACTCCGGGGATATTGAAAGAGTTCCCATCCTTGCTGGTCATCCCGCCGCCGCGCAACTCCAGGCTGGCCTGCCTGGGCGCCCCGGCCAGGTTCGCGGGGTTCCAGTAGATGGCCGTCCAGTCGGGCGAGTCCGCTATCACTGCCCCGCCGCGCGCCACCGAGCGCGCCCCCACCCCGTCGAACTCATAACCCGAGGCAGCGGCCCCTGTCGCCATGGCCCCGACAATAAAGAACCCGGAAAAGAGAATTCCGGGAATAGAAGACAACCGCATGTTCCCTAATGATGTGTTACGCATTGGGTGCCTCACAAGCCTGACAGGATGTCCGGTATCCTACCCCCGGATTTTACGACTTAACAGGATTATACTTTATATACGCCCGGCCCCAGGCGCTAAGACCGCACCAGCGGGAACCTGGTCACCACCCAAAGCCCCCCGGCCGGGAGATTGTGGAATTCTATGGCTCCGTCGTTGCGGAACAACAGGTCACGTGTGATCAGCAGCCCTACCCCCGTCCCGTCCTTCTTGGTGGTCATGGCCCTGCGGAAAAGGCCCTTCAGAACTTCCGCCGCCATGCCAGGGCCGTTATCCGTGATGGAAATCTCTGCTTCTTTATCCAGGACCTTTACAGAGAACTCTATCCGCCGGTCGCCCGCGTTGTCTTTGACGGCCTCTACCGCGTTCTTGATGATATTGAAATAGACCTGCTGCAGGTCCGCCCTGGAAGCGTACACGGCTGCCGGAAAGTTCTCTTCATATAGTTTTATAAATTTCACGCCGCGGGCCTGGGGCGAGAAAGACACGATGGCGATGATCATACGCATCAGGTCGGAAAGGACTATTTTCTCGGGCGGTCCGTAGGCGGCCCTGCCAAACTGGGTAATGCCTTTCAGGGATTCGGACATGCCCGTGACGATATCATTAAGGTCCTTAAGCATCCCTTGGTCTTCGGGGGTTTTAGATTTCAGCATCTCTAACTGGATATACCCGGAAATGGAAGATATCGGGCCGCGCAGGTCATGCACGATCCTGTGCGAGAGCACACCTATCTGGGCGCTGGAATTCAGCTCGGTGAATTTAGCCAGCAGGCTTTGTTTTTCCGCGTTTTCCGTATCAAGGCTTACGCGCAGGTTCAATACTATCAGCCCGGTTATATAGCGGGTGATCCACATAAAAATTACGGTCATCGTCCCCAGTATAACTGTGACTATTTTATTGCTGTAAATGGCGACGGCCCAGGAGTTGGCGGGAGTGAGCCAGTTGAAGGCCTCCCCCGCGCAGACAAAGCCATAGGTAAGGACGGCCAGCGGCAGTGATACCGGGTTTTGAAGCCCGTACACGGCTTCCGAGATGAGCAGGATGAAGTACAGGAACACGAACGGCGAGGTCACCCCGCCGCTGAAGTGGACCACGAAAGCCAGCGTCAGTATGGCCACACCGCTCAATAACATTCCAACGCGGGTATGTCCCCTTTTGTACAGCGGGCGAAAAAAAATGAAGAACAGCAGATAAAGCACGGAAGCGACCAATGACATTGCCCCGATCTCGCAACCGCGGGGGAAATCTGTGGCGAAATATAGCAGGGAAACCAGGAAACACGCCCCGGAAGAAAGCAGGGCCTGCTTGCGGAAAAGCTGCGGGTCCACGGTTATCAGCACTTTATCCGCTAACACGCTCATTCCCCCCCCTCGAACGGTCTTTCCCAATAGCGCACGAACGTGGGCGTCACCAGCATAAAAAGTATATAGCCGGCCAGCGCCTCGTAAGGCATATTAAAAAAGGGGACATTGCCCCAGTCCCAGCCCAACCGGTCGTAACGGTAAGTCCAGATGCCGGCTTTCAGCCCCAGGGTCTCCAACGGGAAAGCCACCAAGGCCGCAGAGGCAACGTCGAAGACGAAGATCCGTTTGTCTTTCGGGGTTATCCGGGGCAGTTTAAGAAAAGCGCAGTACAGCTTCTCGGAGATGAACGTTACCAGAGTGAACATCACGCCCCAGCCGAGCACCACGGCCAGGGGGGTGTCCTTATAAATATTAATGCAGAGGTGGTAGTCCCAGAGCGGCGCCGTGGCGAATTCGTTGAAGGCGCCTATCATGGCCCCGGCTATCATTTCCCCCAGCACGTTCCTTTTGGCTAACCGCTTGAAAAGATACCAAATGAGCGGTATCTGCGCGAAAAGAACTATCTCCAGCAGGATCATTTTCATTTGCTCGTTCCCGCCTTGCGCCGTTCGAGGAACCCCTCTATGGCGTGCATCAGGATCACGACGAAAAGCGGAGGGAACCAATAATACAGGAGAGGCTCTTCTATGGGGATGCCGAATATGGCGACACCAAGCGTACGGTTAGGGTTCCAGACCCAGTGACCGCGGGAAACGGAGAAGAATTCGGCGCAGAACATCACTACCTCGAAGGTGGCTATCATCGAGAGGGCGGCTTTCCAGTTCACCCGCTCTTTGGCGGCTTTATAAAGGGGAACCAGCAGCAGTATGAACGGTACAGCAAGAATGACGGTGGCCGGCCATCTTCTTTGGGCTGTCGCGTTCTTCTTCTTCCTGTCCTCTTCGGTCAGCAGTTCGTCGATGTTAGGCATTTTTTTTCAATAGCTTGCAGTAACCCAGGTAAACGGCCAGACAGAACGGTGTGGCCCCGAACCAGAAAACGAATTCCTCCACCGGCGCGCTCCCGATCCAAAGGCCCACCAGGGGGTCTATCTTCTCCGAAAAGAACCACACGTCGAACTTAAGGAACAGGTACTCCATCCCCACGAGCACCACGGCCATCGCTCCGGAGGTCGCCCAGAAGGACCGGCGCAGGCTGACGTCGAAAGTCTTAAGCAGGAAAAGGACGAAAAGAAGGGCGGGAACCCAGAAGAGTATGGAGTAGGTTATCAGGTAGACCGGCATGTTGACTTTAGCTCCCCAAGGACAGATAATAGCAAGTTTTTAAAAAACAGGGAAGATTAGTGGCGGAAGGCCGCCGGCAAAAAAGCCGGGGGATCCGGCTTTTTTACCGCGTCAGGCACGGCTCAGCTCTCCCCGGCCATATTTGAGCCGGCCAGCCAGCGGTGGCGCGGATCGCAGTAGTGCATCGCTTTCACTCGGCTGTTCTTCGGGGCGAGGAGCGCCGACAGCCACGGATAGAGTTGCACCAGTGATCTGCGCACCCCAAGCCAGAACATCTGGCGGTAGAGTTTCCGGCGCGGGAGAGGGCCGGAGAACCAGCCCTTAAAGAACCTGGAAGGCGAGAAATGGTAACGGACATAGAATTTAACCAGTTCCCTTTCGGCCCTCTTCTGGTCGACGCCCTTACCGAAGAAGGTCATGAAGTTCCAGTTGTCGTAGGCCGGCGCCGTGCCGAACTCCGCCATCAGTTCCTTATAGGAATCGGTCCACGGGTAAGGCGTGGTCCAAAAGAAACAGACGTAGTCGGCTGACAGCCCGCCCAGGTTCTCCAGCGTTTGAACCACCTCGTCCTCGCGATTGTTCCAGCCCAGCATGATGTCCACCATCGCTATCATCCCCGCGTCCTGTATCAGCTTCACCGCCAGCGCGGTGTCCTCCAGCCGCTGCTCCTTATTGACTGTCTTCAGCGTTTTATTGGCCGTAAACTCAGCCCCCAGCAGCATAAGCCTGAAGCCCGCCTGCGCGTAGCGCGCCAGCAGTTCGCGGTCGCGCAGGATATCTTTCGCGCGCGCACAGGTCCCGAACACGGCGTCCTTTAGCCCCTTGGAGATCAAAGCGTCCAGCAGCCGGCTCCATACCTCCGCTTCCGCCTGGGGAGATTCGTCGGCCATAAGGAAGTAGCGGACACCGTGCTCATGGTACAGCAGCGCAATCTCGTCAGCGAACACTTCCGGGGAGCAGGCACGCCAGGTATCCCAGAACTTCCATTGGGAACAATAGCGGCATTTCTGCACACAGCCGCGCGAAAATTGCACGACGGCGGAACGCTCGCCGTTTATATGGTTGCGGTAGAGGTCCCAATTCGGGATTAGTTCGTACGCGGGGCGGTGCTGGTCCAGGTCCTTCAGCGGGCCGCCCGGAGGATTTACCCGAAGTTCGGCGCCATCGCGCCAGATCAGCCCCGGTACGCCGTTAAGAGGGGCCCCTTTCGTTAAGGCGTCCAGCAATTGCCCGGTCGCCACCTCCGCTTCGCCCGTTATCACAAAGTCAGCTTCAGGGCATTCCCCCAGCATTTCCCGGAACATGAATGTGGCGTGGATACCCCCCAGAAGGGTGCGGACTTTGGGGAAACGGCTACGGGCGTGGCGCACTATCCGCAGCGCCTCGTTCACCAGGTGGGTGCGCGCGGCGACCCCGATGACGTCCGGGCTCTCGCGGCCGATGCGGTCCAGACAGTCCTCGATCGAGAGGTCTTCCGCAGTGCAATCCAGGAAGGTCACCTGGTGGCCCGCCTTCAGCGCCGCGGAGGCGGCGAATAGCGGACCGATATTCATCAAGGGCCCCTGCACCGCTTCCATGCCCCCACAATGGTAATTTGGAACTATCATCATTAGCCGCATTGTTTACCCCCCTGCTTAATTTTACGGATCAAGATTCGGCGAAGCCCCCGGCGGCGGCGTTGCTGTTGTGCATGTTGTCAGAACAATCCGGATACGGCGCGGCCCAGGTCGGCCGCAAAACGGGTCTTCAACAGCGAGACCGGGCGGCCAAGGGCTTTCTCAAGCCCGCGGTCCGTCCTTATCACGGCCAAGGCGCCTTTGGGCTTTCTGCCGCCCGCTGACATATTCTCTATCACGCCCAGCACCGGCACTTTCAGCTTTTTATAAAGGTCCAGCGACCGGGCCAGCACGTCGTGCGCCAGCACCGACGGCGTGGTCACGGCCAGCACCTCGGCCTTGCGGGCGAAGCGCATCACGTCCAGCGCGGCGTCGTTGATGCCCGGCGGCATGTCCAGCACCAGGAAATCCAGTTCCCCCCACTGCGTGATGGCCAGCAGCTCTATGATGGCGTCGGAAACGTTGGCCCCGCGCAGCGGCACGGCCTTGTTCTCGGAAAAAAACACCACGGACATGAACTTCACGCCCTCGTGCACCGGCGGCTCCAGCCCCTTCTCCTCTTTCGGGAAAAGGCCATTGGCGCCCAGGATCAGGTGATCGGAAGCTCCCGCGAAATCCAGGTCGAACAGGCCGGTCTTGTAGCCCTTTCTGGCCAGCAGCAGCGCCAGCGTGCAGGCGGTGACGCTCTTGCCGATGCCGCCCTTCCAGCCGGTCACGGCTATTACCCTCTTAATGTTCTTAAGTCTTTCCTCTATTACGCAAGGCCGGGGGTCGATATTGGTCATCGGTCGCCCTTGATATAGCTGATATGCACGCCGCGCCCCTTGGCTATTTCGAAGTCGGGGCTTTTGCATTTGGGGCATTTCAGGAAAGTGTGCGCCATCTCCGGCACGAAGTGGATGAACTCGGCCTCGTCCTTGGTCTTGCGCAGGCCTTTGAGCGGGAATTCATGCGTACAGGCCTTGCAGCGGAAAGTCGCGGGTTCCAGGATGATCTTGAACTTGCAGGCCGCCGCGGCCGGGAACTGCCGGCGCAGCTCCTCCAGCGCGAAGACGAAGATCTCCTTGTCTATCGCCTGCAGCTCGCCGAAAACCACGCCGGTCTCCTTAAGCTTCTTCAGCTTCTCGGTCCCCGCGTGTTCCACCGCCGATTTAATAACAGATTCCGCCAAAGCCCATTCATGCATAAGTCAATTATACAAAATCACCTTTGAGTATCGTGCCGCAAGGATGTGAAGTCGAGGGCGGCCAGGGGGACCGGAACGCAAAACGTCCAGTCGGGTGGCGCCGTTGCAAGTTCGGGGTCCTGCCGTGCGAACCGCCTTCCCGGTCCAGCCGCTCCACCCATCCCCTGCTAGGCTGGCGAGATGTAAACCTGCCGTTCACCTTACGCGGCTGGCCCGGAAAGCCGGTCCGCGCGTCACCCCTCCTGCTATTTGACGCCACCCCTCCGGTTTATCGCAAGCACGAAGCCATAATCATAAAGCATAGGAAACTGTTCCAGCGTCCACTACTACGGAGGGGTGGGCAGGGGGACCGGGTTAGCAAAACCGTGTTGCGTGGAGCGTAGCTCCACTTTCTTGCCTGCCGGTTGCATAGCCCGGCAGGCGAATACCGAGTGAGGCCACGGTGTGGCCGAACGCGTTTTGCGTTCCGGTCCCCCTGCCCACCCCGACTTCACATCTTGCGGCTCTTAACCCAAAGCTATAAACCCCAAAAGTCTTAAACGTCAGAATAACGTTGACAAGGGCTGCGGATATTTGCTATTGTATTTGTAGGTCGGGAGAAGCAGTTCCGACAGTTCCGTACTACAAGCCGCGACGGTATCCCAAAAGCCCAAAGACTACCCGAGCGGTGATGTCTCTCCAAAACAGGCGAGCGCGTTAAGTTTCCCCCTCCAAATTGGAACTTAGCACAAAGTATCGGAAATATAACAGAAAATTATATTTCGGAGGCTTGTTGCTATGAAAAAGTTCGCAAACTCGGTCTTATTTCTATCCCTTACCCTCGCCCCCCTGTGCGCCGCCGCCCAGACCGGCCCCCTTGAGAACGTCCTCGCCCGCACCGACAGCGCCCTGGCCGAAGCCTTCCTCAAGGCCTCGCAGACCATGCCCCCCTTCACCGTCCCGCCCCCCGTCAGCATCTCGGGCGACAACAGGGCCTCCGACACCCCCGCCGCCGACTACCTGCCCCTCAACCAGCGCGCCGTGTACGAGTACGAATATACCTCCAGCGAGTTCACCGGCGTAAAGACCGTCCGCGTGGAATACCTGGAATACTCCCAGGCCGAGCGCAGCGTCAAGGTCAACATGATCATCTTCGCCGCCAGGTCCAAACCCCGGGTCTCCAACTTCGTCGTGACCGCGGGCCCCGCCGGCATCCGCTCCTCCGATTCCCCCCTCTCGGGCCCCCGCCTCGAGATCCCCTTCCCCCTCGCCTACAACCAGGTCTGGAACGAAGGGTCCGACCGCAACAGGGTGGCCGCCCTTAACGCCAAAGCCGCGGTGCCCGCGGGCACCTTCGACGGCTGCCTGAAGATCACCACCAAGCTGGGCGGCGGCGACTCCGGCGCGGCCGAGCGCTATTACGCCCCCGGCGTAGGCCTGGTCTACGAACAGATAATTTCCGAGGACCGCCAGGAAGCCATAAGGCTCACCTCTTACCAGCTCAAGTATTCCGGCATGAACTGAACCGCGGCCCCGGCGCCCCAATAAAAAACCCGGACGGCTGTCCGGGTTTTTTATTTGCTCCGCTCTTTTGTTTCTTATGGCTTACATCCCCAGGCCGGGAATGCCGCCCAGCGCGCTCATCTTCTGGGCCGCGGACTTCTGGCTCTCGCGCACGGCGCGGTTAACGGTCTCCGTCAGGGAGGCCTCCAGCTTGGCCTTATCGGCGCCGGCCAGGTCTATCTTTATGGTGACGGCCTTTACTTCCTGCGAGCCGGTGATGGCGACCTTCACCAGGTTGTCCTCGCTCTCCAGCACCAGGCCGTCCAGTTCCTTCTTTATCTCGTCCATCTTGCGCTTCATTTCCCAAAGCTGCTTCATTTTATCGAGCATATTGTCTCCTTAATATAGGCCAAAGCTGAAGTTCTACTTTTTCCGCGCCGTCCCGTCCGCCTTAAGCACCAGGTCTCCGGTGCGCAGGCGCGAATTCTTATAGCCGTAGAAGAAATAGATCACCAGGCCCACGGCCAGCCAGCCGAAGAACCTCACCCAGGTCATAAAACCCAGCCCCAGCATCAAAAACAGGCAGAAGAGGATGCCCAGCACGGGCGTAGCGTAGCCGCCGGGTGCTTTAAAGGGCCTGGGGCGGAGCGGGTCTTTCACGCGCAGGATTATCACCCCGGCGCACACGACCACAAAGGCGAACAGCGTGCCGATATTGCACAGCTCCGCCATGGTATCCAGGCTGAAGAAAGACGCGAAAGCGGCCACAAAAATACCGGTCCAGATCGTCGTAACGTGCGGGGTGTTATATTTCGGGTGCACCCTGGCGAAATAAGCCGGCAGCAGCCCGTCGCGGCTCATGGAGAAGAAGATCCTCGGCTGCCCCATCTGGAAGACCAGCAGCACGGCCGTAGTGGCCACCACGGCGCCCAGCGAGACCAGGCCCACCAGCCACTGGGCCGCGTGGTTATACTGCAGCCCGGCCACCAGCGGCTCGGCGATCTTGTCCTTCATTTCCGTAAAAGGCATCATGCCCGTCAGCGCCACGGTCACCAGCACGTAGATAATGGTGCAGATGATCAGCGAGCCGATGATGCCGATAGGCATGTTCTTCTGCGGGTCGCGGGTCTCCTCGGCCACGGTGGAGACCGCGTCGAAGCCTATATAGGCGAAAAAGATATACGCCGCGCCCACCTGTATGCCCTTCCAGCCGCCGGGAGCGAACGGGGTCCAGTTTTTGGGATCGAAATAATATATCCCCACGCCGATAAAGATAGCGAGCACCAGCAGCTTTACCCCTACCATCACGGAATTGAACCGGGTGCTTTCCTTGATCCCCAGCACCAGTACCCAGGTCAGCAGCGCCACCACCGAAACCGCCAGCAGGTTGCAGACGACGGGAACGCCTAAAACATGCGGCACCGAGGCGATATCGGCGCCCGACTTGAGGAAAGTGTGGTAATCCATTCTCAGCCACAGCGGCACGCTGAAACCGAAGACGCTCTTCAGAAAATCGTTGAAATAGCCCGACCAGCTGATGGCCACGGCCACGTTGCCGATGGCGTACTCGAGGATCAGGTCCCAGCCTATTATCCAGGCCACCAGTTCGCCCATGGTGGCGTAGGCGTAGGTATAGGCGCTGCCCGAGATGGGCACCATGGCGGCCAGCTCGGCGTAGCACAGCGCGGCGAAACCGCAGGCTATGGCCGTAAGCACTATCGAGATTATAAGGGAAGGGCCGGCCCCGCCTTTGACCGCGGCCTCGCCCAGCATGGCGAAGATGCCGGCGCCGATGATGGCCCCGATGCCTATCATGGTCACGTCGAATGAGCCCAGGACCCTGGGGAGCTTGTGGCCGCGCTCGTGCGACTCGGCCATTATCTCGTCAACGGATTTAACCTGGAAGATCGACATTGGTTTTCCTCTGAAGCTCTCGTCTTAAGCGGCTTTATCTATATTATTAAAATACTCGGCCAGTTTTGAAGCGCTTTCCTGCGCTTCGGGTGAAAGGCCTTCCTGGTGCTCCAGGGATTTCACCTGCACGCCCACCACCACCAGCTCGGCGCCGGTGTCTTCCTTGACGATGGAGAACGTCACGGACAGCGGGAAACTGTGCGTGGAGAGCACGGTATGCTGGTTGATAGCCTCCAGCGGGATCACGCGCAGCTCCCCCGCCGCGCCCTGGAAGTGGGCCGCGTCGATGAGGATGACCTTGTCGGGCTTCCAGTCGATGGCGGTCTGCGCTATATTCTCCGGGGTGGTGCCGGCGTCTATCAGCCGCAGGTCCGGGCGCGTGAACTTCACATGGGCGCAAACGTAAGGGCCGACGCCATCGTCGGCCCTTAACGTACTGCCCAGCGTTATCACCAGCGTCCGGCCCCTGGGGGCCAGCGCGGCGAGGACTTCTTTATTCCACGAAGGTGACATCGAGGTAATGCGCGGAGCAGGAGATGCACGGGTCGTAAGCCCGCACGAGCATCTCGAGTTTCAGGCGGATGCTGTCCTTGGACTCGGTGAGGATCTCGGGCAGCAGCTTCGCGAAGTCGTACTCTATATTGCTGACGTTCTGGTTGGTCGGGATGATGCAGTTGGCCTGCTTGATCATGCCGGCGTTGTCCGTCACGTAGTTATGGTGCAGGATGCCGCGCGGCACCTCCACCGAGCCCACGCCGTCTCCGGCGCGCACCGGCACGGCGCCCTTCTCGTTGACGCCCACGGTAAGCTGCTGGCTGTAGTCCAGGCCGTTCTTCTTAAGGTCCTTGAGGATGTCGAGGGCGTGGTGGTAGCAGTGCACTATCTCCACCACCTGCGCCACGGTGTTCATGAACGGGTTGTCGCAGACCGGTTTGAAGTTCAGCGCCTTGGCGAGCGCCTTGGCCTCGGGGTGCAGTTTATCGGCGTTCAGGTTGAAGCGGGCCAGCGCGCCCACGAAGACGCTCTCGCCGCTCCACTTGGTCCATTTAGCGGACGAGCGCGGGTCGATATACTCGTTGGTGGACTTCTTGTAGTCCTTGTAGCTCACGCGCTTGCCTTCGGTGGAGCCGATGTCGCCGTTGAGCAGCGGGTATTCGCCGTCGTCGGAGACCAGGGCCACGTACTCGGTCTTGCGGTGGAAGTCCGGGAACTTCAAAGTCGCGGCGAGCTTGAGCACCTCGCCCAGGTCGGCGGCCATGCCCTCGAGCAGCTTTATCTGCGTGTCGATCTCCTTCTTCGAGGGCAGCTTGGTCCAGCCGCCGGCTATCATGGTGATCGGGTGGATGTGGCGGCCGACCAGGATGTCGCAGCAGTCGTTGACGGCCTTCTTCAGGCGCAGCACCTGGCGCACGGTAGCGTTGTGCGAGGCGATGAGCGGGATGAAGGAGGGCACGCCCAGCACGTCGGGGGCGGCCAGCAGGTACACGTGCAGGATGTGGCTGTCGAGGAACTCGTAATCGAGCAGGAGCTTGCGCAGCTTCACGGTCTGCTCGGTCGGCACCACGCCGAGGGCGTCCTCGGCGGCCTTCACGGACGCCAGCGAGTGGCCGCAGGAGCAGATGCCGCAGATGCGGCTGGTGATGTGCTGCGCCTCGAAGATGCTGCGGCCGCGCAGCATACCCTCGAACAGGCGGGGCGTCTCCACCACGTGGAACTCGCACTTCTCTATCTTGCCGTTCTTCACGTTGACCACGATGTTGCCGTGGCCTTCCACGCGGGTGACGTATTCGACTTTAATATCGAGATCTTTGTTAGCGGTAGCCATTATTTCACACCTTCCTTGCACTTGTTGTACATGTCGAACTTAGCTTTGATAAGCTCGGGCTTGAGGTTATATTTGCCGATCACGTCGTTGGCGTTCTTGGCGGGGTTCGTCACCTCGCCGCGGCAGCCGTAGCAGATGTTGCCGTTGTTGACGCACCAGGAATTGCAGCCGGCCTTGGTCCAGGGGCCCAGGCAGGCGAGTCCCCGCTCGTACATGCAGACGTTCTCGTTGAGCTTGCACTCGGCGCACACCGGGTTGTCCGGCACGCTGTAGGGCAGGCCGCGCAGCGCGCACTTGAGCACCTCCACCAGTTCGGGGATATAGATCGGGCAGCCGTTGATGTAGTAGTCCACCTTGACCACCTGGTCCACGCGCTTGGTGGGCGTGCTGTCGAACAGCTTATAGTCCTTGCCGTACACGCTCTGGCGGATCTCGTCGAGCTCGAAGGAGTTCTTCATGCCGTTCACGCCGCCGGTGGTGGCGCAGGAACCGTAGGCGATGAGCACCTTGGCGCGGGCGCGGATCTTCTTGAGGCGTTCCTCGGCGTGGTGATCGCCTATGGAGCCCTCTATGAAGACCACGTCGTAGTCTCCGTCCCATTTCTCGCTGATGGCCTCGCGGAACTCCACCACGTCCACGGCGCCCAGCACGTCGAGCAGCAGCTCGCCGAAGTTGGTGATCTGCAGCTGGCAGCCTTCGCAGCACGCGAAGTCAAAGAAAGCCACCTTGGGCTTCGCGGCGGTCTTTACGGGTTGTTTCTCTGTTTTCATCGTTGTTTCTCCGTATTAAAGTTTCTTCGATTCCTTCACCTCTTCGTAGGTGAAGGTGGGGCCGTCTTTGCAGCAATAGTAATTCTTGGGGTGGTCGATCTGGCAGTGGCCGCATTTCCCCATGCCGCATTTCATGTGCCGCTCCAGCGACAGGATGATCTGGCGCTCCGGCAGGTTCTTCTTAAGGAGTTCGGCTATGACGAACTTGTACATGATCGGGGGCCCCACCACCACGCCGAAGGTCTTCTCCGGGTTGATGGTCACGCCGGGGATCAGGCTGGTGATCAGGCCGACGTTGCCTTTCCAGTCGGGGGCCGTGCGGTCCACCGTGCAGGAGAAGTTGACGTCCAGGCGCTTTTCCCAGGTCTTGATCTCGTCGCCGAACAGCATGTCCGTGGGCGTTTTGCAGCCCAGCAGGATATCCACTTTGCCGAACTCGCGGCGGTTGTCTATCACGTAATTTATCAGCGAGCGCAGCGGCGCTATGCCCAGCCCGCCCGCCACGAACAGCAGGTCGTTGCCGGTCATCAGCTTCACGGGGAACGGCTTGCCGAACGGCCCGCGGATGCCCAGCCAGTCGCCCACGCCCATGGAGTGCATGTGCTTGGTCAGGCGGCCGGCGGCGCGCACGGTCAGTTCGAAAGAGCCGCGCTTCGTCGGGCTGGAGCAGACGGAGATAGGCGCCTCGCCTATGCCGTACAGCTCCACCTGCACGAACTGCCCGGGCTCGTGGTCGAGATCGCCGTCCTCGAGCTTGATGTCGAACCACTTTTCGGTGGCCGTCATCTGCTTGGCGGCGATGATCTGTCCTTTGCGGAGTTTCCAGTTGGAATTCTTTATTTCCTCGGTCATAAATCTCCCTTATTTGCTCTCGGCGGCCAGGGCCCTCAGGGTGTCCTTCAGGTTTATCTTGGCCATGCAGGTGCGGGTGCAGCGGCCGCAGCCGGTGCAGAAAGCGCGGTAGAACTTGTCCAGCGGGTACTTGAACTTGCGGTAGAAGCGGTGGCGCTGGCGCGCGCCGCGCTCCTCGCGGAAGTTCTCCCCGCCGGCCACCGTGGCGAAAGTCTCGAACTGGCAGGAATCCCAGGTGCGGTTGCGCGACCCGGTCTTCAGGTCCAGGTTGATGGTATCGGCCATGTCGAAGCAGTAGCAGGTGGGGCAGACGTTGGTGCAGTTGCCGCAGCTGACGCACTTGGCGCCCAGGTCGGTCCACACCTTGCTGTCTACGCCCTTGGCGAAGATCGCCGGCAGGCTCTTCGGGTCCACGCCTATCTCGTTCTGGAAAGTCTTCTTCTTGCCCTCGCGCACCTTGTCCAGCGCGGAGAGGTCGGCGGGAGAGGCCTTCTCCAGCCCCATGCCCTCCACCAGCTCCTCGCCCTTCTGGGTGCCGACGTGGATGATGAACTTCTCGCCCAGGTCGGTGAAGAACAGGTCATAGCCGCCGTTCGGGTAATGATTGCCCACCAGCGCGCAGCTGGCGTGGGTGTCGCAATAGCCGTTGCACTCCAGGCCTATGATGAAGACGTTCTCTTTGCGCAGGATATAGTTATAATCGCGCGGCTTTTCGGAGAACACCATGTTCAGGCACTGGATGCCGGCCAGGTCGCAGGTATGCACGCCGAAAAGGGCTATTTTTTCGGAGTCAAAGCTGGCGGTGTCCTTCGGTTTGCCCTCGGAAATGTCGAAATCCAGCATTTTCTCGCGGGGAGGCATGAAGTATTTCTTGGGCGGGAGTATCGTCGGGATATAGCTCAGGGCTATTTCGCCGGCGGAAGTAACTTCTTCGAAAGCGAAGTTATTGTGCCCTTTCGCTACTGGGGCGCAAACTTTCATGGTCTTGGCGAGCTTTTTTACGAACCCGTCCAGTTCAGTTTTTTTTAGTATGTGGTAATTCACCCTGGTGACCTCCGTTTTTTCGTTAACGCGTGCTGCCTGTATATTATATTTAATTTACCTACCTTCACTTTGCCCTTGTCCCGCCGCTCCCGGGTCCGGGCCGCGGCCGGCTATTAGACTATCTAATACCCGCGCCCGCCCGCCGCGCGCGTCCTCCCTATAAAGGCCGCCGCCCGGCCGGCGCCGCTCCGGTCACGGCGGGATTAGAAGAATTAATACGCCGCCCCGCGCGCCGCGGCCGGTGGAGCATTCTCCCCCGCAAAATTGTAAAATATAACCATGCCTGAACTTGTATTCCTGCGCCACGGCCATTCCCTTTCCGCCCGCGAAGCCGGCGTCGCCCACGACGCGGAACGCCCCCTCTCCCCGCTCGGGGAAGCCGAGGTCCGCCAGGCCGCCGAGCGCCTGCTGGCCGGCGGCTTCGCCCCAGACCTGATAATTCACAGCCCTTTCCTGCGCGCGGACCGCACGGCCCGCATAGCCGCCGCCGTCTTTCCCGCGGCCCGCATACAGGCGAGCGCCGCTCTGTGCGAAGGCCCCCTCCAGGCCGTCCTCGACCTGGCGGAGTCGGCCGCGGGCCGTTCGGTACTGCTGGTCGGCCACCAGCCGCTGCTGGGCGCGGCGGCCGGCTTCTATCTCGGTTCCGGCCCGCTGGACCTTTCCCCCGCCGGATTCGTCCGCATTTCCCTGAACGCCGCCAGGCACAAGCTGCTGGAACTTTACGCCCCCCCGGCGCCCAAGGAAAAGACTTGTTGAAATTTTTCGCCCTCCTACTGTTGCTGGCCGCCGCGCCGGCCGGCGCCAGGGACAGGCCGGTCGACATCCGCCTCTTCTCGCTGCACAGGATCTCCTCGGTCAACCTGGAAGCTGACAACGGCGGGGTCTTCTGCGGCGACCGCCTGCTGAAGGGGCACGCCAGGATAACCGCCAAAGGGGCCAGCCTGTTCCTGGACGGGGCGCTCAAGGCCGGCCCGGCCAAAACGCTTAAAATTTACTCCCATGGCGGCCTGTGGCTTTCGGGGCCCGGCCTGCCGCGCCGCCGCTATACCGGGGACCTGGTTTTCTCCATCGCCAAGAACCGCCTCAAGATCATCAACTCCGTGCCGCTCGAGGCCTATATCGCCGGCGTCGTCACCGGCGAGGCGGGAGACCTTTCCCATCCCGAAGCCTATAAAGCCCAGGCGGTAGCCGCGCGCACCTATATAGTAAAGCACCTCAAGAACCATTTGGGAGAAGGCTACAACCTCTGCGACTCCACCCACTGCCAGCTTTACTCGGGCCTGGGCGCCATCAGCCCCAAAGCCAGGGACGCTTCCGCCGCCACCCGCGGCGAGTTCCTCCTTTACAAAGGCCAGCCCGCCTCCACCTTCTACCACTCCATCTGCGGCGGCCGCACCGAGGACATGACCTACGTCTGGCCTTACGAGCACAAACCCTACCTCATTTCGGTGCGCGACGGCCTCCCCGGCAAGCCCTACTGCTCGATAGCCCCCCGCTTCGGCTGGAAGACCAAGCTCTACTACACCGGCCTCACCCGCCTGGCCCGCCAGGCCGGCTGGATCCTGCCCGACGAGCAGGCCGGCGGCCTGCGCATCAGCGCCTGGGGCCCCTCGGGCCGCGCCCACCAGCTTGAGATCTACACGCAGCGGCGGCGCGTCAAGGTCTCGGCCACCGATTTTTACCACGGCATAGGGCGCCGCGCCGGCTGGCAGGCCGTCAGGAGTTCTTTTTTCAAGATCCTGTCGGGCAAGGATTACGTGATGCTCGACGGGGTAGGCAACGGGCACGGCGTGGGCATGTGCCAGTGGGGCGCCGAAGGCATGGCGCGCAAAGGTTTTAAATACCGGGACATCCTGAGACATTACTATCCCGGCACGGAGTTAGGTTATGACTGAATTCCAGGCGGCCGTACTGGGCGTGCTGCAGGGCGCGGGAGAGTTCCTCCCCATCTCCAGCTCGGCGCACCTGGCGCTGGCACCCAGGCTCTTCGGCTGGCCCTACCAGGGCCTGGCCTACGACGTGATGCTGCACCTCGGCACGCTGCTGGCGGTGCTGGCCTATTTCTGGAAGGACTGGGTTAAAATATTCTCGGACGCGGCCCTCGGGCCCGCGCAAAAGGAAGGCCGCGTGCTTTGGCTGCTGGCGGCCGGCTCCGTGCCCGCCGGAGTGGCGGGGCTGCTCCTTAACGACCTGGCCGAAACGGCTTTCAGGAACCCGCTCTGGATAGCCTTCAACCTGGTTTTTTTCTCCGTCTTCCTCTGGCTGGCCGACCGGCGCCCGCGCCAGGAACTCGACGAAACGGCTTTCTCCCTCAAAGACGCGCTGCTCATCGGCCTGGCGCAGTCCGTCGCGCTGCTGCCGGGCGCCTCGCGCTCGGGCATGACCATCATGGCGGCGCTTTTCCTCGGCTATAACCGCGCCTCGGCGGCGCGACTGTCGTTCCTGCTGGGCACGCCCATCATCTTCGGCGCCGGCCTGCTCGAGGCCCGCAAGCTCTCCCCCGAACATCTCGACGCGGCTTTCGCCGTCGGGCTGGCGGCTTCTTTCCTGGCCGGGCTGGCCGTCATCGGCTTCCTCATGGCCTGGCTTAAAAAGCGTACGCTCACCCCGTTCATAATCTACAGGGCGCTGCTCGGTACCGCTATCTTCTGGATGTTCTGGAACTAGCCGCTCACTTCCCGGCGTTCTCCGCCGGGCCGCCGGCCGGCAGAAAGATCCTTATCGCGGCGCCGCCGCCCGGGAGGTTCTCCCTGACCATGGTGCCGCCGTGCTGGCGCACGATTTTCTTGCACACGTAAAGCCCCAGCCCGGTGCCGCCTTTTTCCTTGCGGGTCGTGTCAAAAGCCTTAACCTCGTCCTTCAGCATCTTCTCCGAAAAACCGGGGCCGTCGTCGGAGATCTCCAGCGCTACCCCGCCTTCGGCGGCGCGGGCGCTTATTTTTACCTTGCCGCCTACGGGCACGAAAGACAAAGAATTGGAAACCGTGTTTATAAGGACCCGTTCCAGGTGCGCGCGGCTGGCGCGTACCGGCGGCAGGTCTGCCGGGATATCTATCTCCACCGCGATCCCCTTCTTCCGGGCCGAATACTCGGTCAGCAGCACCGCGCTCTCGGCGGGCTCGCGCAGCTGCACCGGTTCGAAGGCGTAGTCCTGGCCCCGCACGATGCTCAGCGCGGCGGAGATAAGGCCTTTGGCGTACCTGGCCCCTTTCAGGACCCTTTCCAGGTCCTTCTTGTCCGGTTTCTCGTCCTCGGCGGCTATCTGCGCGCTCAGCATTATTACGGTCACGGCGTTGCCCAGGTCGTGCATGACCCCGCTTACCAGGGTGCCGACTTCGCCGCTGGAAGCCGTCTTCACTATCTCCATTTCTTTTTCCGTCACTTCCCTCTCCAGCAGCGTCACCTGTTCGCGCTTGAAGGCCAGGCCGGCTTCCGCCCTTTTCTTGGACTGGGCGGTGTTGTAAACCACCCCGGCCGAGAAAACAAGCACCCCCATTTTTATGACCAGGCCGAGGATAAGGCCCAGTTCGCCCCCGCCCAGCGGCCAGGACATCGTTATTATGGCCAGCGCGCAGAGAAAGACCATCCCGAAAGCGTCCTTGAAGCTGGCCATCAGGGAGGCGGCGAAGACCGGCAGCAGGTACAGCACCCAGAAATAGGACCCGCCGCCGCCCGAGTAATACAGCACGCCGGTTATTATCCAGAAATTCGCCAGCAGGATAAGGTCTACCAGCCAGAGATTCACCGACGCGCGGCTGCGCAGCAGGTAGTTGAACACCAGGTTGGTGCCCATCAGCAGCAGGAAGAAATACAGGATCTGCGGGTAGACTATCTGCGAGCTGTTCCGGAAGAAATAGGCCAGCGTGACCATGAAGATGGAAAAAACTATCTCGTAGGAATTACGGGAAAAGTTGGTGACCTCGCCGCGGTCCAGGGCTTTAAGGCGGTTGCGCAGGCTCATTGGGGTAAATATATCATTTTTCGGCCGCCCCCCGCCCCGGCCGGCGCGCCCGTTTGTAGTCCCCGGGCGCAGGTATTGTATAATTCCCTACATGACTTCCATCCCGCCCCCGCAAAAGCTGCTCAAGTTCGACAAAGCCCAGCTTTTCATCTTTTTTTTCTTCGGCATCCTGCTCTTCCTGCTTTACCAGCTGCTGCACATCCTCTCCCCTTTCACGGGCGCCATCCTTGTTTCCGCCACTTTCGCCCTTATCTTTTTCCCCGTGAACGTCTGGCTGCGCAAAAAGTTCATTCCCAACCGGACCATCACGGCCGCCATCTCCACGCTTACGGCCCTGCTCACCCTGGCGCTGCCCATGCTGATCTTCGGCTGGCTGCTGCTCACCGAGTCGCGCGAGCTCTACCCCCGCACCAACCAGTGGCTCACCACCATCTCCCAGCGCGAGTTCGACCTGCAGCTGCCGGAGCGCATAAAGAACTACATAGACCTCGACGTAGGCGCCGTGATGACCGGCAACATCAAGATCCTGCAGGAGAAGATCACCCGCTCCGGGGCCGGGCTGCTCAAGAACATCTTCCTTTTCATCGTGAACTTCGGCGTCATGATCTTCGCGCTGTTCATGCTGTTCCGCGACGGTGAGCGGTTCCTCACCTGGCTTATCGACATTCTCCCCATGGACCAGGAGTACAAGCACCGGGTGGCGCACCAGCTGTACACCACCACCATGGCGGTGGTGCGCGGCCTGCTGCTTACCGCCATGATCCAGGGCTTTATCGGGACCTTCGGCTATTGGCTGGCGGGCGTTAAATCCCCCGCGCTGTTCGGCATGCTCACCGCCTTCGCCGCGCTTATCCCCTTCGTCGGCACCAGCCTGGTCTGGCTGCCGCTCAGCGTGGGCATGTACTTCCTGGAAGGGCCCAGGACCGGCCTTTTCCTGCTGGTCTGGGGCGCCGTGGCCGTCGGGCTCACGGACAATTTCCTGCGCCCCATCCTGATAGGCAAGGGCGCCAAGCTGCCCGTTTTCCTGCTGTTCCTCGGCATCTTCGGCGGGCTGCAGGTGTACGGGCCCATAGGCATCCTCCTGGGCCCGCTGCTCATCGCCTGCGTCATAGTTTTCCTGCAGATCTACCGCGAGACCAAGAACCTGCCGCATATCCCGCAGCCCTAGCCCGGCGCAGGGAGTAAAAAAAAGAAAACCCGGAGCCTTCCGGGTTTTCCTTTTGGCGCGCGCCAGTGCGCGTCAGGCCGGGTTTTCTTTCGCCGTGGATTCAGGGCAGAGCTTCCTTATGGCGCAGCGCTCGCATTTGCCCTTGCGCGACAGGTCCAGGGCCACCATTTTTTCCGCCGTGTCCCGGATCAGGGCCAGGGTCTTCTCCTCGGGCGCGGGATCGTAAGGGATGGAGATCTTCTGGGGCCCGGTCAGTATGAAATAGGCTATCGCCCCCACCTTCAGCTTAAGGGCGCGGGCCAGGCCCAGCGCGTAAATGGAGAGCTGCAGGCTGCCCGCCACGTCCCAGTTGTTCTTGTCCTCGAAGCCCATCTTGTAGTCTATCAGCTCCACCAGCCCGCCGGGCATGCGGTCCACACGGTCTATGGTGCCCTTCACGCGCCATTTCTCGAAGGGGAATTCGAAGTGTTTTTCGGAATACATCACCTGCGCCGGGTTCTGCTGGAAGTGGAACCACCAGTTCTCCAGCACCAGCGCGCCGCGGTTGTAGAACTCCATGCTCTCCTGCGGCGTGCCGTAGCCCTGGTGCAGCCAGGCGTCCTCGTAATACGCCAGCAGGTCGCCCAGGTCCCCCGGGCGGGCGTGGAAGCTGGCCAGCGCGCGGTGCACGCTGAGCCCCAGCGAGGAGAACGGGGACTGCGGGGCGAACTTGCGCTCGACGTAGATGAACCTGTACAGGAACGGGCAGTCCAGGTAGGCCTTGATCTTGCTGTAGTTCAGTTCGAAGGGATCGAATATCATTTAATTAGCGCCGGGGGCGGGCGCGCGCTACTCTTTGAGCGGGCGGAAGAAATCCACGCTGGTGTCGCCGTATTTTTCCTGGCGCACGTGCTCGAACCCCGGCGGGGCCAGCGCCGGCTCTTTCTTGTGGTGCTGCACCACTATGGTGGCCTTCGGATTGACTATCTTCGCCTCCGCCAGCAGGTTCAGCGTCTCCTGGCTGTAGAAGAGCGGCAGGTTGTCCTCGGTGCGGTAAGGCGGGCCCATGAAAACTATGTCGTAGCCCTTGTAGTCGGAGAAATGTTCCAGCCACTTCAGGCCGCTGAGCACGTCCGCCTTCAGCGCCTTGGCCTTCTCGGTGAAGCCCAGCGCCAGGATGTTCTTCTCTATCACCTTCATGCACTGCCCGTCCTTTTCGACGAAAACCGCCTTGGACGCCCCGCGGGACAGCGCCTCCAGCCCCACGGCGCCCGTACCCGCGTACAGGTCCAGGAAGACCGCGCCGGTGATATAAGGGCGCAGCATATCGAACAAGGATTGGCGTATCCGGCCGGAGATCGGCTTTACGAATTTATCCTTCGGTATGGAAAATATCTTCCGGCCGCCATGCGTTCCCGCTATTATTCTCATCATAAATGTAATTTTGCCGCAACAATTCCTTAATGGAGGAAAATTTATAATATAATTATAGTAAATACCGCGTTCGGTCAGGCGGAGAATAAAAAACATGGCAAACCCCGACATAGTAATTGTAGACGACGACCCCATGGTGGGCGAGCTGTCCCGCGACCTGCTCACGGACGCCGGCTATACCGTAACCCTTGTCCAGGATTCCATGCAGGCCATTCCGACCATCAAGGCCGAGATGCCCCGCCTGGTCGTGACCGACATCATGATGCCCGGCATCACCGGCATGGATATCTGCAAGGCGATCAAGTCGGACCCCGCCCTCAAGCACATGAAGATCATCGTGGTCTCCGGGAAATCCTACCAGGTGGAGAAGCAGCGCGCTTTCCAGTTCGGGGCGGACTTCTTCCTGCAGAAACCCTACAACGTCGAGACTTTCTCCTCCACGGTAAAGAGCATCCTGGACGGCGGCTCCGCCGACGCTTCCCCCGCCCCCGCGGCCCCCGTGGCCCCGGCCATCATCCACGAGGGCGAAGCCGTGCAGGCCAGCGACCTGGACGCCGGCCAGATCCGCGTCACCGTCTGGGGCGCCCGCGGCCTGCCCCACGTCATGCCCAACAGCGCGTCCCGCTACGGCCGCCAGACCTCCTGCGTTTCCGTGGAGACCAAGGACCACCTTTTTGTGATGGACGCCGGCACCGGCATAGTGGAGCTGGGCAAGGAAATAGTCGCCAGGAAGCGCTACTACAAGGACATCTGGGTCTGCCTGACCCACTTCCACCTGGACCACATCCTGGGCCTCGGCAGGTTCGCCCCCCTCTACGACGCCAACTTCTCCATCCACCTTATCGGCGCCAACGACCCGGAAAAAAGCCTCAAGGAAGTGGCCCAGTCCACCTTCTACAGCTCTTTCTCCCTTACCAAGCAGCCCCCCAAGGCCAAGATCGACATTTACGAGATCCTCGAGGACAACTACGAACTGTTCCCCGGCGTGAAGCTTTCCTCCATGTACGCCAACCACCCCACCAGCACCATGATCTACATGCTGGACATGCTGGGCAAACGGATCACCTACGCCCCCGACAGCGAGATCTGGGGCGACGCCACCGCCTTCCAGGACTACGACGAAAAGCTGGGCGGGTTCGTGCGCGGCTCGGACCTCCTCATGCACGACGCCGTCTACACCGACAAGGATTACGAAACCCGCAAACACGAGGGCCACTCCGGCCTTTCCGTGGTGGTGGACTTCGCCGCCGAAAAAGCCCAGGCGCGCGACCTGGTGCTGTTCCACGCCCACGCGGACTATTCCGACGAGGAACTGGACAAGATGCTGGCCGACGCCAAGGCCCGGGCGGCCGCCAAGGGCTTCGCCCTGGAATGCCACCTCCCCGTGGAAAAACAGACCTTCCTCCTGCAGGGCCACACCTAAAAACGGGGACAGGCTACTTTTTTTGGAAAAAAGTAGCCTGTCCCCGTTTTTTATTTCGGCGGGCGGGGGCTCAGCTGTGGCCCTGGGTCAGGTTCACCGCGCGCTCGGGGATCACGCCGAAGCGCTCTTCATAGCGCTTCACGTTCTCCACCAGGGCCGCCAGCAGGCGCTTGGTATGCACGGGGCTCGAGATCACGCGCGAGCGCAGCTTGGCCTTGGGCTGGTTGGGCTGCAGGAAAAGAAAATCCAGTATAAATTCGGTTTCGCTGTGGGTCACGCCGGCCAGGTTGGCGTAAGTGCCCTGCGCGGTCACCTCGTCCATCTGCACTTCCAGCTGCATGGGTTTAGCGGGGTCGGGTTTGTTCTCAGCCATAAGGCCTCCTTGGATTCGCGCCGGTAAACTGGCGCGGCTTTAAAAGTATAATATATTTTAAGGAGCCAAAAAATGAAACCTACAGCTTTTTTAGCGCTTTTGTTCTGCCTGTCCGCCCCGGCGGCCGCGCAGACCGACCTCAGGTGCCCCGAGCTAAAGCCGAAAACCCGGTCGCTGAAGATCTCCCGCATGCAGCCGCTGCGGCGCGGCAAGGTCTGGCTGGAAGGCACGCCTAAGAGCGTGGCCGCCGTCTCCTGCGACCTCTACGGCATGAAGACGGAGGAAGCCGAATACGACGGCAAGAACCTGGTGCTCAAGCACACGTTCGTCTACAAGGAAAAAGAGGAGGCCCGCGCCCTCTGCGACACCCTCAAGTCCGAGGAAAAGCTGACCTCCACTTTCAGCGAGGAGGCCCGCTCCGCGCTGGACGACTTCTGCCGGCGCAACAAGAAGAAGGATTTCGGGGCCGTGCTCGTTTACGACGCCTCCCCCGCCGGCGGCCGGGAAAGCGCGCGCAAGCCCGTGCGCCAGGTCTTCCGCCTTTACAACCCGCGCGGCTTCGTCACCGAGGAGCTGGCCTTCGACCCGGCGATGAACCTGGAATCGGCCGCCCTGTTCTCCTACGACAAAGCCAATAACCTCGTGGAACTCACCGTCAACGACTTCGACGGCAGGCAGCTCAGGCGCGAAACCTTCACCTGGGACAAGGCCACCAGCTCCAGGGCGCACGCCGAATACGGCGCCAACAACGAACTCCGCAAAAAGACCGTCTACGAGCTGCGCGAGGACGGCACGCTGCGCCGGGAAGTCCGCTCCGCCTACGACTCCGGCGAGCAGCCCGTGACCCGGGCCGAGGTCTATTGTGACGAAAAAGGCCGTCCCCAGAAGGAACTGGCCTACGACGCCGACGCCGCCGAGCCCAAATTCGAATATACCTACGCCTACAAGTACGACCCCAAAGGCAACTGGACGCTGGAGCGGAAAACCCGCGAGATAGTTTACAACGGCAACCGCATGGCCGACACCCAGTACGCCCCCGAGATCACCAAGCGCGAGTTCCAGTACTACTAGCTCCGCAGTTCACCCGCAAAAAAACCGGCCCCGCTTAAACGGGGCCGGCGTTGTTTTAAGAGAGTCGACTTATTTGCCCGCGACTTTCTTCACGTTGACGGCCTTGGGGCCCTTGTCGGTGTTCTCGGTCTCGAATTCAACTTCCTGGTTTTCAGCCAGGGTCTTGAACCCTTCACCGGTTATTGAAGAGTGATGCACGAAGAGGTCTTTGGAACCGTCTTCAGGGATGATGAAACCGAAGCCTTTCTTGTCGTTAAACCACTTTACTTTACCTTTTGCCATTTGCTTATTTACCTCTCTAATTTTTTTACTGATGCTACAGGGTCGTTTCCGGCCGTTAAAACTATTATATATATTTTAAAGCGCCGCACAACACCCGGCGCCTTAAAAGTTCCGCCTTACTCCTCGCTCCACTTGATGAACAGCGGCATCAGCGGGTTCACCGCGTCCGGGTGCCTGCCCATCACGCGCACCGCGAAGTCGTGCCGGCCGCTCTTGTAGCAGGGGATCTCGCCCTTGTAGACGTAGGCGTCGCCCATGCGCGCGTCGTGCGTCATGGACACGGCGCGCCCGCTCTTGAACAGCGCCTCGCCCCCCGCCGTGCCGACGTACAGCTGCACGTCCACGTCCTCCGGCTGCAGGTCCCCCAGCCAGACGATGGCGCTCACCGGGATCTTGGCCCCGGCGTGCACTTCCATCTCCGGCTTGAACTGGTCCGTCACCACTTTCACGCGGGGCCAGTTCTCCTCCAGCTTTTTGCGCCAGCGCGCCAGCTCGGCCACGCGGGAATTGTCGGCGAATTTTTTGGAAGAGCGGTGCGCCGTGGTATAGAACTTCTCGTAATACTCGCGCAGCATGCGGTTGGTGTTGAAGTGCGGCACCAGCTTCTGCACGCAGGCCTTCATCATCTTCAGCCAGCCGCGCGGCAGGCCGGCGGCGTCCCGGTCGTAATAAAGCGGCGCCACCACCTTCTTGATGATATTGTAGATGGATTCCGCTTCCACGTAATCGCGTTCCTCGTCGCTGTTGTAGGCCTCGGTGCCGCCTATGGCCCAGCCCACGTCGGGGGAGTAGCCCTCCTCCCACCAGCCGTCCAGCACGGAGAGGTTCATCACGCCGTTGATCACGGCCTTCATGCCGCTGGTGCCCGAGGCTTCCAGCGGGCGGATGGGGTTGTTCATCCACACGTCCACGCCCTGCACCATGTAGCGGGCCACGTTCATGTTGTAGTCTTCCACGAAGATGATGCGGTTCTTGAAGCGCTTGTCCATGGACAGCTTGGCCACGGCCTTGATGTACTCCTTGCCGTGGGTGTCGGCCTGGTGGGCCTTGCCGGCGAACACGAACTGCACCGGCATTTTCTCGTCGGTCACCAGCTCCAGCAGCCGCTCGAGGTCGCGCATGAAGAGGGTGGCGCGCTTGTAGGTGGCGAAGCGCCGCGCGAAACCTATGGTCAGGTACTCGGGGTTAAGCACGGTCTCCGTCTCTTTCAGGATGGTCCTGTCCGCGCCCAGGCGCTGGTGCTGGCGCTTCAGGCGGTCGCGCACCAGTTTCACCAGTTTCACCTTGCGCACCATGTGCGTGTCCCAGAATTCCTTGTCGTCGATCTCGGTCACTTTGCCCCAGTCGCAGGAGTCCGGCACGTTGTTCTGGCCGCCGGCCAGCGCCTTGCTGTAAAGCTGGTGATGCTCGTGGCTTATCCAGGAGCAGGTATGCACGCCGTTGGTGATGCCCTCTATCGGGATCTCGTAGCGGGGCAGCTGCGGCCACATCTTGTGCCACATGTCGCGGGAAACGTCGCGGTGCAGAAGGCTTACGCCGTTCAGGAAAGCGCAGAGCCGCATGGCCGCTACCGTCATGCAGAAGCCCATGGAGGAAGCCTCTTCCTTGCCGATCTCGAGGAACTCGGGGAAGGTCAGCCCCAGCTCGCGGGAGTAGCTCTCCAGGTATTTCTTGACCATGTCGAAATCGAAATACTCGTTGCCGGCCATCACGGGGGTATGCGTGGTGAACACGGAGGAGGACCAGACCACCTCGCGCGCCTCGGCGAACGACAGCCCGCGGTTCTTCATCAGCTGGCGCATGCGCTCGAACAGCAGGAAGGCGCTGTGCCCCTCGTTCACGTGGAACACCGTCGGGCTGATGCCCATGGCCTCCAGGGCCCGGGCGCCGCCTATGCCCAGCACGATCTCCTGGCGGATGCGGTTTTCCCGGTCTCCGCCGTAAAGCTGTTCGGTTATGGTCCGGGCGGCGGGAGAGTTCTCGGGGAGATTGGTATCCAGCAGCACCAGCGAAGTGCGGCCCACCGGCACCTTCCAGATGCCTATCTGCACCTTTTCGCCGGCCAGGTCCACTTCCACGCGCAGCGGGCGGCCGGAGCCGTCCTTAACTATCTGCACCGGCATGTTGTACCAGTCGTTCTCGGGGTAGCGCTCCACCTGCCAGTTGTCGCGGTTCAGCACCTGCTGCACGTAGCCTTTCTTATAAAGAAGGCCCACGCCCACCACGGGCATACCCAGGTCGGAAGAAGATTTAAGATGGTCGCCGGACAGCATGCCCAGGCCGCCGGAGTAGATGGGCAGGCCCTCGCCTATGCCGTACTCCATGGAGAAGTACGCTACCTGCATGTCCTTGTCCTGGTCCTGCCGGTTCTTGGCGAACCAGGTGTCCTTGTAGGCTATGTAGCTCTCGAATTTCTGCTTTATCTCGGCCAGTTTGCCCAGGAAATTATTGTCCTTGCTCAGTTCGTCCAGGCGTTCGGGGGCCAGGGTGCCCAGTATCCATTTGGGGTTGCGGTGGGAGCGGTGCCAGAGCTCTTCGTTGATGCCCACGAACATCATTATGGCGTCCCAGTTCCAGGTGAACCACATGTTGGTGGAAAGTTCCTCCAGCGCCTTGAGGCTGTCCGGCAGGTTGGGAATAACGTTAAAAGATTTGATTTTCATTTTTTCTCCACACGTACGGCATTATCCGCGTCTGCCTTAATTCTATTAAATTATTAGCTTGTGAAAAACCGCCCTGCCGCGTCTTTCCGGCGGCGCCGCGCGGCCTTTCCACTTTCCACTTGAACTTCCCCCCGCATTTCGATATAATAGTTTCACAGTCAGTCAGGTCAGCGTTTCATATTCGGGCGTGTAGCTCAGTTGGGAGAGCGCCTCCATGGCATGGAGGAGGTCGCAGGTTCGATCCCTGTCACGTCCACCAAATTTCAAAAAAGCCCCGCAAGGGGCTTTTTGATTTGGTGGTCGTGAAGCAGGCCATAATCATGGCCTGCGCCAGGGATCGAAAGCCGGACCTGCGAGGCCACCAGGCCGCAGCAGGGAGGCGGGGTCGCGACCCCTGGCGAGCGACGGCGAGCCAGGGAGTTGTGACCGATCCCTGCCGACAAAAGTTACCCTCAAGCCAGGGAGTTGTGACCGATCCCTGCCGGCTACCCACTTCCCCCCCGTCTTTTCCCCCTATATAATAAATTAGTATAGTTCTATAAATTACCGCAGTTGGAGACCCGATAAAATGGCCGACGCCCTTCCCGTTCAAAAACCCGCCGGCGGAAAACCCAGGCTTTCCATCATACAGCGCTCAGTCCTTAATTTCATGACCGGCCTGGGCCTGAAGCCCGGCGCCCGCCTGCTGGACGCCCCCTGCGGCGCCGGCGCCTTTGCCATAGAACTGGCCGCCAAAGGCTACGCCGTCTGCGGCGCCGACGTGGAACCTTCCGCCAAAGGCCTGCCCGGCATAGAGTTCCAGTTCGCCGACCTGGAGCAGTCCCTCCCCTGGCCGACGGCCGATTTCGACGCCGTATTTTCCCTGGAGGGCTTCGAGCACCTGGAGAACGGCTTTCACCTCTTAAGGGAATTCCACCGCGTCCTTAAACCCGGCGGCCGCCTGGTGCTTACCACGCCCAACATCGTTTCCCTGCGCTCCCGCATGCGCTTCTTCGGCAGCGGCTTCTTCCATAAAGACCCCGTCCCTCTCAACGAGTCGGCGCGCCACCCGCTGCACCACATAGGCCTCTCCACCTTCCCCGAGATCCGCTACGCGCTGCACACCACCGGCTTCCGCCTGGAAAGCTGCTCGTACAGCTGGATCAAGCCCGTAAGTTTTCTTTACGCCGTCTATATCCCCTGGATGTGGCTCTACACGTTCATCGCCTTCCGCAGGGAGAAAGACCAGGCCCAGCGCGCAAGGAACCGCGAGATCCGCGCCAGCCTTTTTTCCCTCCCCCTGCTCTTCGGGGAGAACCTTATCTTTTCGGCGCGCAAGCAGTAGCGCCGCCGTCCACGCCATGCCGACCGTCACCGTAGCCATCATAGCCCACAACGAACAAGCCAAGCTCCCCCTTGCCCTGAAAAGCGCGGCCTGGGCCGACGAACTGGTAGTGGTGGACTGCGGCTCTTCCGACCGCACCGGCGAACTGGCCCGGAATTCCGGCGCCAAAGTCTTTACCCGCCCCAACAGCCTGGCCGTCTACGTCAACAAGCAGTTCGCCGCGGACCAGGCCACCTCGGACTGGATCTTCATCCTGGACGCCGACGAGGAGATCTCCCCCGAGCTGCGCGAGGAGATCAAAGCCTCGGTCGCCGCCCCGGCCGGCTGCGCGGCGTTCAAACTGCCGCGCCGCAACTACTATTTCGGCCGCTGGCTGCGGCACGGCGGCAAGTACCCCGACGCGCAGCTCAGGCTTTTCAGGCGCGGGGCGGCCCGGTTCGCCCCCCTCCCCGTGCACGAACGGCTGGAAGTCGACGGCCTGGTCTCCGCCCTGAAGTCCCCCCTCGACCATTACCACTGCGCCTCTTCGGAGGACATGGAAAGAAAAAGGCTTTTCTACAGGGAGATGCTGGTCCTCTCTTACGGGCTCAAAGGCAAAACCCGGTTTTCAGCGCTGCTGCGCCCCTTTGTCCGCTTCCTCTCCGGCTACTTCCTGAAGCTGGGCTTTCTCGACGGCGGGCCCGGGCTGAAGACGGCCCTGATGGATTTCTGCATCGTGACGGACGCCGGGGTAAAATATTTCCTGGACTTCCCGGGGCACGCCAAGCCGTCCCTCTAATTGTTAGAATATCCCTTTATGGAAAACCGCCTCACCGTATTCCACCTCGACGACGGCAAAGAGCTGCGCGGCGGCCAGCGCCAGCTGCTGTACCTTGCCAAGGAACTTTCGCGCCTGGGCCACGCCAATACCGTGGTCTGCCGCGCCGGCTCCCCGCTGCATAAAGCCGCGGAGCGCAAGGGCTTCCCCGTGCTTACCCTGCCCTACTTTTTCGAATGGGACCCCGTTTCCGCCCTGCTGCTGCGCCGGGCGGTAAAGAACCTCGGCGCCGCCGCCGGCTCCCCGCCGGTGCTGCATTCCCACACCTCCCACACCGCCGCCATCTCCTGGCTGGCCTCCGCCGGCCTCGACTGCGTGCGCGTCGCCCACCGCCGCGTGGACTTCATCCCCGGCGCTTTTACCGCCCGCTTCAAGTACGCCAAAGCCCACAGCGTCATAGCCATCTCCGACGCGGTAAAGGAAATACTTCTTAAAGCCGACGTGCCCGAGGAAAAAGTGGCGGTGGTCAACAGCACCATCGACCTGGACGAAACCCCCTGGAAGCCCGGCGAGTTCCCCGCCTACCGCGCGGCGGCCCGCCAGGCCCTGGCCGCCGAACTCGATATCCCCGCCGAAGCTTTCTGGGCCGGTTCGCTGATCGCCCTGGTCCCGCACAAAGACCCCGAGAACATGGTCCGCGCCGCCGCGCTGGTGCTCAAGGACGCCCCCGAAACCTTCTTCCTTATCGCCGGGGAAGGCCCGCTGGCCGAGAAAACCGCCCACCTGGCCCGCATGCTCAAGATCCAGGACCGTTTTAAACTTATCGGCTACCGCAGCGACCCTTACAAGATCCTGGCCGCGCTGGATATGTTCGTGCTTTCCTCCGCGGAAGAAGGCATGGGCAGCGTGCTGGTGGAAGCCATGAACGCCGGCCTGCCCATAGTAGCCACCACCGCCGGCGGCATCGGCGACGTGATAGAGAACGGCGCCAACGGCCTGACGGTGGCGCCGCGCGACCACGGCGCCCTGGCCGCCGCCCAGCTCAGGCTGATAGCGGATAATGAACTGCGCGAGCGCCTGGCGGGCGAAGCGCACCGCCGCCGCGAGGATTTCTCCTCCCCGCGCATGGCGGCCCTGACCCTTAAATGTTATGAAACAGCGATTGAAAATTTTAAGCGTAATAGACATCCCCTGGAATAGCGGCCTGGCCGCTTACGCTTTCGACCAGGCCCTGGCGCTGCGCGCCGGCGGCCACGCCGTTACCTTCGCCTGCCCCGCCGGCAGCGCCGCCGCGGACTTCGCCGTAAAAGAAGGCTTCACCCATTTTTCCATCCCCGGCCGCAAAGACTATCACCGCCTGCCGCTTGCCCTGCTGCGCCTGCGCTCCGCCATCCGCGATGAAAAAATAGACGTAGTGGCGGCCCAGACCGGCCGCGCGCAGACCCTGGCTTACCTGCTGGGCCTGCCCATCGTGCGCGTAAAAGCCGACGCCAAAAAACCTTCCGCGGGCTTCACTTTCTCCGCCGTGGCGCGCACCATCGTCGCTTCCGCCTGCATCGAAGACCTCTACCTCAAAGCCGGCCTGGACAAGGCCAAACTTGCGCTGATACGCCAGGGGATCAACCCGCCGGCCCTGCCGCCCCGCGCCCCGCGCCAGCCTTACCGCGTGGGCCTGCTGGGCCGCCTGGACCTGGTAAAAGGCCATGTCTGCTTCCTGGAAGCCGCCGCGGTGCTGCTGCGCGCCGGGGCGAACGCGGAATTCCATATCGCCGGTTACGAAGCCAATATAAAATACGAAGAACTCCGCAGCACCGCCGCGGAGTTGGGCATAGAGAAGAAAGTTTTTTTCCACGGCAAGGTGGACGGTCCCTTCGGGTTCATGAGCTCCTGCGACCTGGGCGTGATCGCGTCCCTGGGCAGCGAGGCGGTGTCGCGCGCGGCCCTGGAATGGCTGGCGGCCGGCAAACCCCTGGTAGCTTCCGCCGTCGGCAGCCTGCCGGAATACGTCGCCGCGCCCTGGCTGGTCCCCCCCGGCGATTTCCAGGCCCTGGCCGACAAACTGGCCGCGCTGCTGGCCGACCCCGCGGGGCTGGCTGCCCTGGGCGAAGAGAACCGCGCCCGGGCCCGCAGGGATTTCAGCCCCGCCGCTTTCGCCGCCGCCACCTGCGCCGTCTTCGAACAGGCCGCCGCGCCTTCCGCCTGACTCGCGGTTAACCTATGCCCACGCTTTCCATCGCCATGATAGCCAACAACGAGGAGAAGAACCTTTCCCGCTCGCTGCGCAGCGCCGCCTGGGCGGACGAGATAGTTTTTGTGGACTGCGGTTCCACCGACGGCACGGTCCTGGCCGCCAGGGATTTCCCCGTAAAATTATTCTCCCGCCCCAACAGCCGGGCCGTCTACGTCAACAAGCAGTTCGCCGTGGACCAGGCCGCCTCGGACTGGATCCTCATCCTGGACGCCGACGAGGAGATCACTTCCTCCCTGAAAGCGGAGATCCGGCGCTTTATCGCCGCGCCGGGTTTCGTCGCCGCCCAAATGCCCCGCCGGAATTTTTATTTCGGCCGCTGGCTCAGGCACGGCGGCAAATACCCCGACACGCAGCTGCGGCTTTTTAAACGCGGCTGCGCCCGTTTCCTGCCGCTGCCCGTACACGAGCGCCTTGAGGTCGACGGCCCGGTGGGGCGCCTCAAAGAGCCCCTGCTCCACTACCCGTATTCGGACGAAGAAGACCAGCGCCGCAAACTGGCCTTCTACACGGAGATCCTCACCCGCTCCTACGCCCTCAAAGGCCGCAGCCGCCTGTCCGTACTGCTGCGCCCCTTCACCCGGTTCTTCTCCGCCTATATCCTCAAGTTCGGTTTCCTGGACGGAACCCAGGGTCTTAGGACCGCCCTTATGGATTTCCGCACGGTGCTGGCCTCGGCCCTGCTCTACATAAAGAAACCGGCCGAAGGGCCCATCGATAAATAGGCCTTTAAGCCCTTATCGCGCGGTTAAATTGTAAGTTATACTATCTCTATGACAGCAACTCTGCGCCTCGCCCTTTTCACCCTGCTGCTGGCCCCCTCTTTCTCTCACGCCGGGCTTAAGACCGGTTCTGAAGATAACGCCGTTTTCGGCGGCCTGCCTTACCCGATAGAGGCCGCCCTTACCGCCGGCCAGAAGCTGGGCGTCGTCGGCTTTGAAACCCCTTACAGCTTAACGCCCGCGGCGGAGTACGATACCGTCCTGCTGCAGGGCGAAATGAGCGACCCGGCCCTGCGCGTGGAAATCGCCGTAAAAGGCCGTTCTTTTTTCTCCGCCGCTTCGGTTTACGCCCCGTCCTCCTCGCGCCGTTTCTCCAACGGCCGTTTCTGGGCCAGGTTCTCCGTGCCGCTTACCCGCCAGCCTTTCAAGCTCCGCGTCGTTAACCTCGGCGCCGCTGACGGCGCGAAGCTCAGTTTCTACGAGGCGGAAATGACGGTGGAGAGCCTCTCCAGGGAAGCCCCGCCGCCGCCGGCGGAAAAGCCTTATATCCCGGACCCCTCTCTTTCCCTGCCCTACAGCGCCCCTTTTAAAATGATCCGCCGCGCGGAATGGAAAGCGGAACTCCCCAAGTCCAGCTACACGCTGCACCAGCCTTTTTATTTCACCCTGCACCATACCCAGGGGAATTACCCCAAAACCCCCGAAGCCGCCATCTCCGAAATACAGTTCGTGCAGGACTACCACCAGAACGCCAAGAAGTGGATAGATATCGGCTATCACTTCATGGTTGACCCTTTCGGCAATATTTATGAAGGCCGCCCCATCAGGGTGGAGGGCGCCCACGTGCTCAGCCGCAATACCGGCAACATAGGCATCTCCATCATGGGCAATTACCACCCGCCCGTGTCCAACCCCGTCACCCCGGCCTCGGCCGGTTCTTTCGTCACCATAGGCCGCTACCTCAAGGACACCTACGCCGTTAACGTCAGCAGCTTCTACGCGCACCGCGACATCGGCAACAGCGACTGCCCCGGCGACGACCTCTACGCCAGGAAAGCCGAACTCCGGGACCTTATCTTCACCCCCCAGCCCGCCCCTCTCCCGGTCAACCTGTCCGACGCCCCCCCCCTGACCCCCGCCCAACAGCAATCCCTCACCCGCCTCAAAACCTACCTCCTCTCTATCGAGGCCTCGCCTCAATAGGAGGCGAAGCCTCGAAAAGACCTATTTTAAGCAAAAACGCCCGTTTTCGGGCGTTTTTTGCGTTTGGAGGTTCAACCTCCGGATCAGGGGATTTCGGGGGCGGTGAGGTCTTTGTAGGTTTCGCGGCGGCGGATGAGGCGCCAGGCGGCGGCGCCGGTAATAAGGGCCTCGGCGGCGCGGGGCCTGGAGTTGTACTGTGAGCTCATGGAGAAGCCGTAGGCGCCGGCTGAATAGATGGCTATAAGCTGGCCGGCCGCGGGCTCGCGCAGGCGCGCGTCTTCCGCCAGGAAATCGCCGCTTTCGCAGACGGGGCCCACGATGTCGTACACCGCCTCGGGGCCGCTGCCCGGGCCTATCAGCGCCACGGGGTGCTTGGCGCCGTAAAGGGCCGGCCGCACCAGGTCGTTCATGGCCGCGTCCACCACTATAAAATTCTTATGCCCGCCGCGCTTGCGGTAGATCACCCGGGTAAGCAGTATGCCCGCGGGGGCCGCTATGGAGCGCCCGGGTTCCAGCACCAGCTTAAGGCCGGTCCCCTCGAACACGCCTTCCACCGCGCGCGCCAGCGGCGCCAGGTCGGCCATCTCGGCGCCTTCTTTCACGCCCCACCCGCCGCCCACGTCCGCGTATTTAAGGTTGACGCCGCGGCTGGCCAGCTTCAGGATGAAGGCGGCCAGGCGCCCCGCGGCCTGGGCGTAGGGCGCGGCCGTATGCACCTGGGAACCGATATGGAACTGCGCGCCCACGGGCTTCAAGTACGCGGACTCGGCGGCGTACATATAGATCTTCTGGGCTTCCTCGAAAGAAACGCCGAACTTGGTGCCCAGCTTGCCGGTGGCGATGAACTTATGGGTGTGGGGGTCCACGTCGGGGTTTATGCGCAGGGAGAAAGGCGCGCGCGTCTTCAGCCTGGCCGCCGCGCGCTCCAGTTCCAGCACTTCCTCGAAGGACTCCGCGTTTATGAACAGCACGCCGGCCTTCAGCGCGTACTCCAGTTCCTCGGGGGTTTTGCCCACGCCCGAAAAAATTATCTTGCCGGGCTCGAAACCCGCCCGCAGCGCCCGGTAAAGCTCCCCGCCGCTTACCACGTCGGCGCCGAACCCCTCGGCCGCGGCCAGGGCGCACAGCCCCGCGCTGGAGTTGGCCTTCATGGCGTAGCAGAACAGCGGGGCCGTAGCGCGGAAAGCCTTCTTGTAAGCCCGTATCTGTTTAAGGAAAACCGCCTTGGAATAAACATAGACCGGCGTGCCGGCGCCGGCGGCGATCTTCTTCAACAAGGAAGGTTTGAAATATTTGGCTAGCATACGTATAGGATATAAAAAAAGCGGGGGTTTCCCCCCACTCTTGTGGTCTCAAAAAAATTTGCTCGGGGGGGGAATCGAACCCCCACGCCGTTAGGCACACGCCCCTCAAACGTGCGTGTCTACCAGTTCCACCACCCGAGCATAGATCCATTTTGCCGGCCCCGGGTTCTTCCCCCTCGGTAAAGCCGCAAAAACCGCGTATAAAGAACTTTGTATATTTTACCAAATTCAAAACAGAAAATGTAAAATATGGGAAATGACGGAAATACTTTACCTCCTGGCGGCGCTGTTCTTCCTGCTGCTCAACGCTTTCTTCGTGCTGTCGGAATTCGCCGTAGTAAAAGTGCGCTTTACCCGCCTCGAAGAACTGGCCGCCAAGGGCGTTAAACGCGCGAAAATAGCCAAGGACGCGGTAGCGGACCTGGAGGCCTATCTTTCCACGGCGCAGTTGGGCATCACCATCGCCAGCATCGGCCTTGGCTGGGTGGGCGAACCCGCCCTGGCGCATATCATCACCGCCGCCTTCGCCTTTTTCGGCGCCGCGCTCACCCCGGCGGCCACCCACACCGCGGCCATCGCGGTGGCCTTCGCCATAATAACCGCCTTTCACGTGGTACTGGGAGAACTGGTGCCCAAGAACATGGCCATCCGCATGCCGGAGAAGTCCGCCTTGTGGATAGCCGCCCCCTTCAAGTTCTTCCACACCGTCTTCTTCGTGCCCATGTGGCTGCTCAACGAAAGCGCCAACCTGGTGCTGCGCGCGCTGCACATCAAGGCCAACCAGGAGGACACGGTGCACTCCGACGAGGAACTGCGCATGATCCTGGGGCAGTCCCAGGAGCACGGCAAGATCTCGCTCGGGCGCCTGATGATGTTCGAACACCTCTTCGACTTCGGCAAGACGCGGGTAAAAGAAGTCATGACCCCCCGCAGCGCCATCAGCTTCATCAACACGGCGCTGCCCTGGGAGGACAACCTTAAGGTCATCCGGGAGAAGCAGTACTCCCGCTACCCCCTTACGCGGGCCGACGGCGTCATAGACGGCTACGCTCATTTCAAAGACATGGCCGCCTGCTTCATCGCCCGCAAAGCGGCCGCCCAGCCCGAGCTGGCCGCCATAAAGCGGCCCCTCCTGGAAATTTCGGAGGAGATCTCCATAGAGCGCGCGCTCAGGGATTTCCAGGAGAAGCGCATACAGCTGGCGCTGGTAAAAAGCGTTAAAGGAGAGGTCACCGGCCTGCTTACCATGGAAGACATCGTTGAAGAACTCACCGGGGAAATACGCGACGAATTCGAACAGCCGCCCAAGCTGCTGCTCAGCCGCCTGCTGGTACGCCACGCCTGCGAGCTGGAACTTAAGGAACCTGACCGCTTCAACGCCATAAAGGAACTTCTGTCCAAGCTGCACACGGCCTCCCCCACCTTCGACATGGACGAAGCCGTAAAGGCCATCACCAAGCGCGAGACCAACTTCTCCACGGCGCTGGGGCACCAGACCGCCTTCCCCCACGCCCGCCTGGCCTCGCTGTCGCGGCCGCTGCTGGCCATCGGCAAAAGCAAGGAGGGCATCTATTTCCCCTCCCCGGACTCCCAGCCGGTCAGGATCATGTTCCTCATCCTCACGCCTTTCAACGAACCCACCCTGCAGCTCAATATCCTGGCCCAGTTGTCAGGCCTTATCTCCAACCTGACGCTCCGCAAGCGCCTGTTCTCGGCCAAAACCCCCGAGAACCTGCTGGACATCATCAACACCTTCGAAAACAAAGTAATGAAGTAAAAATGGGGACAGGCTACTTTTTTTCTTAAAAAAGTAGCCTGTCCCCATTTTTACGCCCCAAGGCAAAGAAAAAGCCCCGCGAGCGCGGGGCTTTTCTTTTTTGACCTGGCCTTGTTTACTTCTTAACCGGGGCGGCTTTCGCCGGGGCCGCGGGGGCCGGGGCTCCGGCCTGGGCGGACGCTTCGCCCTGGGTGGGCGCGCCGGGCGCCGCGGGGGCGGCCTGCTGCTGCAGCGGGTACTGCTGCACCACCGAGCTGAAGCGCTGGCTGTTGCCGAAGATGGTCAGCAGCAGCGAAGTCACGGCGAACAGCGCCGCGCAGCCGGCGGTGAACTTCTTTATGAAGGAAGTGCCGCTGGCCGCGTTGAACAGCGAGTCGCCGCCGCCGCCGAACATGCTCAGCGCCGAGCCCTTGCTGGTCTGAAACACGACGATGGAAACTATGATCACCAGCGCCAGCACCACGTGGAATATAACGATAAGGTTGTACATTATTAAGTTCTCCTCCGATTTATTTCTGCGACAAAGCCACCAGCCCCGGCAGCTGCTTCCCTTCCACGAACTCAAGGCTGGCGCCGCCGCCGGTCGAGCAGTGTGAAATATTTTCGCCCTTCACCTTGGCGGTCTTGAGCACGCTCAGGGTGTCGCCGCCGCCCAGGATGGTGGTGGCGCCGTTGCGCGTGGCTTGCGCCATGGCGTTGGCCACGGTTATGCTGCCGCTGGCGAAAGCGGGCGTTTCAAAGATGCCCACGGGACCGTTCCAGAAGATGGTCTTGGACGCCTTGATCTTGTCGGCGAACAGCAGCTCCGTGCGGGGCCCTATGTCCACGCCGGTCCAGCCGTCCGGCACGGCCATCGCCTGGGTGATCTCCACTTTGGCGTCGGGCTTTATCTCCTGCACAATGCGGTGGTCAGCCGGCAGCAGCATCTCCACGTTGTTGCGGTGGGCCTTCAGGATGATGTTCTTGGCCTCTTCCACCTTGTCCGCCTCAAGCAAAGAATTGCCGATATTGGTATTCTGCGCGGCCAGGAAGGTGTAAGCCATGCCGCCGCCGATTATCAGGGTGTCCACTTTCTCGATAAGGCTGTAGAGCACGGACAGTTTGTCCGCCACCTTGGCCCCGCCGATGATGGCCAGGAAAGGCCGCACCGGGTTCACCATGGCGCGGTCCAGGTACTCCAGCTCTTTCTGCACCAGGAAGCCTATGGCCCCGGGCAGGTGCTTGGCGATGGCCGCGGTGCTGGCGTGCGCGCGGTGCAGGGCGCCGAAGGCCTCCTGCACAAAAAACTCGCCGTGTTTGGCCAGCAGCTTGGCGAAAGCCTCGTCGTTCTTCTCTTCCTCGGCGTGGTAGCGCAGGTTCTCAAGCAGGACTATCTCGCCCTTCTTGGCCGCCGCCACTACTTTATCCGCCTCGGGCCCCACGCAGTCCGGCGCGAAGTGCACTTTCACCCCGGCCAGCTTCTCCAGATGGGCCGCCACGGGCTTAAGGCTGTATTTAGGTTCCGGCTTGCCTTTGGGGCGGCCCAGGTGGGCCATCAGCACCACCCTGCAGTTGCCGTCCAGCAGCAGTTTAACGGTCTTCAGCGTCTCGCGGATGCGGGTATCGTCCGCTATCACGCCGTCCTTCAGGGGCACGTTGTAGTCCACCCGGACCACCACGTTCTTATCCACCAGGCGCGAATCCTGCACTTTGGCCAGTCTCAGAACGGTCTTGTTTTCCGTGGTCATATTAAACCTCTCAAATTGATACCGCGGCCGGGCCGCGTCAAGCGGCCCGGCGCGGTCACTGTTATTTCCTAAGCAGCTTCTGCACTATCGCTTTCAGGGCGGGCTTGCGCTCTTTCAGCCGGTACGTTACGCGCACCGACGGCTTGTTGAAGTTCAGGTGCTTCGCCAGGTCGATAGGCGTGCCGACGATGACCACGTCCGCGGGGATCGCGTTGATGGTCTTCTTCAGTTCCGCCATCTGGGCGTCGCCATAACCCATGGCGGGCAGGATGTCGGTGATCTGGCTGAAGTTCTCGTACACCTTCTTGATGGTGCCGATCGCGTAAGGGCGGGGATCCACGATCTTCGCGGCCTTGAACTTCCTGGCGGCCACGTGGCCGGCGCCGAAGTTCATTTCGCCGTGGGTCAGCGTGGGGCCGTCCTCGACTACCAGCACCTTTTTCCCCTTCACTATCCCGTCGATGGTGACGGGGCTTTCGGCCTCTATGAGGATGGCCTTGGGGTTCATCTTCTTGATGTTTTCCTTCACCAGTTTCACCTGGGCGGCGGACGCGGTATCAACCTTGTTGATTACGATCACGTCGGCCATGCGCAGGTTCACGGCGCCGGGGTGGTAGCTGGCTTCGTTGCCGGCCCTGAGCGGGTCGGTAACGACGATCTGGAGGTCGGGCTTGTAGAAGGACATGTCGTTATTGCCGCCGTCCCACAGGATGACGTCCGCTTCCTTCTCGGCGCGCTTGAGGATCTCGCCGTAATCCACGCCGGAGTAAATGATGTGCCCGGCGGCTATGTGCGGCTCGTACTCTTCCATCTCTTCGATGGTGCACTTGTGGGTCTTCAGGTCTTCCAGGGTCTCGTAGCGCTGCCAGGTCTGCTTGACCAGGTCGCCGTAAGGCATGGGGTGGCGTATGGCCACTACTTTCAGGCCCAGGCCCTTGAGGATGTCCGCTATGTAGCGCGTGGTCTGGCTCTTGCCGCAGCCGGTGCGCACGGCGCAGACGGAGATCACGGGTTTGCGGGACTTTATATAGGTATGTTCGCCGGAGAGCAGCTTGAAGTCCGCGCCGCAGGCGAGCACCAGGGAGGCCTTGCTCATGATGGTCTGGAAAGACACGTCGGAGTAGGCGAATTCCACTTCGTCCACCTTAAGCTTCTTGATCAGCTCGGGCAGCTCTTTCTCCTCGTATATCTTTATGCCGTTCGGGTACTGTTTGCCGGCAAGCTCTTTGGGATACTTGCGGCCCGCTATGTTGGGGATCTGGTAAGCGGTGAAAGCCACCACTTCCACGTCCTTGTTGTCGCGGTAAAACACGTTGAAGTTATGGAAGTCGCGGCCGGCGGCTCCCATGATCAGCACTCTTTTCTTAGCCATTGTTGCTCTCCTATCGTAACACAAACACGCCGGGCGTCTTAGGGTCCGCGCAGCGCGCGGACCCGACCCCCAGGCTAAATCACAGGCCTTTCTTTATCATCAGCAGGGCCAGGTCCACCACGCGGTTGGAATAACCCCACTCGTTGTCGTACCAGGCCAGCACTTTCGCCATATTGCCGCCGATCACCTTGGTGCTCAGGGCGTCCACGCTGGAGCTCAGCGGGGAATGGTTAAAGTCCACGGAAACGAGGGGCTCGTCCACGTATTCCATGATGCCTTTCATCGGGCCTTCGGCGGCCTTCTTGATGGCGGCGTTGATCTCTTCGGCGGTGGCCGGCTTGGCCAGCGTCACGGTCAGGTCCACCACGGAGACGTTGGGCGTAGGCACGCGGATGGCGAAGCCGTCCAGTTTCCCCTTCAGCTCGGGCATCACCAGGGCTATGGCCTTGGCGGCGCCGGTGGAGGTGGGGATCATGCTGACGCAGGCGGCGCGGGCGCGGCGCAGGTCGCTGTGGGCCATGTCGTGGATCTTCTGGTCGTTGGTGTAGGCGTGGATGGTGGTCATCAGGCCTT
>MGTU01000024.1 GCA_001799615.1 Elusimicrobia bacterium GWA2_61_42 | reverse complement strand
CCTCGCGTTTGAAGAAGCCGCCGGGGATCTTGCCGGCCGCGTAGGTGCGCTCTTTGTAGTCGCAGCTGAGCGGCACGAACTGGGGCGGGGTGTCCTTAGGCTTGTTGGCCTGCACCGCGGTGGAGAGCACCATGGTGTCCCCGATGCGGATGATCACGGCGCCGCCGGACTGCTTGGCGATGGCCCCGGTCTCGAACGAAATACTCTTATCTCCAACCTGTTCTTCCAGGCGGAGGGGTTTGGGATAATTTGTCATTTGTTATTTCCTTAAGCCTAAAGCTTTGATGACCTTCTTGTACTCTTCCCTGTTGTTAGCTTCAAGGTAGGTCAGGAGGCGTTTGCGCTGTGAGACCAGCTTGGACAGGCCGCGTTTGCACGCGTTGTCCTTGGGGCTGGTCAAGCTGTGCTTCGAAAGATACTGGATGCGCTCGGTGACCAGTGCGATCTGCACGGAAGTCGAGCCGGTATCGTTGGGTTTTGCGGAGAATTTTTCCGCTACTTCTCTGATTTTGTTCTTGGTTAGTGACATTTTTTTCTCTCTTTGTTGTAGGTTTATAGCCTTTTGATTATTATATTAATAACATCCCTATGGAGTCAACGAAAAGCCCCCCGCTGCCGGAGGGCTCCCGGGCCGAAAACCTGCGTTGCCGCGCCTATTTTACGTACCAATACCTGCCGGACAGCGTCCTGGTTATCTTAAGCCTGCCCCCCTCATCTTTCAGTTCGTCGCAAACGGCGGCTTTTTCCTCGTGCTTAAGGTTCCGCTTGAAAATGCGGCTGGTGATGACCGTGTCGTAGCAGGCCTGGTGGGTATTGCCCTGACTGGTCACCTTTAACCCTGAAACCGAGAACTTTATCTCGTCATAGAGCCGGAAGTTGGCGCGCAGGTTCTCCTCCAGGTCCGTGATGGCGGTGTCCTCCCCGGCAGCGGTCCAGTCAGGTGAGAGCAGCGCCATCACCGCCGGCGCGTTGCGGGCCTCGTAGGCAGCCTTGAACCTGTCATAGAAAGCCTGTACCGGCGCGCTCATGTCCTCGCCGGCCAGTTTAAGGGTAATGTGGCCGTTGGAGGGCAGGGTTTGTGACTTCATGCCGTTCGGGCCGCCTATTGCCTGCACTCCCACATAATAGGTCTCGCCCTGCGCCGGTTCGAACGAATACTCGAAGGCCCCGCCGCTCACCGGGACCGTGTGCCCCTGTTCGGCGTGCGCGTAATCGCCGTTGAGAGAGACGTAGACTTGGGCGTAGGCCGGCGCGTCGGGGTGAAGGGTGCCGCGCACTACGGCTCTTCCCCCGGGCAGGTCTCCCTTCTTCAGCTGCAGGTCCCCGGCAAGCGGGCGCCCGGCTATGGTGACCTCCTGGAACGGCGTGTATTTGCGGAATTCCTTCACGGACAGGTCCCACTTTATCTTATCAGCGGCGCCGCAGACCTTCTGTATCTGGGGAGACGGCTTCCACTTCTTGCCGCCGAAGAAATGGGCGGTGAAGTCCCGGTAGTCGAAGGCCGGGTCGGCTATGCTCTTGTTGCAGGCCTCCAGGGCTTTCTTCTCGTACTCCTCGGCCTTGCGTATCCTGGCTTCGTACGTTTTAAATTTCTCGTCGAAGATGGCGTAGGCGAGGCAGGCGTCCCCGGTGTTGACGGAATAGGCGTTGCAGTAGCCGGTGAGATTTCCGCGCTTGGCGGCCTCGGCGTTTATCTCGGCGTACAGGACCCCCGTTTCAGCGGAGCGCACCCCGATCTTGGCGAGGTCCGCCTCCATCCCGGACTGGATGGCGGCGGCCCTGGCGGCCCGGCCCTCCAGGTCCAGGTCCTTGAGTTCCGCCAGCTTCTTGCGGAACTCCTCCAGCTTGGCGTTGTGCTCCGGCAGGGAGGCGTAGGAAGCCGTGTCGGCTATCTCCATGACGGTCTTGTACCCGGTGCCGAAGGGCTTGGTTTCCTGGGGCTGGCCGGTCATGAACTGGCCTCGTGTATTCTCGTCGAGAAGGATCAGCGCGCCCTGCAGGAAGTTCACCATGAACTCCTTCAGGTTGGCGTCGTAGTACTCCTCGAGATTTTTCTGGCTGAGCTGCATGGGCCCCTTCGGGCCGGTCCAGACCGCCAGCTTCTTCATCTCCTCCCTGGCCGGGGTGAAATCGGTTATGAACTTTTCATTGAGCGCAATGCTGGCGTTCCAGGCGGCCTGTTCCTTTCTCGCGAGCCCGCCGCGCGAGCGCCGCTTCCCGATGAAGGCCGGGGAGAGGGTGCAGTACTCGTCGTTCAGCGAGGCCCTGGCTGTCTCCAGTTGCCGTACCTGTCCGGCGAAGCGGTACTGCTCCAGCCCGAAGCGGTCGGCCATGCCGGAGTTCTGCTGGAAGAGGGCGGCGTATTTGGCGGCGCTGTCGTTGTAAGTATCTTCGAACTCCTTGACCGCCTTTTCGTACTGCGTCGCTTTGTCCTGGGCCTGGCTCACCAGCGTCTCGTAGAGCGCCCCGCGGGCGGCCATGCCGTCGCGGTATTTCTTCATCTGCTCCAGCGGCGGATCGTTCTTCCCTTCCCAGCTGTACTTCGCCCAGTGAGAGTGCGCCTCGTAGGCGTTGTCGTTCTCTACCGAGTCCATTATCCCGTCGGCTTTTTCCAGGCCCTGGCCCTGCGGGGTGGCGTAGAGCTCCGCTTTAAGCTTTTCCTTCAGGTCCGTGAGCGGGGAGGCCTTCCAGCCGCCCATAGTTAGCGCCTCCAGGTCGGCCTTAAGTTTCATGGCGTAATCGTACAGGCGCTTGTCCACCTCGTCCCCGGCCTCGTAATGGGCCTGCAGGGCTTTGTTGCATGCCTCCACCAGACCCTGCAGCCGCTTGCGTTCCTCCTGCCCGGCGTAATACATGTTGCCCACGTGAGGTCCGGTGCAGGCGTCGTTCAGGCTGGCGGCCGCCGAGCGCAGGGCGTCGCGCACATTGGCGTATTCGGAAGCGGAGACGTTGTTCGTGAGCAGGCGGTCGGCGTTGAGGCCGTACTCGCGCAGGAGGGGCCCGTAGTCCGGAGCCGGGTTGCCGGCGGCGGCCTGTTTCTTGGCGTCGCCCATGAGCGCCGTGGCCTTGTCCAGGTTCGGGTCGCCGGAAGGCGGCAGCCTCGCGGCGTCCTTGGCCGCGGCGGCCTTGTCCACCTCCGCCCACCATTTCTTCACCAGCTCGTTGTTGTAGTTGGTGTCCTTGAGCGCCCGCTTGATGTTGGCGGTAGTGACAGGGGTGCCGGTGAGCTTGAGCATGGAAACTATGCCGTTAACCTTCAGCTCGGCGTCCTTTTTTATCCAGTTGAGGCGCTTTATGGCCTTCTCTTTGGCTTCGGCGAGTTTCGCCGGCGCTTCCCGGCGGGCTATCTCGACGGCCAGATGCTTGCGCGCCACCGCGTAGGCGGCCTTCATCTGGCGCAGGAAATCCGCCCGGTCGGCGTAAAAAATGCCGCGGTCCGCGCTTTCCGTGTAAACATAATCCTGTTGGAAAGTGTTCCAGAGGGCATCCATCTGTTCCGGGGTCTGGGCCTTGTCTATCACTTCCCGCTTCATAATGGCCCGGTTGGTTTCCTTGGCCCAATCCTGGAAATATTCCACGCCCTGGTAGGCGGCGTCGTTCATCATCAGCAGCACGCCTACCGGGCCCGCGGCTTCCGGAACAAGGCGTTTGAAGATTTCAAGGGCTACGTCCTTGGGCAGGCCGGACGGGTCGTAATTGCCCAGCAGGTTCTCTACCGGCTTATCGGCTTTGCCCAGGTAGACGTAGGCGCAGAGCTCGGCCAGGTAGGCCTTGCTGGCGAGGTTGCCGATGTCGTCCTCTATCTTGCTCTTGATGACGTCCTTGATGGCGTCGGCGATCATGTCCGCCTGCGAGAAGGCTTGCGGGCAAAGGGTAAGGATCAGGAGCGCCGTCAGAAGTTTCTTTTTCATTTTTTTATTTCCGGAAATAGAAAGGGACCGGCCGTCCGGTCCCTTCCGCTGTCTGCTTCAGAACGCTTTCGTTTTTATTGTTATCGAGTAGGGGCCGCCGCCGGACCCCGAGAGGCTGGTTACCTCCACGGCGTAATAAGAGGCGCCGTATTTGAGGCCGTAGGTGCTGCCGGCCGTGAGAGCCGTCTGCTGGCTGACCGCCGCCGCCTGGGCGTCCGCCTGGGTGGCGGTGGAGACGCTCTTGCCCGCGATAAGGCCTATGAAAGCGCTGGTCGGCACGTCGTCCGCGGCTATATAAGGAACGCCCGGCATGAACAGCAGGTGGCCGCCGCAGTTCGGGGCCGTGGCGTCGCAATCCTCGAAAGTTTCCGTCTCTATGTTATAGCCGAAACTCTGGTCCGGGTTGGTGTAGCTTTTTGTCACTACGAGGCCGGAGCCGATATCGCCGGAGTCGTCGATGACCAGGCCGTCGCCGCCGCCTATCACCGTGCCGGTCCCTACGTCGGGATCGGAGAGGCCGAACATCAGCGGCTTCTTCATGCTGAAGAGCGCCAGCTTTCCTTCCTTGGAGTCGAAAACGAATTCAGTAACGCCGGTGTCGGTGCTGGAGGCGCCGGTCTTGTTGATGAATACCATGCGGTTGTACGTTACCGACACAAAAACGCGCCCCTGCGCGCCGGCTGAAACGTTGTTCACGGTGTAGCGCATGTTGATGTTGCTCAACGCGTCGAAATCGCGCTTTACCGCGCGCTCCAGGATGGCCTTGTCGCCGGCGAAGTCCTCTCCGACGTTTACCATGAATCTTTCCAGGTTCTCACGGTTGTAGGCGTCGAACAGCGCGTCCAGCGCGGCGCGCACCTTGGCCTGGATGTTCTCGTCGGAAAGGGAGATCTCCTTGCGGGTCTCCTCCACCTTGTTGGTTTTGCCGGCCGTGTCAGTGACCTCCACCAGCATCTTGTAGGTCTTGCCCTGCTCCGGTTTGAAGGCGAACTCGAAAGTGCCGTTGTCCGAGAATTTCACGTCGGACCAGGTGGCCTTGTCGTCCAGGCTCACGCGTACGGAGCCCACAGCGCCTTTGGCGGCGCTGGCGCGGCCGTTGATGCGGATCAGGCCGTCGGCGGAAAGCGTTTCCCTGAAGACCGTGATCTTGGTCCCGGTCTCGTCCGAGGCTATCCTGTTGACCTGCAGGTATTTCAATCCGACGTCTCCTCCGGACTTGCCGAAGATCCACCACTTGGCGTCGGCCGTCATGGCCATCGTCATTACTGCCGCCGCGATCAATAATGTTTTTTTCATGGTATGGTCCCTCTCTTTCTAGAAAGAAGTGTTTATCCCGGCCGTGACGCTCTTTTCACGGAAGTTGCGCGAGCTGGTAGTGAAAGCGTAGCCGTTGTAGCCGGCGCGCAGGAAGATGGTGGAGTCTTTAAGCATTGCCGGCAGCGCGGGGCGCCAGTAGGCGCCCAGCGTCGCGAAGAACTTGTCCGAATCGTCGGTATTCGCCGCGGACTTGCGCAGCATGTTGGCGCCAAGGCGCAGGTCGCCGGTCAGGCCGGCATCCGGCGCTTCCAGGCCCAGTCCCAGCGAGTACTCGTAAAGCTTGTCCGTCTCTTCGGCCAGTTCATCCCTGGCGTACCAGGCGCCGAGGTTTACGGAGGGCTTGAACACCATGGCTTTGACCTGGTGCCGGGAGTTCAGCGAAGTGTTGAAGTTCACCTCTTTGGCGTCGCGCACGCCGGTTTTGGTCTTGTAGAGGGTGTAGCCGAGGTTGGTGTCAGAATCCAGTTGGGCGAAGCGGTCCCGGTAGTTGGCGTTCAGGTAATGGTCCGCGCCGCTGGAGCCTCCGCCGTATTTGCGGTCGAACTTGTAGCTCAGGTCCGCGAAAGAATAGGGTCTGCCGGAGAACGGTTTTTTAATGGCCGCCGAGAACTCGGGTTTCCAGTTGCGGGTGGTGCCGGCGGTTCTTGTCTTGTCCAGGTTGTTGCGGTACCAGAGCAGGCCGGAGGTGAAGGTGACCTGCCTGGTGTATTTGTAGCGCCACCTGGCCTTTACTTTGCGGCGGTCCGGGCTGGCCGAGCCCAACGCCGAGAAGAAGTCCGGTTCCACGTTCTCGTACTCTATGGAAACCCGGCTGGGGTCGGCGTCGCCAACCAGTTCCACGCGGGCGGCGCTGCCTTTGGCGGAAGTCCCCCCCGTGGCTTCGTCGTAATCGGACAGGGAGTATTCGCCGGCCGCGGTCAGGCCGGGCATGGGGCCATAGCCGAAGTCGAAAGTGTAGTTCTTCGCGTCGTAAAGGGCGTCGGTGACGCCGATCCTGCCGGTGTCCTTGGCGCCGACATAGCTGCCGGCGGCCCAGAGGTCCGGGTTTATCGCCTGCTTGACCCTGAGGCCGGCGGCCTGGCGGTTTATAGAACGGGTAACCGGGTCTTTCCAGACGGAGTCCCAGCGCGGGTAGGCCCAGCCGAAGACGCCGGTTACTTCCGGCAGCCCGGAACTTTCCTTATTATAGCGGTAGGAGGCGCCTTTCAGCGAGGTGGCCAGGGAGTATTGCGAAAAAGACTCGAACACGTCCCCGGCGGTCACCGTGTGGACGTTGTTGGTGGCCCGGCCCTGGATATTGGTCAGGGAAAGTTTTTTTGTGTCGTTCCTGAGGTCGTCGGTGGCCTTGCCGCCGGCGGTGTAGTTGTAGTTCCAGGCGCCTTTAGCGCCGCTGCCGTACAGGTTGAGGACTTCAAGGTAATTCAGCCCCCTGGTCAGCGAGGAAGCGTTTTTGCCGGCGCCGCTTACCTCGTTCTGCGTCACCGAGAACTCGTTGGAAGCGTGGAACTCGCTTTGCGCCATAGCCGGCGAGCAGGCCAAGGCCAGGCAGAATAGAGCCGCTGTTATTTTCATGCTGTTGTCCCCGTTTTGACCGCGTAACCTTTAACCGTACCGGACAAGGTTACCAAAAAATAAACTGTCTTTCAAACTTCATGGATTTGCCCAAATTTGTTATCATTTTTGTTCAGGCGCAAAAGAGCACAGGGAGCCACGACCATGAGCCAGAATAAAATTTACGCGAACAAGATAGCCGCTTTCCTTAATAAGGAGCCGCGCGACTTTACCCGTCCCGACCTGGTGAAGTACATCAAGGCCCACGGCATAAAGATGGTCAACTTCCGCTACGCCGCCGGGGACGGCCGCCTGAAGACCCTGAATTTTGTTATCAACGACGAGCGCTACCTGGACCGCATCCTTTCAGCCGGGGAACGCGTGGATGGATCCAGCCTGTTCAAGAGCATAGACGCCGGCTCCAGCGACCTGTACGTGGTGCCGCGCTACCGCACGGCTTTCGTCAACCCTTTTTCGCAGGTCCCGGCCATCGACATTCTCTGTTCCTTTTATACCGCGGACGGCAAGCCCTTCGCCAGCGCCCCCGCCGAGGTGCTGCGCCGCTCCGAGGCGGAGTTCAGGAAAGTTTCCGGCTTCGATTTCCACGCGATGGGGGAACTGGAATATTACGTGATAGCGCCCAAGAACCCGCTGTATCCCACCGGCACGCAGAAGGGCTACCATGAGGCGCACCCGTTCTCCAAGTGGGCGGACCTCCGCGCGGAGGCCATGGCCGCTATCGCCGAGGCGGGCGGCCGCATAAAGTACGGCCACTCCGAAGTGGGCTTTATCCGCACCGAGGAATCCGAGATGGCACAGCAGGAAATCGAGTTCCTGCCGGTGCCGGCCTCGGAGGCCGCGGACCAGCTGGCCATGGCCAAGTGGATGCTTTCCGGCATAGGCTACAAGTACGGGGTGGTGATCTCTTTCGCGCCCAAGATCTCCATCGGCCACGCGGGCTCCGGCCTGCACGTGCACACCTGCCTGTTCAAGAACGGCAAGAACGCCATGATAGACAAGAGCGGCCTTTCCTCCCCCGCCCGCAAGCTGGTCGCCGGCTTCCTGGACCTGGCGGGCCCGATGACGGCTTTCGGCAACACCGTGCCTACCTCTTATTTCCGCCTGGTCCCGCACCAGGAGGCTCCCATCAACGTCTGCTGGGCCTACCGCAACCGCTCGGCGCTGGTCCGCATTCCGCTGGGCTGGCTGAACGCCGCCGGGATGGTGAAGGACGCCAACCCCGGCTGCGCCCCGGCGAAGGTGGACCATAACCAGACGGTGGAGTTCCGTTCCGCGGACGGCTCCGCCAACCTGCATTTCCTGCTGGCCGGCCTCTGCGTGGCCGCCCGCCGCGGGTTCGAGCGTAAGGACGCGCTGGCCTTCGCGGACAAGTATTTCGTGGATAAGAACATCTACCACAAGGAGCAGGCTTCCCTCCTGGAGAAATTGCCCAAGCTCCCCTCCTCGTGCTGGGCCTCCGCCGAATCCCTCGAAAAAGCGCGCGGTCTTTTCGAGGCCCGCGGGGTCTTCACCCCTCAGGTCATAGACGGCGTGATCCGGCGCCTGAAGTCCTACGACGACAGGAACCTCAGCGAACGGCTCTACGGCAAGGAAGAGGAAATAAAGAACCTGGTGGAAGAATACCTGTACTGCTGACCCCGTTTTGCTACGCGTATGAACATCATGAGAGAAAGGACGAGGTGGTTCGCTTTGGCCGGCGCCGCGGCGGGCGCGGCCCTGCTGGCGGCCGGGGCTTTGTTCTTTTCCGGCGGGCGCCCGTTCTCGTCCGAGCCGCCGCTGCGTATTTCGAGCGGCACTTTCTCCGCCAGCCTGGACGCCGTGCTCAAAGCGGAGGGCTTCGACGACGGGACGCGCCATAAAGTTTCCACGGCCCTTTCTAAAAAACTCAACCTGCGGCGCCTGCGCCCCGAGGATTCCTACGCCGTGGTCTATTCCACCTGGGGCCCTTTTAAATATCTTTTCGTAACGCGGGACCTGCAGAACTATTTTCTTTTCCCGGGTGAAGGCGGCGCCTATTCCCTTTCCGTGCTGCCGGTGCAGGTTTCGACCGCCTCCTCTAAAGCTTCGGGAGCTATAAAGTCCTCCCTGTGGGAGTCCATGAGCGCGGCGGGAGTGCCGCCGGCCCTGATCCTCGACTACGCCGACGTCTTCTCCTGGTCGGTGGATTTCCTTACCGAGGTCCGGGACGGCGACAAGTGGGCGCTGGCCTGGGAGTACGGCGCGGACCCGGCCGGCCGGGTAGTCTCCCAGAAGGTCACGGCGGCCCTCTACGACGGGGGCGAAACGGGGCGGAAAACGGCCGCGGCGCACTCGGGCGGCTATTACGACGAGAAGGGCGAGTCCCTGCGCAGCATGTTCCTGCGCGCCCCGCTGCATTACCGCCGCATCTCCTCCTACTTTACCAACCGCCGTTTCCACCCCGTGCTGAAATATTTCAGGCCGCACCAGGGGATAGATTACGCCGCCCCGTCCGGCACGCCCGTGTCGGCCGTGGCCGACGGCACGGTCTCCTTCGCCGGCTGGAAAGGCGGCAACGGGAAACTGGTGATCCTGCGGCACGGCGGGGGTTATGAGACCACTTACGGACACCTGTCCCGCTACGCCCGCGGCATCCGCGCCGGCAAACGCGTCAGCCAGGGCGACCTGATAGCTTACGTGGGCTCTACCGGGCTTTCCAGCGGGCCGCACCTGGACTTCCGCCTGAAGCAGGGCGGCAAGCCTTTAAATTTCCTTAAAATAAAATACCGCTCAAGCGGGGGCGTGAGCGGTAAGGCGCGCGAGGCCGTAATTGCGGCTATCCGCGCGCTGCCGGCCGAGTGATCAGCGCAGGTATCTCCACAGGTCCAGCAGCATCGGGATCATCTCGAAGGCGATAAGGACTATTATTATTATTTCCAGCCAGTGGCTGCGGCGGGTATTCACCTCTCCGTGGAGTATCTGGCTGATCTGCGCCAGGGTCTCCATCTTGCGGGAAATGCTCTTGCGCCAGTCGTCGAAGTGGAACTCCAGCGCGGAGGCCCTGAACACCACGGCCAGGTAGGGGTCGCCCACGGTCTTGAGCGAGTTCTCCACCCGTCCCAGGAACTCCGAAAATTCCATGTACTTGCGGCTGGCGTCTTCGGCGATGTCGGAGTAGAAATTGCGGAAAATGTGCACCACGCTTTCCTGCTTGGTCTCCATGGTGTCGTAGAGGTCTTCCAGTTTTCTGCCCAGCATTTCGTCGTAGTAGCGGAATTCCAGCAGGTGCGTGAGCGAAAACTCGATCACGTCGGCCACGTCGCGCTGTCCGTCCGGCTCGATCAGCAGGGCGGAATTCCAGTCGATGATGGCCAGGTCGGAATTCGAATATTGGATGGCGCTTTCCAGGATGAAGCTGCGCGACTCGTCGCTGAGCCGCTCTTTATCCTCGGCCAGGATCAGTTCGGCCACGTTCACCTTCCTGATAAATTCGCGCGGGTTCTCTATGCCCGGGGCCTTCTCCACTATATAAGTGATGTAGTCCTCGAAAATGTCCCACTCGGCCGGGTTCGTCACGGCGGGCATGATCCTTTTCTTGAGCGCGTCCTTGCGCGACAAAGCTATCAGGTCCACCTCGCTGGAGGCTTCCAGCTCGGAGGCGGTTTTAACCAGCCCTTCCCAGGTGATCCCGCGCGGCATGTCTATTTCCAGGGTGACGGAAAGGACGCCGTAATTCCAGAGGCGCGCGAAGACGCGCAGCGGCAGTTTTCCGGAGGGCAGGGCCAGCGTCTCCCCGCCCAGTTCCGCCTTGAGCGGCGAGTCCTTGATTATTATGGCTTTGCGGGTGTCCGTGGCGAACTTAAGACGCGGGCCGCTGTCGGAGCTTAGCAGCTGCTCCGCCCGGCCCAGGGAGATCTCCCCGCCGATGTCGAAGACCCTGTGCACGAGGATGGTTCCCTTTTCGATCACGGTGGACATTTTTTTCTCCCTGTTCTCCGGCTGCGCCGCCGTCTATTTTCCGCCCAGCACGGCCTCTATCGACTTTACCATTTCCGGCTCGTAAGAGTCGTCGTAGCCTTCCCAGACGTTGTTGATGACGTGGCGGCCGTCCAGCAGGTAGATGTAAGGCACGCCCTGCGCTTTATAGTTCTTGTAGGCGGCGCGGCCTTTGTAGGCCAGCGGGAAGGTGACGCCCAGCGACTTGCCGAAGTCGAGCGCGGCCTGCGGCTCTTCCTGTATGCAGACGCCCAGGGTGTTAAGCCCTTTGGCGCCGTATTTCCTGTGCAGGTTTTCTATGGCGGGCGCCGCCTTGCGGCAGTAGGGGCAGGTTTCCGTGAAGAACATCACCAGCACCGGCTTGCCCGCGTAGGCGGCCAGGTCCAGTTCTCCCCCCGCGGCTATCGGGAGTTTGAAATAGGTGTCTTTCTTTTCGTAGGCGCCCGCGGCCTTACCGGTCTCCATCGCCTGGACGGTTCCAGCGACCTGGCCTTCGGCTGCGGTGGCGGGCTGCTCTTTCTTCCCGCAGGCGGCCAGCAGCAGCGCTGCGGCGGTAAGCGATAACAGTGTTTTGTTCATGGTGCGCTCCTTAGACTGCGCGCCCCCGGGTGCCCGGGAGCTTCTCTTATTTTATTATTTTTCTAAGCTCATCCAAAATAAAGTTGGCGGCGCAGGCCCGTATAAAGGGCCTTGTGCCCCGGAAGCGGCGCCGGAAAACCCGGAGGCTCCGCGGTCCCGCCAGGCCGAAATAAACCAGCCCTACCGGTTTTTGCGCGCTGCCGCCCTCCGGCCCGGCTATGCCGGTAACCGAGAAGGCGTAATCGCTCTTTAAATTTCTTTTCGCGCCGGCCGCCATCTCCCGCGCGCATTCCGCGGAGACCGCGCCGTATTTTTTCAGGGTGGCGGCCCTGACGCCGAGGAACTTCATTTTGGCCGGGTTGGAATAGGCTACCGCGCCGCCCAGGAACCAGGCGGAGCTGCCGGGCACGTCCGTGATGAGTTTCGCGGCCAGGCCCCCCGTGCAGGATTCCGCCGCGGCCAGGGTCCGGCCCCGCGCTTTCAGTTTCTCCCCGGCCGCGCCTGCCAGGGTGGCGCCGCCCTCGCCGTAGAGCCTGTGCCCCAGAATTTTCCGGCAGGCTGCGGCGGCTTTTCGTACGCCGCCTTTCCGGTCGTCGCCGGAGAGGATGAACTCCACGGTGCCGGGGCCGGCCAGGACGGTGTAGGAGAGCTTCCGGAAGGAGCGCATTGCCGGGCGCAGGAGTTTTTCGGCGGTGGTCTCCCAGAGGCCGGCCGCCCGCAGTTTTACCTGGGTCACCGGGGCGCGGCGGAAAAAAGTTTTTATTTCGAAGTCGAGGAAATCGGGAAACATCGGTTCCCATTCTTTGCGCGGGCCGGGCAGCAGCACCAGCATCTTTTTGTTTTTCGTGAGGACCTGGCCGAAGGCGGTGCCGTTGGAGTTTTCCAGCGGCTTGGCGCCTTCCAGGATGAGGCACTGGTCTTTAAAATTGGGCGGCAGGGTCTTGAGGCCGTAATTGAGGCCCAGGACCTGCGCGCAGGCCTTTGAATATACCAGCTTGCGCCCCAGGGCCGCCGCGGCCGCCTGGCGGGTCAGGTCGTCGAAAGTGGGACCGAGCCCGCCGCAGACCAGCACAAGCTCCGCGCGCCCGAGGGCGCCCTTTATACAGTCCCCTATCTCTTCCAGGCCGTCGCCGCTGGACTGCTCGCGCGTTATGGCGAAGCCCAGCGCGGCCAGCCTCTCGTGGAAAAGAGGGGTGTAAAGGTTTAATTTGCCTGCCAGCAGTTCCGATCCCGTGCAGACGATTTCAGCCCTTCCGGTCTCCATAATAATAGAGGTTAGCATAAACCCGCGCCGGCGCAAAGCGTGATTGACAGGCCTGGGCGTATTTGGTAGTTTTGAGTTGCTGATATGGAGGGAACATGATTAACGAAACTCTTTCAAAAATTGAAGCAGCCATCGCCAAGGTCAAATCCGGCAATTCCAGGGAAAAGGAAGAGCTGGTCTCGCTGCTCAATAAACTTAAGACGGAACTGGCCGCGCTGCCGGCTTCCCGGCTCGATGACGCCAAAAGCATAGGCTATTTCACCGAAGCCGCCGCCCACGAGGCCACCCGCGAAAATTCCAGCGTGCAGCTCAGGAACCTTTCCGTATCCGGCATCTCCTACTCGGTCAAAGGCTTCGAGGCCACGCACCCGCAGCTCGTTTCCGTGGTGAACGAGATCTGCATGATCCTGGCGCGCATGGGGATCTGAAAAAAGCGGACGGCGGCAAAAGAGGGAGCGCATGAGATATTCCGTACCGGCGGCTGTTTTTTTTACTGCTATGGCACTTAACAACTTCGCGGCGGCCGCCGAGCCGCCCGCCGCAAAAAAAATCCCCTACAAGCTGGAGCTCCACGGGCAGGTGCGCGTGGACGACTATTACTGGCTGAAGGACCGCAAGGACCCCCGCGTGCTCGCCTATCTGAAGGCCGAGAACGCCTACGCCGAAGCCGCCCTCCGGCATACGGAACCGCTGCAGGAAAAACTCTTCACGGAGATGAAAGGCCGCGTAAAGCAGGACGATTCCACCGTGCCCTTCCGCTACGGAGGGTATTACTATTACATGACTTATACGGCCGGCAAAGAATACCCGGTCTACGCCCGCAGGAAGGGCTCCCTGGCCGCCCAGGAAGAGGTCCTGCTGGACGTTAACGCGCTGGCCAAAGGCAAAGCTTTCTGCCAGGTGAATTTTCCTTCCATCCGCCCCGACCACAAGATGATCGCCTACGCCGTGGATACGGGCGGGCGGCGGTTCTTCGACGTGTATTTCAAGGACCTCGTGACCGGCAAGCTGTACGCCGATAAGATCGAAAAAACGGCCGGCGACCTGGAATGGGCCAACGACAACCGCACCCTTTTCTACGTTAAACAGGATCCTGAAACCCTGCGCTGGGAACGGGTGTTCGCCCACGAGCTGGGGCGCCTGAAAGACGCGGAGATCTATTTCGAGGCCGATGAAGCTTTCGAGGTGGGCATTTCCAAGTCCGCCACCGAGAAGTACCTTTTTATCCGCTCCGGTTCCACGCTCTCTACCGAGTACCGCCTGATAGCCGCGGACAGGCCTTCCGCCGCGCCGGTAATTTTTCAGCCGCGCCAGCCCAGGCTCGAATACGAAGTGGAGGACGGCGGCGAAAAATTCTACGTTCTGAACAACGCCGGCGCCCGCAACTTCAAGGTGTCGGTGTGTTCGCCTTCGGCTACCGGGCTGAAGGCCTGGACCGACCTGGTCCCCCACAGGGAGGACACGCTGGTGGAGTATATCGGGGTCCTGGAGAACTGGCTGGTGATCAAGGAGCGGGCGGACGCCCAGGGGAGCTTTCACATCTACGACCGCGCCTCGGGGAAAGAAAGCTGGATAAAGTTCGACGAGCCGGCCTATATGACCGAGGTCGGGGACAACTTCGAATATAAAACGGATACGCTGCGCGTCACCTACGAATCCCTTACCACCCCGGACTCGGTCTACGACGTGGACCTGAACACAGGCGGCAGGAAGCTGATGAAGCGCCAGGAAGTACTGGGCGGCTTCAAGCCCGGGGACTACCAGGCCGAGCGCCTCTGGTTCGCCGCGCGCGACGGGGAGATGGTGCCGGTCTCCCTCGTCTATAAAAAGAGCATAGACCTGGAAAGCGGGCAGAACCCCGTACACGTATATTCCTACGGCTCGTACGGCTACAGCTCGGACCCGTATTTCAGCTCCACCAGGCTTTCCCTGCTGGACCGGGGGTTCATCTGCGCCATCCCGCATATCCGGGGCGGCTCGGAACTGGGCCGCCGCTGGTACGAAGACGGCAAGCTGCTCAAGAAGAAGAACACCTTCTACGACTTTATCGACGCCACGCGCTACCTGGTGGACCGCGGCTACACTTCGCCCGGGCATATTTACGCCGAGGGCGGCTCGGCCGGCGGGCTGCTGGTCGGGGCGGTGGCGAACCTGGCCCCCGTTGGCCTCTACAAGGGGATCATCGCGGACGTGCCTTTTGTGGACGTGGTCACCACCATGCTGGACCCGGATATCCCCCTCACCACGGGCGAGTACGACGAGTGGGGCGACCCTAAAGTGAAGGAAGCCTACGACTATATGCTTTCCTATTCCCCCTACGACAACGTGGAGCGGAAGCCGTACCCCAACCTGCTCATTACCACCGGGCTGAACGATTCCCAGGTGCAGTACTGGGAGCCCGCCAAGTGGGCGGCGAAACTGCGCGCCATGAAAACAGACAAGAACCTGGTGCTGCTTAAGACCGACATGGATACCGGGCACGGCGGCAAGTCGGGGCGGTTCGAGGCCATGAAGCTTTCCGCGCTGGAGTACGCTTTTATGCTGGACCTGGAAGGGATAAAGAAGTGAGGCTCTCGGAGGTCAAGCGCCGCAACCGCGTTCTCGGGATAGTGGCGGCGGCGCTCCTGTTCCAGGCCGCGGGGCTCGACCCCCTCCTGCGGCGCCTGGGCGGGCCGGTCTTTTCTTTTATAGCTCTCCTTATATTGTTCTTCCTCTTTCCCATCGCCATAGAGTACCTGGAACGCAAATTCGTCAAATAATCGCCGGCCGCCCCGGCCGCCAGGCAGGCATTGCCCCCGTCCCCCGCCATTTAGTAATATAAAGGTAAGCCCCGCAAAGGGCCCAACCCGCACCCGCGGGCCCGATAGCAAAATTGTCAACAGGAGCCAAAATACTATGCCTAAAACGGCTGTCAGATCCAAAGCTAAAGCGTCAAATCCGGTTAAAATTTCCAAGAAAGTCACCTACTTCTTCGGCGGCGGCAAAGCCGAAGGCAAAGCGTCGATGAAGAACCTGCTGGGCGGCAAGGGCGCCAACCTCGCCGAGATGGCCGGCCACCCCGACCTGCGCCTGCCCGTTCCCCCGGGCTTCACGCTGACCACCGAAATTTGCACCTATTAC
>MGTU01000023.1 GCA_001799615.1 Elusimicrobia bacterium GWA2_61_42 | reverse complement strand
TTACAGCATTCCCCGCAAAGACAACCTGTCGCTCAAAGACTACCCGACCATCCGCCACTGCATAAAGTACGTGATGGACGAAACCGGAGATTCAACCTCCGAAACGCAGCCCGCCGCGGCGCCGGCCGCCAAGGCCGTGCAGCCGGAGCTGATGGACATCGCGGCCAGACCCGCCGCGCCGCAGGCTGAAAAGGCGCCGAAGCAGGAATACCCCAAGCGCCACATCCGCCATGTGCCGGCCGTAATACAAGCCCCCGTGGAACAGGAAGTTATAAAGAAACTCTCGCCCAAGCGCCCCGTGGCGATCTTCGCCGAGGACCTGGACCTGGCGAAGGCGTTCCGCGCCGAGCTTAACAAGCACCGCGCCGACTCCTATATCTTCACCCCGGCCAAGACCAAAGTGAAGGACGCCATTACCGTGGACTTCCGCGATATCCCGGCGCTGGAGAAAGCGCTGACCGACTTCGCGGCCGCGCACCCGGATACGCAGGGCATAGTCTACCTGACCGGCTGCATGGTGAAGTCGCTGTCGCAGGAGACGGCGGCGTTCGAGGACCTGAAGCGCTACGCCCTGCCGCTGTTCCTGGCGGCGAAGTACCTGGGCGCCGGCCTGCAGAAGATCGACCCCGGCTTCAGCACGTTCATGGCCGTGGTGACCACGCTGGACGGCGGCTTCGGCTACAAAACCAAGGAGTCTTACGACCCGATCTACGGAGCCATCCACGGGCCCACCCTGTGCCTGCGCAAAGAGCTGGAACACAGCGTCGTAAAGCTGCTGGACTTCGAGCCCAGCTCGTCCAACCAGACCATAGTGCAGAAGACCTTCTACGAGATACTCTACTCCGACAAGCGCCTGGCCATAGGCTATGCCGACGGCAAGCGCTGGACGCTGGTAGGCAAGCCGGCCGCGCTGGACAAGTCGCGGCTCACCACGCAGCTGGAAGGCAAGAACGTGATAATCACCGGCGGCGGGCGCGGGCTCGGCGCCATGTTCTCCAGGATGCTGGCGGAACAGCACAAGCCCAACCTGGTGCTGCTGGACATCATAGAGATCAGCGACAAGGCCAGGCGCCTTACCGCCATGAGCCCGGAGGAATTGAAAGCCTACAAGACCGGCGAGCTCTGGACCGAGATCAAGGCGACGGTGGAAAAGCCGACGCCCGCCATCCTGGAGCGCGAGTTCACCAAGCTCAAGGACGCGGCCGACATGCACAACAACATGGAGGCGATCCGCGCCCTCGGCGTAAAAGTGCATTACTACCGCTGCGACCTTAACAACGCGGAGAGCTTCTCCTCGGCCATGCAGAATGTCAAGACCGACTTCGGGGCGGTGGACGGCCTGGTGCACTTCGCCGGCCTCGAGCGCTCGAAGCTGGCGGCCGACAAGGCCGTTGAGGAATTCAACCTGATCTTCAACGTCAAAGCCAACTCAGCCGTAAACCTGTGGAAGTCCGGCGTGGTGAAGGAGAAGGGCTTCTGGGTGATGGTCTCTTCGATAGCCGGCAAGTTCGGCAACCTGGGCCAGACCGACTACGCGGCGGCCTCGGACTATATCGCCAAGTTCTGCCTCAGCCAGGCCAACCGCGGCATACGCGCGGTCTCCGTGGACATGACCGGCTACGCGCAGATCGGCATGGGCGCGCGGCCCGGCGTGGAAGCCTTCCTGAAATCGCAGGAGATGGATTTCCTCTACCCCGAGGAAGGCATGCAGGCGATGCTGGACGAGCTGGCCTACGGCAAGGTGCCGGAGATCATCCTCTCCGGCAGCCTCGGCAAACTGGACTGGGACAAGCAGCTGATGTTCGAGCCCGGCTTTTCGGCCTCGGGCGCCACGGGATTCCACTTCGCGCCCAAGCTGGAGGACCTGGTGAAGGGGGAAAGCCTCTCGGCCGCCAAGGAATTCTCCCTGGACAGCGACCATTACCTGGTGGACCACTCCATAAACGGCACGCCCTACGTGCCGGGCGTGATGGGGCTGGAGACTTTCGCCGAGACCTCGGCGCTGCTGACCGGCGCGCCTCCGAAGGCGCTTACCGGGGTGCGGTTCGCGGTGCCGATCAAACTGCTGCGCAACAAGCCGACGGAGATCAAAATAAAAGCGCTGGCCGCCGGCGACGGCTGCGAAATGCGCCTGGAGTCGGACTTCGTCAGCCCCAAGGGCCTGCGCCTGGGCCAGACCCGGACCCATTTCAAGGCGGCCTCGGCCGGCGACGCCGTTTCAGGCTGGAAGGAGTCCGTAAGGCCCGTCCTGCCGAAATCCAAAAAATACAAAACCGACGCCGCGACTATCTACAAGACCTATTTCCACGGCCCGAGCTTCCAGGTGCTGGACGGGATAATCTCCGTGGATAAGAATTCGGTGCTGGCGGTCTTCAAACGCCCCGCGGCCCCGCTCTGGAAGCAGAGCCAGCCGGGCAAGCTGGTTTTCCACCCGCTGGTCTTCGAGGCGCTGTTCCAGGCCTGCGGCTGGCGCGACATACAGTTCGACCGGAGCATGGCGCTGCCCGACGCCATAGGCGCGGCCATAGTTTACGATCACGAACCCGTGGACCCGGAGACCCTGTTCCTGTACGGCGTCTTCAAGGGCCGCACCGAAGACAACCGCAGCCTCTATGACGCCTGGGCCTTCGACGGCGACTTCAACCTGGCGGCCGAGATCCGCGACTACGCGATGATCCCGACCCCCATCTGAGCCCGGCCGATATAAGGATACAGGATGAGGGACTACGGGATAGAGCACTGGCCTGAAACCGGGACCGGGATAAAGTTCGTCAGGGTAGAAGGCCTGGCCCCCGGCAACGCGCTCTCGGCCCGTGAGACCGCCTTATACGGCGCCTTCCGCATGGAGAAAAGGCGCAAGGAATGGCTGGCCGGCCGCCTGGCGGCGAAGTGCCTGCTTTCAGCCGCCGCGAACGAGGCGGACCAATCCCGCCTGGACATAAGCTACGACCAGCTGGGCCGCCCGGCCTGCGCCGGCCGCATCGTTTCCATCTCCCATTCCGGGGGCTGGGCCATGGCGGCCATCAAGGAAGGGACCTCGTTCATAGGCGCGGACCTGGAAAAGATAGAGGAACGCCACCCCGCCTGGTACAAGGATTATTTCCTGCCCGGAGAACTGGCAACCCCCGACCCGGGCGAAGCGACGCGGCTTTGGGCCATAAAAGAGGCTTTGCTCAAAGCGCTGGGGCTCGGCCTGGCCGCGGACCCGCTCTCGATAAGGGCGGGGGGGCAAAAGATAATTCTCGCCGGCAAAGCCCTGGGGCGCTACTCGGAACTGGGCAGCCCGCCCTTCGTGGTAAGCACGAAGCCCTTCCCCGAAGGCTTCTGGACGGCCGTAGCGGCGGCCCGCTGACAACGCCGCACTAGGCACGGCAGCCTTATAAAAAGGTAAAATATCTTAAAGCGAGGACACACCAAGCATGGCCGATTTAATGGAAGACCCCATAGCGAACGCGAGCGCCGCGCAGGAAGCCGGGAAAAAATCCCATCCCAAAAAAGTGCGCGTAGTCCCCGAATCCCTCAAGAAGTTCCGCGAGATCCACGCCGCGGCCGAAGCCGGCGGCCCCCCGGAAAAAATAGCGGCCCAGAAGGCCAAAGGCAAGCTGACGGCCAGGGAAAGGATAGCCTACCTGACGGACGAAGGCTCTTTCCAGGAGCTTGGCCTGCTGATGGAGACCCGCTGCACCGATTTCGGAGTAAAGGATAAACATATAAAGGGCGACGGCGTCATCACCGGCTTCGGCAAGGTGAACGGCCGCCTGGCCGCCATTTTCTCGGAGGATTTCACCCAGCTGGGCGGCTCCCTGGGCCGCACCCACGCCGACAAGATCACCAAGCTGATGGACATGGCCGCGGACGCCCGCGTGCCCGTGATAGGCATCCTGGACTCGGGCGGGGCCCGCATCCAGGAAGGCGTGGACTCCCTGGACGGGTACGGCGAGATCTTCCTGCGCAATACCAAGTACTCCGGAGTAGTGCCGCAGATCTCCATCATCCTCGGGCCCTGCGCGGGCGGCGCGGTCTACTCGCCGGCGCTCACCGATTTCGTGTTCATGGCCAAGGGGATCAGCCACATGTTCGTGACGGGGCCGGAAGTGGTGAAAGCCTCCACGGGCGAGGAAGTGGACTTCGAAACCCTGGGCGGCTCGATGACCCACGCCTCCAAGTCCGGCGTGTGCCACTTCGTGGCCAACTCCGAGCAGGACTGCTTCAGGCAGGTAAAAGAACTGATGAGCTTCCTGCCGCAGAACCGGTTCGAAGCCCCTCCGGCGCAGGAGACCAAGGACGCCCCGGACAGGAAAATAGCGCTGCTGGAAAAGCTCTGCGAGCTGGATCCCCGCAGGCCCTACCGCGTGCACCACATAATCTGGTGGCTCTCCGACGACCACAAATTCCTGGAAGTGCATCACGACTTCGCCAAGAACATCGTGGTGGGCTTTATCCGCCTGGGCGGCCAGGTGGTGGGCGTGGTGGCCAACAACCCGGCCCACATGGCCGGCGCGCTGGACATCAACGGCTCGGACAAGGCCGCGCGCTTCATCCGCTTCCTCAACAACTTCAACATCCCCATCCTTACCCTGGTGGACGTGCCCGGCTATTGGCCCGGCGTGGCCCAGGAACACGGCGGCATCATCCGCCACGGCGCCAAGCTCCTGTACGCCTACTCCGAGGCTACCGTCCCCAAGGTGACGCTGGTGCTGCGCAAGGCCTACGGCGGCGCCTACATCGCCATGAGCTCCAAGCTGATGGGCGGGGACATCAACTTCTCGCTGCCCTCCGCGGAAATAGCCGTGATGGGCCCGCGCGGCGCGGTCGAGATCCTCTACTCGCGCCAGATCAAGGAGACCAAGGAAGAGGACCGGGAAGCTTTGCGCGCCAAACTCGCCAAGGAATATTCCGACAAGTTCGCCTCGCCTTACCAGACCGCGTCCACCGGCTCTCTCGATGAAGTGCTCGAGCCGTCCCAGGCCCGCGCCCGGCTTATCGGCGCCTTCGGCATACTGGCCAAAAAGCGCCGCCCCGGGGAACACGCGCACACCGGCAACATCCCGCTGTAAGGGGGCGGGCCGCGGGGCCGGGAAAAGCAGCCCCCGCCTTGCGGACCGCGCCGTATTAGCCGCGCTTATACGGTTATTAATGTTTTTAAAACCGGCTTATTTTCCGTTTTTTGTACAATAGTTATAAGGAAAACATATGGATCTACCTGTTAAAATGCTCATACTGGCAGTCGCGGTACCGGTTCTCGGCGCTTTTTTAATACCTATCGCCGCCCGGGTCTCTACCACCGCCCGGAACGCCTTCGCCGTGCTCCTGGGCCTGTTCACCTTCCTGGCGGCGGCTTCGCTCTTCAGCACGGTGCTGGGGGGGCAAACCGCGTCCTGGGGCCTGAGCTTCCCGCGCGGCTTCGACCTGATACTCCACGCGGACCTGCTCTCGGTCTTCATGGCCTCCGTGTCCGCCTTCGTCAGTATGATCATCCTGATCTACTCCGTGGACTATATCTCCCACTACGAGAACCAGACCGAGTACTACCTCATGGTGGTGCTCTTCCTGGGCTCGATGATGGGCCTCGTGTTCTCCGCCAATTTGATGTGGATGTACGTGTTCTGGGAAATGACGGGCTTCGCCAGCTGGCGGCTGGTAGGCTTCTTCCGCTCCGACCGCGACGTGGCCAAGGCCAACAAGACCATCCTGGTCACCGTTTTCGGCGCGCTGTGCATGCTCATCGGCATCATCATAGTCTACTTCGACTACGGCACGCTCGACCTGCGCATGCTGCACGGCCAGGCCATCTCCTACGCGGCCGCCGCCTTCATCCTGGTGGGCATCCTTTCGAAGTCGGCCACGCTGCCCTTCTCCACCTGGCTGCCTGACGCCGGCGTCGCGCCCTCCACCGTAACTTCCCTGCTGCACGCCGCCGTGCTGGTCAAGATCGGCGTGTACGCTTACGCCCGCATCTTCGGCGTCACCTTCGCGGCCCCCGACGCTTTCTCCAACGCCGTGCTGTACATAGCCGGCGCCAGCGCGCTGGTCTCGGCCGGCGCGGCCCTCATCGACACGGACATAAAGCGGATTATCGCCTACTCCACGATAAGCCAGCTGGCGTTCATCTTCCTGGGGCTGGCCTCGGGCAACAAGACCGCCTTCATCGGCGCTATCCTCTACATCCTGATGCACAGCGTCGCCAAAGGCGGCCTGTTCCTGTGCGCGGGCATCATAGAGCAGAACGCCCATACCAAGGACATCAACAAGATGGGCGGGCTGTTCTCCTCCATGCCGGTCACCGGGGTCGCCTTCGCGCTCTGCTCCCTCTCCGTCATGGGCATTCCTCCTTTCGGCGGCTTCTTCAGCAAGTTCCTGGTGTTCTCCGGGGCCGCCCAGAACGGCAACCTGACGGTGCTGCTGATGTTCCTGGCCGGCGCCGTGATGACCCTGCTCTACCTGGTGCGCCTGTTCTACAAGATCTTCCTGGGCGAACCGGCCGGGCACAATAACCCGAAAGAAGGCTCTTTCACGATGGTAGCCAGCGTCATGGCCCTCGCCCTGATCGGGCTGGCCCTCGGAGCGCTGATCTACTACCCGTCTGCTTACGCGGAACTCCTCACCAACTCTTTAGGAGTGAACCTTCAATGAACATCATACTGATACCGATACTGCTGCCGCTGCTCACGGGCCTCGCCCTGCTGCTCATCAGCGAGAAGACCAAATACCTTAAGGAACTGCTGGGCATCGGCGCCGCGGCGGTTTCGCTGCTGGCGGCGGTCAACATCCTGCTGGTGCACCCGGCGCCCCTCCACCACCATTGGCTGGGCACCGCGATCTCCTTCACCCTGATAGCGGACAACCTCAGCGCCTTCCTGCTGCTGGCCGTGTCGCTGTTCTCGCTGGCCATCTCGGTCTACTCCTTCAGCATGCCCAATAAGGGCTCCGCCAAGTGGTTCTATTTCAACCTGCTGATGACGCAGGGCTTCGCCGCCGGCGCGGCGCTGTCCGACAACATGGTGGCCATGCTGTTCTTCTGGGAAGGCCTGCTGGTGTTCCTCTACACCTTCATCGCCCTCTCGCAGAACACCCACGCGGCCAAGCGCACCGCCATGAAGGCGTTCCTTATCAACGCCGTCACCGACCTCTGCCTGCTGGCCGGCGTGACCATAACCGGCTACATAGCCGGCACCATGAGCATGTCCGACATCTCGGCCAACAAGCTCACGCTGGATTACGGCTGGTCCCTGTTCGCCTACGTGCTGCTCCTCATCGGCGCGGTCTCCAAGGCCGGGGCGTTCCCGTTCCACACCTGGATCCCTGACGCCGCCACCGACTCGAGCGCGCCGTTCATGGCCTACGTGCCGGCGGCCATCGACAAGCTGCTGGGCATCTATTTCCTGGCCCGGGCCAGCGTCTACCTCTTTACCCTCAACGGCACCATGCAGCTGGTGCTGATGAGCCTGGGCGCGGTCACCATCCTGGTGGCCGTCATGATGGCCTTCGTGCAGAAGGACTACAAACGCCTGCTCTCCTACCACGCCGTCAGCCAGACCGGGTACATGATCCTGGGCATCGGCACGCTGAACCCCGTCGGCATCGCCGGCGGCCTGTTCCACATGATCAACCACGCCACCTACAAATCCTGCCTGTTCATGACGGCGGGGTCGGTGGAGCGCCAGGCCGGCACCGGGGAACTCTCCAAGCTCGGCGGCCTGTTCCGCGCCATGCCCGTAACCGGCGTCTGCTTCCTGATAGCGGCCGCCGCCATCTCCGGCATCGCCCCGCTCAACGGCTTCTTCTCCAAGGAACTGGTTTACAAGGGCACGCTGGATACCGGCTATACCGTATTCTTCCTGGCAGCCGAGCTCGGGTCCTTCCTGACGCTGGCTTCCTTCCTGAAGCTCGGGCACTCCGTCTTCTTCGGGGCGCGCCCCGAGGGCATGAAAGAGACCAAGGAAGCGCCCTTCTCCATGCTGCTGCCGATGCTGACGCTGGCCGGCATCTGCGTGGCCTTCGGCTTCGGGGCCAGGTTCCCCATAGAATGGTTCATCGCCCCGTCGCTGGCCGGCATGAACATCGAGACCGGCCTGCTGTGGGGCTTCCACGCGGACAAGCTTTATTTCGTCTCCGTGATAGTGATCCTGGCCGCGGTGATGAACCACCTGTTCGGCCTCTCGGCCGGCGGGGGGAAACCCAGCAAGTCTTCCGACCACATCCACTACGCCCCGGTGCTGAAAGAAACCTACGCCCTGGCGGAACGCAAAGTATTCGACCTTTACGAGCAGACCATGGACCGCGTGGTGCCGCCGGTCTCCCTGGCGCTGTTCAAAGTAGACCGCTTCTTCGACTGGACCATAGACGCGCTGCCCGGCGGCGTGGCCAGTTTCTTCGGCGGGGCCTCGCGCCGTTTTCACAACGGCTCCTACCCGCTTTACATGGCGCTCACCATAGCCGGCGCCGCCGTGTACATTCTGCTGGCAGGAGGACTTAAATAATGGACAAGGGACTTCTTGCTTATCTCCTGATACCTCTTCTGAGCGCCGTGATTATTCCTTTCGCGGCGAAGAACCGCCCGAAACTGGCCGACATCCTGGCCAACGTGACGCTGCTGGCGGGCCTGGCCAACCTGGCCTGGCTGGCGCTGCGCCCTTCCATAATCAGGGGCGAGTTCGCGGACATCCCGGGCGACGGCCTCTCGCTGCTGCTGGTGGCGGCCATCTACCTGGTGGCCTTCTGCGTGACCTTCTTCTCGGCCTGGTTCCTCGACGAGCATCTGCCCAACCGGCAGGCCTATTACTCGCTGATACTGGTCTCGGTAGCGGCGATGTGCGGCGTGGTCACCACCACCGACTTCTTCACGCTCTACGTGTTCATCGAAGTGCTGGCGGTCACCTCCTTCGCGCTGATCACCACGGACGAGTCCTCCGGCGGCATCGAAGGCGCCCTGAAGTATTTCTTCCTGACCTTCCCGGCCTCCGCGCTGATAATCGTCGGCATAGCCGTCATGATGATGTCGCTGGGCGGCCTTTCGTTCGAAAGCCTGCGCATCTTCATGGCCGCGGACGCCCCCGCCGGGACCGTTACCTTCGCGGCCGCCCTGATGATGCTGGGGTTCCTGATAAAGGCCGGCGTCGCGCCTTTCCATGCCTGGACGCCCGACGCCTACCAGGGCGCCTACGCCCCGGTGTCCGCCTACCTGGCCGGCATAGTCACCAAGATCTCCGGCGTGTACGCGATCATAAAGCTCGCCACGCTGCTGCGCTTCTTCGACGGCAGGGCCCAGGCCGTCTCGGAGATGGTCATGTTCCTGGGCATGTTCTCCATCGCCCTGGGCGCGCTGGCCGCGCTGAAGCAGACCAACTTCAAGCGCATGCTGGCCTTCTCCAGCATCAGCCAGGTCGGCTACATCGTGCTGGCCGCGGGCCTCGGCACGCCGCTGGCCATCATGGGCGCCGTGTTCCACCTCTTGAACCACGCCACCTTCAAGACCGTGCTGTTCCTCAACAGCGCGAGCGTCGAGAAGTCCGCCGGCACTACCGACATGGACAAGCTCGGCGGCCTGGAGCATTCCATGCCCTGGACCTCCTGGACCTCGATAGTCGCCCTGCTGTCCACCGCCGGGGTGCCCCCGCTGTCCGGTTTCTGGAGCAAGCTGCTCATCATCCTCGCCCTGTGGGAATCCGGCCTTAAGACCTACGCCGTGCTGGCGCTGCTGTTCAGCATCGTCACGCTGGCCTACTTCATGATGATGCAGAAAAAAGTATTCTTCGGCAAGAAGACGGCCGCGGCCGAAAGCTCGCCGGAGGTTTCCGCGCCGCTGCTCGCGCCCGTGGTGCTGATGAGCGCCCTCATAGTCGCGCTGGGCCTGCTGTTCCCGTACTTCTACACCTACGTGAAGATGGTGGCGGAAAGGATTATCCTATGACCTACCACAACCTGCTGTTCGTGCTGGCGGCCGTATTCGCGGTCTGGGCCGTGATGGCCAAAAAGCTGCTGACCTCCGCCATCATGCTGGCTTCGCTCAGCGCGGCCGTCTCCCTTATCTTCTTCGACTTCGGCGCCCCCTGGGCCGGCGTCTTCGAACTTTCGGTCTGCGCCGGGCTGATCACCGTGCTGTTCATCGGCGCGGTCAGCCTGATACGGGCCGAGGAAGAGAAGCACCCCGAGAACCGCACCCGCTTCTACGCGCTGCCCCTGGCCGTGGCGATCTTCGCGATAGCCGCCTGGTTCTACCTGCCGGCTTTCTTCGACGAGCTGGCGACCGGCAGGCAGATGGCCGCCGGCGGCGGCACCATCGGCCTGGCCCTCTGGGACCTGCGCCGCCCCGACATGCTGGGCCAGGTACTGATGCTGGCGGCCGGCGTCTTCGTCATCAAGTCAGTCTTCCCGAGGAGGACCGAGAACAAATGAGCACTTTCGCAATGGAATGGTACCTGATAGCCATAATAATCTTCACGGGCTTTTACTGCATGCTGGCGTCGCGCAGCATCGTGCGCCAGCTCATCGGCCTTGAGATCGTCTCGAAAGCCGCCATGCTCTCGGTCATTTCGGCCGGGGCGCTCACCGACAACCTGGTGTACGCGCAGGCCCTGATCATCACCATGATCGTGATAGAAGTGGTGGTAGTGGCCGCGGGCCTGGCCCTGCTGGTCAAGAACTTCCGCCTGCACGGCTCGGCCGACATCTGGAAGCTCGACAGCCTGAAAGGATAACCCTATGGACTTCTTACTCTTTCCTCCCGTGGTCTTCATAATCTCCCTGCTCTTCGTGGCGGGGCTGTCGGCGCTGCTTTCCCCGATGGCGGCGAACCCGGCCCGCGTGCCCGGCTCGGCCAAGCACAAGGCCTACGGCTGCGGCGAAGACGTGCCCGAAGACCAGGCCAAGGCGATCCCCGACTACCAGGGCTTCTTCCCTTTCGCCATCTTTTTCACGCTGTTGCACGTGGCCGGGCTGATGCTCGCCACCTGGAGCTTCAACCCCCTGTCCGCCGGGATAGAGCTGGTAGCCGGCTACCTGGCGGCGGTGGGCGTGATCCTAGCCATACTCTTCGTGGATTGAACAAACATGAAAACCATAGACAAACTGATAACCTGGTCGCTGCTTAAATCCCCCTGGATACTCCACTTCAACTCCGGCGCCTGCAACGGCTGCGATATCGAGATAGTGGACGCCCTGACGCCGAAGTACGACGTGGAACGCTTCGGCATAGTGCTGAAAGCCACGCCCCGGCACGCGGACATCCTGGTAGTCAGCGGGCCCGTCACCCGCCAGCAGGCCAAACGCCTCAGGACCATTTACGACCAGATGCCCGAGCCCAAGTTCGTCATGGCCATAGGCGCCTGCGGCTGTTCCGGCGGCGTGTTCGACGGCTGCTACGGCGTGGTGCCCGGCGGCCTGGACCAGGTGCTGCCGGTTTCCGTCTACATCCCCGGCTGCCCGGTGCGCCCTGAAGCCATCATCGACGGCGTGGTGAAGATGATACAGAGCGTTGAAGCCGCGGCCAAGTAAGGAGACTGCCATGAGCGAATTTGAAAAAGAAGAAAAAATAAAAGCCGGCCTCGAGGCCAAATTCCCGGGGGCCGTGACCAACGCCCTGGTGCAGCGCAAGAACCGCGTCTGGCTGGACGCCGCGGGTGAAAAGCTGCCCGAGATCCTCGCCTGGATGAAGGCCGGCGGCTTCAACCACCTGGCCACCGTCACCGGTTTCGACGAGGGGGAGAACCTCGGGGCTTATTACCACATGACCGATACGAAGATCATCGTCACGCTGAAGGTCAAGACCCCCAGGGCCAACCCTTCCATCCCGTCGGTGCTCTCGGTATTCCCGGGCGCCGTTTCTTACGAGAAAGAACTTGAGGACATGCTGGGCATAAAGGTCCAGGGCCTGCCCCCGGGCCGCCGCTACCCTTTGGCCGAAGACTTCCCCGTTGGCCAGTACCCGCTGCGCAAGGACTGGAAAACCGAGGATTACCTGGCGCAGCAGCCCTCTTTAAAGACGGAGACCAAATAACATGTCAAAGATAACCATTCCTTTCGGCCCCCAGCACCCGGCCCTTAAAGAACCCGAGAATTTCATGCTGGTGCTGGAAGGCGAACAGATCACCAGCGCCGGCATCAACCTGGGCTACAACCACCGCGGCATGGAAAAGGCCGCCGAAGGCCGCACCTACATCCAGAACCTCTACCTGATAGAGCGCGTCTGCGGCATCTGCTCGCACTCTCACACCACCACCTACATCACCAACGTGGAAGAACTGGCCAAGGCCGAAGTGCCCCAGCGGGCGCTGGCCATCCGCACCCTGTTCGCCGAGCTCGAGCGCGTCCACAGCCACCTGCTGTGGCTGGGCGTGGCCGGCTACGAAATGGGCTTTGAGACCCTGTTCATGTACACCTGGCGCGACCGCGAACAGGTGCTGGACTGCCTGGAGCTGCTCAGCGGCAACCGGGTGCACTACTCCATCAACACCCTGGGCGGCGTGCGCCGCGACATCACCGCCGAACAGAAGGCGGAGGTGCTCAAGCGCATAAAGTACCTGGAGGAAAGGACCCAGTATTACATTAAGCTGGCCACCCAGGAACCCACCGTGCTGGCCCGCACCGCCAACGTCGGCAAGCTGCCTTACGACGTGGCCATCGAACGCGGCGCCGTGGGGCCCACCGCCCGCGCCTCGGGCGTCGCCCGCGACGTGCGCAAGGACGACCCGTACCTGCTCTACGCCCAGCTGGACTTTAACCTTATCACGCACAACACCAACGACGTCTTCGGCCGCCTGGTGGTGCGCGCGCTAGAGCTGGTGGAATCCTACAAGATCATCAACCAGGTCCTCAACAACCTGCCGGAAGGCCCCGTAGCCGTGAAGGTGCCCATGAAGGTCGCCCCCGGCGAATGCGTGAACCATTACGAAGCGCCCCGCGGCGAGGACATCCATTACCTGAAGTCCAACGGCACCGACAAGCCCGAGCGGCTTAAAGTGCGCGCCCCGACGCTGGCCAACCTGCAGAGCGTGGCCTACATGCTCGAGGGCGGCTGGCTGGCCGACGTGCCGCTGGTGATAGCCGCCATCGATCCGTGCATGTCCTGCACGGACCGCGCCGCCGTCTGGAACCCCAAGAAGGGCAAGACCGAGGTTTACAGCTGGGAAGAGATGCGCAAGCTGGGCATCGAGCAGTACAAGCGCCGCGGCGTGGACTTCAGCAGGCTGTGAGCAGACTTTAAGGATACATGACAATGGAATCAATACTTCCGCTTGCTTATATACTGATATTCCCCGGCTTCCTGTTCCTGGCCGTCTACGGCCTGTACCTCCAGTGGGTGGACCGGAAACTCTGCGCGGTGATGCAGAACCGCATGGGCCCTCCCTGGATCCAGCCCTACGCCGACTTCATAAAGCTGCTGGCGAAGGAAGTCATAGTGCCGGACGCCGCCACCAACAAGACGATGTTCCGCGTACTGCCCTTCTTCGCGATGGCGGCCGTCATGACGGCCCTTATCTCCATCCCGGTCTGGACCCCGGCCGCCCTGTTCAGCTTCCAGGGGGACATGGTGGTGGTGATCTACCTGCTTACCATCCCCACGGTCACGTTCTTCCTGGCCGGCTGGAGCTCGTCGAGCCCCTACTCCACGGTGGGTTCCATGCGCGTGCTGACGCAGCTCTTCGCCTACGAAGTGCCGCTGATGCTCTCGCTGATCGGCCCGGCGATACTCGCGGGCACCTGGAACATCTCGGAGATCTCCGCTTTCTTCGCCGCGCACCCCGCGCTTATCCCGGCGCAGCTGCTGGGCTTCCTGGCGGCACTGGTAGCCCTGCAGGGCAAGCTCGAGCGCATGCCTTTCGACATCCCCCACGCCAAGAACGAGATCGTCGGCGGGCAGTTCACGGAATACTCCGGGCGCCTGTTCGGCTTCTTCTGCCTGGCGGTGGACATGGAACTGGTGGTGGGCGCGGCGCTCGTGAACGCCGTCTTCCTCGGCGGTTCGCTCGGCTTCGCCGGCGCGGCCGGCCTGGCGGTCTTCCTGGGCAAAACGCTGTTCATCACTTTCCTGCTGGCGCTGCTGAAAGTGCTGATGGCCCGCATCCGCATAGAGCAGATGATAAATTTCTGCTGGAAGTACCTGGCCCCGGTAGCCATGGCCCAGGTGGCTTTCGACATCTTCCTTAAATACAGGATAGGATAACTCCATGAAAATACCAGCCAGAGTTTTCAGCGAAGTGATAAAGCACCTTTTCAAGAAGCCGGCCACGTCCCGCTATCCTTTTGAGAAGGCCTATATTTTCCCCAACTTCCGGGGCCGCATCGTCTTCGATTCAGCCAAGTGCATCGGCTGCCAGATGTGCGTAAAAGTCTGCCCTTCGAAGGCGATAGAGATCCCTTTGTCGGCGGAGCAGCCGGCGGCGCCGGCGCCGGTGGAAGGCCAGCCCGCGGTGCCCGCCAAGAAGAAATTCGACTGCATCATGAAGCTGGACCACTGCGTGTACTGCGGCCAGTGCGCCGAAGTCTGCCCGAAGAAGGCCCTCGCAATGACCCAGGACTTCGAACTGGCCAGCGTCAAGAAATCCGACCTGCGCCGCCACTACAAATAAGCGGAAGCCTCACGAATAAAGAAGCCGGCCCCGAGCCGGCTTCTTTATTTTCCCGGGTGGGGAAAGGCCGCCCGACGCGCCTTAGGGGCCTGACGGGGGGACCGGGTTAGCAAAACCGTCGTTGAGCCCGCCGCTTGCATAAGCGCGGCGGGCGAATACCGAGTGAGGCCACGGTGTGGCCGAACGTGTTTTGCGTTCCGGTCCCCCTGGCAGGCCCCGGCTTAAACTTTACGGGCCTGTTTTCACCGGCTGCAAGCCCGCCTTATGTCTTCATTGTTACGGCGGGGGGAAATCTTTTATAATTTAGTTATGAACTTTAACTCGCTTTCCAACTGGTTCGACAACAGCCTGATCCTCGGCAATACGCCGGCCGTCTACGGGTACGCGCTGGTCGCCTTCGGGGCCTCGCTGGCCCTGCTTTACCTCATCAAGAACATCGGCATCAGCCGGCTCAAGGCCCTGGCCGAGAAGACCGAAACCGACCTGGACGACCTGCTGATAGCCCTGATAGCCAAATTCAGGTGGTTCGAGTACCAGCTGGCGGCCCTTTTCATCGCCACCCGCTACCTCAACCGCAGCCTGGCCTTCGACAAAGCCCTCAAGCTCGTAATACTCCTGGTCTTCACCTACCGGGCCATCACCATAGTCCAAACGCTGCTCTCCTACTGGATAAACAAGATAGCCGCCCAGCGCGAGCTCTCGGGCTCCGCCAAAACCTCCGTCGTCAACAGCACCCAGGTCATCATGCGCGCCCTGGTCTGGGTGGCGGCGGCGCTGTTCGTGCTGGATAACCTCGGCGTCAACATCTCGGCCGTGCTTACCGGCCTCGGCATCGGCGGCGTGGCCGTGGCCCTGGCCGCCCAGGCCATCCTGGGCGACCTGTTCAACTTCTTCGTCATCCTGCTCGACAAGCCCTTCACCGTAGGGGATTTCGTGGTGTCCGACGCCGTTTCGGGCACCATAGAGCACATCGGCCTGAAATCCACCCGCATCCGCAGCATCTCGGGCGAGATGGTGGTGGTCTCCAACTCCAACCTGCTGGGCTCGCGCATCCGCAACTACCAGGACCTCACCAAGCGGCGCGTGGTCTTCAAGACCGGCATAGTCTACGGCACCAAGCCCGAGCTGCTCAAAAAGATCCCCGCTATCGCCCGCAAAGCCGTGGAGTCGGTGGCCAAAGCCGAGTTCGACCGCTGCAACCTGAGCGACTGCGGGGCTTTCTCGCTGGATTTCGAAACGGTCTACTACCTGGCGGAGCCCGACTATAAAGCCTACATGGCCGCCCACGAAGCCGTACTGCTGGCCGTCCTGGAAGGATTGGGGGGCGCCGGCGCGGAGCTGGCCTACCCCACCCAGACAGTTTTAGTCAAGAAGTGAGGATACGGAGGAACCCATGAAAAAAACCATATTAGCGGCGGCCGTCCTGGCGGCGTTCGCCACCGGGCTTTACGCCGCGGAGAAGGAAGTGGCCCTGGTGAACGGCCAGAAGGTCTCCCGCGAAGAACTGACGAAGAAGCTCTGGTGGCAGCACGGCGCCCAGGCGCTCTCGGAGATCATAGACGAGAAACTCCTGCTGGAGGAAGCCGCGCGCCTCGGCGTAAAAGCGGACCAGAAAGAGACGGAAGCCCGCTTCGACAGCCTGGCCGCCGGCTACGCCGACAAGGCGCAGTTCGAAAAGAACCTGAAGTCCGTCGGTTGGTCGCCGGCCGACCTGCGCGACCTTATACGCCGCCAGCAGACCATCCGAGCGGTGCTGATAACGGCGAAAAAACTGTCCGTGACCGACGCGGAAGCCAAAGACTTCTTCGACAAGAACAAGGAGCGCATGGGCGCCCCGGAATCAGTGAAGCTGAGCCAGATCTTCGTTAACACCAGGGCCGAAGCCGACGACGCTTATGAGCTGCTCACCTCGGTGGGCGCCGACTTCGCCAAGCTCTCCGGCCTTAAATCGGCCGACGCCAACCTGCGCAAGAACGGCGGCAGCCTCGGCTATATTTCCAAAGGCATGCTGCTGCCGGAAATGGAGAAGGAGATCTTCGCCCTTAAGCCGGGCCAGTACACCAAGCCGCTGGCCACGGGCAACGGTTACAGCATTTTCAAGGCGGAGGAGCGCAAACCGGGACAGGAAGCCGCTTTCGAGCCGCTGAAAGAAGAGATCAAGGCCGCCCTGCTCAACCAGGCCATAACCGCCAGGCTGCCGGAACTGGCCGCCGAACTGCGCCAGAAGGCGAAGATAGAGATCATAAAATAAAGCGCGGGGCGTAAATAAAAAAGGGCGGGCCGGATATTCCGGCCCGCCCTTTTTCGGCTTGCGCCCCGCGCTAGGCGGCTTCCTCGGAAACGTCTTTCTTATTCTTCGTGAAGAAGGAGTGCAGGATAAAGTAGACGACCATGGCTACCAGGATGACCTGGGTGGCGTAGAAATACTTTACCGCGGAGTAGGTGTACAGGTCGTCGAAGCGTCCGTACAGCAGCGAGAAGCGGGCCATGACGGTGTTGCCGAACGCCGCGCCGAAGTAGATCATCAGGAAGTAAATGCCCACGTTGGAGATCTTCTGCAGGTGGCCTTTATGCTCCACCGAGAAAAAGAAGTAGAAGAGCACGCAGATAGTGCCGCCCGCCACCAGCAGCGACCCGAAGATATTGAACGGGGTCATGGAGGCCAGCATCGAGAAAGGCTTTATCGTGCCGCCGATCTGGCTGAGGAAGTCGGTGGACAACCCGGCGGGGATGGCCAGGCCGGACCCGTAGCCCATCATGAAGGTGAAGCCGTAGCGGGAGATCCAGGAGATCCTGGGGATGAACTGGGTCAGCAGCGAAATACCCAGGATGGAGGGGATTATCACCAGCAGCTCGCCGTTCATCACGGGCTCCCAGATCTTCGGCAGCCACACGTTGGTGACCGAAACCTGGAACAGCCAGCCCATGCCGGCGCCGAGGTACAGGTGCTCGGCTATTTTAAAGAACGGGTTGTCCTTGTAAAGGAAGCTGAACAGGAAGATCGTGAGCCCCGCGGAAACCCAACCGCCGATAATAAGCCATGTTTCTGACATAATCACCTCAAAAGAAAGTTATAAAACCTATCAAAAATACTTTACGAACAGAAGAATGATATTGGAAGTCAGGATCAGCGCCAGCACCAGCAGGTGCGCGAGGTTAAGGGCGTCTATGCCCGAAGTCCCTTTACCCGGCTGCTTGATCAGCGACTCGTATTCCGCGGCGCCTTTCATGCCGCCGATGAGGCCTTTCAGCTGGTTGGTCTGCAGGTAGGGCCCGTAGCCGGGCTGGCTGATGGCGGTAACGCCGCCGGCCACCGGCACGCCGTACTTGTCGCCCACGTAGGCCACCCAGTAATCCAGCAGCGCGGTGCCGGTAACGCTTACCACCAGCGACATGTCCCTGTAGTTCTTCACGCCCTTCATTACGGGCATGTCGATGATCGGGTTGCCGTTGCGGTCCTGGGAGTAGATGCCGTAGAGGTCCGAGGACATCTGCGTCATGACCGCCAGCACATTGGGCTGGTACGGCAGGATCGTGTAATCGACCCCGTCCTTCTTATTATATTCCTTGGGGACCTTGGCAAAGATCTCCTCTATCAGGCCGGTGGAGCCGGCGATATAGGTGACCACGCCAACGCGCAGGTTCTTCGAGAAAGCGTGCCGGAGCAGCGCCGTGGCCATGGGGTGCAGTTCGGGCCTGGTCGAGGGGTCGTAGTCGAGCGAGAAAAGCACGAAAGAACCGGCGGGCAGTTTCTCGATGCTCTCATAGACCCTCTTGGTGGCGGGGGAGATGGTCTTGTTAGGCAGGCCGATAGGCTTCATGATCGGGACGAACAGCGTGATTGCCAGCAGCAGGAAGATCCAGCGCCTGTCTATCTTGAAGAATTTCTGAAGTTGTTCCTTGAGCATATGTCTAGTCCTTCCCCATATACTGTTTCTCGATGCCGAAGATTATCTTGAGCGAGGTCACGATGGCGCCGATGGAGATGCCGATCATGATGCCGCGCTTGCCGGCCACGGCGGGGACCTGCATGATCCACTCTATGACGTCCGAAACGCCCTGGCCCGTCCAGCCCAGCACGGAATCCCAGATTATCTGGCCCAGCGGGACCTTGCCGAGGATCAGGATGAAGGCCGCCACGAACAGGACGAAAGCCTGCATGGATTTTATCCTGAACGACCTGTAGGCGGTGGAGACGATGTAGAAAGCCAGCACCGCGAACATGGTGCCGGAGAGGGCGTTATAGATGAATTTGAAAGACCAGCCCAGCGGCGTAAGGCCCGCGTCGGTCATCTGCTTGCCGTGGCTGAGGTAGGCGGGCAGCACCATCGCCAGGAAACCCACGAAGACGAACACGCTGTAGCCCCAGCCGTCCGCCTTCCTGGAGATCTTGTTGTAGTGGGAGAAGAACAGGCTGATGAGCCCCAGCAGGAACGCGAAGGCCACCACGATATTTTCCCACTGGCTCAGGGTCTCGATGTAGTTGACGGACAGCTTGTTAGGAACGTAATAGGACACCAGCGTCAGGACGCCGGTGACCATCACTATGGCTAAAGGTATATGTTTTTTTATCAGTTTCATAAGTTAGTAGCCTTTGAACAGGTGGAGCAGGCCCTGGACGAAATCGGTCCAGCCGAGCTTCGCGCCCAGCACCACCAGGATCATTCCGAAGAAAACCGAGACCATGACGATCAGCTTGCCGAAGTCCTGCACCTTGAGGGCGCTGAGCAGCATGGGCTCCTTGGAGAGGTAGGCGCCCGCGGCGTAAAGCTCTTCGCCTATCAGGGTGTAGTCGCAGGCGGTGAAGAAGAAGGGCAGCTGGTGCTCCACGTCGGTGCCGGCTATCTGGATGGCGCCGGAGGTGGCGCCCACTTCGGCCAGCAGCAGGGACTCCGCCATGAAGTAGCCCATGTAGAAGCAGGCGGCGGGTTTTTCGCGCGAGATCATGCCGTCCACCGAGGCCGCGTAAGAGAACTGGTCCGCGCTGACGAACTGGTTGATGTCTTCGCGGTAGGAATCCGGGCGGCCGGCTTCCATATAGGACTGTTTGACGATCTCTTTACAGACGGTCATGACGATGGGGTCGTAATGGGGGACCTTGATCTGGGAATCGTACTGGGCTACCTTTTTGGAAACCTCGCCCAGGATGAACGCGGAAGCGATGGTGGAGATGGACCCCATGGAACCGATGCCGGGCACGTAGAAGATGGGCTTGCCCATTTCGGTGGCGCGGCCGATGGCCTCGTCGATGGCGTCCAGGCCGGCTATGCGGCGGATGAACAGGCCCTTGCGCTTGGCGTGGGACACCGCCCAGAAGAAGATAATAATGAGGACGATGAGCAGGATAAGGTTATTGAGGCGGTCAAGCCGGAACCAGTTGCCCACCGGCATAACGGACACGACAGCCGACTCGGCGATGACCTTCTTGTTCTTTTCTGCCGTCACCCGGAACTGGAAAACGGAACTGGGCAGGCTCTCTCCGAAAAGGTTATTAAGCTCGATCTTTACGGCGTGCTCCGCGGCGGAGCCGTTCCAGGCCCAGAAAGGGAGTTCGATGTCCTTGCCGGTTTTCGCGGCGGCGGCGAACCGGTCGGCCTCCAGCCACCCGCCGGTTTCGTGGGTGGAGACGTAGACCACGTAAGAGGTATCGTCGGTGTCGGCGGGATTGGCAGGCCACCTGAGGACCGCCGCGTTGCCGACGTCGTAAGGCATATCCAGGGCGGCGAACCCGTCGATAGCCGGCGCCGGTTTAGCGGCGAAGGCGCTGCCGGCCGCGAATAACATGAAAGCAATAAGGGTGATTACTTTGGTTTTAATCATAACTGTCTAATAATATACACTTTATGGATTTTTCAGGCAAGAGAAAACCGGAGGGTTTCAGCCTCCGGTCCGCAAGGCCCGGCCGCGGGCCCGGGCTCACCTGCCCGCCTCTATATTCCTCATGATGACCTCTTTCATAACGTTGAAAGCGGGCGGCGTCCCCCGGGGGAGCTTTTGGGCTATCTCGTACACCGCGACGCGGTTGAGGAACCTGCCGCCCTGGGTCTCGTCGCGCCCGAAAACCTCGACGGCGTGGCTCGCCCAGAACTCGTCGAACACGCCGCGCGCCCGCGCGTCCCAGTACAGGACGCCGTAGCCCTGCAGCTTTATGGCCTCGGCCGCGTTTATCAGCAAATGCGTTATGCCTTCCGCGCGCAGCCGGGCGTAAAGTTCCTCGCCGCCGCGGGAGGCGGCCGCGTACTCCACTATCGGGGTCTTGTCGAAGACGGAGCTCACGACGAAATCCTTCTTAAAATAGAAACTCCTGCCGTCGCCTATGATCAGCGTTTTGGCGCCGGCCGGCAGCTTTTGATTTATGAACTCTATGGCCGCGTAATGGCTGTAAGGGTAGGTGGGCTGCGTATTGGAAAGGTAATCGGTCCTGGAGACCAGGCCCAGCACGGGCTTCCAGCGCCCCTGCGAGTAGAAGATCAGCCCGGCCCAGTACAGGCCCAGCGCGCAGGAGGCCAGCGTGACGTAGGAAAGCGCGCGGCGCAGCGCCCGCTGCCCCTTGCCCTCCAGGGCGGCCGCGATAAGCAGCGCGGCGGCCGGGTAGGCCGGCATCAGGAAGCGCACCATGGTAGAGGCGAAGGACCAGAGCAGCCAGCCGGAAAGAAAATAGATCCAGAACGGCGCCGTTCCGCCCGAAGCCGGCAGCAGGAAAAGCAGCGGCAGCAGGGCCAGGAAAAGCGGCGTAAAATACTGCGAGTTGCCGATCTCGCCCATCGTGATCTTCCAGGGATGCAGCAGCCACGGCTTTAATTCCACGGCCCCGATCTGCCTGGTTTCTCCCATAAAATTATTTATCTTGACGGCGTCCGCGTTGGCGGGCACGCCGAAGACCGAAGTCATGAAGGGGAAAAAAGGATTATGCCGGTAAACCTGGTTCTTGACCAGCCAGGGCAGCACGGGCAGCGCCGCCACCAGGGTAAAAAGCAGCGCCGAGCGCAGCGCCGCCCCGGGGCTGGAGCGGCCGCGGTACAGCAGCACCAGGCCGACGCCCGCGGCGGAGAAAAGGCCGGTGGACTTCACCGCCATGCCGCAGCCGGCGAGGAAGGCGCTGAGGACCAGGAATTTTTTCTCGCCGGGCTCGTGGCGGAGGGCCGCGGCCAGGGCGCACAGCGAGAAAAGCGTAAGCAGGGACTCCGTGCCGGAGGACCAGGCGGCCAGCAGCGCGTGCGCCACGGTATAAAAGATCAGCGCGGCCCAGAGGCCGGCCCTGGCCGTGAAATACCTGCGGCCCAGCCCCAGCACCGCGGCCACGCTCAGGACGCCGGCCGCGTAGTTGATCAGCTTGGGCACCATTTCGTCTTTCAGCAGCAGGCCCGCTGAATAGAGCATCCCGTGCAGCAGGAAAAGGTTGGAGTAAAGGTTATACGGCATGTCCGCCAGGCCGTGTTTAATGACGTAAAAATTGGGAACGGCCAGGTGGTAGACCAGCGAATCGTAAAAGATCTCGGGGCTGAGCGCCCCGGCCAGGCCCAGCAGCAGCGCGGCCGCCAGCAGCGTAAAAGCCAGGAAGGCCGGGAAGTCCGGCCGGAACGGCTCCTGGGCCTGCGGCGCCGGGGGCGAGGACTTCAGCGAGAAGACGCCCAGCCCCGCGGATACGGCCAGCAGCGCCAGCACGGGCCACCGGTAAAGGAACCCGCCGGCCGCCAGGGCCAGCACGGCGTGCGCGAAAGCCGCCAGGCCCAGCGCCGCCGAAAAAACTATCTCCTCCAAAGCGCTGAACGGGCCCGCTTTCAGCAGGCTCACCAGCAGGAACCGGCCCAGGCCGGCGGCGGCCAGCAGGAAGGCCAGGCCGGCGGCCAGTGCGGCCGCGTGCCCGGGCAGGGCGGAGAGGAGGCCGGAAGAAAAATACTGGCCGGGAGCGAGCAGGACGAACAGCGAGTTAAGGTCGGGGGGAAGTTTCGACAGGTAATTCTTAAAGACCCAGAAGACCCAGAGGCCGAACGCCGCCCAGGCCAGCCAGCCGGGAAAGCGCGAGCCGGCCGCCTCTACGTCCCGGGCCTTGCCTGGTTCCTTCTTGTTCTTTTTTGCCATGACAAAAGTAAGCGGCGAGCGATAGCGGCCAGCCGCCCGTCGCTCGCCGCCGCCGAAAGCTATTTCTCCAGCACTTCGATATTGGCGCGGGGGATAACTATGACCTCGCCGCCGTCCAGCGTGACTTCCAGCACGCGGGCGTGGGACTCGCTGCCGATGACGGTGAGTTCCGGGGGCAGGGACTTGACCGTGCCTATCACGCCGAAATGCGGTTCGCGGATGATGCGGATCGGGTCGCCGGGTTCTATCCAGCCGCGCCCCTGGTCCTTCTTGCACTCCGTCACGTTCTTGGGGAAGCCGGGCACGATGATCTCCGGGCGCATGACGCCGGCGCGGATCTGCGTGGCGCCGGACACGGAGGCCTTCTCGCCGTTGCGGGAGGAAAGCAGCTTGAAAGTATACTCGGCCATGGGGATCATGCCGAAGCCTTCCGTGATGATGACGGTGACGCCCAGCTGCTCGCTGCCGGTCACGGCCACGCCGATGTCGTAGCCCAGCAGCTGCCGGAGGTCGCGGTCGTGGATGCCGCCCACCACTATGGCGTTGACGCCCAGTTCTATGGCGCGCTTGATCGTGGCCAGGCTGGCGTGCTTGCCGCCTATCAGGATCTTGCCTTTGTGCGTTTCCTTGAGGGCCTCGGGCTGCAGGTCCTCGTCGGGGCTGGAGACGGCCACGCAGATCTCGCCGTTGGTCTCGCCACCTATGCCGAAAATGCCCTGGATGAACGTGCCTTCCGCCTCGATGGTAACGCCGAAATTGGGCGTGACCTCCACCACTTTACCTTTCACGTAGGCTTTTATAGGCAGGACTTTCGGCGGCTCCCGGAGCAGCACCTGGCCGGTTATAAAGGAGATGGCTTCCACGGTGCCGTCCACGGGCGACTCCACCGAGGTCTTGAACCATTTCAGGAAAGGCTTATTCTCGGCGATAATGTCGCCCTTCTTAACGGGATCGCCCTCCGCCTTGAGCATGAAGCCCTGTATCTCGTCGGGGCCGACGGCCAGGCGGTTCGCCACGTTGACGGAGAAAACCTTGCCGGGCAGTTCGGTCTGGGCCACCACGTCGAGCGAGTCGACCTGCTGGTCCAGGGCGGCCAGCACTTTGCCGGGGATGGGCAGCAGCCTTTTTTTCTTAAGCAGCGTGCAGGGCATGACTTTAAGTCCGGGTGTATACGCGTGAGCCATAATTTTATGTCCTCCAAAAAATATTATCGAGCAGTCACTACACCGGGTACATCTCCATCGCCTTGTACCATTTGTTCAGGTCGTCGCGGCGCTTGGTCGGGTCCTTGGCCAGGTTGAAGGGGCGGCCGCGGCCGTCCAGCACCAGGCCCACTACGCCGCCCTCGATGTCGGCTTCCGCCCGGTTGCCGGGGCCGGCGCCCATGTCAAAGCCCTTGGCGGGCTTGGCCACAAGCCTGGCCTTGGGCGCGGCGAACGGCACGTGGAGGATGTCCCCGAAGCGGAGTTCCCCGGCCTGCCTGCTGCCGTCGGAGCCGGTCACTTCCCACTCCATAATAAGCTGGCCTTCCTTGGCCAGGCCCTTGGGGGCGAGGCAGGTGCCCAGCCGTACCAGGCAGTCGTGGTAGAACACGTCCAGGGCGGCCTTCTCGCTGATCTGGGCCAGCACGCCCAGGTGCGGCATCATGAAGATGGAGTCCACGGCCATGCGGGTGATGCCCTCGGGCTGGTAGGCGTCTATCATCATCAGCATGGACTGCGTGCGGCGGGGGGAATGCGCGAGGATGCCGCCCGAACCTATCACGTAGTCGAGCTTCATCACGTTGATGAGGCTCTGCCCGGAGGAAGTCTGGTCGAAAGCGTCGGAGATCGAGCGCTCCTGCTGCACGCCTTTCAGGCCGACGGCCAGCGCCTTGTGCTGGTCGAAAGCCAGGCGCAGCGCTTCGCGGGCCACCGCGTGCTCTATCTGCAGGTCTTCCACCGTCTGCGGGATGGTGGTGGGGCGGATCATCTTGTTCTTCAGGCGGTTCCTGAGGTCCTGCTCGTCCATGTCGAAAGGCAGCCAGCGCAGGATGTTCGCCAGGCCGGCCTCCGCCATCACGTTGGAGATGGAGTAGCTCATCCCCAGGTTGGCGCTGACGGTGCGGTTGAAAACTCCGGAGAACACCGAAAAGACGTCGGTGGTGGCGCCGCCGATATCCACGGCCAGCACGTTGAAGTTATTGGCCTTGGCGAACTTCTCGGTCATCGTGCCTACGGCGGCCGGGGTGGGCATGATGGGGGCGCCCACCATCTTCATCAGGCGCGGGTAGCCCGGGGCCTGCTGCATCACGTGCTCCAGGAAAATATCGTGGATCTTGTGGCGGGCCGGCATCAGGTTCTCTTTCTCCAGCGTGGGCCGCAGGTTCTCGGTGATGATCAGGGCGGTATTGGCGCCGAGTATTTCCGTTATCTGCGCGTGAGCTTTGTTGTTGCCGGCGTAGATCACCGGCAGCTTGTAGGAAGCGCCCAGGCGCGGCTTGGGGTCCGCGGCCTTCAGGAACTGCGCGAGTTCCACCACGTGGGTGATGGTGCCGCCGTCCGTGCCGCCTGAGAGCAGCATCATGTCGGGGCGCAGCTGGCGGATGCGCTCTATCTTTTCGTGGTCGGCGCGGCCGTCGTTGGAGGCCAGCACGTCCATCACGATGGCGCCGGCGCCCAGCGCGCAGCGCTGCGCGGATTCGCCGGTCATGGCCTTCACGGCACCGGCCACCATCATCTGCAGGCCGCCGCCGGCCGAGGAGGTGGATACGTAAATATCGGCGCCGGTGTTGCCGGAATTCGGGGTGATGATCCTTTCGCCGTCGAGGATCTTGCGGCCGGAAAGTTCCTCTACCTCGGTGATCGAGTTGAGCACGCCCTTGGTAACGTCCTCGAAGGGGGCCTCTACGGTGGTAGGGGCCTCGCCGCGGAAAGTCTGGCGGTAGGTATCGCCTTTCTTCTCTATCAGTATGGCCTTGGTGGTGGTGCTGCCGCAGTCTGTCGCGATTATGATTTCAAGGTCTTTCTTGGACATTTGGCTCTCCTTGGATATCGTCAGGTTTTCTTCCCGGGGTCCGCTTCCAGCCGCTCGATCAGGTAACTCACCGCTTTGGAGTTCTCCAGGATCTTGGCGTACCGGTCAACTTCTTCTTTCTTTAAAACCATGCTGAGCATCGGGCTTAAAAAAACTATGCTCTGGGCGCCCAGGTTATGAATGGGCCGGGTGCTCTCAAGGGCCATGGCGGCCATGTCTCCCATTTTGCGCCTGACCACTTTCTCCGCCAGCGCGTCCAGGAGTTTTTTTTCCGCCGCCGTGACTTCCGGCTGAACAGGTAATTTAAAGGCGTTATCCCAGATTCCCATGCGCATTTATTTTACAATAAAAAGACGGGGCCCGCACCGCTTAGCGGCGCAAGCCTTGAAACCCGGGAATCCGTGGTGTATACTTAAATGAGCGGCAGACCCGCGGATCCTCTGGAGGCTCTATGGACGGCAGGAACCCTTTAACCTGGAAAGCGGCGGCGGTGCCGCTGGTCGTGGTGACGGCCGCCTTCTCTGTGGGCATCAGCTACTTCGTGGGGGGCTCCCCGCGGGAAACCCCCGTTTCCGCCTCCTCCGCGGACGTCAAATTCAGCTCCGGCCCCAACTACGCCCCGGGAACCGACCCGATGGCCCGGGGTGCCTCCCAGGGCGGCTCCTCCATAGAGATGTTCCGCAAAGCCAACCAGGACTACGCTTCGGAAACGGCCAAAGCCGCGCCCAGGGTCCGCAGCGCTTTTAAACCGAAAAATAAAAGGGAGCTGCAGGAATTCATGCGGCAGGTGCACCACGCCATAAAATACGACTCGGCGCCCGAGGCCCCGGGGGCAGGGGAAAGGTTTTCTTCCGGGAACAGGACCATCGTTAACCCTGTAGCCCGCCCCGGCCAGCCGCAGGCGGCGGCGGGAAGCGGGCAGGCTCTGCCGCGGCTGCAGTCCGCCGCCGGCGACAAACAGCTGGTGGCCGGCGCGGCGCCTTCTTTCGCCTCCGGCTTTTCAGGAGCCGGGGCGGCCCCGGCCGTGCACGGCGGGTCGGCGGCGCGCCAGCAGCAGGAGGCTAACCGCGCGGCTGAAAGCTCTGCCAGCGGAGGAGGCTCCGCCGCCCGCGGCGGCGGCGGCAACGGCGGCGGCGGAACGGGCCTCAACTCCGAAGCCTACGGCTCCCACCGCGCGGAATCCTCGCCTCCCGCCGCGGCCTCCATAAAGCAGGCCACTACGGAACAAAAGCCGCCCCCGGCGCCTGTGGCGTACGTCTGGCCCCGCACCATTGATTTCGGCAACCTGTACACTTACGAGACGGCCGCCAGGCAGATCATAGTGATGAACATCGGGGACGCCCCGCTGGTCCTGGGCGGCATAGCGAACATAGACGACGACACCCCCTTCTACCTGGAGAACAACAAGTGCGCCTCGGCGACGCTGGCCCCGGGCAAAAGCTGCACGTTCAACCTGCGCTTCTCTCCCCGCGCCGCCAAGGAATACGTCACCGTTTTCGAGGTGCCCAGCAACGACGAGGGAGCTTTCTACTACCAGTCCTACATGGAAGTGAAGGGCAACTCCAAATATTCGCCGTGGACCTCCTGGTGGAACAGCCACTGGGGCGGGACGAACTACGGCAGGGGGAATAAAATAGATTTCGGCATGGTGCCGGAAGGCTACAGCATGAGCGAGGTGCTGCGCGTTACCAATACCGGCAGCTCGGACTGGTACGCCGTAAAGCTGGACGCCGCGAAACTGCCGGCCTCGTTCAGGGTGACAGGGGACGCCTGCACCGGCTCCAACCTGCCGGCCGGCCAGTCCTGCACCCTGACGGTCACCTTCAGCCCGACCGAAGCCGTCAATAAAAAATTCTCCAGCTCCTACTACGGGCAATACCTGGCCCTCAATTCCGACACCGGCGCGAAGGTCTACAGCCCGCGGCCCCATTTCCCGCCGCTGCTGATGGACTCGCCGGTGGAAGCCAACCCGAACGGGGAATTGACGGTGCTGGCCTCCAACGACGAGTATTACCACAGGCAGGAGGCGGTGCTGGGCGTTCCCGTAACCGGGCTCAGCTGCGCGCCGTTCCCGGCGGCCGGGCTGACGCGCCTGCAGCACTACTATTATTTCAGGTAACCCCGAAGCGGGGCGAAGGGCGGCGGGGTCAGACCCCGCCGTTCTTTTTTTGTCCGGCCGGGGCGGCCGGGAAAGAGATACGCAGCACGGCGCCGGGCCGCACGCGGTGGGCCCGGGCGCAGCCGGCCGGCAATTCCAGCACGAGGCTGGCGGGCGCGGCCGCGCGCGCCACTTCGCCTTCGGGCTGGTTTGGGGCGGAGCGCGGTACTTTGTGGAACACCCTGAGCACCTTCAGGTCCGCGTCGAGAAAAACCATGTCCAGGTCTATCAGGGTGTTCTTCATCCAGAAAGATTTCAGCCCGCCGTCCCTGAAGACAAAAAGCATCCCGCGGCCCCGGGGCAGCTCGGAGCGGAACATCAGCCCTTTGGCCTGGGCCTCGGGCGTAAGCGCGAGCTCCACCCGCACGGCGGCGCCGTCCGGCAGGGCCAGCACGGCCTCGCGCGCGCCGGGAGGCACGCGCAGCGCCCCGGCCTGGACGGCCAGGACCAGCAGAAAGACGGCGGCCAGTAATTTATTTTTCGGCATTTGCGGCGGGCCCAGGAGGGGGGGAGGTTGAAACCGCGGCCTCGTCGGCCTTGACGGCGGAGGTCGAGACCGGCAGGAAAAGCGGCAGCCTGAAATCCGCCGCTTCCTTAAGCCGCCCGCCTTCCTCGAAAAGGGCCATGGCGTCGGCCTTGTGTTTGCGGGCCAGGGCGCGGAAACTCCCGGCTTTGGGCAGCTCCGCCGCCAGCGTTTTAAACGGGATCGAAGTTTTTTCGGACATCAGCAGCAGGGCGGCCAGCTCCTGGCGGTATATCCCCTGGCGCAGGTATTTGAGGATCTCCCGCTCCGGGGTGGTAGAGCCGAACACTTCGTAAAGCGTCTGGCTGCTGACTTCCACGCTGAGGGCCCAGGCAAAGGCGTCCTCCCCCGAAGTATCGATTTTGGCGTCGTCCTGCCGGGCGAAAGCGTCGGGGCCGACCTCGGCGCCGAGATAGACCTGCGCCGCGGCCGGCACGGCCGCCGCGAACGCGAAAAGGGCGCAGGCGATCATTGTACGCATAAGGAGACGGGCGGAACTTGCGGCTTGCGCCGCGAAGCTACAGCGACGTGGTTACAAGAGTTTCGGTGGTGAGTACGCCTGGTATGCAGCGTATCTCCTGCACCACGATGTTGGAGAGGGTGGGCAGATCGTCCGTCTCCATGTCCAGCACCAGGTCCCAGCGCCCGAACACCGCCGACATATGGACGACGCTCTTGAGGGCCTTAAGCTTGTTCAGGGTCTGCTTTTCCTTGCCGGGCATCAGCTTTACAAGCACTAATCCAGTAACCATATTAATATCCTTTTTGGCGCGGCCGGGGAACCGGCCCGCGCTTGTCTATAGTGTATTATACAACCGGCCAGTTTTATATTCAATAGGCGGCAGGCGGCAAATTAATTATAATGGTATTATGCGGGCGCTCATACAACGGGTAAAACGCGGCGGCGTAAGAACGGCCGAAGCGCACGATTCCATAGGGGCCGGCCTGGTGGTACTGCTGGGGGTGGGGGAAGGCGACACCGCGGCCGACGCGGACTACCTGGCGGAGAAAACCGCCAATCTCAGGATATTCTCGAACGCGGCGGGGAAATTCGACCATTCGCTGCTGGAGACGGGCGGCGAGGCGCTGGTGATCTCGCAGTTCACCCTTTACGCGGACGCCTCAAAAGGCCGCAGGCCAGATTTTTCCGGCGCGGCAAAGCCGGCCGAGGCCGCCGGGCTCTACAACTATTTCGTAAAGGCCCTGCGCGAAAAGGGCGCGCCGGTGCGGACCGGGATCTTCGCGGCGGATATGGAAGTGGAAATTATCAACGACGGTCCGGTCACTATCTGGCTGGACAGTAAAGGGAAGCAGGCTACGGTATGAAGAGAGTTAAAACCGGATCATTGGCCGCGCTGGCGCTGGCGGCGGCGCTGGCGGCCGGCTGCATCAGCCCGGCCATGTTCAAGAAGGGCGCCTACGCCATGGACGACTGGGAAACCTGGACGGGCTGGAACGACGCTTACGGCTCGCACGAAGTCGCCCCCGACGGGGTTTACTACCGCCTCACCGAACGCCAGGACGACACCCGCGACATGGCCTCGGACGGCTATTCGCCCGGGCTTATCCTTTCGCGCGAACTGCTGGGCGCCAACTGGACCCTGGATCTGGAAGCCGATTTCAAGATCCCTCCCGGCCAGGTCAAACGGTTCTCCTACGGCATCTGGGAGGGAGGCGACTCCTCCCGGCCGTCCATAGGCAACGCTTCGGCCGTGCTGAAAGTGATGGCCCAGCGCCAGAACGGCCCGAGGCCGCAGGACGACGCGCTGCTGGTTTTCTACCTGCCCGGCGGCAAACCCTTCAGCCTGCCCGTCAAGACCAGGGTGCTGCGCTTCCAGCGCGCCGGTAATTTCTTTTCGGTGTTCTACTCGCTGAACCGGAAAAAGTTCCTCCCCGTGTTCAGGCTGGACGCGCGGGCCGTGGCCAACGTCCCGTCGCAGAAATTTTTCATAGGCGGCTTCGCCGGGGGCGACCCGGAAGGCGCTTATGCCAGGCTTACCAGCCTGAAGATAAACGGCGAGGAAACCCTGAGGTGACGGCCGCCGACGAACTTATCCGGACCTACGGCCTGCAAGAGCACCCCGAAGGCGGCTATTTCCGCGAAAGCTACAGGGCTGCCGGAAAAACGGCTACCCCGGCGGGAGAACGGAATTTCTCCACGGCGGTCTACTTCCTCCTCAAGGCCGGACAGGTGTCGCGCCTGCACCGCATCAAGTCGGACGAAGTCTGGCACTTTTACGCGGGCGGCCCGCTGATTGTGGCCAGGCTGCTGCCGAACGGCGGCACGGAAGAGACCGTGCTCGGCCCGGACCAAGGCGCCGGGCAGAAGTTCCAGCACGCGGTGCCCGCGGGCTGCTGGTTCGGGGCCTACCCGGCCCCGGGCGCCGAATTTTCGCTGGTCGGCTGCACGGTAGCCCCGGGCTTCGACTTCGCGGACTTCGAGCTGGGCGTCCGGGCCGAGCTCGCAGGAGAATTTCCCCGGGCGAAAGAATTGATCGAAAAACTGACGAATTAAGGAAAAAATGAAATCACATTGGAAAAAACGCGAAACCCGCGGCGCCTCCGGAGGCCACGAGGCCATAGTGGAAGGCGTAATACAGCACAAAGGCACCTTCGCCTTCCTGCTTTCCGAGAAGCCCGGCGTGGGCGACGTCTTCATCCGCGGCCGCGGCCTGGACCTGGCCATGGACGGGGACAGGGTACAGGCGCGCGTGCGGCCTGAAAAAAGCGGCCGGCTGGCGGGCGAGATCATCGCCGTCGTAAAACGGGCGCACAGCTCCATGGTGGGCATCCTGAAAAAAGTTAAGGACACCTGGGCGCTGTTCCCGGAAAAAGGCAGCGCCCCTCCGGCGCTGGTCAGCGGCTTCGCCCAGAAAATAACCCCGATGGAAGGGGCCTTCGCCGTGCTGGAGGTCAAGCGCTGGCCGGAAGGCGGCAACCCCGCCTCGGGCCTGGTCACCGAGATACTGGGCGACCCGGCGGATATGCGCGCCCGCATAGACTCCATCCTGAGATCGCGCGGCATCAACGAGATCTTTCCGCCGGAAGTGATAGCGCAGGCGGAAAGCTTCGGCGCCCGGCTCGAGCCGGCCCAGTGGCAGGCCCGGGAAAGCCTGATCGATCTGCCCATCTGCACCATCGACGGGGCCGACGCCAAGGATTTCGACGACGCCGTCTCGCTGGAGGACCTGGGCGGCGGACTGCTGCGCCTGGGCGTGCACATCGCCGACGTGGGCCATTATGTCAAGACCGGCACCGAGCTGGACAAGGAAGCCTACGAGCGCGCCACCAGCGTTTACCTGCCCGACCGGGTGGTACCCATGCTGCCGCCGGCCCTTTCGGACAATCTCTGCAGCCTGGTCCCGCGCCAGGAGCGGCTGACCATGTCCGCGTTCATGGACATCAACGCCGCCGGCAAGGTGGTCAAAAGGCGCCTGGCGGAAACGGTCATCCGCTCCTGGCGCCGCTTTACCTACGAGGAGATCCAGACCCTCATAGACGGCGGCAAAGTGCCGGACGTGCCCAAAGCCGTGGAAGAAGCCGTCATGCGCATGAGCGCGCTTACCGACGTGCTCTATAAGCGGCGCGTGGCCCGCGGCGCGCTGGACTTCAACCTGCCCGAATACAAGATCAACGCGGACCCGCACGGCCGGCCGCTGGGCGTGAGCCTGCGGCCCCGGCTCAAAAGCCACCGCCTGATCGAGGAGTTCATGCTGCTGGCCAACGAGGCTGTGGCCACCGAACTCTTTGAAGCCAAGATACCCTTCCTGCACCGCCGCCACGATTCGCCGGACCCGCTGAAACTGAAAGCGCTGTCCGCCGCCCTGGGAGAAATGGGCCTGACCGCGGGGCACATAGAGGGCGCCAACGCGCAGAAGGGGCTGCAGGACGTGCTGCGCCAGGCGGAGAATCACCCGCTGACCAACATCATAAACTCGCTGATGGTGCGCAGCATGCGCCAGGCGGTCTATTCGCCGGAATCACAGGGACATTTCGGCATCGCCACGCGCTTCTATTCGCACTTCACGTCCCCCATACGCCGCTACCCGGACCTGATGACGCACCGCGCCGTTAAGGCGTTCCTCGCCGGCAGGAAAGAGAACCACGCCGCGCTGCCGCTGGACAAGGCGGGAGTGCACTGTTCCGAACGCGAACGCGCGGCCGCAGACGCCGAACACAAGTCGGTGGATATCATGCGCGCGGAAATGATCAAGGAACTTGTGGGCACCATCATGGACGGGGCGGTTACCACCGTTATCGACAGCGGGGCCTTCATAATGCTGGGCAGCACCGGCGCCGAAGGCCTGCTGCGCGTGAACGGCCTGAAGCCGGGCGCCAAGGTAAAGGTGATGATAGCTGCGGTGGACACGGCGGAAGGCAAGATAGACCTGTCGCTGGAAGGCGCCCCCGCCGCGGGCGTGACGCAGGCGCAGCAGCCGCGCGGCGGCCAGGGCCGCAGGCCCGGCGGCAGACCCGGCGGCAGGCCCGGCGGCAGACCCGGGCAGCGCCAGGGCGCGCCGCTGAACTTCGCCCGCGTAGCGCGCGACAACGCCGGCGGCAAAGGAAGAGGCAAAGGCAGGGGCCGCGGCCGCGGAAAATAAAGCGGCAGACCAAAAAAAAACCGGAGGCAGGGGCCTCCGGTTTTTTTTCGCCTGTGCCGTTATTTAACCAGCAGGGCTTTCATTTTTTCTATATCTTTGCGGTAGGCCTCGGACTTCAGCAGGTCGGAGTGGTAGAGATCGCCGAAAACCTTGCCGGCGGCTATGTCCGTGGGGAAATGCACGCCGCCTATAACGCGGTCCTGCGCGATCTCGTCGGCCTTGGCGAAGAATTCGGCCTTCCTGTCCGGCATAATGTCCGTCAGCACGTTGGCGAAAACCCGGGAGAAAGTGGAATGTCCGCTGGGGTAGGAGAATCCTTTGCTCTTCTTTATGCAGGGCTTCGCTTCGTCGGGGTAGGCCATGTAGGGCCTGGGCCGCCGGTAGCGGTTCTTTATTTCCGTCACGGCCTCTTCCAGGTCGGAAGCGACGCGCTCGAAAAAGGCCTTGACCTCGGCCGGCAGCGGTTCGGCGAAGGGGCTCCTGGCGCCCCAGAAAGAATCGTAGGTCTCCTGGGCGGTAACCGAGGACTTATAACAATCGGCCTCCGTGCGCTTGTTCTGCCACGCCAGGATGGCCGAGATATCCGCCTGCTGCTCCGCCGAGCCGGGGGCGGGGGGAGGCGCGAACTGCAACGTTTTAAAAGGTTCGGGGTTTACGTAATAAACCGGGGCCGCGGCGTGAGCCTTGTTCGCCGCGGTGTTCAGGTTCTTATGGCCGCAGGCGCCCAGGGCCAGCGCGGAGGCCAGCAGGAGCAGGTGTATTTTTCTTAAGTTCATGATTTAATTATAACCCTTTAGGTATAGGGCCGCAAGGCGGACTCCGCCCGGCGCGCGGGCGCGATTTGCGTTGCCAATGGCGGACGGAAATGCTAAAAAATGAACATGTTTCCCAAAGGGCCCCTCCTGCTTTCACATTATGCCGCGGCGCTGCTGCTGCTGGTCTGCGCCCGGGCGGGGGCGGATACCTTTTACATGAAAAGCGGCAGCGAGATCAAAGGAACGGTGGTTTCGGAGAACTCCTCCCTGGTGGTCGTGGATATCGGTTACGGCACGGTAGACCTTAAAAAAGCCGACATCGCTAAAGTCCGCCGCGCCACCAGGGCGCAGAAGGAAACGGCGAGGAAAGAACTGCTGACCAGCAAGTTCAGGTCCGGTCAGCTGGTGCCGAAGGGCGCGGAAAAACTGGCCGCCCTGTTCCGCGCCGCCCGAACCGCCCGCGAGAAAGCCCTGAAGGCCAAAGCCCGGCGCGCGGCGCAGGTGGCGGAGCTGAAGGGAACAGAAAGGGAATTGACCGAGCTCACTGCGCGCTACCGCGCGGCTTCCCGCGAACTTGCCGGAACGGACGCGGTGGAAGACCACACCGAATACATCCAGGTGGCCGGGGAAATGAACGGCCTCGCCGACCGGATAAGGGCGAAAGAACTCAGCCGCGACGAACTCCGGCGCCAGGCGGACAAATCCGACGACTCCTTTCAGACCTACCTGGACGCCTACGGCGCTCTCGACGCTTATCTCAAAGGCGAAGGCAAACCCCTCGCCGAAGCTTCAAGGAGCGGGCAGGACGAAGCCTACTTCAGCTGCGTCCTGGGCGACATCGGCAGGATGAAGCGGGATTTCCAGGCTGATTCGATAGAATCGGAGACGGTGTCCGGGCACCTTATCGTGAAAGTTTTGCTGAACGGGCGCGTAAGCGCCAGGCTGATGGTGGATACCGGCGCCACTTCCACGGTGCTTTACGGTAATGTGGCGGACGCGCTCAAACTGACGCCTCAAGCCCTGTCCAGGACGGCGCACATAACCATGGGGGACGGGCGCACGGTAGAGGCGCCGGAGATCCTCCTGGAATCCATAGCCGTAGGGAAGTCTGTGGTCAAAGGCACGATGGCCACCATCCTGCCGCCCACCGCCGGCGGCATAGACGGCCTGCTGGGCATGTCCTTCCTCAGCCATTTCATAGTGCGGGTGGACAGCGCCAACGGCAAACTGATCCTCGAAAGCCTGAAATAAGCGGCCGGCCTTTAAAATAAGAAACCGCCGGGATCGCCCGGCGGTTTTCTTTTAAGCGGGTGGGGAGGCCCTTATCCCGGCTTGTAAAGGGTCCACCAGTATTTCTCCTGCTGGCAGAATTCCTTGGCGTAATAGGCCTGCGCTTTCTCGAGCGAGCTGAGATCCTTTTCAAGCGCGGCCGTGTCCTTGCCGTCCTGCTTCGCCTGCTCGATGGCCAACCGGGCCTCGCCGGCAAGCGCGGCCAGGGTTTTATATTTCCCTTCCCGGGCGATCGAGTCGGGGCCGCTGTCCGGGCCGTCCCAGACCCAGGCGTTTATCTGCGCCGCGGCCTCTTCGTCCTTTACCCCGCCTATCACCGGCAGGTCCATACGGGTGCCGTACAGCTCGAAATAAACTTCCGCCATGCAGGCGTAGACCATGTAGCGCTTTTCGGCGGACTCGGGCACGTTCATATAGATGAACTCCCCGGCCTCCCTGGCCAGGAGCACCGCGTAATAAGCGTAGGCTTTGCCGTCGCCCTTCAGGCTCTCGTTAAGAAGCAGCACCGGCACAGGCTTGCCGGCGCCGGCGTCGATGCGCCGCGCGCTCGTGCCGCTGATAGCCGCGCTGAACTCGTACCTGGCCCCTCGGGCCCTCAGCCACTCGGACAGCCAGACGCCGGTGCCGTCCCCGCCGTCGCCCATGAAAGCGACGGCGCCCGTAAGAGCGCCGTCGGAAGCGGCCGCCGGGGCCGCCGCGTTGACCGAAAAAGGGATAAGCAGGAACAGAGCGAACAGCGAAGCGAGTTTGCGCATAGTCCTCCACCGGGGTGTCTATCCCGGATATTATACAGCCGGCGCCGCCCCCGCGCGAGAGCCTAAAGCCCCGCATCCTTCTGGGCCCATCGGCCTATTCCGCTTTTTGATATACTTTTTTTATGAAACCCGATTTTAAAAAAGAACAGGCCTGGTGGGAGAACAAGGCGGCCGGAGAAGAGCGCGACATAGCCGACGAAGCCGTCAACCGGGCGCTGCGCTGGCGCGAGATAGAAAGAAGCCTTAAAGGCGTCAAGACCATAGCGGAAGTAGGCGCCGCCACCGGCGCGTTCACGATACCCCTGGCAAAACGCGGCTACCAGGTCACTCACATAGATTTCTCGGCTGCGGCCATAGCCCTGGCTAAGACAAAAGCCAAGGGGCTCAAAAATATAGAATTCACGCAGGCTAACGCCGCCGACCTCCGCCAGTTCCGGGACAGGACGTTCGACCTGGTCCTGAACATGGACGGCGCCGTTTCCTTTTGCGGCAAAGACGCGAAAAAGTCCATAAAAGAGACCTGCCGCATCTGCCGCAAAAAGCTGCTCATCACCGCCTCGAACAAAGCCTGGCTGATCCCGGTCTGGGTAGGCAGCACCTTCCCGAAATTCAAGAAACTGGTCCCCGCGGTAAAGGCCATGATCAAAGACGGCTTCTGGCATTACGACCAGCATCCCCACAATAAGAAAATAGTCCCGGGCTATTTCGGCACCCTGCAGGCTTTCCTGCCGTCCGAACTGTCGGCGCTGATAAACGCCAACGGCTTCAAAGTAAAAACGTGCCGCGGCCTGGGTTCCCTCGCCAACCTGGCCGGCAAGGACACCATAGACTTCGTGAAACAGAACCCCCGGGCCATGGAAACCTTCCTGGACCTCTGCGAAGATTTCGACCGCGACATAATGCCCGGCGGCCCCGGCACCAAACAAAGAGCCGGCCTGATCGCCATAGCAACCCGCAAATAAAACAACACGCACCAACGTTCACTAAACCGGAGGGGCTGGGCGGGGGCCGGCCGGGGTTTTGTTTCGCGCACCCTTTGCGGATGGGGGGGCCCCGCCATAAATTCCGAAAGGCGGGGGGAAACCGACGCAAGCGTGGACTACGCTTTCAATGTCGCTACGGACACTGTAGTGTTTCCTCGGTCCGGGTGGGCGGGGCCATGCCCCCGGCGGGCACCGACTTCGCATCTCGCGGCCCGTTACCCAAAGCAAAGTTAGCTTCGCCCGGCTTCCTTACAGAATAGCCATTGTAAACGCGCTTTAAAATTTAAATAATAGACATATGACACCGGCCATTAACGAGAAGCGGATGGTGCAGCTGTTCTGCGACCTGGCTCGCATCACCTCCCTTTCCGGCAAAGAAGGCGCCATCGCCCGCCGCCTTTCCATACTCCTCAAATTCATGGGCGCCGAAGTCTTCATCGACGACGCCGGCAAGAAAATAGGCGGCGAAACCGGCAACGTGCTCGCCCGCTTCCCCGGCACCGCCCCCGGCGAACCCTTCCTCCTGTCCGCCCACATGGACACCGTCGGCCCCGCCGACAACGTCCGCCCCCAGGTAAGCAAGGACCGCATCACCTCCGACGGCACCACCATCCTCGGCGCCGACTGCAAAGCCGGCATAGCCATAATACTGGAAGTAATAAAAACCCTGGACGAGAACAAAATACCCCACCCGCCCATAGAAGCCGTTTTCACCATCAGCGAGGAAATGGCCCTCATGGGCGCCAAGTTCCTGGACTACTCCAAGCTGCGCTCGCGCTACGGCCTCATCTTCGACAACGAGCAGGCCCTCGAGAACGTCATCACCAGCGCCCCCGCCGCCGACGCCATGGAGATCAAAGTCTACGGCGCCGCCTCCCATTCCGGCGTAGCCCCCGAAAAAGGCATCTCCGCCATAAAAGTGGTCTCCGACGCCATCTCCGGCATGAAGCTCGGCCGCATAGACAGCGAGACCACCGCCAACATCGGCTTCATCTCCGGCGGCAACGCCATAAACATCATCCCGCCCCTGGTAGAGCTCTCGGGCGAAGCCCGCAGCCACGACCCCGCCAAGCTCAAAAAACAGACCCGCCACATGGAAGACTGCCTGAAGCGGGCCGTCAAAAAGATAAGGATCCGCGCCGACGGAAAACTGGTGACCCCGCGCTACGAATTCCTGGTGGAGCAGAAATTCCCCAACCTCCGCATAGACAAAGCCAACCCCGTGCTCGCCATGATCGCCGCCGCCCTGCGCGAGGAAGGCCTGAAGATGAAGCCCTCCGCCTCCGGCGGCGGCACCGACGGCAACATCCTCTACGGCCACGGCATCAAAGCCCCCATCCTGTCCACCGGCATGAGGGACGTCCACACCACCCACGAATACCTGGACCTCAAGGATTTCTTCGGCTGCGCCCGCCTGACCCTTAAAGTGATCTCCAGCTGGACGCAGAAAGAGTACGCGAAAAATTAAAGCAGCCGGCGGGAGACCATGGAACAGAAAAAATTGAGCGCGCAGGGCGACTACCAGTTCAAACCCTACATCGATTCCGACAAGACCATCCCGGAATTCACCGTCCAGGCCGTCGTCCTCGGCTTCATCCTCTCCGTGGTCTTCAACGGCGCCAACGCCTACCTCGGCCTCAAGATCGGCATGACCGTTTCCGCCTCCATCCCGTCCGCCATCATCTCCATGACGGTGCTGCGCATCGTCCTGCCCAGGTTCTTCGGCCGCAACGCCACCATCCTCGAGAACAACGCCGTCCATGCCTTCGCCTCCATCGGCGAATCCCTGGCCGCGGCCATCATCTTCACCGTCCCCGCCATCATCTTCATGGGCGGCAAGATCACCAACTCCATGGTCTTCCTGCTCGGCCTCACCGGCGGCGTCCTCGGGCTCCTCATGATGATCCCGCTCAGGCATTCGCTCATGGTCAAAGAGCACAAGACCCTGCCCTTCCCCGAGGGCAGCGCCTGCGCCAAGGTCCTCATCGCCGGCGACAAAGGCGGCGCCTCGGCCAAGCCCGTCTTCGCCGGCATCCTCACCGGCGGCCTCTTCAAGTTCGTCATGAGCGGCTTCCTGCTGTTCCGCGACACCATCTCCTGGAGCTTCGCCTCCCTCAATAAAGCCGGCTTCGGCTACGAGATCTCCCCGCTGTTCCTCGGCGTAGGCTACCTGGTCGGCCTGCGCATCGCCGCCGTCATGTTCGCCGGCGGCGCCCTGGGCTACTGGGTGCTCATCCCCGCCATCAACGCCTTCGGCGGCAGCAATATCATCGCCCCGGGCCTCGTGCCCATAGCCGACATGACCACCGCCGACATCCGCAACAACTACGTCAAATATATAGGCGCCGGCGGCGTCGCCTTCGGCGGCCTCATCAGCGTCATCCGCTCGCTGCCCGACATCATTTCCTCCGTGCGCGGCAGCATCGCCGCCCTCACCGTAAAAGCCGGAGCGCGCGAAGGCACGCAGAAAGAGGGGGAAAAAGATTTCGAGCAGAACTACATCGTCTGGGCCGGCGGCGCCCTGGGCGCCATCATCGGCATCTTCGCCTTCGAGATCCCCTGGTCCCTCGGGCCGGAAACCTGGGACCCCGTGCTGCGCCTCTTCGCCGGCATAGTCACCCGCGTCTTCGTAGCCGGGTCCGCCGGGGCGCTGGCGCTCGGCCTCTCCTTCTGGGCCATCGCCCGCGGCGCCGCCAAGGTCTGCCACAAGTTCCTGCGCATCGAGCAGGACACCCCGCTGCCGCTGGTGCTGGCCGGCGTCACCGCGATGTTCCTGGTCATCTGGCTCACTCCCGTCTTCGGCCTCAGTTTCGTGGAATCCCTGGCCGTAGTGATCTTCTGCATGTTCTTCGTGGCCGTCAGCGCGCGCATGGTGGGCCTCATCGGCACCACCAACCAGCCGGTTTCCGGCATGACCATCACGGCGCTGCTTTCACTTACCCTGCTGTTCATCGCCCTCGGGCACGACAAGGAAACCGCCAAGGTAGCCGCCATCATGGCCGGCGCCATGGTCTGCATAGCCATCTCCGTCTCCGGCGACCTCTCGCAGGACCTCAAGACCGCGGCCCTCATCGGCGCCACGCCCTGGAAGGTGCAGATAGCGCAGGTGGCCGGCGCGCTGGTCTCGGCCGTGCGCTCGGGCTCGATCCTGCTGCTGCTCTACGTGGCCTTCGGTTTCGGCGCGGCCACCCCTGAGCACCCCAACGCGCTGGAAGCCCCGCAGGCCCAGCTGATGGCCAAACTGGTGGAAGGCGCCACCGGCGGCAACCTGCCCTGGCTGCTGCTGGGCCTCGGCGGCGCGATAGGCCTCGTCTGCGAACTGGCAGGCGTCTCGGCGCTGGCTTTCGCCATCGGGCTTTACCTGCCCATCACCAACTGGCCCATGATCCTGCTGGGCGGCTTCATAGCCTGGGTGGTGTCGCGCAAGGCGGGCGGCGCGCCCGAGGAAGAACACGATCCCGGCTCGCTGTTCTCGTCGGGCCTGATAGCCGGCGACGCGCTGATGGGCATCGGCATAGCCGGCCTCATAGTGCTGGGCTGGGATAAAAAGCTGGCGCTGCGCAGCCCTTACGACGGCAGTTTCACTTTCGAAGCCGTGCTCTCGACGGCGCTTTACCTGGGCGTGGCGCTGGCCCTGTACCTGATAGCGCGCAAAAAGCACAGGAAGGCGGCCTAAATGCCTCATATTTTCGACCCCGAAGAAAGACACAAGCTGGACAACCCGGAGCGGCGCGCCGTCATGCCCCCGGAAGAAACCCTGGTCAAGGCCGGCATAAGGCCGGGCGACATCGTGCTCGACGTAGGCTGCGGCATGGGCTACTTCTCCATCCCCGCCGCCAGGATGGTCGGCCCGAAAGGGTTCGTCTACGCGCTGGACGTCTCCGGCGTCATGCTGGCCGAGCTCCGCTCAAAGACCGCTTCCACCGGGGTCTTTAACATTCACACGCTGCAGACGACCCGGGGCAAACTGGCCGTCCCCGAGGCGGACTACACGCTGGCGCTGCTGGCCAACGTGCTGCACGAGGTGGACGACAAGAAGACCTTCCTGGCGGCCATAGGAACCGCGCTTAAGCCGGGCGCCAGGCTGGCCGTGATAGAGTGGAAGAAAGCCCAGACCCCCGCCGGCCCGCCGGTAAAAGAAAGACTTTCCGAGGACGAAGTACAGGTCCTGCTCAAAAAAGCCGGTTTTACCGAACCGGAATCCCTGGACCTGACGCCCTCGAGCTGCCTCTACACCAGCGTTAAAAAATGAAGTTAAAGCACCCTCTCCTCGCCGCGTTCTCCGGGCTCCTGCTGGCCGCTTCGTTCGCGCCTTTCGGCCGCGGGGAACTGGCCTGGATAGCGCTGGCCCCTCTTTTCTACGCCGTGCTGGAAAGCGGCGGCGCCGCGGCGGCCGCCCGGCTGGGCGCGCTGACCGGCGCGGTTTTTTATTCGCTTTCCCTGGCCTGGATGACCACGGTGGTGCATTACCTCGCCATAGTTTTCTGGGGCGTGTTCGCCCTGTGGCTGGCGCTGCACGCCGCCCTGGTCCGCGGCCTGTGGGACCTGGCCGAAGAACGCGGCGGCGGGAACCTGCGCGCGCTCGCCTGGGCGGCCGCCTCCGGCGTGATCTGGGCCGGCATCGAATATTTCCGTTCGGAACTCTGGCCGCTGGCCTGCCCCTGGCTGGGCCTCGGCTACAGCCAGACCTATACCCTGCCGGTCTTCCAGTCGCTCAGCGTCTGGGGCGTGTACGGGCTTTCGGCCTTCATGGCGGCGGCCAACGCCGCCTGGGCGCTGGGCCCGCGCAAACTGCGGCTGCCCGCCGCGGTCTTCCTCGGCGCGCTCCTGGTAATTACCTCGTGGGGGAGCCGCCGCCTGCGCACCCTGCCGGCGGAGAACGGCAAACCCATTAAAGTGGCGCTGGTGCAGGCCGAGCGCTCGGATATAAACAAACTGGCCGGGTTCAGCCTTACGCCGGCAGCCGCGGCCGCGGACCTGCTGGTGTGGCCGGAGTGTTCGGTAATGATGCCGGCGGCCGACAGCCCCGCCTACGCCGCCCTGATAGCGGCCAAGCTCAAAACTTCCCGCGCCGAAACCGTGGTCGGCGTCTGCGTGGACGCCAACAAGACCCTGGGAGTAAAGCGCGCGAATTTCACGCTGGTGCTGGGCCGCGACAAAAAAACCATAGGCGTTTACAATAAAATGCGGCCGGTACAGTTCGTAGAGACCGGCCTGCCGGCCAATAAAGCACCGGCGCCGGTGCAAACGCCGCTGGGCAAACTGGGCCCCCAGATCTGCTACGACCTGGCTTTCGAGGACGGGGCCAGGAAAATGGCCGGCCTGGGCGCGCAGCTGCTGGTAGTGCCCACGCTGGACCCGGTGGAATGGAGCGAGCGGCAGCACCGCCAGCATTCCGACATGTCGGCGGCGCGGGCCGCGGAAACCGGCCTCTGGCTGGTGCGCGCGGCTTCTTCCGGCTATTCGCAGGTGATAGACCGCCTGGGCCGCACGCGGGCGGAACTTGAGACCGGCAAAGAAGGCGCGCTGGTGGCCGAAGCCTGGCTGGGCGGCGGGGGGACTTTCTACACCCGCGCCGGCTGGCTGTTCGCGCCTTTCTCTTTCGTTTTCGCGCTGGGCGCGGCCGCCCTGCTGGCCTGGAAGGCCGCCCGGCGGAAAAACTGAGCTTTGGAGTATTTAAAAAAAGAAACTGGAGACGCTAAGACAATGACTGATACAACCGCTACACAAGAAGAATCGTTCATCGGCAAGTTCATGGTGCTGAAAGGCGCGGCGCGGGAGCTGTGGCTGATCTTCGGCACGAAGATCCTCACCATCCTGGCCTACGGCCTGGTGGGCACTTCCACCCTGGGCCTGTGGCTGTCCTCCGACGTGGGCCTCAGCGACCAGAACGCCGGCATCGTGATAGCCAGCTGGTCCTCCGTGCTGACCCTGTTCACCGTGATGGTGGGCTCGCTCGTAGACGCGGTGGGCATCCGCAAATCGCTGCTGGCCGGTTTCGGCCTCTGCGTGCTGGCCCGCTTCGTGATGTCCTTCTTCTCCGTGCCGTGGATAGCCCTGCCGCTGGGCCTGCTGCCGCTGGCGCTGGGCGAGGCGCTGCAGACCCCGGTGATGGTGGCGGCGGTAAAGCGCTTCTCCACCACGCGCCAGCGCGCCATCGCGTTCTCCGTCTACTACGCCATGATGAACATCGGCTTCGCCATCGCCGGCTGGAGCTTCGACAAAGTGCGCGCGGTGCTGGGCGAGTACGGCCACTACACCCTGCCCGTGGTCGGCGTGCAGATCAGCACCTACCAGACCATCATCCTGCTGGGCCTGCTGTTCACCATCCCCAACCTGCTGATCACCTACTTCGGCCTGCGCGGCGGCCTCGAGGTCACCGACGAGGGGATAAAGATAACCCCCGAGGTGTCCCTGTACCCGGAGAAGTCCTTCATAGAGGCGTTCTTCCTTTCCTGCCGCGACGCGCTGAAGGGCTGGTTCAAGATCTTCTCCAACCTCTGGACGCAGCCGACCTTCTACCGCTTCCTGGCCTTCTTCGGCTTCGTGGTGTTCGTGAAGCTCATCCTGTACCACTTCTACTACACCTTTCCCAAGTTCGCCATCCGCGAGCTGGGCGACGGCGCGCCGATAGGGCAGATCTTCTCGGTGCTCAACGCGGTCATCGTGGTGATCCTGGCCCCGGTGATAGGCGCGCTGACGCAGAAGTTCACGGCCTACAAGGCGGTGATCGTGGGCACCACCATCTCCGCCCTGGCGGTGTTCTTCATGGCCGTGCCGCCCGCCCTGTTCCAGGGGCTGGCCGACGGCTGGCTGGGCAATTTGATAGGGCACTCCTGGCTGGGGCTGACCGGGCCGGTGCACCCGCTGTACGTGGCCATAGTGCTGTGCGTGGTGATCTATTCCGTGGGCGAATCCTTCTATTCCCCGCGGCTCTACGAGTATCCCGCGGCCATAGCGCCCAAAGGGCAGGAGGGGTCTTACATGGCCCTGTCCATGCTGCCTTACTTCTTCGCCAAGTTCTTCGTGGGCGCCATGTCGGGCTTCCTGCTGGCCAAGTACTGCCCGGTGGAGGGGCCCCGCAATTCCCAGATGATCTGGCTGATCGTGGCGGTAATGGCCATGCTGACGCCCGTGGGCCTGCTGCTGGCCAAGCGCTACATCCAGGTACACGAGGCGGGCCGGGACTAGCCAGAACTCCGCGGCGTGACAAAGGGGCCGGATAAGCAAAACCCTGCCGGAAGCCCGAGCTTGCATAGCGCGAGGGCTGAGGCGGGGAAGCGCGCGCACGGTGTGCGCGACGCTGTTTTTGCGTTCCGGCCCCTCTGTCGCGCCGCGGACCGCGTTATATTTGTTACAGACCCTTTTATAAGGCTTCTTTTTTATCTACAATTTACCTTTATCCGCGTTCCGGAGGGCGTTAAAACATGACCGAACCCAAAGATCTTTACTCCTGCCTGGCAAAAACGGCCGAAAGGAACCCCGAAGAGACCGCCTTTGTGACCGGGGACAAGCGCATGTCCTGGCACGAGGTCCTTTTTTCGGTGGACCGCGCCGCCGATATGTTCTGGCAGCTGGGCCTGCGCAAAGGTGACCGCGCCGCCATAGTGCTGCGCAACTCACCCGAGTTCGTTATCGCCTATTTCGCCCTGGTAAAGATCGGCGCGGTGGCCGTGCCCATCAACTACATGGTGTCCAAAGGCGAGGAGATCTCCTATATCCTGCTGAACTCCTCCTGCAAAGGCGTCGTGACCGAGAAGGAGTTCGTCAAGAACTATACGTCCATAAGGAAGGACCTGCCCGGCCTGAAATTCATAGTCTCGGCCGACTTCTGCGGCATCGACGGCGTCACGGATTTCTGGCATTACCTCAAGCACGCGCATTACCACCCCCAGACCCAGAAGGCCTCGGCGGAAGAGCACGACGTGGCCTCCATCCTTTATACCTCCGGCACCACCGGCCACCCCAAGGGCGTGCTGCTGACGCACCACAACATGCTGGAAAACTCCAAGGCCGCCATCAACACCCTGGAACCCACCAAAAAAGACGTCTTCATGGCGCTGCTGCCCATGTTCCACACCTTCTCCTGGACCGGCAACGTCATAACGCCCATTCTGCTGGGCTCCAAGACCATGATAGTGAAAAGCATCACCCCGCCCAAGCCCTGGCTGCAGGCCATGGGCCGCGAGGGCGTCACCATCATGATCGCCGTGCCGCAGATCTACGGCGTGCTGGCCAAGGAGGCCCGCGGCCTCAAGAAATTCTTCCTGAAGTTCTGGAGCCTCAGGAAAGTGCGGCTGTGCCTGTCCGGCGCGGCCCCGCTGAACCACACCATCACCCAGCATTTCTATAAATCCTTCGGCCTGCACATCCTGGAAGGCTACGGCCTGACCGAGACCAGCCCGGTGGTCACCATCGTCCCGCCCCGCTCGCGCAAGCAGGGCTCCGTGGGCAAGGCCATTCCCGGCGTCAAGATACGCATAATGGGCGAGGACGGCACCCACCTCAAGCACGGCGAAGAGGGGGAGATCTGCGTGATGGGCCCCAATATCACGCGCGGCTACCATGACAACGACGCCGCGACCCGCGAGCTGTTCACGCAGGACGGCTGGCTCAAGACCGGCGACATCGGCGTGCTGGACACGGACGGCTTCCTGTTCATCCGCGACCGCAAGAAGGACATGGTGATAGTTAAGGGCCTCAAGGTTTTCCCGGCGCAGATCGAGCACGTGATCAACGCGCATCCCAAGGTGCTGGAGAACGCCGTGATCGGCATCCCCGACGGTTCCGGCAACGAGACCATGAAATGCTTCTGCGTACCCAGGCCCGACATGCAGCTGGAGAAGGGCGAGGTCATGCAGTACATCAGGGCCAATTTCGACGCCTACAAGCGCCCGCGCGAAGTGGAGATAGTCAGCGCCCTGCCCAAGAACACCATGCAGAAAGTGCTGAAGCGCGAACTGCTCAAGAGGGAGCTGGAAAAGCGCGTCAAGGCCGCCTCGGCCGCGGGCCCCGCGCCCGCCGCGCGCTGAACCGGCCGAACCCCCAAGTCAGGCCTCTAATGAACCTAACCGGCAGCATACTTAAAGTCTTCGGCGAAGCCTACCTGGTGGGCGGCGCGCTGCGCGACGCCGTCCTTAAACGCCCCTTCAAAGACATAGACCTGGCGGTGCCGCCGTCGCCCGCTTTCCGCGCCAAGGTCCAGGAACTCGCCCGCAGGCTGGACGCCGCCTGTTTTCCTCTCGACGAGGAGAACCAGGTGTACCGCCTGACGGGCCGCAAGGCCCCGCACGCGCAGCTCGACGTCATGCCGTTCGTGGGGGGGGCGCTCAAGCCCGACCTGGAAAGGCGCGACTTCACCATCAACGCCATGGCCCTCCGCCTGGTCCCGGGCCTGGAGTTCAAGGCCGCCGGCAAACTTGGCGGCTTCACCCTGCGCGTCGACCGGGCGAAAGTCATCGACCCATGCGGCGGGCTCAAGGACCTGGCGGCTAAAAAGATAAAGACCGTCTCGGCCGGCGTCTTCACCGAAGACCCCGTGCGCCTGCTGCGCGCTTTCCGCATAGCGGCAAGCCTGGATTTCACCATAGACCCGGCGGCGCTCAAGGCCGTGAAGAAACAGGCGGCCCTGATAAAAAAACCGGCCCAGGAACGCGTGCGTGAAGAACTGGTCCGCCTCTTCGAAAGCGCGGAGTCGCACAAGTGGCTGGCCCTGATGCACAAACACGGGCTGCTGACCGCCATCTTCCCCGACCTGGCGGCGCAGGAAACCTGCGCGGTCGGCTACTACGGCAAAGGCGGCGTGCTCAAGCACACCCTGCTGGTGGTGGAACGCCTCGACCACCTTTTCGAGAACCTGCCCGGCTACCTGCCCGGCTACAAAAAAGTGCAGGAGTTCCTGTCCGAGCCGCGCGTCCTGAAATTCGCCGCGCTGCTGCACGACATCGCCAAGCCACCCAAGGCCGCCATGATCAACGGCCGCCTGCGCTTTTTCGGCCACGAGGAATACGGCGCCATCATGGCGGAAAAGGTCATGGAGGAGCTGCGCTTCTCCCGCGACGAGATCCGCCTGGTGTCCAGGATCATCGGCACCCACCTGCGCCCCGGCAACCTGGCGGCCAACGACGCCATTTCGGACCGGGCGATGTTCCGGTTCTTCCGCACCCTCGGCGAATATACCGTGCCGCTGCTGGTCCTTTCCTGGGCCGACCACGCCAGTTACGTGTCGGCCGAACAGCTGAAGACGATGAAGAAGCGCCTGCAGGACGCGCCGGCCCCGCTGAAGCCGGGCCTGCCCTACAACTCTCCTAAAAAAACCCTGCGCTATATGCAGGTGCTCTACCAGCTCTTCAGGGTTTACATCAAGAAGAACATGAAACTGCGCTGCACGCGCCTGGTGGACGGCAACGACGTGATAAAGGTCCTAAAGCTGCCAGAAGGCCCGCGCATAGGCGAGCTGCTGGAAAAGATCCACCTGCTGCAGTTCGAAGGCAAGATAAAGACCCGGGACCAGGCTTTGAAGGCGCTGAAGGGAATGAAGTAGCTTTCCAGAACCGCCGACCCCGACTTGCCCGAAAGGCCTACCCGCGCGTAGGCCTTTTTCCTTTATAAATATAGTCCCCGGACCCGTGCCGGGTTTGCCGCTTAAATGTAAACTATACCAATGGTTGCAGGAGGCTACGCTTTATGAAAAACAAATTCGCGCTCTCGGCCGGACTTATACTGCTCGCTGGCATGGGGTTAGCTTTCGCCTCAACGCCCGCTAAAACCGCGCCGGCAACGGCCGTCAGCCGGGAAGACGCCAAGACCCGCGAGTTCAAAGACATCCTTTTCAAACTGGTGCGCCAGGACGAATATCTCGACGAAGCCCTGGAAACCCTGGATTCCGCCAACGGCCGCATGAGCGCCCACGATATTTCCGCCATGGGCCTCAGCCTCAAGATGATCTCCAGCAACCTTAACCGCGTGTCTGCCCTTAACAAGCAGGAATTCACTTCCATACAGACCGGCTCCGCCCACACCAAGTATATCAACACCATCTTCAGCTACAGCCGCAAGGTGAACCGCAAAGCAGGCCATGTAAGCGCCCTGGTAGGGCAGCTGGCCGCCAAGACCAAGAAGTCCTCCATGCGCGACGCGGTTTCCTCGCGCAAAGGCGGCAAGAAAGCGCGCGGCAAGAAACTGACCCAGCTGCTGGAAGAGCAGAAGGCCATGGACACCCTGGCCGCCGACGCCAAGGCCCTGCGCGCGGCTTCCCGCAGCGTCAACGCCACCAGCAAGTGGCTGTACATCGCTTCCAAATAAGCGCCGTCCCCGGCGAGAAATCCCCCGCGCTGACAGCGGGGGATTTTTTTTGTCCCTGTAAAACTAGTAAAATTATAATTATGAAAGACCCGATAGAAACCGCAACCCTGCAGATCCTGAAGGCGCTGGGAGAGGACCCCGCCAGGGAGGGGCTGAAGAAAACGCCGCAGCGCGTAGCCCGCGCCCTGCGCGAGATCACCTCCGGCTACGGCGCCGATATGGACAAGGTTTTCAACGGCGCCTTCTTCAAGGCCAAATACCACGAGATGGTCATCGTGAAGGATATCGCTTTCTATTCCCTGTGCGAGCACCACATGCTGCCCTTTTTCGGCAAGGCCCACGTGGCCTACATTCCCAACGGGCGCATAGTGGGCCTTTCGAAAATACCCCGCCTGGTGGAAGCTTTCGCCCGCCGCCTGCAGGTACAGGAGCGGCTGACCGTGGAAATAGCCGGCACGCTGTTCAAGGAGCTTAAGCCGCGCGGGGTGGGGGTGGTGCTGGAAGCCGAGCACCTTTGCGTCAGCATGCGGGGGGTGAAGAACGAAACCTCTTTCGCCACCACCAGTTCCATGCTGGGAGTCTTCCAGCGCGACAGCAGGGTCAGGCAGGAATTCCTCAACCTGATAAAGAAACAATAATATTATTGAAATCTAAAGAGGTTTTAGGTAGAATTACCGAGTTACGGTTTTCAGACGGTTTGTTCTTCATGAGCCCCGATGTTTTGCGCGGGGCGTTACAGCGCGGGCGTCGTACAATGGTAGTACGAGTGCTTCCCAAGCATTAGACGTGGGTTCGATTCCCATCGCCCGCTCCAGTTTTGCGTTAGGGTTTTTACGGTTCTTTGCACTGTATTCGATATTCCCGGCGATGGGAATGTTCCTGATGGAGAGGCTCGCTGACGCTCGCAGGTCGCCCGCTCCAGAGCTGCGCAGAGTTTTTAGTGTTCTTTGCAGTGTATTTGATATTCCCGGCGATGGGAATGTTCCTGATGGAGAGGCTCGCTGACGCTCGCATGTCGCCCGCTCCGGATTTATGCAGAGGGGCTTTGTTCGTGAAATGCGTTCTTCGGGGTGAGAAAGATAATGACAAAATCAAAAACGTTCTGGGCTGCCGCGGCGCTGATCAGCCTGGCGGTCATGGCTTTCGCGGGCTATTCCATTTACGAGCGCGTCTCGCTGCATTTCTCCGGGGACACCATAGCGGTGCACCCGGTGCCCATGCCCGCGCCCCAGGCCGAAGAGACGGACGAAGAGGCGCAGGAAGCTGACGCCGGGACCGAAGCGGCCAAACCCGCCGTCACCACCAAAGGCGCCCAGGCCGCCGAGCAGGCGGGCGAACCGGAAAAGATCAAAGCCGTAAAGACCGCTTTCGAATACAAAGACTCCAAGGCAAAATCGGTAAAGATAGCCGGCAGCTTCACCTCCTGGAAGGACGTGAAAATGACCAAGAAGAACGGCGTCTGGAAAACCGACATCTATATCCTGCCCGGGACCTATCCCTACCATTTCAACGTGGACGGCAAACAAAAACTGGACCCGGGTAAACCCAAAGCACCCACCGGGGACTCGCTGGTGGACGTTAATTAAAGGCCGTTCTTTACTAAACCGTAACAAAGCTGTAACAGGCGTTTTGTACACTATTTCAGGCGCTATATGAATTTTAGAAAGGCTCTTCCTTTATGCTTATTGGCCCTGGCGTTCTTCACGCCGGAGGCCGGCGCGCTTGAATTCGGCCGCCACGGCCACACCACCACCCTGCTGCCCGACGGTAATTTCATAGTGCTGGGCGGCGCTACCGGCGCCGGCAACGCGCCCACAGTTACCGGGGAGATTTATTTCACTTCGGCCGCCGCTTTCGGCAAGATCCCGGACATGGCCATAGCCAGGTCCTCCCATACCGCCACCCTGATGGGCAACGGCATGCTGCTGGTGACAGGCGGCTTTGCCGCGGGCGTGCCCCTGAACAGCGGCGCGGTCTATAACCCGCTTACAAAAGCCTGGACCCCCGTCACGGACCCCATGGTCTCGGCGAGGGGGGGACATACCGCCACCCTCATCAATAAAGGCTCCAATTCAGGCAAAGTCCTGATCTGCGGCGGCCAGACCGGCACGGGCCCCACCACCATAACCAATACCTGCGAGGTTTTTACCCCCAACACCGCTACCCCCGCCCTGGGCACTTTCGATGCGGTGCAGCCCATGAGCAGCGAGCGCCTGGGCCACTCGGCCAGCGCCATCTCCGAAGGCCGCGTCTTCGTAGCCGGCGGCACCCGGTGGGACGTAGCCGCCGCTACCTTCACCTACCTGCCCACCACCGAAATTTACGACCCCGAGAACGGCGAATGGCAGACGACTTCCAACCTTACGCAGGGCCGCACGGACCATTCCGCCGTGGTGCTCAATAACGGCACCATCATGATCGCCGGCGGCTATAACCGCACCAACAAGATAGACTCGCCCGAGGAATACTGGTACAAGACCTACCACGGCATGGTATCCAACCAGCGCCCGGGCAACAAAGGCTACCTGGACAGCGCCGAGATCTTTTCCCCCAGCGGCGCCAAGATGTACGTTACCGGCGAAGAATTCCAGGTAATGCCGTACCGGGTCTCCCGGCATTCCGCGGTGCTCACCCCGGACGGCAAACATCACATGTACGGCGGCTACGGCAATATCCCGCCCACCTTTTTCCTGCCCACCCTGGAACTCGAGAGCGGTTCCCGCCTGGACGCCACCGCCGTCACCATCACCACGGCCACGGTGGATCCCACCAGCATAATAGCTTTCCTGCTGAAAACCGAACTGGTCAGGCCCGTATCCGGCCGCCTGGTGGACGCGGACCTTTTCCTGTCGGGCCCCCCGGACTCCGCTTCGCCGTCCATCACGGTGGCCAACGCCAGCATTTACCTGGGCCACAGCACGGCCACCGTGGACGGTTCCCCGGTGGGCAAGATCACCACCGGCGTGGGCCCCGGCGGCTTCAAGGACATCCTCAGCCTTCTCAATCCCACCGGCCTCGCCGTCTTCAAGCCTACCGCCGTTACTTCCGACAGCGAGCTGGCCACGGGCGGCACCTTAACGCCCAACCCTAACCCGATACTTCCCCAGAGCGTAGCCGCGGCCCTGGTGCCGGCCTCCTCCAATATCACGCTCCAGGTCACCATCGAGGTCCCGGCGCTCTATAACGGCGGCACCATAGCCGGCGTCCTTACCATAACCAACGCCTCGGTGGAAAACTCCCTGGGCTTCTGGAACGCCACCCTGACAGGCGGGTCGGGGAATTTCAGCGGCGTCGCCTCCATCGATCCCCTTACCGGCAAAGGCACGGTCACCGACTCCGTGACCTTCGGCAGCCTGGCCGGCACCATTATCAATTCCACCACTACCTCCCTGGGCGCCGGCGGCACCGCCATCGTCGTAGGCGGCAGCATGGTCAGCGGGCTCTCCCTGTCGGCCAGCTACACTTCCACCCTGATAGACCTCTCGGAAGTAGGCTATTCCGTGGACACCTCCACTTTCATGGTCAGGGAAATGATCTTCGCCGACAACGTGCAGTACAGCCCCGAGAAAGTAAAATGGGGCTTCGGCCCGGTGCTGTATCCCGTCTTCAACCAGTCCACGCTGCTGACCCCGGCCGCCGACGCGGTCATCCTGGGCGGCAGGAACTGCGAAGCCGACCCCGACAACGACTGCGCCCGCAACGGAGCGTCGGTTTTCACCGCCGAAGCCGGCGCCGGCATCTTTATCTCCCAGAACTATTCCAAGTGGCCCGAAACCGGCAAACTGGCCGGCAAGCGCGCTTTCCACACCAGCACCATCCTGCCCAACAATAAAACGCTGACCTGCGGCGGCTCGGACGGCAACGCCACGCTGGCCTCCTGCGAGCTGTTCGACATGGGCTCCAGGACCTGGAAGCCGGCCGGCGCCATGAATTACCCGCGCGCCAGGCATACCGCCACGCTGCTGCCCAACGGCCGCGTGCTGGCGGCCGGCGGCGAAATAAATTCCTCGACCCACTCCGTAAAATACGCCGAGATCTATTACCCGGACACCGACAAGTGGATAATGGTCAGCTCCATGGTTTTCGCCCGTTCCAACCATACCGCCACGCTGCTGCCGGACGGCAACGTGCTGATGGCCGGCGGCGACACCATAAACGGCTATTCCAATACTTCGGAGCTTTTCATCAGCAGCAGCACCTACTGGAACACCGTGGGCAACCTGGCCACCGGCGGCAGGGCGGAACATACCGCCACGCTGCTTAAGAACGGCAACGTGCTGATAACCGGCGGGACCAGCGGCACCGGCGCCGTCAGGACCACGGAACTGTACAATTTCGCTTCGAGGACCTGGACCAACACCGGGAACGACCTGGTAGTAAAGCGCTACCGCCACACGGCCAACCTGCTGATGGACGGCCGCGTCATGGTCTCCGGCGGCACCGACGGCGACGGCCCCATGGACACCGCGGAAATTTATACCGGCACGCAGTGGTACCTTACCAACACCGTGCCGGGCAGCAACAAGATGCTGGCCAAGCGCAGCAACCACCGCTCCACCCTGCTGCCCAACGGCAAACTGCTGGTCACCGGCGGCGAAGCCCCCGGGCTGGCCTATTCGCTGGTGGAAGGCTACGACGTGGACTTCTCCACCTGGCAGGCCCAGGGGGAAACCACCAACCGCGTCGGCCATACCACCGTGCTCACCTCCAGCTGCGTGCTGCTGGCCATCGGCGGCTGGAACGGCTCCGAGTACCTCGACACCACGGAGATGATCTATTACAGCTATTCCCCGGACGGCGAGGGCTACCCCACGCAAACCCCGCGCCTCCCCGTAATTTCCACCGGTCCCGCCATCTTCGACCGCGGCGAGCGGGTCACGCTGCTCAGCGACACCTCCAGCTTCCACGGCATCACCGAAGCTTCAGGCGGCGGCGCCGGCTCGATGAATTCCTCTTTCCACAACCCGCGCATCTACCTGCAGCAGATCGACAACCCCAGCGGCTTCCTGACGGACATGACCACCCGGCTTTACACCACCTACGGCAGCCCCAACACCGACTGGGCCAAGACCGTCTCCTCCATCACTTTCATCTCCCCGCCGGGGGCGGGGGAAATGCCCTACGGCTGGTACCACGCGCGCATCGCGGCCAACGGCCAGTTCTCGGCCGGCCTGCCCATCCAGGTCTCCCTGCCCAGGCCCGACAAAACGCCCGGCATTCCCACCGGATCGGTACTGGGCATCAGTTCCATAAGCTGGAACTGGACCAACGGCACCGTTACCGGCAGCGCGGACGGCTATTCGCTTTACTCTTCCAGCAACAACGTTTTCATAACCACCGCGGCCTTCGTAATAGGGAATACCGCGTTCACGCAGGCCGGCCTGCAGCCTAATACCGCCGCCGCCATAAAAGTCAACGTCTACAACGTCGGCGGCAGCGGCCCGCTGGCGGAGTCCACCACCTATTACACCCTGGCCTCCACGCCCTCCGCGCTTACCGTAACCGAAGCCAGCTTTACCACGGCCAAGCTGACCTGGGGCAGCATCAATTCGCCCGGCACCATGTTCGAGGTGTCCATGTGCGCCGGCAGCAACTTTACCGACCCCATCCTCATCTCCACGCCGGTACCGTACTATCTCAGCCTGACCACCACTACCGTAGAAGTGGACCGGCTTTCCGCGGACGTGATGTATTATTTCCGCGTTACCGCCAAGAACGGGGCCGGCATCAGCACGCAATTCTCCAACGTGGTCTCCACCCTGACCGTCTCGTCCATCGGCACCCTTACCGGCACCGCCCTCAGCAGCAGCAGCATCAGCTGGGGCTGGGTGGCCGCCACCGGGCTGGATATTTTCTACCAGGTCTACGACATCATGGGCGGCACCGTGACCCCGGTGTACCTGGGCTCCACCACCTACACCAACTACACCCAGAGCGGCCTGCTGACCAACTACCCCTATAAGGTGGCGGTACGCGCCGTCAAGATCAATCCCGTGGAAGTATACGGCCCCACCTCCTACTCCAGCGCGGTCTTTACGCTGGCGGTACCCCCGTCCGCGGACCCGGTGAACCCTTTCACCGAGATCAGCACCGGCAGCTTCACCGCCAACTGGGTCTCCAACGGCAATTCCACCTGGACCGTTTACGCGGTAGAGATCTCCAGCAGCGACGTCTACAGCAGCACGGGCACCAAGAACCTGCCCACCGTCGGCTACAGCAAGAATTTCCCCGGCCTGAAGGCCAGCCAGCGCTATTTCGTAAAAGTCTCCGCCACCAACGGCGACGGGATCACCACCGACTCCGTCCCGCTGGGCTCCAAATACACCTGGGCGCGCGTGCCGACCGACGTCAAGCCGGCCACCATAAGCATCTCGGGCGTCACCGTCACCTGGTCCCAGAACGAGAACTCGGGCGAGACCGCCTACGAGCTGCGCAAGACCACCGGCAGCTTCTTCGGCGTGGAGCTGTCCACGCCCATCCCTTTCGCGCTGCTCTATACCAGCTCCAGCCACACCATGAACGGCCTGCTGACCTCCACCACGTATTACTTCGACGTGACGGCCATGAACGGCGAGGGCGTGCTGTCGGCGCGCGTGCAGGCGGTGCCCGCGGCTTTCACCACCCCGGGGCCCATAGGCGCGCCGGCCGGCTCCATAGGCGGCACCAGCGACCCGTCCAAACTGGTGACCATCTCGGGCACGCTGCCCAATAACCGCCAGGTGACGCTGGCCGTCCCCGCGGGGTCTTTCGCCACCGCCACGTCCATAGCGATCTCTTCCTCCATCTCCAACGCCTGCAGCTACCAGGTAGGCTCCCCGTTAAGGCCGGTAGAGGTGGCGATCTTCAGCGAGAACAGCCTGCAGCCCCAGGAGCCGGTCACGCTGACCCTCTCCTACGATTCCGACGAATCGGCGATCATAAGCGCCAACAAGGCCAGGCTGGTCATCGCCCGCTACAACCCGGTGTCGGGGCAGTGCCTGCCGCTGGAAACCGTCATCAACGAGAATTCCAGCCCCCGCACGATCACCGCCACGCTCAACCACTTCAGCGTGTTCCAGCTCATGCTCAGGCCCGTCTCCACCACCCTCAGCGACGTGCTGGTCTATCCCAATCCTTTCTACACCAACCGCGGCAACGGTTTTGTCACCATCGCCAACCTGCCGGCCAGCGCCAAGCTGCGCATCTACACCCTCTCCGGCGATAAAGTCTGGGAGGGCACGGCCGCCACCACCGGCATCATAATCTGGCGCGGCGTCAACAAGGCCGGCCACCTGGTGGCCAGCGGCGTCTACCTGGCCGTCATCGATTCCAGCGCGGGCAAGAAAGTGCTGAAGCTGGCGGTGGAAAGATAATATGAAAAGGTCGACCCCCAGGATCAAATTTTTAACGGCAGCCGCCGCGGCCTGCCTGTGGGCCGGCTTGCCCCTGGGCGCCGGCGCCGCCGAGGATCCCCGCTATTTTTCCGCGGACGCCGTAGGCACCACCACGGCCGACTTCCTGAATTTGCCGGTCGGCGCCAGGGCCGCCGCCATGGGCGGGGCCTTCAGCGCAATCAGCGACGACGCCTCCGCCATCTACTGGAACCCCGCCGGGTTGGTGCAGATCCCCAAGCTTTCGGCCGTCTTCATGCGGGCGCAGTACCTGGAAGAGATCAGCTACCAGTACGCCGCCTACGCCCACCGCCTCTCCTACGACTCGGTGCTGGCCGCCTCGGTCCTGATGACGGACATCGGCTCCATCAAGCGCACCGACATCTCCGGCAACACGCTGGGCAGCTTCACGCCGCGCGACCAGGTAGTCACCCTGTCCTACAGCAAAGCCATCCTGGAGTTCTCGGACAAGGACATCGACGTCTCCATGGGCGTTTCCGTCAAGTACATCAAGTCGCAGATCGTGGGCTCGGCGCAGAGCTACGCCGGGGACATCGGCGTGATGACCTATAATTTTTCGGACATCCCCTACCGGCTGGCCGTCACCGCCACCAATATGGGCGGCGGCATGAAATACGACACCGAGTCCAACCCGCTGCCGCTCACGCTCAAGCTGGGCGGGGCCATCAACCCTTTCCGCAACATGCTTTTCGCCGCCGACGTGGTCTTTCCCAAGCAGAACAAGCCCAACGTGCTGATCGGCGCGGAACTGGCCACCGCCCCCAACGAGCTCACCCGCCTTTGCCTGCGCGGCGGCTTCAACACCCAGCAGATGGGCGACGGCCTCGGCGGCGTGTCCATGGGCGTGGGCGCCACGCTGCACTTCTTCTCCCTGGACTACGCTTTCGTACCCATGGGCGAACTGGGCTCCACCCACCGCATTTCGCTCACTTTCGACTTCCCTTTCCGCAGCCCCGTCTTCCAGCGCAGGGACCGCACCATCTTCACCAAAATGAAAGGCATCTCGTTTAAATAGCGGCGCGCCCCGTCCTGCGGCCGGTTTGACACCCCCCGGCAAATAATATAAATTGTTAGGCCGCCTTAACGTTGCGGCGAAGCGCGTTTTTGACCGGAAAAACTCACATGAAAGCTCTCGGACAACATCTCATCCTCGAACTCTACGGCTGCAGCGCCGCCGCCCTCTCGTCGGTCTCCAAGGTCCAGGACGCCATGCTGAAAGCGGCCACCGCGGCCGACGCCACCATCATCGACTCGATCTTCCACCACTTCAAGCCCTACGGCGTTTCCGGCGTGGTGGTCATAGCGGAGTCCCATTTCGCCATCCATACCTGGCCGGAGCACCGCTACGCCTCGGTGGACCTGTTCACCTGCGGCGACAAGACCAGGCCCTGGCGGGCGTTCACGGCGGTGAAGAAAAGCTTTAAAGCCACCCATTTCAGCGTTATGAAGGTGGAAAGGGGCCTGCTGCCTAAATGAAGAAACCGGATTTCAAGTGGATCAAGAACTCCAGGAGCATCCTGCCCAAGGGCGAATGGTTCGTGGAGTTCTTCACGCCCGGCGAGCTGCACGCGCACCGCGCGCTGGAAGTCCTGGAGAACTCCGCCACGGCCTTCCAGGAAGCCACCCTGATAAAGACCCACACCTTCGGCAAAGTGCTGGTGATAGACGGGGAAACCCAGTCCAGCCAGTACGACGAGGCTTTCTATCACGAATCCCTGGTGTACCCGGCTTTGCTGGCCCACCCGCGCCCGCGCCGGGCCCTGATCCTGGGCGGGGGGGAAGGCTCTACCGCCCGCAACATCCTTAACGACCGCGGCATGGAACAGGTGGTGATGGCCGATATCGACTATAACATCCTGCGTTTCGCGCGGCGCCACCTGCACGAATGGCACCGCGGGGCCTTCGAGGACCCGCGCCTGCGCCTGCTGGCGCAGGACGCGAAGAAGTTCGTGGAGCGCACGGCCTCCCGGTTCGACCTGATCTACTCCGACCTGCCCAGCCCCATAGAAGGCGGGCCGGCGTTCGGCCTTTACACCGTGGAGTTCTACCGGCGCATGAAGCGTATCCTCGCCCCGGGCGGCGTCTTCACCATCCAGGCGGGGCCGGGCACGCCGCTGCAGTTCGAACTGCACCCGGCCGTGGCCCATACCCTCAGGAAGGTTTTCAAATTCGTCGGCAGCTATACCGCTTTCATCCCGTCTTTCGACATGCCCTGGACTTTCCTCTACTGCACGGATTCTCCCGCCCTGGCGCCCGCCCGCCTCAACGCCGCCGCCCTCGACCGGGCCGCCCGCGCCAGGCTCAAGCGCCCGCTGACGTACTCCGACGGGCTGACGATAACCGGGGCCTTCGTTCTGCCCAAATACTACCGGGACAGGATCAAGGCCTCGCGCGCCGTAATCACCGAGGCGCGCCCAATGTTTTTCAGCACTTCCCGTCACTGACACGGAAATATAACGGAGCCGAACATGAAAAAAACAAAAAAAGCAGTAAAGAAGAGCCCCGCCAAGGCCGCGGTGAAAAGCAAGCCCAAGGCCCGCGCCGCCGCGCCGGCTAAAAAGGTTCAGCCCGCCTCGGGGCCGCTCACGAAAGCCGAGCTGGCGGAAATAGCCGCCAACCTGGCCACCATGAAAATCGACATCTCCAAGAACGTCGAGGACAAGAAGAACCTGGACCTCCTGGAGCCGGAAGTGGGGGATTCCATAGACCAGGCCACGCAGAGCCTCGACAAGGAGATCCTGTTCGAGCTTTCGGACAACGAGCGCAAGATGCTGCGCGACATAGAGGCGGCGCTGCGCAAAATGGAGAAAGGCACCTACGGCCTTTGCGAGCACTGCAAGAACATTATAGAGAAGAAGCGCATAAAGGCGCTGCCCTCGGCGCGCTACTGCATGGGCTGCCAGAGCGGCTCGGAGCGCAACCGCGGAGAGCAGTAAAAACAGACGGCTGACCGCAATAAAAAGCCCCGCGTTAAGCGCGGGGCTTTTTCATTTACGGCGCGATTCGCTTCAGGGCACGGACGGCGCCGCCTTCCGGGAAACCACTTCCACCTCGGTCTTGCGCCAGTTCCTGGCCTTGGCCGTGATCACGTACTTCCTGCCGTTGGAGGCGATCGCCAGCGTGCCGGGCTCGAGCGTCTTGAAAAGTTCCGCGCGCACGGCGTTGACGTTGCCGGTCATGTCGGCCAGGGTCTTCAGGTCGTTGGTATAATGGCCTTCCCGCCTCATGTAGATCTCCTCCAGCTTGGCCAGCTTGGAGATGGTGCGGTGGGCCGCGATGATCTGGGTTTTCTCGGCGGGGGAGATCTTCAGCACGGTCTGGTTCAGCCACGACCCGATAAAGATGGCCATCAGGCCCCACGAGAGCGCCAGCACCAGCCCGCTGGCCAGGTCCCCGCGCTCGCGCAGGCTTATCACGCGGCTGCCCGCCACGTAGTCGTGCAGGGCGCGCTTTTCGGGAGTGACCAGCGCCATGAAATACCCCAGGTTCAAAGTGGCCGAGCTCAGGAAATAGGACAGCGACCTGAAGAAAGCGCGGCCGACGGACAGGTCCCCGCCGTCCTTGGCCCTGACCCGGATGTTCATGATCAGCTTGCCCACGGTGGCCCGGCCGCCGCTGGACAGGATAGTTTCATACGCCAGGTAGGCGCCTATCCAGAGCAGTTTCCATTTCCACTCGTTGGCGGAGGTGTAGGAAATAACGCCGCCTTTGACCATGGCGTTGAAGGACAGGTAGGTGCCCGCCACGAAGGGGAAGGCGTCTATGACGTAGGCCAGGAAGCGCTCGTTAAAGCCGGCCGGGGCCGGCCCTTCGGGGGTGAAGTCGGCCGGAAAAGGGTCCGCGCCGCCGGAGGGGTCCGCCTGGGGGGTGAAATTAAAGTTTTCGTTTTCCATAATCGCCGCCTCTCCGGGAAAATGTTCGCCGCCCCCTAATTATATAAACATTATCGGGCCATTTGAATACCCCGCTGAAATTAAATAAGATATAGGTAAATGTGCAGAATAACCGCGGCTATTTCTCCTGAACCGGTTTCCACCCGGGACCTCCTGTGCGGAGGCCCCAGGTCCCTGCTGGCCCAGGCCGGCGCCGTACCCGGCCGCTTCCAGGACGACGGCTGGGGGATAGCCCGTTTCGTGCCGAAGGGGATCCTGTCCTATAAAAGCCCCGGCCCGGCCCGGCTGGAAAAAAAAGAGTTCGAAAAAGCGGCCGCCGGAACGTCCCGCGTCACCCTGGCCCACCTGCGCGAGGCCTCCAACCCCGGCAAGCTCCCGAAGTCCCGCCTGGTCGGCCTGGCCAACACCCAGCCTTTCTACGGCGAGGGGCTGGCCTTCGCGCACAACGGCACGCTGTTCATAAAAGACGAGGTCCGCTCCCTGCTGGGCAAGTACGCCGCCCGCGTAAAGGGCGTCAACGATTCCGAAGTGCTGTTCTGGCAGGTGGTCAAGATGCTGGACGCCTACGGGTCCCTGGACGCCGCGCTCGAGATGGCGCTGGACGAGATCCGCACCATCTGGATCTCGGTCAAGGACAAGTACCCCGGGCTGGACGGCCCTTACCGCGGCCTGAACATGTTCCTGGCCTCCAAAGATTCCCTGGCGGTGCTCTGTCATTCGCCTCTTAAGAAGAAAAGCGCGCTGCTGACCCCGGGCTGGGACTTCGGCCGCATAGCCTGGCGCCGGGAAAAAGACCGCGTCGTTTTTTCCAGCGAGCCCGCCGACGGCCTGCCCGGCTGGAAAAAGATGAAAGACCCGGAAGTCGCCTCCGCGACGGTGCGCGGCGGCAAAATTACGCTCTCATTCAGGGGGATCCGCTTATGAAATGGTTTTTGATGCTTTTGATCTTCGTCTCCGGGGTCTACTACCTCGTCAACCAGCACAAGCGCGAAGCCGCCCGCAAGGAAATGGTGCAGCTGGCGAAAAAGGACCAGCTCAAGACGCTGGAAGAGGTCCCGCTGCCGGCCAAGAGCGAAAGGGTCTACATGATGAAATTTTCGCTGCAGACGATCAAGACGCTGCGCGCCCTGACCGAGGACTCCAACGAGAAGGTCCGCTTCGCCGCCGCCGAGCTGCTCTGGCAGCTGCAGGACGAGAGCGCCCCGGCCGTGATCAAGAACATGTTCGAGAACGAGACCGAGGCGTCGGTCAAGAAGAGCCTTATCATGATGCTCTCCAAGGACAAGAGCAAGCTGAGCCTGTCCCTGCTCACCGAAGTCCTCAAGGACTACGACCGGGAAACCCGCCTGGCGGCCGTGGAGGCCATCGGCAATTTTTCGAATAAAGAGGGCATTATCGCCCTCAACAGGGCGCTGCAGGATTACGACGAGGAAGTGCGCCTGAAATCGCTGGAGGCGGTCAACCGCATCCGCCGCGACATAGAAGCGCATAAAGAGCAGCAGCTCCGCGAGATCGAGAGCAAGCCGCTCTTCCGCATAGAATAAAAAAATACCGCAGGCCCGCGCCCTGAAAACTTTCAGACTAAACTCCGCAAGATAGGGAAAAGACATGGACTCGGAAATCTCTAAACTGAACCATAAAATTCAGCAGGACGCCCTTTTCATCCAGGACCTCCGCAAGGAAATGGCGAAAGTGGTGGTGGGCCAGGAGGACCTGATCAACGGGCTGCTCGTCGGGCTTATCGCCAACGGGCACGTGCTGGTGGAAGGCGTGCCGGGCCTGGCCAAGACCCTGACGGTAAAGACGCTGGCCGCGGCCATCTCCGCCTCCTTCCAGCGCATCCAGTTCACGCCGGACCTGCTGCCCGCCGACATCGTGGGCACGCTGGTCTTCAACCCCAAGGAGAACACCTTCGCCGTGCGCAAGGGGCCCATCTTCGCCAACATCATCCTCGCCGACGAGATCAACCGCGCCCCGGCCAAGGTGCAGAGCGCCCTGCTGGAAGGCATGCAGGAGCGCCAGGTGACCATCTCGGACTCCACCTACAAGCTGCCGGAGCTGTTCATGGTGCTGGCCACCCAGAACCCGATAGAGCAGGAAGGCACCTACCCGCTGCCGGAAGCGCAGGTGGACCGCTTCATGCTCAAGGTGAACATCACCTACCCGACCAAGCTGGAGGAAGGCCGCGTGCTGGAACTGATGGCGCGCCAGACCCTGCCGGCGGCCGGCAAGGCGGTCAGCGCCGAGCAGGTGCTGAAAGCCCGCCAGACCGCCGACCTGATCTACGTGGACGACAAGATAAAGAATTACGTGCTGGACCTGGTGATAGCCACGCGCGAGCCCGAAAAGCACGGCCTGGAAAAGATCAAGCCCTGGATCAACTACGGCGCCAGCCCGCGCGCCAGCATCTACATGATCCAGGCCGCCAAGGCCTACGCGTTCATAAACGGCCGCGGCTACGTCACCCCCGAAGACATCAAGGCCGTGGGCTTCGACATCATGCGCCACCGCGTGCTGCTGACTTACGAGGCGGAAGCGGAGAACATCGGCTCCGAAGACATCATCAAGAGCATCTTCGAAGCCGTGGAAGTGCCGTAAAGTTCAGGAGTTCCGCGCCCCAAAACCGCGCCCTATGAACACAGCTGAAATACTCAAGAAGGTCCGGCAGATAGAGATCAAGACCGGGCGCCTGGTCAGCGAGACCTTCGCCGGCCAGTACCAGAGCGTGTTCAAGGGCCGCGGCATAGAATTTTCCGAAGTGCGCGAGTACGTGCCCGGCGACGACATCCGCTCGATCGACTGGAACGTGACCGCCCGCGCGAACAAGCCTTTCGTCAAGCAGTTCGTCGAGGAGCGCGAGCTGACGCTGATGATTCTCTGCGACGTCTCCGCGTCGCAGGCCTTCGGCTCCGGGGAAAAACCCAAGAGCGAGGCCGCCGCGGAACTGGCGGCCATGTTCGCCTTCTCCGCCCTGAAGAACAGCGACAAGAGCGGCCTGCTGCTGTTCTCGGACAAGACGGAGCTGTACATCCCGCCCAGGAAGGGCAAGAACCACAGCCTGCGCATCATCCGCGAACTGCTGGCCTATACGCCCAAGAGCCGCGGCACCGACCTGGCCCTGGCGCTGAGGACGGCCAACCGCGTGATGAAGCGCCGCGGCATAATAATCCTGATCTCCGATTTCAACGCCCCGGACTACGCCAAAGAAGCGCGCCTTACCGCCCGCCGCCACGACCTGATCCCCGTAGTGATCACCGACCGCTTCGAAAAAGCCCTGCCGGAGGCCCGCGCCCTGCTGGTCTCCGAGCCCCTGGAAGGCGGCCCCGCCTTTACCGCGGACCTTTCCAGCCCGGCGTTCAGGGAGGAGTACCGGGCCGCGGCGGCCGCCCGGCGCGCGGCGCTGGAGGACCTGCTGCGCTCCGCCGGCGCCGACTGGATCGACGTCGACCCCGCGCTGCCCGTGTACGGCCCCGTGGTAAAATTTTTCCGGCAGCGCAGGAAGATCTTCCGCGGCTTATGAGCAAAACTTCTTTCCTCCTCCTGGCCGCGCTGGTCCTGGCCCCGCTTTACGCGGGGGCGGGGGAAACCGTTTCTTTCAAGATCACCCCGCCGGCGGCCAAGCCGCGCCTGGCGGAAGTGTTCAAGCTTAAAGTGGAAACCACTTTCCCGGAGAAGTACTCCGTGCGCCCCGACACGGCCTCGCTGGAGGGCCAGGATTTCGGGCTGCTTTCTTTTAAAAGCTCCGGCGGCGCCGCGGCCGGCGGGGTAAAGACCGAAACGTTCGAACTCAGGGTGCAGGCTTTCACCCTGGGCGTAAGCACCTTCCCCGAGCTTTCCTGGACGCTGTACGGCGCGGGGGGGCCCGGCGCCGCGGCCAAAAGCCCGTCGTTCGTGCTGGAAATACTGCCGGCTTTTGAAAGCAAGCAGGACGAAGATATCCGCGACATCTACCCGCCTTTCCGCTACCTCCCCTGGCTCTGGCTGCTGGCCGCCGCGCTGGCCGCCGGGGCCGCGCTGCTGCTTTACCGCCGCTTCCGGCCCCGCTCCGGGCTGACCGCGGCCCGGCTGTGGACCGATCCCCGGACGCCCTACCAGCGCGCCAAAGACCGCCTGGGGGGGGTGGGCAAGTCCGGTCTGGCCGCGGCGGGCAGGCTGAAGGAGTATTATATCGGCCTGGCCTCCGTACTGCGCTTTTACCTGGCCGAGGAATTTTCCATAAACGCCGAACTGATGACCACTTCGGACCTGGCGCGGGAACTGAAAAAAACGGGGGCCGACCTCAAGACCACCCTGAAAGCCAGGGAATTTTTGCAGAAAGCCGACCTGGTGAAGTTCGCCAGGCTGCAGCCGGAGGACGCCGCGGCCGACGCGGCCGCGCTGGAAACCCTGCTGGCGGACTTTAACGCCGCCGCCGAAGCGGCCAGGACCGCGGCGGCCGCCGCCCTGGCGGAGAAAAAACTGCCATGATGGAATTCAAACAGCCCCTGCTCCTGCTGCTGCTGCCGCTCCTGGGCGTGCTGGCGGGGCTGGCGCGGGCGCAGAAAGGCCGCCGCTTCAACGCCGCGCCGGTACCCTCCGGCCTGCCGCCCAGGCAGACCCTGCGCTCCAGGCTCTTCGGTTTTGTCCCGTTCTGGACCAGGGTGCTGGCCTGCGCCCTGCTGATCCTGGCGCTGGCGCGCCCCCAGCAGGCCGCCCGCGGCGAGGTCCCGCCCGCCGAGGGCATAGACATAATGCTGACCCTGGACACCTCCGGCAGCATGGCCGCCGAGGACTTCCACCCCTTCACCCGGCTGGAAGCCGCCAAGGCTGCCGCCGCTAATTTCGTGAACAAGCGCCAGCACGACCGCATCGGCGTAACCGTCTTCGGCGGCAACGCCCTGCTTACCTGCCCCCTCACGCTGGACTACCAGTCGGTGCTGGAACTGCTGGACTCCGCCTACCTGAACATGAGCAAGGCGGACGGCACCGCCATCGGCGACGCCATCATCACCGCCGTCAACCACCTGAAGGAGAGCAAGGCCAAGAGCAAGGTGATCGTGCTGCTGACCGACGGCCGCTCCAACGTGGGCCTGGTGACCGACCTGCCGCTGGCCGCCAGGACGGCGGCCGCGTACGACATAAAGATCTACACCATCGGCACGGCCGGCAAAGGGAAAGCCAAGGTCAGCACCGGCGACCCGATGCAGCCCATAGGGTATATCGAAGACGACCTGGACGAGCCGACGCTGCGCGAAATAGCCGCCCTCAGCGGCGGGGAATTCTACCGCGCCAAGAATTACGCGGAGCTTGAAAAGATCTATTCGAGGATCGACGCGCTGGAAAGAACCAAGTTCGAGGCGAAGAGCTACACCAGCTACACCGACCTCTACCTTTATTTCCTGGCGCCCGCGCTGGCGCTGCTGGCCGGGCTGTACCTGCTGGAAAGAACGTATTTCAGGACGATACCGTAAGTAAAAGACTATGGACCTGTTCAGATATCCTTCGGTTCTCGCCTGGGCCTGCTTCGCGCTGGCGGGGCTGGTCTTTTTCCGCTACAAGGCCGAGCTAAGCCGCCTGGAGGCGGCCCGCCTGCTGCTGGGCCCCTCTTTCGAGCGGCTCGTCCTGGGGCCGGCCTCCGCCCGCAGGCGCCTGCGCGGGCTCCTTTACCTCTGCGCCCTGGGGCTGGCGGCGGCCGCCGCGGCCGGGCCGCAGTGGGGCGTGGAACTGACCCCGGTGACCGACCTGAAAGGCAATATCGTGATAGCGGTGGACACCTCGCTGTCCATGGCGGCGCGCGACATCAAGCCCAGCCGCCTGGAGAACGCGCGCCTGCTGCTGGGCGCCATCGCCGAAAAATTCGCGGGGTACAGGATAGGCGTGGTGGCCTTCGCCGGCGAGGGCTACGTGCAGTGCCCGCTTACCACCGACCAGGACGCCATAACCTATTTCGCCTCGGCGCTGACGCCGGGCATGCTGCCGGGGCAGGGCACGGACTTCTCCGAGGCCATCGGCACTACCCTCAACATGCTGTCGCGCTACGGCGGGCAGAAAGTGATGGTGCTCATCACCGACGGGGAAGACCACTCCTCGGTGCTGAACACCGCGCTGGAGGAAGCGGCGAAGCAGAACCTGAAGATCTTCACCATCGGCATCGGCACCCCGGACGGGGAACTGATCCCCATGAACGATTCCGCCGGCAACACCCTCGAATACAAGAAGGACTCCTCCGGCAAGACCGTGGTAAGCCGCCTGGGGGAGACCGAGCTGATGAAGATCGCCAGCCGCACCGGCGCGGCCTACCTGCGCTATTCCGGCCCCGACACCGCGGCGGAAGAAGTGCGCAAGGCGGTAAGCGCGCTGGACCTGGAAAAAAGCAAAGGCAAGGGCGGCTCCAATTTCAAGAACCGCTACCAGTGGCCGCTGGCTTTGGCCCTGCTCCTGCTTTTGATAGAATTAACCCTGATGGAGAAGGGCTTTAAACTTGAATTCTCCTGGCTCAGGAAAGCCGCCGCAGGCGCGCCCAAAGGCGCGGCGGCCGTAACGGCGGCCCTGCTGCTCTCGCTGCCGGCGGGCCTGGCCGCCGACGAGGGCGGCGCGCTGGCGCGGAAAGGCAATTCCGCCTATAACAAGCAGGACTGGCCCAAAGCTTTCGAGTACTATTCCCGGGCCCTGGAAAAGAACCCCGCCGACAAGCGCCTGGACTTCAACACCGGCGACGCTTTTTACCGGCTGGAGGACTACGCGAAGGCGGGGGAATTCTTCGGGCAGGCCGCGGCCTCGCCGAAGATCGCCGCGAAGGCCCATTACAACCGGGGCAACGCGCTTTACCGGGCCGGCGACCTGCCCGGGGCCATAGCCGGCTACCGCGCGGCCCTCGCCCTGGACCCGAAGGACGAGAACGCCAGGTTCAACCTGCAGAAAGCGCTGGAGCAGAAAAAAAAGAACTCCTGCAAGGACCCCAAGGACGACAAGAAAGACCAGGAGAAAAAAGACCAGGACAAGAAGGACCAGGAGAAAAAGCCGTCCGACAAGAAAGACGACAAGCAGCAGCAGGAGCAGGAAAAGAAAAAAGAGCAGGAACGCAAGAAAGCCGAAGCCAAAGAAAAAAGCCGGCAGATACTTGAAATGATGAAAGAAAAAGAAAAAGCCGAGGCCCGCGACCCGCAAGCCGCCCAGCGCGCCCTGCGCCAGGCCGGCAAGCCGCCGCCGGTCCCCAGGATGGAGGACTGGTGAAAACGCTTACCCCGCTGCTCGCCGCCGCCCTGCTGGCGCTGGCCGTCCCGGCCGGCGCGGCCCTGGCCGTTACCGCCGAGGTGGACAGGAACACCGTGGAGATCAGCGGCAACCTCTACCTGACGGTCACCGTCTCCGGGGATTCGCACAACATGCCGGAGCCCAAGCTCCCCAACATGCAGAATTTCAACGTTTACGATTCCGGCCGCAGCCAGAGCATCTCCATCATCAACGGCCGGATCACCTCCTCGGTCTCTTTCACCTATATCCTTACGCCGCGCTTCCTGGGCATACAGCGCATCCCGGCCATCACCGTCTTCAACGGCAAAGAAAAGGCCATCGCCCCGGAGATCCAGGTGACCGTTACCAAACCCGCCCAGCCCTCGCAGCAGGCGGCGCCGCAGCCCGCCGCGCCGCAGCGCCAGCCGCGCCGGCCGGCCGGCAGGCCCGCCGCCCAGGGCGGGGAACCTATCTTCATCAAGGCCGAGCCCGACAAAAGGTCCGCCTACCCCGGGGAGCAGATCAACCTCAGCATAAAGTTCTACACCTCCGTGCCGCTCAGTTCCAACCCCCGCTACGTGCCGCCGTCGTTCAAGAACCTCATCGCCGAGGACCTGCCGCCGGTGCGCAACGGGGAGACCGACATCGGCGGCGTGCGCTACGCCTACAGCGAGATCAAGACCGCCATCTTCGCCCTGACCGCGGGCCCGGCCGAGATCCAGCCGCTTACCGTCATAGCCCAGATCCCCTCCAAGGCGGCGGTGGACCCGTTCGACCCGAATTTCTTCCAGAACATGCTGGCCATGAGCGGGGCGCAGGGCGAAAGCCGGGAGTTCACCACCGAAACCATACGCCTGGACATAAAGCCGCTGCCCGCCGGCGCCCCTGCAGACTTTGCCGGCGCCGTCGGGAATTATTCCATAACCGCCTCCGCCGACCGCACCGAGGCCAGGACGGGCGAAGCCGTGAATTTCTCGGTAACCGTGGCCGGCAGCGGCAACCTGAAGGCCGTCACCGCACCCAAGCTGCCGGAGCTGCCCGACTTCAAGGTTTTCGACACGATGAGCTCCCTCGACGTCCGCAAAGAAGGGGACGTGATAAGCGGCAAGAAGACCTTTACCTATATCCTGGTGCCGCGCACCGAAGGCCGCAAAACTTTGCCGGCGGTGAGGTTCTCCTTCTTTGACCCCCGCGCCGGGGCTTACAAAGAGACGCGCACCGAGCCCGTGGCGATGCTGGTGGAGAAAGGCGCCGAAGGCGCGAAAAGCGTCTATTTCAGCCCGACGCCCGCGCAGGGGGCGGTAACCGCCTCGGGCGCCGACATCCGCTACGTCAGCGAGCGCTCCGGCGCGGCCACGCTGCCCCACCTGGCCGCCAAGGTCATGGCCCTGCCGCCCTGGACCCACGCCCTGCCCGCGGCCCTGCTGGCGCTGTGCTTCTGGCTGGCCAGCTTCAACCGCTTCAAATCCGCCAACCCGCTGCTCTTCCGGTTCCGCCGGGCCCGCAGCGAAGCCTCCCGCGACATAGAAGAAGCCGAAACCCTGATAAAAGCGGGCAAGCCCAACGAGGCGGTCTCCGTGCTCTACGACTCTTTCATGAACTATCTTTCGGATAAGTGCGGGGTCAAGGTAAGCGCGCTGACCATGAAGAAAGCCGCCGGCCTGATAAAGGAGCGCTTCCCGGCCACGGGCGAACGCTCGCTGGAAGAGATCCGGGAACTCTGGACGGCCCTGGAACTGCGTCATTTCTCGCCGGAAGCCGCCGGGACCGAAGGCACTTCCGACCTGGCCAAGAAATATTCGCTGCTGCTGGAGATGCTGGAGAAGGAGCTGCGCAAATGACGGCTATGAAGTGGCTGCTTTTACTGCTGCTGGCCGCGGCGCCGGCGGCGGCCTACGACCGCAGCGAGCTCGCGGAATTCAACGACCTGTACAAGACCGGCCGCTACGAGGAGGCCCTGGAAGGCTACAAGAACGTGATAGCCCAGGAACCCGCCAACCCCTGGGCCCACTACAACGCCGGCAACGCCTTGTTCCGGCTGAACCGCCAGGGCCCCGCGGTGCTGAATTATTCCAGGGCTTTCCTGCTGGACCCGCGCTCTGCGGACATCAGGGCAAACCTGGACTTCGCGCTGCGCCAGACCGGCCAGTCGCTGGTGCCGGCCAACGTGCCCTCGGCGCTGCACTACCTTTACTATTTCCTTTCCGCCGCCGAGATAAAGACCGCGGCGCTGCTGCTGTTCTGGCTGGCCTGCCTGGCGGGGGCCGCGGGGTTCCTGCTGGACGGCAGCCGCGCGGGCCTGGCCGCGGGCAGGGCCGCGCTGACGGCGGCCGGCCTGCTGGTACTCTCCCTGGCCTGGCTGGGCGCCCGGCAGTCTTCCCCGTTCGCCTCGGCGGCCGTGGTCGTAAAGGCGGGCGGCACGCGCATGCTCAGCGGCCCCGGCGAGAACTTCAAGACCTACGCCGCCGCCCCGGAAGGCAGGCTGGTGCGCATCCTGGACGCGGCCGACGACAATTATTACGAGATAGGGCTGCCCAAGGAAGGCATAAAAGGCTGGGCGCTCAAAACGGAAATAGAGAGACTCTAAAGGAACCTATGAAAATCGCCATCGCCTCCGACCACGCGGGCTACCCGCTTAAAGCCGCGCTCGCCGCTTACCTGGAAACCCTGGGACACGAAGTGGCCGACCTGGGCACGAATTCCCCGGACGTCCCCGTCGATTATCCCGACTTCGCCGCCAAGGCCGCCCGGGAAGTGCTGGCCGGCCGCGCCCTGCGCGCCATCGTGGTCTGCGGCTCCGGCGTAGGCGCCTGCGTGGCCGCCAACAAGCTCAAAGGCATCCGCGCCGGCCTCTGCCACGATACCTACTCCGCCCACCAGGGCGTGGAGCACGACGACATGAACGTCCTCTGCCTGGGCGCCCGCATCATAGGCCCGGCCCCGGCCTTCGAAATAGCCGCGGCTTTCCTGGGCGCCAGCTTCTCCGGCGAGGACCGCCACAAGCGCCGCCTAAAAAAGATCGAGGACCTGGAGCGGGGGGCCTGATGCTGACTTCGGCCGACGTCCTGAAGACCGGCCAGAGCCTGTGGCTGGACAACCTGCGCAGGGACTTCCTGCTCGACGGCACGCTGTCGCGGCAGATCCGGGACCGGGCCATAACCGGCCTCACCTCCAACCCGTCTATCTTTGAAAAAGCCCTGGGCGCGCCGTTCTACGCGGAGCCCCTGCAAGCGCTGGCCGCCGGCCCCGCCTCCCCGGAGGAGATCTTCGAGGTGCTGGCCGTGGAGGACGTACAGCGCGCGGCCGACCTGCTTAGGCCGGTCCACGAAGCCTCCGGCGCTCTGGACGGCTACGTCAGCATGGAAGTGTCGCCCAAACTGGCGCAAGACGCCGCGCGCACCGAAGCCGAGGGCCTGCGCCTGGCGGAGCGCGTAGGCCGCCCCAACCTGATGATAAAAGTCCCCGCCACCAAAGAAGGCCTGAAGGCGGGGGAGAACCTGCTGAAAAAAGGCGTCAGCGTAAATTTCACCCTGATATTTTCCGTCGAGCGCTACCGCTCCGTCACCCAGGCCTATACCGCGGCCATGTCGTGGCGGGTGCGCAACGCCCTGCCCGTGGACGGGATGGCCTCCGTGGCCAGCTTCTTCGTAAGCCGCATAGACTCGGCGGTGGACAAGGAACTGGGAGCCCTCGCCGGCGGCAAGGAGCTGCTTGGCCGCGCCGCCGTGGCCAACTCGCTGCTGGCCTACCGGCTGTACCGCGAACTGTTCTACAACCCCGGCTTCAAAGCCGCCGGCATACCCCCGCAGCGCATCCTCTGGGCCTCTACCAGCGTGAAGAACCCGGAGTACCGGCCCTCGCTTTACATGGAAGAACTGGCGCTGGAAGGGTCGGTGAACACCGCCCCCGAAGACGCGCTGGAAGCGTATTTTGCCGACGGGCGCGTCAACCGGGAACCTTTGCAGGCCCGCTGCGCCGCGGCCGAGGCGCACCTGGCGCGCCTG
>MGTU01000022.1:93747-156959 GCA_001799615.1 Elusimicrobia bacterium GWA2_61_42 | reverse complement strand
CGCCGCGCTGGCGGTAGGCGTTCATGCGCAGGCGGCCCATGCCCTTGATGCCGAAGGCGAAGTCCAGTTCGTTGGTGGCCTCGAAGCGCTGGCGCTGCGCGTCGGTCATCAGCGAGAAGCTCAGGGTCTGGCACATCTCCGGGGTAAGTTTTTCGAAAGCTGTCGGGACCAGTTCCCCGTCTATGCGGAGCATCGGCGTGGCGCCGGCGGTAAGGTGGATGTCCGAGGCGTTCTTCTCGTGCATCAGTATGAACAATTCGCTCATCGTTACCATTTTGTTTGCTCCTAAGCCCGCGTAAAATCCGTTGTTGGAAAAAGTTTTCCGTGCCTGCCCGCCTAGTCCACGTCCGAACCCGTAACGCGTATGACTTCTTCCACCGTGGTCGCGCCGGTAAACAGCTTGCGCAAAGCCGACTCCCTCAGGGTTATCATGCCGTTCTTGCGGCCGGCCTCTTTTATCTTGGAAACGTGGGCCTTCTCTATGATAAGGCCCCTGATAACGTCGTTGATCTCCAGGATCTCATGGATGCCCATGCGGCCTTTATAACCGGTCTTGGCGCAGATATCGCAGCCCCTGCCCCTGGACAGAGTTATTTTACCATTTTTAATATGGTTATCAAGGACGGCTTTGGAGACGCCCAGGCTGACCAGCAGCTCCGGCTTTACCTCGTAGGTTTCCTTGCAATTCTTGCAGATGCCGCGCACCAGGCGCTGGGCCACCACCATGAGCAGCGTGGAGGAGGTCAGGAACGGCTCCACCCCCATCATGCCTATGCGGGTTATGGCGCCCGGGGCGTCGTTGGTATGCAGGGTGGAGAAGACCAGGTGGCCGGTCATGGCGGCGTTAATGGCGGTGGCCATGGTCTCGAAATCGCGGATCTCGCCCACCATGATGATGTCCGGGTCCTGCCGCAGGAAGGAGCGCAGGCCCGAGGCGAAGGTCAGCCCCACGTCGGCGTTGACCATCACCTGGTTGATGCCTTCCAGGTTGTATTCTATGGGGTCCTCGATGGTGACGATGTTCACGTCGGGCGCGTTAAGCGTGGCCAGGGCGGAATAAAGCGTGGTGGATTTGCCCGACCCGGTGGGGCCGGTGATCAGGTTGATGCCGTGCGGGGCCTTAAGGCACTTGGAGAAAATGGCCAGGTTCTCGGGCTCCATGCCCAGGTCTTCCAGGCGCAGCTTCAGGCCGGAGGAGTCGAGGATACGCATGACCACCTTTTCCCCGGGGCCGCAGGGCAGGATGGAAATACGCAGGTCTATCTCGTGGTCGTCGATCTTGAGCTTGGTGCGCCCGTCCTGGGGCAGGCGCCGCTCGGAGATGTCAAGCGTGGCCATGATCTTGAGGCGGCTGATGATGGCGTTGTGGAATTTTTTGGGCGGCCCGGGCTGCCCGTGCAGCACGCCGTCTATGCGGAAGCGGATCTTGGTGTCCTTGTAGGTCGGCTCTATATGGATGTCGGAAGCGTGGGCTTTGATGGCGGAAGAGATGATGAGGTTCACCATCTGCACTATGGGCGCGGCTTCCCCCTTCTCCTCCAGCGAGATCAGGTCCTCGCCGCCCCCCTTGTCCTCGTCCTCGCTGATAAGGGAAACCTCCGTGGTGCCGCCGGTGGTCCGCCGCAGGATGTCGTCGAGGGCTTCCTTGGAGGATTTGGAGCCGTAGTTCTTGTCTATGGCGGCGGTAATATCGGATTCCGAGCCGAACACCGGCTTTATGTCGTAGCCGGTCATCATCTTCAGGTCGTCCAGGACCACGATGTTCAGCGGGTCCTCCATGGCGACCTTGAGCTTGTTCTCCGCCTTCTCCACGGCTATCAGGCCGTAGCGGCGGGCGATATTCTCGGGGATGATCTTGAGGATATCCGCGTTGATCTCTTTGGCCCGCAGGTCGACGAATTCTATGCCGAACTGCTTGCTGAGGAACTCCAGCAGGCTGCGCTCTTCGATGTATTTTTTATGGACGAGCAAATGCCCCAGCTTGGTGCCGGTGGTGCGCTGCATATCCAGCACTTCGGCCAGCTGGGCGGCGGTGATCAGGCCGGAGGTGACCAGCATTTCGCCGAGGCGCTTGGAAATGTTTATCGATAAACCTTTTTCAGCCATAATAACGGGAACGGCAGCGGATAACCGGTGAAAAAGTCCCGGCAAAGGAGAAGCGGGCGCGTTTTCAGTATTCTACTACATATGTACGCGCGGCACTCAACCCGCCGGCCGAGGAATGCGGCCCGCCTTAGAACAGCTCTTCGTCAGACTCCTGGGCTTTCAGGTATTTTACCTCTTCCGAACCTTCGGCCTGCGCGTTCTCAAAACCTGTGGGGGCGGGCTCGGCCCCGGTGCCGGCGGCCGGAGCGTCCGGCAGAGGCAATATGGGAAGTTCTTTGGGGCGGGAAGGTTTTTTAACCCTGGGCTTGGGCGCCGGTTTCTTTACCGCGGCCGCGCTTTTTTCCCTCGACGAGAAGTCCAGCAGCTCTATGGCGCTGTTGTTTATGCCGCGCACGATGTCATGCTTGGCGGCGTCCACTTCGAACTGGTAGATCAGGGGGTCCTGCTTGGGCCTCAGCAGCCGGTACTGCACCACAAGGATATCCCCGTGCAGCGGCGTGGCGGTCCATTCTTCATTGGAACCGCCGGCGGCGCCCGAGAGGAAAGAGTTGGCGAACCAGGTGGCCACCGTGCCGCGGCCGCCGGAAAGCTTGTATTCTTTTACTATCACGAGGGCCTTGCGGATATTTTCATTGACCGGCTTTTCGGGTTCGGGGGCCGGCTGCGGCTGCGCGGCCGGGGCGGGCTGAGGTTCGGCGGCCGGCTGCAGGCCTTCAGAAGGTTCAGCCTTGGCCACGGGGGCTTTGGCCTCGAGCTGGCTGGTCATAGCCGTGCTCTTTTTCTTGCCGCCGAGGTCCAGCATGGAAAATTCTGAGAAGCTGACACCCTCGCCCATAAAGAAGTAGCCGAGACCGCCGGCGGCTATGGAACCGAAGATCACGAGTACGGCGATGAACGCCAGCTTGCCGCCTTTTTTCCTGGGGGCGTCCTGGGGTTTGCCGTCGGGCTTTCCTTTTATAGCCGCCACGGGAATGCGCTGCGTTTTCTCGGGGGTTTCGGCCGGCGGCGCCGCCGCGCCCTTTTCCGGAACGGCCACCCGGGGCTGCAGTTCGGCCGCGCCAAGCTGCGCGGCCGGGGCCTGCTGGGCCGCGGGCGCGGGCGCGGGGGCCGCGGCCTGAGGAGCGTTGAAATGACCGGACGGAGGCTGCGACTGGGACTGGAACTGGAAGCCGTGCTGGGCGACGACCTGGGGCTGGGGAGCGGGAGCCGGTTGGGCCGGTACGCCGAAATCGTAAACGGGCGGCTGCGCGGCCTGGGGCGCGGGGGCCTGCCTGACGGGCTGCGCCGCGGGAGGTATTTCCTGCCGGGGCTCTATTTTGAACTGCTGCGAAGTTTCGGACTTGGCGGTTACCACGGTAAAATCATAGACGAGGCCGCCGGCCTGCTGCGGCAGGGGCTCGAAAGATTCGGGTCCTTTAAAGGCCCCGGGCGGCGCGGCTTCGGGACCGGGCAGGGGTTTATCGTAATGGGAGCCGTAGACGTAAGCCGGCGCCTGGGTCTGGCCGAGGCTGCGCAGCTTGCGGCTGGTCAGGCCGGCGTCATCAGAGGGTTCTTTAACTTCAGCGCCCAGGGAGGTCTCGAGTTTTATCTCGCTCGGGCGGGCCATGCTTTTTAAGGCTTTAACTTCCAGCTCGGGAACCGGCTGTTCCTCGCGGCGGGGCGCCTCGGCTTCCGCTGCGGCCTCGGTAACGGCGGCGGCCGCGGCTTCACGGGCCGTTTTGGGGGCGGCTTCGGCTGCGGGCTCGGGCAAAGCTTCAGGCGCAGGCTGCGGGGAGGTCCTGGTAAATTTGGAGGCGGCGGGGGCGGCGTCTTCCCTGAGGGACAGCTCTTCCCTTTTGATCTCTTCTATTTTGCGTATGGTCTCGGCTTTTTCCTTGAGGTCGGACAGGTGGCGCACCTGCTCCACTTCGCGTTCCGTTACCTCGGCCCTGCCGGTTTCGCTCTTAAGGCGGGCCTCAAGTTCGTTTATGCGCTCGCGGTTCTTCTTCTCCTCCATCTCCTTCATGCGCATTTTTTCAAGGAGGAGGTTCTTCTCCCAGCGGGCGGCTTCCAGCTCTTCCTGGATGCGGGAAAGCCTTATGTCGAATTTTTCGGCCAGGTCGTAATCGGTTTCCTGGGGTTTGGAAGGGCTTTCTTTCCCCTCTTTATAGGCGCCGAGTATATTATCGATAGTGTCGAGGAGTTCCCCGTAAGAGGCGCCGGGGGCGGGTTCCTTGTCTTCGAAATAGCGGGCGGAGGCGTTAAAGCCGGTTTCGTATTCGTAGGCGCCGGCCATGACGCCGGCGCCGACGGAGCGGCCAGCCCCTACGCTGAGGGCGGAGGCGATCTCGGCCACCTGGGCGGCGGGGCGCCAGTCGCCGGGGTTATCCCCGGTGGCGGTTTCGGCGCAGACGAGGCTTTCCTCGGCAAAAGCGGGAAGAGCCAGCATTTCTGCCGGATCGTAGGGACCGAGGATATTGCCTTCCGAGTAGAACCAGTATTTCATAAGGTTGCTATGGAAAGTTTACAAATCTTCTATTTAGGATTTGATACAAAGATGTGGCAATATTGTTACAGACTACCCAAGCCGGTTCCCGCCCGCGGTTTTGCGCTAAGACCGCAGGGCAGCGTAGTCGGGTTGGCGAGGGTATGGGCCTGTCGGGCACCGCGTCGGCCACACCGTGGCCGCGCTCCCCACTCAGCCGCCGCGCTTATGCAAGCGGCGGCTTCCGTGAGGGCCCGCCAAACCCATACCCTCGTCACCCCTCCGGCGCAAAACCTAGGCCTGACGCGGGGATAGGGTTGGCAAAACCCTGCCGGACCGCTCCGCTTGCATAGCGCGGAGCGGGAGGCGGGGAAGGGCGGGCACGGTGTGCCCGACCCTGTTTTTGACAACCCTGTCCCCGCGGCAGGCCTTTAGAGAACGAGTTTACAACTTGCCGATGGCTACAGTGATGCGGCGGAGGGTTTCGGGTTTGCCGAGGAGCTCCGCTATTTCTACGGCGCCGGTCGGGGTGACGGCCTGGCCGGAGATGGCGATGCGCAGGGGCCACATGACGGGGCCGAGCTTGGCGCCCTTGGCGTCGGCATAGGCTTTGACGGCGGCCAGGATAAAGGCGTATTCCCAGGAAGGCAGGGCGTTAAGGATGCCCTCGAGGTCCTTCAGGACGGCCTTGCTGCCTTCGAGCGTGGTCTTGTTCTTGGCGTGGACGAAAAGCTCCGTGGAATACTGCTCGTCCAGCTGCGCCAGGAAAGCCGTCATGGCCGGGAGGTCGGAGAGTTTTTCCACCTTGCCCTGGATGAAGCCGGTAAGCTTTACGGCGTCGAACTCTTTTACTATCTTCTCCGGATAGAATTTCAGGAACAGCTTGTGCGCGGCCTCGGGCGTGAGGGCCTTCACGTGCTGGGCGTTGAGCCACGAGAGCTTGGTCTCGTCGAACATCGCGGGGGCCTTGCCGATCCTGGCTATGTCGAACTTTTCGATCAGGCCGGCCTTGGTGAAGAATTCCTGCTCGGTGCCCGGGTTCCAGCCCAGCAGAGCGATGTAGTTCAGGACGGCCTCTGGCAGGTAGCCTTTGTTCAGAAGATCTGAAAGCGCCGCGCTGCCCTCGCGCTTGGAGAGCTTCTTGCCGCTCTGGTCGAGGATGTGCGGCAGGTGGATGTGCTCGGGGATCTCCCAGCCGAAGGCCTTGTACAGCAGGATGTACTTGGGCGTGGAGGAGATGTACTCGCAGCCGCGCATCACGTGGGTAATGCCCATCAGGTGATCGTCCACGACGTTGGCGAAATTGTAGGTGGGATACCCGTCGCGCTTGAGCAGGATCTGGTCGTCGAGCTGCTTGTGCTCCACGGTGATGGGGCCGTAGACGAAGTCGTTGAAGGTGGTGGAGCCTTCCTTGTCTATCTTCTGGCGGATAACGAAGGGCAGCCCCTTCGCCAGATTGGCCTGCACTTCGGCTTCGGACAGGCGGCCGCAGCGCCCGTCGTAGCCGAGCAGCAGGCCTTCCTGCTCTTCGTCCGCCGGCTTTTCCGTCTTCTCTTCCTTTTCGCAGAAGCAGCGGTAGGCATGGCCCTCTTTGAGCAGTTTTTCGGCGTATTCCCTGTAGATGGGGCGCCGCTCGCTCTGCACGTAAGGCCCTACGGGGCCGCCCTTGTCCGGGCCCTCGTCGTGTTCCAGGCCGGTCACCCTGAGGCTCTCGTAAATAACCTTCACGCTGTCCTCCACCAGGCGCGCCTGGTCGGTGTCCTCTATCCTCAGGAGGAACTTGCCGCCGTTCTTCCTGGCGTGGAGGTAGGCGTACAGGGCGGTGCGGAGGTTGCCGATATGCATATAACCGGTGGGGCTGGGCGCAAATCTTGTTCTTACTTCCATGTTGTTTTTTCCTTGTGAGTCTGGTTCTTGTCGGGAGCTGGCGAAGCCCGGCTATTTTCCGGCTTCCGCCAGCAGTTCGCGGGCGTGCTTGAGGCCCAGGTCGGTGGACTGCTTCTTGCCGCCCAGCATGCGGGCGATTTCCTTCTCGCGCGCGGGCGCGTCGAGCAGGCGCACTGAGGCGGCGGCCACGCCGGCCTTCACGTCCTTCTCCACGAAATAGTGCGCCGTGCCGAAAGCGGCCACCTGCGGCAAATGCGTGATGCAGAAGATCTGTTTCTGGGCGGCCAGGCGGGCCAGTTTTTCCCCCACCAGGCGGCCGGTCACCGAGCCCACCCCGGCGTCCACCTCGTCGAACACCTGCGCGCCTATGCGGTCGGCGCGCGAAAGCGCGGTTTTAAGGGCCAGCATGATGCGGGCCATCTCGCCGCCGGAAGCGGTATAGCGCAAAGGCCTTAAAGGGTAGCCGGGGTTGGCCGTAAAGAGGTATTCCACGGAATCGCCGCCCGAGGAGGCGATGGCGGCCTCGTCATAGGCGGCGTCGACGGAGAAGCGCACTTCCTTGAAACCGAGCCCCTCGGCCTCTTTAAGGATCTCAGCCGAAAGTTTTTTAGCGGCGGCCAGGCGCCTGTCGTGCAGCGCCAGCGCCAGTTTCTCCAGCTTCCCGCGGGCGGCGGCGAGTTTCTTTTCCAGCTCGGAGCGGTCCAGCGTCAGGTCTTCCAGGCCGTTCAACTTCTTGCGGAGTTCCTCCGCCTTCGCCAGCACGGCGGGAATGTCCGCCCCGTATTTTTTCTTAAGGCTCTTGAATTTTTCCAGCCGGGACAGGCAGCGGTCCACCTCGCCGGGATTGGAATGCACGCCTTTGCCGTAGGCGCGCAATTCCCCGGACAGGTCGCGCAGCTCTATGGCGGCCGCGGCCAGCCTGGCCGTCAGCGGCTCCGCCGTGGGGTCTATGGCGGACAAAGCCTTGAGCTTCTCCAGGGCCTTTTCCGAGTTCCCCGCCGCGTCGTCCAGGAAGCCGTGGGCGTCCCCGGAAAGCGAGAAAAGTTTTTCGGAATTTTTAAGCCGGGGCCAAAGGGCTTCCAGTTCCTCTTCCTCGCCCTCTTTCAAATTGGCGGCCTCTATTTCGGCCAATTGGAAGCGGTAAAGGTCCAGCAGGCGGCCGCGCTCGTCCTCGGACATGGAAACCGCGTTCAGGCTTTCCTCCAGCGCGCGCGCCGCACTCCAGGCCTCTTCCACGGCTTTGGCTTCCTTTTCCAGCTTGCCGTAGCGGTCCAGCAGGTCGCGCTGCGTCTCGGGCTTCAGCAGGCTCTGGTGCTCGTTCTGCCCGTGAAAATCCACCAGGAAACTCCCTATCTCGGAAAGCTGGGCCAGCGTGGCCGCGGCGCCGTTTATGGCGGCCCTGGTGCGGCCCCTGGGATCCGCCTGGCGCCGGATGGTAAAAGCGCCGTCCTTGAGCCCCCAGCGCTCAAGGAGCCCGGGCGGCAGGTTCTCCGCCCGGAATTCGCCTTCCACCTCGGCGGCCGCGGCCCCGGGGCGCAGGATGTCGGAACCGGAGCGTTCGCCCAGCAGGAAACCGAGCGCTGAAATGATTATGGACTTGCCGGCCCCCGTCTCGCCGGTAAAAATATTCAGCCCGGGCCCCGGCTCCAGGTCCAGCGACTCGATGACCGCGAAATTCCTGATGGAAAGTTTTTTAAGCATCTACCGTTCGCCCCAGCTGAGCTTGCGGCGCAGGATGTCGAAATACGAGAACCCCTGCGGCGCCAGCAGGTCGAAACTGCGCGGGTGCTTCAGGATGTGCACCGTATCTCCGGGCTGCAGGCTGAAGTTCTCCTGCCCGTCCAGGGAAAGCGATACCAGCTGCGGCCCGGAGTGGCCGCCCTGGACCGCGACCTTGAGCTCCTCCGCCGCGGACAGCACTATGGGGCGGTGCGTCAGCGTATGCGGGCAGATCGGGGAGAGCAGCAGCACTTCCAGGTCCGGCATCACGATAGGCCCCGAAGCGGCCAGGCTGTAGGCCGTGGAACCGCTGGGCGTGGAGATAATGAGGCCGTCGCCGAAATACTCGGAAAGAAACTGGCGCCCGAAAGAGGCGCGCAGCGTGAAAGCGCGCGACTCCTGGCTGCGGATCACGCAGTCGTTGAGCGCCGGCAGCGGGCCGAACACGGCTTTATTCCCGCGGCTGACGCGCACGGAGAGCAGGTTGCGCCTGATCTTTTTAAAACCGCCGCCGAGGAACACTTCGGCTTCCTTCAGGAAATCTTTCTGCTCCATGCCGCTCAGGAAACCCAGCCCGCCGGCGTTTATGCCCAGCACCGGGATGCCGCGGCCTATCACGTGGCGCGCGGCGTAAAGCACGGTCCCGTCCCCGCCCACGGCTACGGCCGCATCGGCCTTTTTGAAGTCGCAGTAGGCGTCGTTCACGCAGATCTTGTGCACGCCCGCCCCGGCCGCCCTGAGCCGGCGCTCTATGGCGGCCGCGTAGGCGATGGCCTTGCGCCGTTTGGAGTTGTAAAAAAGAGCTACGTTCTTTATGCGTTTCATCGGGTAAATCTCACTTCGCGCCGGCGGGCTTCTGCTCCAGCTTGGCCCAGGTATCCTTCAGCGTCACCGTACGGTTGAATACCGGCGCCCCGGGAGCGGAATCCTTGGGATCGACGAAGAAGTAGCCGAGCCGCTCGAACTGCACCCGCGCCCCGGGCTGCGCCGCCTTCAGGCCGGGCTCGCAATAAGCTTGCTCCAGCACTTCCAGGGAGGCGGGGTTCATGTTCTCTTTGTAATCGCGGCCTTCCTCGACGTCGTCGGGGTTGCGCTTGGTGAACAGCGCGTCGTAAAGGCGCACCTTGGCCGGGAAGGCGTGCCTGGCGGAAACCCAGTGCACGGTGCCCTTTATCTTGCGGCCGTCGGGCGCGTCCCCGCCGCGCGTGGCGGGGTCGTAGGTGCAGCGCACTTCCGTGACATTGCCGGCGGCGTCTTTCACCACGCTTTCGCATTTTATGATGTAAGCGGCGCGCAGGCGCACTTCGGCCCCCGGCGTCAGGCGGAAGAATTTCTTGGGAGGGACTTCCTTGAAGTCGTCCTGCTCGATATAGAGTTCGCGGCAGAACGGCAGTTTGCGGGTCCCGGCGGCAGGATCTTCGGGGCTGTTGGCCAGCTCCATCTCCTCCACCTGGCCCTCCGGGTAATTTTCCAGCACGATCTTAAGCGGCCGCAGCACGGCCATCACGCGCGGCGCGGTCTTGTTCAGCTCGTTGCGGATGGCGTTCTCCAGCACCCAGATATCAATGATGCTGTTGAACTTGGCCACGCCGATCTCGTCGCAGAAGGCGCGGATGGACGAGGAGGTATAGCCGCGGCGCCTTAAGCCGGAGATGGTGGGCATGCGGGGGTCGTCCCAGCCTTCCACGTGCCCGTCCTTGACCAGCTCCAGCAGCTTGCGCTTGCTGAGCACGGTATTGCTGAGGTTCAGCCGGGCGAACTCTATCTGCTGGGGATGGTAGACGCCCAGCGCTTCCAGGAACCAGTCGTACAGCGGCCGGTGGTTCTCGAACTCCACCGTGCAGATGGAGTGCGTTATTTTCTCGATGGAATCCTCGAGGCCGTGCGCCCAGTCGTACATCGGGTACACGCACCACTTGCGGCCCTGGCGGTGATGCTCCGCGTGCAGGATGCGGTACATGGCGGGGTCGCGCAGGTTTAAATTGGGGTGGGCCATGTCTATCTTGGCCCTCAGCGTGCGGGAGCCGTCGGGGAATTCCCCGTTCTTCATCCGCTCGAACAGGTCCGCGTTCTCCTCTATGGACCGGTTGCGGAAAGGGCTGTCCTTGCCGGGCTCGCCGGGAATGCCGCGGTAGCCGCGCATGTCCTCGGCGCTCAGGTCGCAGACGTAGGCCTTGCCCTTCTTGACCAGCTCCATGGCCCAGTCGTACATGGCCTGGAAATAGTCGGAGGCGAACAGCAGGCGGTCCTCGAAATCCCCGCCCAGCCATTTAACGTCCTCCACGATGGAATCCACGTACTCCTGCTCTTCCTTGGAGGGGTTGGTATCGTCGAAGCGCAGGTTGAATTTGCCCTTGTAATCGCGGGCCAGGCCGGAGTTAAGGCAGATGGATTTGGCGTGGCCGATATGCAGGTAGCCGTTGGGTTCCGGCGGAAAGCGCGTGTGCACGCGGCCCCCGAATTTGCCGGAAACCAGGTCCCGGTCTATGATCTCGCGGATAAAATTCGTCTTGGGGGTAAGGGTTTCCATAGGTAAATTATACAAATTTAATAAACAGGCTTCAGGAGCCTTCCGGGTCCCCCAGCCGCACCACTTCGCCCTTTACGGCCTCGGCGCCGGGCGCGACGCCCGCGGCGACGGCGTATTTTCCTTCCCTGCTCACCGTTACGGCGCCTATGCTCCACCAGTACCGGTCCCCGGCGCCGGTATAACCGCGGCCGCCGTCCCAGCCGCAGGCGATCTTTATGCCGGCCTCAGCCGCTTCCCCCGGCCACAGCGCGGTTACGCGCGCGCCGCCGGCTTCCAGGCCGGCCAGCAGCCGCCTGAACCCCTCCGGCCGCGGGCCGTAAGGCACAAAGACCCTTTTTATTTCCACCAGGCCGGCCAGCTCCTCCAGGCCGCTGTAATTTTTCTCCTCCGCGGAGCTGAGCAGCACAGCTTCCAGCGAGCGCGCGCCGCGGTCGAAGACCGAGGCCGCCAATTTTGCCCCGTTCAGACCCGGGTTGAGCAGGTAAAGCCCGCCGGCGGGGGCCTGGACCAGCGCGCTGGAGGTGTTGTAGTCGCCGAAGAGGGCCGCCTGGTAAGCCTGCCGCCCCGCCACCGCCTGCGCCCGCGTCAGCGGCCCCACGGCCATTACGGCCAGGCCCGCCAGCGCGGCCAGGTAGAACCGCCGCCGCTTAAAGCCCAGCAGCGGGCCGTGCAGCAGCGCCAGGGCCAGGAGAAAGAATCCGGCGATGACCCAGGTCGACGGCACGCCGACGCTTACCGAAGAGAACGGCAGGTCCGCGAAAAAGCGAACGGCGCTTATGAACGCCGCCATGAACTTCCCGGTAACGAAAGCCAGTCCCTTAAAAACGGGCCCGGCCCAGGAAAAGGCCGCCAGCAGGAAACCCAGCGCCATGGCCACCCCGGAAGCGGGCACCAGCAGCATGTTGGAAACAAGGGAAACCAGAGAGATTTTATGAAAATACAAAGCCAGCAGCGGGTAAAGCCCCAGCTGGGCGAAAAAACTCATCAGGAACAGCCCCGCGGCGTACCCCGCCAGTCCGCCGCGCCTGGCATAACCGCCCCAGAGCGCCATGCCTACTATCAGCCCGTAAGCGGCCAGGAAGGACATCTGGAACCCGGCGTCGAAAAGGTAGCGCGGCGACAGCAGCAGGATGGCCAGGCAGGCCGCGGTAAGCGCGTGGAAAGCCCCCGCCTCCCGGTTCAGCAGCCAGGCGCAAAGCCCGGCGGAGAACATCAGGTAGGCGCGCACCAGCGGGGAATCCAGGCCCGCCGCCGTCACGTAAAAGCCGGCCAGCGCCAGCGCCGCCAGCCCCGAATATTTCCTTTTGAGCCCCAGCCTGGAGCACAGGAAATAGACCACGCCCACCACGAAGCCGACATTGGACCCGGAGGCGACCAGCAAATGCATGGCGCCAGAATCCTGGAAAGCGGCTTTTAAAGCGGGAGGGACGCTTTTTTTCTCCCCCAGCACCACGCCGCCCAGCACCGCGGCGGCCTCAGCCGGCAGGCCGGCCTCGTAAGAGCCCATGGCTTTATAGCGGAAGCCCCTGGCCAGCCTTATGAAATAATTGGCGCGGGCCGTCACCTCTATTTCCCTGGCGCGCGCCTGCGCGGTGACACCGCGGGCCAGCAGGTATTCACCCCAGTCCAGGCTGCCGGGGACCGCCGCGCCCGGAGGGGGCTCCAGGTCGGCCAGCAGCGAAACTTTGTCCCCGTAGGAAGCCGCCAGCGGCGCGCGGGCGTAGACCATCAGCCCGGTCTTGAGCGGCCGGCCGTACACCTTCTCCGTTTCCAGCGTGAACCGCGCGCCGCCCGGCACGGACGCGGGATATTCCGCCACGCGGCCCTCCACCAGGGCGCCGGCCCGGGGCAGCGGGAAAGGCAGCTTCTCCGGGGGTTTCAGGAAGAAACCCCGGAACAGGACCAGGCCGCCGGCGTAAACCAGCAGCAGCAGGAAAAGCGGCCTTCGGTAGTAAGAAAACAGCATAGAGCCCCCCGGTTAAGCGCAGGAGAGTTACGGCGTTGCAGGTTGATGCTTTACGGTGAAGGACTAAATTTTAACGCGGCCCTTGAGGGCGTAGCCCAGCGTGACCTCGTCCATGTAATCGATGTCGCCGCCCAGCGGCACGCCGTAGGCGATGCGGGTGATCCTGGAAACGTAAGGCTTCAGCAGGCGTATCAGGTACATCGCGGTGGCTTCCCCGTCGGAGTCGGGGTTGGTGGCCACTATGACCTCCGTGACCGCCCCGTCCGAGGCGCGCACCCTGTCCACCAGCTCCTTGAGCTTGATGCTGTCCGGGGTAACGCCGGAAGCCGGGGAAACCGCGCCGTGCAGCACGTGGTAAACCCCGGAGAAGCTTTTGGCCTTCTCTATGGCCGCCAGGTCCTGAGGCCGCTCCACCACGCAGATCAGGGAACGGTCCCGGTGGGAGTCCGCGCAGATGGGGCACAGGTCGCCTTCGGCGTAGTTATAGCACTCGCGGCAATATTTTACGGAGGCCTTTACGGCGCGCAAGGCCTCGACCAGGCTTTCCACCTCGGGGTCGGAGGCGCGCACCACGTAAAGCGCGAAGCGCTCGGCCTGCTTGGGGCCGACGCCAGGGAACTTGCGGAAAACGCCTATGATCTTTTCTAAAGCCTTCATTGATTTATCTTTGGCCGCCGGCGGCCTACTTAACCTTGTTTATCCGCGTGATGCGGCCGTGAAAAACCTTGGCCAGGTGCTTGAGCTCGGGCTCGTTCTCGCCTGAGACGGGCCTGGCGGCCGGCGCCCTGGCCGGCGCGGGCCCGCCCTGGGGAACGTCGTCGCCCATGGGTTCCTCTACCACGGCCTCGTCCGAAAAGTCGCCGGCGGGCTCGGAGATCTCCTCGGCTTCGGCCACGGGGACGGCGGCGTATTCCGCCGCCAGGGTTATCTTGCGGCCGGCGTAGCGCTCCAGCATCTCTTCCAGTTCCGGTTTGGCTTTCTCCACCATGGAGGTTTCGAATTTATTGGCGCTGAGCAGGCGCCATCTGCCCTGGTCGGTAAAAACTATTTTTACGGAAAGCAGGATATTGTAAAGGGCCGGTTTTTTGGCGGAAACCTGGCCGAGCAGCTTTTTCCAGGCGTCGGCGGGCGCCGCCGCGGGCTGGGCCGCGGCCGGGGCCGGCGCGGCGGCCGCGACGGGCGCTGTGTAAGCCGCGGGAACCGAAGCCGCCTGCGGGGCGGGCGCTAAAGCGTCATTTTTTTTTTGACCGCCCTGGGGCGGCAGGCCGGAAGTCTCTCCGGTCGCCAGGCGGGCCTCCAGGCCCTCCAGCTTTTTAACCAGGCTCTCCAGGTCCTGCGGCACTTCTATCAGGGTGAAGAGGGCGATCTCGGCGGCGATGGACAGGGAATCGGAGAACTTTACTTCGTCGATGATGACGTTGAGCTTGCGCGACAGGCGGGCCAGCGTACCGGGGGGCGTGCCCTTGGGCAGGTTCTTTACGGGCTCGCCTTCGCCAAAACCCTGGACGGCCAGGAAAGCCTCGGCGAAATTATTGCGCAGGTCCCGGATGGCCGCCAGCGGGTCGTGTCCTTCCGCGTTCAGGCGGTCGAAAGCGGAGTGCAGGGCGGCCGCGTCGCGGTTCACCAGCGCCAGCGCCATGGAATTTACCAGCTCCGACCCGGGGTGGCCGAGCAGTTCGTTGATGACCTCGGTATTGACTTCCCCGCGACCGAAGGAGGCAGCGCGGTCCAGCATGGTCAGGGCGTCGCGCAGGGCGCCGCCGGCGGAGCGGGCGATAAGCTTGAGGGCTTCGGGCTCGGACTTGATCTTTTCCGACGCCGTCACTTCCTTCAGGCGGGTGACGATGTCCGTCTCGGAGATGGGGCGGAAGCGGAAGCACTGGGAGCGGGAAAGGATGGTGGCGGGCACCTTGTTCTGCTCGGTGGTGGCCATGATGAATACCACGTGCGCCGGGGGTTCTTCCACGGTCTTGAGCAGGGCGTTGAAGGCCCCGGTGGAAAGCATATGCACTTCGTCGAGGATGTAAACCTTGTATTTGTCGCGCGAAGGCGCGAAGCTGACCTGCTCGATGATGACGCTGCGCACCTTGTCCACGCCGGTGTTGGAGGCCGCGTCTATCTCTATCACGTCCAGGGACTTGGACTCCGGGATCTCCAGGCAGGAAGGGCATTTGCCGCAGGGCGCCCCGTCTTTGGGATGGTGGCAGTTGAGCGTCTTGGCCAGGATCCTGGCGATGGTGGTCTTGCCGCAGCCGCGCGGGCCGTAGAACACGTAGGAGTGGGCTATGCGGCCCAGCTTCACGGCATTGTACAGCGTGGTCTTGATGGTTTCCTGTCCCATCACCTCGCTGAGGTTTTCGGGGCGGTACTTGGTTGCGAAGTTTTCGTATGACATAGATTTGGGACCAGGAGAAAAGGCAGCGGGGAAACTTGCGGCTTCCCCGCCGCTAGCCGCGGTTTAGAACTTTACACCGGCGCCGATGGAAACGAAGTTGTCGGTGTTGGAGCCCTGGCTGTAGATCTGGTAGGCCACATTGGCTACCACCATGTTCAGGTCCACGTAACCGCCCAGCAGGATGGCCGAGCTGTCCTTGGCGCCCTTGTACTTGGTGGTGGTGTAGCCCGCGAAAGGCGTGATCATAGGGATGGTGGACGGGATGTCCACGCGCGCCGTCACGCTGGAGCGGGGCTTGGCCGCCACGGCGAAGTTAAGGCCGGGCACGAAGCCCTGCGGCGTCGCGTCCTCGTCGCCGTAGGTGTAGCCGGTGAAGGAAGCGGAAAGGTTCAACATCAGCACCTTGGCGCCGGCGAACAAGGAGGCTTCGGTCTGGCCGGTCTCACGCTCCACGGTCAGCACTTTCTGGGTATGGGCGGTGTGCTTGAGCGAAGCGCCCACGTCCACGCGGGTCACGCCCTCTCCGCTGCCGGAGACGGAACGCGCGCCGGGGCCGGCCAGGCGGGATTTTCCGCCGGAGGTCGGGGTCAGCGACAGGGTGACGTCGGCGCCGGCATAAATGTTCTTATAGCCGTTCACTTCGGGGGTGGTGCCGGCTTCGGCGCCCACGGTGTAAGTCTCTTTCTCCCAGGCGCCGCGCAGGCCGTAGGCGCGGTAGGTCTTGTTGCGGTACGCGGCGGTGTCGTACTTGTAGGTGGTCAAAGAAGGCTCAAGGGCGAAGTCCCCCTGGCCGACGCGGAGGTTCAGCTTGTAGCCGCTGTAGTCCGGGCCGGTGGTGCCGGTCAGGCCGCCGTCGAAATAGAGCGCGGAGGCGTTGATCCCCAGCCCCGCCAGCAGCGTCAAAGAAACGATAAGTTTTTTCATGGTTTTCCCCTTTCTGCGTTTTACTTTCAAATTCAGCCTATCTTCGCCAGCTCCTTGTTAAGGAAGTCGGAGTAACGGCGGGCTTTGCGCGTCTTCCAGACGCCCTTGTGATAGGCGTAGCCGGCTATCAGCGGCAGGGCCAGGGTGGCTTCCGAGAAGACCATCTGCTCGCTGGTGGTCTCCACCTTGCCCCAGGAGCAGGCTTCTTTCAGCGTGGAGGAGGACAGGGCCCCGTCGCGCACGTCGGCCACGGTCACCTGCACGGCGTACTTGTGCATGGGGGCTTCTTCGCCCAGAATGTCGGCCGCCACTACGGTGTCCTGCGTGAAATTCTTGGGCACGCCGCCGCCTATCATCAGCAGGCCGGTATCGCGGGCTTCCACCTTAAGCTTGGTCAGCTCCAGGAAATCCTTGGCGGAGTCCAGGGACATATGCTTTTCGGGGTTGTTCCACTGGTGGGCTATCATGCCGAAACCGGCGGAGCAGTCCGAGAAAGCGGGCACGAAGACAGGCACGCGCTTCTCGTAGGCGGCCAGCACCACGGAGTCCTTGGTTTTGCCGTGCTTGGAGAGGTACTTGCCCATCTCCTCTATGAATTCGCGGGAGGAATAGGGGCGCGGGTCCAGGGAATCGGCTATCCTGCGGGTAGTGTCGTCGCAGACGCGCAGCTCGTCCTCGTCTATAAAAGTGTCGTAGATGCGGTCTATGTGCAGGGCGCGCAGGTCGTTGTCGTCTATGCCGTGGGGCGTGCCCTTGTAATGCTTGAAGCCCAGGCCTTCGAAGAAGTCCTGGTCCACTATGACCGCGCCCGTGGAGACGATGGCGTCCACCATGTTGTTGCGCACCAGGTCCACCACCACTTTCTTGAGGCCGGCGGAGAACAGCGAGCCCGCCAGGGTAAGGATGACCGAGCAGTTCTTATCTGCCAGCATCAGGTTGTAAATTTTGGCAGCGCGGGCGAGGTCCCGGGCGGAAAAAGCCATGTCCCCCATGGCGTCCACAAGGGGCACCACGTTATGCTTGGAGATCTCTATGTGCTTTACCGCTTCTTTGAGGTAATCAGCTTTTTTCATTTTAGCCATATTAGTCCCCCAACCGCCCATTAAAGCGAAACTACACCCATATTATACGATTTTAGCATCCTGAGTTTAAACCATTCTAAAAGAGCACAGCCGCGGAAATCCGCGGCTGTGCGCCTCGCAACTCAAACAGCCAACTAGTTAGAAATCTGCTCCCATGCACATTGGCCCGTATTTTGCGCGGTATCCGAACAGGACTCCTTGCACGCACAGCCATTGGGATCCGTATGCGGATAAGGCTTGAAACAGTTTTTCCATTTACAGTCCCAAGTTACCACGAACTTACACACATAAATCTCGAAACCCTCTCGCCCCATAGTGCGATAATCATCCTGTTTAATTTGCCAGACTTTACCCGTATCGGAACACCCCACTGTTTCATATTCCGGTTTCTCCCCCTTGGCAAATGTTTTATTAAAATCAACCTTGCGCTGCGGGCCAAAAACTGAGGCAGTTGCGGCCACAGTGGTCCTGGGCAAAGGCGTTAGTTCCAAGGAATACGAACTGTAGCTGGTCGGTTGTTTTACTCTGGCGGTATACACAAAGGGACTGCTGATTATCCTGTAGGAACCTTTGCGATTAACAAAGTTGTGGCAAACTTCTATCCGCTCTGTTTCGGAATCAGAAAGTTGCCTTGTATTTATCGTTATCTCCGCGTTAGCGACTTCCCTGGTGTTTTCCATGTAGCACCCGTTATTGTCGCAGGTTTTGGACAACAGTATTGATTCCATGGGAACGTACTTATGGATATAAGTCCCGTCCCTTGAATCAAGTTCCAAGGTCGAACAGGCGACTTCGGGAGTGTAGCCTTCAAACCTCACTTTATTCATCTCAAACCCTGTTTCAGATCTTACGACCATTTCTTTAAGGCTTGAGACATCTGCGGATCTTGTTACATCAAAGCCTATATCGATATTTTCAGCTTTAGCGACAGAAATCGCCGCTATTGCTATGGCAAACACCGCTGCCACTATTTTGTATTTTTTCATTTTTCCCCCTGACTTTTCTAACTTTCTCCCACTCCCTTTAAAAAAACAGAGGAACAACTTGCTGAAGTTGTTCCCCTGGTTTCACCCGGTTAAGGCCGGGTCGTAGAGACTCCCGGGCCAATCCCCGGAATTACAGAAGAAAATTACCTGTCTAGATTAAACCAGAATCCAACTCAAAACATAAGGGGCAAAGGGCCCTGTATTTACTAGGCACAAAGACCTATATAAAAAAGCCCCGCGGGGGATCACCCCGCGGGGCCAAGGGAAGTCAAATGATAGCCGCGTTTTTCTCTAAATCCTTTGACTTTTCAATTACAGGCGCCGGCTTCAGTTTCTTCCAGCTGTCTATGGTCGGCTGAACCCAGCCCGGAAGTTGCTGGCCGCCTCCACCCCCGGGGTTCCCTCCTCCGTCATAGTCAGGTGGCGGCTTCGGAGGCTTGGGCGGCTTCGGGGGCTTCGGAGGCTTGGGCGGCTTCGGAGGCTTGGGGGGCTTCGGAGGCTTGGGAGGATTAACCGGCGGCGTGGGATTGGTCGGCGGCGTAGGGATGACCGGATTAGCCGGCGGCTGATTAGGCTGCCCGCCAGGCGGCACCGGATTGGCGGGAGCTCCGGGCTGAGGCAGGCCGCTATGCCATTTGCCGTATTCTTCAGCCGCAAGGGTTAAAGACTTTTCAATCGCTTTATATTGCTTATATTCCTTACCGCCTCCGAATAAACTTGGTTTGGGCTGGATCTCATAAGTATGATCATACCCGTAGATGTCCTTTACAACCCCGGCAAGGGCCCAGATCCCTGTCTTACCGGATTTGGTAACCCTGTCTAAATAATCCTCAAACGACACACCCCCGACCTTTTGGAGCTGCAAAAAATCCGAAGCCTTCGGGCGAGGCCCGCCGTTCATATAATTATAGATATCGGCATACAACCGCAGCGTCTGAAGCTCCCTTGTTTCCAGCTCGGGGCCCACCGTCTTTTTAGCCTGCCGCTGCTGATTGTATATATAGACGTTTTTGTTAAAAGCGCTCATCTCAAGCAGCAGGGAAGTAGATTTAAATTTCTCGCTGGTGCTGGTCATCCCGGCCGCGGCATAATCGCTTTGATGCGTGGATTCATGGGCGATAACGGAGGACAAAAAGGTGAAATTCGGGTCGGTAATGTCCGTCAGCAGGGCGCGGTATTCCCAGCTGAGATGGATGGTCCTTTTCCCGTCTTCTCCGGGAGGAGAAGTGAAAGCATAAGGGCTTGCGTCAAAAAAACCGGCCCTGTCCCAGACCAGCGTCACATTCTGCGCGCTGCTGAACTCCGAAAGAGCCTTGCCCGAGGGAGTAGCGGCGAACGCGGCCTTGGCTTTAGCCATGATTCCCTCTTCCTCTTTATAAATAGGACACGTCGTTACGATCTTCTCCGCAAGGGGCGGCATCGGGACCGCCACTGAAAGCGCCTTGGCTGTCCGCGCGGGCGCTGCAGGCGCGGCGCCGGGCATAGCGCCGGCCGGAACGGGCATAATGCTGTAGCTTACCCCCCCGTCAAACACCTTCGACAGGTCGGCAGCCCGCAAGTCTCCCTGCTCCATAGCCGAGGAAAGCGCGTCCATCGTAGCGGAGGCAGGCTCTCCCGCCGTGGCATTTAAAACCGGATACAAAAGAATTAACGTCAGTAACGGTATTTTTATCATAAGTTCCTTAACTCTTAAATTCAAAGGTTTCAGTAACGCGCTCGAACACATTCTGGCTCCCTCTGTCCCTTTCTCCGTCCGGATGGATCTGCCGTTCCATGGTATGCATTTCCATATTTGTAAAAACCAGCAGTTGGTATTGCTCGTTCGAAACTTCAGCCCCCGCAAGATTCTCAATTCTTACGATAACGCCGTTGTGTTCGGTTACGAGGTACCTGTAATTGCCGTCCAGGCCGTTCTTTGCCGCTTTGACAGAAATAAGGGCCGCGGGAACGCCATTCTTCAGGTGGATCCTTTTAATGCCGGCTATGTAATATTTATCCGTCTGAGAGAACAGCCATTCTGCAAAAGCCCTGGTCGGCTGCCAGTTCTTTTCCTCAGGATAGGAAAGATATTCCAGCAGTTCGGATTTTATTTCGGCCGGCGGCTTGAGGTACCAGTACACGGTCAGGTAATCGCCGAACATGTATCCGCCGAAATCTTTCTCGAAGGTCTTCAGGGGCTCTTTATCATGCCAGACAAGCTGAGAGAACGAGAACAGTTTCCCGTTATAGTTTTCTACCAGTTTGGGAGTCCTGGCAAAAATATATTTCCAGTTATAGTCCAGGCGCGACCTGCCGCTAAGCGCTACGCCTGTGTCTTTGGCATAGACATAGCCCAGCAAAGCGACGGAAAAAACCACCAGCAAAAGCAGCAAGCCCAGAACAAAAACTATCTTTTTTTTCATTTCTAGATCCCTTACCTGGCCAGGCGAAAGCCCACGCAGACGCTGTTGAAACCGGGGCCGCGGGTATAGTTATCGTCCTGGGCGTAGGTCGCGCTGTTGAAGCAGCCGCCGCGCATCACCCAGTAGTTGCTGTCACCGCTGAAAGCGGCGCCGTCGGCCGGGGCGTTGTTATAGGAGTTCTTGTATTTATCCTGTACCCACTGCCTGACATTGCCGGCCATATCGCAAAGCCCCTGCGCCGTATTGCCGGCGGGCTTCGAGCAGACCGGCATGGTCGCCGCCGCGTTCATAACGAGCAGGCTGCCTGTGGGGGCCGCGCTGCCCCAGGGATATTTCTGGTTCTCGCCTACGCCGCGGGCCGCGTATTCCCACTCGGACTCGCTGGGCAGCCTTGCGCCCTTGAACTTGGCGAACTGGTCCGCCTGGTCCCAGGTGACGCAGTTGACGGGGTGATCCTGCCGACCCGGTACGCCCCAGTTGCAATTCGCGCCGGCGCCGGGAAGCGCGCATTTTCCTTTAGCTACGCACTCAGCGTATTGCGCCACGGTCACGTCAGTCCTGGACATTTCAAAAGCTTTGAGGGACACCTGGTGCACGGGCTTGGGCCCTTCGAAGCCGTCTATCAAGTCGTTGGTGCCCATCATGAACTTCCCGCCGCTAAGGGGGATCCATTCACGCGGACCGGCCGGGGGTTGGGGCGTAACCGGCGGCGTCACTACCGGAGGGGTCACTACCGGAGGGGTCACCACCGGAGGGGTCACCACCGGAGGGGTTACCACCGGAGGGGTTACCACCGGAGGGGTTACCACGGGAGGCGTCACCGGCGGCAAGGGATCCACCGGGGGAGTTACCGGCGCCTGGGGATTATAATAGCTGGCCTCGTTTAAACCGTTATTTTCCCGCCAGAATGAATATTCAACCGCCAGGAACTGCATATTTTTTTCTATAGCTTTTTTCTGCTCCAACTCCACGGGGGTTTGGGAAGAAAGCTGGTTCAACTTCGGGTAGAGGAAAGTCCTTGTAAGGTTTACCACGCCTTCCCTGCCCGACTCGGCCGGCTCAAGATAGGTATTGATAAAATCCGCGGCGAAGTAGGCTTTTCCGTTATAATTAAAATCTTCAGGCAGCGCCCCGCCTTCTTCCTTATAGTGCCAGAAACGCAGCATGAAATTCAGCAGCGGATCCTTTACCCACTCATGGTCGATGTTATATAGCTCGCTGTAAACCATCAGTTCCATCAAAAAGGCTTTTTCTTCGGTAACTATAGCCGCCTTTTCCAGGTCGCTTGCCGTCCGGACCACGTCCTGCACGTGGCTTAACTGGTGAGCAATGGCGCCGGCCATAGCCCCGGGAGTGTTTCCCTTCCCATTGAACATGGCGGGGGTGAGGATCACCAGTTTTTTATTGCCTATCGTGTATTTGGGCTGCAGGGGCTGCCCGGCCGCGCCTGTCGCCAGGTCTGCCTTTATCCTTACTTCAATATTCATTTTAGCCAAAGACTGGAGGGTGCATTGGTTTGACAGGCTGGAACACAACATAAACCCGGTCTCTGCTGCGCCCAGGTAAATTAAAGCCTCTTCTATCGCCTGCTGCTGAACGGCGCTGGGAACGCGCCCGTATTTATCCAGGGCCTGCTGCACGCCCTGAGCGAACGCGACTCCGTCCCAGGCTTTCTCGGCCTGGCTTGCGACCGGCACGTAAGCTACCTGCTGCATCATTTGACCGAGCGAGCTTTTAGCCCCCGACCCGTCAAAGAATTCCGGCAAGGTTCCCGCTGAACTTAAAGCCGGACACAGTCCGGCCAGGAGCAACCCAAGGCGCAAACGCTTCATTTCCCCGCCTTGATGACCTGGGAGGCGGCGCCGATCTTTTTTAATTCGGGCGCCTGTCGTGACGCCGAGCCTCTGCCGCGGTTAGCCAGCGACTCGTTTATCGCGTCCAGCACTTCCGAGTCCAGCATTTCCCGCACGGTCCAGGTGAACGGCACTGCGCTGCCCGTAAGTTCAAAGGTCAGGCCGAGGGCCAGGGAATAAGCCTTGGGCCTGAATTGCCATTTCCCGTCCTCGTCCGTCTTGAAAAGTTCCACGTAGTCCTGCGGCTGGCCTGTGGTATAGTAAAGCGGGGACTTTTCCGTCACGACATAGCCGGATTTAAAAACGCCATCCAGGAAATCCTGCGGCATCATATAGAATTTACGGGCGCCGATCGTTACGGGGAATTCTTTGGTCACCAGTTCCCAGAACGCGTAAAGTTCGCCGATGGACCGTGACTCGACATCCTCGCAAGTCCCGGCTTCCATATTACAGGACTGTACCGTTATCACATTGCCTATCTTCTGAAGCGTAAGATCGCTTGTCTCGTCGACATAGAACAGCGTTGTGCCATCACCGGTCAATTCGTCCAGGTAAACGAACTGCGAACAGATGACAGTCCCGCTTGCGTCCATATCGGTAACGTCGTTCAGGGACACTATAGGCCGGGCTTTAAAGGCCTTCCCATATGCGTCATAAGTTCCCTGCCTGAAATCGAGCTTAACGGTGTATTGCCTGCCTTTAAATTCAATAACCCAGTCTTTATTGTAATCCAGCAGTATCGGGGGCGCATCCCAGGTAAGGGTAGCGGAGGGATTCAGCCTGGGCTTTATTTCTGAGGAGAAGTCAGGCAGAGCGGCGACTCCGGCCGAGGTTTTAAGCGCGTCCAAGGCGGCAGGAGCCCCGGCGGCGTATATCTGGCCGGGTATCAGGGCTAAGCCCATTGCGAATATTATATTTTTCATTAAATTCCCCCTAAACAAATCAGCGCGGTAATTACCGCAGATTAATTATCTAATTTATGCCGCCCTTCGGATAAGAGGCGTTGGACCCGACATTGTTTAGGCCTAAAGGCCCACTGACATTGATCAAGGACAAAAAGAGAACGGCCCCGCTTTCACGGGGCCGTTCGCCTTTAACTACGCCGGTTTACCTGGGCAGGTAAGTCAGCGGCAATTTATACTTTTCCAGCAGGGTTTTAGCCGAAGCGAACGTGTTGTCATACGACTGGCGGGCGCGCTCTGTCGCGGGCGCCAGGTCATTATATGACTTACGGGCATCTTTCATTCGCTTCTGCTGCGAGAGGAGCTGCCCGGTGTAGGCGGGGTGCTTGATGCCGTAGAAGGCATCGTCCTTGCCAAGTTTAAGCAGCGCATTGTACTTATCTTCTTCGTTGCGCCAATGGTCCAGCGCGCCATCAGAGGATTTCTTGGCGTTCATCCAGATCATCCTGGCGTCGCCGGCTTTCTTTACGGCATCGGCCGCGTCGGGGTAGGCTTCCAGCTTGGTGGATGCCGCCGGCGGGGTAGTAGAGGGCTTCCTATACGGGTGCTCGGCCACGAACTGATCCAGCCCGGCCAGGCCATTCAGCGCCTTGCTCTTATTTGAGGCTAGGCGGCCTTGTATCCGGCCTACCTCGCCTTCTATCGCTTTGGCCCTTTCCGCGGTTACCGTACCGGCAAGCTCTGTCTTAAGCGCTCCCAGGCGCTCTTTGTCCTTCCGGAGCGCGGTGTACTCGGGGGAAGCTTTGTAAGCGGCCACCTTGGTGTCATATGCAGTCCTGAAACCAACAGCTACTTTATCCCTGCTCTGTATCTTATCGGTAGCGGTGATGGCGGAGTCATAATCACCCATCAGGCCGTTCAACCGACCTTTCAGGGCGTCCGTATTGGCCGCCACCGGGGGCGTCACCACGGGAGGGGTTACGACCGGAGGCGTTACCACCGGGGGCGTCACCACCGGGGGCGTCACCACCGGGGGCGTCACCACGGGAGGCTCCACGGGGGTCTGCGTGCCGGAACAGCCGCCGTCACCGAAGTAGCAGGGCTTTACCAGGTTTTCAAGCGCCTTCTTCGCCTGCGTGATATTCACCGTCGCGGTGTTTATAAAACCGCTGATGTTCGGAAAGTCTTTGGCCGACCCCACCGCGCCGCCGTGTATGGCGCCGCTGCGGGCCGCGTTGGCCACAAAGTTGTCGGGAGAAACGATACTGCCCAGTTTCCCGCCGGACACGCCGGAGTCGAAAGCGTTCCACGCGTCCACTTCGGCCTTGGCCGCCTTGGTGCTGTCGAACTTGCTGTCCGGGGGCCAGATCTTTTTCCAGTCCGCGGCGCGCAGTTTTTCCACGGCCGTCTTGAACGGGGCAGGCTGTTCGCCTACCGCCTGGTTCACATTATCTTTTACAAAGGAACCGACAGACTCCCCCACGTCCTTGGCCACAGGGCCGGGGGCAGGAGCCGCGGGGGCAGAGGGAACTACCGCGACAGGGTCTCTGCCGGTGGCCTGGCTGAGCTTGGCGGGGAAAGTATCCCCGGCGGCCTCGGCCAGGAACTTCTTGGCTTCAGGGGCCACGGAGGCGTGAGCCGTCATTATAGTGCCGATCGAAGCGTCGATGACGGTCAACTGCTGGTTATACGCGTTCAAACGGACCGAATGCACGGCAAGAAGTTTACTCGCGTTAATAATATTACCGCCTATATGCGGTTCATGGGCGGCGATCACCTGCGTGATAGTTTCAGTGCCGGCGGTTTCATCGGCCTTTTTACCATCCGCCGCATTGGTCTGCAGTTTCCCAGCCGCTATGTCCGCCTGTATTTTTTTTATGGCCGCGTCATATTTCTTATAAGCCGTTTCCCCTTTATTTAACTCCTCCTGCGCGGTGGTTATCTGGCCGGCATAGGTGTTCAATGCTTTTCTGGCCGTTGCGCTAAGGTTGGAGAGCGCGTTCTTGGCCGGGCCGTTGGCGGCGTTGCCAAGTTCGTCGAAAGCCCCGCCCAGGGCGGCGAACTGCGTCTTCAGCTCGGCTTCCGTTTTTTTCTCGGTCAGAAGCGTCTCGGTTTTGATGACCGTACCTACAACGTTGCTAAGCGCCGCGTCGTAAGTTTCAAAGATCTTCACGGCATCCGCGGAGATCTGCTGCGGGTTCCCGGTCCCGGGAACTATCGGGGCGCCGGGGACTGCGGGAGCCACAGGGTCCGCGGGCGGAACGCCGCCGGTCTCGTAAACTTTGCCGAGGGGCTTGTTGGCCTTGCCGCAGATGCAGTTGACCTGCCCGCCGGAACTCTTATCTTTGCCGGCGGCTTCCCAGGAGAACTTCTGGGCGCCAGGATTGTAGCAGAGGTCTACCGCGGCTACGACTTTATACTTCTTTATCATTTCGTCGCAATCACCGCTGGGGCAGACAGCCGGCTGCCAGCAGTACGAAGGTTGAGAGGACAACCCGAAGATATTCTCCATATTGCCCTGGACCATGTCCGTGAGGGGGCCGGTGATGCCGGTGAGGATGGCTTCGATTATTTTCTTGGGGATCTCGTACTTCTTATAGAATTCCCATTCCAGCTCTTTCTGCTGGCGCGCCGCCGCGGCCTTTTCGGCCAGGCTTTCGCCCGAGCGGTTATGGTCGTACTTGGTGGTGGAACCGGAAGGCTTGGTGGTCTTGTCGGAATCGCCGCCGGAGCCCATGCCGCCGGTGCCCTTACCTATATCCAGCGCGTCCGCGGCCGCTTTGTCCAGCGAGCTGATAGCGGAGCCGCCGGTGAAGTTGCCGGCCGATTTGTCGGCCGCCGAGCGCAGTTTTTCATAAGCGCCCTTGGAGGAGCTGTTAGGCGTATTGGACGCCACGCCCTTGTAGCCGGCCATGGCCACGGGGCCGAGCATGGAGCGCTTGGCCGATTTCGAGGAAGCGGATTTGGCGTCGTCTATGATCTTGCCGCCGCCCAGGCTGCCCACCGTGCGGGTGCCCTCGCCGCCGCTGAAGAAGGAACCGAAGTTGCGCAGCGCCGACTGCATCCTGGGGATGGGCGTAGGCGCGCCGGCCGCCTTGGTAGCCTCGGAGAAGGCGTTGCGGCCCACGTCTTTCATGGCGTCGCGGAAGGAGTTGGTGGGAGGCGCCGCCGGGGGCGTATACGCGGGCGCCGCTGACTGCGGCCCGAGTATCAGCGAGGCGGGGTCCCTGGAGCTCAGCGGGGTTATCACTTCGCCGGAGCCGTCGGGCGAGCCCTGGCTGAGGGCGTTGATGCCCGGCTCGTAGAGCCCGGAAGCCGCGGAGCCGTCCCGCGAGCCGAAGCCGGGGGTAAGCATATTGTCGGCGGAGGGCTTGGACATCATGTATTCGGCCACGGGGGCCATCACCAGCACGCTCAGGCCGATGCCCACGAAGGCCATGTCTTTGCGGGAAAGGTTCTTGATGCGGTCCATTATGCCGCCGGTCGCCCTGGAGAAGAGCGGCGCCTTTCCGAAAGCGGATGTCTTTTTAAACGACGACGCGCCTGGCAACGCGGGCGCCCCGTCCTTTTTTTCATCTTCATTGTAGAAGTTCATAACCGCCTCCGGATCCTGTTTTAAATTTACCGCCCTGAGAAATGCCGCTGAAATACGTCAACACAGTGCTCCAATTATAATTTACCTAATATCCGCGCGCGGGCCAAGTGTCATTGGGCCCCCGAACCTCTGGGCCTTTTGGCCTACCGCCGCCGACCGCGTAAAAAACCCGCCGGCAAAGCCGGAACGCCTGACCGGGCGCTCCCGAAGGAAAGTTCCGCTGGCGGCAGCACCGCCCTCAAGCTTGCACCGCCGCAATGAGGCAATAGATCACCTGAACCTTCCTCCGACCTGGCTTTAACCGCGGGCTTAAGAAAAACTGTGATCATTTACTCTTCTTTCTCACCGGCTTCGCCGCCGAGGATCTGCAGGCCGGTGGACAAAGCGCTCTGGGCCAGCGTGAGCCCGATGAAGAACGAGAACGCCAGGCCTATCAGCGCGCTCAGGATCATGCCGAAGATCCCCGGGATCAGCTGCGACACGAGCAGGCCGATACCGCCGGCCAGCAGGGCCAGGCCGATGCCGGTGCCCAGCAGCAGCAGGCCGGCGACGATCATGATTATCGCCAGGATGATGCTCAGCCAGCACTTAAGCTTGGAACACTTCTTTATCTTCATGCCGCTGTAGCTGTTGCAGTCCATCTGGCTGCTCTTGTTCTGGCACTTGGCCGAAAGCTGGGCTTCGTTGATGTTGAAATCGTTGCAATAGGAGATGATCTTGTCTATCTTGCCGTTCCAGCTGTCCACGGCGCCGTGGCTGCAGCATTTCGGCGGTTTGCCCAGGGTTTTGGAGGTATCGTCCATCAGCTTGCCGTCTTCGGACATCTTGGCGCCGTGCGTACCCTGCGCGTCGGAACAGACCTTGGCCAGGTCCTGCATTTCCTGCGCGCCCTTGATCAGGTCGCCGGTAAAGGAAGTGTCCGGCACTACGGGGGCGGCCGCGTCGGTCTGGATCACGTCCAGGTTAACGTCGTTGCCGTCGTAAGTGGACCCGGTATAGGAGGCCTGGTACTCGAAAGCCGAGCTCTTGGATTTGTAGGCGGACGCCGTCATGGCGAAAGTTTCGGCCAGCTGGAACATGGGTTTTTTGGTGCCCAGCTTCTGGTTCATCTTGGAATTCTGCGTCTTAAAGCCGACGTTCTTCCAGGTGAAGCCGGAAACGCGCCCCATCTTCTTGGTGTTGACCTTCTGGGGCGAACCGGGCAGGGGCACCTTGCTGCCCGCCTGGGCCACGGCGCCGTTGTACATGCCGGAAGCCCTGCCCGCGGACGAGCCGCTGCCGGGACCGCCTAAAGTGGTGCGGTTCATATAAGGGGCGCTGTTGGCCGAACTGCCGCCGCCTTCGAAACGGCCGGCCAGGTTCTGGCCCATAACGTCGCCGTACAGCCCGCCGCCCTCGCCGCCGGGCCCGGCGGCCAGCAGCGACTGCAGATCCACCTCGTCGCCGGTCTCGCCGCGCTCGCGCTCTTCGGCGTTAACCGCGCCCTTTACCTGGCCCGGGCCCGCCTTGGCGCCTTTGGGATCCTTCACTACCGGCAGGCCGAAAATATCGCCGCCGCCGCGTATCATGGCCATGGACGAAGGTCCGCCGGCCGGGGGCAGGGTGGCGTTGATGCTCTTGAGGAACTTGTTCCAGAAAGAATTATTCTCGCTGTTCTCCACCGCCTTGTCCAGGGCGGCCTTGAGCAGATCGTTGGAATACTTGGGATTCATGGCCGACACCACGCTGCCCAGCCCCACGCTGCGCATGAAAGCCGCCACGGGGCGCAGCTCTATGATCCTGCCCAGCGTTTCGCCGGAGATAACAAAAGGCACGGACATCAGCGCTACCAGCAGCATGATGCCGATATATTTGGTCCTGCCCTGAAAAAGGAAGAGCAGCGCGGCAAGAACGGATTTGCGTTTATGTTTCTCCAGAAATTTACTGCCCATATAGCCTCCAGTCAGCCGAACCCGTAACCCCGTCGTAAAATCCGCTGTTTCGCATTCTTGGCGACAAAAAAATTTAAACTTTCCCTGACACAATTTTACAAAAGTTCAGAGCAAAGCCACTTTGATATCTATATTATAATGCATAATACTTGACTTGTCAAGGGGCACTGTTCCCCCTCCCGGCCGCGTTATCTGAACAGGCTTGCCAGGGTGCGCGCCACCTGAAAGGGGCTGCTATTAAAGCGCTGGTTGGCCAGATCGTTAAGCCGCATCAGGTCCGCCATCGACAGTTTGGTCTGCCTGGGTTCATAAGGACGGTCTGGAAACAGGGAACACCAGTTGGTCCAGTCCGTATCGGGGCTGTCGTATTCTTTATAATATTTGTCGAACAGCGGCGTTCCGGGGAACGGGATCAGAACCACGAACGAAACCCGGTCGGATCCCAGCTTTTTGGCGAAAGCGATAGTCTCCAGGACGGTTTCCTCCGTATCTCCCTCGTTGCCGATGATGAAAGAGTTGGAATACATGACCCCGTGCCTGCGCAGCTTGGCGCAGCATTCCTCGGCCATCGCCAGCGTAGTGCCCTTTTTCATCAAATTAAGTATTTGCTGGTTGCCGGTCTCTATGCCCAGCACGACTTCCCGGCAGCCGGCCCGCTTCATTTTCAGGATCAGCCCCTCGTCCAGCAGCGTATTAACGCGGCCCATGATATCCCAGCTGATATTCAGTTTTTCGGCCGAGATCAGGTCGCAGATCGCGGCGGCCCGCTGCGGGTCCGCGGTAAAACAATCGTCATAGATCTTGAAATGCCTGAGACCGTGTCGCCTGACCAGCTGCGCCATCTCCCGCACTACGTACTCCGGGCTATGCGGGCGGAATTTGCGGCCCATGCAGATATTGGCGCAGAAGGTGCACTGCCCGGGACAGCCCCGGCTGGAAATAAGCGTGGTGCTCTTCTTGCCGCCGAAGAACCAGCGGTGCGGGTAGTATAAACTTATATCCTCCAGGTCGCGCGCGGGACAGGGCAGGGTATCCAGGTCGGAGATCAGTTCTGGACGCGGGGTTTCCCTGTATTTCCAGTTCTCCAGGAACGCGGCGCCGGGGATCCCGCTAAAATCGACTTTTCCGCGCGCGTCGAACTCGGCGGCCACGGCGAGCAGGGGGATCTCCCCCTCCCCCATGATCACGGCGTCCAGGCCGGGCGCGCTCAACAGCGTAGACCGCGGCAGCGCGTTGGCGTGCGGCCCGCCCATGACCACAAGGCAGTTAAAACGCCGTTTGGCCTCCAGGGCCAGGTCCCTGGCAAGCATAAAATTAGGGGTTACCGAAGTGATACCGACAAGGTCGGGCCTGAACTCTTCCACTTCCTGCCACATCCGCTCCAGCGGCATCCGGCGCGGCTCCGGATCGAAGATCTTAACCACATGCCCGGCCTGCCGCGCGTAAGCCGCCAGGTACCCCAGGCCCAGCGGCATGTTATAGCTGCTGGTCGCGCGCAGTATCCACAGGGGCTGCGGAAAAGGCGGATTGATCAGGGCGATTTTCATGAACTGTTTTTCGCAAAAAAGGGAGGAAGTTAAAAACCGGTTCTCCGCTTGAAACTAATAAGCCCCTCCCGCCGCCTGGAACAGGCAGCGGGAGGGGCTGAAGCAAAGGGACCTTACTTGCCCCCGAGCATGCTGCCGAACAGGCTCGCTATCGCGGCGCCGGCAAGCAGCATGGCCGCGGTGGTACCCATGCTGGAGCCGGGCGTACCCGTCATCGCCAGTATCGCCCCTGCTGCGGCAAGGCCGCCGCCCAGGACATAGACGCCGCCCATAGCCGACTGCCCGAACGAAGACATAAGCTGCACGCCGACCAGGATGGCCATTACGGCCACCAGCGCGGCAAGGCCGCAGATGATCATACCGATGCTGTACAGCCAGCCGCCGAGCCCTACAAATACGGCCGTCGCCTTGGCCAGGCTTATAATATAGGCGCCGATGGTCGCCAGCAGACAGGACAGCATTATCAGCATCATCGCTTTCTGGGGCAGACCGGCCCAGGGGCTTACGTCAATAGGCGCGGAAGCCTCGGGGATCACGGGCTCCTCGGGCACACCCATGTCGCCGCCGCCGCCGCCGGCCGAGGCGCCGTCAAGGGACGGAGAGGACATTATGCCCGCCCCGCCGTCGCTTACTCCGGTGCCGCCGGTGGTGGTGCCCTCGGGAGTAGCGCCCTCCCAGGCCTTGTTCTGCGTGCCGGCCATCTTGTCCACTTCTCTGCCGCCGTAAGACTGCTGTACGGTCTTCATGCCCTTGGCCTGGCCGAAAGCGCCGGTGCCGAATTTACCTTTTTTGCCGGCGCTGCTGGCCGACAGCACGGGCCGCGAAGAAGGCTTCATCGCCGACATCTTGGACTTGCGGGCGTCGAACTTGGGCATACCCTGGAACCCCGCGCCGATGCCGGAAGTGAAGCCGGTCTTGGCCCCGGTGGCGCCCTGGTTGAACTTGTTGCCGAAGCCGCCCATGCTGGAGAACTTATTCGAGCCGCCGCCCATGCTGCTGGACAGCGAACCGATGCTGCCGCCCTGGAGCTTGCCCATCATCTCCTGCGCCATGTTGCCGTCGGGGGCAGGCTGCTCGGCGTTCTTGGCTTCGTCCGCGGGAGCCGGAGTTTCCTCGGCCGGTTTGCCGGGAGCCTTAGACGGGTCCGCTTCCATAGCGAGGCCGGCTCCTTTATTGGTCTCCTTGAACATATCCAGCGAAGAGCCCTGGTTAGCCGCCTGGCTTCTCAGGATGGCCGGCACATAGTTGTCCTGCACCTTGCCCGATGAATTAAAGGCGTTGGCGCTGGTGGAAGGAGCCGGGGCCTTATTGGCCAGGTATACGCCGGTGCCCACCGCCATCAGGGCTACCGTGGCTATTACGCTGGCCTTGCCGGCAAGCAGGCCGGCGAGCCCGGCGGAGGAGCCGAACTTGGCCCCGCCCATGCCGAGTCCCCTGCCCACGTTCATGACAGAAGGGTTTATGCCCGCTTCACCGACCGCGCCGCGCGAGCCCACGCCCATCTTGCCGCGCAGCCAGCCTATAAAGCCCTTCTTCTTTTCTTTCTTTTCCTTAAAGTTTATTTCCGGCAGATTGTCGTTCATAACGCCTCCCTCAACAGTAAACTCGGTAAACCCGTTTGAAAACCTAGCTATTGGTGATACCGCCGCCGCTGCCCGCGTCTATAATATATTTCGGATCCAGGCCGGCGGAATTCGCGACTGGGATCACGGGCTGGGTCGCAGGCACAACGGGCGCCGCTGGGGCCGCGGGGGCCACAGGTGCCGCGGTAGCCGCGGGAGCCGCAGGGACCGCGGGGGCCGCGGGGGCCGCGGGGGCCGCAGGGGCCAGGGGCGCGGGCGCGGCAGGCGCTGGCGCCGCAGGAGCAGGCGCCGCTACCTCAGTTGCAGCGGGAGCCGACGGCTGCGCCGTATAGGTGCCGTTCTGGAAAGTACCCGCGGGCTTGGAGGCGGCGTCCAGCACATTGCCGTTCTCGGTTATTGTGCCTGCTCCCTTGCCGCTGGAGTCCAGCATAGTATAACCCTTGCCGCCGGCGGCATCGGGGATGGCGTAGTTGCCGTTCACGCTTTGAACGCCTTCGGGAGGAACCAGTTTGGCTTCAGTGCCGGTGCCGCTGGTTTCCCAGCCAGAGGCGCCCATCTTGCCGACGTCGCCGCCGGTGCCGGTCATGCCGTTGGCGAAGGCTGAAGGCTGGTTATACCCGGGACAGGCATTGCCCATGCCCCCCATGTTATAACCCGCTTTGGTGGCGGACTCGCCTATGCCGCTAAGCGCCTGGTAAGCCTGGAACATCAGGCCCGCGCCGGTAAGCGCATAAAGCGCGCCGGTCCATTTCTGGCCGTACTTGCTCATCAGCATCACGCCGGACAGCAGCACCAGGGCCGCCGCGGCCATGGCCGCGTAGGCGGTGACCATCGCCACTTTGAAGAGGTAGAAAGTGGCCGGCGTCTTCGCCATGTTGGCCAGCACCTTGGTTATAAGGATGAGGGCGGCCGCCGCTATCATGGCGTACATGGCCCTGTCCACCCATTTCTGCCAGGGAGAGACGTTCTCCGGCTCCGGCACCTTCGGAGGGGTAGATTCGTTGCTGTTAAGGCTGGGATCGTTGCCCTTCAGGTTAGTGCCGTTGGAGACGCCGGCCCCGCCAAGTCCCGAGCCGGTGGCGGGCGTGCCCACCTCGCCGGTGCCGGTCTGCTGGGCGGAGTCGAAAGGAATGCCGGCCTGGCCTTTGGACCCCACGTCGCTGGAGTACCTGGCCTTGGCGCCCATGTTGTTGGCGAACTTGGCCTGGCCGAAAGCGCCTTTCTTGTTGAAGTTGGGGACCGCGTACTTGGGAGAGTTCTTGACGCGGGCGGCCGAGGCCGTCATGCCCGAGGTTTTCCCGCCGTTGGCCTGCGCCGGGGGCCTGTAAACGGACTGGAACTGGCTGCCTATGCCGCCGGAGAGTCCGCCGCCGCCCTGCATGCGGGGAATGGAAGTTCCGCTGCTGCCGCCGCCTTTAGCGCCGAAACCGGAAGCTGCCTGCAGCTTGGCACCGCCGGCGCCGGCCATGTCGGCCCCGGGAGCACCGGGAGCCGCGCTGTCGGCTGAAGGGGCGCCCGCGGGGGCGTCAACGGCCGCGTCGGGGGCCGCGCCGTCCACCGCATCGCCGGCAAGCCCGCCAAGGCCGTCCTTTTTAGCCTGCTCTTTGAACATATCCAGCGTGGAAGAATCGGCCGCCGAGGCGTTCCTGTTCCTGGCCCGCTCCAGGCCGGCCTTGGAGGCTTCTTCCTCGTAATAGCTGTTCTGGAACAACTCGGGCGAGTAGGCCGGTTTTGACGAGGGCCCGATGAAATTATAGACCACGCCCACGCCGGCGGCCAGCGTAGCCCCGCCCAGCACCATGCCGACCAGGCCGGCTTTAGTGGCGAAAAGCCCGCCCAGGCCGCCCGCGGAACCAAGCCCGCCAGCGGAGCCGAGGCCGCCCGCCGTGCCGAAGCCGGAGGCGCCGCCGGCGGCGGAAGAACCGCCCCTGAAAAGCCCTGCCAGCGCGGACCAGAAGCCGCCTTTCTTTTCTTTTTTCTCGTTATAGTTGTTCATAAAGCCTCCGCTTTCATTTAGCAAATTTATTTAGCCGCCGGCGTCGCAGGGAACATGCTGGCGCCCATAGCTCCGAACATCGGGCCGAGCACGTTCTGTATTATCATCTGCATAAGCATCTTCTTCATCTCTTCGTCGCTTTTATCGTCCTTCACCGGCTTGGGCTCCGGGATGTTAACCTTGTGCTTGCTCATGTTGGGATCGTTCTTCTTCAGGTCCTGGGCGGTCTGCCCCAGCTGCAGCCCCGAGGAGGAAGACTGGTTCTCCATATTCTCGTTAAGATCGGAAGAGCCGGCCTTGGTGGTGGCGCCGAAAGCGGCTGCGGCGCCGCCCTTGGCCGCGTCTATGTTGCCGGTCTTTACCGCCAGCTGGCTTTTATCCGCCGCGGTGTTAAGCATGGCCAGCAGCGCGGGCTTCTTGTCCGCCGCGGCCATCTTCTTCATGTCCGCGCCGGTCGTGGGGGCGAACTCCGCTTTCTGGCCGGCGCCAGAGCCGAAGAATTTATTGTGGATGCCGCCCGCGGTCATCGAATTCGAATTGCCGGCGGTGATGGAAGCCACCGCGCCCAGCTTGGCCCCGGACCCGGAAGAAGGGTGGCTCACGGGAGCGGCGGAAACCGCGGGAGGAGGCGCGAAAGCGGAGGCGTCAGCGGAAACTTCCGCGGCCGCGGGCTCGTCCTCACTGAGACCGGACTGGAAGAGGGAGGAAGCCATTTCCTCACCGGAGGTGGCCGGGTTGTTTATCATTTCCCCGCTCATGGGCGAGCCGGGCGCGCCGCCTTCGGAAGGGATATCGCTGCCGAGAGAAGAGATGTCGGCGACCTTGGAATGAAAAGGATTGCCGGTAGAAACGGAGGCGTCCATGGACGAGCCGTTCATCAGCGGGAGGGAGACCCAGAGCCCAAGGATGATAACCGCCACAGTGCCGCCGATGACGTACTGGGTAGTTTTCGATCTTTTCGCGTGTATTTTCATCATAACCCCGCCCCGTTCCACCCTCTCGATATATACAAAAAAGTTTAAACTTTCCTTAACACAGCCTGGCAGGCGTTCAAGGCAAAGTTGATTTTTACAAGTATGTTATAGCAGACAAACCTTGACTTGTCAAGGGGCCGGCACTGCCGTTTCGTTAATGGCCCCCATGGTCAGTATCTTAGGTCCGTCCTTAGTTATCTGCACTATAGCCGTATCCCGGTAATTGACGTCCTGCCCTTTGAGCCCCGCGGTTATGCCTTTGCCGCTGCCATCATAGGCGACCTCGTATACCGGCCCGTCCGCGTTGGCGCCTACCTGGGTATAGCTGACGTTCTTATCCGAGGGGATCTGCTCGGTGGCGGCCGCGGAACAGACTCCGGCCGAAGAACCTGTAGTACAGACCCCGGAGTCGCCTGGGGGATTGGCCCTGCCGGTGGGGTCGGTAAGGCGGGATTTATCGCTGGACTTGGGGGTGATCCCCTGCCCGACCGCTCCCGCCATGGAAGACGCCATGCTTTTGGCGATAGCGTCCTCGGCTGCTTCCTTGGCCGCCGCCAGGACGGGGTCTTTTTTCTCTTCCTCTTTGGCGTGCTCAGGGGCACCGGGCTCCGGGGCCTTGAGAGACCTCGGGTCGGTAGTCTTCAAATTGTCTATTTCGCCTTTCTTTATCTTGTCCAGGTTCACCAGCCCGGTCTTGCCGTAGGCCATATCGCTGCCGCCGGAAGCGGAACGGCCCACGCCGAAACTGGCGTCCCATTTGCCCTTCGCTGTCGTGGCCGAGCCGCTGCGCAGCCCGTCTCCCAGCGCGGCCCGGGCGTTCTTAAGCGCGCCCAGCGTGCCCTTGGATTGCTCGCCCGCCCCGGCTTCGGGCGCGCGGCCGGAAATATTGGTATTGCCTGCGGTAGAACCCGCGCTGAAACGGGAAGTCCCGCCCGCGGATTTTGTGCCGCCTCCCCCCATCCCGCCTACTCCGGACCCGCCTTTGGCGCCCATCTTGGGAACATAGGAAGGGGCGGAGGAGCTGCCGGAAGCCGCGGGCGGCGCCCAAGGCACCTCTTCTTCCGCCGCCGCCGGGATTTCGTCCAGGATGCCGGCGGCCGCGTACTCTTTCATGCGCAGGCGCTCTTTGGGCCCTTCTTTCGCTATAGAATCCACGTCGTCAAAACCGATGAACTTGAAGAAAGAAGTGGTGGCCTCGCGCGCGACGCCGCCGTATGTGAAGGCGCCTTTTTTATTGGCCCCGGTCAGGTCGTTGGAAGCCTGTATGATGAAAAACAGGAACACGCCGCCCCCCGCCGCGAGGAAAGCGAGCAGGCCGACGAGCAGGGTTTTTTTTCTGTTGTTAGAATTATCGGCCATAGCAGCCCCCCGACAAAGCCAAAAATATAACCCCGCTTTTCACCCTTCCCCCAAAGCCAACGGGGGAAACTGAAAAAACAGGTTATCCGTTAACTAGAGTCTAGCAGACGAAACCCCGAATTTCAAGGCCCAGGCCCGTAACAGCGCAACGGCCGAAGCCCGCGCGGGCAGCCGGCGCAGGTCAAACCCCGCAATCCCCTCCGCCGCAGGCCGGCAGGCCTTTGTGCTTTTCGGCTATCAGCGCGGCCAGGTCGTCTATCTGCTTAAGGTCGGCCTCGGTGGGCAGGCCTTTCACGAGCAGCGGTTTAAGGAGCTCCACTTTGAGGTTGGGAATAAGGCCGGCTATAGTCTCAACGGCGCGTCCCCCCCAGCCGAAAGAACCTATTACGGTCGCGAACTTCGTCTTCGGCCGCAGCAGGTTGGCCAGGTGCGCGGCATAAACCACTTTGGGATGCGGCCCGGTCAGTACGGTGGGCGTGCCTATCACCACGGTGGCGGCGTCCACCAGCGCCATGGCCACGCGGCCCTCGTCGAACTGGTCCAGATTAATTTTTTCCACGCACACGCCCAGTTCCTGCAGGCGGCTGACCAGCCGGTTGACCAGCAGGTAAGTGCTGCCGTGCATGGAGATATAGGCCACCAGGGCTTTGTTCCTGGGCTCGCTGACGGCCCAATCCCTGTAGATGTCCATTATGAACTTCGCGTTGCGGTGTACCGGCCCGTGGCTGGGCGCTATGAACTTTATCTCATATTTGGCAAGTTTTTCCAGGTGGCTCTTTATGTTGGAGCGGAACGGCATCATGATCTCCGCGTAGTAGCGCTTCATGGGCTCGTAGACGATATGCTCTTCGGAGAACAGCTCGCTGGTGGCCAGGTGGGAGCCGAAGAAGTCGCAGGAGAAAAGACACTTCTCCTCGCGCAGGTAGGTGCCCATGGTTTCGGGCCAGTGCACCCAGGGCAGGTAGACGAACTCCAGGGTCTTGCCGCCCAGCTGCAAAGTGTCGCCGTCTTTCACCTCTATGAACTTGTCGGCCGGGATATGCAGGTGCGTCATCAGGAATTCTTTGCACTTGGGATTGGTAACCACCTTGGCCAGCGGGTAGCGCGCCAGGACCAGCGGGATGGAGCCGGAATGGTCCTGCTCGGCGTGGTGGGAAACTATATAGTCTATGGTCTTCTCTTCTTTCAGGTAATCCAGCAGCACCTCGGATTTCTCGGGGTCGGCTGAATCCAGCAGGGCGGTCTTCTCCGAGCCTTTTACCAGGTAGGCGTTGTAGCTGGTGCCTTCCGGCAGCGGGATCAGCGAGTCGAAAAGATGCCTGTTGAAATGGTTGACGCGCAGCGAGTAGACGCCTTCCGTTATTTTAACTGGGTTCATATTGTCTCCTTTACCGGGTCAGCCGCCGGATACCGGCGGAAAAACGTGCAGCCGCGAGCGCAGCGTGGCATAGGCCATCACGGTCACTTTGGCCATGGGCGCCCTCAGGGCAGGGCCTCCAGGATCTGCCCGGCGAAGGCGGCCAGGGTGGCGTCGCGCGCGCCCAGCACGGCCACGATGTCGCCGGGCCCGGCCAGCGCGGAAACGGCCCCGGGGATATCCGCGCGGTTCTCGTAAAAGACCGCCTTATGCCCCCGCGCGGCCACCGCGTCGGAGATATCTTTGGAGGAAATATTCTTGGTGACGGTGCCGCCCGCGTAATAGATCTCCGGCATAAGCAGCATGTCGCCTGGATTCAGGCCCGAGGCGAAGCTCTCTATCAGCTCCGCCTTCAGGTGGCGGGTGGGCGTGAAACCGTGCGGCTGGTAGACCGCCAGCACGCGCCGGCCGGGCGCCTGGTGCAAAGCTTTCAGCACCGCGCTGATCTTGGCCGGGTTGTGGGCGTAGTCGTCTATCACCGTGACGCCGTGCTTCTCGCCCATAAGGACGAAGCGCCGCTCCACCCCGCGGAAATTCCTGAGGCCGGCCGAGGCGGCCTCGAGCTTCACGCCGTAAGCGGCCGCGGCCGCGCAGGCGGCCAGCGCGTTCTCGATATTATAAAGCCCGGGCGCCGGCAGGCTGAAAGCCACGCCGTTTATTTTAAAGTCCGAGGAAAAGGGCCCCGCCTTTATCTCCGTAACGGCCCAGCCGCCGCGCTCAAAGCCGAAGGCCGGGGCCGCCGGCAGCAGGGAACTGGCCGCGCGGTCGTCGCCGTTGACCAGCACGCGGCCGCAGTTGCAGGCGAACTCGGCGAAGATCTTGTTCAGGTCCGCCAGGTCTTTGTGGTCCTTGCTGATATTCAGCAGCACGCCGGTCTTGGGCCGGTAGCGCACGATGGTGCCGTCGGACTCGTCGGCCTCCACCACCAGCACGGTGCCCTTGCCGCGGAAAGCGTTGCCGATCAGGCCGCGCTCCTTAAGAGCTCCCAGCGCCCCGCCGGTTATAATGGACGGGGCCAGGCCGCCGGCCTCCAGCACGGCGAAAAGCATGGCCGCCGCGGTGGACTTGCCGCTGGTGCCGGCCACCGCGATGGTGTCGAACCGGTTGACCTGCGCGGCCAGCAGCTCCGAGCGGTGGCTGATCTTCAGCCCCCGCGCCTTCGCGCCGACCACTTCCGGGTTGGAATCCTCAATGGCGGTGGAAAGCGCCAGCTCGGCGGTGGCGTCGTTGACGCCGGAGCCGTCCTGCGGGTAGATCTTTATGCCGAGACTCTCCAGGGCCGTCTTCACGCCCAGGTTGCGCCCGCGGTCGAAGTCGCGGTCCGAGCCGCTTACGGCAAGCCCTTCCATGGCCGCCACCTGCGCCAGGGCGCTCATGCCCACCCCGCCGATGCCTGAAAAGTGTATGGTAGTTTTCACAAGTATATTATTCATAAAATAATGGCAGGTGGGCAAGGGCGCCGCCTATTTAGTAATATAGAGGCGAACGGGGCCAAAATGGACTGTAAAAAGAACTCCAACCTGAAGAACTGCACCTGCACTTATGAGCCCTGCCCGCGCAAAGGCGCCTGCTGCGACTGCGTGGCCTACCACCGGGACAACGGCGAACTGCCGGGCTGCCTGTTCACCCCGGAAGCTGAACGCACCTACGACCGCTCCATAACCAACTTTATCCGCACGAGGAAATAACGATGAAAAAGATAATCTCCACCAAGAACGCTCCCGCCGCCATAGGCCCTTACTCCCAGGCGGTGGAAGCCAACGGCCTCCTCTTCATCTCCGGCCAGCTGCCCGTAGACCCCGCCACCGGCCTCATGGCGCCTGCCGAGATAACCGCCCAGACCGAAGCCGTCATAAAGAACCTGGAAGCCATCCTGAAATCAGAAGGCCTGACGCTGGAGAACGTGCTGAAGACCACCGTCTATATGGCCGACCTCGGCCAGTTCGCCCGGATGAACGAAGTCTACGGCAGATTTTTCGCGGCCAATCCCCCGGCCAGGGCCACCGTAGAAGTTAAAGCCCTGCCCAAAGCCGCCCTCGTAGAAATAGAAGCCGTAGCAGCCAGGTAACTTGCAGGAGAGGTTTTGCGCCGGAGGTGCTGGCCAGGGTGTTGCCCTGCGCACCCTTTGCGGAAGGGGGCCCCGCCATCAAAGTTAGGCGGGGGGAACCGACGCAAGGGTTCCCTCTTCCAGGGTGCGCAGGGTAATACCCTGGACGGCGCCGATTTTACATCCCGCTGTGCGGGCGCAAAACCGGAAACAATTTTATGCATCCACTTTTAGAGAAAAAACATACAGGAACCCTCTTCCCCCTTTTCTCCATGCGCCACAAGAAGGATTGGGGCATAGGCGACACCCGCTCCATGACCCTCTGGTTCGACGCCATGAAGGCCATGAACCTTAACCTGCTGCAGGTCCTGCCCATCAACGAAATGCCCCCCGGCGTCTCCTGCCCCTACACCGCCCTCTCCGCCTTCGCCCTGGACCCCATCTACATAGCCGTCGAAGAACTGCCCGAGCTCAAAGAATTCCCCGAAGTGCTGGAGGAGATAAACTCCCGCCGCTTCCAGGCCGGCCTCAAACAGCTGCGCATCTCCAGGTCCGTCATGTACAACGAGGTCCGCCACCTCAAGTTCACCACCCTCTGGAAGATCTACACCGCTTTCCACCAGCGCCACATCCTTAAAGATTCTTCCCTCGCCGGCGAGTTCCGCGCCTTCTGCCGCGCCAACGCCGCCTGGCTGGAAGACTACGCCTTCTTCCGCCGCCTGAAGGACACCCACAGCTGGACCTCCTGGACCCACTGGGAAGAACCCCTTAAAACCCGCGATCCCGGGGCCCTCAAAGAGTTCCACGCGCGCGAAGAGCACCAGATACTTTTCTTCAAGTACCTCCAGTGGGCCATCCACCGCCAGTGGACGGGCGCCCGCGCCCGCGCCGCCCAGCTCGACATCAAGCTGCTGGGCGACCTGCCTTTCATGGTCAACCAGGAAAGTTCCGACGTCTGGGCCCGCCAGGCCGAGTTCGACATCAACCGCGAGATCGGCGCCCCGCCCGACGCTTTCAGCGAGACCGGCCAGCGCTGGGGCCTGCCCGCCTACAACTGGGACGTCATAGAAGGCAACAATTTCGACTGGTGGCGTTCCAAAGTAAAAAAGGCCGCCGAGTTCTACGACCTGTTCCGCATAGACCACATGGTGGGCTTCTTCCGCACCTGGGTCATCCCGCGCGACGTGGCGCTGAAGCCCGACTTCGACATCAAGGACGAGCAGGCCCAGCGCGAACGGGGAAAAAGATTTATCCAGGCCGTGGCCGGGGCCAGCGGCATGCTGCCCGTGGCCGAGGACCTGGGCCTGATCCCGCCCTATGTCGGAGAGGTCCTGAACGAGCTGAACGTGCCCGGCTATAAAGTGATGCGCTGGGAAAAGACCAAGGACGGCGCCGCCTATATCGACCCCGGGACCTACAGCCCCGTTTCCCTGGCCACCTCCTCCACGCACGACAACGAACCCCTGGCCGACTGGTGGGACACCGTCGACCTCACGGAGAAAAAACTTTTCTGGAAGCTGGTCTCGGGCGAGACCACCAAGCCGCCGGTGTTCTCCAAGGCCAGGGAGAAAGCCCTGGGCTCCCTGCTGGGGGCGGGCTCCAGCATCGTCATTCTGCCCATCCAGGACATCTTCGGGTCGAAAGAAAGGGTCAACACGCCCGGCACGCTGGGCGACCATAACTGGACCTACCGTTTCCCCACCCCGGCCGAGGATTTCCTGAAAAAACACGCCGACGCCGCCGGGGCGTTCTCGGCCCTGGTAAAAGAGAAAAGAAAATGAAAAAACTACTGCTGCTGCCGCTCGCGGCCGGGCTTTGCGCCTGTTCGCTCAACCGCACCGCCGCCCGCGTCACCTCCGGCGTAATAGACGGCGGCCTGCCCTCCGTCTTCAGCCAGTCCGATCCCCAGTACGTCAAGGACGCGCTGCCGGCCAACCTGCAGCTCATGGAGATCCTGCTCAAAAGCGACCCGCAGAACCGGGTCATGCTGGTTAACGCCGCGCAGGGCTTCTGCGGCTACGCGCTGATGTTCCTGGAAGACGAGACCCCCGAGCGCGCCTCGGTCTTCTACGCCAAAGGCGAGGCGTATTCCGCCAGGGCCCTCAAGGGCCTGCTCCCGGCGAAGGCGAAAAAGCGGGACGTGCCGCCGCTGTTCTGGAACACCTTCTGCAAGGCCCTTTACATCAACATCAACCGCCACAACCCCGAGGCCGTGGCGGAACTGCCCACCCTGGAACCCGCCATCACGAAACTGCTGGAGCTGGACCCCGCCTACTACTATAACGGCCCCCAGAGCCTGATGGGCGCCTACTATTCCATCCGCCCCCGCATGTTCGGCGGGGACCCCGACAAAGCCAGGTCCTATTTCGAGGCGGCGCTGACAGGCGGCGGAGAACAGTTCCTGCTGAACCGCTTCATGTACGCCAAGATGGGCGCGGTGGCCGCGCAGGACGCGGAGCTCTTCGAACGGCTGCTCAACTCCGTGCTGGAAGCGGAACTCCGCGACGGGGAAACCCGGCTGGCTGACGAAGTAGCCAAACTGAAATCCAAGAAATTACTGGAGAAAAAAGATGACCTCTTCTAAGCTTGTCCTTAAATTCCTGGCGATCCTGCTGCTGGCCCTGCCGCTGCCCCTTAAAGCCCAGGCCATGATAAAATTCGCCACGCTGGCCCCGGACGGCTCCACCTGGATGAAGGCGATGCGGCAGTTCACCGAAGAAGCCACCGCCAAGACCGGCGGCCGGGTGAAGTTCAAGATCTACGCGGGCGGCGTTTCAGGCGACGAAAAGGACGTGGTCAGGAAGATCCGCCTGGGCCAGCTGCAGGCCGGCGGCTTTACCGGCGTGGGCATAGGTGAAATGGCCCCCGAGGCCCGCCTGCTCGACACGCCGTTCCTTTTCAAGAACGCCAAAGAGATAGACCACGTCTACAAGACTTTCGACGCCGATTTCCGCAGGATCTTCGACGGCCGCGGCTACGTGCTGCTCGGCTGGGCCGAGGTGGGCAACGTGAATATTTTCTCGAACGTCCCGGTCACGAAACCGGAGGACCTGCGCAACGTGAAGATGTGGATCTGGGAAGGCGACCCCATAGCGGAAGCGACCTTCGCCGCCCTCGACATCAAGCCCATCCCCCTCTCCATCACCGACGTGATGACCTCGCTGCAGACCGGCATGATCAACGGCGTCTACGGCTCCCCCCTCTCGGTCATAGCGCTGCAGTGGTTCGCGCGGATGAAATACGTTTTCGCGCTGCCGCTCACCAACGCCTCCGGCGCGGTGGTCATTTCAAAGAAAGCTTTCGGCGCGCTGAGCAAGGAAGACCAGGCGACGCTGCTGCAGCTCGGCGACAAGCATTTCAGGGCGCTGACGCTGGCCAGCCGCAAAGAGAACGAGCAGTCCGTGGGCATCCTGAAAAAAAAGAACCTGATCTTCACCGAACCCGCCAGCCCGGCGGTAGTGACCGCGCTGGAGAAAGCCGGCGAAGCGGCCAGGCAGTCGCTGGTGGGCAAGCTTTATTCCAAGGAACTGCTGGAGAAAGTGGAAGGCTCGCTGAAAGCCTTCCGCAGCGGCAAGAAAAGCTTATAATTGGACCACGGCGATGATGTCCGCCGCCCCGGCAGCCGGGGGAACCGTCCGCAGGGACTAATGACCTCTACCCGCAAGGTAGAGGTCTTTGTTTTATCCCGAATCCGGCATTTGCCGGATTCACCGCGCAGCGGGTCGCGGACCGAGCGCTATGCGCGAAAGTCCGCGAGGGTGTATGCCGCGCCCTCCGGCGCCCGGGCTATGCCCGGGGAAAGCTGCATCGGCGGCTTTCCGGCGCAAAGCTTTTGTTTCTAACGACTATATTTCAAGGAGTAATTCATGGAACCCGACAAGATACCTTTGATAGCCGGACTGCTGATCTTCGCGGCCAGCCTGTTCAGCCTTAAGCTGGGCCTTTCGGTGGCCATCTTCGAAATTTTGCTGGGCCTGGCGGCGGGCAACCTCGGCCTGGCGCCCGCCGGCTGGATGGTCTATCTCGCCGGCTTCGGCGGCATAGTGATGACCTTCCTGGCCGGGGCCGAAGTGGACGCCAGGCTGCTCAAAGAGAATTTACGGCGCGCCGCGCTGCTGAGTTTCTTTTCTTTCTTCACGCCGCTGGCCGCGGGCTTTCTGTTCTGCCGCTACGCCGCGGGCTGGGGCGCAGCCGCCTCCGCCGTCGCCGGCATCGCCCTGTCCGAAACCTCGCTGGCCGTGGTGTACTCGGTGCTGGTGGAGACCGGGCGCGCAAGTTCCAGGACCGGCAAACTCCTGCTGGCCTGCACCTTCCTCACCAATACCCTGACCGCGCTGGCCCTCAGCGCGGCCTTTCTCAAGCCCAACTTTTATACGGCCGTCTTCCTGGCCGTTTCCGGCGCTTTCCTGCTCTTCGCCTGGCGCTTCTCCGGAGGGCTGCTGCGCCACCCGGCGCTGGCCGGCAAAGTGGTGGAACCCGAGATAAAATACGTTTTCTTCGTGCTGCTGGCTTTCATCTACCTGGCCGAGCTCGGCTCCAGCCAGGCAATGCTGCCGGCTTTCTTCTTCGGGCTGCTGATGAGCCGGCATTTCAAGGACGGGGCGGCGGCCGCGCCGGTAAAAGCCCGGCTGCGCACTGTGGCCTACGCCTTTATTACCCCGCTATTCTTTATCGTGGCTGGGATGAAGGTTTCCCTGCCGGCCCTTTGGGGCGCGGCGGGCCTGTTCGCCGCGCTGTTCCTGGTCAAGCAGGGCGCTAAATTCGCAGGAGTATATTTCCTGGCCAGAAAGTTCTTCCCGGCCAACAGCGGCTACTTCACGCTGCTGATGTCCACCGGGCTCACCTTCGGCCTGATGGCCGCGCTGTTCGGGGTCCAGGCCGGTTTCCTGGACCAGGGGCAGTACTCGGTGCTGACCGGCGTGCTTATAGCCAGCGCGGTCCTCCCCACCTTCGCCGCCCAGCGCTGGTTCCCGCCGGTGGAAGAAGAAGACCTGGTTTAAACAGCCGAATACAAATAAAGAAGCCCGGCTGCCCGGGCTTCTTCGCTTTAAGCCGCCGCGCTTTCTAGAACAGGCCGGTAATATTGCCGTTCTCGTCTATGTCGATGTTTTCCGAGGCGGGATGCTCGGGCAGGCCCGGCATGCGCATGATATCGCCCGTGATGGGGATTATAAAACCCGCGCCCGAAGCGATCTCTATCTCGCGCACCGTCACCACAAAGTCCTTGGGCCGCCCTATAAGTTCCGGGTTGTCCGACAGCGACTTCTGGGTTTTGGCGATGCATACCGGCAGTTTGTCCAGCCCCAGGCCGTTTATTTTTTCCAGGTCTTTCCTGGCCTTGGGAGTGTAATCTATGTGCCTGGCGCCGTACATCTTGCCGGCTATGGCCTCTATCTTCTTCTCCACCGGCCATTCCCATTCGTAAACCGGCTTAAAGCCGCGGGTGTTGCTCTCGGCTGCCTTGGCGACCAGCCCGGCCAGCTCCAGGGCGCCTTCGCCGCCCTTGCCCCATACGTCGGCTACGGCCACCGGCACGCCCAGTTCGGCGCACTTCGCCTTGACCACGGCTATTTCCTCCTCCGTGTCGGAGGTGAACTTGTTCAAAGCTATCACCGGCGAAAGCTCGAACTGTTTCATGTTCTCCACGTGTTTTTCCAGGTTCTCAAGGCCGCGCCGCACCGCTTCGGCGTCGGGCTTGTTCAGCTCCTTAAGGCCCACCCCGCCGTGGTATTTAAGCGCCCTGACGGTCGCCACCAGCACGGCCGCGCTGGGCGACAGCCCGGCGTAGCGGCACTTGATGTCCAGGAATTTCTCCGCGCCCAGCTCGAAGGCGAACCCCGCCTCCGTGACCACGTAATCGGAAAGGGTCAGCCCCACGCGCGTGGCTATGATGGAATTGCAGCCGTGCGCGATATTGGCGAAAGGCCCGCCGTGGATGATGGCCGGCGTGCCCTCGGAAGTCTGCACCAGGTTGGGCATGATGGCGTCCTTGAGCAGGGCGGCCATGGCGCCGTTGGCTTTAAGGTCCCGCGCGTACACCGGCTTGCGGTCATAGGTATAGCCCACGAAAATATTGCCCAGTTTTTCCTTCAGGTGCTTCAGGTCGTTCGAGAGGCACAGGATAGCCATCACCTCGGAGGCCGCCACGATGTCGAACCCGGTCTCGCGCGGCACGCCGGACATGGTGCCGCCCAGCCCCACGATGATCTTGCGCAGGGAACGGTCGTTCATGTCCATCACCCGCCGCCAGGTGACGGTGCGGGGATCGATATTGAGATTGCTCTTCTTGTTCTGGATATTGTTGTCGATGACGGCGGCCAGCAGGTTATGCGCTTTTTCTATGGCCGCGAAGTCGCCGGTAAAATGCAGGTTGATGTCCTCCATCGGCAGCACCTGCGAATGCCCGCCGCCCGTGGCGCCCCCCTTTATGCCGAACACCGGGCCCAGCGAAGGCTCGCGCAGCACTACGGCGGTTTTTCTTCCTATGCGGTTGAGGCCCAGCGCCAGGCCTATGGAAACCGTGGTCTTGCCCTCGCCCGCCGGCGTGGGAGAAATGGCCGAAACCAGGATCAGCCTGCTCTTTTTGGCCTTTTCCAGGTCGATCAGCGCCAGCGGCAGCTTAGCCTTGTACTTGCCGTAAAGCACCAGGTCGTCCTCCGGCACCGCCAACCGGGCCGCGATCTCCCTGATATGTTTGAGCTTTATGGTCCTGGCTATCTCTATATCGGTAGACATAATCCCGCTCCTAAATAATGGGGACAGGCTGCTTTAAATAAGCAGCCTGTCCCCGATTCTTTTCCGTTAAGCCTGCGCGCCGCCGGCGGGCTGGGTGCTGTCCACGAACACGCGGGTGGAAAGTTCCTTGTCCAGCATGAACAGGCCTTCCTTGGACTCGCCGATAAGCTTGAGCTTCTCGGCTATCTCGGACGAGTTGGCTTCCTCTTCCACCTGCTCGTCCACGAACCAGTTCAGCATGCTGGCGCTGGCGTGGTCGCGCTCGGAGATGGCGATATCCATAATGTTATTTATCATGGCGGTCACTTTCTGCTCATGCTCGTAGGCCGCCGCGAACATCTCCACCGGGGCCTTCCAGTCGCTCTTCACGCCTTCGATGGCGGGCATCACGGCATGACCTGAACGCTCGAGCACGAAGCGGTAGAACTTCATGGCGTGGGTCATCTCTTCCTGCGCCTGCACGTACAGCCAGTTGGCCATGCCTTTCAGGTTCATCTCGGTGCAGCGCGCCGACATCCCCAGGTAAAGATAAGCCGAATAAAGTTCGGCGTTGATCTGCTTGTTTATAGCGTCTTCGATTTTTTTGTTTATTTTCATGATTTCCTCCGTTTTTGCCGCACTGGTCCCGGAGCGTACCGGGCCGGCTGATAGAGAGACAGGGCCTGCGATTATAATACAAAAAAATACATCTCTTGCGGTGCCGCGCGGCCATTTAGGATAATAAAAGTATGAGAGTCCTGTTCAAGGCGGAAGAATACCTGGTAAAGGCCGAAAAAGCCGTGGTCGTGGCGCTGGTCCTGGCCATGGTCGCCCTGTCCTTTTCCCAGGTGCTGCTGCGCCTCTTCTTTCATTCCGGCATCGTCTGGCTGGACCCGCTGCTGCGGCACATGGTGCTCTGGGCCGGCCTGACGGGTTCGGCGCTGGCCGCCCGGTACTCCAGCCATTTCGCCCTCGAGGCCTTCGTTAAATTCGCCCCGAAGAAAATGCACCGCCCGCTCGACGTTTTCGCCGCCGTGTTCACCGCGGCGGCCTCGGCCCTGCTCTTCTACGCCGCCTGGAAATTCATCCGCGATGAGTTCGCGGCCGGCTCGGTCGCCTTCTACATAGGGATGTTCGGCGTCGAAGGCGGCTGGGCCGTGATGATCATCCCGCTCTCTTTCGCCCTGATCGGCGTGCACACCCTTATCGGCCTCTTCCGGCCTAAAGATTCCTTCGAGGGGCCTTTCTGATGGGCCTCCTCGTCGGCCTCCTGATCCTGCTGCTGGCCTTCCTGGGCTCGCCGGTCTTCACGCTGATAGGCGGCGGGGCCGTGCTGCTCTTCTCCGGGTCCGGCATCGATTCCTCCGCCGTCATCGTGGAGATGCTGCGCCTGGCCTCCCTGCCGGCGCTGATCGCCATCCCGCTGTTCACCTTCTCCGGCTATATCCTGGCCGAAAGCAAGGCCCCCCAGCGCATGCTGGCCCTGGCCGAAGCCCTGTTCGGCACGCTGCCGGGCGGGCTGGCCATAGTGGCGCTGTTCACCACCGCGCTGTTCACGGCCTTCACCGGCGCCTCGGGCGTCACCATCATAGCCCTGGGCGGCCTGCTTTACCCGATGCTGTCCAAGCAGGGCTACCCTGAAAAATTTACGCTGGGCCTGCTTACCACTACCGGCAGCCTGGGCCTGCTTTTCCCGCCCAGCCTGCCCATCATCCTTTACGCCATAGTGGCGAAGATAGACATAGACCGGCTTTTCAGGGCCGGCCTGCTGCCGGGCGCGCTGCTGCTGGTGGCGCTTTCCATCTACGCTTTCTTCACCGCCCGCAAGGCCGGCGTAAAAAGCATCCCCTTCTCGGTCGCGGCGCTGAAAAAAGCCGCGCGCGATATCGCCTGGGAACTGCCGCTGCCCTTCGTGATCATCGGCGGCATCTACATGGGCCTGTTCACCGCCGGCGAGGCGGCCTCGGTGATGGCCTTCTACGTTATCCTCACGGAAGTCTTTATTTATAAGGACCTCAACCTCTTCAAGGATATCCCGCGCGTGGCGGTCAAGAGCATGCTGCTGGTCGGCGCCATCTTCATGGTGCTGGGCACGGCGCTGGGCTTCACCAATTACCTGATAGACGCGCAGATCCCCGACAAGATCTTCGCCTGGCTGCACGCCTACGTGTCCAGCAAGGTGGTGTTCCTGATCCTGCTCAACGCTTTCCTGCTGGTCATCAACATGATCGAGATCTTCTCGGCCATCCTCATCGTGGTGCCGATCATCGTGCCGGTGGCCTCGCAGTACGGCATAGACCCCGTTCACCTGGGCATCATCTTCCTGCTGAACCTGGAGATAGGCTACATGCTGCCGCCGCTGGGGCTGAACCTGTTCCTGGCCAGCTCGCGCTTTCACAAAAAGCTTCCCCTGCTTTACCGCTCTACCGGCCCTTTCCTGCTGATCCTGCTGGGCATGCTGGCTTTGGTCACCTACCTGCCCGCGCTCAGCCTGATCGGCATAAACAAATAACGGACCCCGCCGGGCCCGCTTCAAAAGACCCGATTTATGAAAATAGAACTTAGCGACAAGATCAGATCGTTCAAGCCCTTTCTTTTCGAGGAACTTTACCGCAAGGAGCGCGCCGAGCGCGCCAAGGGCAAGGACATCATCAGCCTGGCCGTAGGCGACCCGGACATCCCCACGGCGCCGTCGATAGTGAATTGCGCCGTCAGCGAGGTAAAGAAGGGCTCCAACCACAGGTACCCCAACACCAAGGGCAACGAGAACCTGCGGCGCGAAGTCTCCGCCTGGCATAAGCGCCGCCACGGCCTCAGCTTCCACCCGGCCGACGAGGTATCCATACTGATAGGCTCCAAGGAAGGCATAGCCCACCTGCCCTTCGTGGCCATGAACGCGGGCGACTACTGCCTTATCCCGGACCCGACCTACCCCACCTACAGAACGGGCGTGGTGCTGTGCGGCGGGCGCATCCACGACGTTCCCCTCGAAGAGAAGAACGCTTTCCTGCCCGACCTGGGCAAGATCCCGCAGAAGATAGTGGACAAAACCAAGCTGTTCTTCCTGAATTACCCCAACAACCCCACCGGCGCCAGCGCCTCGCTGGATTTCTACAAGGACCTGGTGAAGTGGGCCAGGAAGAACAGCGTTATCATAGCTCAGGACGCGGCCTACTGCGAGATCTATTTCGGCAAGCCGGCTCCCAGCATCCTGGAAGTTCCCGGCGCGCGCGACGTGGCGGTGGAGTTCTATTCCTCGTCCAAGACCTACTGCATGGCCGGCTGGCGCGTAGGCTGGGTGGTAGGCAACTCGAAGCTCGTCTGCGCGCTGAACCAGTTGAAAGAGAACATCGACTCCGGCCCTTTCAACGCCGTGCAGAACGCCGTGGCCTTCGCCCTGAAGAACCATGAGACCATAGTGCCGCCGATACGGGAAAAATTCAAGAAAAGGGCGCAGGACTTCTGCGCGGGCCTGGCCGCCTGCGGCTGGAAATTCGCGCAGCCGGGCGGCAGCTGCTTCATCTGGGCCAAGCCCCCCGTGAGCTGCTCCTCTCTGGACGCCGTCTATTTCATGCTCGAGCACGCTTCAGTGCTTACCGCGCCGGGCTCCGGCTTCGGGCGCTGCGGCGAGGGTTACGTGCGGTTCTCGCTTACCGAGCCCGACAACAAGCTGCGGGAAACCCTGCGCCGGCTGAAACCTTTGGACTGGACCAGGCTGTAATCCCGGGGATAAAAAAAACAGGCGGCCCTTCGGCCGCCTGTTTTTTTATAGCCGCGGCTCAGATATCGCAGACGTTCTTGTCGAACCTGATCTCCGAATTCTCTCCGACGTTCAGCTGGTCCTTGCGGCCCACTACCGTGGCGCTGGGCCCCACCAGCGAGCCGCTCAGGTTCATGTTGATGATAAAGGCGTTCTCGTTGACTATCGAATCCGAGATTATGGAGGAATCTATCCTGGCGCCGTCGCCGATGGCGGCGTAGGGCCCCACTATGGAATTCTCCACCTTGGCCGTAGGCGAAATATAGACCGGCGGGATGATCAGGCAGTTCTTCGCCTTCGGCGAGAACTTCTTCTTGTCCAGGATATGCCGGTTGGTCTCCAGCAGGGTTTCAGGCTTGCCGCAATCGTACCAGCCCTCTATGGGCACCGGCTTTATCTTGTGCCCGCCCTTCACCATGGCGGCCAGCGCGTCGGTGAACTGGATCTCGCCCTTGGTGGTGCGGCCGGAATCCACCAGTTTCTCCAGGCTGTTGTAAAGGGCGGAAGAATTGTGGAAAGAGTAGATACCGACGATGGCCAGCTTGGTCTTGGGCTTCTCGGGCTTTTCCACCATGGCCGAGATATAGCCGCCTTTCACCTCCACCACGCCGAAACGCCGGGGGTCCGCCACTTCCTTCACGGCCAGACAGTCCTCTTTGGAGGTCAGGAACTTGGACAGGTCAGCGTCCAGAATGGTATCGCCCAGCATCACCACCACGGGGCCGGTGACGCAGCGCCGGGTCAGCCAGATGGCGTGCCCCAGGCCCTTCGGTTCGGGCTGCTCCACGTAGTTAACATCGAGGTGTTTATAATTGGCGGCTACGTACTCTTTTATCTTTTCACCCAGGTAGCCCACCACCATGCAGATCTTCTTTATCCCCGCCTGCTGTATATCGTCGAGGATATGGCCTATTATGGGCTTGTCGCCCACGGTCAGCAGCACCTTGGGATAAGTATGGGTGTGCGGGCGCAGCCGCGTCCCCGCCCCCGCCACCGGCACCACCGCCGTAAATTCAGTCTTATTCATATAGTCTCCCTGGTCTGTCACCGATATTACAGAAAACCCGGCAGCCGCCGCAAGTGGGATGGCTAATCCACCGTCATTTGGCGGTAGACTTCCTTGTAGTCCGGGGTTTTTTTGAGGCCGGCTTTGGCGTATTTTTTCGAGTCCCAGAAATTCGGCCGGGCCGCGGCTGTTTTATAATCCGCCAGGGCTTCCGCGCGGCGGCCGAGCAGGTCCAGCGCCTGGGCGCGGCGCAGGTAGCAGTAGGTCACCCAGCCTTTCTCGGGGTAGCCGGTCTTCTCGATCCCTGTGGTCAGCCAGGCCGCGGCCTCCTCGTAGCGCTTCAACGCTATCAGGGCGTCCCCGGCCGAAAGGTAGATCATCGCCAGCTGGGTCTCCAGACCTTTCTGCTGCTTTACCTGCCAGGCCCCCAGGAAGGCCTCGCTCTCGTCCAGCACCGCCTGCCAGTCTTTGGCCTGCATATGCGTCATGATCTCGCCCACGCGGAACAGCATGTTGGTCGGGTCCAGCGCGCGCAGCTCGCCGGTCTCTGCGTAGGCCGCCTTGAAGTCCTTCTCGTGCATGGAGTAGATCTCTATAAGGAAAAAGCGCGCCTCGATCTTGAAGAAGCGGCCCTTCTCCTTGGCCAGCCGCACGTATTCCATGCCGCGCCGGCGGTCGCCGCCCACGAACAGTTTGGCGCCCAGCCCCAGCGCCCCCGGCAGCGTGGCCGCGTAATAGTCGAAGATGCCCAGGCCGGCGTAGGCGTCGTAAACGGCGGGGTTCACTTCCACGCATTTCTTCAGGAATTTTCGGCCCTTCCTGCCGTGCGTGTAGGCCCGCCACCAGCTGCGCTGCACCGCGTACCAGCGGCCCTGCAGGCCGTAGGCGCTGCCCATGAAGAAATAAGCCTGGTCCAGGTCGCGCTCCTCTTTCACCATCCGCTTCGACAGGTCTATGACCTTGTCCGAGTTGGCGATAAATTCTTCCTGGATGGCCTTGTCGCTGCCCTGCATGTCGAAATTCTGGGAATAGCGCCACCAGGAGAGCGCGGCCAGCGCGAAGTAGCCCGCGGGGCTTGCCGGGGAGAGCCTGACTATCTCCTTGAAATCCTCTTCGGCTTTGTCGAACTCCAGCCGGTACATCCGGGCTATCCCGCGGTCATAGCGCTCGTCGGCCCCGGGGCTCAGCGTGAAGGGCCTGGTGGAGGCGTGCAGGTCCACCAGCGCCGGGCCGAGTTCGTCGTCTTCGTCGGCCTGGGCCGCGGCCGTAGCCTGGGGAGAAAGCGGCTGGGCCTGGACCGGCACCGTCCACAACAGGGAGAGAAGCATCAGTGTTTTCATTTTATCCTCGGCTAAACCAGAATAGAAAGCCCCAGCAGGGCCAGCACCACGAAAGAAGCCAGCGCGAAATAGTGCTCGCCGCCGCGCCAGTAGCCGTAGATCAGCATCATCACGCGCGCGGCGGGGGTAAGCAGCAGCGCCAGGATGCCGGCGCGCAGGAGGGTGGTCCCCGCGGGAGCCCCGGAAACCGTAAAGGCGAACCCGGCGAAGAGCAGCAGCGCGCTCAGGAACACCCCGGCCAGCAGGGTGCGCTGTATCAGGCTCGCGAATTTTTTTTCTGAAAAACTTTTTTCCATATCAGAGCGCCGCCAGCAGCATTTTAATCCCGACCAGCAGGACCAGCGCGGAAAAGACCAGCTGCAGTTTCTCGGAACGCGCTTTGTAAAGGGCGTAGATACCCAGGAAGGACCCGATCAGCACCCCGGTAACTATCATCGCCGTCAGTTCCAGCGGGATCAGCCCCTTGCGGAAATACACGTAAGCGCTGGCCGCCGCCGAAACCCCGATGATGAAGTTGCTGGTGGCGGCCGCGGCCTTCATGGGCACGCCGCACAGCAGGTTCATCACCGGCACCTGCACGATGCCGCCGCCTATGCCGAGCAGCCCGGAAAGGGACCCGGCGAAGAAAGAAATAAAAGAGGCGGGCGCCATGTTCTTCACCTTGTACGGCGTATGGGCCGCCAGGGCCGGGTCGAAAAAAGCCGAGTCGAAAGCCGAAGCCGGGCCGGCGGCCGGAGCGGCCTGCGGCGCCGGGCCTTTGCGGCCTTTGTGGAACATCAGCGCCGAAACGGGGAACAGCATCAGGGCGAACAGCAGCTGTACCGCACCGGCGTCGAGGCGGCTGGCTATCAGCGCCCCCGCTATGGAGCCCAGGGCCGTGGTGACTTCCAGCGTTATGCCCAGCCGGATATTGGCGAGGCCCCGCTCCACGTTCACCGCGGCCACGGCGCTGGAGGTGGCCACGATGGCCACCAGCGAGGCGGCCACAGCCTGGTGGATGGGGATCTTGAGCGCCAGCACCAGGAACGGCACCATGAAGATGCCGCCGCCCACGCCCAAGGCCGACCCCAGCAGGCCGATAAAGACGCCGAAGGAGACCAGTACGGAAAAATTAAGCGCGTTGAGTTCCGGCATCATTTATTATTGACCTGCCCGTAGTTGCGCAGGAAGATGTCGGCTTCGGCCTCGCCGATGTCGAAGGCCTTTTCGCACTTCTCGCCGTCGAACTCCAGCAGCCCCAGGCCCAGGTCCATCGGGGGTTTTATCAGGTAGACGTCGGGCTCGGATTTTATGAATACGCGGGACTCGTAGATCTTCTGCGTGTGGATGGCCAGCATCCGCCGCACCTTGCGCTCGAAATAGCCGAACGGCCCCAGCGCCGGAAAATCCATGTCCTGGGCGCGGGAGTTGCCTATCATTATCACCGTGCGGCAGCCTTCGAACAGGTTCAGGTTTATGTTGGCTATGCCTATCACGCCGCCGTCCACCAGGTGGTAGTTGCGGCCGTGCTCGTTCACCTGCACCGGCGGAAAGACCATGGGGATGGAGCAGCTGGCCACCAGCGAATCAATGAAGGACAGGCTGTGCCCCTGGGTGGAGCCGTCGAAGCCGACGATGTAAGGCAGCTTCATCTCCACCGCGTGGCTGATGACGTAGAACTTGATATTGCGCTTGAACTGCGGCCCGCTGCGCGCCAGCCACCCGCCCAGCAGGTCGTAGACCGGCTTGTTGGAAAACAGGGTCAGCTTGGCCAGCTGGTTCTCCATGAAAAAGTTGAGTTTGGTAAGCGGGTTGCCGCCGGCCTGCTGGTAAAGCTCCAGCGGGATATTATAATAGCGGGGCCGGAGCTTCAGCACCTTGGACGGCTTCATGTCGCGCCAGAGCTGCCGCAGTTCCCCCGTCTTGTCGTAGCAGTAGGCCGCCCCGTTCAGCGAACCGATGCTGAAACCCGCCAGCGCGTCGAAATGCAGGCCCTGGCGCACGAGTTCGGCCAGGACTCCCGACTGCCAGGATCCCAGCGCCCCGCCGCCGCAAAGAAAAAGGCCTATAGGCCTTCGGAATTTAAACATAGCGCTTTTGTATAGCTTATTAAAATATTAAAATATAATGAGCGCGCTGCCAAGGGCTGTGAAGAAGCCATACTACGGAACACGGCCGCCAGCTGGATTAAATTTATGTCTGATTATCTCATAATAGCCGGACTGGCCCTGGTAATGGGGCTGACGCTGGTGCTGCCTTTTTCGGTCAAGCGCGTGGAAGAGGACCTGGAAGCTTTTCTTTTCGTGATGGGCATGGCCGCGGTAAGCATCTCGGATCTCTGGAGCCTGCGCCTGGTACACGAAGCCCTCAGCGAACCCCTGGCCATAACGGCGGCCGTGGGCGTAGTGGGCTGGCTTTTCCGCGCCGTGCGCGGGCACCTGAAAAGCTGGCTCGGCGCCCTGACCAGGAAACTGGGGCTCGGCGGCGCCATCTTCACCCTGGTGACCATCCTGGGCCTGGGCTCAAGCGTCTTTACGGCCATAGTCGCGGCCATCATGCTGGCGGAAGTCGTCACCCTGCTCAAGCTCAGCCGGCGTTTTGAAATACGGCTGACGGTCTACGCCTGCTACGCCATAGGCCTGGGCGCGGCGCTGACCCCCCTGGGCGAACCGCTGTCCACCATAGTGGTGGCCAAGCTCAAAGGCCCCCCCCACGACGCGAACTTCTTTTACCTGCTCAGGCAGATCGGCCTGTGGGTGGTGCCCGGCGTGCTGCTCTGCGCGGCCCTGGCGGCGCGCGGCGCCGAAGCCGCCGGCTCCGACAGGGGCGGCCTGCAGGAAGACCGGCACGACACGGGCGCTGACATCCTGAAGCGCGCCGGCAAGGTCTACCTTTTCGTGATGGCCCTGATCTTCCTGGGCGCGGGCCTGACCCCGCTGGCGGAGCGCTTCCTGGTAAAGCTGCCCACCTGGGCGCTCTACTGGGCCAACTCCGTGTCCGCCATTCTCGACAACGCCACGCTGGCCGCCGCGGAGATCTCCCCGGCGATGACCGACCGGCAGATCACCTTCGTCCTGATGGGGCTGCTCGTCTCCGGCGGCATGCTTATCCCGGGCAATATCCCCAACATAGTCAGCTCCGCCAAGCTCGGCATAAAATCCGGCGAATGGGCGAAAGCCGCGCTGCCTTTCGGAGCCGCGCTGATGCTGGCCTATTTCATATTGATGACCGTCCTGATAAAGTAAGGAGACAAAAGAATGGAACACACCTGGAAAACGATAATAGAGCCTTTCAAAATAAAGAGCGTGGAACCGCTGGGCATCACCACCCGCGAGGAACGCCTGGACGCGCTTAAAGCCGCGCATTACAACCTTTTCAACATCAGGGCGGAAAAAGTCCTGATCGACCTGCTGACCGATTCCGGCACCGGCGCCATGAGCGCGGCGCAGTGGGGCGGCATCATGACCGGCGACGAATCCTACGCCGGGGCGCGCAGCTACTACAACTTCGAGGCCGAGATCAAAGGGCTGACCGGCTTCGACGAGGTGATCCCGGTGCACCAGGGCCGCGCTGCCGAGAAGATCCTGTTCGGCGTGATAGGCGGCAAGGGTAAGACCATCATCTCCAACTCCCATTTCGACACCACCCGGGCCAACGTGGAGTTCTCCGGCGCGCAGGCCATGGACTTCCCGGTCAAAGAGGCGCTGGACTTCGACAGGCCCGCCCCGTTCAAGGGCAACGCCGACGTGGCCGCTATGGAGAAATTCATAAAGACCAAGGGCGCGAAGAACATCCCGCTGTGCGTGATGACCGTCACCAACAACTCGCTGGGCGGCCAGCCGGTCTCGATGGAGAACCTCAAGGCCGTGCGCAACCTCTGCACCAAGTACGGCATCCCCATGTTCCTCGACTGCGCCCGCTTCGCCGAGAACGCCTATTTCATAAAGCTGCGCGAGAAGGGCTACGCGCAGTGCCCGGTGCGCGAGATCGCCGAAGAGATGTTCGAGCTGGCCGACGGGACCTGGATGAGCTCCAAGAAGGACGCCCTGGTCAATATCGGCGGCTTCCTGGCGATGAACAACAAGGACTGGTCCGCCAAGGCCCGGCAGATGCTGATCCTTACCGAGGGCTTCAGCACCTACGGCGGCCTGGCCGGCCGCGACCTGGAGGCCATCGCCATAGGCCTGCGGGAAGTGCTGGACGAGAATTACCTGCAGTACCGCATCCGTTCCGCGGCTTACCTGGGCGAGGGCCTGCTCAGGCACGGGGTGCCGATCATCAACCCGCCCGGCGGCCACGGCGTCTACGTGAACGCCAAGAAATTCCTGCCGCACATCCAGCCGTCCGGTTTCCCGGCGCAGGCGCTGGCCTGCGCGCTGTACCTGGAAGGCGGCATCCGCGGCGTGGAGATAGGCACGCTGATGTTCGGCAAGCGCGACAAGAACGGCGTTTTCCAGGCGGCCCCGATGGAACTGGTGCGCCTCGCCATGCCCCGCCGCGTCTACACGCAAAGCCACATAGATTACGTAATAGAGGTTTTCGGCTGGATGGCGAAGAATAAAAAAGGGATAAAAGCCCTGGAAGTGATGGAAGCCTCCGACATCCTGCCCCATTTCACGGCCAAGCTGAAGCCGGTAAAGTAAAGGCGGAAGCCAGCAGGCAAAGCCGGCGTTAAACCGCCCGCGGTCAAACAACTATGTTCAAACACGACAGGATAAAAGACATACTGCCGGAACTCGGCGCCATAGCCGGCCCTGAGAACGTGCACACCGACGAAGCCGAGATACTGATGTACTCCTACGACGCCGGGATGGCCCGCGCGCGCCCGGAGGCGGTAGTGACCGTGACCGCCGCGGCCCAGGTGGCGCCGCTGTTAAAGCTGCTTTACAAGGCCGGCATCCCTTTCCTGCCGCGCCTGGCCGGCACCAACCTTTCCGGCGGGACCATTCCCCTTAAGGGCGGCGTGATCCTGAACCTGTCGCGCCTGAAAAAGATCCGCCAGATAGACACCGGCGCGCGCCTGGCGCTGGTGGAGCCCGGCGTGGTCAACCTGGAACTGCAGCGGGCGCTGGAACCGTTCGGCTTTTTCTACGCGCCGGACCCGGCCAGCCAGAAAGTTTCCACCATCGGCGGCAATATCGGCGAGAACGCCGGCGGCCCCCTCTGCCTGAAATACGGCGTCACCTCCGACAACGTGGAGAAGCTGGAAGTGGTCACCCCTGAAGGGGACGTTAAGACCTGGTCCTACAAAGATCCGGGACCCGACCTGATGAGCCTGATGGTAGGCTCCGAAGGCACGCTGGGAGTGGTTACCCACGCCTGGCTGAAGATCCTGCCCATCCCGCGCCACATAAAGACCGCGTCCGCGGCCTTTACCTCTCTGGACGACGCCATGCGGGCCGTCACCCGCGTGATCGGCGACGGTATAGTGCCCAGGGCGCTGGAAGCCATGGACCGCGTGTCGCTGGACGCCGCCCTCAACGGCAAGACCAGCCCTTTCCCCGCCGGCACCGAGGCCGTGCTGATCATAGAACTGGACGGCGCCGACGCCGTAAAGGTAAAAAGGGATTTGGAAGACGTGGAAAAGATCTGCGCCGCCAACGCCTGCGCCGCCTTCAAAGTGGCGGCCGACGAGGCCGAACGCGAACTGCTCTGGGCCGCCCGCAAAGGCGCCTACCCGGCCATGGCGCGCCTGGCGCCCGACGTACTGGTGGAGGACGGGGTGGTGCCGCGCCCGCGCCTGCCGGAAGCCCTTAAAGAAACCCGCGAGATACTTTCAAAATACAAGCTGACCGCCGGCCTGCTGTTCCACGCCGGGGACGGCAACCTGCACCCCAATATGATCTTCGACCGGCGCGACATCCAGGAAGTCAAGCGCGTGAAGAAAGCCGGCTACGAGATCCTCAAGTCCTGCATAAAGCTGGGCGGCACCATCTCCGGCGAGCACGGCATAGGCGTGGAAAAACGCGTGGCCATGAACTGGCTCTACGGCCGGGACGAACTGGATTTCTTCCGGCGCATAAAAGCCGCTTTCGACCCGGCCGACCTGGCCAACCCGGACAAGATCCTGCCCGTGGCCGCCGACGCGCGCGCCGAAGCCGCCCCGGAAAGCCTGGCGGACAGGGCCGCCCTGAGCCCGCAGGCCCGCGCCCTGGTGGACGAGCTGCGCCTGCGCGCCCGGAGCGGCGAGCGCACCGCGGTTACCGGCCTGGGCACCAGGCTCAAGGCCGACCGCATAATGCAGGGCGCCAAGTCCCTGGACCTGCGCTCCCTGGCAAGCCGCGCCGTCATCGACCGCGAGAACCTGACGGTCAGGGCCGAAGCCGGCCTCGAACTGGAAGAACTGCGCCGGCAGCTGAAAGACGCCGGGCTGAACCTCGAACTCCCCGACCTGAAGGGCAGCGTGGGCGGCCTGATCGCCGCCAAAGTTTTCCCCGACCTGCGCGAGCTGCTGCTGGGCCTGGAGATCGTCACGGCCGACGGCACTCTGCTGGAACTCGGCGGCAGGACGGTAAAGAACGTGGCCGGGTACGACGCCGTTAAACTTTTCTGCGGCTCCATGGGCGCCTACGGCGTGATCCTGGGCGCGACTTTCGCGGTATCGGCGGGCGCCAGGCGCGCGCAGGCGGCTTATCAAGAGCCCGCCGCCTGGGACGCATTCGAGCCGGACGACTACCACCGGCGCCTTAAAAAAGCCCTGGACCCACGCAACCTGCTTAACCCCTGGCTGTACCGCGGAGAGAACACCCCATGAGCCCCAACAAACAACACGAAGAAGAGAACCGGGAAACGGCCGGCGCGGAGACGGGGTACGACGAGATCTCCTCCCCCTCCGCCCACGTGCCCAGCGAGGTCAACGAGCTTTTCGCACCGGAGAATTCCGGCCGGCATCTCACCAACCTGCTCACGGACCTGGGCGAGAGGAACCTTTACGACGCGGCGGTGCAGTGCAACCGCTGCGGCTACTGCGAAACCTCCTGCCCCACCTACATGCTGACCGGCCGCGAGACCATTTCCGCGCGCGGCCGCAACCAGTTCATGCGCATGCTGCTGGAGGGCAAGGCCAGGGACTCCGCGGCGGCCGCCGAGTCGCTGTCCACCTGCCTGCTCTGCGGCGCCTGCACCAGCGCCTGCTACGCCAAGGTCCCCACCCCGGACATAGTGCTGGAAGGCCGGCGCACCCTGGACGGCTACGGCGACAATTTCTTCGCGCGCGCGGCGGTAAAGACGCTGCTGGACGCGCCCGCGCTGTTCGGCTTCTGGCTGAAGCTGGCCTACCTGGTAAAAATGACCGGGCTGCCCCGCCTGGCGGCTAAAATGGGCCTTTACGATTTCATAGGCATGCCCGGGCTGGCCGACGCCGAGGGCGCGGTGAACAAAGTCCCGCTGCGCTTCGCGGCGGAGATCCTCCGGCGCGACCCCGCGCTGCGCCCCGGGGGCAAGACCGCCGCGAACTGGGCGTATTTCGCCGCGTGCGGCCCCAACTACCTCCTCACGGAGGTGGCGCTGGCCACCGTGCGCGTCCTGCGGCGCCACGCCGGCGAAGGCATCTTCATCGAGAACCAGTGCTGCGGGCTGCTGGCGCACAACTACGGGCGCCTCGAGGACGCCCGCGAATTCGCGCGGCGCAACATCCTGCGCTACGAGGAGCTTAAAGCCGTTTTCGGGGACTTCCCCCTGGTGGCCGACTGCGCCTCCTGCGCCGCTTTCATGAAGTCCTACGAGCAGCTTTTCACCGGCGACGAGGTCTGGCGGCCCAGGGCGAAAGCCTTCGCCGCGGCGGTCAGGGATATCCTGGAACTTATCCCGGCTGAAAGTCTTTCCCACGCCGAGCCCGCCAGGCTGGAAGCCGCCGGCCGCATCACTTACCACGATTCCTGCCGCGCCGCCCACGGGCAGGGCATCAGGAAGGAACCGCGCGCCGCGCTGCGCAAGCTGGCCGGCAAACGCTACACGGAGCTGCCGGAAAGCGACTGGTGCTGCGGCGGCGCCGGCGCTTTCGCCTTCACCCAGCCCGAACTCTCCGCCCGGGTCCTGGACCGCAAGCTCAGGAATATCGCTTCGGTGCAGGCGAACACGGTGGTGGTCGGTTCCACCTCCTGCCTGGTGCAGATCAACGCGGGCCTCAAGGCCGCGTACCCCTCGGCCAAAGCCGTGCACTACAGCGTGCTGCTGGACTCGCTGACCTCCGAAGGCGCGAAGTTGCCGGCGGATAATGCTAAAATAAATCTATGACCAGGGCCGAAGAACTGGAAAACCGTCTGCGCCTGCTCGTGAATTTTGGCGGGGTAGTCTCAAAGGAGACGAACCTTACCAAATTGCTCGAGCTTATAGCCGAACAGGTAAAGACCATCCTCAGCTGCGACCGCTGCAGCGTCTTCATCCTTGACCGCCAGACCAACGAGCTGTGGAGCAAGGTGGCGCTGGGCATGCAGCACACCGAGATCCGGGTCCCTTTCGGCAAAGGCATCGCCGGCCACGTGGCCTCCTCCAGCCAGACCCTCAACATCCAGGACGCCTACCAGGACCAGCGGTTCACCCACGACATCGACCGCCTTACCGGCTACCGCACCCGCAATATCCTGGCGGTGCCGCTGAAGAACGTGGGCGGCCATATCATAGGCGTGTTCGAGGCCATGAACAAGGCCGGGGCCGCTTTTAACGTAGACGACGAGGGCATCCTGCAGCTGATCAGCTCGCTGGCCGCCTCGGGCATAGAGAACGCCCAGCTCTACGAGAGCCTGTCCAAATCCCAGTTGGAAACCATTTACCGCCTGGCCGTCACCGCGGAATACCGCGACCAGCAGGACACGGCCATCCACCTGCGCCACATCACCGAATACTCGGGGCTGATAGCGCAGGGCCTGGGCCTGCCCGAGCGCGAGGTGGAGAACATCCGCTACGCCAGCCCCCTGCACGACATCGGCAAGGTCGGCATCGCTGACGCCATCCTGCTCAAGCCCGGCAAGCTGACCGTGGACGAATTCGAGGAAATGAAGAAGCATACCGTCTACGGCGCCAAGATCCTCTGCAACGCCGAAAGCGCGCTGCTGCAGATAGCCTGCAAGGTGGCGGCCTCCCACCACGAAAAGTTCGACGGCACCGGCTACCCGGCGCGCCTCAAAGGCGAGCAGATCCCGATCTACGCGCGGATCGTCTCGGTGGCCGACGTGTTCGACGCGCTCTGCATGCCCCGCGTGTACAAGCCCAGGTGGGACACGGAGAAAGCCCGCGAGTACATACTGGAAGAGAGCGGCAAGTCCTTCGATCCCGCCATCGTGGACGCTTTCAGCAAGGTTTACGGCGAGATCCTCAAGATCCAGGCCATCGGCGACGGCAAGAGCACCATCATCCCCGGCATCACCAGGGAGATGAACCGGCATACCTACTGAGGCGCCCGGGATTCCGCTTAAAAGAGCCTGAAACTTTTCAGGCTCTTTTTGCATCTAAATTACGCGGAAGAAATTTGAGGCGGAAAAAGGAGCGTATCATGAGCGACATGGAGATAAGCTTTCCCGGCGGAAAAAAAGTCAGCGCCAGCTGGCACGGTTTCGAGATAGCCACCGACCAGCCGGCCGGCGGCGGCGGCGAGGGGTCCGCCCCCACGCCCTTCGACCTGTTCCTGGCGTCGCTGGGCACCTGCGCCGGCATCTTCGCGCTGGGCTTCATACAGTCGAGGGGCCTCAGCTCCGAAGGGCTGAAGATAAACGTCTCCTTCGAAGTAGACCAGGCCACACACCTGCTGAGCCGGGCCGTCATGCGCATTACCCTGCCGGCGGGCTTCCCCATAAAATACAAGGACGCGGTGATCAAAGCGGCGGAGCAGTGCCTGGTCAAGCGGACCATGGACAACCCGCCCGCGTTCGTAATTACGGCGGAGTAGCCGGCAGGCCCGGGGATTAATTTCCTACAATATCGGGGTGGAAGAAAACCCCGAAGTCTCAGTGATAATCCCCTGCCTGGACGAGGCCCGCAACGCCGCGGGCTACGCCGCCACGCTGCTGGAACCCCTGGCCGCGGCCCTGCCCTCCTTCGAGCTTATTTTCTCCGACGGCGGCAGCGCCGACGGCACCGTAGACCTGCTCTGGCGGCTCTCGGGCCGGTACCCGGGCGTCACGGCCCTGGCCGGCGGCCGCCATACGTTCAGGGCTTCCCTGGAAAGGGCCGTGGCCGCCGCCCGCGGCCGCTACATCCTGTTCATGGAAGCGGACCTTTCCTTCAACCCCGCCGACGCCGCCGCCCTGCTGGCCGAGATCAAGAGTGCCAAGGCGGATTGCGTCTGCGGCTCCCCGTTCCTCGGCCGCTTCGAAGGCCTGCCGCTGCGCCGCCGCCTGCTCACCGCCGCCGCCAACACCCTGCTGCGCCTGCGTTTCGCCCCCAGGGTCACTTCCTACACCCAGATCTTCAAGCTTTACCGCGCCGACAAGCTGAAAACCCTCCGCTTCGAGACGGAGGGTTTCGCGCTGGACGCCGAACTGCTGATAAAATTCCTCAAGAAAGGCTGGAAGGTCTGCGAGATCCCGGTCACCATGAGCGGCCGGCGCGCCGGCGCGTCCAAAATGGCCGCCGCCCGCGAAACCGCCAACTGCCTGCGCCTCCTCTTCAGAACCGATTACACAACTTAACCCCGCCTTTGCCTGAAGACCGCCAGACTCGAAGTCGGGTGACAAGGGCATGGCCCCCCCGTCCTGCCACGGGCACAGGGGTTGTCAAAAACAGCGTCGCGCACACCGTGCGCGCGCTTCCCC
>MGTU01000022.1:0-93732 GCA_001799615.1 Elusimicrobia bacterium GWA2_61_42 | reverse complement strand
TTTCCGGGCCAGCCGCGTAAGGTGAACGGCAGGTTTACATCTCGCCAGCCTAGCAGGGGATGGGTGGAGCGGCTGGACCGGGAAGGCGGTTCGCGCGACAGGACCCCGAACTTGCATTGGCGACAAGCCGAAGGTCGATCTATATTTTGATTTTTGCGATGGCCACGCTGACCAGGATGAATTCCAGCGCCAGCACCACGGCTATGAGGGCGCCCCACGCCGTGGGGACCTGCGTCATGAGCCAGGCGAAAAGCGCCAGGGCCAGCGTGGCCAGCGAGGCCAGGCGCACCACCTGCCGGCGCGAAAAGCCTATTTTTTCCAGCCTCAGCGCGAAATGGTCGCGGCTGCCCAGGAAAGGGGAATGCCCGCGCCGCAGCCGCATCACCGAAACGAAGAGCGTGTCGTAAATGGGCACGGCCAGGATGAACAGCGGGGCGTAAACGCCCAGCGGGTTCACGTCGGAATATTTGGTGCCCATGGCCACCACCGCCAGCACGAAGCCGCAAAGCAGGCTGCCGGAGTCGCCCATGAAGAGCTTGTATTTCTTAGAGAAGTTATAGGGCAGGAAGCCCGCCGCGGCGCCGGCCAGCGAAGCCGAGGCGAAATTGACGTAGATGGACTCCGACGGGAAGGAGATCAGCAGGAAGCCGAAGGCGGCCAGGGCGGCCTGCCCGGCGGAAAGACCGTCCATGATGTCTATGATATTGAACGCGTTGGTGACGCCCACCAGCCACAGGACGCTCAGCGCGAAGGCCAGGTAGTCCGGCTGTATAAAATGGATCCTGATGCCGTAGAGGGCGGTCAGGATGGCCACCGCGAACTGCACCGCGAACTTCACCTTGAACCCCAGGCCGTGCGGCTTGCGCATGTCGTCGATGAAGCCCAGCGCGAACATCACGCCGCCGCCCAGCAGGATCACGCGCAGGTCCCGCAGCGTGCCTGTGGGGAAGGAGGTGTAAAAGCGCATCGCCACCAGCGAGACCGCGAAAGCCGCGAAGATGGCCGTGCCGCCCAGCAGCGGGACGGGCGTCTTGTGGGTCTTTATATCCGTGGGCTTGTCCAGGTGCCCCAGGCGCAGCGCCAGCAGGCGCAGCAGCGGCGTCAGCCCGAGCGAGATCAGCAGAGGCAGGACGAAGGCCAGCAGGTAAAGCCTGAAATTCCCTAAAAGATCATTCATATTGCTTCATTACCGCGGCTATCTTGCGCAGGCTTTCCTCGGCCGGCGGCAGGGCGCGCCCCAGCGTCTTCAGGAGCTTGTCCGTTTTAAGCCCGGCTTTCAGCGGGCGGGCGGCCGCCTGGCCCAGCTCCGCGGTCAGCCTGGGCTCTATAAAATCCGGGGCGAACCCGAAAGCGGCGCAGGCCTTCAGCGCGAATTCGTAGCGGCTGAGCCAGTCGGGCCCGACCACGTTGTAGACGCCGGAGGCCCCCTTTTCGGCCAGGTCCAGCACCGCGGCCGCCAGTTCCGGGGCGTAAGTGGGCGTGGAGAACTGGTCGGACGGCACGCGCATCCTGGCGCCCGAGCGGTGGTTGCTTATCAGCTGCATTATGAAATTCCTGGAAGCCGGATTATGGCTGTAAACCACGGTGGTGCGCACGGCCAGCGCGCCGTCCAGCGCCAGCGCCGCCCGCTCCCCTTCCAGCTTGGTGCGGCCGTAGACGCTTACCGGGTTCACAAGGTCGTCCTCGCCGTAAGGCCCGGCGGCGCCGTCAAAAACGTACTCGGTGGAAAAATAGACCAGCTTTGAGCCCGCCTTGCGGCATTGTTCGGCCACCAGCGCCGGTCCCTCCGCGTTTACCCGGCCGGCCAGGGCGGCGGAGCGCTCGCAGGCGTCCACGTTGGTCATGGCCGAACACAGGAACACGACCCCGGGAGCGGCTCTTTCGAAAGCTGAAACTACGGAGGCGGGATCTTCCAGGTCCAGGGAAAGAAAGCCCTGCCCGTGCCGCGAGGTGCCGTAAACCTCGATCCTGCGCCGCACGCAAAGCGCCGACAGCGCGCCGCCCACCTGCCCCGAGGCCCCTATGATGAGGGCCTTCATTCTTTAAAATCCGCGCGCCTGAGCGCCAGGCGCAGCTGAAGGATCTTAAGCACGCCCTTCACGGCGTCCTTGTAGTTTATCTTTTTGCCGTCCTGCCTGGACCGGGAGGCGTAAGTGATCGGCAGCTCCTCGAAGCGCAGCCCGAGGAAGGCGGTCTTGCAGGAGAGCTCCGCCTCTATCTCGAAGCCGGTGGAGACCAAATTCATCTTTTTCAGCAGCGGGGCGCTGAAAGCCTTGTAGCACGTGTAGGAATCGGTCATTTTCGCGCCGAACAGCAGGTCCACCAGGAAGGTGAGAAATTTATTGCCGGCCAGGTACAGCTGGCTGTAGGTCTCCGCTTTCCCGGAGATCATCCGCGAGCCGAACACGGCGTCCGCGCGGCCCTCCCGGATCGGCTTCACTATGGCCGGGATATCGCCGGGGTCGTACTCCAGGTCGGCGTCCTGCACTATCACCACGCCGCCCGTCGCGGCGTTGAAACCGGTTATCAGCGCGCCGCCCTTGCCTTTGTTCTTATCGTGCTTTATGACCCGCAGTTCATAGGGGAATTCCCCGGCTGCTATGACCTTATCCAGCCATTCGCGGGTGCCGTCCCTGGACCCGTCGTCCACCACTATCACCTCTTTTTCCAGCGCCACGCCGGCCAGGGCCTTCAGGACGGCCGGCAGGGTGCGCATCTCGTTATAAGAAGGGATGACTATAGTGGTCTTCATTATCATGAATTATAACAAAGAGTTACCCCGCGGGCAAAAAGGCCGCCTCTTTGCGTGGCTTTCCAAGGCCTTCCTTTTATATAATAAATATTAATAGGTCATATACGGAGGAACTCATGAAAGTACCAATGGTAGACATGCTGGCAGGCTATCCCCCCATCAAGGACGAGATAGAAACGGCCGTAAAAGCAGTTTTCAACAAAGCCAATTTCATACTGGGCGAGGAAGTCTCGAAATTCGAGAAAGAGTTCGCCGCCCATAACGGGACCAAGTACGCCGTAGGCGTGGCCAACGGCACCGACGCCCTGCGCATGGCCTTCATTGCCAGCGGCATTAAGGCCGGGGACGAGGTCATCACCTCGCCTTTCACCTTCATCGCCACCACCGAGACCATCAGCCAGGTCGGCGCCGTCCCGGTGTTCGCCGACATCGACCCGGTCACCTTCAACCTCGACCCCAAGTCGGTGGAAAAGAAGATCACCCCCAAAACCCGCGCCATAGTGCCGGTGCACCTGTACGGCCTGCCCTGCGACATGGACTCCCTGATGGCCATCGCGAAGAAGCATAACCTGATCGTGGTGGAAGACACCGCGCAGGCCTTCACCGGCAAGTACAAGCTGGGCGGCAAGGACTGGAAGTACTGCGGCTCGATGGGCCACTGCGGCACCTTCAGCTTCTTCCCGGCCAAGAACCTCGGCGCCTTCGGCGACGGCGGCGCAGTGACCACCAACGACGACAAGATCTACGAGACGCTCAAGCAGCTCAGGAACCACGGCAGCAAGGTGCGCTACCACCACGAGATGGAGGGCTTCAACAGCCGCCTGGACACCGTGCAGGCCGCGGTGCTCTCCGTGCGCCTGAAGCACGTGGAAAAGTGGACCGAGATGCGCAACGCCGTGGCCGGCAAGTACGCCGAAGCCCTCAAGGGCCTCTGCGTCACCCCCGTGGTGCCCGCCAACGCGCGCCACTCGTTCAACTACTACACCCTGCGCTTCGACAGCAAGGCCAAGCGCGACGCCGCGCAGAAGCACCTGACCGAGCAGCAGATCGCCAACCAGATCTACTACCCGATAGCGCTGCACCTGCAGGAAGCCTACGCGCACCTGGGCGGCAAGCGGGGCGACCTGCCCGTCTGCGACGCGGTGATGGACACCGTGTTCTCGCTGCCGATGTACCCGGAGCTCTCCGACCAGCAGATCAAAACGGTGACCGACGCGGTCAAAGAGTCGCTTAAAGCGGCCGTGCACTAGAACGGGCTGTCCACGGGCAAGGGGCTCCCTGGCCGGGGCCCCTCGCTCTTATTGCCCGGCGCACCTGGTTTCGCCGCGGGCCGCGGCGGGGGTTTATGAAGATAAAACTGGCTGGCATTAAAAAGAAAAAACGCGTCCTGATCGTAGGGGCGGGCACGGCCGGCCGGCTCACCGCGGACGAGATGCTGCGCCACGGCGAGCTCAACTACTCCCCCATAGGCTTTATAGACGACTCCCCCGCCAAGCGCGGCACCTCCTACAGGAAACTCAAGGTTTTGGGCGCCGCCGCCGACCTGGCAAAAGTGGCCGGGCGCGCGCGGGCCGACCTGATCCTCATCTCCATCCCGTCAGCCACGGGCGCCCAGGTAAAAACGATCCTGGCCGCCTGCAGAAAGACGGACCTGCCGGTCAGGATCGTCCCGGGCTACTTCGAGGTCCTGGACAGCCGGGCGCGCATAGAGCCCACCCGCAGGCTGCGCATCGAAGACATCCTGCGCAGGAAACCCGTAAAGATCCGCTTCGCCGAGATCCGCAAGAATCTCAGGAACAAGCGCGTGCTGGTGACCGGGGCCGGCGGCTCCATCGGCTCCATGCTCAGCGAACAGCTGGCGCTGCTCAAGCCCGGCAAACTGGTGCTGCTGGACAACTCGGAGAACAGCCTGCACTGGCTGAAGTTCCGGATCAAGGACCGGCGCAACGTGGTCTTTTCCCTGTCCGACATCAGGGACAAGGCCAAAGTCTCCCACATCTTTAAAAAGTACAGGCCCGACATCGTCTTCCACGCGGCAGCCTACAAGCACGTGCCCATCCTGGAGCGCAACGTCAGCGAGGCGGTGCTGAACAACGTGGAAAGCACCGTGAACCTTATCGACTGCGCCGGCCGTCACGGCGCCAAAGAACTGATCTTTATTTCCACCGACAAAGCCGTAAAGCCGACCAGCGTGCTGGGCAAGACCAAGAAAGCCGGCGAGATGTACATCAGCGCGGCGCAGCGCCGCTCCCCGGTCAAACTCCTCTCGGTCAGGTTCGGCAACGTGGTCCGCAGCAGCGGCAGCGTGGTGGAGGTCTTCGAGCGGCAGCTCGAGGCGGGCGGCCCGCTTACCCTCACCCACCCGGACGTCACCAGGTATTTCATGTCCATCGACGAAGCCTGCCTGCTGATCCTCAACACCGTGGCCATCAGCCGCGGCGGGGAGATCTTCGTGCTGGACATGGGCGAGCCGGTAAAGGTTTTGGACCTGGCGCGGGACCTCATCAGGCTGCGCGGCCTGGTCCCCGGCGCGGACGTCAGGATAAAATATACCGGCCTGCGGCCCGGGGAAAAGCTGCACGAGGAACTTTACGACGCGCGGCGCGAGGAGCTGCGGGCTTCGCCGCACCCCTTCATGATGATAATCGACCAGAGCAGGACCCCGGTGCGGCCGGAGTTTAAAAAAGCATTGGCCGGGCTCATCGCCTGCGCCCGGAACTACGACGACGCCAAAACGAGAGCGCTGCTGGACAAGCTGGTGCGGCTATGACCATGACTAAAAAATTCCTGCCTTTCCACCTGCCCGAGATCGGCAGGGAGGAAAAGAAAGAAGTGATGAACTGCCTGGACTCGGGCTGGCTGACCATGGGCCCCAGGGTCAAAGATTTCGAGGAGGCCTTCCGGGCGCACAGCGGCGCCAGGCACGCCATCGCCGTCTCCTCCTGCACCGCGGCTTTACACCTCAGCCTGGTGGCGCTGGGCGTGAAGCCCGGCGACGAGGTCCTCACCACGCCGTATACGTTCGCCGCCACCGCCAACGCCATCATCCACTGCGGCGCCAAACCGGTGTTCGTAGATATAGACCGGGAGACCTACAATATCGACCCGGCCCGCCTGGAGGAAAAGATCACGCGCCGGACCAAAGGCATCCTGGTGGTCCATTTCGGCGGCCACCCCTGCGACATGGACGCCATAAACGCCGTCGCCCGCCGGCGCAGGCTGTTCGTGGTGGAGGACGCGGCCCACGCCCTGGGCGCGCGCTACCGCGGCCGGAAAGTGGGCACGCTGGGCGACGCGGGCTGCTTCAGTTTTTACGCCACCAAGAACATCACCACCGGCGAAGGCGGCATGATCACCACGCGCAGCGCCGCGGCCGCCGAAAAGATGCGGGTCTACCTGCTGCACGGCATCAACAAGGACGCCTGGAAGCGCTACAGCCGCCAGGGGTCCTGGAAATACGACGTGGTCTTCCCGGGCTTCAAATACAATATGGCAGATATCCAGGCCGCGATGGGCGTACCCCAGCTGAAGAAACTGCCGGCGATGGCCGCCGCCTGCAAAAAACACGTGGCTTTCTACAACGCCGCTTTCGCCGGCTGCCCCGAGCTGACCCTGCCCACGGTGAAACCCTGGGCCGAGCCCAGCTGGCACCTCTACCCCGTCCTGCTGGGCCTGGAAAAGCTTAAGATAGGCCGCGACGAATTCATAGAAAAGATGAAGCAGGCCGGCATCGGCTGCAGCGTCCACTTCATCCCGTTCCACCGCCACTCTTTCTACAGGAAAGCCTACGGCCTGAAAGCCAAAGATTATCCCAACTGCGAATACGTCTACAGCCGCACGGTTTCGCTGCCGCTGTATTCCAGGATGAAAAAAAGCGACGCGGCCAGGGTGGCGGCCGCGGTAAAAGCCATTATCGCCGGGAACCGCAGGTAAAGCAGAACGGCATGGACCAATTCATAACCAAACGCGGCAGGAACGGCACGGCCAGGCTGACCTACAGGCGCGAGCCCTGGGACAGCGAGATGCTGGGCCTGGACGCCTACCGCATCTGCGGCCTGGAGGGGAACGGCGCCCTTTACGGCGGCCTGCTGGCAGCTTTCGTCAGGCGTTTCGGCCGGCGGAGCTGCTATGCCGTGGCCAGGCTGCCGGCGCGCGACACGGCCGGCGCCCTTGTTTTCCAGGCAGCGGGCTTTCACCTGGTAAATTCCCTGCTTGAATTTGAAAAAGCCGTGGGCAAAGCTCCCGGCTTGCCGCGCGGGGTGGAACCCTGCCGGGCGGAGGACGAGCGGGAGGTCCTCGAGGTAATGAAGGACATCCTGACCTATTCCAGGTTCCGCTTCCAGGACGACCCTTGCCTGCCTAAAAAATCGGCCGACAAAGCCGTGCTGGAATGGGCCAGGAACTGCTGCAGCGGCCAAAGGGGCGACCTGGCGCTGGTCAAACGGGTGAAGGGCCGGGTGGCCGGCCTGATCGTCTGCCAGGAGTTTAAAAAAGAGCGGCGCGGCAACATCGACCTGCTGGCCGTCAGCCGGAAGTTCCAGGGCAAAGCCTTCGGCAAAGAGCTGGTGGCCGGGGCATTCGCCTGGTTCGCCGGCCGCGGCCTTAAAAGAGTTTCCGTCGCGACTTCCCTTTCCAATCCGCAGGCCGCCAATTTCTATGCGGCCGCAGGCTTCCGCCTGACAGGCAGCAAACTTACCCTGGGGTACTATGCCTGAGCCCAAAGTCCTTCTCATTATCCCGGCCTATAACGAAGCCAAGAACCTGGGCGGCGTGATAGACGAAATAAAAAAAGAAGTCCCTTTCTGCGACATCCTCGTGGTCAACGACTGCTCCACCGACGCGACCACGGCCGTTTGCGCCGGGCGAGGCGTTCCTTATATTAGCACCATCTTTAACCTGGGCATCGGCGGCGCGGTGCAGACCGGGTACAAGTACGCGGCCGCGCGCGGCTACGACATCGCCATCCAGGTGGACGGCGACGGCCAGCATCCCGCCGGGCAGATCCCGCAGCTCATCGCCCCCCTCCTCGCCGGCGAGGCGGATCTGGTGACGGGCTCGCGGTACCTTGTGCCCATGGGCTACAAGCTCCAGTACCCGCGGTTCATCGGGACCAAGCTGTTCTCGCTGCTGACCTCGGCCATCCTGGGAGAAAAGATAACAGACGTGACCTCCGGCTTCAGGGCCGCCAACGCCAGGACCGTCAGCTTCCTCTCCGTGGAATACCCCGAGGATTTTCCCGACGTGGAGACCATCCTGCTGCTGGGGCTGTCCGGCTACAAGCTGAAAGAGATCCCGCTGCACATGCGGCCCAGGGCCAGCGGCCGGTCCTCTATAAATTTCCAGAAATCCGTTGTCTATTGTTTTAAAACGCTGGTGTCGGTACTCTCCGTGCTGCTGCGCAAGCGCTTCAGCGGGACCTGAGCGAGCGGGAGGCTTTAATGATACTGAAGCATCAAATCGTGACCATCGGCACCAGCGCGCTGTTCCTGCTGCTGGTCCTGAACCTGCTCAGGAAGAACAAGATGAAGGAGATCTACTCCATCCTCTGGTTTGTCGTCGGGCTGATCTTCATCGTGATCTCCCTCTGGGAAGGCCTGCTGACCCGCCTTACGGAACTCATCGGGGCCAAATACCCCGCCTCCGTCCTTTTCTTCTTCGGGCTTATCTTCGTCCTCATCCTGCTGGTCCATTTCTCGGTGGAGATCTCCACCCTGCGCAAACACGCCAAGGACCTCAACCAGTCCCTGGCCATCCTGAACAACGAACTGGCCGCCCTTAAAAAGAACTTCGGACCTAAAGCATGAACATCCTCCTGGTCCAGCCGCCCACCGGGCACATGCTGCGCACCCACCTGCCCAAGAGCGTGGAGTCGGAATCCGGCGTACTGCCCCCGCTGGGCCTGATGTACGCGGCCTCCCTGGTGGATAAAAAGCACCGCGTGGAGATCCTGGACTGCGAAGCGGAAAGGCTGGGCGAGGCGGCGATCTCCGAAAGGATCCGCGCGGCCGCGCCCCGTATAGTCGGCGTGACCGCCACCACTTTCACCATCATAGACGCCTTGCTGGTCGCCAGGGCGGCCAAGCAGGTCAGCCGCGATATCCTGGTGGTGCTGGGCGGCGCGCATTGCGACATCTATCCCGCCGAAACCCTGGCGCTGCCCGACGTAGACTTCCTGGTGCTGGGCGAAGGCGAACGCCCCTTCGCGAAACTGGCGGAGGCCGTAGAGCGCGGCGGGAGTTTCGATTTCCCCGGGCTGGCCTACAAGAAGGACGGCGCCCCGGTCATCAACCCGCCGGACGCCCCCATAGAGGACCTGGACTCCCTGCCCGCCCCTGACAGGAACGCCATCCCGCGCGCGAAATACGCCTCGCTGCTCAGCCCGGGCAAACTGATCACCACCATGTTCACCAGCCGGGGCTGCCCCTTCAACTGCTCCTTCTGCTACCGGCACACCGGCTGCCGCTTCAGGGCCAGGTCCGCCGCCAGCGTAGTTGACGAAATGGCGGCCTGCGCCAGGGACGGTTATGAAGAGATCTTCCTGATAGACGACACGTTTACGGTGGACAGGGCGCGGGTGCTGGCGGTCTGCGCCGAACTGCGCCGCCGCGGCCTGACCATAGCCTGGGACGCCAGGGCGCACATCAATACGCTGGACCCGGAGCTCATCCAGGCCATGGCCAAAGCCGGCTGCATGCGCCTGCACATAGGCGTGGAGGCGGGCACGGAGGAAGTGCTGGCCACGCTGGGCAAGAAGATCCAGCTGGCCAGGATCCGGGAGACTTTCAAATTCACCCGCTCCATCGGGATGGAGACGCTGGCCTACTTTATGATCGGCTCGCCCGGCGAGACCAAAGAGCAGATCTTAAAGACAGTGGATTTCGCCGTGGAGCTGGACCCCGACTACGCCCAGTTCTCCATCACCACCCCGTTCCCGGCCACCGGGCTCTACAGCGCCGGCCTCAGGCAGGGCTTTTTCAAGACCGACTACTGGAAGGAATTCGCGGCCAACCCCGCCCCAGGCTTTTCCCCCCCGTACTGGACCAAGGAGCTGCCGGAGGACGAACTGCTGCGCCTGCTCAACTTCGCGCACCGGAAGTTCTACTGGCGGGCGAAATACATCCTGCGCAGCCTGGCCAAGACCAGGTCCCTGACGGAACTGTGGAAGAAAGCGCGCGCCGGGGCCGGCATACTGCTGCCTTCGACGCCGGACTGACGCCGGCGGCGGTTCCTTTAACTATGTCTATCTCCGTTTCAAAAGAAAAACTGGCGCTGGTCCTTATCCTGCTATGCGCCGCCATCCTGCGCCTCTCCTGGGTAACCTGGAGCCTGCCCGGCCGCTTCCACACCGCCACCTACAACTGCGACGAATCCACGGCGCTGACCGCGCTGCAGGGAATGAACCCGTCCAAGCTGGATTTCAACCCGGTCAGCGACAAGCATCCCTGCGCCCTCTCAGAGGGCACGTTCAACATTTACACCTACGGCGCCGTGCTAAAAGCGCTCTCGCTCGTAAAATACACCACGCTGACCCCGGACAAGGATTTTTATTATTCGAATATCGGCGAGATGGCCAAGCTGTTCCTGGCGGGCAGGCTGCTTTCTGTGTTCTACGGGCTGCTGACGGTGGGCGCTGTCTTCGTGCTGGCGAAAAAGATGTTCGGCCCCGGCGCCGGGCTGCTGGCGGCTTTCTTTACGGCCCTGATGCCGGCCCACGTGGTAAGCTCCCGCTATATCATCATGAACGTGCCCGGGGCTTTCTGGATAGTCCTCGCTTTCATTTTCATGAAAAAGATCCTGGACGAAGGCCGGGCCCGCGATTACTTCCTGGCCGGCCTCGCCACCGGCCTGGCGGCCGCCACCAGGCTTTCGGCGGCGCCCCTGGCCCTGCTGCTGCCGCTGGCCCATTTCCTGGGGACCGGCCCGGATAAAAGCGCCAAAAAGCTCTGGCTGGCCCTGGCCGCCCTCGGGCTGTTCTTTTTTATCGGCGCGCCGTACACCTTCCTGGATTTTCCCAACTTCATGAAAGGCATGCAGGCGCTCAACAACGTGGCTTCCGCGGGCGAGGGGCTCTCCTTTTTCAAGAACGCCGCTTTCCTGGCCGGGTCGATGAACCAGGCGCTGGGCCTGCCGCTGTTCCTGCTCTGCCTGCTCGGCCTGGGCGCGGCCCTGGTCAGGCGCGGCAAGGATGACCTCCTGCTGCTGGCGTGGATCGCCCTGCTATTCGTCTTTTTTTACCGCGCCGGCCCCTTCGCCATCCCCAGCCGCATCCTGCCGGCGCTGCCGTTCATGGCCGTACTGGCCGCCGCCGCGCTGTCGCGGGCCTGGCGGCGCGCGCCCTGGGCCGGGCGCGCCGCGCTGGCCGCGGTGGCCGTTCACGCCTTCTTTTTTTACGGCGCCTATTTCCGGCTGCTGGCCGCGCCCGACATCAGGGACGCCGCCTCCGAATGGATGACCGGCAACATAAAGCCCGGCGCCTCGATCGGGCTGCTGCGCGAGCCCTCCTGGTTCACGCCCGGCCTGATAGACCGGAAATACCGCCATCCCGGCCACCCCGGGCTGCCGGACTATAAATATGTCACCCTGCCCGCCGGGGATCCCGCTTCGGATCTCGGCTACGACAGACTGGCGGAACTGCGGCCGGACTACGTGATAATGAGCGACCTGGAAGCGCAGCTGCTGCCGGAACGCGGCTTCTCCGCCGCGGCGGCTAAATACGGCTACACGGAGATAAAAAGTTTTGAGGCCCGTTTCACGCCCCCGGGCCTGGGCCCGGCGGAGAAGATCCCGGAGATGCTCTACACCCCGAACAAGATCTCTATTTACCAGCGGGTCCAAGACCCGGAGAAAGGACGCTGACCTATGTGCGGAATACTCGGCAAAATAAACTATAGCTCAAAAGCCCCGGTGCGCGAGTCGGAGCTGAAGCGGCCGCTTTTCGAGATGCTGCACCGCGGCCCCGACGACGAAGGCGTCATCGCGGACAGGCATTGCGGCCTGGCCATGCGCCGCCTGAAGATCATAGACCTGGAGGGCGGCCACCAGCCGGTCTTCAACGAGGACAAAACTATCGCCGTCGTGCTCAACGGCGAGATCTACAACTACCGGGAACTCCGGCGCAACCTGGAAGCCCGGCACCGCTTCACCACCAACTCCGACACCGAAGTGCTGGTGCACCTGTACGAGGAGCTGGGTGAGAAATGCGTTGAGAAGCTCAACGGCATGTTCGCTTTCGCGGTGTGGGACGCCCGGAAAGAGGAACTGTTCGTCGCCCGGGACCGCGCCGGGATCAAGCCCCTGTTCTACGCGGACCTGGGCGGCTCTCTGTATTTCGCCTCGGAGATTAAATCCCTGCTGGCCTTCAACGGGATGCCGCGCGACCTGGATACCCAGGCGCTGGTGAACTACCTTTCTTTCTATTACATCGCTTCCCCCCGCTCCATCTTCAAGCACATCCGCCGCCTGCCGCAGGGCCACTGCATAAAGGTCTCGGGCAAAAAAGCCGAGGTCCGCCAGTACTGGCATTACCGCTTCCGCCCCCAGAAAATGACCGAGGCCGACGCCGCCGCGCGCATCGAGACCGCGCTCCTGAATTCCGTGAAGCGGCAGCTGGTCAGCGACGTGCCGCTGGGCGTTTTTCTTTCCAGCGGCCTGGATTCCACCGCCATCGTGGCGATGATGGCCAAGCTGGGCGTGCGGCCCAAAACCTACACGGTGGGCTACGAGAACGGCGGCACCTTTAACGAGCTGGCCGAGGCCCGGCTGGTGGCGCAGAAGTATAATACCGACCACTCCGACTGCCTGATCGGCCCCCGAGACATCATGGAGCAGCTGCCGCGCGCGGTCAGCGGCTTCGCCGAGCCCCACGGCGACTGGACCTATCTGGCCATGGGGCACGTGTCGGCCCAGTCCCGCAAGGACATAACCGTGGCGCTGACGGGCGCCGGCGGCGACGAACTGTTCGCCGGGTATCCCACGCTCACCGCGGCCAAGATCGGCCGCATCTACCAGTACCTGCCCGGGCCGGTGAAAGCGGCCATCCGGGCGGCCGCGGACCGCATGCCGGTCTCCACCCGCCGCCTCAGCCTGGACTTCAAGATAAAATCCTTCACGCGCGGCGCGGCCTTCAAGCCGGAAGTGGCCCACCTCAAATACAAGGAGATCCTCACCCCCGAGGACATCAAGGCCCTGCTGCCCGGCCTGAAGCACGCGGACCCCTTCGAGGTTTTCGCGCAGCATTTGCCGGACGTGGCCTCGGCCCGCCTGCTGGACCGCCTGCTTTACCTGGACCTCAACGTCTTCCTGCCCTACTGCTCGCTGCATTCCACCGACCTGGTGACCATGTTCAACTCGCAGGAGGCGCGCGTGCCTTTCCTGGACAACGAGATGCTGGAGCTCTCCGAGGAGATCCCCCTGAACCTGAAGATAAAGGGCTTTACCACCAAGCACATCATACGCCGGGCCCTGCGGCAGTACCTGCCGGAGGAAATCCTGAACATGCCCAAGAAGGGCTTCAATATGCCCACGGCGCAATGGCTGAAAGGCGAGCTGAAGGAGTTCACGCTGGACGCCATAAACGCCGCCCGGGCGAAGAACCCCGACTTCTGCGATTACGGCTACGCGGAAAAACTGCTGAAGGACCACCTGGAAGGCCGCAGCGACAACAGCCGCAAGCTCACCTGCCTGGTCTCGCTTTTCCTGTGGCAGGCCGAATACCTGTAAGCGCGGTCGCGATATAAAAAAGAGGGCCGGCTGTTAAGCCGGCCCTCTTTCTGTTTAAGCGCCGCTTTTAGTCCTGGATGGTGATAAGCGGGGTGAACGGCACCGTGGGCCTGCAGGGGGTGACTATCGGGCCTACCCAGGGATTGGGGGCCGGGATGGCCGGGAAAGGATTGGGCTTGGAGATATAGCTGCCGTCCTTGCACTGGTAGACGCAGAAATTGCCGTCCATCACCAGCCGGCAGAACTCCTGCGCGGCGGCGGCCTTCGCGGCGGGCACGGCCTGCGGGGTGAGGCGGAACACGTTGAGCACGCGGTTTACCGTGTACTTGTAAGCCGGGGTGACCTGCTTCAGGTTGAGGAACGGGCCCCAGAGGCAGACTTCGAAAGTCTCGGTCTGGCCGGGAACGAGCAGGCGCGGCTCGGTGATCACTATCTGCGCGTTCTCGCGGTAGTACTCGAAGCGGGGCGTGCAGATCTGGCCTACCGGGTAGCCGAAATTCTGGCAGTCCTGGTATTCCTCGCGGCTTTCCAGCTTCACTTCGGGTGAAGCCAGCGGGCTGGTCTCGGTGAAAGTTATTTTCTTGCAGTCCCTGGTGGAGAACACGGGAATGCCGAACTTGGCCTCGGGGACGGACACATCGGCGGACTTGGCGGACTTTATCGCGCCCTGCACGTCTATGGCCTGGTCGAAGTTGACGCCGGCCGCGGCGAACTGGCTCAGCGAGAGCAGCGTTACTACGGTAGCTATTATTTTCATTCTTTATTTTCTCCTCGGTCGATATAAAACCTTATTACTAATCTTATCAACTGCGGGGCGGGCGCAGAAGCGGCTTTAGGCCCCTTATTAAGGGGGCCCAAAGTCCCATGATATCTGTCAATCGGGGCGGCGTCAGGCGCCGCAGAAGGTCTTAACGGCGTCGATCACGGCGGCCTGCTGGGCCGCTGTCATCTCCGGATAAATAGGCAGCGAAAGCACCGTGGATTGATGGCGGTACGCGTTAGGGAACTCCTCCGGCCGCGCGCCCAGGCGGGCGTAGGCGGGCAGGAAAGGCAGCGCGACGGGGTAATTGATGACCGTCTCTATGCCCCGCTCGGCCAGGAATTTTTTCAACTCGTCGCGGCGCGCGTGCCGCACCACGTAAAGATGGTAGACGTGCTCGTGCCCGCCCGCTGTTATCGGAATATCCAGCCCCTCTATGCCGGCCAGTTCCCTGTCGTAGACGCCGGCCAGGCGCCGCCGCGCCGCGGTCCAGGCCGCCAGACTTTTCATTTTAACCGACAGCACGGCCGCCTGCAGGCCGTCCAGGCGGCTGTTGACGCCCTCTATGCGGTGGTCGCCTTTCACGAGCCCGCCGTGCCGGGCCAGCATGGCCATGCGCTCGGCCAGCACCCCGTCGGAGGTCAGGATCGCGCCGGCGTCGCCCATGGCGCCCAGGTTCTTGCCGGGGTAGAAAGAGAAAGCGGCCGCGCTGCCGAAAGTTCCGACCGTCCTGCCGCCGCAGCGGGCCAGGTGGGCCTGCGCGCAATCCTCCAGCACCCAAAGGCGGTGTTTGGCGGCCAGGGCCATAATGGCGCCCATGTCCGCCGCCTGCCCGTACAGGTGCACGGGGATGATGCCCACGGTGCGGGGCGTTATTTTAGCCTCTATGCCGGCGGGGTCTATAGTAAAGGTATCCTCGTCGGTGTCGCAGAAAACCACGCTGCCGCCTGCCTGCGTTACGGTCTCGCTGGTGGCTATCCAGGAATGGGCCGATGTGATGACCTCGTCCCCGGGCTTTACGCCCAGCGCCCGCATGGCGATATACAGCGCGTCGGTGCCGTTGCCGCACGACACGCAGTGCGGCGCCCCGATAAGCGCGGCGAACTCGCGCTCGAAAGCGTCCACGTACGGGCCGCGGATGAAAGCCGAAGTCCTTATGACCTCGGCGATGGCGGCGTCCGTTTCTTTTTTTATGGTGAGGTACTGGGCGTGCAGGTCGGCGAACGGGACTTTAACCTGTTTTGAACTCATTTAGGCAGTTCCTTTATGAGCCGGGCCGGGTTACCGGCGTAGACCCCCGGCTTCGTAATGTCTTTCGTGACCACCGCGCCCGCGCCGATGACCGTGCCCGCGGCCACGCTGACCGGCAGGATGGTGGCGTTGGAACCTATGGAAACCTTGTCCCCTATGACGGTGGCTTTCCAGAACTCTTTGCGGCCGCCGGCGGGGCCGCCGGAGGCGAAGGTGTCGTTTATGAACATCACGCCGTGGCCTATAAAGCAGTCGTCGCCGATGGTGACCAGCTCGCAGATGAAAGCGTGGGACTGCACCTTGCAGCGTTTGCCGACGGCTGCGGACTTCTGTATCTCCACGAAAGGCCCGATAAAGGTGTCGTCGCCTATGGAGCAGCCGTACAGGTTGCAGGGGCCGATCACTTTGACGCCCTCACCGAATTTAACGTCCGCTATGCCGGCCAGCTTGATCTCGGGTTTAGCCATCTCAGGGGCCTCCAAGGCGGGTTTTCTTCGGGCGCGAGCGCAGGCTGACCTCGCGCTTGGTCTCTATGGATTCGTAGATGCCGGCTATCAACTCCAGGCTTTTGCGGCCTTCTATGCCGTCCACCAGCTGCCGGCTGTCGTTGTTTATGCAGTCCACCACGTGCTCGTAATAGGCCTTATGGCCGAAGCCGTACACGTCGGGCGGGTTCACGGAATACTTGGCCGTCACCTCGGCGTCGCCCGGCTCGGGCCTGCGGAAATTCCAGGTCTTCAGCTGGTTGACGGCGAAGCCGCCGATCTCCACGGTGCCGGTCTCGCCTAAAATAGAGATGGACCCTTCCAGGTCCCTGGGGCGCGCGGCCGTAGTGGCCTCTATGACGCCCAGCGCCCCGTTGCGGAAGCGCAGCGTCACTACGGCGGTGTCCTCGGTCTCGATCTTTACCAGGGCCGTGGCGGACATGGCGTACACGCCTTCCACCTCTCCCATCATCCACTCCAGCAGGTCCACGTGGTGGCTGGCCTGGTTGGCCAGCACGCCGCCGTCCAGCGCCCAGGTACCGCGCCACTTGTCCTGGTCGTAATAGGCCTGCTCCCGGCACCAGCGCACGCGCACGGTGCCCAGCACCAGCTTGCCGAAGCGCCCCGCCTCCAGGGCCTCCCGCAATTTTACCACCGGCAGGTTAAAGCGGTTCTGCTTGACCACAAAAAGTTTTACGCCCGCGTCGCCGCAGGCCTTTATCATGGCGTCCGCGTCGTCCAGGGTCAGCGCCATGGGTTTTTCCACCACGATGTGCTTGCCGTACGCGGCCAGCGGGACCACGTGGCGGGCGTGGTTGCCGCTCTCGGTCAGCACCGAGACCGCGTCCACCGGAGTTTTCTCCATCATCTCGCGCATGTCCGTGTAGAAAGGCACGCCGAACTTTTCACCCATGGCCCGGGCCCGCTGCGGCACTACGTCGCAGACGGCCGCGAGGGCCGCCCCGGCTATCTGCCGGTTGCCCAGCAGTTCCGAGTGCCTTTTGGCTATGCGCCCGCAGCCTACCAGCGCGAATTTAAGTTCAGGTTTAGGGGTCATGCTTTGCAGATTCTATTTTATCATTATCTTGATAATAATATTACAGGGCTATTTGCCTAGGCGGGGCAAAAGAGGTTATTATATAGACTTCTATAGGGGAAATACATGTACCGCGACAAAAAAATATCTCTGGTCATACCGGCCTACAACGAGGAAAAACTCATACTCCATACCCTGGAGGGCGTGCCGGCGCTGATAGACAAAGTTTACGTGGTGGACGACGTCAGCCCGGACCGGCAGGCGCAGGTGGTGCTGGAGTACGCGAAGAAGGACCCCCGCGTGACGCTGCTGCGCCATACCGTCAACCAGGGCCCCGGCGGCGGCATCATAACCGGCTACAGGCAGTCGGCCGCCGACGGCTACGACATAGCCATGGTAGTGGGCGGCGACAACCAGATGCAGCTGTCGGAAGCCGCGCAGTTCCTGGACCCCCTTATAGACGGCAAGGCCGACTACGCCAAGGGCAACCGTTTCCTGGACTCGAAGCTGGAAGACACCCTTGCCAAAATGCCCAGGCTCCGCCTGTTCGCCAACTGGCTGATAACCGCGCTGACCAAGATGGCTTCCGGCTATTACAAGACCATGGACGTAGTGGACGGCTACACCGCCATAACGAAAAAAGCCATAGAGACCATAAACTGGGATAAGGCCTGGAAGGGCTACGGCTACCCGATGGACTTCCTGGTGCGGCTCAACGCCTACAGCCTGCGCCTCACGGACATCCCGCGCACGGCCGTCTACCTGCCCGGCGAGCGCCAGAGCCAGATCAAGGGCTTCAACTACGCCATGAAGGTCTCGCCCATGCTGGTGAAGAACTTCTTCTGGCGGATAAACTTCAAGTACATGTACCGCGACTTCCACCCGCTGGTATTCTTCTACTACCTGGCCCTGCTGCTGCTGCCCGCCGGGCTGCTCGCCGGCCTTTACCTGGTGTACGACAAGCTGCTCTGCGGCGGCTACGCGGTGACGGCCCCCCGCTCCATCCTGGTGGCCCTGATGATAATCTCCGGCACGCAGTTCCTGCTGTTCGCCATGCTGTTCGACATGGAACAGGGCAACAAGTAGCGGGCCGCGGCAAGGATTCTGACCTCGTATGTTCAAAAAGATCCGCGGCTGGCTTGAGGCCGAAAGGAATTTCCTGTACGCGGCGCTGGGCGTTTCTTTCCTGCTGCGGCTGGCTTTCGTGCTCAAGACCGGGACGGGCGGGCTCTCCCCCGACGCCGGGGACTGGATGAGCAGCGGCTGGGCCATAGCCACGGGGAGCGGTTTCGGCAATTCCTGGCGCCCGCCGGGCTACGCGTTCTACCTGGCCGGGGTTTTCTCGGTTTTCGGAAAATCCATAATGGCGGCCAAGGTCCTCAACGCCGTGCTGGGCACGGCCACCGTCCTCTTCACTTACCTCACGGCCAAGGCGCTGCTTAACCCCCGGACCGCCCGCATCGCCGCAGCGCTTACCGCCTGCTACCCTTACCTGATAGCCTACACCGGCGACCTCATCAGCGAGACCTTCCTCGCCTTCATAATTTCCGCGGCGATCCTGGCGGTGGTTAAAACCGCCGAGAACGCGGCCTGGAAGAACCTGGCGCTGACCGGCGTGCTGATAGGCTGCGCCGGGCTGACCAAGTCGGTGGTGCTGCCCTTTTTCCTGCTGGCCTGCGGCTGGCTCTGGTGGCAGACCAGCAGGTTCCGGACCGGTTTCCTCGTCGGCGTCTTTACCCTGCTGACCATCGCCCCCTGGACCCTGCGCAACTACTTCCATTACGACAAAGGCTACGTCATGCCCGTCAGCACGCCGTGGTTCAGCCTGTACGGCTCCGCCTGCGACGAAGCTTTGCTCAACGAGACCACCGGGGACCTGTTAAAAGGCCCGGGGCAGAAGAGCGTGGACCAGTTCCTGCCGCCCGACTGGGCGGCCGTGGCGGCCCTGCCGCTGCCGGAGCGGGACAAGTACTGCAAAGAAAAGGCGCTGGGGTGGATAAAAGACAACCCGGACAAGTTCACCTGGCTGCTCTACAAGCGGTTCATTCATTTCTGGAGGCTTTACCCGGTGATAGCTTACGGCTGGGAGAAAGCCGCGGCCATGGCCACCTCCGGGCTCTACATCCCGCTGGCGGTCATAGGGTTCTTCCTTGCGCTGCCCGCGTTCAAAAAGACCTCGCTGCTGCTGGCGCTGTTCGCCTCCTACACGGCGGTGCACCTGTTCTTCGTGGTGACCCTGCGCTACAGGGTGCCCATAGATCCTTATGTGATAATGTTAGCGGCTTACGCGCTTTCGGAAGGGTATGGCCGGCTGCTGCGCCGGCCGGCCTAACGGGCCCGGTAGACGGCGATGTCGCCGCCGGAGTAAGCCAGGTCGAAGTAGTTGGAGATGCTGTCGTCCTTGAACCAGTGAACGGAAAGCCAGCCGTAGGCCTTGTTCCGATAGACCCCGCCCTCTAAAGAATAGCGCCCTTTATCTAAAATAATATACCTGATGCCGTTCTCCGCCAGGAACTTCCTGGCCTCGCTGAACGGCAGCTCCAGGAGGCTGGGACGGTTCCCGGCTATGATCCTCTGCTTATAATAATAGGTCCTGAAAAAAACGTCGCCCAGGACGAGCACCGCGTCTTTCTCCGGCACGTTCTGCGCGACCCAGCGCACCACCGGCCAGCCTTCCGCTTCATATTCCCGCCCCAGGTATTGGTCTTCGGTCTGCAGCCCCAGGGCGAAGGGGATCCGTTTAACTCCGAAGTAGACGCTCATCAGCGCGTTGGGCAGGACTATCAGGGCCGCGGCCAGGACGAGCACGGGCGCCTTCAGGCCCGGGTGCTCCTGCGCCGTGCGCAGGACGGCGTACGCCGCGGCGACGGCGAACACGGCGTAGCAGGCGTGCGAATACCTGGCCATGTCCAGCGCGTACCCGGACACGAAAATAACGGGGAGGAACACCGCGGGGAAGGCCAGCAGCGCGTTGACCTGCCGGTCCTTCCCGCCGAGGAACAGGTAGACGGGGAGGAACGCGGCTATCACATAGCCGGTGCCGGTGATAAGGTCGAAGAAATATTTTTCCGCCAGGGCGAGGGGGCTCACGGAGGCCTTGGCGGACAGCAGGCAAGAGAAGGCTTCGTCGTAAGGCAGCCCCCACGGCAGGCGGGCCGGGTACAGGGGATTGCCCGTCCAGACCAGGTTCTTTACCAGCCAGGGCAGCAGGAAAGCCGTTACCACCAGGCCGTAGGCGCCCAGGAGCCGCAGGCAGCCGGCCGGGGTTTTCTTTTTAACGAGGAGGACGCCGCCCAGCATCAGCCCCAGGGCCACGGCGAAGAAGGGGCCGGTCATCTTGCCGGCCGCCAGGGCCCCGGCGGCGAACATGAACAGGATCAGCCATTTTTTCTCGGCGCCGGGCGCTGCGGCGTCTTTGTACCTCAGCCAGGAAAAAAACGCCAGCAGCGCGTAATAGGTCAGGCCCAGGTCTATCTTGCCCGTCCCGGACAGGCCGATGGTCATCGGCGACGTGTAGAACAGGGCGGCGGCCAGCAGCGCGTACCTGGCCCCGACGAAGGTCCTCGCCAGGAAATACAGCAGCGCGCAGTCCATCACGCCGAAGAAAACGCTGAGCAGCTTAGCCGTCAGCGCGCTTTTCAGCGCCATCAGGGGGATGTACGCCAGGTTCAGGGTAAGGAAAAATCCGGAGAAAGGGTCGTAGGGATCGTTGAAGATCCTGCCGTGCCGCAGATACCTGGCCGGCAGGCTCAGGTGGTAGATGAGCTCGTCCTCGCCGGTCGGCGGCGCGTAGTTAAAGAATATATTGGAGATCACGGTCACCGCGAGTATCGCCAGCAGCACGGAATCGAACGCGCTTCTCTCTTCGCGCCAGAAGGCCAGCAGCTCTTTCCAGGCCAGGCCGGCCGCAGCGGCCAGCTCCTTGCGCCAGGCCGCCGCGGCCGCCGCCGCCGCGACGATAAAATACAGCGGCTTCAGCGCCCCGGCCAGGCCGGCGAACAAAACCAGGTAGGAAATTATTATTATGCCGGCCCCGAACGAAAAGAAGAAAGCCTCGCCTTCGCCCAGGTCCGAAGCCCCGGCCAGCCTGAGCGCCTTCCCCCCCAGGACGGAGGCCAGGCCGGCGAACAGCAGCAAGACGGCCAGGTCTAACAGCAGCATAGCGCCTTAAGCTGCCCCAGGATGCCCCCGGCGGCCTGCAGCAGCCGCTGCAGGGAAAGATCGCGCAGGAGGTAATTGAAATAGCGGTACAGCACGAAACCCAGCCAACCCGCGATAAGCCAAGCCCTGACAGTGGATTTGCCGTTCACCATTTGGTTTTAAAGAAGCTGAGGATATCCGACATGAGGGTGCCGTTCCTTACTCCGGCCAGCAGCCGCTTCAGGATAACGGAAGGCCTGAAGTAGAAGGACCGGTAAAAGCTCGTGAAATACTTGTTTATGACGTCCCAGCCCAGCGTGGCGTGGTCGTAGATCTTGTCCGCCGGCATGTACAGGTTGTACTTGTCCCAGTCGCGCAGCTTGATCTTGCCGGCCTTGTCCAGTTCGCGGAAGATCTTGGTTTCGGGCAGCGGCACCATGATGCTGGCTTTCGCCCAGTCCAGGTCCAGCTCGAGGGCCAGGGAGATGGTCTTCTGCATGGTCTCCTCGGTCTCGCCGGGCAGGCCGAACATGAAGAAGCCGCAGGTCTCCAGGCCGGCTTTCTTGGCCATCGCTACCGCGCTCCTGACCTGGGCCGGGCTGATCTTCTTGCCGATGCCGTCCAGGATCTCCTGGTCGCCGGACTCGATGCCGAAATAAACCCGGTAGCAGCCCGCGCGCGCCATCAGGTCGAACATCTCCTGGTCGCCCCGGTCCACGCGGATGCCTGTGACCGTGGCCCACGGGAAAGAAAGCTTCGCGGCGATGATGCCGCGGCAGATACGCTTGACGCGGTCCACGTCGGTGGTGAACATGTCGTCCACGACATGGATCTCTTTGAAGCCGCAGGAAAGCATGTGCCTGATCTCTTCCACGACCCGCTCCGGGGACTTGGAGCGGAAGGCCCGGCCGAAAACGCTCTTGTTGCAGTAGCAGCATTCGAACGGGCAGCCGCGGCTGGTCTCGAGCCAGCCGGCGGGATTCCTTTTAGCCATGAAGCCGGGCGACACGTAGCGGCTCAGGTCGTACAGGTCCCAGGCCGGCAGCGGCAGCGAGTCCATGTTCTCGATAAAATGACGCCCCTTGTTCACTACGCTGCGCCCGCCGGTCTTGTAGCCTATGCCCTCCATGGCAGCCAGGTCCTCGCCTTTGATGATGCGGCTCAGCGTGAAGTCGCCTTCCCCGACCACCACGATGTCCAGCTGCGTGGACTCCAGCGTCTCGGCCGGCATCGCCGAGGCGTGCGCCCCGCCGCCCACGACCACGATGGCCGGGTCGAATTCCTTCAGCAGGCGGGCGATTTCCTTCATGATGCCGTACAAGGGGGTGACGAAGGTTATGCCCGCGAAGGCCGGCTTGAAGTCGCGCAGTTCCTTTTCAAGGACCGCTTTATAGTCGTCGTAAAGATTAAGGTCCAGGATGCGGACCGGGATGGCGTTGGCCCGCAGGTCGGCGGCGATCAGGGCCATGTTCAGGAACGGGGAGCCGGGGACCCCGGCCTTGATCTTGGATTCCCTGTAAATGATGTCTTTAAACGGCGGTATTATGAGCAGCGTCGCGAGGTTTTTCACAAATGATCTCCAGGGCGCCGGACCGGTTGAACAGCGAGATTACGAAGGTCAGGGCGAAAGACAGTATAAAATACGGGAGCCCGAGGACGACGTGCAGCAGCAGGTCCTTAAAGGCGACGGCAACGCTTTGGCCGCGGGTTATCCGCCCGCCCCGCTTGAGAGTGTAATACAAGACGTTCATGGCGCAGCCGGACAGGTTGAACAGCGTCTGCCACATGCCGAAAACGGCGTACCAGTTGCAGGGGGTCGCGCTCTTGACCACGCGCAGCCCGGTCTTGCGCACCAGGTAGTCCAGCCCCGCGGGGCTGTAATGGAAAACATGCCTGGGCAGGTCCAGGTGGAACCACTTCTCCCCGCCCGCGCGGGCGTCCAGGCTGGCGAAGTTGGGAACGGCCAGGAAGATCTTCCCCCCCGGCTTCAGCAGGGCGGCTATCTTTAAGAGCTCGGCGGCGGGCTCGTTGAAATGCTCGAAGACGTGCCACAGCGTGATCAGGTCGTAGGCGCGGCCGCCGTGGTCTTTGTTTATGAATTCCGAATCGGAGGGGCTGTTGGGATCGTAACCGCGGCAGTCGTAACCGGCCCGGCGCATGGCGAAGACGAAGTCGCCGTTGCCGCACCCGTAGTCCAGCACGGCGGCGCCCTTCGGCAGGCCCCGGGTCACGGCGCGCACGCGCTGCCCCATGAACACGCCCATCAGCAGGTTCTTCAGCAGGCCCTGGGCGCTGTTCGCGGCGGCCCCGTAATATTCTTTGAAGTACAGGTCCTGGTTTTCGGCGGCGGCGGGCAGGGGGAACAGCTGCGTGTTGCCGCAGCCGTCGCACTTAAACAGCGTATAGCGCCGCGCGCCATCCGCGTCCGGCGCCGGAGCGGTGAGGAAAACCCGGTCCAGGGGAGCCGCGCAAACGCCGCAGGCTACCCTTTTATCCAGGATTTCACCCTGTAACTTATTATCAGCCATATCATTCCAAAACCCAGCAGGACCGCGTTGAAGAGGTTCTTGGTCCCCATCGACCTGCCCACCCGCTTCATATAATTGACGGGGATCTCTATGAAACTTACCCCGTTCAGGCTGGCCAGCATGACCATTTCCGGGTTGAAGCAGGAGCCGGTCACCTGGAACTTGTCCGCTATCAGGCCCAGGCCCTTCCGGCTGATCAGCCGCATGGTGCAGCCGACGTCGGACAGGTAAGCCGTGTTAAAAAGGACTTCCAGCATCTTGGCCACGGCGTAGTTGCCCATCCGCAGCAGCCAGCCCATGTACGCGCCGTCCCAGATCAGCTCCCGCGTCGTCCTGGTGCCCAGCACCATGTCGAAATCGTCGGAATAGGACAAAAGTTTCAGGATGTCCTTGCCGGCGAAAGTGCCGTCGGGCTCGGCGACGATGATCAGGTCGCCCGTCGCCTCGCGCAGGCCTTTCTGGATGGAAAAACCGAAGCCCTGACGCGGTTCGTGCACCAGGGAAGCGGAGGTCGTCCTGACCTCTTCGTCGGTGCCCGCGGCCGCGTTATTGTTCACCACTATAACTTCGTCTATGTACCCGGCCGACTGGAAATCTATGATCGCGGCCCGGATGGAATCCTTCTCGTTATAAGTGGGAAAAACCAGGGAAACTTTTTTATCATGCCACATGCAGCAGCCTCCAGCGCCGTTAAGCCGGCTGTTCCGCGGCCTACGGCACTTGAAATTATAACACAATAGGCGGCAGGCCTTAACCGGTCCGGCACCCGGGCGCCGCCTCCTTTTTGGGGTCCAAGGACCGCGGCCGGTATTGCTATAATATTTGAAAATGCTCAAGACCGATGTGCTGATAATAGGGGGCGGCCTGGCCGGCCTCGCCGCCGCCAAAGCCCTGGAAGGGAAGAAGGACTATATCGTAGCCGAGCGGGAGAACCGGCCCGGCGGCCTTGCCGCCACGGTCAGGAAGGGCGGCTTCAGCTTCGATTATTCCGGACACCTGCTGCACCTGCGCTGGCCGAAGACTTCCCGGCTCATCCTGGACGCGCTGGGAAGCAACTGCGTCCGCCTCAGGCGCGACGCCCGCGTCTACGCCCATAAAAGCTGGACCCCGTTCCCTTTCCAGGCCAACCTGGCCGGCATGCCGGACAAAGTAAAATCCGAATGCGTCAGCGGCTTTCTCAAGGCCTACGGCGCCGCCGGCGCCCCGGGCGCCGAACCCGAGGTTTTCAGCCGCTGGACCAGGCGGGTCTTCGGCGAAGGCATTTCCCGCCATTTCATGCTGCCGTACAACGCCAAGCTCTGGCAGTACCCGCTGGAGCGGCTGACCACCGAATGGTGCGCGCCTTTCGTTCCCATGCCCAGGCCGGAGGAAGTGATAGAGGGCGCCTACGGCAAAAAGACGGAAGGCCTCGGCTACAACACCGTTTTTCATTACCCAAAACGCGGCGGCATAGGGGCGCTGGCCAACGCCCTGGCCAGGCGGTCCGGCGGCCTGCGGCTGGGCCTGGAAGTGGAGAGCCTGAACCTCAAAGCCGGCGTGGCCAATGTACGCCACTTCGGCCCCATCCACTTCAAGCGCCTGATAAACACCTCCCCCCTCAACGATTTCATCGCCATGACCGAAGACGCCCCGGCCGCCGTAAAAAGAGCGGCGGCCAGGCTGCGCCATAACACGGTTTACGTGCTGAACCTGGGCGCGCGCGGCGTCACCGAGACGCTGCACTGGGGCTATTTCCCCGGGCCCGAATTCCCTTTCTACCGGGCCGGCCTCGCCAGCAATTTTTCAAAGCAGCTCGCCCCCGGCGGCTGCGCCTCTTTCTATATAGAACTGGCCACTTCCGGCGCCGCGCTGGACCTGGCCTCCGCCGAAACTGCCGTTCTGAAGGGCCTTAAAGCCTGCGGGCTGCTCAGGAGCGCGTCGCAGGTGGTGGAGAAGCTCTGGCTGAAGATCCCCTGCGCCTACGTCGTGTATAACCGCGAGCGGGCCGAAGCCCTGCCGGTCATAAACGCCTGGCTCAAGTCTAAAAAAACCCCGTCCATCGGCCGCTACGGCGCCTGGAAATATTCCTTCATGGAAGAAAGCGTAAAAGAGGGCCTGGAAGCCGCCGCGCTGCTGCTTAAGAAGTAGAACGCGATGGCAAAATTATTTTCCCCGCAGAAGAGCTCCGGCTACCCGCTGGGCGGCCGGGAATTGCTCGTCCTGGCCGGGTTCCTCGCCTGCCTCCTCCTGGCCTGCGCCGTTTACGTGCTCTGGCTGCCCGACGTTAAAGAACTGAAAACCAAAAATCCCGTAGAAACCTCCTTCATGCGCATCAAGGAGCGGCAGGCGCGCGCGCAGGGCAAAAAGCTGGGGCGCAGGCTGACCTGGACCGCCTGGGGCGGGATCTCCGAAAACCTCAAGCACGCCGTGCTGGTGGCCGAAGACGACGGCTTTTACGGCCACAAGGGCGTAGACTGGGAAAGCACGAAAAAAGCACTGGAAACCGACTGGAAGGAAAAACGCTTCGCCAAAGGCGGCAGCACCATCACCCAGCAGGTGGCCCGCAACCTGTACCTGTCCCCCTCGAAGAACCCGCTGCGCAAGATAAAAGAGCTGCTCATCGCCCGCCGGCTGGAGCAAGAGCTGGGCAAGCGCCGCATTTTCGAGATCTACCTGAACATCGCCGAATGGGGCAAAGGCATCTACGGCGCCCAGGCGGCCGCCGAAGCTTATTTCGGCAAGAACGCCGCCGACCTTACACCCGAAGAATCCGCTGCCCTGGCGGCGGCGCTGCCCAGCCCGCGCCGCTATAACCCTACCGGCGGCACCCGCTTCATGGAGCGGCAGAAAAGCCGCATAGTGGCCCGCATGCGGGCCTCCGGTTACCTGCCTGACGAGCTGGAAACCGAAGACCTGGATGAAACGTTCGAGGTTATAGCTTCCAGCGAACCCGCCGTAGAGACCAGCACCGCCGCCGCCAATTAAAGAACCAGTCCTTAAGACTAAAAAAAGAAGGCCCTTTACGGGCCTTCTTTTTTATGGCGTTTGCGGCCGCTAGTCCAGGATGCCGGCCTTTATCATGGCGGCTTTCAGCGGGGCCCGGCGGGCTTCCGAGAGCGGCGTCAGCGGCAGGCGAAGCTCCGGCCGGCAGAAGCCCAGCAGGGAAACCGCGTACTTGACCGGGATAGGGTTGGTCTCCAGGAACAGCGCTTTGACCAGCGGGAACAGGTTATGATGGATGGCCGCCGCCCCGACCACTTCCCCCTTCAGGAACAGCTCGCACAGCTGCGCCGTTTCGGCCGGGGCGACGTTGGACGCCACTGAAATAACCCCGCGCGCGCCTACCGCCATCATGGACAGCGTCAGGGAATCGTCCCCGCTCATCACCGCGAAATTCTCGTCAGCCCCGTTTATTATCTCGCTCACCTGGTCCAGGTTCCCGGAAGCCTCTTTTATCCCCACTATGTGGGAGAACTTGTTGCGCAGGCCCAGCACGGTGGCCGGCAGCATGTTCACGCCGGTACGCCCGGGAATGTTGTAAAGGACGATGGGCAGGCGCGTGGCTTTGGCCAGCTCGGAAAAATGCGCCGTCATTCCTTCCTGGGTCGGCTTGTTGTAGTAGGGGACTATGGCCAGCAGGCCGTCCACGCCCAGGGCGGAAACCTTTTTGACCAGCTCCGCCGACTTCGCCGTCGCGTTGGTCCCCACGCCGGGAACCACCGGCACTTTGCCTTTCGCCACGGAGACCACGCACTTTATAACTTCCAGGTATTCCTCCGGCGACAGCGTGGCCGCCTCGCCGGTGGAGCCGCAGGGCACCAGCCCGCTTACCCCGTTCTCCACCTGAAACCTGACGATCTTCTTCAGCGCGTCGAAATCCACCTTGCCGTTCCTGAACGGCGTCACTATCGCGGTAAAGCAGCCTTTGAGTTCAAGCATATATCTCTCCTTCGAAAATTATCTTCGCGGGCCCCTGGATGTAGATGTCACGGGCCCCCGCCCCGGCCGCGCGGTACCAGACCCTGAATCTCTCTCCGCTGCGGGACACCAGCTTCACAGGGGACTTCAGGCCCAGCGCCAGGCCCAGCGCCACGGCGCTGGCTGTCAGCCCGGTGCCGCAGGCCAGCGTCTCGGCTTCCACGCCGCGCTCGTAAGTCCGCACCCGCACTATACCGCCGCTCACCTTTACAAAATCCACATTGGCGCCTTTAGGGCCGAAAGCCTTGTGAAACCGCAGGGAGCGCCCCAGGCCGGCCACGTCCAGCTTCTCCAGCTCGCCCACGGGCACCACCGCGTGCGGCACCCCGGTATCGAGAAAATGCACCGCGCGCACGGGTTTTGACCAGGCGCCCCCGTAGTCGAGCGAAACGGCCGCCACGTCCGGCATGCGCATCCTGACGCTTTCCCTGCCCGTGATCTCCACCGGCAGCGCGCCCTGCGCGGTCTTGAGCAGGAATTTTTTTCCCGCCGCCAGGCCGGTGGCATACGCCCACCAGGCCGCGCAGCGCGAGCCGTTGCCGCAGAAAGCCTCGGAGCCGTCAGAGTTGAAATAGCGGAGGCTTACGGCGTTGCCGGGCGCGGGGTTAACATAAAGCAGTCCGTCGGCGCCCACGGCCAGTTTCAGCGCGCAGAGCCTGACGGCCAGTTTCTTAAGCGCCGGGGCGCCCAGCCGGCCGCCGGTCAAAAGGACGAAATCGTTGCCGGCGCCCGACAGCTTCCAGAATTTCAGTTTTTGCATGAGCCCTCGGGGTTAACGCCGGAACCGTTAAGGAAAGAAGCGGCCAGGCCGGAGGTGAAGGGACCGCCGCCGCGCGCCGTAGTGAAATATTCTTTGGCCTCGGTTTTCCTGCCCTGCCGGTAAAGCCCCATGCCTTTTATTGCGGCGGCCAGCGCGTCGCTTTTATCGGCCGCCAGCTCGGCGTCGGCGGCCTCTATGGCGCGGCCCGGCAGGCCGGCCAGCAGCAGGTACAGCGCGCGCTCCAGGCGCAGCCGGCGCGACGGTTCCAGCCGGTTGGCGGCTTCCATCAGGGGCAGGGCTTTGTAATAGTCGCCTTGCCCGGCCATGGCGCGGGCTTTCACCAGCGGCCAGTGGGCGGCCGCGGGCGCGGCCTGCGCCCCCCGCCCGGCGATAAAAAGGGTTTCGGGCCAGTCCCGTTTTTTAAGCATGCAGGCGGCGTATTCGCGCAGGGTAGCGTCGTCGGAAAAGTCCTGCAGCGCCACCGCCCGGGAATAGAAGGCCTTGGCCTTGGCGTAAAAACCCAGCGCGGCGTAGGCGCGGGCGAGCCCGAGGTTGGCGGCTACGTCGTCGGACCTCAGCTCCAGCACCTTCAGGAACAGCGGCACGGCGTTGGCGCTGAAGCCGGCCTGGTTGTAGATAAAAGCCAGCCGCGACGAGAAAAAAATATTTTCGGGGTAAAAGCCCAGCGCCAGTTTATAAATACTTATGGCTTTGTCCGCGCTGCCGCCGCGCTCGTAACACCGGCCCAGGTAGCCGTAGGCCTCCTCGCGCAATTCCGCCGGCGGCTTTTCCGCCAGGAAACCGGCCGAGGCGGCTTCCACGCCGGCGCAGTCCCCCCGGTCAAAAGAACTCCGCATCTCGGCGAGGAGCCCCGCCGCCTTCTTATCGGAAGTGCGGCCGAAAAGGAAAGCCTCGGCCGGGGCGGCCAGGGCCAGGAACAGCAGGAGCGGCGCCGCGAGCCTCATAGTTTCTCCACTATGCGCGGGGCCGAAAATATCAGGTAGGCTTCCCGGGCGGCGTCCACGCGGCGCGAGGCTTCCAGCAGGCCGGCCTCCCCGGCCTCCATGCAGCGGTCGAAATCGGCCACGGAGATGTCTCCCACGGAGGGCTTAAGCACGAAATTCGCGTTTTTCTCCGACTCGCGCGCCAGCAGCGAGCCGCGGATGTCTATCACCTGCAGCAGCGACATCAGCACGTTGTCCGGCATCTTGTCGGCCGCGCTCTCCGTCACGCTGGCCAGCACCCATTCCGCTCCCAGGCGGCGGGCGGCTTCTATGGGGATAAAGTCCACCACGCCGCCGTCCACCAGGTAGCGCTGGCGGTACTGCACCGGGGCGAAGATCCCCGGCAGGTTCACGCTGGAGCGCACCGCTATGGCCAGGGGGCCGTCGGTAAAAACTATCTTCTCGCCGGTACGCATGTCCATGGCCGTGCAGGCGAAAGGTTTTTTAAGTTTCTCAAAGGTAAGCGCTCCCAGGCTCCCCTCTATGAACCGGGTGATGTAGGTGGGCGTTATCAGCTTGTCGGTTATCAGCAGCCGCAGCAGTTTTATGCTTTTGAAGTCGCTGGACACTTTGAACTTGGCGGCGTCCCTGCCGAAACCCCAGATCTCGTCCACCGGCTGACCCGAGGCGTAAAGGGCGCCTATGACGGAGCCCATGGAAGTGCCCGAGACGTAATCCACCGGGAAGCCGGCGTATTCCAGGGCCTCCAGCACGCCCGTATGGGCGAAACCGCGCGCGCCGCCGCCGGAGAGGGCCAGTCCCACGGCCGGCCGGGCCGGCGGTTTGGACGAGGCCGCGCGGGTCCAGAGGGCGTCGCGCAGGATGGTGTCGTCGTTTTCCTGCGCAAAACCCGCTGCCGGCCCCAAAGCCGGCAGTAAGCAAAGCAATATGATCTTAAACAGAAGTTTCATTAAACTGACGCCCGGCAGACGGTCTACCGCGCGAAATCCCGGCCCCTCGCCCATTCCAGGCGTATGCGCGCCATCAGCTGGGTATAAACCGCGTCGGCGGCTTTCTTCTCCAGTTCGCACAGCGTGCTCATCAGGCGCAAAGCCGCCATGGAAGGCCTCCCCGAACGCAGCGCCGCCTCGTAGGCGGTTTTCATGCGCGCGGCTTCGTCCGCCAGCTTGCCGGCCTCGGCCTGCCAGAAAACGGCCTCTTTGTGGGCGGCAATGATCTCAAAACGTATTTTATCCTGCAGTTCGGCGCGCTTGAGCTCGCCCTGGCGCTGCTGGGCCCTGCGCTGCTGCACCTGCGTCCACACGTCGTAGGACAGCGGGAACCTGATAGCCAGCGAGGCCAGCCAGTTATTCGCCCGCACGGAATTGTCGCCGAGGTCGGACATCTTATAGGCGTTCACGTCGTAGCTGGCGCCCAGGTAAATGGTCGGGTAGCGGCGCACCATGGCCATGTTCACGGCGATATCGTCCATCTGGGCTTTATAAAGTTCGCTCTTCAGTTCGGAACGCATCTCCATGGCGGTAACCAGGCTGCGCGTAGGCTCGGTCTCCACCGGCAGCGGCGCGAAAATGCCGTCCAGCGCCGGCTGGTAGCCGGGTTCGCGGTTAAGCGCCTGCAGAAATCCCGTTACTGCGGCGTCCTCCCCGCTTTCGGCCTGCTGGGCCCGGTCGGCCATGCCGGACAGGAGAATGGCCGCCTCCAGTTCCTCGAAGGCGTCCTTGCGCAGCGCGGCGTTCAGCGCCCCGGCGCGCTTAAACCAGTCGCGCGAGACCGCGCTCAGCCGGCGCTGGTACAGCAGGTTGTAAAAAGCCTTCTTGGCCGCCAGCGCGGCTTCGGCTTTGGCGGTTTCGTAATTGACCTTGGCCTGGTTATGGGCGGTTTTGGCCAGTTTAAGGGTATTCGTATTCTTGCCGCCGGTATAAAGCGGCTGCAAAGCCTGAGCGCGCAGGGTGTAGAAAGTGTCGCTGATGGAGGGGTCCAGGAACCGCTCGCCGAGCTCGGCGCCCAGCACCGCCGGGTATTCCAGGTTCACGCGGCTGGCCGTCCCGGAAAGCGTAAGCTGCGGCAGCGCCATGAAGCGCGCCTCGCGCACGCGCTGCCTGGCTATGATGATGTCCTGCTCGGCGGCCAGCGCCGCCGGGCTGTTCTTCACGGCCAGCGAAACGGCGTCGTCTATCGTAAGGGCCCCGCCGCCGTTCTGGGCCGCGGCCGGGCACGCCGCCAGGGCGAGGGTAAGTACTGCGGCTAACTTCATGCGTTACACCTTGAACCTGGGCATTATCTCCGACACTTTCTTCTGCACCGCCCCGGCCTGGTCCTGCAGCCCGGCGGCGGCCGCTTCCACGCGGAAGCGCTCATATTCCCGCACCACCTCGTTCAGGGCCCCGGCCATGTTGTTGAACTGGTCCTGCAGCTCGGTCAGCTGGTCGCCTTTACGCAGGTAGACGCGGTGCGCCAGGTCGCCTTCGGCCACGGTGGCGCAGCTCTTCTCGAACTTGAAGATCGGCCCGGCCATGCGGTGGGAGACCACGGCGGAAACGATGAGCACCATCACCATGTACATCACTATCTTGATGCCGAACAGCGGCATCATGGCGGAGAACTCCTCGAGCAGCGGCTGCATCATGGGGTGCTCGTTGACCACCTTGGAGACCGTCCAGAGCATGTCCAGGCCCACCACGATGAAGGCCAGCAGGACGCTCAGGAAAATGAGCGCCATGTAGCGGTACTGCAGGTGCTTCTTGATCAGTATGGTCTTGCGCTGGAACTGCGCCGGCGCCTTAGCTTGGGGATTCTCGGTCATAAAACTCCTTATCTAGAACAGCACTTCCATCAGGTCGAACCATTCTTTGTTGACGGTCTTCAGCTCTCCGGTGGCGTTCTCGAGCGGCACGCCGACGTACTTGTTGCCTACCAGCGCGCTCATCTGGCCCCACTGGCCGTCGCGCACCAGCTCCGCGGCCTTCAGGCCCACGCGGGTGGCCAGCATGCGGTCGAACAGCGTGGGGGCGCCGCCGCGCTGCATATGGCCTATCACGGCGGAGCGGGTCTCGATGCCGGTCTGCTTCTCGATGAAGGAGGCTATGTGCTCGCCCATGCCCCGGTCCTTCAGGATGCGGTGCCCGAACTGGTCTACGGCGTGCTTGGACTTATCTTCCCCGGCGGCGGGCAGTTCGGAAGCCTCGCTGGTGACCACCAGCGCGTATTTCTTCCTCGCGTAGGCGTCTTTGATCTTTTTGATCATCTCTTCGGTATTTATCTGGCGCTCCGGGATGCAGACGTAGTCCGCGGCGGCGGCGATGCCGGTATAGAGGGCTACCCAGCCGGCGTGCCGGCCCATAACCTCCAGCACCATCACGCGGTGGTGGCTGGCCCCGGTGTCGAGCAGGGCCTGGGCGGCCTCCATGGCCTTGGTCACCGAGGTATCGAAGCCGAAGGTGAAGTCGGTGACGTTCAGGTCGTTGTCCATGGTCTTGGGCACGCCGATGACGTTAAGCTTGTGGTCGCGGTAGAGCTTGGTGGCCACGCCCAGCGTGTCGTCGCCGCCCATGGCGACCAGCGCGTGCAGGCCCAGCTTCTTGAAGGTCGCGAGGCATTTGTCCACGTTCCCCTCCACCTTGTAAGGGTTGGTGCGGGAGGTGCCCAGCATCGTGCCGCCCTTCATGATGATGTATTCGGTTATCTCGCGGCTGAGCGGGGTGGTGGTGCCCTCAACCAGGCCTTTCCAGCCGTCGGTGATGCCGACGCATTCGTAGCCGTACTTCTCCGCCCCGTAGACGCAGCCGCGGATGGCCGGGTTAAGCCCCGGGCAGTCGCCGCCGCCGGTAAGGATGCCGATCTTTTTTTTCATAGAGGTTCTCCTGTGAAGATTAAATTAGAAACTGGTGTTGTAGCGCATCTGCACGATACGCTCGGCCTTGCGGCTGTCGCCGTTGTCGAACTTGCCGTTGCGGCCTATCTCGCGCATGGCCAGGTCCAGCTGGAAATACGGCGTGATGTAGATGCGCGTGCCGGCGTTCAGGCGGGAAGGGTCGTTGGAATGGAACATGTTGTCCAGCTCCAGCATGAAGGCGATCTTGTCCTCGAGGGTGTAGTTCACGCCGAGGAAGCCGAAAAGGTAGTTGTTGTCGAAGTCCGGCACGTTGAGGCCGCCGTGCAGCACCAGGCTGGGCACGCCTATCTCTTTGGAGCCCACCAGGTATAGGCCTTTGCCTTTTTCCAGGTATTTCTTGCTGACGGGGTTATAGTAGTAGCCCTGGCCGTCGTAGCCTACGGCCGCGGCGGGGATGTAGTAGCCGCCGTCGTAGAAGCGGAACTTCACCTGGATCTCCGGCTTGCGCATCTTTATCCCGGAATCGGAGCCGACCAGCTTGTCGATGGTCATGGCCGCGCCGAGGTTCAAACGCTCGAGCACGCCGAAGTTCAGCGCGCCCAGCACGCCGCCGTCCGAGTAAAAGCGGGTCTTCACCATGAAGCCGTAGTAGTCCAGGATGCCGGCGGTGGGAACGTCTATCATTTCCACGTCGGGCAGGACTACCGCTTCACCGGCCGCCTTGTCCTTGCCGGCCAGGGCGGGCGCCGCGGCCAGCAGCAGCAGGGAGAGCACGATATTGAGCTTTTTCATTTTTACCTTCCTTAACGTTTATTTTAAAAAAACAGCGCGACCTTATTCCAGCGCGGCCTTCACCTTGGCGTCCAGCTCGTCCAGCGAGAACGGCTTCTGCACGGCGTCGGTGGCGCCGCTGAGCAGGGCGATGCCCTTTTCGCTGGCCACGTCCCGCGAGGTCATTATTATTATTTTCGGCGCGTCCGAGCCCAGCCGCGAGGAAATTTCGCTGGCCACGTGGTAGCCGTCGATGTAAGGCATCATCACGTCCAGCAGCACCAGGTCGAACTTCTCGGCCTCGGCCGCCTGCAGCGCGTCCTTGCCGTTGACCTTGGCGGTCACCCGGAAACCGGCCCGGGTGAAGTAGGACTCCAGCAGGTCGATTATATCGGGGTCGTCGTCCGCTATCAGAATCCGCTTTCCACTTTCCATGTCTTGTCCCCCAGCAGCCTTTCTATCTCGTGCAGCAGCGCGTCGCTCAGGGCCACGCGTTCCGTGGTCTCTATCATATAGGTGCCGCGCCCGGCGTTCACCTGGAAATACACCGGGCACGCGCCGTGGCTTTTGCCCAGCGCGCTTTTCAGCTCGTGCAGCTGCTTCTCGTCGAAAAGTATGCCCTCGGGCAGGTTCACCACCAGCCCGCGGGCCCATTTGTTCATCGCGTCGAAAAGGCTGTAGGCCTCTTCCGCTATAAGTTCGTAGTTCTGCTCGCCGAAATCGGATTTCTGCACCTTGCCGGTGACCACCACCACCTTGTTGGGCCCCAGCTGCGAACCGTACATTTTGTATTTCTTGGGGAACAGGCAGACGCCGATATTGCCGGTCAGGTCCTCCACCTCGAACTTGGCCATGGCCTCCCCGGTCTTCTTGGTCTGCATGTTCTTGAACTGCGCCACTATGCCGGCCACGCGCACCATGGCGCCTTCCTCGAAACCGCCGGCCAGCAGTTTGTCGGCCTGGGCGTTGGAGACCATGGCGAGGTGGCGGCGGTAGCTGTTGAGCGGGTGGCCCGAGAAATAGAACCCCAGCACTTCGCGCTCGTTCTTCAGCAGCGCGTGCTCGCTCATCACGGCGGAGGCTTTCTTTTCCTCGCCGAAGAGCATGGCCTGGTTGCAGTCGCGGCTATTCTTGCCGCCGCAGAACAGCTCCACGGCCTCCATGGCCTTGGTGCGGGAGATCTCCGGCTTTTCGGCGGGATAGAAGCCGTCGAAAGCCCCGCCTTTGGCCAGGGACTCCACCACGCGCTTGTTGAGCTGCTTGGAATCGGCGCGCAGCGTAAATTCCTCGAAGGAGCGGAACGGCCCGTTCCTGTCGCGCTCGGCCACGATGCCCTCCACCACGGCCTCGCCCACGTTCTTCACCGCGGTCAGCGCGAAGCGGATGGCCGGCTTGCCGTTGTGGTCCTCTATCGAAAATTTCTTGAACGAGCGGTTCACGCTGGGCCCGGCTATCTCTATCTCCATGTCCTGGGCCTCGCCGATGTAGGTGACCAGCTTGTTCTCCTTCTCCTCCGAATTCACGGCGCTCTTGCCGATCTCGCTGGTCAGCAGCGCCGCCATGAACTCCACGGGGTAGTTGGCCTTCAGCCAGGCGGTATGGTACGCCACCAGGGCGTAGGCCACCGAGTGGGACTTGTTGAAGCCGTAGCCGGCGAACTTGGCCATGTCGTCGAAGATCTTGCTGGAGAGTTTGTTGGAGATGTCGTGGAACTTCTTGGACTGGTCTACGAATTTGACGCGCAGCTTCTCCATGGCGTCCAGCTTCTTCTTGCCCATGGCTTTGCGGAAGTCGTCGGCCTCGGACGGGGTGAAATCGGCCAGGCGCTTGGAGATCTCCATGACCTGTTCCTGGTACACCATGGTGCCGTAGGTGTCCTTCAGGATGGGCTCGAGCAGCGGGTGGTCGTAGACTATCTTTTTCCGGCCGTGCTTGCGCTCGACGAACATCTCGAGCATGCCGCTCTCGATGGGGCCGGGACGGTACAGCGCGACCAGCGCGGCGATGTCGCTGAACGCGGTGGGCTTGAGGCCCTTCACCAGCTTCTTCATGCCGTCGCTTTCCAGCTGGAAGACGCCGGTGGTCTTGCCGTCGCAGAGCAGGTCGAAGGTCTTCTTGTCGTCCACGGGGACGGAGTAGATGTCGAAATCCGCCTTGCCGGGCATCTTGCGGATGAATTCGGAGGCCGTCTCGATGATGGTAAGCGTGCGCAGGCCCAGGAAGTCCACCTTGAGCATGCCCAGGGCGCCCAGCATATTGCCGTCGTACTGGGTGGTGATGACGTCCTTGTTGTTGCGGTTGGCCAGCGGCACGTAGTCGGTGACGTCGTCCTTGGAGATGACCACGCCGGCGGCGTGCACGCCGGTCTGGCGGCGCAGGCCCTCCACCTTCAGGGCGATGTCGAACATCTTCTTGATCTTGGGATCGCGCTGGTACTCCTTGAGCTCGTTCACGTCGTTCAGAGCCTTGTAGAGGGTGGTGCCGAGGTCGGAGGGGACCAGCTTGGCTATGGCGTTCACGTCGGCGAGGGGGATGCCCATCACGCGGCCCACGTCGCGCACGGCGCTCTTGGCCTTGATGGTGCCGTAAGTGATGATATTGGCCACGCGGTTGGAGCCGTACTTTTCGCGCACGTACTGCACCACCTTCTCGCGGCCGTCGTCGGAGAAGTCGATGTCGAGGTCGGGCATGCTCTTTCGGCCCGGGTTCAGGAAGCGCTCGAACAGCAGGGAGTTGGGCAGCGGGTCCACGCGGGTGATGTCCAGCGTGTAGGCGACCAGCGCGCCGGCGCCGGAACCGCGGCCGGGGCCCACGGGCACGCCGATGCTGCGGCCGTGGTTGATGAAATCCATGACTATCAGGAAGTAGCTGGAGAAGCCCATTTTTTTAATGGTGTCCAGTTCGAACTCGAGGCGCTTGCGGTAGTCTTCCCCGGCGGCTGGCACCTTCTTTTTGAGGCCGGCCTCGCAGAGGTCCTTCAGATAATAATAGTCGCCGTCGCCCTCCGGGTGCTTGTCCTTGTACCCGGCCGGGATGTCGAAGGCGGGCAGGTGCAGCTTGCTGGTGTCCACCTTTACGTTGCACATGTCGGCGATGACCAGGGTGTTCTTTATGGACTCCGGGGTGTGGGAGAAGAGTTTTATCATCTCCTCGGGGGATTTGTAATAGAGCTCGTGCTGCGTCATGCGCATGCGGTTGGGGTCGTCCATCAGCGAGCCGGTGGAGATGCAGATATGGGCGTCGTGGGCTTCCCAGTCCTCTTTTTTCTGGTAATGGCAGTCGTTGGTGGCCACCAGGGGGATGCCGGTGCGCTTGGAGATCTCGATGAGGCCGGCCATGGCGGCCTGCTCCTCGGGAATGGTGTGGTCCATGATCTCGAGGTAGAAATTGCCTTTGCCGAGGATGTCCTGGTACTCCATGGCCATTTTCTGGGCTTCGTCCAGGCGGCCTTCGGCGCAGTTGCGGGCGATATGGGATTTGAGGCAGCCAGACAGGCAGACGAGGCCGTCGGCGTGCTTGGCGAGGAGCTCGGAATCTATGCGGGGGTCGTGGTAGAAGCCTTCGAGGAAAGCGGCCGAGACCAGCTTCATGAGGTTGCGGTAGCCGGTCTCGTTTTTCGCGAGCACGGTCATGTGCCCGTTGTCGCGGCGGCCGGTGGTCTTGTCGCGGTCTTTGCGGGAGCCGCGCGTCACGTAGCATTCGCAGCCGATGATGGGCTTGAGGCCGACGGCGTTGGCCATGAAGTAGAACTCCATGGCGCCGTACATGTTGCCGTGGTCGGTGATGGCCAGGGCGTTGCCGGGCTGGGCGGCCAGGGATTTGAGGAAATCGGAGGGACCGCCGTGGCCGTCCGAAAGGCGCAGCATCCCGTCAAGCAGCGAGTACTCGGAGTGGTTATGCAGATGTATGAAACTTGGTTTCATTAATATAAAGAAACGTAAAATCGCCTGTGCCCTTCCCCGGTCACAGGTCTTAATTATATAAATAAATAGAGCCCTTAAGGAATTTCAGGGGAGAAATGCCTCATAAAGGGACCGCAGGATAGTGAAGTCGGGGGAGGCCAAGGGGGCCGGAACGCAAAACGCGTTCGGCCACACCGTGGCCTCACTCGGTATTCGCCCGCCGCGCTTATGCAAGCGGCGGGCTCAACGACGGTTTTGCTAACCCGGCCCCCTCGTCCTCCCCCTCCCAATCCTCTAGCCGGTGATTTTTGGAGGTCCGGCCGGAGTGTCACCCTGAGCACCCGTTGCGGAAGGGGGCCCCGCCATCAAAGTTAGGCGGGGGAAACCGACGCAAGGGTTTCCTCTGCCCGGGTGAGCAGGGTGACACTCCGGCCGGGCCGACTGAGCATCCCTGACGTGAGTAACAAATCACCGGCAACCGCGTGCGCAAATTAAAGAGACCATATTTAAAGAACAATTAATTAAGTTTGCGGAAATTATATAATTGGGGGATGGGCGTTAAGAAAGACAGGCATGCCGGGCTGCGGGAGGATTTCCACAAGAAGAGGGTGGTGTTCTCCGGGACGGTGGATTTCAGGGCGGATACGGTGGTGCTGCCTAACGGGAAGAAAGCGACGCGCGCTTTCATGGACCACGCCGGCGCGGTGGCGGTGCTGCCGGTGCTGGACGACGGGCGCATTGTTTTCGTGCACCAGTACAGGTACCCCGTCAAAGAAGTCACACTCGAGATCCCTGCCGGCAAACTGAATTCGGCTTCGGACAGGCCGTTGGCCCGGGTGAAGGCGGAGCTGAAGGAAGAAACTGGTTATACGGCCGCCTCCATTAAGCCGCTGATCTCTTTCTGGCCCACTACGGCTTTTTCCAACGAGGTGCTGCATATTTTTACCGCCACGGGGCTGCGCGGCGGCACGCCCAACCCCGACGAAGACGAGTTCCTCCATACGGAGATCCTGCCTTTTGAAAAGGCGTGGCAGCTGGTGAAGAAAGGCGTGATCAGGGACGCCAAGACCATAATAGCTTTGCAGGCGTGGAAAATAAAATTACTGGAGAAAAAATGAAATTCGATACCACCGACAACCTTTGTGTCAACACCATCAGAACGCTCTCCATAGATATGGTCGGCCAGGCCGATTCCGGCCACCCGGGCCTGCCGCTGGGAGCGGCGCCGCTGGCTTACGCCGTTTGGGCCGGCCACCTGAAATTTTTCCCCTCCGACCCCGCCTGGTTCGACCGGGACCGCTTCGTGCTCTCCGCCGGGCACGGCTCCTCCATGCTTTACTCCATGCTGCACCTCTACGGCTACGGCCTGCAGCTGGAGGACCTGAAAAAATTCCGCCAGCTCGACAGCCTTACACCCGGGCACCCGGAATACGGCCACACCAAGGGCGTGGAAACCACTACCGGCCCGCTCGGGCAGGGCTTCGCCAACGCCGTGGGCATGGCCCTGGCGGAGAAACTCCTGGCGGAGAAACTTAATACGCCGGAATTCGCGCTGGTGGACCATTTCACCTATGTGCTCTGCGGCGACGGCGACCTGATGGAAGGCCTCTCCTACGAGGCGGCCTCGCTGGCCGGCACGATGAAACTGGGCAAGCTGATCTGCCTTTACGACTCCAACGGCATAACCATCGAGGGCTCGACGAACCTGGCCTTTACAGAAGACGTGAAGAAGCGCTTCCAGGCGCAGGACTGGCAGGTGATCGAGGTGGAGAACGGCAACGACCTGGACGAGATCGACGCCGCGATAAAAAAAGCCAAGCGCGAGACCGAGAGCCCCTCCATCATAATCGCCAAGACCCATATCGGCTTCGCCAGCCCCAAGCAGGACAAGAACTCGGTGCACGGCGAGCCGCTCAAGCCCGAGGAGATACTGGCCACCAAGAAAGCGCTGGGCTGGCCCTCCACCGAACCTTTCTTCGTGCCCGAAGAGGCGCAGGCGCGCTTTACGGCGCAGGCCGCCGCCGGCGAGAACGACCGCAAGCGCTGGCTGAAGCTCTGGAAGAAATACTCGGAGGCCCTGCCCGAGAAGGCCGAGCTGGCCAAGGCGATGCTGGGCCGCGAGATCCCCGAAGGGCTCTTCAACCCCGACTCCGCTTTCTTCGACAAGGCCATGGCCACGCGCGAGGCCTCCGGCAAGGTGATCAACCTGCTGGCGGACGCCCTCCCCGGCTTTACCGGCGGCTCGGCCGACCTGGGCCCTTCCACCAAGACCGATTTCATAAAGGAACCGGCGCGCACGCTGCACTTCGGCATACGCGAGCACGCGATGGGCTCCATCATAAACGGGATGGCGCTGCACGGCGGGCTGATCCCTTTCGGCGCCACTTTCCTGGTCTTCTCGGACTATATGCGCCCGGCGCTGCGGCTGGCCGCGGTGATGCAGGCGCCCGCGGTGTTCGTGTTCACGCACGACAGCATCGGCGTGGGCGAGGACGGCCCTACCCACCAGCCGGTGGAACATCTTATGAGCCTGCGCCTGATACCGGGCCTGCTGGTGCTGCGCCCGGCCGACGCCTGGGAAACGCTGCACGCCTGGGAAACGGCGGTGCGCTCGAAGCGCCCGGCTTGTATCGCGCTGTCGCGCCAGAAGCTGCCGCTGATGACGCAGTACCGGGAGAAGATAGCGGCCGGGCTGAAGCGCGGCGCCTACCTGCTGCGGGGCCCGTCCACGGTGCCGTCGATAGAGCTGATAGCTTCCGGCTCGGAGGTGTCCATGCTGTTCGAGGCCGCGGCGCTGCTGGAGAAGGACGGGATAGCGGCGCGCATCATTTCGGTGCCTTCTTTCGAGCTGTTCCGGGAGCAGGACAAGGCTTACCGGGATTCGGTTTTCCTGCCTAACCTGCCCAAGCTGGCGGTGGAAGCGGGGCGCAGCATAGGCTGGACGGAGCTGGTGGGTACGGAAGTGGAGACTATCGGGGTGGAGTCTTTCGGGAAGTCGGCGCCGGCGGGACAGGTGTACGCCGCGCTGGGCATAACTCCCGAAAAAATAGCGGCCGCCGCCAAAAAGCTTGTAAAGTGATCTAGATCCGCTGCATCTTTGCTTCGAAGATCGCGAGAAGTGGAGTCGGGAAAGGTCAAGGGGACCGGAACGCAAAACGCGTTCGGCCACACCGTGGCCTCACTCGGTATTCGCCTGCCGGGCTATGCAACCGGCAGGCAAGAAAGTGGAGCTGCGCTCCACGCAACCCGGTTTTGCTAACCCGGTCCCCTCGTCCTTTCCCTCCGGGCAAAGATGCGGGAATATGACCGGTTTTCAGGGGGATAATCTATGCATTCGATCGCTATTGCCGGGATGGGCAGGATGGGGGCTAATATGGCTTTGCGCCTGGCCGCCAAGGGGATAACGCCGGGGGTCTGGAACCGCACGCCGGAGAAGGCCGCCGCTCTCGCGGGCCGGGGAACGGTACCCGCCGCCACGCTCACGGAACTGGTCGGCAGGCTCAAAGGCCCCCGCGCCGTCTGGATGATGCTGCCCGCCGGCCAGCCTACCGAAGACCTTTTTCTCAGCCTGCTCTCCCTGCTTGAAAAGGGAGACCTTATTATCGACGGGGCCAACGGCAACTGGCACGACGCCGTGCGCCGCGCGAAAAAAGCTGCCGAAAGCGGCATAGACTTTCTCGACGCCGGCGTCTCCGGCGGCGTCTGGGGCCTGGAGAAGGGCTACTGCATAATGACGGGCGGCCCCAAGACCTCTTTTGAAAAAGCGGAACCGTTCCTTAAGGCCCTGTGCCAGGACGGCGGCTACATGCATTGCGGCGGGCCGGGCGCGGGGCACTTCACCAAGATGGTGCACAACGGCATAGAGTACGCGATGATGGAAGCCTACGGCGAAGGCTTTGAACTGCTCAAGGCTTCTCCCTTCGGGGAAATGGATATGTCCGCCGTGGCCGCGATGTGGAACAGGGGCAGCGTCATCCGCTCCTGGCTGCTCGAACTGGCGCAGAACGCCTTCGACAAGGACCCTAAGCTGGAAAATGTGCAGGGCATCGTTCCGGACTCCGGCGAAGGCCGCTGGACGGTGGAGGAAGCCGCGCGCCTGGGCGTGCCGCTGCCCGCCATCTCCGTCTCTCTTTTTAAACGGTTCCGCTCGCAGATGAAGGATAATTTCGGCGATAAGCTGTCGGCCGCGCTGCGCCGGGAGTTCGGCGGGCACGAAGTTAAGGGAAAGTAGCCGAGGGTTCGGGGGCGGGATCATATATGACTGAAACACTGGGCTTCTGTCAGGAAATGCGGCCGGAAAGCTGCGGGTTCATCCTGTTCGGCGCCACCGGGGACCTGGCCGCCAGGAAGATCCTCCCCGCCCTCTTCGGGCTCTGCGAAAAAAAGCTGGCCCCCAAAAATTTTTACATAGTCCTTGCCGGGCGCACGCCGCTGGACCGGGGCGCGCTGGAAAGCCGCCTCTGGGACGCGGTGACCAAAGCCGGCTTCTCCCCCTCCCCCGAAGTTTTCAGCGCCTTCCTTGAGCGCCTTGAATACATCCAGGCGGATTACGAAAGCGACGCCTTCTACGCCCTGCTGGGCGGGCGCCTGGCGGAACTGGACGCGAAGTTCGGCGTAAAAAAGAAACACCTTTTCTACCTGGCCACGCCGCCGGGCGCGTTCGAACCCATAACCGGAAAACTGAAGGCCACGGGGCTGCTTTTTGACCCGAAGGACTGCGCCTGCTGGTCCAGGGTAATAATAGAGAAGCCCTACGGCTTCAGCCTCGAGAGCGCCGCCGCGCTGGACGCCGGCCTTAAACAGGCCGCCCCGGAATCACAGGCGTACCGCATAGACCATTTCACCGGCAAGGAAACGGTGCAGAACGTGATGGCGCTGCGCTCGGCCAACGCGGTCTTCGACGGCACCTGGAACAACAAGTTCGTGGACCACGTGCAGATCACCGTTTTAGAGGAGCTGGGGCTGGAAGGCCGCGCGGGCTTCTTCGAACACCTGGGCCTGGCGCGCGACATGATGAGCCACATACTGCAGCTGGCGGCCATAACAGCCATGGATTTGCCGGCGACTTTCCGCGACACGGATTTCAAAGCCGAGAAGCAGCGTTTCTTCGAAAGTGTGCGCCCTTTGAGCCGCGAAGAGGTCTCGAAACAGGCGGTGCGCGGCCAGTACGCCGGCTACAGGGCCGAGCCCGGCGTCGCCCCGGGTTCCGCGGCTGAAACTTTTTTCGCTTTCAGGTTCCAGGTGGACAACGACCGCTGGCGCGGCGTTCCTTTTTACGTCAGAGCGGGCAAGAAAGCCGGCCTTAAAAAAGCCAGCATCGACGTGGTTTACAAAAAGCCCGACCACGGCATCTTCACGCACATCGACATCGGCTACCCCAACGTTTTTTCCTTCAGCATACAGCCGGAAGAGAAGGTTTCCTTCTCGCTCGTCGGCAAGCATCCCGGGCCCAAGCTCTGCTTTACGCCGCGCAGCATGGGGCTGGATTACCGCGCGGAAGGCCAGGAAGCGGCCGCTTTCCCCACCGACTACCAGCGTCTGCTCATAGACGCCATGTCCGGCGACCAGACCCTGTTCCTCAGTTCCTTCGAAATAAAATTCATGTGGGAATTCCTATCCCCGCTGCTGGCCGCCTGGCAGGCGGCGCCGGCGGCAAACCCGCTGCGCTCTTACGCGGACGGCACCCCGGGCCCGGCCGAAGCCGCCGAATTGATAAAAAAAGACGGGAGGGCCTGGGTGTGAAGAACCGGGTGGTCAGAAGATTTAAAACCGGCGGGGCCATGGCAAGCTTCGCGGCCGGCCTGTTCAAAAGGACTTTGCTTCACAAATCAGGCGGTTTCACCGCCGCGCTGCCGGGCGGCGCTACGCCGGCCAGGCTGTTCAAAGAACTCGCCTCCCTGCCGCTGCCCTGGGAGCAAGTAGTTTTCTTCATGTCCGACGAGCGCCTGGTTCCCGCCTCCTCTCCGGCCAGCAATTTCGGCGCGGCGCGCAAGGCGCTTTTCTCCAAAATAAAGGTCCCTTCGGCCAACCTGCGGCCCGCAAGAACGCCGGCCGCCCTGGAAAAAGAAATTTTAAAGGAAACCAAGTCGTCGGGCAGGCTGGATTTCGTCCTGCTGGGCCTGGGAGCCGACGGGCACACGGCTTCTGTTTTTCCCGGCTCCCCGGCGGAAAAAAGCGAAAAACTGGCCCTGGCCGTTACCGCGCCGCGCGGCGTAAAACCAGCGCGCCGGCTGACGCTGACCTTCAGGGCGCTCAACCGGGCGCGTCTGGTGGTGCTGATGGCGGCCGGCCCGGCCAAGAAAAGTGTTTTCAAACTGGCGGCGCGCGGCGAGAGAACAATCCCCGCCGGACGCCTGCGGCCCGCCGGCAAATTCTACCTGCTGTTTTCGGAGGAACCATGAGCCAGGCATTCGTAAAGAACGACGCCGACATACCGGAGGAGCCCGTAGAAAGGCAGCCCAGCGGCCGCCCCAACTATGTAACCCCCGCCGGGCTGGCCCTGCTGGAGACAAGGATCAAGGAACTGGCGGAACTGCGCGCGGGGCTGCTAGCCGCCAAAAAACCGGGCGAACAAGGGAGCCTGCCCTTGCGCCAGGCCGAGATCGACCTGCGCTACTATGAGACGCAGTTCAAGCGCGCCATCCTGGTGGACCACCGCGGCCTGGAAGCCGCGGACGTCCGCTTCGGCGCGGCGGTGCGGGTGCGCGAGAGCGACGGCGCCGAGCGGGAATTTTTCATAGTGGGAGAAGACGAGGCCGACCCGGCCGCGAACAGGATCAACTGGGCTTCGCCGCTGGCCTCCGCCCTGCTGGGCGCCAAGACCGGCGCCGCGGTGACCTTTTCCAGGAAGAACGAAGAGGTTAAACTGGAGATCCTTTCGGTCGCCTATCCGGAAAGACCGCAGGCGACGCCTTCAGCCAAAACTGTTCAGGAATAACAGATTTTCATTTTAAAACGCATATTTTCAAATGAAAATATTCCTGGCTATTTTCCATCCTTTGCCCTCTCAAGCGTATCCTGGGAGTACGTCCCAAAAGCGGGTTTTATCCGGCACTGGCATTAAAATTGCTATGCAGGGGGTATAGCGGTAAAAGGTCTGGTAACGATAAGGAGCTTTCTCAGAAATGAATATTAAAATTATAGCGGCGGTATTTATGACTTTAGCGGCCACAGGGGCAAATGCCTCTGAATTTTCCGCCCTGTCGGCAAAGGCCTCGGAGATCAAGGCCGCGGCCGCGATGTCGGAACTGCCTGCCCCCAGGCCCCTGCCCGTCTTTTCCCGGGAGAAGGCCGCCACAGACCTTTCCGTTCCCGAAACGATAGAGATACTGACCTCCATGATGGGCTGGGACCTGGTCAGCAAGGGATTCGGCGCCGGCGGCTGCCGGGTTTACGAATGGAGGGAGCTGCTGATAAGAAAGGCCGCCGAGGATAAAGTGACCGTGCCCGTCCAGGTCCGCTATTACCCGGAGGAGAATGAGTCTTTTATCGATTTCTTCGTAACCGGGCCCGTGCTGGAATACTGGACCACGGTAAACGTCTGCACCTTCCCCAACAACGACCAGTGCAACTCCATACTCAAGAACAGGTTGGAAATAGTTTCAAGGGACCTGGTAAAGGTGGAGCAGCAGGTTTTCCAGGGCGGCCAGGGGGCGGGAGTGGCTACCGGCCAGAAGCTGCGCTGCGAGTTCCGCCGCCCGGGCTAGCTAGGCCCGTTCCAGAGAAAGCTAATGGCCGGCGGAGGGAAACCTCCCCGGCCATTCAGATCTCTGGAAATAATTATTGTACCGCTAAAGTTCCCGGGCGGGACTTATCTCAAATGGCCCGGGCGCGCCTCAGGCCCCAGAGGGAGGCCAGCGTGAAGAGGACCACGGGGGCGAACCCGGCCGCCGCCGCCGGGAGCAGCTCGGAATTGCCGGCTTCCTGCGTCATTATTATCACCGCCCAGAAGAAGAACCCGAAGCCCAGGGCCAGGCCGAAGCTGAAAAATTTATTATTCGTCCTCAGCAGCAGCACCATGGCGGCGCCTATCAGGGCCATGGCGGGATTGGCCAGCGGGGCGGCCAGCTTCACCCACAGCAGCGTGCGCTCGGCGGCGGCGGGCGCGCCCACGGCCTTAAGCCGGCGCAGGCGCCTCAGCACGTCCAGCGCGGAAACGCCCTCCGGCACCAGTTTCTCCAGCACCAGGTGCTCGGGCGGCACGGAGATGGCGGACTGGTACTCGGCGAAGCGCCTGGTAACGGGTTTGGCGTCGCCGTCGTACTTTATCATGAGCCCGTCGTTAAAAGCCCACCGCTTCAGGTCCTGCTGCCACCTGGCGGTGGCCGCGTTGATCTCCAGGTAAAGCTTCCCCTCTTTATAAATGTTCACGATGACCCGTTTCATGCTCTTCTGGCGGCCGTCGAAAATGTGGGCGGTGACGAACGCCTCGTCCCCCGCGAAAAAAGAAACGTCCTTCTTTACCAGCCGCTGCCAGTCCTCGCTGCCGCGCACTTTTTCCTGGAACAGGTAGACGGAGCGGATGAAAAAGTCGGGCGCGGCCGTCTCCTGCAGCACGAACTGCCCCGCCCCGGTCAGAAAAGCGCAGGCCAGCAGGGGTTTTATCATGTCGAAGGGCCGCCAGCCGCCGGCGAGCCCCGCCTTCCACTCCCCCCCGGACATCATGCCCCCCAGCGCGAACAGCACGGCCAGCAGGGTGGCAATGGGCGTCATCTTGACCATGAAATAGGGGGCCTGGTAGATCACGTAACGCAGGAAGATCTCCGGGCCGGCGTGGCCCTTCAGGAAGAAATTAAGATTATCGAAAAGGCTGCCGAACAGCAGCAGCAGGCAGAACACCGCCAGGCCGAAGCCGAAAGGGGCCCAGAAACTGCGGGCGATATACCTGTAAAAAACCTTTTTCATTTGGCGTACAGCCTTTGTTTCCACAGCCAGGCTCCCAGCAGGCCCGTTACCAGGGCCGGGGCGAACACGGCCCACGGGAACAGCACGCTGTACTTGCGGGCCAGCACCATCCCCGTGATGGTCAGCCCGTAGTAGAAGAAAATTATCAGCAGGGTCAGGCCGAAACTGGCGGAACGCCCGCGCTTGTCCAGCGCCACGCCCAGCGGCGCGCCTACCAGGAAGAACACCAGCGGCGCCAGCGCCAGCGCGAACCGGGAAGCCGCCTCGATGCGGTACTTGGCCGCTATCTGCGGGTCGGGAACGCCGGCTTTGAGCCTGGCCAGCAGGCCGGGCGTGGAGATCTCCCGCTGGTTGAGCTTGCGGCCCGGCCCGCCCTCGGCGAAGAAAGGCAGCATGGTCTTATAAGAGGAGAACCGGCCGTAAAGGATCTTCTCGGGATTTTCGCAGTCCGTCTGGCTGAACTGGCCGCTGGCCAGCTCTATTTCCAGGCCGCGTTCGCTGGCCATCCGGTAGCGCCCGTCGGCCGCGCTGATCTTGGTGACGAAGGCCGGCACCTCGCCTTTATTGATGCGGCGCACCAGCTTCACGCCGCTCATGTCCCCGGACAGGCTGTCCACCTGGCCGGCGTAGAGCACCCAGTCGGAGATCTTCTGGAAGGTGCGCGGCTTAAGCTCCAGCTTGGTGACGCGGTTGAGCATGGTGACGGTATAGTCGGTGGAGCGCTTCATGGCCTTGGGCCCCAGCCAGTTATTGACGAACAGCAGCAGCAGCGTGGCGGCCACCGCGGCCCAGAAGACGGAATAGAGGATCTCGTAAAAAGAGAAGCCGCCGGCGCGCAGCGCCATGATCTCCCCGTCCTGGGACATGGACCCCAGGCTGAGCAGCATGGCCAGCAGGAAAGCCAGCGGCAGCGAAGTGGCCACGATGTTGGGCAGGAGGAAGAGCATGCTCTTGGCGAGGAAATAAAAAGAGAAGCCGGCCAGCACGCCCTGGTTGATGATCTGCACGAAGTTGAGCATCACCAGCAGCGCCACGAAGACAAAAAGGGACAGCCCCAGGAACCTGGAGAAGACCTTCAGCGAATAAAGCCTTACTATAGGCACGGCCATTTATTTATTCTATTATATATCCACGGCGCCGTGGAAATTTTTCACGACGGCGGTGTTTTTGCCTGCCCGGAAAACCGGGCCGGCATATGGTTTTATATTATCTAACGTGAAAGCGACAGCGAAAACGATCCTGCTCCTTGCGGCCTTAGGCTGCGCCTCCGGCGCCGCGGCGGCGGACTTTGCCTCGCCGGTCGCCGGCGGCGGGCGTTTCCTGCTGCTGGACAGGCAGGACGCCTCGCGCATCATGGCCGAAGAGGAAGTTTCGACCGCCGCCGAAAACGGCAGCCTGGAAGAAATGGCGGGCGAACTGCCTTTCGCCTACAGCGAAGACTCCTGGAACTCGGTGCGCGAAGCCGTGGAGACAGGCCGTTTCAGGCAGACGGAGCTGGCCCCTCTGCCGGCCGCGGAGATCGCCGCCGAGGTCCCGCTCTCTCCCGAACCCCAGGTGGAATTCAAGGAATCCGGCACCACCCTGTCGGTGACGGGCCGCAAGGTGATCGCCCTCAGCTACAGCGGCAAGAAATATCTTAACGAGCAGACTTCGGTAACGCGGCCGAAAAGCCTCAGCCTCTTCGAGATCACCCAGCAGATGCAGGTGCGCATGCAGGGCAAGGTGGGCCAGAAGATCACGGTCAACGTGGACTACGACGATACCAAGCTGGACAAGCAGGACATCTCGGTGGTCTACCAGGGCGACCCCAACGAAGTGGTGCAGAACGTCTCCTTCGGCGACATCGACCTGTCGCTGCCGGCCACGGAGTTCGTCTCCTATAACAAGCAGCTGTTCGGCATCAGGGCGGACCTGAAGACCAAAAGCCTCAAGCTCACTTTCGTGGGCTCGCGCACCAAGGGCCAGACCAAGACCCGCCAGTTCACCGGCAATACCCAGTTCCAGGGCACCGACATCCTGGACACCAACTACCTGCGCCGCAAATATTACGACGTGACCTTCGGCTGCAACACCTCCGTCTGCCAGCGCCTGCCCATCAGGTCCGGCACCGAGCGCGTCTATATAGACCAGCAGACCCTGGCCCAGGTGGACAATGTGCTCGTCTTTGACAAGGTAGGCAAAGACATGGCCGTACAGACCTCCACCTATACGGGGCGCTTCCAGCTGCTGAGCCCCGGCCTGGACTACGTGATGGACTATGTGAAGGGCCTGGTGACCTTCAACCGCACGCTGAACCCGCAGGACGTGGTGCTGATAGATTACCAGGACGTGGACGGCCTCTCCCTCGCCAAGAGCATCTCCCCTGTCAATCGCACTCAAACGGCAGCATTCCCGGAACACCTTGCAATAATCAAAACGCCCAGCGATATCGCCTTGTCCTCGGTCACCGCGGTGTCCAGCCTGCAGGTTTCCCACCTGCGGGAAATGAAGACCTATTATTCCATAGGACAGAACAATATAGTGCGCGACAACGGCAGCGGCAATTTCACGGTAAAAGTACAGGACCTCAACCGCAACAACGTCCTGGTGCGCGGGTATAACCCCGATCCCGCCAACGTCAACCCGATCATAAAATACGCGGACACCATAGAGGTGGACTTCGAGCAGGGCATCATCCACCTGAAAGACCCTTTCCTGTCCGAGATCTCCACCAGCGCTCCGGACGAGCAGATCTACTCGGCCGCGCCGTCCTCCAAGCGCATAATCCGCGTGGAATATTCCTACCGCTTCAAGACCTTCCTGCTGGAGCCCAACATAGTGCTGCAGTCGGAAGTGGTGCGCGTGGACGGCAAGAAGCTGGGCCGCAACGAAGAATACTTCATAGACTACGACTCGGGCTTCATCACTTTCTACTACCCGGACCGCATCAGCCAGGAAGCCAAGATCGACATCACCTACGAAGTTTCCCCCTTCGGCGGCGTGGGCAACCAGTCCATGGTGGGCGGCCGCGTTTCCTACGACTTCGGCAGCCATTTCTCGCTGGGGTCCACCATGCTGTACCAGGGCGGCATTAAGGCCAACGCGGTGCCCAACGTTACGGACCTGACCAACAGCATGCTGGTCTACGAAGGCGACGCCCAGCTGAAGGGCCTGAACCTGCTGGGCCTGCGCACCACGCTGGGCGCCGAGGCCGCGCAAAGCCGCCTGAATCCCAACCTCAACGACTTCGCCCTCATCGACAACATGGAAGGCGCCAAGCAGGAAGACACGCCTTCCATGGACAAGAACTTCTGGTTCATAGCGGCCAACCCCAGCGGCAATCCCGCCGACCCGACCACGCTGGCCTGGAACACCGAGAACGTAAAATCGCTGGAGATCAACCCGGCCTCCTCCTCGGACGGCACGCAGCAGGTGCTCAGCGTCGCCTACGATTTCAGCCTTTCCAACCAGGCTTCCATCGTCTACCCGCTGTCCGCCACCGGCATGGACTTCTCCCAGAAGAACGTGCTGGAACTGATGGTTTACGGGCAGAAGCCCGGGGGGCTGGATGGACCGGAATTTAATATACACCTGGGCCAGATCAACGAAGACGCCGATGCCACCGGCGGCAGCACCTTTGTCTGCGCCTCCGGCCGCACGCTCTCCTACGCGCCCAAGAGCGAAGACCTGAACTGCGACGAGCAGGTGTCCAGCTCGGAAGACATAGGCTGGCTCTACGCCCCCACCACGGCGGTCAATACCCGGCGCTACGGCGCCGGCAACGGCCGCCTGGACTCGGAAGACCTGAACAAGAACGGCCGCCTGGACGCCCAGGATTTCACCGGCGGCACCTTCGGCTACTTCAACGGTTCCAAGTTCGCGGACAAGGACGATTCAGGGGCTCTAAAAGACAGCGTGGATTTCGAAGGCTGGCACCTGCTGTCCATCCCGCTGGCCATCACCTCCACCGACACTTATAAGTGGAACGCGATTAAGCAGGTCCGTATTAGTCTCCGAAAAAAGGCCCTCGGCGCGACATCAGGAACCATAAAATTCGCCCGCATTTCCGCCGTAGGCAATACTTGGGCGGTGCAGGCCGGCACCATGCCCGAGGCCGGCACGCTGCAGGCCACGGCGGTGAACAACCAGGACAACGTCTACACGCCTATTTACGACGCGGGCGGCGAGGCTACGGCCATTTACAACGACCTGTACGGCTCGGTCTCCAAGCAGAAAGAGAAGAGCAATACTAAGACCGTGATAGAGCAGACCCTGTCCGTGAAATACACCAATGTCTCCTCCTCCGCCACGGCCTACGTCTACCGCAAGTTCACCCGGGCCATAGACGTTTCGCAGCACGGCAAACTGCGCTTCCTGGTCTTCAACGACGGCGCCGCGGACGCTAACGCGGCTTTCTACCTGAAGGCGGGCGACGAGAACAGCTATTTCAAAGCGGAAGTGCCGCTGAACTTCAGCAACACCTGGCGCCTGGTGACCATCAACCAGGAGGACCTGACCGGCGACAAGATCCCGGACGTCTGGACTTCCGGCACCTCCGGCGTCACGGTCACTTCCTCCGGCACGCCCAGCCTGCAGCAGGTGCCGCAGTTCCTGGTCGGCGTGACGGGCAAGGACGGGGGGCCGCACAGCGGCACGGTCTATTTCAACGAGCTGCACGTGGCGGACCCGCTCGCCCGCGTGGGCAACGCCCGCAAGGTGGAAGGCGCCTTCGAGATCCCCGGCTGGTTCAGCTTCGGGGGCAAGCACCGCTTCGTGGACCGCAATTTCCAGACGCCGGTCACGGCCATCGCCAACCAGGACAACGAGGCCCAGACCGGCTACCTCAATATCACGCGCATGGCTTTCTTCCCGGTCAACGTCACGGCGGCCAGGCAGATAACGGTAACGCCCAACGCGCTGGCCACGGGCGCGAACAACCTGGTAAACTCGCTGCAGCAGGGCCGCGTCAAGAAATTCGACGGCACGGCGGCGGGCTCTTTGAACATCGGCGCGCTGCCGCGGCTGGGCCTGAACTATTCCAAGGGCATTACCGACTATAACCTGCTCAGCCGCAAGGACGACAAGAACCTTTACGCCGCCAGCCTGGCCTACTCGGTGCCGGGCGCGGTGCCGGTGCTGCCCCGCTCTTTGAACCTGAATTACTCGCTGGGCCTCAACAAGGTGGGGTATAAACCCACCCCCGGGCTGAACACCACCGGCCTCTTCAACACCGACGAGCGCACGGACTCTTACGGCGCCAAGCTGGCTTTCGTCCCCTGGAACGGTTCTTCTTTCAACCCGGGCTACAGCCTGCAGACCGCACGCGAGGAGCGCGCGCCTATGGCCGCCCCGGACGCGCTGGAACGCTACCCCAAGTCCATGCAGCAGACGGTGGACTTCAACTCCAACTTCCTGCTGGCGCGCTGGTTCAACCCGTCCGTCAACTATTCCGTGACCACCCTGGAGAACAACAACCTCAACCTCACCACGGTGACGGTCGCGCAGTCCTCGCAGGTGTTCACCGCCGGCCAGATCAAGAGCGTGACCCGCACCGCGCAGGGCGGCGTCAGCCTGACGGTCAGCATGAACGACCTGATGCCAACCAACCGCCTGCTGCGCTCCATGGTGCTGTCCTCCAATTACCAGATCCAGGACGGCGACTCCTGGCAGAACGTGGAGAAGCAGTACAATACCCGCAACAAGCTCTGGCTGCGGGACAGCCTTCAGCCGGAAAATTCTTTAGCCCAGCGCAACTCCATAACCCTGCGCGACACGGTCAGCTCCACGCAGCGCTGGCAGCCCTTCGAAGGCTACGCCTTCAAGGGGCCCGCGGCTTCGCTCAACACGCTGTCCGTGACCAACAACTTCAGCAACTCGGTACAGCGCTCGGAGATCACCGGCACCACCTCCAGGAGCGTCAACCGCACCTTCCCCGACATGATCCTGTCCCTGTCGCAGCTGGAGCTGCTCACGCGCACCAAGCGCTGGGCGCAGAGCGCCACCATCAACCTTAAATATTCGAAGAACACCAACGAGGCCAAGAAGCTGTCGCTGGACGCTTCCGACACCTACGGCGTGGACCTGCGCTTCAAGCTGCTGAACTGGATGGACACGGCGTTCAGCTACAACCTGCGCCTGGCCGACAAGCGCGACCTGCGGGTGAACCAGCTCACGCAGAGCTCGCGCCACGACGACGCCACCCTGCAGGGCACCTTCGACCAGCGCAAGTTCCGCTTTACCCCCAAGCTGGACTACTCCTCCGACAAGGCCAAGGGCACCCTGGGCGTGGTGACGCAGAACACCCGCGTGATCACCCCCAGCCTGCTGATCAAATCCGACTTCCAGCTGCCCAAGGGGCTGAAGCTGCCGCTGATGAAGCGCGTGATAATCTTTACCAACCGCATAGTCTGGACCACTACGCTGAGCTACGCCATCAAGTCCTCGCCCATCACCATCGCCGAGAACACCAAGCTCTTCACCCTCAACTCCAGCGCGGACTACGAGGCCGCCAAGAACCTGCGCCTGACGTTCAACGCCGGGCTGCAGCGCCTCTGGCACAAATACCTGAAGCAGGAAGAGTACCTTTCCTACCAGGCCGGCAGCACGCTCACTTTCCAGTTCTAGCGGCGGTTTATAAGCGACGGGGGGACGGATGAAACCGGGAATTCTTAAAGCCGGCAAATGGCTGCTTAACGCGCTGCTGCCGCGCGCCTGCGCGCATTGCGGCGCGGACCTGCATTACCTCGACGATTTGCCTCTCTGCCCGCCCTGCCGCGCGGCCCTGGAGCCGCTGCCCGAGCTGCACTGCGCCGCCTGCGGCCTGCCGCTGGAGGCCGGCGGCCGGGCCTGCTACGACTGCCGCGGCGGCGCGCCGCGCGCGCTGACCCTGGCCAGGGCGGCCTTCGTCTTTAACCCGCAGCTGCGCTCGCTGGTGCATTCCTTTAAATACAACGACAGGGAGGACCTGGCGGGCTACCTGGCTGGCGAGATGGCCGCGGCCCTGGGGCGCTTCCCCGAGCTGGCGCCTTATACTTTCTGCGCGGCCGTGCCGCTGCACCCCGCCAAAGCGCGGCAGCGCGGCTTCAACCAGGCCGAGCTGCTGGCCGCGGCGCTGGCGGCGCGCGGCAATCTTTTCCACCTTAAAGGGGCCTCCGCCCGCGTCCGCAACACGCCCAGCCAGACCTCCCTTTCCAAGAAAGAGCGGCGGGCCAATATGCTGGGCGCGTTCAGGGTGGAAAAACCGGAACTGGTGAAAGGGCGCAGGATCCTGCTGGTGGACGACGTGGCCACGACGCTGGCCACGCTGGAGGCGCTGGCGGCGGAGCTGCTGCGCTCGGGAGCCAGGTCCGTGGCGGCCTACACGCTGGCAAGAGAGCCTTAGGCTGACGGGGGCGTAAGGGTTGGCAAAACCCTGCCGGAAGCCCGAGCTTGCGTAAGCGCGAGGGCTGAGGCGGGGAAGGGCAAGCACGGTGTGCGCGACCCTGTTTTTGACAACCCTTATGCCCCTGGCAGCCTTTAAATAGCGCTAAAAAAAAAGCCGGCGGTGAAGCCGGCTTTTTCATTTAACGCCGCGGTTTAGAATTGCACGTCGAAGATATGGGCCGAGTACGGGGCCATCTGCTGCAGGCGGAGGCCGCCCGCGAGTTCTTCAGCCTTGAAAGAGAAGAAGCGGTCCGAAAGCTCCTCGAAGATCGCCGTGGTCTCCCCCTCGCTCTTGATGGAAACGTTCACGACGCCGCAGGAAGTCTCCCCGGAATAATTGACCACCACCACTTTGAGCGTGCGGCGCTGGGCCCAGGACCAGGCCAGGATATTGGCGTTGGTGCGGTTTTCCTTGTCGCACTGCTTCACGTCCAGCAGCGCCCACTCCCCGCCGTGGAAGGCCGGGTGGTCTGTGATCTTGAGCAGCTTGGCGTAAAATTTCTTGACTTCCAGGTCGGGGGCCCGCTCGTAGAGCTCGCCGAGCTGCAGCGGGACGCGCACCTTGACGCCGTCCAGCTGGTTGTCGTTGTAGAAGCGCAGGCCCTTGATGGTGGAGACCACCACGCCGGCGGCCAGAGCCTTCTGGCGCCCGAAGGCGGTCAGCGAAGGCTGTTCGTCGTGGTTGTCGATGAAGCGCGCGGAGCGCTTCTGGTAAAGCTTTTCTGCGCGCAGGTGGCCGCGCACTTCCTGCGGGCCCTGGAAGCGCAGGCGGTCGTAGGTGCCTTTGTCGTAGGTATAATCGAAGCCTATCTGCTGTACGCGCCACTCCAGGCCCCAGTAAACCTCGGCCAGGAACGTGAATTGCGGGTGCTTTTCCTTTACGGCGCGTATCGCGTCCTCCCAGAACTCGTCGGTCGGCCGCTTGTAGCCGCCGCGGTTAAGCAGCCAGCCCCAGGTGGTGTCGTGGATCTCGTTCAAGGTCAGCATGACCATGTCGCAGCGCACGCCGTCGGCCATGTCCGCTATGCGCAGCAGCACCGACAGCATGCGTTCGCGGGTGGCGGGATTGAAATAATTCAGCTGGGCGCTGTCCGTCCAGGCGGGGAAATTGGGGTCGCGGCCGTAGGCGATATAACGTTTCTGGCCGTTGGCCTCGGTTTCGAAGAACCAGTCGGGGTGGGCCTTGAAATCCTCTTCGGAACCGTTGACGAAGCAGTCGGGGCATTCCGCGATGTACGGGTTGTCCCTGGAGGTGTGGTTGGAGACCAGGTCCACCATCAGCTTCATGCCCATGGAATTGAGCTTTTCCCTGAGGGCTTTCAGCTCCCACTCGAACCCCAGGGCGGCGTTGAGGCGGTACCAGTGCACGGAATAAGGCGAGGAACCCGCCGCTTCCGGCCCGAAGCCGGGAGGGATGTTCTTTAATTCCTCAATGAGGACGCGGTCCTGGCGGGCGATGCGTTCAGACTCGGGGCTGGGTTCCCACACACCGACCAGCCAGATGATATCTATGCCCAGGTGGCGCAGTTCCAGCCACTCGTCGTCAGGCACCGCGGAAAGCGTCATCTCCGGCAGGGAATACTTTACCCGCAGCTGTTTCAGCCACAGCCTGGTATTGATTTCTATCAAATGCGGGTTTGAACGGAGCACGGTCCCTCTTTAATATTCTGCGTTAAATTCTGATTTCCCCAGCTTCATTATACCAAAAGCGGCTACTTCAGTTCCAGCAGGCGGTATTCCCCGGGCTGCAGGCTGCCGCTGAAGCCCGCCTGCGGCAGTTCCGCCCGCGTCGCGCCGTAGGTCACGTTGCCTATGAGCGCGCGCCGCAGGCCCGGTTTGTCCCTGGACTTCAGGATATAACCGGCCCAGGTCTGCCCCGGCGCGGGCCAGAGCGGCTCGATCTCGTAAGCGCCCAGCTCGGCGCGCACGCGCGCGGACAGCGCGAGGACTTCCTGGTAAGTTCTTTTTACGGCGGGATCTCCCCCGTCCCAGTCGACTTCGCAGGGCACGCTGAAAGGCAGCGGTTTATGTTCGGCCGGTACGGCGGCGTCATAGCCTATTTCGGCGCCGGAATACATCATGACCGACCCGGGGTACAGCAGCGTCAGGGCCAGCGCCGCGGGCAGGCGGCGGCCGTAAACCTTCTCCGGGGCCGGTTCGTCGTGGTTGCCGATGAACAGCACCGACCCGGCGCCACCGGACTGCCAGGCCAGGAAAGCCGCCCGGTTAAGGGCGCTGGCCACCTGCGCGGCGTTGCCGGACTCGGTGGTATTGTACCAGCCGGTCTGGCCTTCGGGGCGGGCTTCCTCGTGCTTGCTGTAAATGGTGTCGAAGCCGCAGGCCCCCAGGTCCTCCTGGTAAGCGTAGGCTTCGGCCATAAAGGCGGCGGAGGGCTTGGCGGCCTTTACCGTCCAGATGAGCTGCCGGTAAAATTCGTCCCGGGGCATGCTTTTCTGCCAGGTCCGCGAAAAAACATTATTAAGCGCCAGGTAGGCCATGTCCACGCGGAAGCCGTCCACGTCGAACTTGGTGACCCAGCCTTTCACGATGGAGGTCATCCTGTCCCGCAGCGCCCTGTTGGAATAATTGACCTGCGCGGTGTCTATCCAGCTCGAGACGCCGCCGCCGTACTCGAAGCCGCCGTGGTGCACGCAGTACTTGGCCCCGCTCCAGCTGACGTCGAAGTAGTCAGAGGGGCAGGCCCCGGCGTAGCGGTAGCTGACGAAATAATCCGGGTTCTCGGCCAGCAGTTTGGAATCCAGAGAGGTATGGTTCACCACGAAGTCCACTATCACCTTAAGCCCGGCCTGGTGGGCTTTTTTAACGAAACCGCGGAACTCCTCTTCCGTCCCCAGGTCCGGGTTCACGGTAGAGTGGTCGCTGATGGAATAGGGCGAACCGCCGCCCGTGCCGGTCTGCCCGCGGACGCCTACCGGCAGTATGCCCATGGGCCAGACCGCGTCGAACCCCATTCTTTTTATCACCTCGAAATCGGAAACCCCGAAGTCCCTGAAGAAAAACGTCCTGCCGGACCCCCCGGGCGCTTTGAAGCCGCCGGCCCCGCGGCGGCCGTCCAGGTTATAGGCCCGGGGGAACAATTCATAGACGCGCGCGGTCTTAGCCCAGGCCGCGCCGTCGTAGCGCTCCATGTTGGCCTGCAGGCCCGCCACGTAATTCTCCAGTATCAGGTTGAGCCTGTCGTTCTTTTCGGCTTCGGTAAGGGCGGAGGTTTTCAGGGCGCCGAGGGCCGAGCGCAGATCGCCGGTCCAGGCCACCGGTTTAAGCAGGCCCTCGAGGTAATTGAAATAATCTTCGGTCTGGCCGGAGAAAGCCGCCGCGCCGTATTTCCCCTCAAGTTCCTTCTTGGTCCAGAGGAAACCTTCCAGGCCCACGCCCTGCGCCTGCGCGGTCCACCCCTCCTGCGCGTTCTTGAACATGAAATGGCGGACCTGCGGCGCCGACCCGTCCCAGGCCCCGGAAGAAAGCACCTCTTTCATCTGCCGCAGGAAATCGGCGTTGGCGTCCTTGAGGTCCGGAGCGCCCGGCAGCAGCGGCCCGGCCGCTGCCGCGCCGTCAAAAAGCGCGGCCGCGCCGGACCTGTCGGCCTCCGGGGTAGAACAGAGAACCCGGGCCGGCAGCAACAGCAGCAGGAGAATAAGTTTAAGCGGAGAACGGCAAAGTCCCATTGTAATAGGTATACCAGCCGGCGCGCGGCCCGGCAAGGGCGCTAGGTCCCTGAAAAAACTGCCCTAAAGACCCAGGCCTGTCCGGCCTACAGCCCGCCGCCTGCGGCGCCGTCGATAAGCCAGCGCCGCGCGAGTTTATAGGTCAGGAAGCCGAAAATAATTATCAGCAGCACGCCCGACAGGACCACGCGCTTGGCCCAGAAAGAGGATCTCCTGGCGGGGATGTCCGCCGAATCCATGATCTCGTAGACCCACCATTTGGTGCCGCCGACGGCCGAAACCGAAGCCAGGTAGACCCGGCCGCGGAAATAGACCTCGCTGGAAAAATTGTCGGCTTCCCTGTTCCCGGCTACGGAAAGCATCTTGACCACTTCGGGCGGGGCTTTCAGCCCCGGCCTGACGATGGACGTGCTCATGGAGTCGGCTATTATCTGGCCGCCCCCGTCCACCAGGCCGAAATTGCCGGAGGAATTCTTACCCATCAGGCGCACCACCTCGCCGAGGTAGGCCAAACTCAGGCGGCCGGCCAGGTAATATTCCGGCGTGCCGGCGCTTTTAAGCAAAGGCTCGGAGAGCACCAGCGCCGGGGGCGTATAGTCGCCGTACTCCACGGCCCCCGCCGGGCCGCGGCTCTGCTTCGCTTCGGAGAAAGCCGGGCTTTTAGAATAGTCCAGGCGCGTTTTTACGCTCTTCTCGGCGGAATACCTGGCCAGCTCGGTGCCGGAGGCGCCCAGCAGCGCCAGCTCCGAGTAGATGAACGGGTTTTCCTTTACCCGGCGCTGCAGCTCGGCCTTTATGCCGGCCGCCCCGGACGAGGGCTTCCAGGCCGTTATCCGCGAAAGGCTGTAGTTGAGATTGAGCACGTCCGAAATTATGCCGGCCCCGGTCAGGGTGCGCAGTTCCAGGTAGCGCAGCGTGTCTTTCTTCTGCAACTCCCCGGCGCCGTAAATAAAGTGCCGGCTCAGGACCAGGAAAGGCACCAGGAAAAGGAACGTCACGGCGGCTACGAATTTGTATTTATTTTTTTCTATCATGTCCAAAGCCTTCCTTTATCTCTTTTTTTCACGCCGCAGCAAAGCCGCGCCCTTGGCCTCGGCCCAGGCGCCCACCCGGGTCTCCAGCCACGCCAGTATCTCCTGGAAACCCAGTCCCGCCAGGGCGCACAGCGCCCACAGCGCCCACAAATAATACCTGAGCTCGATGCCGCCCGTAGCCGGCACCTGCCTGATAGCGGCCAGCGGCAGCGCAGGCAGCAAGGCCGCCGCGAGGAAAAAAAGCAGGGGGTCTTTTTTAAGCGCGAAGGCCGCGTAAACGCCCAGGAAGACCAGGACGATGAGGAATTTATAATACAGCGCGCGCGGCAGTTCGTACGCGAAGGCGCGGCCCAGGCCGCTGAAAAGTCCCTGCAGGGCGCCGGCCGGCCCGTTGCGGAACACGAAGGCCGCCGGACCCAGGGGACCGGTCTTAACTTCCGCCGCCGGGGCGTAGCCGTGCCGGTCTATATTGGCCCAGCGCCGCAGGCTGAGCTCCTGGGCGTACAGGAAATTATTGTATTTGGCTTTCTGAAAGGCCGCGTAGGGCAGCACCAGCAGTAAGGCCAGGCCCAGCGAAAGCCCGGCCTCTTTAAGACTGAACTCTTCGCGCTTTACGGCCCAGGTCAGGGCGGCTATTATCAGCAGGGGCCAGGCGGCGTCCAGCCGGCTGAGGCAGGCCAGGCCGCCGTAAAGGCCGGCCAGCAGGGCCTCCCGCCTGGTTTTGCCGGGAGCGTCGAAGTGATGCCAGAACAGCAGCAGGAACAGCAACGCGTAGAGGTGCGAACTGCCCTGCATGGCGTAATAGCCGGCGTACGGATTGGCCGCCAGGAAAAGCGCGGCCATGCCGCCCGTGATCTCGCCAAAACGCCGCCTGAGGGTAAAAAAGGTCGTAAAGACCACCAGCACCAGCACGGCGAGCCCCTCCGCGCGCAGCGCCGCGTCCGGCCCGGCCCCGGCCGCCATGGCGGCCTTCAGGGCGAACACCGGCAGCGGCTCCGCCAGGCCGGAATCGTAGAAAAATGAGGAGTTCAGGGCCAGCAGCGAGCGCGAAGCCGCTTCGCGCAGCGGCTCGTACCGGTAGCCTTTCCAGGAGACTGAGAGGTTCAGGACCAGGGCTGCCAAAGCCAGCGACAGCGTGACCGCGCGGAAAAAGCGGTTCGTGTCCAGGCTGGTAAATTTTTTAAGCAGTTCCGCCATTATCGCTTCCCCTATTAAAATAGTAGTATATAAAACAATCGGCCCCGGAGATAGATTCCTTATAGCCGGGAAGTCCGCGGTAAAATTCTACCTAAGCTGCGTCGGGAATAAAGACCACTATGCGCGAAATCACGCTTGAATTCAAGAAGATAGTAGGAGAGGGCAAAGCCCTGGGCCGGAGCGAGGGCAAGGTGGTATTCTGCTACGGCGTCCTGCCGGACGAGACCGCCCGCGTCCGCGTCACTTTCGAAAAAAAGAATTTCGCCGAGGCTGAACTTCTGGAGATCATCACCCCTTCCCCCCGCCGCGTGGCGCCCAAAGAGGACCATTACCTCAGCTGCTCGCCCTGGCAGGTGATGGACTACGAGCTGCAGTGCGAGACGAAGAAAGGCCTTATCGAGGACCTGCTGTACCAGACCACCAAAGAGACCATCCGCCTGGACAAGTTCTACGCCGCGAAACAGATCTTCGGCTACCGCACCAAGATAGAATACAGCTTTACCGGCGAGCCCGGCGCGCTCTCCTTCGCCTTCCACAAACGCGGTAATTTCCGCGAGAAATACCTGCTGCCGGAAGGCTGCGCGCTGATCAGCCCGGCCGCCAACGCCGCCGCCGTCAAGGTGCTGGCCGTCCTGAACGGCCTTAAACTTTCCACCGCGGATTTGAAGACCCTGATCATCCGCGAGGCCAAGAATCCAGGCTCGCGCGTGGCCGCCCTGTTCATGAAGCGCCAGGACATAGCGCTGCCCGAAATGAACATCGAAGGCCTGGACGGCTTCCTGGCCGTTTACTCCAACCCGATCAGCTCGGTGAGCCAGGTGGACGGGATCATCAATTCCTGGGGCAACGATTTCGTCACCGAGGAGATCCTGGGCAGCAAGTTCTCCTACGGCTTCGACTGTTTCTTCCAGAACAACATGGACCTCTTCGAAGAGGCCCTTAAGGAGATCCGGGGCGCCGCCTTTAAATGCGGCAAGCTGGTGGACCTGTACTCCGGCGTAGGGGTGATAGGCCTGACGCTGCGGGACCTGGCGGACAAAGTGTACGCGGTGGAGGCGTCGCCCAACTCCGCTAAATACGCGGCCCTCAACGCCGCCGCCAACGGGGCGACCAATTTCGAGATGGTCTGTTCGCTGTCGGAGAAGACCGCGGACGATCTTTTCGACGGCACGGATATCCTGGTGCTGGACCCGCCGCGCGCGGGGCTGCACAATAAGGTCATCAAGCGGATAATGGAAATACTGCCGAAAAAAATAATTTACCTGTCCTGCAATCCTATCACGCAGGGCCGGGACGCGGCTTTCTTCATGGAGAAGTACAAGATCACCCGCTCGGCCGGCTTCGACTTCTACCCCAACACCCCGCACGCCGAAACCCTGATCGTCTTCGAGCGCGACTAGATTACTTAAGGGCGTTGGGCAGGTTTTCGGTCAGCTGCAGGGAGAACAGGCCGGACTCGTAGGCGAGCGGCTTGTTCTTGATACGTTCGGCCAGGCCCTTGGCGAGCTGGCTGAACAGACCGCCCGCCAGGCTTTTCGGCGTCTTCACCTTCACCACGCTCTCCTCCAGCACCAGCTCCTTGCCCGTACCCGCGTCCCAGACGCGGGCCGCGCCCTTTACCATGCGGCGGTTGTAAACGCCGGCCATTATCTCGCCGAAATCGGTTATATTGCCATAGACCAGGCGCCCGGCCCCCAGCCACCCTGCTATTTCCTCCGGCTTCGCCGCGGCCAGCTGGCCGCCGTCGCTGAAGCCGTGCCGCCGGAGGATCTCGTCGGTTTCCTCCAGGGATAAAAGGCTGTAGCCGCCTGCCTTCAGCCGCTCATACACCAGCTGCCGCACCAGCGGAGGCCCGTCGATGCTGGTGGTTTCGTCGGAGAAAGGGAGGAGGGCCGTTTTAATTCCGAACCAGCCGCCGCCGCAGCCGGCGGCCGCGCGGGTGGAGGCGGCGAATTCCAGGTCCTGGTAGATCTGTCCCCAGAAGACCTTCGCGCCGTCCTTATCCCCTGCCGCCCGCTTTTCCGCCTGGCGGTAGTAGTCGGCCGCGCCGGCATAGTCCTTCTTAAGTTCGGCCGCAACGGCCAGCCCCAGGTAGTCGCGCCAGCCGCCTGACGCGGCCGCGCGCCTCAGCCAGATCTCCGCGGCCTTATCCCAGTCGTTCTGCCGCGCCAGCCTGGCGGCCTCGGACGACTCCGGGTCTTTTTTAGCGGTGAAGACCACGCGCGACCGGAGCACGGGGCGCCCGGCGTAGCGGTTGACCAGCTTAGGGGTCAGCGCGGAAAAGATCTTTTCTTCGTTCTCGGCGTACCAGTCGCCCGGGGCTTTGGCATTATCGAACCGGTCCTCGGCGTAGGCGGAAGTGTCGCCCCAGGAATCCAGGAGCTCCATGCCGGGCCAGGTATAAAGCCCGATCTCCGCGCTCAGCGAGGCGGAATACGCCCAGACTTTGTTCTTGACGGTCTGCTTCTGTCTTTTCTTGTCGTAATAGACCGTGGAGCGCTCCTCTTTCCTGGCGGAAACGGAAGGCCGCCGCGCGCTTATCACCAGCAGGCCGGAGGGTTTCACCAGCGGCGCGAAGCCGTCTTCTGCCTGGCCGGTCTTATCCACCCGCCAGGCGCACACTTTCGCTCCGGGCCGGTCCAGCGCGGCGGCGGCCTTACGGGCCAGGACGGCGGGCCTGAAATCGGGACCGGTCCCGTTCAGCAGCGCGCCCGCGAGCGAACCCAGCGCGCCCGCTTCTTCTTCGGGCGGGGTTTTTACCACTACGTAAAGGGCTGAAAGGGCCGGGCGCGCCGCGGCCGCGCCGGGCATATCCGGCGCCTGGTAAGGCACCCTGACGGAGAAATAGTTGCCGCAGCCGCACAGCAGGGCCAGCAGCGGGATCGGCAGAAGCTTGCTCATTCTATGACGGAAACGGAGCGGAGCCCTTTGAACTTGCCGGCGCCGGTAAGTCCTTCCACATAGGCGTTGTAGCGGGTCTGCACCGGTTTACCGGCGCCCAGCCCCGCCGGGGAAATGGCGTTCTTAACAAAGCCCTCGTTAACGGGGAACGCGCTGATGAGGCTGGCGCGGCCCCGGGCAGAGTCGTAGACCGAGTAAACGAGCAGGTGGCTGTTGCCCCCGGCTGCCTTCAGGAACGGCGCGAAGTCGGTGCGCAGCACTATCTTGCGGCCGCCGGGCAGGACGGTCTCTTCGGTGAGCCGGCCCCGCCTTACGGGCCGCGAGGCGTAAGCTCTTATAGACGCGCCGCAATGCGGCAGGACCTTGGAAAGCTCCGCGGAAGCCGCGGCGTCGTCCTTCAGCGCAATGCTGCCGGCCAGGCAGGTTATGTTGGCCAGCAGGGTCCCCTCGGCGGGGGCGGGGCCGGCGCTGCCGCGCCGCAGGCCGAGGCCGTCCTCCAGGTCGGGGCGCACCCAGCGCGCGCGCTTAAAGCCGAACTTCGTCGGCAGCAGGCTGAAAAGGTAGCCGTAGGTGTGCTCCAGCCCGGCATGCGCTATTTTCCCGCGGGGCTGGGCGGCCCCCAGGCGCGAAGCGATAAAGCTCAGGATCCCGGGGTGAACGATCACGCCGTTGGCCAGCTCGTCGTAATTGATGCTCTCGCCCCAGAGCCCGAGCACGCCGGAGGCGCGGTCGGTCTCCAGCTGCCTGAGCACTCCGGGCGCGTGGGCCGCGAACACCGGCTCCAGGTTTTCGTTCTTGTCGGCCTTCTCCCCCAGCAGGCGCGCGGCGCCGGCCCAGGGGCAATCTTCGGCTTTTTCGGCCGCGGCGGCGCCCGGCTGCGCCGCCTGGGGGCATTCAAAAGCGGACGCCCCCGGTGAAAGCAGTATGAGCAGCGCGAATAATTTTAAAAATACGGTCATGCCTGCCTCCTGAAGTCCGCCAAGCTTACGGTATAGTAACGGGTACCGCGAGGATAAAAACGCTTCCCGTAAATTCTAATCAATTTGGAAGCTAAAAAAAAGCCGGCGCCCGATAAAGAACGGGCGCCGGCGGTTTCAGCTTTGGCTGCCGCTTATTTGGTTTTCTCGGCGGCGGGGGCGGCTTCCGGGGTCGCGACGGGCGCGGCTTCGGTGGCGGTGCCGGCAACCTGGTCGGCGGCGACAGGGGCGGCTTCCTGCTTCTTGCAGGCAACGGCGAACATAAGGGCTACGAGGGGCAGGGCGAACAGTGCTATCTTTTTCATTTGTGAGTTCTCCTATGAAGTTCCGCAAACTTACGCTTGCGGTTATAATTACTAAATCCAAAAAAAAGGCGGACCCTATAGTCCGCCCCCTGTACCTAAAGATTATAATATTTACCCGCGGCGGCGCAAATGCCGGTACGGCTCTCCGGCCATTTGTTGAATTTCCGCTTGTAGAACCAGGCCTGCGCGGTTTGGGGCGTAAACAAGGGCGGCGCGCCCGGCGCGGGGTTCGGGCCGGGCGGGCTTGCGGCCCTACCGCTTTTCCAGGTACCACAGGAATTCCAGGTTGCCTTTGGCTCCCTTGATCGGGGAGTCCAGCAGCCCTTTCTCTTTGGCGCCGGGCAGGGCTTCTTTAAGGAAGGCCCGCATGTTCTCCATGGCCTTCTGGCGCAGGTCTTCGGATTTGACGATACCGCGCTTCAGGTCGCCCGGCGCGAGCTCGAACTGCGGCTTTACCAGCGCTATCACTTCCCCGCCTTTGGCCAGCACGCTGAAAACCGGGCCCAGTATCAGCCGGAGAGAAATGAATGAAACGTCTATGGCGCAGAGCTGCGGGGATTCGGGAAACATCTTGGGTTCGAGGAACCGGGCGTTGATCTGCGGCATGAAGACCACCTGCGGGTGGACCTTCATTTTCTCGTGCAGCTGGCCTTCCCCCACGTCAACGGCGTAGACTTTCGCCGCGCCTTCCTGCAGGAAACAGTCGGTAAAGCCCCCGGTGGCCACGCCCACGTCCAGGCAGATCCTGCCTTTGACCGCCACTTTAAAGCCGTCTATGGCGCCTTTAAGCTTAAGGCCGCCGCGCGAAACGTAAGGGCAGTCGCTTTTCACCAGCTCTATCAAGTCGCCGTCGCGCACCTGCTGGCCGGCTTTGTCGGCCGGACGGCCGTTGACCGTCACCAGGCCCGCCATTATGGCGCGCAGCGCTTTCTCGCGGCTTTCAAAAAGACCGTTCTCGACGCAGGCGACGTCCAGGCGCGTTTTCATGCCTATATGTTACTAAATTAAAAAAGGCCCCCCCATAAAGGGCCTTTTTCAGGCGCAGGGGCCGGCTTCAGCGGCGGCTATTCTCCGAAACCTCTTCCCAGAGTTCGCGCAGGTGCTCGGGGAAGTTCCGGCGCACGTCCTTTATCTCCCCGGCCGAGATATGCCGCTCCAGCACGCTGATGATGCCCTGGGTGACGCGCATGGGGTCCATGCCCTGCGGCAGCTGCGCCGCCACGTGGTCCATGAACTCGTCCATATTGCGCGTCTTCTCGGGCTTATTCATCGGCGTCCAGCCGGAATAATACATACCCAGCACCATCATGGGCAGCTGGGCGGCGAACTCGGCGCTTTCCTTTACCGGCAGCCTGTCGCGCACGGCGTGCAGCACCGCGCGCAGCGCCCGGTAGGCGTCGTTAGGGTTGTTGAGGTCCAGTTCCAGCTCTATCTCCTTAAGCCACTGGCGGGTCTTGGACAGCGCCTTGTCGAACAAGTGCGCCTGCGAGGCCTCGGTTATGGTCTGCGGCCATTCCCGGGTGATCCTCTCCGCCTTCTGCCAGTCCCCCTGCTGGGTGCCGGGCGCGGTCCCCCTGTTGACGTAGATGTCGTGCGCCACCTGCCGCGTGGCCTCTTCCAGGTTGCCGCTGCGCAGGTAGTTGGTATAGGCCTCGGTATAGCAGTGCCTGGCCATGGTGGTTACTTTTGTGTTTTTGTTCATTTTTCCCCCTATTTACCCTTTTAGCCGGCAGTCAGGGCGCCGCGCCGTAAAAGCGAGGTTCCCGCTGCCTTACATTTGAGATCCGGGATATTTCTATCCCCCCACGGTCATCTTACAAATTATTTTAAAAGTGTCAACAGGGGGTTTGCGCCGTCAGGATCGCGCTTGCGGTGGAAGCCGTCTTGTTTTGGTAGAATAGGCGGGCGGGGTTTAATATGAAAAAAACGATCTTGCTGCTTTCGGCGCTGTCGCTGTTCGTCCCGGGCTGTTCCAGGCGCGGCAGCACCGCGACTTTCACCCAGAAAGCCGTCATCATGAGCACCCCCGCCCAGTTCAGGGCGTACGGGCCGAACACGAGCGGGGCAAAGGCGCTGGCCGACGAGGTATTCGGTGAATGGGAGCGGATCAGCGGCGAATTCAACTACATCGACGCCTACAGCCTCACCTCGCTGGTGAACAAGAAGGCCGCTAAGGAATGGGTGCCGGTCACCGACGAGTTCATGCGCCTGCTGCTCCTGGCGCTGGATTATTCCCGGCTTACGGAAGGCGCGTTCGACATAACTTTCGCCCCGCTGTGGCCGATCTGGAAAGAGGCCGCCTCCAGCAGGAAGCTGCCGGCCAAAGAGGCCATAGACAAAGCCCTGCAGCGCATAGGCTCGAAATACGTACAGGTGGACACGGCCAGGAAAATGGTGAGGTTCTCCCAGCCCGTGCAGATAAACCTGGGCGGCCTGCTGCGCGGCTATTGTTTTGAGCGCGCCTATAAGATCCTTAAAGAGCGGGCGCCGGCGTACCCCGTGCAGCTGCGCCTTGGCGGCAACACGCTGGTCTACGGCAAAAGGCCCTGGACGTACCGCGTGCAGGACCCCCTGGACAGGACCAGCAACCTGGGGCTGTTCACTTTCGAGGAAGGGGTGATAATTTCTTCTTCAGGGCAGGATATTTTCGTCGAGATAGAGGGAAAGCTTTACTCCCATATCCTGGACCTGCGCACCGGCTACCCCATAAAGGATTTCTCCACCCTTACCATCTATTATCCCGGGATCGAGGATGAGCGTTTTATGGCGTCTACCGCGCTGGCCGTGCTGGGCAGGGAAAAAGCGTTCGAACTGCTCGGCGGCGTAAAAGGGTCGGCCGCGGTCTGGGTAGACGGCCGCGGCCGGCCGTCCGTACTGCTGAACGGCGACAGCAAGGCCAGATGGAAGACCGAGAAGGCTATCCTGGGCGTACTGGATCTGTAAGGCGGCGGCGGAACGGCCGATAAAATAAAAAAGCCGGGTTGCCGGCTTTTTTAGCGCGGACCGACCGCGCAGAACCCTGGCTTTGCTTACTGCTCGCTGTCTTCGTTCTCGAAAGTTTCCAGCTTCAGCTTGCCTTCGGCGTCCTTGCGGAGCACCTCTATCTTGCGCTTAACTTCCTCGAGCTTTACCGAGAGCTCCCTGGAAATGGCCACGCCTTCCTCGAACAGGGAAAGCGACTCCTCGATAGGCGTGTTCTCGTCCTCGAGCTTGCCCACGATCTCCTCCAGTTTCCCCAGTTTTTCCTCGAAACCGCCGCTGGTTTTTTTTACCATAAAGTCTCCTGTTGGGCCCCGCCCCGCTCTTCGCTTTTCTTTTCGGTCTTCGCCGGGCCCGGCTGGGGCGCTTCCGGCGAAGAACTGCTGAGCACCTCGGCTTCCGCCTTACCCTGCGCGAACTGCAGTGAAAGCCTGTCGCCCGGAGCCAGGGCGGCGGCGGTCTTAACCGCCCTGCCCTTAACGTCCTTGATGATGGCGTAGCCCTTTTTGAGCGGAAAAAGCGGGCTCAGCGCTTTGAGCTTTTCCGTCTGTAAATTAAGTTTCTCGCCGGCGTTGCGCACCCGGTCCGCCGAAGCGGCGAAGAGTTCCTCCACCGCGTCGTCGAAGCGGCGGGTGGGCCGCTCGAGCAGGACCAGCGGGTTGACCATGGGCCGGCTGGCGACCAGCCGGTGGAACTTGCCCTGCAGGTTCTCGTAATAGATGCGCAGGCTCTGCAGCAGGCGCTTCTCCAGCCCGGAGATATTGGCCGCCAGCTCCACCTTGCTCTTGACCACCAGCTCGGCCGCAGCCGAAGGCGTGGGCGCGCGCAGGTCGGCCACGAAGTCCGCGATCGTAAAATCCGTCTCGTGCCCCACGCAGGAGATCACCGGTATTTTGGAACCCGCTATGGCGCGGGCCACGATCTCCTCGTTGAAGGCCCAGAGGTCCTCCATGGACCCGCCGCCGCGCCCGACCAGCATCACGTCTATGTCCGGGAATCCCTCGTTGAGGTCTTTTATCGCCTGGGCTATCTCTTCTTTGGAGCCCTGGCCCTGCACCTTCACCGGGGCTATGATGATGTGCATGTTGGCGTAGCGCCGTTCAAGTATGGAAAGGATGTCACGGATGGCCGCGCCGGTGGGCGAGGTGACCACCGCTATTTTCTGCGGCAGCGCGGGGATGGGCCGTTTCCTGGCCTGGTCGAAGAGGCCCTCGGCCGCCAGTTTTTTCTTCAGCTGTTCGAAGGCCAGCTGCAGGGGGCCTATGCCGGCCGGCACCACCTCTTTGGCCATCAGCTGGTACTTGCTCTGTTTATCGTAAGTGGTGATATTGCCGCGCACCCGCACCAGCAGGCCGTTCTGCAGGTCGAACTTGAGGTTAGCGCCGAAGCCCCGGAACAGCACGCCGGAGATATTGGAATTGGCGTCCTTCAGGTCGAAATAGGTATGCCCCAGCGAGGAGATCTTGAGCCCGGAGATCTCGCCCTCGACCCAGAGCTCCCGAAAATTGGTCTCCAGCAGGTACTTGATGCCCTGGCTGAGCTCGCTGACGGTATAAACTTTAGGCTCGGTCATTTGTCGCCCCGCAGCCGCTTCAGGCGCTTGCCGATCTCTATCTCGAAGCCCTGGTCAGAGGGCCGGTAGAAGATCTTCGGGTCCGGCATGTATTCCTGCTTCACATAATGCCCTTCGAAATCGTGCGGGTACCTGTACCCTTTGCCGTGCCCCAGGGCTTTGCCGTCCTTGGAGGCGTCGCGCAGGTGGTTGGGGACTTCGCGTTCCACGCCGCCGTTCACCTCCGCCTGCGCCTCTCCGACGGCCAGGTACGAGGCGTTGGACTTGGGCGAGCTGGCCACGTAGATGGCGGCCTGCGCCAGGACGATCCTGGCCTCGGGCATGCCCAGCACCTCGGCCGAATTAAAAGCGCTCTGCGCCATCACCAGCGCCATGGGGTTGGCGTTGCCCACGTCCTCGGAAGCGCAGATCAGGATGCGCCGCGCCACAAAGCGGGGGTCCTCGCCGGCTTCCAGCATCTTGGCCAGCCAGTAGACGGCGGCGTCGGGGTCCGAGCCGCGCATGGACTTTATGAAAGCGGAGATATGGTCGTAATGCTCGTCCGAGCTGCGGTCGTAGCGCAGGCTGCGGCGCTGGATGGATTCCCGGGCCACCGCCTCGTCGATAAGCCGCCGCCCGTCGGCGCCGGGCGTGGTGGTAACGACGGCCAGCTCCAGGGCGTTCAACAGGCGGCGCGCGTCGCCGGAGGAATTCTCGATAAGGTAGCGCTTCGCCTCGGGAGTGACCTCGGGCTTCAGGGCCTTGAGCCCCGCCTCGTGGGTCAGCGCGCGGTCGAAGATCTCGGAAAGGTGCTCCACCTTCAGCTGCTTGAACTCCACCACGATGAACCGGGACAGCAGCGCCTGGTTGATATAGAAAAAAGGGTTCTCCGTCGTCATGCCGATAAGGATGATCTCGCCTTTTTCCACGGAGGGCAGCAGCACGTCCTGCTGGGTGCGGTTGAAATGGTGGATCTCGTCGAGGACCAGCAGCACGCGCTGGTTCTGCGCCAGGCCGCTGCCCAGGCCGCGGGAGAACTCTATGATCTTTTTCAGGTCGGCCACGCCGGCCATCACGGCGTTCAGGTCGAAGGTCTTGGCGTTGGCGCGCGAGGCGATGTAGCGGGCCAGGGCGGTCTTGCCGGCCCCGGGAGGGCCGAAGAACACGGCGGACTTGAGATTGTCCGATTCTATGGCGCGGCGCAGCAGCTTGCCGGGGCCGAGGATATGCTCCTGCCCGGAGAACTCGGCCAGGTCCCTGGGGGCGAGGCGCGCGGCCAAAGGGGCGTAGGCCGGGCCGCCCTCGGGTTCGGGCGCGGCGGGCTTCTCGTCGAAAAGGGAGTCCGGCATGGCTATTCTTCTTTTTCCAGGGACCTTTCAAGGCGGGCGACGACCTCGTCGATCTTCTTGGAATCCGCCTCCAGGTTGGTTTCGGACTTCTGCTTCAGGTTGTAAAGCTCCACCGCGAAATCGTAAGCGGCCAGTATCGCGATCTTGGAGGTGTCCGCGATCTTGAGCTTTTCCTCTATAGCGGCTATCTTATCCTCCACCTGGCCTATGATGGTCCGCACCTCTATTTCCATAAGGCCGTCCACGGCCGGGAACTTCATATTGCGGCCGCGCACCTTCGCTTCAAAATCGTTATCGCTCATCTTCTTCCTCGAACAGGCCGGGCTGCAGGTCGTTGGCCTTCTCTATCCTGGCGCAGATGCGCTCCAGGCGGCGCTTCACCTTGGTCCTGAACTCCGCCAGTTCGCGGGCGGCGGCCGTATTGGAGGCGGCTTTATTGCGCGCGGCGCTGAGCAGCTGCACCTGTCCTTTGAGCACCTCGTTCTCCTCTTTGAGGCGCGCAATAAGTCCGGTGGCGCTGTTGGCCAGTTCCTCAAGGCGTTTTATGCGGCTGTGCATGCATTAATTATAGTAAAAACCCCCGCCAAATCCGCGGCGGACCGGCTTTATATGCGCCGCGCCGAATCGGCGATCCATTCGAACTGCTCCAGCAGGTTTGGGCTGAAGCCCTTTTCCCCCACCGAGATCAGCATAAAGACGGAACCGCCGGCGGGGAAAAAAGTCACGTGGAACAGGCCGCCGGCGGGAGTGACGTTGTCCGCTTTTATGCGCGGCAGCCGCCGGCCTTCCGCCGCGCCTTCGCGGTAAGCGGTGCCCATCACGCCCGCCGCGTGCAGCCCGCGCAGGGACTTGACGGCAAAGGTTTTCATGTCGGCTTCCGCCTGTTTTGTCTGCCGCAGGAAGACCACGGCCTTGTCCGGCCCCGGCCCCACCATTACCAGGCTGGATTTGCGGTCCGACTCGGGGGGCCTGAACGTAAAGCCGTTCTCCGGGGAAATATCTTTTTCTTCGGCTTTTTTCCAGCCGCCCGGGAAAGACAGCGCGAAGCCCTTGGCGCTGTCGGAGTAAACCCCTTCCGCGTTCACCGTCCCGGTACTTACCCCGCCCCTGCTGTGGAGATACCAGCCGCCGCCCGCCAGCGCCAGTACCGCTATAAGGATATTCTTGTTCATTGAAAACTCCTTGTCCCCCCGCTTCAGTATATAAAACCTCTCCGTCAGCGGACAACGGCGGCCATTAGACCTATAAGATAAAGGGCCCTTGGGCCTTTGCCGCCGCCGCTTTATAAGGGTATAACATACCTAGCAGAATACAGGAGGCCTTATGAACAAACTTTTCAAATCCATTTCGATGCTGGCGGCCGCGGCGGTAGTGCTGCCCTCGCTGGCGAACGCCGGCGCCAAGAGCATCTACGGCAACGACGACCGCCTGGACTACTTTGAAGCTTCCGCCGGCATGCGCGTTCTTTCCGACTCGGTTGTTTCCCTCTGGCCCTCGCAGCAGGTGAAGTTCGACGGCGGCGAGTTCAAGCTGGCCACCATGAGCTTCGGCGACGCCCTGGACCTCTGTCCCGGCGAAAAATTCCGCGAGCAGCCCATCGGCGCCTTCTGTTCGGGCACGCTGGTAGGCGAGGACATAGTGATGACCGCCGGCCACTGCATAACCGACGAAGCCAAGTGCGCCGATACCAGGTTCGTTTTCGGCTTCAATATCGATAAAGAGGGCGGCGAAGCCCGCACGGCCGTAAAAGCCAAGGACATTTACGGCTGCAAGCGCATCATCAAGCGCGACCTGGACAAGCAGGGCTCCGGCATCATCGGCACCGGCCTCGCCATCCTGGGCGCCCTGCTTAACAAAGCCGGCCCCGACTACGCGCTGGTGCAGCTGGACCGCAAAGTGGAAGGCCGCAAGCCCCTGCCCGTCAACCGCGACGGCATCGACAACGGCGCCCAGATCTTCGTAATAGGGCACCCCGTGGGCCTGCCGCTTAAAGTGGCCGGCAACGCCACCGTGCGCGACGCCGGCCCCAAAGCCTTCTTCACCACCGACCTGGACACTTTCGGCGGCAACTCGGGCTCCGCGGTGTTCAATACCCGCACCAACCTTATAGAGGGCATCCTGGTGCGCGGCGGCACGGACTTCGTGGCCACCCCCGCCGGCTGCAAGGCGCAGGCGCGCGTGGGCCAGGCCGAGGGCAAAGGCGAGGCCGTCACCAAGATCTCCATGCTGAAGAAATACATCCCGGAGATCGGCTCCTACAAGGCCGCGGAAATGGAAACCAAGGGCGTAACGGTAGAGCAGGTTCCCTCCGCCGACGAAGCGCTGGCCCGCAGGATACAGTTCTAAGCCGTTAAAACCGGCTGAATAAGAAACCCCGCGCAGGCGGGGTTTTTTATTTGCATGCCGGCCTTAAAAAATATTAATCTCTTTAAAGGTTTGGGGGATAAATGAAAACTATGTTTTTGCCGGCCGCCTTCGCGGCCCTGCTGTGCCTTGGCGGCTGTCAATTTACCGGACCGGCCTCCAGCGCCGCTGAAAACGGGCTGAAAAAAGACCTGGAATGCGTGGGAGAACTGCTCGCCTTCAAAGAAGTCAGGACTACGGAGCAGGACCTGCCGGAAGGCCGCGGGGTGCTGCTGTATTTTGAAAGCGAGGTAAAATGGCTGACCCTGGAGGAAGCGGCCGCCCTGAAAGGCGGGCCGCGCGACACGCAGGCTTACCTGGCCAAGCTGGAATATATTTCCTCCAGGCTGGGCAGCGGCCCCAAGGCAGGGCGCCGGGAATTGATAAAAGGCGCGCTGCTGCTGTTAAAGACCGACGTGGGCTGGATCTACAAAGGCCTGGCCCTGCGCTAACCGGAATTATCTTTTCAGGAAGGTGCCCTTGCGGTATTCGTCGAAGGCCACTTTCAGTTCGTGCTCGGTGTTCATCACTATGGGCCCGCGCCAGGCCACGGGCTCTTTCAGGGGACGCCCCGCGATCAGCATGAAGCGCAGGCCTTCGGAAGAAGCCGCGCAGGCCAGGGTGTCGCCCTCGTCCATTACCGCCAGCTGCCCGGGCCCCACCGCCCGCTTTTTCTCCTCGTCGAACCAGCCTTGCCCCTCGAACACGCAGGCCAGCACGTTGTCTTCCGGCCGCACGTTCAGCGCGAATGCCGCGCCCGCGTCGACCGTAACGTCGAAGAACCAGGGCTCTATCACGATATCCTGCGCGGGGCCTTTAATTCCGCCATACTCGCCGCAGATCACCTTTATCTTGTAGCCGGGCCCTTTCACCTCGGGAATGCTTTCCGCCTTTATGTCGCGGTAGCTGGGGCGCGTCATCTTGTGCTTTTTGGGCAGGTTGGCCCAGAGCTGGAACCCCTGCATGGTTCCCGCGCAGGCCTTCGGCATCTCCTGGTGGACTATGCCGGAGCCGGCCGTCATCCACTGCACCTGGCCGGACTTGATCACCCCGGCATTCCCGAGGGAATCGCCGTGCGCCACTTCGCCCTCTATCATATAGGTAATGGTCTCCATGCCGCGGTGCGGGTGCCAGGGGAAGCCGGCTATATAGTCGGCCGGGTCGGCCGACCCGAAATTATCCAGCAGCAGGAAAGGGTCGGTCAGGGCCGTATCCCCGAAGCCGAAGATCCGCTTCAGTTTTACCCCGGCGCCCTCCACCACCCAGTTCCCCTCTATGACGGTCTTGATCTTTCTTATTTTCATAATAGTTCCGGCTCCCGGGGCCTGCCTCTCCGCTTGCGGCTGATGCGGCGGCCTCTGTACATAGAATATCAAAAAAAAGTCCTGTTCACTTGCGCAAGTAAAATATTGTATGCTCACCCTTGGGTAGGGGACTGCGCATATCTTGAGCTTTCTTTTGTAATCCCTTTGTCTAAAAACGAACGGGGAGGTAATCATATGCTGCTGATGAATAAATCGGGGTTCGAGGAACTTTTGCGGGAACAGGAGGGGCCGTGCGTTTCTGTTTTCATGCCTACGGTAAAGGGCAGTGAAGAAACGAAACAGAACCCCATAAAGTACAAGAAGCTCCTGGCCGAGGCCGAGAAAAAGCTGGAAGCCGGAGGATTAAGGGCGCCCGCGGCCAGGAAGTTCCTGGACCCGGCCAGGCCCCTGCTGGAAGACCATAAGTTCTGGCAGTACCAGAGCGGGGGGCTGGCTCTCTTCCTGTCGCACGACGTCAAGCGCGTCTACACGCTGCCGCTGAACTTCAGCGAACTCGCGGTAGTGGCCGACCACTTCTGCGTAACGCCGGTGCTGCCGCTGTTCGCCGAGGACGGCAGGTTCTACGTCCTGGCGCTCAGCCAGCATTCGCTGCGGCTTTACCACTGCAGCCGGTACAGCGTGACGGAGGTGGACCTCAAACAGCTGCCCAAGAGCATAACCGACCTGCTCGAACTTAACCCCAGGGAAAAACAGCTGCAGTTCCACGGCAATACGGAGGGCAGCGCGTCCCGCGGCAAAGCCGCCATGTTCCACGGCCACGGCGAGGATACCGACGAAGCCAAGGACAACATGCTTGTTTACTTCCATAACGTGAACAGGGGCGTTAACTCCATGCTGAGGAGCGACGGCGCCCCGCTGGTGCTGGCGGGCGTGGATTACCTCACCCGCATCTACGCCAAGGCCAACACCTACCCCAACCTGGTAGGGATGATGCCCGGCAGCGCCGTGGGCTCGAGGCCTGAGGAGCTGAGGGAGAAGGCCTGGGAGCTGGTAAAGCCGCTCTTCGAGGCCGGGGAACTGGCCGCCGTAAGGCAGTACGAGCGGCTCATGGGCACCCCCAAGGCGTCCAACCACATAAAAACCATCCTGAAGGCGGCGGAGGAGGGGAAGGTGGGCACGCTGCTGGTTTCGGCCAACGCGCAGCGCTGGGGCCTGTTCGACCCGGATCTGGGCGTGCTGGCCATGCACAGCAAGCCGGAGCTTTCGGATACCGAGCTGGTGGACCTTTGCGCCACCCGCACTCTGCACCACGGCGGCAAGGTGCACGTGCTCGAACAGTCTAAAATGCCGGGAGTGGCCCCGGTGGCGGCCATACTCAGGTATTGACGGCAAAAAACGCGAGAAGCGGGTATCGGCTCCGGCCGGTACCCGCAACCCGTCAACGCCGCCTTATTTAAGTTCGAATTTTATTTTCACCCGGTCGCCGTATATCTCAACCCTGCCGGTGCCGGCAACGGCTTCCGCAGGGACGGGCAGGATCTTTACGTAGTTTTGCGAAGATTCCTTTTTAATCAGACCGCCGGCGGTTTTTTCCCCGGACGAGGTTTTAGCGCTGAAAGACATCCTGATGCGCTCACCGGTGATATTTATATCGGCGGCCGTCGCCGCCAGGCCCGGCACGTAGATCTCAAGGATCAGCTCCCGGCCGGTCCTGATGAGCTCGGTCCGAAACTGGGTCATCCTGAGCCTCTGCTCGAACCATTTCTCCCAGTACTCTTCGAAACTGGACTTCTCCGGCGCGTTGAACAGGTCCGACATCTGCCGCCTGATCCGTTCCATCTCGTCGAAAGGCCTGGGCCGCCTGGAGAAGAACCGCTCGTCGAAGAAGGCGTCGAAATCCCGTTCCGCCAGGGGCTTACCCCTGTTGATCTCCGCGTGTATCCTGTCCCGCCACTTTTCGAATTCTGCCCACTGGGCGTCCGAAGCTTTTTCCGAGTAGCCCTTTTGCGGCATATCGCTCTGGACGGGAGTTTTTTCCGGTATCTCCTTCGCGGACAGGCCGCACTCGTAGATATAGCACGCCTGCCCCAGCGTCAGCGCGGTCAGCGCCGCTATGACCAGCCACAGGTATTTTTCTCTCATCGCGTCCTCCCGCCGTCAGTATTCTCCCCCGCTGCCGCCTTAACGGCCGCGGCGTTCGCCGTGCCGTCGGTGCTCCTGGCCACGCTGATAGTTATTTCCCGGCGTTCCGTTTCGTCTTCGGACATGGCGCTGACGGGCAGGTCTACGGCCCCGTCCGGCAGCGCGAAGCGCATGGAGAAAGTGCCGTCCGGGTTCAGCGGCACCTTGCGCCCCGATACGGTCACAAAGGCGTCCGGCTCCGTGGCCCCGTACAGGATAATTTCGCAGTCGGCGGCCAGCCGGAAATCCTTCGCCGGCGCCTTCAGCGCGGCGCGCGAGGACAGCGAACTGACGCCCCAGGAGGCGGCCCTGGAGAACACGGACCGCAGCATCTCCCAGCGCTGGGCCAGCGACTTGGCGACTTCGCCCGAGCCTTTGCCGATGTACTCCACCCCGGAAAGCTGCAGCAGGCGGTCGAAATCCGGCGAGACCGACATCCATTTCTCGTCCATCGCGCCCGAGACGTGGCCCGGGGGCAGGGCGCAGGCGTTGCTCTTAACTATGCCCACAAAGCCGCCGTCCGGCGGGAGCAGGCCCAGTTCGCAGCAATACGCCCGGCCGCCTTCCTGCACGTGCACGTACCAGTTGCCGGCTTCCAGCATTATGGGGGTGTCGAAATACTTGGGATCGTCCCCCTCGGGCAAACTGGCGTCGTAAACACGCGCCACCGGCCTGGACTTCTCAAAGATATCCGCGCCGTGCTCGCGCGCGAGGCCGGCCTTAACACTGGGGGTTATTTCCCAGTAAAGGAACATCCAGTTGGGGTCCCTGGGCAGCAGAGCCGCCATGGTCGTCCCGTAACCTTCCGGCAGGGACCTCGTATCTATGCCGGGGCCTGGACTTTTCCCGCCCAGCACGCCTGATGAAGGCATAACCTCCTCCTTAGACCGCTTCGCACAGCAGCCGGTTGGACGCCTTAAGGAATTGTTCTCCTTTAAGGTAGTAGAAAGTGCGCCGCAGGAATTTTCCCGCCGCGCTTTTTGAAACGATTATTTTATGGCCGGAACGGCGGCGCCCCGCAGCGACCTGGCGTCGCCTTTTGATGGTTTTCATTATTCCCCCCCCGTTTTTTAGTGCGGCAAGACCGCCGGCCTTGCGGATAATTTCACAAGCGCCGGAGGTTTACTGATCGATGTCTCAGTGATACGTTGCGGTTACAGTTGCGTTACTTAGCCCCTACCCCTAGGAGTTCAATATCTACGGTTACTTTATTTAAAATAGTTGCCTAATGTCAACATGATTTTTGTCACATGCGCGGGCTTATTCTATTGCCTTTACTCTCCGCAGTGCCTGGCCTGGCGCCTGGCGCCGCGCGCGGAAGCCGGCCGCGCTCTCAGGGCGTCGCGCGCGGCCAGCGCGGCCGTAATTTCGGCGGGATGTTCCAGTTCTTCGGTAAGATAGGTCTTCAGCAGCTCCAGCAGGCGAGCGCGCGAAATGCCGTGGGTCTGCCCGGCGCGCCCGTAAAGCCAGTCGCTGAATTTCAGAAAACTTCCGAAAGGCGACCGGCCCGCGCGGAGCAGCGCCGAACTTTCAGGAAAAGCGCCGCTGTTAGCCACCAGGTCCCAATACCGCGCGAACCGGCGCAGGCGCTGCATGGTGAAAAAGTCCAGCAGGCCGTTCTGCCGCAGCTCATAAGGCGGCTGCGGGCTGTAGACCATCTGCCACTGCGCGTCATGGCGGGCGATGGCCGCCCCGCGCAGGCGCTTAAGCACGCCCACCTGTATTTCCTGCGGGCCCAGGGCCGCCAGCCTGTCGAAGCCGGCGGCGAAAGAAGCCAGGTCCTCGCCCGGCAGGCCGATAATCAGGTCGGCGTGCAGATGCGCGGCGGTTTCCCCCTTCAGGCGGCGGAGGTTGTTTTCTACTGCGGCGCCGTCCTGCCGGCGGCCGATGCGCGCCGCCGCGGCCTCGTTGAAGGTCTGCACGCCCACTTCCAGCTGCAGCGAGCCCGCCGGGAATTTTTTGACCAGGGCGAAGAGTTCCTCCGGGAAGCGGTCCGGCACCATTTCGAAATGCAGGAACAGGCCGGGCCGGTACCGTTCCAGGAAGAACTCAAGGACGGCGGACGCGCGCTGTATGTCCAGGTTAAAGGTGCGGTCCACGAATTTAAATTTCAGCGCCCCGCGCGCCAGCAGTTCCGACCACGCCGCGAACAGGGGCGGCAGGGGGAAATATCTTACTTCCTTATCCAGCGAGGACAGGCAGAACTCGCAGGCGAAGGGACAGCCGCGGGACGCCTCGGCGTATATCACGCGGCTGGCTATATCTTCTTCCGCGTAAAGGGCATAAGGCAGCGCCGTCCGCTCCAGGTCAGGCGCGGGGGCGGAGATTATCCTGGCGGCCGGCGGCTGCCCGGACAGCAATTGGCGGCACAGCCGGGCGAAAGCTTCTTCCCCCTCGCCTTTGATGACATGATCCGCGTCGCGGCAGATCTGCTGCTCCGTGTCGTGGCTGACCTCGGGCCCGCCGAGAACTATGACAAGTTCCGGCCGCAGCCGCTTAAGCTCGGCCGCGAGCATGCCGCTTTCCCGCGCGTTCCACACATAAACGCCCAGCCCCAGTATTCGCGGCACCAGCGCCAGGACAGCCTCGGCGGCCTCCGCCGTACGCAGCTCGGTGTTAAACTCCAGCAGGCGGGCGCGCGGCGCCAGGTCGCCCAGGTTGGCCATAAGGCAGCGCAGCCCCATGGAGCAGTGCTCATAGCGCGCGTTAAAAGTGGCGAGTACTATATCGGCCATGGTTAAAGTGTATAAAATCCCCGCCGGGAAACAGGCGGGGGATATTTATTTGAAAGTGACCGCGAAGGAAGCTTCCTGGGCCCCGCCGCGCGAGACGAGACTGATGCCCGTGTCGGTGCCGTCGTAAAGGCGGCTTGAAGGAACGGTCTCCGGACCCAGCGCGCGGTCCCTAACATAGAAATCCCAAAATCCGAAACTTCTGCTCAGGCCTTTCTCCAGCTCCTCCAGCCCGTCGGCTTCCATAACTTTCAGCAGCTTATGTTCGGTATCGGAGTTATTGTAAAGGAAATTATTGCCCTCCGTGTTCAGCCGGGCGTCCACATGCCAGACCACCAGCCCGCCGCTGATCAGGGCGTTATCGGTATCGTTGCCGTATTTCCTGCGGTTTTCAACGAGGAAAAACTCGCCGAAGGGATTTTTCGCGCGTCCCGGCGGCAGCAGCATCACGCAGTCACCGGAATCGGAGGCCGGCCTTAGCGTGTACGTGCCTGCGGAGGAGACCACCTGAGGCTCTATCCAGCCGAGCATCAGCTTGCTGAAGCAGTTGTGGTCGAACCGGTTGGCGTCCATCATGTCGAAATAGCCCAGCCCGCCGGCCGGGCCCACCGCCGGCTTATAGTCGTAATAATCCGGCAGCCCCAGCGAGTGCCCGGTTTCATGCACCAGGATATTGGTTTTGAAAGAGGCGTCGGGATCGTCCCATTTGGCCACGATGCCCTGCCAGGCGTAGGCGTTGAGGCTTTTGCCGCCTACCGTAAAGCTCTTATCGGCGAACTTCGGCGCCGAGGCCCACCAGAAAGTCGCCCAGTCCCCTATCGGCCCTGTCCAGATGACCGCGAAGTAATCAATGACGCCGTCGCCGTTGTTGTCGTACTGTGAAAAATCATGCCCTTTATAGTTCTGCAGCGCTTTCTTGATAACGGCTTCGCGCCCTTCCCAGGTCTCGGCGACATCGGCGCGCCTGCCGGCCTTGTACCAACCCAGCACGTTGCCCTCGATGTTGAGCTTGCCGTAGGAGGATCTCCGGTAATAAGCGCTGAGGCTTTCATAGGGGAACTGCCCGCTTGAACCGAAGATGGTGGCGGCCATGGCCTCGGCCGTGTCCGCCGGCTTGGACGGGTACTCGTCAAATTCCACCAGCAGCACCAGCATTTTAGGCTTTCCCACGGAAGGCAGACCCGCCCCCCTCGTCCCGGAGAGAAGGTTAGCCCCCTTGTTCCCGGAGAGGCGCTCCCGCAGGTTCCCCACCAGGTGGGGCGCAAAAGACTGGTTGCCTATGCCCAGCGCGGCGGCTATACGGGCGCGGCTCCTGGAAGGCGCGTCGGCGGGCGGCGGCTCAAGGGCGGCCGCGGCCTGGGACAGCGCCAGTAAAAGGGCGAGCAGGGAAGTGAATAGATTCATTACGTATATATAGTGTACCCCCCGCAGCAGGATCTGGCACGGGTATTAGGACCTAGGCCGCCGGACTTTGGACCCAGGGGCCTTTAGCCGGTAAAAAAGCGAACCGCCGGGAGCTGCCCGGCGGGTTACGGCCAAAACGGCTCTCCCGGCTTACTTGGCGGGTTTCTTTATTTTCTTCAGGACTTTCGCCAGCTGGTCTGAACAGGAGGTGGGATTTTTTCCGCAGGTGATGCCCTTCAGCTTGGAGATAACATCCTCCACCCGCATTCCCTCCAGCAGCACGCCGAGGGCCTTGAGGTTCCCGGCGCAGCCGTTCAGGAACTCCACGTTCTTCAGCTTGCCGCCCGCTACCGTGAACTTAACTTCCTTGGCGCAGACGCCTTTTAATTTATGTTTCATATTTACCTGTCCAGAGTCGCATTAGCCCATTTTCAGCCCGCGCGGCGCCTAGTTGCCGCAGTCACGCGGGCAGCGGCCCGGGTGGGCGCGCTCAAAAGCGTCGCAGGTCCCGTCGCCGCAGCGGCCGCGCTGTTCCATTTTTTTAATCGGGGTACGCGGGCCGTACATCTGTTTGCCTACCTCGCCGTATAGCGAAGGTATCGGCTTCAGGCGAGGCAGCTCAGTTTTTGGCAGCTCCGGAGGAGGCTGCACTGGTCGCTGTTCCTGTTTTTTGGCCGCCGGCGCGGGCGCCGCCCGCTTCTCCGGCAGAAGCGCGCCTTCCGCCACGGCCGAGACCGTGCGGCTGCGCAGTCCCTGGGGGTCCAGGCCCTTCAGAAAAGCCAACCAGGCATAAAAGGGGCCGAACTCGGACGGCGAGCTTTTGAAAACCGCGCCATAGACCCCGGACAGCTGGCCTGAAAAAGCTTTCTCCGCCGCCTCGATCCCCGCCTTGTCGGCCGGGTGAAACGCGGACAATAACTTTTTAGACCGCCCGGGCCCGGAAACGGTCACAAATTCATTTACCCCGGCATTGCCCGCCCCTGTTTTTTCCTGCGCGCCCGGCTTGCAGATCTCATAAGGCGGAGCGACGGCCAGGAATTGTTTATCCGCCTTTGTCAGCATGCAGCCGGTCTTGATCTCAGTACTCAGGGGGGCGAGCGCCGCAAAGTACGCTTCGTGTCCCTGGGGGGATCCGGAAGCTCCGCTCTCTTTCCTGGCGCGCGCCAGGGTTTCCCCGGCCAGGTCCGAATAGCCGTCCCAGGCCCTCGACTCCGGCCCCTGATGGTAGGCCCCGGTCTCGTGCCCGGTCTTCTTCCAGCCCTCGAACTCCGCCAGGCGGGCCGGGTCCGTAGCGATATAGACCGCGTACTGCGCGCTGAACAGCAGCGTCAGTTTCACGTTCTGAGCGTTTGCCAGCTTGACCATCTCCCGCAGCGCCGTGTAGGACTCCGCCAGCTGCGCCTCGCCGCCTTTGAAATTATAAGCGCCGTTCTGCACCGCGATAAAATAATACGGCTTCTCCCCGCCGGCCTCCGCGTTTGCGGCGCCCAGCAGCGTCAGAATAATTATGAGATTTGCCAGGAACATAAACGATCACCAGGCGCCGCGCGCGCAACTCTTCCGCGCCGGCTCCGGAACTATAATAGCAAAAGGCCGGGCTTTCGCCCGGCCTTTTCGTTCGGGCCCGGCCGTCAGCTGCGGAGCTTGGCCTCGAAGTTTTTGGTCAGCTTCTCCAGGACGGCCGTCATGCGGGCGCCCACGTCCCCGTCGTTAAGCGTACCCGCCATGGACGAGAAAGTAAACCGGATCGTAAGGCTGCGGAACCCGGCGGGGATGTTCTTCCCTTTGTAAACGTCTATGAGCCGCGCCGAGGCCAGGTCCTGCACGCCGGAGAAAGCCCGCTCCAGTTCCCCCCACTGGTGCTTCTCTTCCAGCACTATGGAAAGGTCGCGCCAGTTCTGGGGAAAAGCCGAGACCGGCTTTATTTTGACCACCTTCTGCCAGAATTCCATCTTGCCGGCCGCGGCCAGACAGGTCAGCGGGATCTCGAAGTAAAAAATATTGTTATCTTTGAAATCGAAAGCCGCGGCGGCCGCCGGGTCCAGTTTGCCGAGATAACCCGCGCTGCTGCCGCCCAGCTTCATCTCAAGGCAAAGCCCGGGCTGAAAATAGGCCGGGGCCTTCCTGGGCGTTTCAAAGCGGAAACCGCTCTTGCCAGCGAACAGCCGCGTCATCATTCCCTTAAGGTGGTAGAAGTCGGCGGCCGCTTGCCCGCCCTTCCAGAAACCGTGCTCGGGGAAATTCCCGAACATCAGCCCGGAACAATACACTTCCTCGGCTTTGCCCGCGTCCTTCCTGGCGTAGGCGACGCCGGATTCGAAGACCAGGACCGAGTCCCGGCCCCGGTTCAGGTTATAACTGAGCGTCTTGAGCAGCCCCGGCAGCAAAGTACTTCGCAGGAACTGGTAATCGGAAGACAGCGGGTTCTTTACCTCCAGCGCCGCCGCCGGGTCCAGGCCGCAGGCCTTGATCTCTTTTTCGGAGACGAAATCGTAATTGTAGGCTTCGCTGAAGCCCAGCGAGGCCAGGGTGTTCTTCATTTCCGAAGTGACCAGCCACAGGGGCGTGCTGGTGGAAGGCAGCATCGGCATGCGCGACACCGAGGGGATCACGTCGTACCCCACGTAGCGCGCCACTTCCTCGGCTACATCCCATAAATTCTCTATATCCTGGCGGTAGGACGGCACGGTGAACTTCCACGGCCTGGAATCTTTCAGGTCCGGCTGGAAAGCCCGCAGGCAGGCGGAGATCTCGCCGTCCGCGATCCCCGTGCCCAGGATGGCGTTAACGCGGGCGGGATCTATCTCTATGACCGGCGGCTGGTACTTGACCGGGCAGTTGTCGGTGATCTGCGCGACGACGGCGCCGGGGGCGGCCTCGAGGATAAGCCCGGCCAGGCGGCGGGCCGCTTTCATCGTCAGCTCTGGGTCGGTGCCGCGCTCGAAACGATAGGAAGATTCGCTCTTTACGCCGGTGGCTTTGGAGGCCAGGCGCACCGTGGGCGGGTGGAACCGCGCCGACTCTATAAGGATGGCGTCGGTATAGTCGGAGACGGCCGTCTCCAGGCCGCCCATCACCCCGGCCAGGGCCGCCGGCCGCCGCGCGTCGGCTATTACCATCATGCCCGGGTCCAGTTTCAGGTCTTTATTATCCAGCGTGGTAAAGTGCTCTCCCGGCAGGGCGCGGCGCACCTTTAATTCGGGGCCATCCAGCTTGGAGATATCGAAACAATGCGTAGGCTGGCCCAGTTCGTACATTACGTAGTTGGAGCCGTCTATAAGGATATTGCCCTTGGGATTGGAGCCTACGGCGCGCAGGCGGTCGGCCATCCAGTCCGGGGTCATGGCGCCGCGCAGGCCTTTTATGACTATGGCGGTATAGCGCGGGCACAGGTCCGGAGCTTCTATGGTCACCGGCACAGCAGAGCCGGCGGCGGCGCCCTCGAAAATTTTGGCTTCTTTCAGCTTCAGCCCGTAGAACAGGCAGAACTCGCGGGCCAGCGCGTAATGCGAAAGACAATGCCCCTGGTTGGGCAGCATTTCCACTTCAAGCAGGTAGTCGGCTTTAGGGAAAAGGGTCGCGGCGTCCAGGCCCACGGCCGTATTTTCCGGCAGCACCATGATGCCGGAGCTGTCGCCTTCCAGGCCCAGCTCGGCGGCGGAACAGATCATGCCCTCGGAGTCCACGCCGCGGATCTTGGCTTTCTTCAGTTCGCCTTCCACCAGCATGGCGCCGACCCTGGCGAAAAGGATCTTCTGCCCCGCGGCTATGTTCTTCGCGCCGCACACCACGCGCTGCTCGCCCGGGCCGTAGTTCACGTCCACCAGCGCCAGCTTATCGGCGTTGGGGTGCTTGTCTATCTTCATTATCTGCCCGACGCAGACGCCGGAAAAAGACGCGCCGGTCTTCTTTATCCCCTCCACCTTCAGCCCCACTCGCCCGAGCTTGGCCGCCAGCTCGTCGGGCGAGGGAGGATTCTCGATAAAGTCGCTGAGCCAGGAATATAATATATTCATTTCGTTATCTCTAAAAACTTATCTCACTTCCCCGCGGTTCCGGTCAGGGGACCGGGTTAGCAAAACCGTCGTTGAGCCCGCCGCTTGCATAAGCGCGGCGGGCGAATACCGAGTGAGGCCACGGTGTGGCCGAACGCGTTTTGCGTTCCGGCCCCCTGACCGGAACCGCCAGCCTACTGGACCTGCTTTAAGACGCGCAGATCGTTCTCGTAGAGCATGCGCATGTCGCTGATGCCGTACAGCAGCATGGCGAAGCGCTCGATGCCCCCGCCGAAAGCGAAGCCGCTCCACTTTTCAGGATCGTACTTGCAGGCCTTCAGCACGTTCGGGTGCACCAGCCCCGCGCCCATGACCTCCAGCCAGCCGGTGCCTTTGCACACCGGGCAGCGACCGGCGGCGTTGTGGCCGGCCTTGCAGAAAATGCAGCTCATATCCACTTCGGCCCCGGGCTCCACGAAAGGAAAATACGACGGGTTGAAGCGCGTCTTCACGCCCGAACCGAACAGGTCCTTCATAAAAGTATCGGCCGTCCACTTAAGGTCGGCCATGCTGACGCCTTTGTCCACGTAGAGGCCCTCTATCTGGTGGAAAGCGAAAGAATGGCTGGCGTCCACCGCCTCGGAACGGAACACGCGGCCGGTATGGAACACGCGCAGCGGCGGCTCGTTCTTCTCCATGGAGCGGACCTGCACGGGCGAAGTATGGGTGCGCAGCAGCATCGGCTTGCCCAACTGGTCTTTGGCGTCCACGTAGAACGTGTCCTGCATGTCGCGCGCGGGATGGAAGGGCGGGAAATTCAGCGATTCGAAATTATGGTAATCGTCCTCGACCAGCGGCCCGTCGGACATGGTAAAGCCCAGCTTCAGAAAGCCCTCTGCCAGGCGGTTCATCGTATGGGTGAGCGGGTGCAGGCTGCCCTTGGGGAAAGGCCAGCCGGGCAGCGTGAGGTCCAGGCCCGGCTTGGCGGCCGGCCCGGCCGCGCCGGCCGAAGCGCCTTTCAGGGCGTCGAGCTTCGCGGTCATCTCTTCTTTGGCGGCGTTGCCCAGGGCGCCCAGCGCCTTGCGCTCTTCCAGGGGGATGTCTTTGAGGTCCCGCAGCAGCAGCGCCAATTCGCCCTTGCGGCCGAGGTAATGAAGCTCGACGGCCTCCGGGCTTTCGGCGGGTGATTTAGCTATAGAAACGGAAAAACTGTCCCGTATTGCGGACAGTTTTTCCTTCCACGTCGTGGCGTTCACGGCGCGGCCTTATTTCTCGGTACCGACAACTTTCTTGATGGTACCGATGGCTTTCCTGGCGATCTCGGCCAGCTGCTTGAAGGACTGGGGATCGCGGATGGCGATCTCGGACAGCATCTTCCTGTTCAGGTTGATGTTGGCCTTGTGGATGCCGTCCATGAACCTGCTGTAGGACATGCCTTCCTCGCGGGCGGCGGCGTTCAGGCGCACTATCCACAGCTGGCGGATGTCGCCCTTCTTGTCGCGGCGGTGTATATAAGCCGTGGTGAGGGACTTGTTGACCTGCTGGATGGCCTGGCGGAGGCGGTTGCCTTTATTGCCGTAATAGCCTTTAGCAAGCTTTAAAACTTTCTTCTTTCTTTTTGTGCGGGGTACGCTGTATTTTATTCTCATAACGCTACATCCGCCCCGTGATATTTACCGCCGGGCGCGGCTCCTTTGTTGTTGTTCTTATTCGTAAGGCAGATACTGCTTAAGCACGCGGCCTTCGGAGGAATTCTTCTCCTCCACTTTGGCCGTGCGCAGCGTGCGGCCGCGTTTGGCGGACATGCCGGTCAGGAGGTGGCGCAGGCCGGATTTCCGGTGCAGCCATTTACCCGAGCTCGTTTTCCTAAATCTTTTCTTGGCGCCGCTATGGGATTTAATTTTAGGCATAGTGTTTCTCTTTAAACCGAATTGTTTTGCCGCGTTTCGCGCTTATCTACTTATTATATGAATTTCCTGCCCCTCTTGAAAAGGGCTCAGGCGCCGGGCGCCTGCTCGGGCTTGGGAGCGGGGGCGGGCTGCTCCGCGGGTTTGGGCGCGGGAGCCGGCGCTTTCTGGGCCGCCGGGACCGCGGGCTTCGCGGCGGCGGGCTTGGCGGGCGCGGCCACGGGCTTGCCGTGCACCGGCGCCAGCATGATGCTCATGCGGTTGCCCATCATGGACGGGCGGCCTTCCACGATACCGACGGAGGACAGGTTGTCCTTTATGGCCATCAGGATCTCTTCGCCGAGGTTGCGGTGCTGGTTCTCGCGGCCGCGGAACACCACGGTGACGCGCACCTTGTTGTGCTCTTTGAGGAATTCCTCGATGTGCTTGATCTTGGTCTGCAGGTCGTGGCTGGCGATGCGCGGGTTAAGGCGGATCTCCTTGAGCACGCCGGCCTTCTGCTTCTTGCGGTTCTCGCGGTCCTGCTTTTCCTTTTCGTAAAGGAACTTTGAAAAATCCATTACCTTGCAGACGGGCGGATTGGCGCCGGGGGAGATCTCCACCAGGTCAAGCCCGGAGCCCTTGGCCATTGTCACCGCTTCTATCAGCGGCTTTATTCCAAGCATGGTCCCGTGCATGTCAATAAGGCGCACCTGCGGGGACGTGATATTCCGATTTACTCTTACTCTCTTATCGTTGTACAAAACCAGCCTCCTGTGAATTCCGGGCGGCAAAGCCGCCCTGCCAGAACCTCAGCTCCGGGATGGATATTCTACCATTTTAAAGCCCACTACTTAATAGAACCTGTAAAACAGCAGGCCCAGGTACTCGTTGATAGCCCGGTCCGCGTCCCCCCCGCTGCCGGGCAGGTAATTGCGTAAATAACGCCTCGCCTCGGGGCGGCCTATGCGGCAAACGGGAAAAGGGGTTACGGCTTCGAAGCCGGCCTTCCTGAAGGCGTACAGGGCGCGCGGCATATGGTAGGCCGAGGTCAGCAGGATAACCCGCTTAAAACCCTTGTCGGCGCAGATCTTGTAGCTGAGCCGGGCGTTCTCGAGGGTATCGCGGGATTCGGACTCGGTCAGGATGGACTTGAGCGGCACGCCCCGCTCCAGCAGGTAATTGGCCGCTGAGGAGGCTTCCGGTTCGGTGGTGAAAGGCCGCCCGCCCGAGATCAGCACCGGCAGGCCGGTCTTCTGCTGCAGCAGCGCCGCCGCCGACGCCCGCTCCAGGGTAGAGGCGGACAGCGCCTCCCCGGCCGAGAAAGTCGCCCCCGACCCCCGCGCCCCCCCGGAAAGCATAACAATAACGTCGCCCTCAGCCTTCTCCGGCGCGCTGTAAGCGTTCTCCAGGGGCCGCAGCAGCAAGTCCGAAACCACCTTGGTGGACCCGGCCCATACGATAGCCGCCAGCACCGCGCAAACCGCCGCCCCCGCCCGGCTCCTCTTCCTCAAATAGATCCCAAGCGCGACCAGGGCTACCACCAAACACCCCGGCGGCAGCACAAAAGCCTCGATTATCTTCTTAAAGATGAACATAAAACAAATAATACAAAATAGCTCGTTGCCTGTAATGGGGCGTCACGGGGGGCGGGTTATCAAAACGCGTTCGGGCAGTCACGGATAAACCGCATAGCGGTTTTCCGCGACCCCGCCTCGGCAATTTCGCTTACGCATGAAATTGCCTGCGGCCTTGCGGACCGGACGCGAAACATAATTATGTTTCGCTCTGAAGCCGGTCCTCACCGTGCCCTCACTCGGTATTCGGGCTCGGCGCTATGCAAGCCGAGCCCTCAACGACGGTTTTGCTAACCCGGCCCCCGCGCCGCCCCCGGATTCCCCCCCGCCCCAAAACAAAACCGCCAGGCTTCCCTGACGGCCAAAACAGCAACGCTCTCGAAGATTATCGACCGATTTTATCAATAATCCATCTTTTAATCACTTCCGCAACAGAATCCTTAGTTATTCCCTTTTGCTTACAGTACTGTGACTCAAACCACTCAAGCAATTGTTTATCGCTTTTACTTGCGTTACAGGAAGAGCAACACAGAGTTATGTTCTCGTCACATATATTCTTCGCACTGTTGTCGATATGTTCCCATGTGGCCCTGTCTTTGGGGTTATTCTCAAATTTAACATGACAATACACGCATGCGGTATCCCTGTTCCTAACGCGTCTCTCCATTTCACTCGGAATATTCCATCTGTTCGCCATATTTTTTTAATTATATTAGTTATGAGCGTGATTGGATAGCAGTCGGCGGGCGACAGGGGGGCCGGGTTAGCAAAACCCTGCCGGAGCCCGACGCTTACGTAAGCGCGGAGGGCGAGGCGGGGAGGTGCGAGCACGGTGTGCGAGACACCGTTTTTGCGTTCCGGTCCCCCTGGCGCCCGCTTGGATACGGAGCCATAAAATAAAACTCCCCGCTTTTGGCGGGGAGTTTTATCAACTGGGGAAGGCTTTTATTTGCCTTCGAGGTTGGGGATGCGCATGCTGTAGAAGGAGCGCCAGACGAAGATGACGCTGATGGCGAAGAAGACGGCCGCCAGCGTGTGGCTGACCTTCGGGTCCAGCGTGACCGCCAGCTCTACCGCCAGCAGGCCGAACAGCGTGGTGAACTTTATGATCGGGTTCATCGCCACGGAAGAGGTGTCCTTGAACGGATCGCCCACCGTGTCGCCCACGACGGAAGCCTCGTGCAGGGGCGTGCCCTTCATGTTCAGTTCCGTCTCGACCAGCTTCTTGGCATTGTCCCAAGCGCCGCCCGCGTTGGCCATGAAGATAGCCTCGTACAGGCCGAAGATCGCGATGCTGATCAGGTAGCCGATGAAGAAGTAATGATTCAGGCAGGCGAAGGCCAGCGTACTGAAGAACACCACCAGGAAGATATTGAACATACCCTTCTGGGCATACTTCGTGCAGATCTCCACCACTTTCTTGGAGTCCTCGACGTTGGCTTTCTTCACGGAGCTGTCCAGCTTGATGTTCTTCTTGATGAAGTCCACCGCCTGGTAAGCGCCCGTGGTAACCGCCTGCATGGAGGCGCCGGCGAACCAGAAGATGATAGCGCCGCCGGTGATCAGCCCCAGCAGGAACTTCGGGTTCAGGATCGAAAGCCCTTCGTAAATGCCCTGGGGCCCCACGGTGCCGAATTTGGCCGCCAGCATCTGGATGATGGCGAAGATCAGCGTGGTGGCGCCCACTACGGCCGTGCCGATCAGCACGGGCTTGGCGGTCGCCTTGAACGTATTACCCGCGCCGTCGTTCTCTTCCAGGAACTTCTTGCCGTTCTCGAAGTCCACGTCGAAACCGAAGTCCTTCTTTATCTCTTCCTTAATGCCGGGCAGCCCCTCTATCATGGACAGTTCGAACACCGACTGCGCGTTGTCCGTCACGGGGCCGTAGGAGTCCACGGCGATGGTCACCGGGCCCATGCCCAGGAAGCCGAAGGCCACCAGGCCGAAGGCGAAGATGGCGGGAGAGATCATGATCGAAGCCAGCCCGAAAGTGGACACGATGTAGGCCACGCCCATCAGGAATATTATCGCCATGCCCAGCCAGTAGGCGCTGAAGTTGCCGGCCACCAGGCCCGACAGGATGTTAAGGGAAGGGCCGCCTTCCTTCGAAGCCGACAGCACTTCGCGCACGTGGCCGGAGTTGGTGGAGGTGAACACCTTCACCAGTTCCGGGATCACCGCGCCCGCGATGGTGCCGCAGGAGATGATGGTGGAAAGCTTCCACCACAGGGTAACGTCGCCGTTAAGCGCGGGCACCAGCAGGTAGGAGAGCGCGTAGGTCATGGCGATGGAGACGAACGAGGTCAGCCAGACCAGCATGGTGAGCGGGTGCTCGAAGTTGAATTTCTTGGCCGCGCCGTACATGGCGTGGGTCACAATGCCGTTCACCCAGTAGGAGAAGGCGCTGGTCACGATCATGCCTATGCGCATGACGAAGATCCACACGAGGAGCTGGATCTGCGCGGTCTGGGAGGCGGCTTTCGCCGCCACTTCGTCCGTCCCGCCTTTCATGAACACTTCCGGAGAGACCGCGAGCAGTATGAAGGTCACCAGGGCTACGCCCGTAACGCCGTAGGTCTCGAAACCGTCGGCCGTGGGGCCCACGGAGTCGCCGGCGTTGTCGCCGGTGCAGTCGGCGATCACGCCGGGGTTCCTGACGTCGTCTTCTTTGATCTTGAACACTATCTTCATCAGGTCGGAGCCGATGTCGGCGATCTTGGTGAAGATGCCGCCGGCGATGCGGAGCGCCGCGGCGCCCAGGGATTCGCCGATGGCGAAGCCGATGAAGCAAAGCCCGGCGTAGTCGCCCGGCACGAAGAGCAGGATGAACAGCATCATTACCAGTTCCACGCTGATAAGAAGCATGCCGATGCTCATACCGGCTTTAAGCGGGATGGCCATGGTCGGGTAAGGCAGGCCTTTAAGACCGGCGAACGCGGTGCGGGAATTGGCGTAGGTATTGATGCGTATGCCGAACCAGGCGACCGAGTAGGAACCCAATATGCCCACTATGGAGAAGAGCACGATGATGAAGATCTTGAAGGTTGTCATCGCCGGGTTAAGGCTGAAGTACCAGACCATGATGGCGGCTATGAAAACCCACAACATGGCTATGAATTTCCCCTGGGTGAACAGGTAGGTCTTGCAGGTTTCGTAAATCAGTTCGGAGATCTCTTTCATCGACTTGTGCACGGGAAGCCTGGAGATCTGCATGGACTGGAGAATGCCGAACAGCATGCCCAGTACGCAGATCACGAGCCCGCCGAGCAGCAGGTTGTGCCCGGTCACGCCCATGAAAGTCACGCCGGCGAGGTCCGGGATAACAAGCTCGGCTTCGCTCGCGAAAGCGGGAGCGGAAGCCATCAACAGAGCCGCTGAAGCGGCGAGAGTCTTAAGTTTTCGCATTTTTTCCCCTCTGACTGTGTAAGTTAAAAAAAAGCCCGCCGGTTTTGCCGGCGGGCTTTTATTTTTTTAGTTCGAAGCTTTCTGCTCCACGATGACGGGGAAGCCCGCCCCCATGGTAGAAGTCAAGAACACCGACTGCATGTAGACGCCCTTGGAAGAGGACGGCTTGACCTTCAGCACCGCGTCGATCACGGTCTGAACGTTCTCCACCAGCTTCTCCTCCGGGAAGGAGACCTTGCCGGCGATGGCGTGCACGATGGCCTGCGGGTCGGCTTTGAACTCGATGCGGCCGGCCTTCAGTTCTTTGACCGTCTTGGACACGTCGAAAGTGACGGTGCCGCTCTTGGGGTTGGGCATTAGGCCTTTGGGGCCCAGGGTCTTACCCAGCTTGGCGGCGTCTTTCATCATGTCGGGGGTAACCACGAGCACGTCGAAATCCATGAAACCGCCCATGATCTTTTCGATCAGTTCGGCTCCGCCGAAGATATCCGCGCCGGCGGCCTGGGCTTCCTTCTCTTTTTCGCCCTTGGCTATCACGGCGACCTTCTTGGTCTTGCCGGTGCCGTGCGGCAGGCTGACGGTGCTGCGCACCTGCTGGTCGCTCTGCTTCACGTCCACGCCGAGCTTCATGTGCACTTCAAGGGTCTCGTCGAACTTGGCGTTGGCGGTCTTCTTGATGAGGGCCACGGCTTCCTTGACGGTGTACTTCTTGACCAGGTCCAGGCCCTTCTTTACGTTATCTATTCTTTTTCCCATTTTGTTGTCTCCTTGTTATTTCCAGGGCCTATGGCCCCCGAGGTTCATGCGCGGGAAGGTCCCGCTTCCTCGTGTCCGGACTTGCCGGGTCAGGGCATGTGGAGACTCAAAACTCCAGGCCCGTGACCCCGCAAACCCAAATTTAGTCTATGATGTCCACGCCCATGCTGCGCGCGGTGCCTTTCACCATCTGCATCGCCTGCTTTACGTCTTTGGTGTTGAGGTCGGGAAGCTTTATCTTGGCGACTTCCTCTACCTGCTTCAGGGTCAGCTTGCCCACTTTGTCCTTATTGGGGGTGCCTGACCCCTTGGCGAGGCCGGCGGCCTTCTTTATAAGGGCGGACATCGGGGGCATCTTGGTGATGAAGGTGAAAGACCTGTCTTCGAACACCGTGATGACCACGGGGATCGGGACGCCCTGCTCGAGCTTGCGGGTCTTTTCATTGAACTGCTTGCAGAAGTCCATGATGTTGACGCCGTGCTGGCCGAGGGCGGGACCTACGGGGGGCGCGGGATTGGCGGCGCCGGCCGGGATCTGGAGCTTTATGAAGGTTTTAACTTGTTTTGCTTTAGCCATAGTAGTGAATTAAGGATGCTCTCCTTAATATATCTCCTTAAGTAATATGTCCCGGACGAACCGCGTAACACGGGCGCCCTGAAGCCGCTGAAGCTTGCGGCCTTTAGACTTTTTCTACCTGCAGAAAATCAAGTTCCACCGGGGTGGGGCGGTCGAACACGGTGACGGTGACGCGGAGCTTGGCTTTCTGCTCGTTCACGTCCTCCACCATGCCCATGAAGTGCTTGAACGGCCCTTCGATGATGCGCACGTTCTCGCCCTTCTCGAACTGCACGGCCGGCTTGGGCTTTTCCTGGCTGGTGGAATTCATCAGCTCGAGGATCTGCTGCACTTCGCTGTCGTCCATCGGCACCGGCTTGGGGTCGCCGAGGAAGCCGCTGACGCCCTGCACGCCGCGGATGGCCCAGTAGGTATTATTATCCAGGTCCATGCTGACCAGCACGTAGCCCGGGAAAAATTTGCGCTTGCTGACTTTTTTCTGGTTGTTCTTTACCTGCATCACGTCCTCGGTGGGGATCAGGACCTGGGCGATGCGGCCGGCGAACTCGTTGGCCTCTATCTTGGCCTGGAGCATTTTGAAGACGCGCTCCTCAAAACCTGTGCGGGTGTGAATTACGTACCATGACTTAGCCATTAACGGCCTCCCAGGATGGCCTTGAGCATAGAGTTAAGGCCCAGGTCCACAAGGCTGATATAAATCGAGATAAGGATCACCACAAAACTTACGGCTACCGTGGAGCGGACCACGTCCTTGCGGCCCAGCCAGGTAACTTTGGTCAATTCCTCGTAGACTTCTTTCAGGAAAACAGTTGGATTGGTCATAGTTTAGAACCGTTCTGAGAAACTATCCGGCGCAAGCGTTTAACCGGGCATTGATCCCTGCGGCGCCGCCTAAAATCTGGCGGGAGCGGAAGGAATCGAACCTTCAGTTGCGGTTTTGGAGACCGCTGGTTTACCGTTAACCGACGCTCCCATCTGAAGAGATCAGGACTTTACTTCTTTGTGCGCGGTCTGTTTGCCGCAGGCCCTGCAGAACTTGCTCAGCTCCACTTTGGCCTCTTTTTTCTTGCCGGTGGAAAAGTGGTAATTCTTGTTCTTGCAGACCGTGCAGCCCAGGGTAATGTGTATTCTGTCAGCCATAGTGGTTAAACTCCAGTAAAAAAATCGGTTGGCCCGGCCGGGAGAACCGGCCGGGCCGCCCGCCCGCTTATTCGATAATTTCGCTTACGACGCCGGCGCCCACGGTGTGACCGCCTTCGCGGATAGCGAAGCGCAGGCCCTTTTCCATGGCGATAGGCGTGATCAGTTCCACCACGACTTCGGCGTGGTCGCCGGGCATGATCATTTCCACGCCGGGCTTGAGTTCCACGCTGCCGGTCACGTCGGTGGTCCGGAAGTAGAACTGGGG
>MGTU01000021.1 GCA_001799615.1 Elusimicrobia bacterium GWA2_61_42 | reverse complement strand
TGGGCTCCGCCCTGACCAGCCCCACGGACCTGTCTTTCCGCAACCTCGGCGGCACCGCCGTGCAGTACGCCGAGGTAATGCCGGACGCCGGCATCCTCGTCACAAGAATCAAGATCACCAAAGTGTCCCAGTCCGGCGGCATGATCATCCAGGACTACAGCATGGAAGTCCTCTGCAAAGGCCGCACCGTCTACAAGGGCGTCACCCAGTTCGGCTTCTTCTCCAAAAAGTCGCTTTCCGAGCAGCTAGGCGTGAGAGGCGCCGCCCGCCACACCCCCGCCCCGGCGGAACTGGCCCAGGCCGCCCCCTTAAGCCTGCCCGCTCTGCCCGGCCTGCCCGACGAAAAACTGCTGATGCTCGACTCCGTGGAAACCTGGCTCCCCGCCGGCGGCCCCAAAGCCCTCGGCTTCATCCGCGGCCTCAAGAAAGTAGACCCAGCCGAGTGGTTCTTCAAAGCCCACTTCTACCAGGACCCCGTCTGCCCCGGCTCCCTCGGCCTCGAGTCCTTCGTCAACTTAATGAAAGCCGCCGCCCTCAAACGCTGGCCGGACCTCCCCCCCGGCGCCCGCTTCGAGTCCATGGCCCTGGGCCAGCAGCACCAGTGGATCTACCGCGGCCAAATTTCCCCCAAAAACAAAGAAGTCACAGTAGAGGCTTACATAACCTCCGTAGATGACGCCACCAGGACCCTCACCGCAGACGGCTTCCTGATCGTAGACGGCCTGGTCATCTACCAAATGAAAGATTTCGCAGTGAAACTGGTTTAACCGCAGTATTTTTAGGTGCCCGAGGACGGCGCGGGTACCGGGTTAGCAAAACCCTGCCGGAGGTCCGAGCTTGCGTAAGCGCGAGGACCGAGGCGGGGAGTGGCGAGCACGGTGTGCGAGACCACGTTTTTGCGTTCCGGTACCCGAGTCGTCCGAGCAAAAGCAAAAATTGTTTTTTTGGATTTCAATGAAATACAACAAAGTCTTCATCGACGCCATCGGTTATGAACTCGGGACCAACGTGGTGACCTCCTCCGAGCTCGAGAAACGCGTACAGCCTATGCTGGACGCCCTCCACATCCCCCAAGGCCAGCTCCAGGCCCTCACCGGCATCCGCGAGCGCCGCTGGTGGGACCCCGGCTTTCCCCTCTCCGAAGGCGCAGCCCGCGCCGGCCGCAAAGCCTTAGCCCACGCCGGCCTCCAGCCTGCCGACCTCGGCGCCCTCGTCTACGCCGGCGTCTGCCGCGAGCACAGCGAGCCCGCCACAGCCACCGCCGTAGCCGCCCTCCTCGGCACCGGCCCCCGGACCGCCGTCTACGACCTCTCCAACGCCTGCCTCGGCGTCCAGAACGGCATGCTAGACATCGCCAACCGCATAGAGCTAGGCCAGATCCGGGCCGGCCTGGTAGTCTCCTGCGAATCCTCCCGCGAGATCAACGACAGCATGATAGCCGAGATGCTCAAGGATAAAAGTTTCGAGAACTTCCGCCTCTCCATAGCCACCCTCACCGGCGGCTCCGGCGCCGTCGGCGTAGTCCTCACCGACGGTTCCTTCCCCGGCGCGCATCGGCGCCATAAGCTCCTGGGCGGCACCTACCGCGCCGCCTGCGAGCACCACAAACTCTGCGTCTGGCACCGCGACCACATGTTCACCGACGCCACCGCCGCCCTCAAGCACGGCACCGCGCTCGGCCGCGACACCTGGAAGAGCCTGCTGGCAGAACTCGGCCTGCGCGCCGAAGACTTCAACAAGACCGTCTGCCACCAGGTCGGCTCCACCCACAGGAAGAGCATCCTCGAAGCCCTCGGCATCCCTGAAGAAAAAGATTTCCCTACCTTCGAATACCTCGGCAACATGGGCACCGCGGCGCTGCCCGCGGCCGCCGCCATAGCCGACGAACGCGAATTCCTGAGGCCGGACGACACCGTGGCTTTCCTCGGCATCGGCAGCGGCCTCAACACCATCATGATGGGAGTAAAGTGGTAATGATAAACTACCTGCCCGACGGCGTCACCCCCGAACTGTACCCTTTCACCGGCAAGTTCCTGACCCTCAAGAACGGCCTGCGCCTGCATTACCTCGACGAAGGCGCCGGCAAGCCTGTGCTGATGCTGCACGGCAACCCGTCCTGGTCCTTCTATTACCGGAACCTGGCCCTGGCCCTGCGCGGCACCAACAGGGTTATAGTGCCGGACCATATAGGCTGCGGCCTCTCGGACAAGCCCGGCGACGACCGTTACGATTACACCCTCCAAAGCCGGGTAGAGGACGTGGAAGCCCTGCTTGACGGCCTGGAGCTTAAAGAAAAGATCACGCTGGTAGTGCACGACTGGGGCGGCATGATAGGCCTGGCTGTCGCCGCGCGCCGGCCCGAGCGCATAGAGAAGCTGGTGATCCTCAACACCGGCGCCTTCTTCCTGCCCGACGGCAAGACCTTTCCCCCGCCCCTGCGCCTCTGCCGCACGCCCCTGGGCGCGCTGCTGATACGAGGTTTTAACGCCTTTGTCCGCGGCGCCGCCTGGGTAGGCTGCAAACGCTCCCGCATGCCCACCGCCCTGCGCGCCGCCTACGCCGCCCCCTACAACAGCTGGGGCGACCGCATAGCCACCTTGCGCTTCGTCGAGGACATACCGCTGGCGCCGGGGGACAAAGCCTACTCCCTGGTGGACGAGACGCAGAAAAAGCTGGGGGCTTTCGCGAAGGTCCCGATGCTGATCTGCTGGGGCCTCAAGGATTTCGTCTTCGATTCCCATTTCCTGGCCGAGTGGGAGCGCAGGTTCCCGGTTGCCGAAGTCCATTCCTTCCCGGACTGCGGCCATTACATCCTCGAGGACGCAGCCGGGGAAGTTATCCCGCTTATTAAGAGCTTCATCGCCCGGTAAACCAATGCCAGAACCGGAAAACATCTCGTCTCTGATCGCCTCGTGCGCGGCCTCCATGCCGGACCGCCCCGCCGTCATAGACGGGAGCCGTACTATTTCTTTCAAGGACCTCGAAGCCGAGGTGGCGCTGCTGGCGGCCGGGCTGGCCCGCGCCGGCATAAAGCCCGGCACACGCGCCGCCCTGATGGTCACGCCCTCCATAGAGTTCGTAGCCCTCACCTTCGCCCTGTACCGCGCCGGCGCCGTCACCGTACTGATAGACCCCGGCATCGGCCTGGCCAACATGAAACGCTGCCTGGCCGAGGCCGCCCCGGAAGCTTTTGTCGGCATCCCTAAAGCGCAAGCGGCCCGCCTGCTGCTGGGTTGGGCTAAAACCTCCCGGCTCAATATCACCGTCGGCCGCTCCTGGTTCCCGGGCAGCAGCACCCTGGCGGATATAAGAGCGCTCGGCGCCGGCGCCCCCGCCCCTGACCCGCGCGCCACCCCCGCCGCGGCCTCCATAAACTTTACTTCCGGCAGCACCGGCGCCCCTAAAGGCGCGGTCTATACCCACGCCATGTTCGCCGCGCAGGCCGCCATGCTGAAGGATTACTTCAAGATAGCGCCCGGCGCCTATTCGGTGCCCACCTTCCCCCTCTTCGCCCTTTTCGACGTGGCGCTGGGGCTCACCATCGTTATCCCGCCCATGGATTTCACCAGGCCCGCCGCCGTGGACACGGCCATGCTCTCCGGCCTGATCAATAAACACAATGCGGTACAGCTCTTCGGTTCCCCTGCGCTCATAGACGCGCTGGGGCGCTATGGCGAGCGGAGCGGAGCGGCGCTGCCCTCGCTGGAGCGCGTCATCTCCTGCGGCGCGCCTGTCTCCGCCGCGGTAATAGCGCGCATCTCTAAAATGCTCAAACCCGGCACGCCGGTATCCACCCCGTACGGCGCCACCGAGGCGCTGCCGGTGGCCTGCATCTCCGGAGAGGAACTGGCTTCGCTTAAACCGGCCCCCGGAGTCTGCGTAGGCTATAACTGGCCAGGGGTGGACACCTTCATTATTAAAATTTCCGACGAGGCGATCACCGGCTGGTCCGACAGCCTGGTCCTGAAGGACGGCGAGATAGGCGAGATCGTGGTCAAAGGCCTCATAGTGTCGGCGGAATATTACGGCCGGCCGGAGAGCGACGCGCTGGCCAAGATCCGCGGCGCCGGGAGCGAACTTTATCACCGCATGGGCGACGCCGGCTGGCGGGACGCCGCCGGGCGCCTTTGGTTCTGCGGGCGCAAGAGCCATCGCGTGACCACGGCGTCCGGAACTCTTTTCACCATTCCCTGCGAAGCCGTTTTCAACGCCCACCCCTCGGTGCGGCGCAGCGCCCTGGTGGGCACTGGCCCGGCCGGCAGTCAAACCCCGGCGCTCTGCGTAGAACTTGAAAAGGGGGCCGCTCCCGGCCCCGCCCTTACTAGCGAACTGCTGGCCCTGGGCGGAGCCAATGAGCTCACCAAAAATATAAAGACCGTCCTTTATCACCCGGGCTTCCCGGTGGACATACGCCATAACGCCAAGATCTCGCGTGAAAAGCTGGCAATCTGGGCCGCGGCGCGGACGGGCACGCGATGAAAGCCCTCGTCACCGGCGGCGGAGGTTTCCTGGGCGGGGCCCTGGTGCGGCTGCTGCTCTCAAAAGGCGCGCAGGTCCGCGTGCTGGCGCGGGGCGACTACCCCGAGCTCAAAGCACTGGGCGTGGAATGTATTCAAGGCAGCGTAGCCGACGAAGACGCGTCCGGGCGGGCCTGCCTGGACCGCGACACTGTTTTCCACGTCGCCGCCAAGGTCGGGATGTGGGGCCGCTACGAGGATTTCTATGACGCCAACGTGCTCGGCACGGCCAACCTGCTGGCGGCGGCGAAAGCCTCCGGGGCGGCCCGTTTTATTTTCACCAGCACCCCCAGCGTGATCTATCCCGGCGGCGGCCGCGACGTGAGCGGCTGGAACGAGAGCGCCCCCTACCCGGCTAAATACGACTCTTTTTACGCCGAGACCAAGGCCCGCGCCGAACGGCTGGTGCTGAAAGCCAATGCCACACATTTCTCCACGGTCTCGCTCAGGCCCCACCTGGTCTGGGGCCCCGGCCGCGACCACATGATAGCCACCATAATAGAGCGCGGCAGGGCGGGCCGGCTGCGCCGCATAGGCGATTTCAACAAGCTTATAGACGTCACATACATAGACGACGCCGCCAACGCGCACTGGCTGGCCGCGGCGAAGCTTTGCCCCGGCGCCGCCTGCGCCGGCAAAGCCTATTTTATTTCGCAGGGCGACCCGCGGCCCAACTGGGACGTGGTGAACCTGATACTGGCCGCCGCGGGGGGCCAGCCGGTCACGAAGACCCTGTCCTACGCCGCCGCGCGCGCCGCCGCCGCCGCAATGGAAACCTTGTGGCGCCTGGCGCGCGCCCGCACGGAGCCGCCGCTTACCCTTTTCGTCCTGCAGCAGCTTACCACGGCCCACTGGTTCGACATTTCCGCCGCCCGGCGGGACCTGGGCTATTGCCCCGGGATACGCATAGAGGAAGGCATGCGCCGCCTGGCCGAATGGCTGAAGCATAACACCCGATAACCCGGCCCACCTCACTGGTTATAAATTAAAAGCCGTACGCGTGAGCGTACGGCTTTTAAATTATGGAGGTGCCGGGATTCGCACCCGGGTCCGTGAACCGCTTGTCAGAACCGCTACAGGCTTAGCCCTGAGTTTGTCTCGGCCGGCGTAAGTTCAAGGCGACAACGCACGGCCAAGTTCCGTTTAGTCTTTTGCCTTCCAGGGACGAAACGCGCCCCAAAAGACAGCATCCCGCATTGTAACGCTCTACATTCCGCGCGGGCGGCAGTCTGCGAGCGAGGCACACTTAAGCGTGCGCCCAGGCCATCTCGTTGGAGTTGGCTTTTGTTGTTTTGACCCTGTTTTACATGGCCTGGTCAACCATGACCTGCTGATCTGACAAAACAAGTTAACGTCGAACCTATTCACCCCCGTCTGTCGCACCCCGCTCGCACTGCACAGCGATCGGGGCGAATAACGCCGGGCCTTTAAAAGGTACAGGCCCGGTGCGACACAAGGAGGGCTCTGCCCTCCGTTTCATCGTCGCTTGCTTACTGCGCTTCGCTTGTGCGCCGCGCTGAACCACCCGAAGATGAAATCTCCTTATTGGAGCTGTACCGCACCCCTCATCCGGGGATGAGGGCGCGCTTAAACAAAAGGGTTCTCAAAGAGCGATTACTGCTGGCGTTACTTATATTCTAGCACGGTTTCCCCGGAAAAGACAGGGACTAAAGACCCAGATGGGAACCCCGCAAGGCGGCCATAATACCCAGCCGGACGTGGGCCTTAATATCAGCATTAAAGGGGTCCAAAGCCTCAATCGGAAAAGGGCGTATTCTTTATAGGATTGAGGTATGGGAACGAACGGAGGGACAATGAAACAAATACTTATCTCGGCTGTATTGCTGTTTTCCTGCTCAGCGGCCCGCGCGGCTGAAGCGGACCATTTCTCCTTGCGTGAAGGCCAGATCGCGGAGATAACCGCGGAAGTGAACAAGCTGGCCAACGAGGGCCTCGGCAAAGCGATCGAGGACCTGAACGCCTCCGGCGGCTGTGCCGATACCAGGGAAAGCGAAGAATTGCTTTACGAACGGCTTACGGACGTTTTCTCCAACCATAAGAAAGGCCAGCTGGTGAACACCATCATCAGCGGCGACATCCCCCGCACCGTTATCCCCCTCAAGGAATCTATATACAGCGAGTGGAGCATCTGGAACGGCTTTCTGCTGGGGCGCAAAGGCGCGGCCAAGAGCCCCCTGGCGCTGTTCCCCCTTATAAAGATAGGCGACACGGTCGTGGGCGTGGACAAGCTTGAGCACATGTTCGGCATGGGGCTGCGGTATTTCAAGAAACATTACCTCGAAGAACGCCCGCTGGTCAGCGTCCTTAAGAGCGGCATTTTCAGCGAGAAGACCTTCCTGGGCGGCAACATGCTGGCCACCGGCGTCTTCTCCTACGCGGACCTGTCCGCGAATTTCAACGGCATGCGCTTCTGGAACCACATGCTGCAGAAGCGCGACGACGTACTGGGCGCGCAGCACAACGCCGGCCCCTACCTGGCCTGCCAGGGCGGCAAGTGGGTAAAGAACGAGGAGCGCCCCATAGACTTCCGCACCTACGTGGACGCCTCCATGCAGGAGAGCATGAACTGCTCCAAGTTCGCCACCGAGGGCGGGGCGCAGAAGTTCCAGGCGGCCCTGGCCGCCATGCAGACCAAGGACAAGAGCCGCATCTTCACCTGCCCGGAGAACCCCGGCCTGATGGACCAGACCATCAAGAAGTACGAAGTCGAGATCGCCGGAGACAGCCACGGCAGCAAAGTGGACCACTGGATCATCAACCGCGAAGGCAACGGCAGGGTTTCCTACTTCAACGAATTCTAAACCCGGCACGCGACCGCAAAAAAAAGGCGGCCCCCTAAAAAGGGGCCGCCTTTTATTTTCCCGCCGGGGTTCAGCCGCCCAGGGCCGCGGCGGCCAGGGAGATATCCGAAAGCGGGTCGTCCACGGAAATTATCTTTATGCCGTCCCCGGCCCTGGAAGGCAGGAAGGAAAGCCGCGCGCCGAAAGCCTGCCGCCAGGCGGCTATGACTTTAGGCTCGACCTTGGCCCCGGGCAGGAAGAAGATCTCCAGGTCCTCGCCGCGCTGGGTGACCGCGCGCACCGACTTGCGCGCCAAAACCTTTTTCAGGCGGATCAGTTCCACCAGGTTCTTAAGCTGCGCCGGCGCCGGGCCCGAGATATCCTCAAAATCCTTCAGCAGGCCGGCCAGGTCTTTTTCTTTGGCGTTGAGCAGCTTTTTATAGAAATTCAGGCGCTCCATGTCGTCGCCGACATAATCTTCCGGGATAAAAGCCGGCACCAGCACGTCGATCTTGGGCTCCGGCAGTTCGCGCGCGTCCGCGCGCCCTTTTATGCGGTCTATCTCGCCGTTGAGCAGCTTGATGTACATCTCCAGGCCGATGGAATTTATGAAGCCGTGCTGCCGCAGGCCCAGCAGTTCCCCCGCCCCGCGTATCTCCAGGTCGCGCATGGCCAGGCGGAAACCGGACCCCAGCTCCGTGAACTCCTCCAGCGCGGAGAGGCGGCGCACGGCGTCCTCGCTGATGGGCGCGGGCTCGTCGTTGCCCTCGGCGCGGGCTTTCAGCAGCTGCGCCTTCTGCTTCAGGCGCTCGGCCCCGGTCTTCATCCAGCCCGGGTAGAAAAGGTAGCAATAGGCCTTCTGCTTTTCGCGCCCGATGCGGCCGCGCAGCTGGTAAAGCTGGGCCAGCCCCATCTCGTGGGCGTTCTCGACCAGCAGCGTGTTGACGCTGGGGATGTCCAGGCCGGATTCTATGATGGTGGTGGCCATCAGCACGTCGTACTTGCGGTTCAGGAAGTCCCACATGGCCTTCTCCACCGCGTCGGCGCGCATCTGCCCGTGCACCACCGTTATGCGCAGCTCCGGCATCAGTTTTTTCAGGTAGGCCTTGCGGCTTTCTATGGTCTGCACGCGGTTGTGCACGTAATAGACCTGCCCGCCGCGCGCCAGCTCGTAGGTTACCGCCTCGGCGGCGCTCTTTTCGGTGAAGGGGCGCACAAAAGTGGAAATAGCCTGGCGCCCTACCGGGGCGCTCTCTATCACCGACATGGATTTAAGCGAGGACAGCGACTGGTAAAGCGTGCGCGGGATGGGCGTGGCGCTCATCAGCAGGCAGTGCACGCCCTTGGCCGCCGCCTTTATTTTATCCTTATCCTTCACCCCGAAGCGGTGCTCCTCGTCGGCCACCATCAGGCCCAGCGCGGCGAACTCGACGTCCTTCTGCAGCAGGCGGTGCGTGCCCACTATGATATCCACCCTGCCGCGCGCCACCTCGGCCAGGATCTTCTTCTGCTCGGCCGGCGGCACAAAGCGCGAGATCACACGGATATTCACGGGGAACCCGGCGAAGCGCTTGGAGAAATTCCTGAAATGCTGGTCGGCCAGGATGGTAGTGGGGACCAGGACGGCGGCCTGCTTGCCGTTGGCCACGGCCCGCATGGCGGCGCGCATGGCCACCTCGGTCTTGCCGAAGCCCACGTCGCCGGCCACCAGGCGGTTCATGGGCATTTCGCCCTCCAGGTCGGCCAGCACCTCGGCTATGGCGCGGGCCTGGTCGGGGGTCTCGTCGAAAGGGAAGGAGGCGGCGAACTCGTCCTCGAGGTGGCCGCCGTGCGGCAAGGCCGCCGTCTTGGACGCGGCGCGCTCGGCCTCCAGCTTTAAAATATCCAGCGCCAGGGCCTCCACTTCCTTCTTCACCCGGCCCTTCATTTCCGTCCAGGTCTTGGTGTCCATGTGGGACAGGCGCGGGGCCTTGCCCTCGGAGCTGATGTATTTCTGAACGCGGCTGAAATCGTGCAGCGGCACCAGCAATTTATCCCCGCGCGCGTACTCCAGGTACAGGCAGTCGGAATCCTCCACCTGCTCCCCGTAGGCGTTCCTGAAAAAAGCCTTTTTGATGCCGAGGTAGCGGCCCACGCCGTAATCCTCGTGCACTATAAAATCCCCGGTCTTAAGGTCCGTCCACTTGAAGAATTTGTTTTTCGGCTTTATGGAGGCCGGGTCGAAGCGGTAGCGGCGGCGGAACAGCTCGGACGAGGTTATCACGGCCGTCCGGGAGGGCGCGTGGACGAAACCCTCGTCGACGTAACCCGTGACGATGGAGACCAGCCCGCCGGCGCCCTCGTCGGTCAGGGACTCGGCCAGGCGCTCCGCTTCGCCGCGGTTGATGCAGAAGAGCCTGGCGGTCAGGCCCGTTTTCTTCAGGCGCTTCAGTTCCCCGGCCAGCAGTTTTATATCCGAGTTGAAATTCAGGTTGGAGGCGGCGCCGAAGTCCTCGGCCACGCCGCTGCCGGACAGATCGCCGAAAGCGTAGACTTCGCCGGCCTCCGGCGCGGCGGCCTCCGGGAGGGCGGCGTCCAGGAACAGTTTCCAGCCCGGCCCGGCGCAGGACGCCAGCGGGCGGCCGGTGCCGCTGAAAATATTAGGCGGCACCTCTGCGTTTACCAGGAAATCCGAGGTGTGCTGCGTGTCTATCTCGAAGTAGCGGATGCTGTCGAGCTTCTTGTCCGAAAAGAACAGCCGCACCGGCTTGTCGGAGCCGGGGGCGTAGAAATCCACCACCGAACCGCGCGCCGCGAACTGGCCTTTTTCCTCCACGAAGGAAGTGCGCTCATAGCCGGCCTTTATGAACAGGTCCAGCGAAACGCTGCGTTCGTAGGTATAGCCCTGCTTGAAATCGAAGCGCAGCGAGGAATAAGCCTCCCCGGCCATCAGCGGCTCGGCCAGCGCTTCCGGCGTGGCGAGGTGAATATAGTTGTGCCCGGGCTCCGGCGAGTAGAGGGCTCGCATAGCCCTGGCCCGCCCTGAGCTGTCCGCGCCCCAGAGGCAGGCCGTGAAAGGCGGCAGCCCGGGCAGCAGGCCCGAGAGGGAATTGAAAGCGTGCAGCCAGGAAGAGAGCGCCTCTTCGCCCGAAGCCGCGACCAGCATGTTCGACGGGGCCTTCTCATAGGCCTTGAGCGCGAACCAGGCTTTGGCGCTTATATTGGGGACGCCCCTGATAACCTTAACAGCCATTGTCTTAATGATATAATTTTGTGATATCAGCGGGACAGTTGTCGGGTGTGAGTTTTATTTTTTTATGCTCAAATGGGTTGAAATAGATCTGAAAGTAATGGCCGGCAACGCGCGGGCCATAAAAAAAGCGCTTAAGCCCGGCGTTCTGTTCATGGCGGCGGTAAAAGCCGACGGTTACGGCCACGGGGCGGCCGCGGCGGCCAGGACAGCCCTGGCGGCCGGGGCGGACTGCCTGGGCGTGCTTACCGCCGAAGAAGGCGAGGCGCTCAGGGGTGCCCTGCCCAAAGCTTCCATCCATTTACTGGCGCCCTCACTGCCCGAAGAAGCGCCGCTTATAATCAAGAACGGCCTTGTTCCCACCGCCGATTCCCTCGCTTTTATAAAAGCCCTGGACCGGGCGGCAAAGCGGCCGGCCCCCTATCACCTGGACATCGACCTGGGCCTGGGCCGCTGGGGCGTTAAGCCCGAAGCCGCCCCGAGCCTGCTGGCCGGCGCTCTCAACCTGAAAAAAGCGAAATTATACGGCCTCTCCGCGCACCTGGCCTACAGACCCGCCCAGAACATGACCGAGGCGGAGGAGAAGCTGGCCTCTTTCAGCGAACTGGCGGCAAAGCTCTCCGTGCGGACGCCGGGCCTGAAGGCGCACGCGGCCAACAGTTCCATCCTCTGCGACTTCCCGCACTGGCAGCTGGACATGGTGCGCGTAGGCAACCTGCTGTACGGCATCTACCCCACCGACGTTTATAAGAAGAAAAAGCAGGGCCCGCCGCTGCCGGGCCTGGGCCGGCCGTGGCAGTTCTACGCCAGGATAATTTCCGTAAAGAACGTGAAGAAGGGAGACTCCCTGGGCTACGCCGCGGAGTTCACCGCCCCGCGCGCGATGCGCCTGGCCACCATCCCGGCCGGCTACTCCGACGGGCTCACCATGGAGCCTACCGAAAACCACATCCGCATTACCTCGGGCTTTCAGTATTGGGGCGTTATAAACGGCAAGAAAGCTTTCTTTACCGGCAGGACCGGCATAGTGCACACCCTGCTGGACGTCACCGATATCCCGGAGGCCGTCCTCGGCACCCCCGTGGCCCTGCACGTGCGCCGCACCGCCGCTAACTCCAGGATCCCCCGCATCTACAAATAACCGCCCGGCCCAGCCGGCCGATCGGAACGCAAAACCGCGGTCTCGCACACCGTGCTCGCCGCTGCCCGTCTCGGCCCTCGCGCTTACGCAAGCTCGGGCCTCCGACAGGCTTTTGCTAACCCGATCGGCCGGCCGGGCCAGGATATTCGCAGCCGCTCCTCCATATAAAAGAAGAAACACAGGCGCCACTTTTCAGCACCGGACCCCGCGCTTTTATATTGGTTCAGCTGTTTGGTTTTTAAGAGGCCGATGGTTCGGCCAGGGGCAGCAGGATGGTTATGACCGTGCCCTTGCCGGGCTCGGAGGAAATGGACAGGGAGCCGTTCCAGGCTTCTACGGCGGTGCGGGCGTGATGCAGGCCCAGGCCGGAGCCGCCGGCCTTGCCGTGGGTTTCCCCCCGGCCGCCCAGGCGGGCCAAGACCTCTCCGGGTATGCCCTTGCCGTTATCGCGTATCGTTACTTCGGCGGAACCGCCGCTCCGGGCCAGGGCTATGGCCACCAGGCCGCCGCGCTCCAGCGCCTCCACTGAATTATTAAGAAGATTGGACAGCAGGCGCCCGAACTCCACCGGGTCGACGCGCGCGAACAGGCCGCCAGGCTCCGGCCCCAGGTCCGCGGCCAAGGTCACATCGGGCCGGTCGCGGTACTGCAGGCGCTTTTCCGCGACTACCGGGCCTATCAGGCCGGACAGCAGCCGCGGCTCAAGCGGCCCGCCCTCGTGCCGCGCCCCCGGCGCAGCGCCCTGCCGGTTCTTCTCCAGCAGGCCGCTGGCGATATCGCGGATGCGCCCGGTCGCGCCGCTTATCAGCAGGCGTTTGTCCTCCGGCAGCTGTGAAACGTCCGTCAGCGCGGTATCCAGGGCGGCCAGCGGGCTGCGGATATCGTGCGCCACCTGCGCCGCCAGCGCGGACAGCGCCGACAGCCGCGCCTGCGACCGGATAGTGCCGTAGGCGGTCTGCAGTTTTTCCGCGAACAGCTCCGCCTCGTAGATGGCGACGCGGTACGCCGGCCGGCCGCCCGCCGCGACCCCGGCGCTGACGTTCTCGAGCAGGAGGTACAGGTCCTCGGAGAGCCTGAACGCCAGGAGGTTGGCCACCGACCAGAGGCCGAAGAAGATCAGCAGGATGGAAGTAAGCTGGAAGGCGTCCTTGCTGGCGAAGACCCGCATGAAGGACAGCGCCAGCAGCAGCGCCAGGTTGAAAAGCAGGACCAGCAATACCAGCCTGACCCTGGCGCTGTTCCACCTGGCGAAAGGAGCGCTGCCGGAGGAATCGTACGCTTGCGCGGCCAGGATCACGAGCAGGCCGCAAAGCCAGCCGTATTCCTGTATCGGGATGCCGGAGACGACCGCGCTCATGGCGATGTAGTAGCCTATGGCGATCGAAGAGACCGAGAGCAGCGTGATGCCGTGCGTCATGCAAAGCCAGTACCTGGACCTGGCCTTCATGCCCAGCAGCAGGACGAGCGGGAACACCGCGGATTCCGCCAGGCGGTTGAGAACGGCGTTAGCGTAAAAGAATGGATGGACGTGGTTGCCGGAGCGGAAAAACGGGACTAGCAGGTAATGGATGGAGATGAAAGTGATGACAAGGGCTGAAACCAGCAGAATGGCTTTTTCCGCGGTCTCCAGTTCCCTGAGCGCGCGCAGGTTGCTGTACAGGTAAGCCGCGGTCATGAACCGGCACAGGGTATAGAAGGCCTCCTGCGCCATAAAAGCCCAGGCGGGGAAGGCCGTGACGACGTGGCCTGTCAGGTAAAAAGAGTCGCCGGCCAGCAGCGCCACGGCGGCCACCCGCCACCAGCGGGCCCCTGTGTCCTTATGGCGGAAAGCGAAGAACGCGATGAACAGGTCCGCGAACACTTCCAGCGGCAGGATGAACCGGCTCCAATCCGAAAGCAGGGAGAGGCCTATGCCGCCCGCGAGCGCGAGCGCGGGCAGCAAAGCGATAAAACGGAATTTTTCCCGCGTGAAAGCGCCGGCGGCAGGGTCCTGGTCCGGCAGGGCGAAGGTTTTATTATTATTCATGCTCGACACGGCGCCGGGGACGTCCGGCTTCCGGCTACCGGGCCCCGTCAATGCTGAACGTCGCAGAATTCTTTAGGTTCGGTGCCCTTTATAAAGGCCTCGAGGATCTTTTTCTTGCAGGTAGGCAGCGCCAGTTTCCCGGTCTCCTGGTCCACGGTCACGAACACGATGCCGTCCGGCACAGGGAAATCGCGCACCGGCTGGTCTTTCAGCACCGTCTCCATGATCTCGGTCCACCACGGCACCACCGTGCCGCCGCCGGTCCAGTCCTTCATGGGCAGCGACAGGAAATCATCGTAGCCCATCCAGGCGGCCGCGGTCAGGTCGGGCGTCATGCCTATGAACCACATGTCCTTGGAGTCCTGGCTGGTGCCGGTCTTGCCGGCTATGGGCCGCTTAAGCCTGGAGGCGTGGGAACCGGTGCCGCGCTGCACCACGCCTTTCATCATGTTCACCAGCACGTAGGACAGCTGCGGCGAAAAACTTTCGTTCTCCTCGGGCACGGCCTCCTCCAGCACGCGGCCCTGGCTGTCGGTCACCCGCAGCACGCCGAAAGGGGCCACGTGGATGCCGCTGTTGGCGAAAGTGGAAAAAGAACTGGCCATCTCCAGCTGGGTCACCAGCGAGGTGCCCAGGCCGATGGAGGGCACGGCCTCCAGGTTGCGCTTGATGCCGGCGCGGTGCCCCACGTCGGCCACCATCGTCGGGCCCACCCGCGTGACCAGGTAGATGGAGGCCAGGTTCCTGGACAACTCCAGCCCGCGGCGCAGCGTTATGCGGCCCTGCGTTTTCCCGTCGAAATCGCTGGGCACCCAGATCTTGAAATCCTTGTTGCCCACGAAGGGCTGTATGGCCAGGTCGATGGCGTACTGGTCCGTGGCGCCCTCCAGCAGGCGCCAGTCCTTGCCGTCGTAATAATAAGCCATCGGCGAGTCTTCCACGATGCTGGCCGGGGTATAGCCGTTCATCAGCGCCGACATCCAGACCATGGGCTTGAAGGTGGAGCCGGGCTGGCGCGCCGCCTGCGTGACGCGGTTGAATTTGCTGTCGCGGTAATTGCGGCCGCCTATCATGGCCTTTATCGCGCCGGTCCTGTTGTCGAGGATGACGAAAGCGCCCTGCAGCGTGACGGAGGCTTTCTCCACTTCGGAGTCCTGGTCCTTGGCTTTCGCCTCCTCGGCCGGCTTGTTCTTGGCGGCGTCGGCGTCGTACCTGGCCAGGTATTTCTCCATTATGTCTTCCGCCGGCACCTGCATGGCCAGGTCCAGCGTGGTATAGATCTTCATGCCGCCCTTCCAGAGCTGGGCGGTGCCGTAGCGGGGTTCGAGCTGCTGGCGCACGTATTCCACGAAATACGCCGCGTGGCTGGCGAACAGCGTGGACTTTTCGGTGGGAATGGGCTCCGAGGCGGCGGCCAGGGCCTCGTTCTCGCCTATAAAATGCTCGTCCTTCATGCGCTGCAGCACCAGGCGGCGGCGCTGCCTGGCCTTTTCCAGGTTGTTGAACGGGGAGAACCGCTCCGGCGAGGGGATCAGGCCGGTGAGCAGGGCGCACTCGCCCAGCGTCATCTCGGAGACGTCCTTGCCGAAGTAAAGCTTGGAGGCCGACTGCACCCCGTAGACGCCGTTGCCGAAATAGATCTGGTTCAGGTAAAGCGTCAGGATCTCGGACTTGGAGAAGTTCCGCTCTATCTGCAGGGCCAGGATCATTTCCTTGAGCTTGCGGCTGATGGTCTTCTCGGGCTTCAGGAAGATCAGCTTGGACAACTGCTGCGTCAGCGTGGAGCCGCCCTGCGCGCTGCGCCGGTGCAGGATGTCGCGCAGCAGGGCGCGCATGATGCCCCTGGGGGAAATGCCCCAGTGCCGGAAGAAGTTCTGGTCCTCCATGGCTATCACGGCGTTCTGCATATCCACCGGGATCTTGCTGAGCGGCAGGATCGCGCGTTTCTCCACGGAGAATTCGGCGATGATCTGGTTGTTGATGTCGTAGACGTAGGTGGTAAGGGACGGGGTGTACTCGTCCAGCTTGTCCACGGAAGGGATATCGGAAAGGACCTTGCGCATCATCAGCGAGGCGGCGAGGATGAGCACCGCGGAGACCGCGCCTATAAGGTATACGGTCTTCAAGACCAGTTCGCGGGCGGAAAGCCCGTCCAGGTAATCCAGGAATCTTTTAACGAAATCCATAGATTGATTATATAAAAAGAGGGCTGGCAGTAGTTAGTCTCCCCGCGATTGCCCGTTAGAACCCGAAAATGATACATTTACACCATATGAAAAGACTTTTACCCCTCGTTCTGACGGCCCTGGCGTTTTCCTCCTGCGGCGGGCAGGACGGGAAAGTGGTGGCGCGGATCGGGTCCGAAAAGATCACCGAAAATTATCTGCAGGAAAAGTTCATGGAGATCAGCCCCGCGGCCCAGGCCTACCTGGCCACCAAGCCCGGCCGCAGGCAGTTCCTGGACGTGCTCATACACGAGCGGCTGATGCTGCTGGCCGCGAAAAAAAGCCGCGTGGCCTCGGGCGACGATTACAAGGCCCGGGTAAAACAGAAAGAGGCCGAGATGCGCGCCACCCTGGGGGAATACAAGGATTTCATGCTCACCAAGATGTGGGTGGAGGATATGCGCGCGAACGAGCTTAAAGTTACCGACGCTGAAGCCGAGGAGTATTACCAGAAGTACCCCTACAAGGTGACGCTGGCCCATATCCTGCTGCCCAGCTACGAAGAAGCGGAAAAAGTCATCCGGAAGATCAAGGCCGGGGCCGATTTCGACCGGACCGCGAAAGAATTCTCCCTGGACAAGGAAGCCGTGCGCCTGCCGCCGGTGATGTACGGGGAATTCATGCCGGAGCTGGAAGACATGGCTTTCAAGATGCGCGTCGGCGAGATTCAGGGCATAGTGAAGACCCCGCTGGGCTTCCACATCCTGAAGAAACTGGCCCAGGACAAGGGCGAAAGGGAGCCCTCCCTCGACAGGGTGCGCAAGATCCTTGAAAAAAAGAAATTCGACAGTTACCTGGCCAAGTTCCAGGAAAAAGCCAAGGTGGAGGTCCTCGATGAGAACTATAAATAAACTGGCGCTGGCGGCCGGGCTGTGCGCCTGCGCCCTGAGCGCGTCGGCGAAAGTCGTGGAAGAACTGGCGGCCAGGGTCAACAACGAAGCGGTCACCATTTCCGATTACAACCGGGCCAAGGAAGCCCTGGCCGAGCAGTACGCCGCGGCGATGCCGGACTTCTTCAAGCAGCCCAACGCCGGCGAGCAGCTGGCCAAAGCCGCCCTGGACAAACTGGTGGACGAGGCCCTGCTGCGGCAGAAAGCCGAAGCCCTGAAGGTAAAGGTTTACGAACGCGAGCTGGAGAACGGCGTCTCCGAGATCCGCAAGCGCTTCGGCCGCGCCCCGGGCGGGGAAGCCCTGCCCCCCGAAAAAGCCGAAGCGGCCTTCCGCGAGGAACTCAAGAGGGAAGGCGTGACGATGGAGGAGTTCAGGGAGCGCATCCGCAAGCAGCTGATGGTGCAGAAGCTGGTGCAGGACACCGTAAGGACCCGCGCCAAGATGCCCGGCGACGCCGAGACCAAAGCTTACTTCGACAATATCAGCCTGGTCCTTAACGGCGAAGAAGCCGCGATAAAAGGCCTCAACGAGGAAGACATGCAGGACCTGCTGGCCGTGGCGGGCCGCTTCAAAGAGCTCACCTCCGAGCGCCTGCGCCTGCGCCACATCCTCATAAAGGTCAAAGAAGGCGCCGCCCCGGAAGAGAAGAAAGCCGCCCAGGCGAAAGCCCTGGCGCTGCGCAAGGACCTGGACGGCAAGCTCGACTTCGACGACGCCGTGATAAAGAATTCGGACGACAAGGAAAGCGCCGCCCGCGCCGGGGACCTGGGCTACGTGGTCAAAGGCATGCTCCCCGCCGAGGTGGAGACCGCCGCCTTCAAAATGCAGGTGGGCGACAACTCCCAGCCGGTGGAAAGCAAGTTCGGCTGGCACATCCTCCGCCTGGAGGAAAAGCGCGCCGCGCAGAAACTCCGGTACGAGGCCGTCAAGGACGACCTGGAGCAGGTGCTGTCGCAGAACTCCTTCGCCTCCGAGCTCGGCTCTTACATAAAGGACCTCCGCAAAGAAGCGAAGATCCAGATCTTCCTGAACGAAAAAAAATAGCGCGGGGAAGAAACTGAAGGCCGCGGAAGGCGCTGAAAGCTGAAGATCTTTCACTTCCCGGCCTTCATTCTTTTTCAGCCGGAGACAGGATACAACGTGAAGCCATCCATACTGATAACTGCGGGAGACCCCCTGGGCATAGGCCCGGAGATCACGGTAAAGGCCCTTAAAAGCGCCGCCGTCAGGCGGGCCTGCAGCCCTTTTATAGCCGGCGATACCGCGGCCCTGAAGCGCGCCGGCTGGACCCCGGCGCTGGCCCCGCTGCTGCCGGTGGACGCCCGGGGGCTGGACTTTTCCCGGCCCCGCCCTACCCGGGCGGGCGGCAAAGCTTCCCTGGAAGCCGTGCTGCTGGCGGCCGGCCTTATGCAGCCCGGTTTTTTCAGGGCGCTGGTCACCGCCCCGATCTCAAAGGAAGCCTGGGAACTGGCCGGAGCGCCGGCCCCGGCGCACACCGACTTGTTCCGGCTCCTGGAAAAGAAAGAGCCGCTCATGCTTTTCTCCAGGGGCAGAATAAACGCGGCCCTGGTGACGGAACACCTGGCGATCAGGGACCTGAGCCGGAAGATCACCCGGGAGCTGGTAAAAAAGAAAGCCGTTCTTTTCAGCGGGGCCTTGGCGGCGCTGGGCCTGCGCAGGCCGGCCATAACGCTTTGCGCGCTCAACCCGCACGCGGGGGACGGCGGGGTCATAGGCCGTGAAGAGATAGAGGTACTCCGTCCCGCGGCCGCCGCCCTCAGGGCCGCCGGCCTGAACATCAGCGCCCCCCTCCCCACGGACGCCGCCTGGGCCGCGCACCTGGCCGGAAAAAGCGACGGCCTGCTGGCCCTTTACCACGACCAGGCCCTGGCCCCCCTGAAGACGGCGGCCGGCACGGCCCCCGCCGTGCATTGGACCTGGGGCCTTTCCTTCACGCGCACCTCGCCCGCCCACGGCACGGCTTTCGACCTGGCCGGCCGCGGCCAGGCGGACGCCTCAGGCATGCGGGAAGCCATCCTTTTCGCCGCCAGGCTGGCAAAAAAATAAGGCCGGCCTCCCGGGGGAGGCGCGGCCTTGCCGCAACCCTTAATTCAGTTTCAGGGCACCTGCCGCAGCTTCACGGGCAGTCCCCCGGGGATAACGGCGGCCGAGTAGAAATCGTGCTGGTCGTCGTCGCCGGCGGCCATGGCCAGCGGGTCCACCCTGTAGTCCAGGCGCAGCTCTTTGCCGGTTTTTTCTACCGTCATTATTTTAAAGATGCCGTTGGGCAATTCCGACACCGAGACCAGCACTATCACGGACTCTTTTGCGAAGTCAGGGCCGGAGAGCGGGGAAACCGCCTGCTTCAGCCCGCCCCACGCCTCCGGGTTGGAGCGGCACTTGCGGGAACCGGCGAAAGCCCACCAGGTCTCGGAACTCTTGAAGATCTTATAATCCACAGGCGCGTTCAGCAGGGTAATGCCTTCCTGCGCCGGCCCGCGCCCCAGCTCGGGCATGGAAGAAGAGGCCAGGCGCGGCTCTTTGCCCGGCTCGCCCCCCACCGTTATCTTTTTATCCAGGTCAGCGTCCTTGAGGGCTATGGGGGCAGGTTTGCCCTTATTGCCGCCGCTCAGGTCGTTGAGGACTTCCAGCATGTCTTTGGGCTTCTCCGCCACCCCGCCGAAAGATCTTTCCTTTACCAGCATGATGGCCCCTTCGGTCTTGACGGCGGCGCTGGAAAGCCCCTGCCTGAAGGAAGGGATCATGGACCCCCTGGCCCCGCCGCTATATTTGGCGGCGGCCAGCGCTTCCTGCGCCAAAGCCTCCGCCCCGGCGGCTTTTTTGCCGGAGTTCTCCTGCCCCGGCAGGTCCGCGCGCCTGCCCGCCAGGCTGCCGAAATAATTCAGCAGGATAAGCAGCGTAAAAACCACGATAAGACCGGAAAAGACGTAGATAAGCGTGCGCAGGAACTTATTATCCATAGGCCAATTGTACAATAATTACAAGTTTTCACCGTAACGGCGCCGCCGCCGCGGCCGCCCGGGAACCGCGCGACAAACTATTTAATTATTAGTTATTATTTCCGTAACAGGGTTGGGGTAGAATTTATAGAGATTATTAAAAGCATAATTCCTTTCAGTCCAGAACAGCAACGGACGCAACGGAGACAGCGCTTATGAAATATTGGGCATACGTTAATAACGAGATCCTCGGCCCTTTTGAGAAAGAAAAACTTCTTGAACTTCCTTCGTTCTCGCCCTCCCTGCTCGTCTGCCCGCAGACCCCCGTGGGAGAAAAGACCGAAGACTGGAAAGAAGCCGCCACTTACCCGGAGCTGTCGGCGCTGCTGGGAGCCGGCATGTCGGGCCCCAGGGCCTCCGCGCCTCCCCAGGCGGCCTCTTTCTCGCCCGAGCCGGCGCACGAACCGGCGCCCAAGCCCGCCCTTTCAGAACCCGCCGCCGCCCCCGTAACCCTTAAACCCCTTACCGCCTCCTCCATAGAGCCCGTGCCCCCCGCGGACCACAAGTCCGGCGGCGTCGAGATCTCCGTAAACCGCCTGGGCAAGGCGCACAGCGAACCGGAACCCGTCGGGGCCGCACAGCAGGCTACGAACGACTTCAATCCCCTCTCGCTCTCCCAGATAGGCCGCCGCGCTGAAAACCTTTCCGGGCAGGAAGAAGCCCCGGCCGCCGCGCCCTTCGAGGCCCCCGCGCCCGGCTTTACAGCACCGGCCCTCAACTCCGGCGGGGCCCCTGAACTGGAAACTTTCGCCCGGCCGTCGGCTTTCTCCGCCCCCGCGCCCGCTCAAGCGCCTGCCCCCGAACCCGCGGCGGCCGCCCAGCCGGTATCCAACGGCCTGACCCGCCAGGACCTTTCCCAGGCGATAGATCCCCTGCGCCTGAAACTGGACCAGATGGGGGAAGTCATTTCTTCCATTAAGAACCAGCAGTTCCAGCGCGATATAATGGACAAACTCGCCTATCTCGAGAACGCCGTAGGCGAAATAAAGACCTCCCTTAAGCAAGGCCAGCCCCCGGCGGCGCAAGTGTCGGTAGCGCCGGCCCAGGTAAAAGAAGCGCCCATTAAAACGATGTTCGGAGCGCAGGCCCCCGCCAAAGAGGAAAAGCCCAAAGAGGAACCCCAGCCCGCCACCAAAATAACGGATACCGGCAGCAAGCCTTCCAGGGTAGGGCCTGCTCTAAAGAAAGCGGGCCGCCTGGTCGTTACCCTGGCGCTGCTGGCCGCGGTGCTTCTGGGCGCCGTCGTCGGCCTGAAGAACTTCGGAATTTTCGACGCCACCGTATTCCTCCCGTTCCCGCTGCCTTTCGTCGGGCAGGCACAGGCCCCCGCGCCTGAGCCGGGCGCCGGGGAAATCCCGGGCGCGGAAGCCGTACCGCAGCCGGAAGCCGCCCCGGCCGCACAGGAACAGCAGGCGCCGCAGCCGGCGGAGCAGGCCAAACAGGCTCCCGCTCCCGACATCTCGCCTGAGATCATATATTTCACCCGTACCTATAAGGCGACTTCCGGCGGGCCCTCCCTTGAGAATAAGATAGCGGAAATTTCTGCGGCGGGAGGCGGCTACTACGACAGGGTGAACTGGCAGGTAAAGCAGGGCCTGGAAGGCATCTTCGAGATAGCCGCCGTAATCCCGGGCAAGAAAGGAGAGCTCACCTATACCTTTGTGGTGGATTACGGCAAAAAAACTCTGCTGCCGGCCGACGAAGGCGGCAAGGCCGCTTTCAACGGGCTGACGAACAGGCCGCAGGCAAGGCAGAAAGCCCCAAGGGCCAAGAAAGCCGCCGCCGCCCCCAGGCAGAAAGCGCAGCCCAGGAAAGCCGCCGCGCCCAAACAGGCCGCCGCGGAAGACGAATATGAGTACGTTTACGAGGACGAGGACGGCACCGAGCAGTGACCGTCGGGCCCGGATAAAGAAAAAGCCGCGGCTGCCCGCGGCTTTTTCTTTTGCGCGGCGAACCGCGGCGCCTACCTTCTGGAAGTCGCCAGGCGGCGCCGGGCGGCCATGGCCAGGACGCCGAGGTTCACCAGTTCCTTCAGCACTTTTTCCGGCGCCAGGCCGGTCTTCGCCCACAGGCGCGGGTACAGGCTGTGCGAGGTAAAACCGGGCAAAGTATTTATCTCGCAGAAATAAACTTTGCGCTCGTCTTTGGGATCCACGAAGAAATCTACCCGGGCCATGCCGGAACCGCCCAGCGCCAGGAAGATCCTCACGGTCAATTCCCTGATCCTCGCCGCCGTAGCGGCCGACAGCGGCGCCGGCAGCAAAAAATCCATCCCGTCATTGTCGAGATACTTGGCCTCGTAGTCGAAGAACTCATGGCTGCCTTTCGGCACCACCTCTCCCGTCACGCTGGCCTTGGCCCCGGAAGGGGACCCCAGCACCCCGCACACGATCTCGCGCGCGCGGTCCACGCCTTTCTCTATCATTACGGCCGTGTCGAAACGGAAAGCGTTCAGCACCGCCGGGCGCAGGCCGGCGGCGTTCTTGACCTTGGCGACGCCCACGGAGGACCCCTGGGCGACCGGCTTGACGAAAAGCGGGAAGCCCAGTTTCAGGGCTTTCTTGAGCAGCGGGCCCATCGAGCCGCGCTGGTGCGCCCGGATCACCACGTGCGGCAGCACCGGCACGCCGTCCAGCGCCGCCAATTCCTTCGAGATAACCTTATCCATGCCTACCGCCGAGGCGGTAACGCCGCAGCCGGCGTAAGGGATGCCGAGCAGCTCCAGCAGGCCCTGCAGCACGCCGTCCTCGCCGGTAGAACCGTGTATTATGGGGAAAAGCGCGTCGGGCCTGACGCGGCCGCCGCCTTTTTTAAGAAAGCTCCCGGACGCCAGGGAGGGCTCGATCTCAGGCCCTGAAAGCCGCCCGCCGGCCAGGAGAGCTTTCAGCGGAACGAGGCGCCAGCCGCCGGCGCGCGGCGCGTAGAGCGGCAGCGCTTTGAACCCGGCCTTTTCAAGCCCGGCGCAGACCGTCTTGGCGGATTCTATCGAGACTTCGTGTTCCGCCGATTTGCCGCCGAAAATTACGCCTATTTTCTTTTTCATGATGTCCTTCGTGAGCGGGCGCCGCCGGGAAGATCACTCCCCGCCGCCCTTTATTTTACTATTTGTTATTATCCCGCCGCCCAGCACCCTGTCCCCGGAGTAAAAAACGGCGGACTGGCCCGGAGCTACCGCGAACTGCGGCTTGGCGAGGCTGACGCCGGCGCCTGAGCCGGAAAGGCGCACCGCGCAGGCCGCGGGTTTGTGCCTGTAGCGGATCTGAACGGCCGACTGGAACTCCGCGGCCGCGGGCGCGGCCAGCCAGTTAACGTCCCGCACGGCGAAAGCGGAGCTGTGCGCGGCCTCGAGCGGCCCCAGCACCACCTCGTTGGTTTCGGGCCGGATCTCCGTCACGTAAAGCCGCGCGCCGCCGTAAACGCCCGTACCGCGCCGCTGACCAACGGTAAAATTAAAGAAGCCGTTATGCCGGCCTATGCGGCGGCCGGCCAGGTCCAGGATATAGCCCGGCTTGGGCTTTATGCCGGCTGTCTTTTTAAGGTACAGGTCGTAGTTGCCTTCCGTAACAAAACAGATATCGTTGGATTCGGGCTCGGAGGCCGTCGGCAGGGAGAATTCCGCGGCCAGGCGGCGCACCTCTTTTTTTGTCAGCCCGCCCAGCGGGAACAGCAGCCGGCCCAGCTGCTGCTTCTTAAGGCAGTACAGGAAATAACTCTGGTCCTTCAGCGGGTCGGCCCCCCGGTAAAGCCCGTATTCCCCCTCTTCTTTTTTGATCACGGCGTAGTGGCCCGTGGCGAGGTATTCCGCGCCCATCGAGCGGGCCAGATCGAAAAGGTAGGAGAACTTCAGGTGGCGGTTGCATTCCACGCAGGGGTTAGGGGTGGAACCGGCCAGGTAGCCGCTGACAAAATCCCCGATGACCGCCTTTGAAAAGAGACCCTGCGCGCTCTTGAAATAATGACGTATGCCTATGGCCTGGGCCGAGGCGCGCGCTTTGGCCGCGCTGTCCGCTCCGCCGCAGCACTTGACCGCGTCCCTGCGCTCCGAGAACAGGCGCAAGGTCACGCCCACCACCTCGTAGCCCTCTTTCTTAAGCAGGGCCGCGGTGACGGAGGAGTCCACTCCCCCGGACATGGCTACCACGATCTTTTTCTTCATAGTCCGGTACTATTCTATTATTTTGCCCGCGGCGGCAGGAATAAAAAAAGAGGGCCTGAGCCCTCTTTTTCGCGTCCGGAGGTTGAACCTCCGGTACAGTTTATTGGCCGAAATCGAAGCCTTTGAACAGGTCTTCCTCGGCCTGGTTGCCGCCGGCGGGGGCGCCCTCGGCGGGGGTCCCGGCGGCCGGCTTGGCGGGTTCCGGGCCCTTGGAGCCCGGCAGCGCCTGCATGCGGCCGCGGCCTTCCCCGACCGGCTGCACGATGATCTTGCGCACGCCCTCGGCGAAAGCCAGGAAGCCGGTGTCCATGCTGTAGTAAAGCCTGAAAGGGGATTCTTTCTGCTGCGGTTCGTAGGCCTTGCCCAGGTTCATCTTCTGCTGGTCCCAGCCGGGGTTATAGACCAGTTTACCGCGCACGTCCACCTCTTTGTCCACCACCGGCAGCGAGAAATGTATCTTGTAAAGGCCCATGGTATCGCTGATGCCTGGCGCGAAAGAAAGGTTGATGACGGCGTTGGCGTTCTCTTCGGGCCCCCCCTCGTATTCGCCGGCCGCCTCACCCGCGCCGGTCTTGGACTTGCCGGCGTCGGGCTGCACCTTTACGGTGACGCCCTCTATAGGGTTGCCCTGGTAATCGGTTATCACGCCCTGGATATTGCCGTCCAGGAACATCCCCATCTTGGTGGTGGAGAAGAACAGGAATTCTTTTTTGCCGGTAACTTTCTTGGTCAGCGAGAGGTCGCCCACGCGCTGGTCCGTGAAGTCCACCACTTTAAGGCTCTTGAAACCGCCGCAGCCGGCCAGCGTCTGCGCCAGCAGGAACAGCAGCGAAAGTTTTAAACCGGTCTTGATCTTTTTCATGTGATTCACCGTTGCGAGTTCGTCACTGCCCCTCTTCGGCCGGAGCCGGTTCTTCCGCGGGCAGAGGTTCTTCCGCCGCCTGGATCTCTTCCGCCGGGGCGTTCTCCAGGGGTGCGGGCGGCTGCGCGTCCGCGGCCGGGGCCCCTTCGCCCGGTTTAAGCACCGCGGGCGGACCCGTCGCCGGGGAGGCCTCGGGATAGGGATTGTTCTTTATGAAGAACACCACGCGCCGGTTCTTGCGCCTGCTGGTTTCGCTGTCGTTCGGCACGATAGGGTGGTTCTCGCCGTAACCTACGGCGGCCAGGCGCTTGGGCTTGAAATCGGACCCCAGCAGGAACTTGACCACGCTGGTGGCGCGCGCCGAGGAAAGCTCCCAGTTGGAGGCGTACTGCTTGGTGGCTATGGGGATATTGTCGGTATGCCCCTCCACGATGATGTCGTGCTTTTCGGAAAGCTTGCGCAGCACCGGGGCCAGCTTATCCATCTGCACCCGCATCTGGTCCGTCAGGTCGGCTTTGCCGCTCTCGAAAAAAGCTATCTGGCTCTGTTCCTCGAGGGTTATGCGCATGCCCTCTTTGTCCATGGCCACCTGGCCGGACATCTTGCCCTCCTTGATCATGTCCTGCACTTCCTGCTGCGCTTTCTGCATGTCCTTGTTGAGGGCGGCGCTGAGCGCGTAGAGGATGACGAAGAAACACACCATTTCCGTCATGAGGTCGGCGTAATTGACCATCCATGGGGGCGCGGGCTCTCCCATGGGGGAAACCCTTTTATCGTCCTCCGGTATCATGCCTTTTACTCTTCCCCGCATAAATTCAGGTCCTCGCTTCCTTTAAGCGGCTTGCTCCGCTTACCGCGCTATCCCTTCCGTCAGGCGGCCGGGGCCTCTTTGGTCACGGTCTTGCGCTTGTCGGGCTCCAGGTAGGCCTTGAGGTTGGCTTCCACCACGCTGGGGGTGGCGCCGCTCTGCAGCAGCAGCACGCCGCGGATGATGATCTCTTTAACGAAAAGTTCTTCTTCCGAGCGGTGCTTGAGCTTGCCGGCCATGGGCATGAAAAGCCAGTAGCCCGAGCCCAGGCCGTAGAACGCGGCCGCCAGGGCCAGCGCCATGCGGCGCGGCACCTGCGCCACGTCGTCGATGGAGGACAACATCATGATCATGCCCAGCACGGTGCCGATGATGCCGAAAGCCGGGGCGTAGGTGCCCAGGGCGTTGAAGATCTCGCGGCCCGCCTTGTGGCGCTCGCGGATAAAGTCGATCTCGGTCTCGAGCATGTTGCGGATGAACTCGTGGTCCGCGCCGTCGATGACCAGCTGCACGCCGCGCTTGAGGAAATCGTTATCGATGGCCTTGGCGTCGGCTTCAAGGGCCAGGAAGCCCTCTTTCTTGGCCTTCTGGGAAAGAGACACGAAGGTGGAAACCAGTTTGGAAGTATCCTCGCCTTTCGAGGTAAGCACTTTCTTAAGCACTTTGGTCACGCCGATGACGGAGGACAACGGGAAATTGACTAGCAGGGCGCAGAAAGTGCCGCCCATGACCATCAGGAAGGCTTCGGCGTTGATGAAAGGCTTGAAGCCCGCTATGCCCTCGCCGAGGTAGATGGCCCCGAAAACGAAGCCCATGAAAACTATGATCCCGGTAAATGTCGCTATATCCATATTTGTGTCTCCGGCAGCTACCGCTTCTCAAAGCCCTCGAACGGGTTTACGCATTTCCGCTCGGAGTAAACCACTTTTTTATACTCCACCACCTTGGCGATGACCGAATCCACCGAGTCCTTGACGATGAACCTGTTGCCCGTCGCCAGGTTCAGCACGGTATCGGGGGCGGCCTCGATGGTCTCTATGAGTTCGGCGTTGACCACCACGATCGTGCCGTTGAGTTTTTCGAGCTTTATCATTTGAATAATTATACTAATAAGTCACGGAGTTACGGAGTCGGGAAGCGGGGCCGCAGAAAGGACTTTTATCCCCGCGCCCCTCCTTCAAGACCCTGTAACCCGCGGTTACTCGGATTTTTTGCCCTTGATGGCCCATTTAAGCCTGTCGGCCAGGGAGTTTTCCATCGCTTTGTAGCGCTCCAGCTCGGCCGAGAGTTCGGCCGCCTGGGCGGCACAGGCCGCGCTCTGCTCCCCGGCGGAAGCCTGCAGGCACTGGAAGTTGGCGCGTTCCGCGTCCAGCGCGGCGGTATTTTCCTGGGCCTGGAACTCCATCTGCTGTATCTTCTGCTTGAGGAAAAGCAGCTCGGATTCGAAACGGGCGCGGTTCTCGCTTTCGGCCTTGAGGTGTTCGGCCTGAAGCTTGAGCTCGGCGGCCAGCCTGGCGGCCTCGCCTTCGGAGGCGGTCTTCTGCGCGGCCAGCACGGAGGCCTGCTCGCGCAGCGCGGCCGCCTCGGCGCCAAGGCGCTGGCGGTCCGATTCCGCGGCGTGGGCGTATTTTTCCGCTTCCGCTTTCTGGGTGGCGGCGGCGGCGGCGGAGCTTTCCTGCCTGGCGGCTTCGGCCTCGGCGCGGGCTACGCGGGCCTCGTATTCCTTCGCCCTGCCGGCGATGGCGGCCTCGACGTCCCGGGAGATCGTGACAAGGCGGCGGTTCTCGAGTTCGTATTTAAGGGCGGCGTCCTGCGCGGCGGCCGCGGCTTCGCGGGCTTCCTTAAGCTGGGAGGTATATTCCCCCTCCAGCTGGCGCCGGAGCGAGTTCTTCTCGTCCTCGGCGGAATTTTCGTATTTGCTGCGCAGCTGGGACAGGCGGGCGTCGAATTCAGCCTGGCGCTCGGCCACGGTCTTCTCCGCGGCTTCGCGGGCGGCGCTCACCGCCCTGTCCGCGGCTTCCTTGCCGGCGGCCACGGTCCTGTCCGCGGCTTCGCGGGCGATGGCCGCGGCGGCAGCCAGTTCGTTCTGCCTGGCGGCCGAGATCCTGGAAATTTCTTCCTGCTGGGCGCGTACCAGCTCGGCGGTCTCTTCGGCGTGCTTGCGGGCCATCTCGGCGGCGTAGCCGTTCTTCACGCGGTCTATCTCGGCGCGCATACTGGCGGCCATAGCCTCCAGCTCGCCCTGGTGGGCGGCCTTGAGGCCGTCGCCTTCGGCTTTCAGGCGCTTGATCTCTTCGAGCTGGGCGGCCATATTCTGGGCCAGCTGCATCTTCTCCAGCTTGAGGTGGCCGCGCTCTTTCTCCAGCACGGCGTTGATGGCCTGTACCCTGCCTATAAAGCCTTTTATCTTGACCAGTTCCGAAATGGCGCGGACTTTCTCGCCCGAAACGTCGGCGATGGTCTTTTCCTTCTCCTGCAGCTGGAACTCGAAACGCATCTGGAGCTTTTTCAGCTCCTCGTTCTTTTCGGCGTTCTTGCGGTCGGAGATGGAGCCGATATCGGACTGCAGCCGGCCTATCTCCTTCTGCAGCTTCTCCAGCTCGAAATTGTTCTTCTCGTCCCGCAGCTTGGCCTCGCTGTGGGCGGCGGCCTCGCGGGAGCGCAGCACCACGTTGTCCGATTTCAGCTCCGCCAGCTCGCGCTCCTTCTCGGGGATCACCCTTATATAGGACTCTATGGAGGCCTTCTCGCGCTCGGCGCGGGCCACCTCGTCCTTAAGCTTGGCGGCGTCGCGCTCAAGCATGGACTTCTCCATGGAAACCTTGCGGAACTCGTCCTCGGTCTCGCGCAGCTTGGTATCGGCGTACTTGAGCGAGCTGATGACCGCTTCGCGCGAAGCTATCTCTTTCTGCCACTGGGCCTTTTCGTCCAGCCAGCGGCGCTCCATCTCCTGGAGGCGGTGGATGAAATGCCCTTCCACGTCGCGGCCCTGGGTCTCGCGCTCCGACATCTGGTTCTTGAGCGTCTGCATCCAGGTCTCGCGCTCCTGGGACAGGCGGGTTTCCATTTCCTTGATCTTGGATTTGAGGGTAAGGCGCTCCTCCTCGACCTCGTGGTCGCGGCGGTCGCGGCGCATCTTCTCCTGTATATCTTTAAGCGAGGACTCCACGCGGGAAGAAAGGGCCTCGTCCTGCTGGTTCTTAAGGGTGGCCAGCAGCGCCTTTTCCTTCTCCTGGGACAGGAGTTTCTCCATGTCCGTGATCTTTTTCTCCAGCTTGTCCTTCTCTTCCTGTATTTTCCTGGCCTCTTCAGCGGAAGAGTCCTTTACGGGCTGAGCGGGCTGCTGGGGCTGGCCGAACTGCGGGAAGCCGCCGGGGGCTCCGCCGAAGCCGCCCTGGGGCATAGGGGGCAAAGAAGGCTTGCCGCCCATCGGGGGCGGGGGCGCGCCGGGCTTAAGCATGCCCGGAGGAAGCGGAGGCATCCCGGGCTTTGAAATTTTTTTATCCCTGTCGTCCATATGTGTTTCCGGCTGAGTTTTCTATACCTTTATATTCTAAAGGAAGCGGGTTTCAATTAAGTTACACAAATGTTAATTCCTAGCGACCTACCTGGGCCTTGAAGCCGGCCAGCCACTCCGTCGCGGCCGGGTCGCCCGAAAGCGAGGCGTATTTCTCGTAGGCCGCCACGGCCTCGTCCACGCGCTGCTGGGCGTAATAGACGGTGCCCAGGTACTGCCAGGTGGACGCGTCGCCGGGGTTCTGGGAGGAGGCGTATTCCAGGTACTGCAGCGCTTCCGGCAGTTTGCCCTGGTTATAAAGGTCCACGCCGGCGGACAGGTACTGCTGCGCCTGGGCGGCCTGCTCCGCGGTAGGGCCCGCGGCCGCTTCTTCCCTGGGCGCGGACATGCTGTCGAATTTGCGCTTGCGCTCGTCCGCGGAGGACATCTCCCCCCCGTCGATGATATAGACCTCCTGCGTATTGCCCTGGCGCACGTTGATCTTGCCTTCCGCCTCCAAAGCCTTGACGGCGTCCAGGATCTTCATCTGGGCCTCGTCCTGCAGGGCCGGCGTGACCTCGCCGGAATACTCCATTATTTCTTTTATGGCGTTGACGGCGCCCTGCGACATGTTGGTGAAGAACTTGTTGACGATGGCCGGGTCCGCCTTGGCCACGGCGCGGGCGATGTCCTCGTTGGACAGGCTCCTGATGATGACCTGCATGTCGCGGTCGGGGAAACCCGTGATGTCCTCGAACATCAGCACGATGCGCTTGACCTTTTCGTAGATGTCGGGCTTCTGCGTCTTGAGGTATTCGATGATATTCTTGCGGGTCGCCGGGTCGGAATCGTCCAGCATCTTGGCCAGGCGCTCTATGCCGCCCATCACGAAATCCACGTTCTCGCGGATATCCTTGTCTATGGCGTCTATCTGCTCGCGGGTGGCCTGGCGCACGGTCAGCGCCTCCAGGGCCACGCGGGACTGCATTTCTATCGGCAGCATGGACAAAGCCTGGCGGGCCAGGTCCGGCTTGATATAGCTGAGCACCACGGCTATCACCCACGGGTCCTCTTTGCGGAGCAGGAACAGGTAGATCAGCCGCTTGAGGTTTTCCTCGTTGAGGTAGGTAAAGGGCTCAAATTTCTTCATAAGGTCGTCCTCTTCTTCTTTCTTCTCGGCTTCCTTCTGCAGGAAATTCATATCGATGCTCTGGTGGCCCTCGGTCTCTTCCTTGCCCTCCTCCTCGCCGCCGCCGCCCCCGCCTTCCTCCCTCTTATCCTCTATATTGACCTCGGCGCCGGGCTTGGCCAGCAGCGCCTTGATATATTTGCGGAAGAAGCCCCAGAGCGGGCCGAAGAGGAACAATAGCAGTATAAGGAAAAGCAGCGCGTAAAGCAACGGCAGGTACACGCCGGGCCGCTTCAGGTCGTCCAGCGGGTTGACCACGTTGAACCTGGTGGGCTTGAAGACCACCGTGGGGGCGTCCTTCTTGCGGATCTTGTAGGGGATCAGGAAATCGTCCACCCGCTCGCGGGCGAGCTTTACCGCTTCCTTGGAAAGAGTGTCGTCGTGGATGACCGTCAGCTGGAAGCGGGTGATCTCGGTCTCCAGGCCGTAGCGGATCTCCTGCACGCCCTTGGCCTGCTGGGCCTGCTGGCCCGAGGCCGCCTCCGGCCGCTTGTTGTCCCCGCCCAGCACCGACTTGGGCTTGGGAATGCCGGGCAGGATGAAATCGGTATCGCCCCCGCCGCCCTGGCCGGAGCCTTTTTCCTTGTACTTCTGTATGATGCCGATGCCTTCTTTGTTCTGTTCGGCTTTCTTGGAGATGACCTCCAGCTCGACGTCCGCGAACACGAAGGATTTGGCGGGGCCCAGTATCGGGTCCAGGATCTCGTTCTTTATCTTGGTCTCGGTTTCCCGGCGCAGGGAGTCCTGGCGCTCCATCAAAGACGAGCTCATGCCGTCGGCTACGGCCGGCATGGTGGTCTGGGCCTGGGCCCCGAAGGCGGCCAGGGCCAGCAAAATTAAGATAAGCGCGGGTTTACGCATGACAATATTATTCTATCTTTACCTTATTACAGGAATGTTTCAAAAAAGTTCAAGTTTTAATTCCGCTCCGGGCGCAGGCCGGGTCGGAACGCAAAAACGTGGTCTCGCACACCGTGCTCGCCACTCCCCGCCTCGCCCTCCGCGCTTACGCAAGCGTCGGGCTCCGGCAGGGTTTTGCTAACCCGACCCGGCCCGCGCCCTGCGCTGGTGCTTAACGCACCTGCTTGAGGAAGTTCTTCACTATGGAGTTATTGGGGTTGATCTCCACCACGCGCTCCCAGATGACCTTGGCTTTCTCTTTCTGGTCCATCAGGTAGAAGGCGCTGCCCATGATCTCCAGGGCGGTCTCGTTGTTGGGCTCGAGGTCCAGGATGTCCTGAGCGCGCTTCATGGCCAGGTCGTATTTGCCGTCGTAGATGGACTGGCGGGCGTCATAGGTGCGCTGGTCTATGTAGGTGAAGATCTCGGGACCCTCGGGCTTGCGGGTCAGCTCGCTCACATTGGCCTCTTTCTCCACCATGTTGAGCAGGGAGAGCAGGCGGTCGTTCTTGGGGTCCTTGTTGAAAGCGTGGCGCAGCACGTTGACCGAGGCGCGCAGGTCTTTGCCGTCCACGTAGGCGATGATGCCGCGGCGGGTCAGGGTAGGCACTTCCTCGCCGCCGGTGGCGTCGGGCACGTAGTCGATGGCGCCCTGCAGGCGGGTCACCATGCGGCGGATCTCGGCGTTGCCGGGGTCGGCGTCCATGGCGCTGCGCAGCTTCTCCATGGCGCGGGTGAAGTAGCCGGACTTGAAGTACTGCAGGGCCTGGCGGACGATCTCGCGGACCTCGCGGTCGTGCTTGCTCTTGTTGGACTGGCCCATGCGCAGCGTGACGGAAAAGCGGGTGGTGGAGCCCAGCGCGTGCACGCCCTGGGAGATGTCGAAGCCGAGGTTCTTATACTTGATGCCCAGGCCGAAATCGGCTTCCTGGATGGCGGGGGTGCCCATCACGCCGAAGCGCAGCGCGCTCCAGTACATCAGCCAGTATTCGCCGCCGAAGCGCCAGTTGGTGGCGGAGTTCTGGGGCTTGGCGATATCGAAACCGAAGACCAGGGCCCCTTTGAAGAGGCTCAGGGCTTGGCCGAATTTAATGGTCAGGGGCAGCTTGTCGTCGGTATCTCCGGAAGCCATGGAGAACACGTTCTGTATGCCGATGGCCGCGCGGTAGGTTTTGGAGAACTTCTGCAGCATGGCGATGTCGATGGCCTTGAAGGAGTCGACGGAGGTGTCCAGGGAGCGGGTGATGTTCTTGGCCATCACGCCGAAAGCGAGCTTATCGGAGACGTCGCGGCCCCAGGAGAAGGCCATGGCCTGCTCCACGCTGTCGAAGCTGCCCTCGGTCTTGATGTCCACGATCTCGTCGCCGGCCGGATTGGCGGTGATGGAGATCTTCTCGAAGCCCACGGACTTAAGCTGGGTCATGCTGATCGCCCAGGTGCCCTTGGTGGTGGTGGGATGCGCGTAGGTGAAGAAATTAAGCGTGGTGTCTTCGAAGAGGGTGGCCTGCATGGCGGTGAATTCTTTGCGCTCCAGCAGGGTGAGGGCGGCGGGGTTCCAGTAAGAGGCGGAGGCGTCGTCGGCCACCGCGAAGAAAGCGCCGCCCATACCGAGGGACCTGGCGCCGGCGCCGTAGGACATGAAAGCCCCGGGCTGGCCGCCGCTCTGGGCCAGGGCCGAAGCCGCCGAAAACGCAATAAAAAGCCCCATGACCGGGCTGAAGCGTATTACACGCTTCAAAGAAGCCCATATAGCCAAGGGGGCAAAAGCATCAGCAAGAATGCGTTTCATCGTTTTCGGTAGTCTGACCCCCGCTCACTTAGCGGGTCTTGACTTTGCGCCGCCGGCTTTCACCGGCTTTGCTATTATCGTAACAATACGGCGTTACAAACTCGTTACAGATTTACGGCATTAATATTATAGCAGATAGAACTGGTTTGTCAAGGCCACCCCCTTGACATGTCAAGGCCGGCCCCAAACATGGTTTTGGACCGCTGGCCAAGGTGTTGATCAGCCCTATATATCCTTACTAACAACCTTGCAGGCAGGCCCCCGCCTCCCCCCGGCGCGCTTTAGTGGATAACTCCGACCTTGCGCATTATCACTTTGCTGCCCTTGGGGCTGGAAGCCTTTACCCTTACTATATAGCCGCCCTTGGAAACATAGCCGCCCAGCCCGTTGCGGCCGTTCCAGATCACGAAATTAGGGCCCAGCTTGCCGCCGTCCGTGCCGCTGGTGAAGGTAAATTCCCGCACGATATAACCCAGCAGGTCGTAGATGGTTATAGTGACCTCGGCGTTATCGTTCAGGGTGTAATTGATGACCGTCCTGCCTTCCACGCCGCCTTTGCGCAGGTCCACCGGGTTAGGGTAGTTGGACACCTTGCTGAGCAGCTCCTCGCCTACGGTAGTGCCGGCCGGCGTGGAGACCGGGGACCACTCGGAATGTATACCCGCGAAGTTCCAGCTGCGCACGCGGTAGGTATAGTACTTGCCCAGCGGCCTGGGGGTTTCGCCGGGGTTCACGGGGTCGCCTATGGTGTAGATATTGTTTATGGCGCCGCCGGTCTTGAAGCCGGGGATGGCCGCCACCGTTTTCCAGACGGGGTTGGTGCCCTCGCGTTCCTGTATTTCATAGGACATCACGTTAGACTCGGGGTCCTCGGCGGAGTCCCACTTAAGGGTATAGGCCTGGCCCGAAGCCACGCCCTTGGCCACCTGGGGCTCGGGGGCGCCGGGGTTGGTCGGGTAGGTGGTATCGATGCGGTAGATCATTATGGGCACGCCGCTCTCGCTGGGAATATAGCGGCCGTCGGCCATCTGGCCGCGCACGCTCAGCACGTAGCCGCGGTCGGACACGGTCTCGCCCCAGGCCGTATGGGGGCCCCTGAACGAGCCCTGCACGCCGCGCTGGTTGATCTTGAAAGTGCCGTCGTCGATCTTGGTCACCACCATGATCTCGTTGCCCACGTAGACGACGCCCTCGGCGGCGAAGCCGGCCGCCGAGATCACCGAGAACGAAGAGGTGTTGACGTCTATGCGGCTGGCCAGGCGGGTGAAATGCCCGGGTGACAGCGCCACGTTGGTCAGCTTGCCCGCCAGCGAGGTGCCGGCCGGCTGCCAGGCGTTCTTAATGCCGGTCGGGTCGGAGAAGCTGCCGCCCAGCGAAAGTTCATAGGCCACGGCGCTGGTGGTGGAAGCGGGGTTCCACATCGCGGTAAGTTCCGTGGTCTTGGCCGCCCAGACCGAGGGCACGGCGCCCAGGTCGGAGACCGCCAGCAGCATCTTCACGTTCTGCACGTTGTCGCCGATGAAGTAAAGCGGTTTGCCCGTGCCGTCGTTAATGATCCTGTCGGGCACATAGTCCAGGTTGCTCTCGAAGTCCAGCAGGTGGTCGCCGTCGATATCGAAGGACGGCAGGCCGGAGTTGTTCAGGCTGATGTTATTGCACTTGCCGGAGCCGTAATAGTCGAAGTTATCCGGGATCATGTCGCCGTTGATGTCTATCAGCGGCTCGCCGGCGCGGCAGCCCGCGGGCGGGTGGGTATAGTCCCAGAAGGTGGTGTCCGTCTCCGGGATATTGCCGAAGCCCAGCTTCACGTTGCCGCTGGAATCCACCTGCGTATAGGCGGGGTAGCCGTTGGAGGCCAGCATGATCGGCCTGTAGACCGGCGTCAGCGGGATGATGGCCGGAGAAATAAGGATCTGGTTGGATTCCATCGGGTAAGTGTCGGCGTAATACTGCCCGGCGGCCAGCTGCATGCCGCCCATGCCGCGCAGGTCGGTGAAGGAACCCAGCGTCAGCCCGGCCAGGTGCCCCATCGTGTCGGAGTCAGAGAGGTCGGTGCCGGAACTGATGTCGCAGGAAAGGTGCAGGATCACCGTGGAGGTGGAGATGATCAGGTACGGCAGGTTTCCGTCCTGGATGGAGACGGAGACCCCCAGTTCAAAGGTGTTGGTGGCGGAATGCACGGTGTAGCCCAGGCGCGCGTCGCTTATCGGGCTGAAAGCGCCGTCGCCGTCGTCCTTCCACAGGGCCACGCCGGCCAGGTCGCCGTCGCCGAAGTTGAAGGTGGCGCTGCTGATGCTGCCGGTCTGCTGCAGGTTGATCTGGCCCAGCGCCACGTAGTCCGTCAGCGTAGCCATATTGAACGTCATAACGGGGACGCTCTTGGTGTTCTTTTCCGCCGACTTCGGGGCGATGCTGATGCCGGTCACCGTAAGGTTGACGGCCTTGATCGGCACCAGGCTGGAGTTGAACGGGTAGATCTCGGAGTACGTGCCCTTGGGCAGCGCCTTGGTGATGCCGACGTAAACGCTGGGCGAAACGTCGTGCGGGGCGTTGACGACTATCCACGACTTGTCGCGGATCATCATGCCGACCTTGTTGGCCTTGATGGCCATTTCGCCGATGTCGTAGACCGAGAAGTACGTCTGCGGCAGCGGGCTCAAAGTCTGGACCTGCGACAGGTTGATATAAGTCTGCGTGTTCAGCGGGTTCTCCTGGTCGAACAGGTCCACCTTGCGCACCGGGGAGCGCGAAGGATGGTTGACCACCGGGGTATAGAAGTCGCCCAGCTTCTCCCCCCTCGCGAAGACCCGCAGATAGGGCTTGCCTGTGCCCGCGTCTATGCCGGAACCGTCATAAGACACCAGCTCGGCCTCCTCGATATAGAGCCGGCCCGAAACGGGGAAACCGGCGGTGGAGGCCAGCACCAGGTTGAACGGCAGGGTGTCGGTGGACGTGAAAGCGTTGAGGATGATGCTCCTCGCCTCGGAAATATTCACGTCGTTCACGTCCAGCATGTCGTTCTGGTTGGAATCCTGGTAAATGGTTATCAGCTTGACGTCGGTATTCTTGCCGAACGGCGCGTTCGGGTCGTTGGAAGCGCCGGTGCGCTGCACCTTTATGGCGCTCCAGCGGGCGTTGCCGGCCTCGGTGGCCAGGTTGAACCTCAGCATCGGGGCCTTGAGCTGGGCCTGGTTGACGCCGCCGGCCAGCACCAGCTCGTTGGCCACGTCGTTGGCGCCCAGCGCCACGTTCGACGGGATCTCCCAGACCACCATGGGCATGGTATTCACGGGCCAGGTGGTCAGCGTGACCGTGTTGGGAATACCTATGGTCACGTAAGCGGTCGAGTTGATGGAAAGCCCGGCCGTGCTGCCGATAATGGCGAACTGCGACATGTCGTAGCTGATGAAAGCGCAGACCGGGTTGGTGGTGACCACGATGGGGTTCTTCAGCGCTATATTGACGGTGCTGGACGAGAAGGACTCGTTGCCGTAGCTGGCCAGGTTCGGGTAGACGCCGGCGCCGCTGCTGGAGGTGTCCACGGAGTCCAGGATGCAGTTGTCGTTGGAATCCTTCCAGACCTTGATCAGGTCTATATCCGAGTCGTTGGCGGACCCGCGGCGGTCCAGCTTTATGGCCTCTACGCGCGCGGAGGTCTTGTCCGTGACCAGGCGCATGGCCAGCACGCCCACGTTCTTGTCGTTCTGCGTCACGCTGACGGGCGAGATGTCCTCGGGCGTCAGCGTGATGTTGTTCAGCGTCGGCAGCAGCGCGTTAAGCTGGCTCAGGGCGGGCGACAGGAACTGGGCGGTATGGCCGGAATTCTCCGGGCCGAACAGGAAGTTGGTCTCGAAGGGGATCTCCACGCCCAGGACGTCGTTCTGCGGGCTGAGCAGGACGTTGGAGAACCTGGACGCCTTGTCGATGTCCATGGAAACGAAGATCAGGATGGGCGTGGATTTTACTACCACGTAGTTCTGGTCGTTGAGCGCGGGGTCTTTCACGTAGATGGTAGCCTTGCCCACCGGGTCGTTGGCGCCGAAGCGGCCCGACCCGACGATGACATCGGAGGTATTAAGACCGGTGGCCGCGTCGCGGTCGAAGACGCCGTTGCCGTTGTCTTTCCACACCCTTACCACGGCCACGTCGTCGTCGTAGCCTACCAGGCTGGCCGGCTGCTTGCGCGACAGCTTGAGGCCCACCCAGCGCACGCCGTAGCCCGAGGTGGTCAGGGTCATCTGCATGAACGGGTAGTTGATCATGCCCTGGTAGATCATGCCGCCCAGCACCGTTCCGGAACTGTGGGTGATGATGGGCGAGTTGAAGGCGCCGCGCGTGACCAGGCTGAGCGCCCCGGCCGTGGTGCCGGCGTAATGCACTATTTCATTGTCCACCACGGCGTAGCCGGAAGAAGGCAGGCCCACCGTGGAAGTGACCACCCAGTTGGAGTCCTGCGCCACTATGGTGTTGACGTGGTCGGCCAGGCGTACGGAAAGCTTGGAGGCGGAGTAGTCGGGCGAGAAGATAGGCTCGGTCAGCACGGTCACCGTGCTGGGGCTCGAGATGATCTCCCTTACCCTCGAAACGAAGGTCAGGTTGGAGTTGACCGCGGAGAAGAAATTGGGCAGCGACAGCGCGTTCTTGCGCGGATCGTCCACGATAGGGCTGCCCTGGGGCAGGGATTCCGCCTTGAGGTAGGCGCCGAGGTAGCGCGGATTACCCAGCGCGTCGTTAGGCATGGCCGAATCGCGGATGTCGTAGGTCAGGAAATACCGGTGCGAAATGGCGCTGTTCGCGGCCTCGAGGGCCGTAATTATCCGCTGTTCGGTCCCGAAGTCCACCCTGGCGGTCAGAGGGCCGTAGATGGTATTGCCGAAAGTGCCGGACCCGACCATCACGTCGCTGCCGCCCAGGAAACCGTTATTGTCCTTGTCGTACCAGACCTTGACCACGGAGATGTCGTTGATGGCCGTGCCGTCCTGGATGACGGTGCCCGTGGCGTAAACGGTCAGCCAGCGCCACATGGCGTCGGCCACGTTGGTCTCCAGCGTGAAAGCCATGACCGGCTGGTCCACGCCCTGCTGCTGCAAGGTCGGCCCCAGTATGGTGTCGGTGGCCTTTACGATAACCTCGTCGGAATATTCGCGCACCTTACCGATCAGCGACAGCGACTTGCCGGGGGCGGTCACGCCCACGTTGGCGGTGCTCATCAGCTTGGGCGCGGCTATCATGAAATAGTCCGTGCTCCGGATGGCCATGCCGATATACGCGAAATTGGAAACGTTGGCCAGCGGGTCGATATCGTAGGTAACGAAGTAGTCCTTGGCCACGTTATAGATAGCCTGCCCGTCCAGGGCGCCGCCGGAGCCTATCATGGGCAGGACGGCCTGGCCGGAGAGGATGGTGCCGGCGGGCCAGCTGGAAGGCACCACGGTCCCCTCGGCGCCGCGGGTAAGGCCGCTGAAAGCGTTGCCCAGCACGTCCACGGTGGAATAGTAGATGACCTCTTTCAGGTCGGGGTTGGCCTGGCCGTCGTTGACGATAAGGCGGCCGGGCGCCGGCGGGAAAGGGCTGTCGGTCGCGAAGAAGCGCTGCACGTCGTACACGCGGATGACCGTGTCGGTGGACATGATGGGGGCCTTCAGCGCGTCATACGGGAAGGTGCGCAGATTGGGGCCGATCATCAGCACTTCGGTATCCTTGTCCAGACCCGTGGTTTCCAGCAGGCCGTTGCCGCTCGAGTCCTGCCAGATGCTGATCTTCTTGACGTCGGTGACCTTGTTCCACACCGGGGTGTTGCCGTTCTCGGCCGCGGTCACCCAGCGGTCCAGCTTGAGGCCGCTCCAGATGGCCGAACCCTGGGAGCCGTTGATCTGCATCGTAAGCCTGACCACGGCCTTATCCCTGTCGTCCTGGGTGACGAAAGAGGGCTTGGAGAAATCGTTGGGCTGCGACTTGTTCACGTCCACCAGGTAGACTATGTCCGCAGTGGAGTAAAGCGGCACGGTGGAGGAGACTATCGGCTGGAAAGCGCCCACCACGCCGTCCACCAGGTTGACGCCCGAGTTTTCCAGGCGGGCGCCGTGGGTCATGCTGGAGATGGCGTCGGAACCGAACTCGTAGACCACGAAATAAGAGCGGGTGCTGACGGAAATAGCGCCGTCGATGCCGGGGTTGATCAGCGGCAGCACGAAGGTGTCCGGGTCCAGGACGTCGTAGAGCGGCGGGTTCAGCGGGTCGGTGATCTCCTTGTCGATGCTGGCCGCGAAGATGCCGTCGCCCAGGTCAGGGTCGCCGCCGGAGGAGTCCAGGAACAGGCGCACGCTCCTGAGGTCGGCGCCGGAGCCGGTGCCCGTCTTGATGATCTTGAACGACTTTATGGTGCCGATGAAATTCTCGGTCCAGGCCTTGATCTCCAGGAAGCCGACGCGGCCCTGGCCCTGCTCGACGTAAGGATACCGGCCCAGGGTAAGCGTGGTGGTGCCGACGGTAGGCTGCCACCAGGCGGCGATGTCTTCGCCCTGGATCTGAATGGTGGCCGGCTGGTTGCGCACCGGCGACGTGGCGGTGGCTATCGGGAAATTGTTGTAAGCCACGCCGACGAAGGTGGAGTTGAGCACCACGAACGACGGGTTATCCAGCACCAGGGCGAAGCTGCGCGGCGTGGAGGCCAGGGTGGAAACGCGCACGGCGAAGAAGAAGTTGCGCGGCGTGTTGGAGACCAGGGCGGCGGTGGACACCTTGGCCGCCAGGTCGTCGAAGCTCCAGGCCATCAGGCCGGTGTCATAGGTGCCGCTGGACATGAAGATATCCACCGGCGCCCCGCCCAGCTCGGTTTCGCCGTCGAAAGCGCCGATCTGGCCGTAGGTCGGGTTGTCGGCGTACATGGCGACTTCCACCATGTCGGACCAGGCCAGGGTGCCGGAACTCTTGACCTGCACCGACTTCATGTAGGCCGGCGGCGCGCCGATCGGGGAGGTCTGCATGGTCAGGCGCAGCATCGGCACCGGGGCGGGCACGTCCGCTATGACGCCGTCGCCCTGGTACATGGCGTACTTGTTGATGCCGATGGACGCTTTCGCCACGGGCAGCGGGTCCTCGGGCGACATGTCCGTGGGCGTGATGACCAGGCCGGACAGCACCACGTCGGCGTTGGAGACCACCGGCATACCGCGGGCGCTGTCGCCGGTGTAGCCGTAGATGGAGGTGCTGTGGTAGTCGGTCACGTTGACCTTGAGCGTCTCCACGAAGGTATCCTGCAGCAGCAGCTCGCGCTCGCCGTGGTCGGCCGGCACGAACGTGTAGTCCGTGGTGTTGGCCAGCCAGTCGCGCAGGTCAGCGGACCCCCTGGAGTTGGTGGCCATCTTGATCTTGCCGGTATAGTAGTTGCCGTTCACCGTGTCGCCGGTGGTAATATTGCCGAACTTGTCGCGGACGCGCAGCGTGACGTTGCCGGGGGTCTGCACGCGCAGGGGGTTGCCCAGGTTATAGGCGTGGTGCAGCGTGAAGTAAGCCGCCGTGCTGGGCGTGATATACGCCTCCTGCGTTATCCTGGGGAAAGTCACGAAGTCCGCCGCGATGGAAGCGTCCGCCGTCAGGGTGGCCGTGCCCACGATAGTGTCCCAGATATAGATATTGGCGAAGCTCTGGCCCGGGAAGATGCTCAGGTCCAGCGGGTTGGTCTTCAGCAGCTTCCAGCTGGGGTTGGAGGACAGCACCGACTCGGTCGGGTCTATGCCGCCGTAAGTGGTGTTGCGCACGGCCGAGAAGCGCACCGTAGCCACCGACGAGGTGGTGGTAGTGTTCTCGTAGCGGTCTTTAAGCACCACGCTGACCACGGTGGGCGTGGTGAGATTGAGGGCAAAATCGGCGTACTGCAGCGTGGTTCCCGCCACCAGGCGGCGGGGCGTCGTGTGGAAATACACGTGGTCCGGCTGGGCGGGCACCACGGTGTAGGAGGAAACGGCCGGCAGCCAGCCTTTGGCCATCACGGTATTTATAGTGAGCTGGTGCGTCGGGTGCGAAGTCAGCGTGTCTATCAGGTAGAAGCTGGTGGCGGACTCGCCCAGCGCCATTTTGGCGGAACCGGGGTTTACCGTGAAGCTGGAAACGTCGGGAGCCGAGAACCTGACGTCGCCGGCGGAATCGGAATCCATATTGAACGAAACGCCGGCCCCGATCGCGTCCTCCTGGCCGCTGGCTACGGGGGTCGGGTTGCCGAACTTGTCCTCTATGGACATGGCGAACATCTGTGAGGTGGTGCCGGCCATCACGGACTGCCCGGCGTTAAGGCTGACGTTCACGCGGTAGGTGAAGTCGGACAGCACGTGCACCGGCTGCGTGGAGGAAGCCCAGGCCGGCTGGTCGTCCGCCTGGAGCTTTATCAAAGGCCGCAGCGTCAGGGTGGAGCCGTAAACGCTGGAAGCCGTGGTGTCCAGGTAATAGAACGTGGCGGAGTAGGAATCGATCGGGATATCCAGGTAGGTCACCGTAGAAGCGAAGACCGGCGGGAAGGCGGCGGCCGCGACGGTGGAAGCCGAGAAAGAGAAAGAATCGTTGACCAGCGAAGGCTGGCGGGTGAACGTAGAGATAGCGACCCGCACCGCGGCCGTGGCCAGGGACGGGTTGTCGAACATATCGCGCAGTTCGGCCTTGAAATGCTGCTGCACGCCGAAGTTATCGGTTATCTTGCCGGCCACCAGCGTGCGCTGCGCGTTGCCGAAAGAGACCTTGGCGATGTCTATGGGATCCACGCGCAGCTGGTGTTCGGCGTGCTGCAGGGCGCCGGAACGGGCCTCTATCTGCCAGTAGCCGGGCCTGTTGCCCTCCCTGGTATTAAGCGCGGGCGAAAGCCCGGAGTAGGAGGACGTCCGGTCATGGTAGCGGAACGAAACATTGGTCTGGTTGGGCAGGATGCTGGCCACCGGGATGAACTGGTCGTTCATGGGCCCGCGGAAGCCGTAGTCCCCGAAGGTACCGAACGTACCCATCGTACGGCCCAGCGCCGTATGGATGGAGACCTGGGCCGAAGGCAGGCTGAGGAAGACGTCGGTCTGCCCTTCCGTGGTAAGGTTATTGAAATAGTCGCGGCGTTCCAGGGTGAACGGCGCGCCGGCGCCGGCCACTTCCTGTATGCCTACCGTGGCGGCCGGCTGGCTGGAGATAAAGAGCAGCTTGGAAGGCACGCCGCCGATGGTGGTCATCTTGCCGCTGACGTTCTGCCTGGCGGCCACGTAAGTGGCGTAGGCGGCCGGCCCGGCCACGGTGGTGGTGCCGATCCAGACGCGGGCCCAGTCGCCCGCCTTGCTGGACACCCTGTAAGCCATGGGCGTGGAAATGCCGACCTGCCCGTTAAGGTCCGTGTAAACGATGGTGGAAACGCCCATATAGAGCCAGCTGGCGCCGCTCTGGTACTGCAGCGTTCCTGTGTCGCCGACCACCTCGGCGATGTCCAGGTAGGCCGGCACGCCGGAGGAGGAAATATTATTATCGAACGCGTCGGAGAGCTGCGCGGTCATTACTTTCTGCCCGCGGAGGTCGTTGGACCCGGCCCCGACCTCGACGTCAGCGTTGGGTTCGACGCGGTAAATATTGGGCGGGCCGGGCAGCACGGCCACGTTCACCAGCGGGGTAACGTTCACCATGGGGTTGAGGGTATCGTAAGCCCCCATCGTGTTGACCCCGGCCTTGCGGAAAGTGAACCAGCCGGGCAGGTCCTTAACCGCCAGGTCCGAGCGGTAGAAGGGCACCGTAGGCGCGGACAGGCTGGAATCCTGGTTGGGGTTGATTTGATCGACCATCGCGAAAGCGGCCGTACCCAGGTAAACATTGGGGCCCGTGGAGCAGTTGTTCTCGTAAATATCCCGCACTATCAGCGTGGCCGAGAACGGGAAGCCGGCCACCACCGTGGTGGAGGGCAGCACGTAAAGCATATGCGTGGGCGGGCCCGGATTGACGGCGATAGTGGAAATGCCGGTGGCGTAGGAGGCCGCGGAAGCCGCGATGGTGGCGCCTACCACGGTATAGCTGCTTAAAGCGGTGCGGGCGTCTATGGAGAACACCGCGCTGCCGTTGGACAAGGTCTGCGGGCTCGGCTTGAGGGTCTTGAAATCTCCCGGCATCGAAATTTCTACGGAGGGCATCACGGCCACGGGATTGGTATCCTGGGCCGCGGCGACCAGTTCGGTGGCCCGGTTGTAGAACTGGTCGGTGACGTAAACGCTGGCGAACATGGCGCCTGTGCCTATGGTATGGGCGGCCGGAGGCCCGGTGCGCCCGGGCCAGGAGATCATAGGGTCGCGGCAGGGCGGGCTGATATTGCACTTACCCTCGGCCAGCCCCTGGCCGGGCAGCACGACTTCCAGCCGCGTGGCGGTGGAGGAGAACACCTTCAGAGAAGCCTTGGCGGCCGCGTCGGAGCCCAGGCAGACGTCGCCGAAATTCCCCGAACAGACGTTGTTATCGGCCGCGCTTACCGGGAAAACCTTTATGGTGGACGCGCTGGTCCTGGTCACCAGGTTCATCTGCATCTGCAGGGTACCGTAGTTGAGGGCGGAGCTGGAAGTTTCAGCGTCGTAAATATCCGAGGTTACCAGGTAGACGGTGGGGCCTACGGTAAGGTCGGTATAGCGGTTCATGTACGGGTCGACCAGGTTCACGGTCACGTAGAAAGGCGTACCGGCCGTTTGCGTGGAAATAACGGAAACCTTGCCGCCGGCGGGATAGGCGCCGGAGCCCGGCACGGCGGTCTGGCCCGGGACCAGCAGCTGCAGGCCCACGGGGTCGGCCGGGCGCACCGTAAAGGTCGAGGACTGGGGATCGTCCGAAAGACCGGAGGAGCCGTAGTCCGTGGCCGTCAGGTAATGCGTGGCGGCCTTATGCAGGTTCACGTACATGAGGTCGGTATAGCCGGAACCGGTATTGATAGCCGCGGTGCTCACGGCCGGGGCGTAAGGGTCGGAGGGCGTGTTCACGCGCACGTCCGCGGGGCGCCCGGGGACCAGGTTGAAGAAGTCGTCCACCACGCCCACGGTCACGCCGAAGTCGGTGCCGGCTTTCTGCTCGCCCAGCGACCCGACCTTGCCCGTAGGAGAGCCCTGGTCGAAAGTTTCCCCCGGCATCAGCAGCAGCATGCGGCGCGGGATGCCGGCGGCTACGTTCACCAGCGTGGCCGTGTCCACGTTCAGCGTCGGGCCCCACGCCGGCACGGCGGCGACCATCTCGGCGCGGACATAGGTGGGGCCGGCCCTTTTCGGCGTCACGGTGAACGTGGCCGAGCCCAGCACTACCTGCGTGGAAGGACTGACGATGGAGAACGGGTCGTTGCAGACCAGCCTTATCTCCTGGCTGGCGCCCGGCGTAAGGTTCCAGAAAGCGTCGGCGATGTCCACCGTCACCGTGAAGGGGAAGCCGGCCTGCTGGCCGTCTACGACCCCTGTGCGGCCGTTGCCGGTAGAGCCGCCCACCCTGGTTTCCACGGGCACCATGGTCCGCAGCTTGGTCGGGTTATTCGGGTTAAGCAGGAAGGTGCCGCTGGGCGTGGCCCCGAGGTTAGGCAGGCTGCCGCTCAGGTCGGTGGCCGTAACGGTCCTGAAGCCGGCGCTGCGCAGGCTTATGTTGGTGATCGTGGCGCTGCCGTCCGTCATTTCGAAGAAGCCCAGGTTGGGGGCGAAGGCGTCGTCCGAAGTGGCGCGGATATTGCTCTTCGCTATGCCGTACACCCGGTTATAGCGGGTGTCGGCGGCATAGACCGAAGCGGTAAAGTAAACGCCGGCCGTCTGGGTGGAAATACTGCCGGCCACGCCGTAAGGCGGGACGGTCTTTCCCGGCACCAGGTACTGGGTAGGCAGCAGCACGATCAGGCGGGAAGCCGTGCCCGGGGCCACCACTACGCCCGAATCGGTGCCGGTGGAAAGCTTGGGCGTCACGCTGTCGTCGTCCAGGGCGTCTATCACCATGTTATTGGTGGCGGCGCTGGGGACGAAACCGTTTATCATGGCGATACCGCCGGCCATGGGCTGCGCGGGCGGATGCACGGCGTAAATGTCGTTGGAAATTATGCGCACCATGCGGCCGTCGGTGGTAAGGTTGCCGTAGGTATCCACGGCCCGTACCGAGACGGTATAGGTGGAGCCGGCCACCAGGGGCCCGGCGGTGCCGGTCTTGCCCCCCGGCACGCCTTCGGCCGCTACCTCGTTGGGCACCAGCAGCAGCATGTTCACGGCCGGCGCGGGGTTGACTATCACCCCGTTAACGGTATCGGTGCTGTAGAAAGTGCTGGTGAGGCCCGTGTCCGTCACCCGCACGGAAAGCCCGGTGGTCTGGTTGCGGGTCACGGGGATCACGCTGAAATTAGTCGCGCCGGCCACAAGGCTCTTCTGGTAGGGGGTCGGGTGCATGCCGCGGCCCTGGATGTTCGGGTCGTTGAGGAAGTCCACCTGGATGACCGGGGTATTGGAGGCCACATCCACCATGAAGGGGGTGGTGCCCCTGACCACGTTATAGTAATCGTCCACCAGGTAAACGGCCATCTGGGTGGTGACGCCCGCCTGCAGCGCGTAAGACGAGCCCGACTTGCCGCCGCCCGAAGGGTTGGAGCTGTAGGGCGGCCGGCCGGCGTCCAGGGCCTGGCCCGCGGGAATAAGGTGCAGCTTGGCGGGGCGGTTCCACCAGACTTTCACCGGGTTAGGGGTAAAGTAGACCGAAGTCGCCGGCGACAGGGAGGAGCTTTCCGTTTTTATGGTCTGGGTGGCGGCCACCACGGGGACGAACACGAAGACGGTGGCGCCGGAGACCAGGTTCTGCGGCGCCGGCGTAATGTCATAGGGATCGCTGGTGATAGCGGCGGAAACCTGGAAAGCGGCCGTAATGTCGGTGTTATAGTAAGGGTCCACGCCGTAGACGGTTACCGGCAGCGTGGAGCCTGCCAGCCTGTCGTCGGGCGTGCCCGTCTTGCCGTACGGCTGCACATAAGCCTTGCCCTGCACCCTGGTCTCGCCGGGCAGCAGGGCCAGCAGGCGGTCGGCGGCCTGGGCGATGACCGGCACGTTGGAGGACGGGTTGCGCGGGTTGGTATAAAGGCCCTGGCCGGAAGCGGTAACGCCCCAGCCGGCAGAGTTGGCCGACACGAAGGTGCGGGAAATAGTGGTAGAGCCGGTGAACACCACCAGGCCGTCGGCGGAGATACTGTCATTATTAGTATCTGTGTCGCTCACGTAAACGCTGGCGGCGGAAGAGACCACCAGGTTCCAGTACATGTCGGTAACCTGCAGCAGGAAAGGCACGTTCGAACCGGCCGGCTTGGTGCGCGGCGCGCCGGTGCTGCCTTCCACGCCGAAGTCCATGCGCCCGGGGGCGGGCTGCTGGCCGGAAGGGTCGAAGTCCGCTATCACCTGCACGCGGTCCGGCGTAGTCGGGTTCACGGTAATGTTCCTGGTCCCGAAGATAGCGGGGTTATCGTTGTCCTCGGCGCGCAGCACGCGGCCGCCGGCCTTGCGCGCCCGCATCTGGAAGGTCCTGGTGCCGAAGTCCCCGGGGAGGAACAGGTACTGCTGGGGCAGGCCGTGGTAGTTGTCCATCACGCCGTCGGTATCCATCACCTCGGGGCCGCCGGGCACGCCGTCCAGGTAGAAATTCGCCAGGCCCTGGTAGGCGGCGGCCGTATTGCCGGTGCCGTTGGGTCCGTCCTTGGCCGTCACGCTCATATTGATATCGGAACCGGCCGTCATCGGGTCGGCCGAGACGGTGACCAGGAAGCTCTGCGCGGGGGCCGCGATGTAGAACTTGGGCCCCTGGTCGATGATCGTTTCCGTGTTGGCGGCGTTATCGGTAACGCGCACCCAGGAAACATACGGGTCGCCGCGCACCCAGCAGGGGATATTGGTCGGATTAGGATCGGGGCAGACCAGGCCCGAATACTGCCAGTTGCCCAGCGAGTCCGTAAACTGACCCGCCTGCCAGACGGGCCCGGCGGCGGCGGCGGCCCAGGTGGAGCCGTTCCAGAAATAGCCGGAGTCGTCCCAGGCGCCGTAGATTATCGGCCCGTTGGAAGCCAGGAACGGCTCGGTATCGCGGAAAACCAGCGCGTCCACTTTGCCGGAGTGCCAGGGCAGGCTCGGGTACACGCCCGAACCGGTGCCGTTGATCCCGTTGGTGAACCCCGGGTCCGAAGAATTGCCCAGCACGACCTTGTTGTCGTTGTACACCGTGGCGTTGACCGGGCTGACCACCACCGACTGCGGCTCGGTAGTGTCGAAGAGGAACCTGGACTGGCCCACGATGTTCTGCACGTTGCCTATGGAGTCGGTGGCCGAGGACTTAACTATGTAATGGCGCTTGTCCAGCAGCGTCAGCAGGCCGTTGGTATACGACCAGGACGACGGGTAAAGGTTGGCCGGCTGTATGGGCAGCCAGGTCTCGGTAACGTTGATGAAATTGGACCCGTCGAAATACTTCTGCCCGCCGCCCTCGTCCTGGCCCAGGATGGAGATCTTGACCGAGGCCACCGTGGTGACGGCGTCCACGGAAGTGCCATGAATGACGGGCAGGTTGCGGTAGGCCGTATCGATGCCGGGCTGCACGGGGGCGGAAACGGGCGGCACGTTGTCGAACACGAAGGTGCGCGTGCTGACCGTGGTCTCCTCGTTGGTGGTGGCGTCCACGGCCCTGGTGATTATCTGGAAAGTCTTGCCGTTCTCTCCGTCGTGGGTGCCTTCTTTCCAGGCGAAATTAACGGTGCCGGGGTTGGAGAAATCGGAGTTGGTATAGCTCCACGGGTTCAGCGTGGCCTTGGGCCCGGGGGCGCCGCCGATGGACTGCCAGCCGGTATCGGAGGCCGACCAGTGAGGGGCGGTGGGCTGCCAGTAATAGGTGCTGGGACCGCTCAGGTACCAGAGCCGGATGCGCACCTCGTTCACGGCCGAAGTGAGGTCCAGCGAGGTGCCGGAAATAGCCGTCATGGACGAGTACAGCAGGTCGTTGACGGGCGGGTACAGGATGCGCGAGCCGGGGGGCGTGGCGTCATAGCTGAACGTGGAGGAAGTGAAAGTGTAGTTGCCGGCCTGGTCCGCCACTTTGGCTTCCACGCGCAGTTCATGGTCGCGGTCCGGCCAGGGCAGGGCGGAGGAATTATAGCCCCAGTTGAAGCTGCCGGAAGCCGAGGAGGAGTCCAGGGCCACGTTCCAGATCTCGGGGAAGGCGGCGCAGGACGGGCCGACCCAGCCGGGCAGGGCGGCGCCGCCGCAGGAGCCGGTACCTTCCATCCAGAACTTGTTGAGCGGGATGTCGTAGAGACGCACCTGCGGGAAATTCACGTTGAACAGGTCTTCCGCGGTGCCGGAAACCTGTGGCAGCGTATTATAGCGCGAGCCGTCCAGCGGCAGCGAAACGAAAGCCGTGGGGCTGGAGATATCGAACGTGAAGACGTTGCCCGCCAGGATGACGCTCTGGGTGTTGCCGGCCACGTCGTAGGCGCGGGTCATCACGGTATACTGCCTGGTGTCGTGCAGCCCGGAGAAATTATCCGAAGGCGGCAGCTGGGTATTCTTGGTCCAGGGCGTGCCGCCCATGGGGTCCAGCCAGGCTTCCGTGCCCCAGGTGGAGCCGTTCCAGTACAGGCTGTCTATATTACGCTGGATCTTCACCTGCGAGCCCGAGATGCCCGACGGGTTGGAGTTTATGTCCGCCGCGGTCCCGGTAACCTGCGTCAGCGACTTGATGAAGCCGTTATTTACCGGCAGGACGGGCCGCGACAGCGGGGCCGACACGTCGTAGCGCACCACTATCGGCGAGCCCGGGGTAAGCGCGTTGCCGGCGGCGTCGTTGGCGGTGACCTGCAGGTTGTAATTCTTGTTGTCGGTCAGCGGGGGCGCGGCCACGCTCCAGGTATAGTTGGGGCCCGGGCTGACGTCTATGCCCGCGGTTATCCACTTCTGCCCGAGGGAGTTGAAGGTGGAGAACTGCGTATCGTAGTAAAGCAGGGTATCGGCCTCCTGCACGGAAATGGAAGCCGAGCGGATGACGAACTGCTCGTAGGCGGTGCCGGAAACGGTGACCAGGGCCTTGAGGTTGCCGCGCGAGTCCGGCAGGGTGTACGGGTAGGTAATGGCCGCCGCCGGGGGCGTGGTATCGTACGTGAAAGTCACGGACGAGATGACCGCCTCGGTATTGGCCGGCGTGACGTCGTCCGAAGCTCGCACCTTTATGATGTAGGTATAGCCGTCGCGCAGGTTGGGAGCGGTGAAACTCCAGGTCAGCCCGTCGTAAGAAGCGGCCAGCGAAGCCGCGCTGAGCGGCTGGAAAACTTCGGAGGTCAGCGTGAAAGTGCCGGGGTAGACGCCGTTCCAGTGACCGCCGGCCGGGGACTTCTCCGCGATGCTGACTCCCAGCTGTCCCAGCGTGGAGATCCCCGCCAGGTTATCCTGGGAAGTGCCGGCGATGGAGACCAGCGTCCGTATCCTGGCCAGGTCGTACGGGAAGGTTATTCTTGAAACCGGCGGCGTAACGTCGTAGATGACGTTGAGATTGGTTACGGCGTTGGCCGTAAGGACGGCCGGGTTGGGCACGGGGATGGCGTTGTCCTGCGCGCGGGCGCGGAAACGGTAAACCTTGTCCGGCACCATGGACGCGGTCAGGCCGGCCGGGTCGTAAATCCAGGTGCCGGAAGAGGGCCCCTGCGGCGTCCAGGTAGTGGCGGGCCACCAGGAATTGGTATCGCTGAGCGTAAACGAAGAGAAGGTGGCGGCGTTGTCGTAATAGTAGGTATCTCCGGCCAGCAGGTAGGAAACCTGCGCCTGGATATTGGCCGGGCCGGCTATGCCGGAATTGGTGCCGTAGTTGGGGTCGTTAGCCGTGCCGGAAACCGACAGCACGGTGGAGATCTTGGTATTGGCGGCGGGGTTCAGCACGGCCAGCGTAGGCGCCGCCTTGTCCACCGTGAACGTGACGGAAGAGCCGTTGCCGGCGAACACCGTCTGCGTGTTGCCGGCCTTGTCGGAAGCCTCGGCCCAGACGGTATAGGAGCCGTCGTCGGCCCAGGCGGGCAGGGACGAGAGCGACCAGGACGACTGGTGTACGGCAGCCGCGGCCCAGACCGCGGGATTGGAGTCCCAGCCGCCGCCGTTCCAGTACTGCACCAGGTTATTGTCTTTCAGGTGCACCCTGATGCCCTGTATCTGCACGCCCGGCTGCAGGCCCACGTTGACGATCACCAGGTCCTCCAGGATGGTGCCGCTGGCCACGGCCACCCCGGAGCGGCTCTGCGCCGCGGAGACGGCGGTGACCACCGCGGTGGGGACGGTGACGTCGAAGCTGAAAAGGTTGCCGCCGGAGAAATCCGACTCGGTACCCTCGGGAGAACTGTTGTTGTAAGTATTATCCAGCGACTTGGCGCGGACCTGGTACTGCACGCCGTTGGTATAGGCCGCGGTGGGGTACGCCACCGAGTAGGTCCAGGACGACGCGGCAATATAATACACCCCCTGGTTGCCGGCCTGGTTCCAGACGGCGGTGAACGTGGAAGTGGCGTTGTCCCAGAATTTGCCGGCGGACGGACCGTTCACGTCGGCTATCTCGGCCCAGACGCGCGAGATGCCGGAGGCCGGGGGCGTGGCGCCGGGCGGGTCGGTGGCGGTGCCGCCCAGCTTAGGCAGGCTGTTGTAATACAGCTGCCCGGAGTCCGGCACCTGGACGAACGCCTCGGGCTTCAAAGTGTCGAAATAAACCTGGTTGGTGGCCGGGGCGGACTCGTCCACCTCCGAGAAGCTCTTGCCGATGGCCCGGAACGTGTAGGAGGACCCGCTTACCAGCGGCGGCAGGTTGGTGTTATAGGTCCAGGCGCCGCCGGCCGGCGCTATGCCGGAAGCCGAGGTAAGGGCGACCTGCCAGGAAGAAGTGCCAAAGTTCCAATAATCGTTGTTGCTGAGGCGGCGCACCTGCAGCGCCACGCTCTCGGCGTCGGCATTGGCCGTGCCGCTGATCAGGGTCACGGCCTTGTAATACTTCAGGTTGTCCGGCACGGTCACGCGGGTGAAGGCCGGCGGCGGGGTGAATTTGAAACGCCGCGAACCCCAGTTCAGTTCGCCGTTGCTGACGTTATCCACGGCGCTGGATTTTATGACGTAGTAGCACTGCGCCTTGAAGACGACCGCGGAAGTGTCCAAGGTCCAGGACGTATCGCCCGGGGTATAAGAGTTGACGCCCAGCCACTTTTCGCCGGCCTGCCAGGCCGAGCCGCCCCAGTACCGGCCGTTGGCCGACGTGTCCGTACAGTCCGTCTGGGCGGTGTCCTGCTGTATGCGCACCTGCACGGTGGAGATGCCGGAGGTAAAGTCGGTGGCCGTGCCCACGATGCTGGAAACCACCAGCTGGAAGCCGTCCTCTACGCCGGGAGAGGTCACCTTGGAGACCGGCAGGATCAGGTCCAGCGTGAAAGTGGAATAATTCACGGTGAAACTGGAGACGTTGACGGCGTTATCCGTAAACTTCATCTTAAGCAGGAAGGTGGCGCTGGAGCGCGTTACCGCCCAGGAAGCGGCGGCCGAGGGCGGGAAGTTGGCCGGCAGCGCGGCCATGGTCCAGCTGGCGCCCGGCGCGGTGACGCTGGAGACGTAGGAGGCCGACCAGGCGCCGGCGTTAAAGTCCCAGTAGCGGTTAGGCAGCCTGTCGGTGTCCGTCAGCACGTACTCCATGGACGCCAGCCCTGACGGGATGCCCCCCCCGCCCGCGGGGCCGCCCACGGGGGTGGCGACTACGTCCTCCGAAGTGCCGGACAGCGAGGACAGCGCCCTGAAATAGCTGAGGTGCGGCGGCTGCTGGATGGCCGCGGTAGGCGTGCTGAGGTCCATGACGAAAGTGGAAGTGGCGTAGAGCACCTCGGTGTTGGGGCCGCCGTTGGGTACCTGGGTCTTGTCCTTGGTCTCGGACTGGACCTCGAAACGGTAGCCGTCGCCGTTGTTAGTGCTGTCCCCGGTAAAGGCCGAGGCGGGAATAGTCCTGTTCCACGGGTCCAGCGCCAGGTCCACCGGGGTGAAGATCCAGGCCGCGGAATCGGTACCCCAGTTGTTCAGCACCCAGTTGTAATAGTAGCGGGTGCCGCCCAGGTTAAGTTTCGAGAAGCGCAGGCGCACGCTGTTCAGGCCCGAAGGCACGCCCAGGCTGGTGTCGGTGGCGGTGCCGCCGATGCGCGTTATGGGGGCGTTAACGTACGCGCCGCTGGACGGGTAGGTAACTTTGGAAGACGGCACGATCGGGTCGACGGTAAAGCTGACTTCCGGGTTGGCCGGCGTGCCGGCGCCGGCGCGCGACTGGTTGCCCGCGATGTCCTTGGCGCGCAGGTAGAGGCGGAACTGCAGCGAGGCGTTGGAGGCCCTGAGGCTGTTGAAGTAAGTATTAAGGGCGGGCTCGGCCAGACTCCAGGAGGCGGCGCCTATGGTGGTGGCGTTGCGCCAGTGGACCGCTGGGTTGAAACCATCCGGCGGGAAGTTGGCGGTGTCTTTCTCGAAGACGGCGCCGTTCCAGTAGTTCAGGTCCGAAACACGCTGGACCACCACCTGTATGCCGTCCGCGGGGTCGGGGTAGCTCGCCTGCTCCAGCAGCGTGCCGGAGATGACCGGCATGGCCACGTAGGCGAAATTGCCCGGCATGGTTATGGTGGCGGTCGGGGCGGAGGCGTCGTAGCAGAAAGACTTTTCCACGTAGTTCTCGGTGTTCAGCGACCGGTCGGTAGAGCGCACGCGCACCGTGTAGGTGCTCTTCTCCACCAGCGCCGGCGGCCAGGCGTCGGGAGAGCGCGGGTAGGTCCAGTTGGCGGCCGTGACGATGTCCAGCCCGAACACGCCGTCGTTGGTGAACGTCGTGGTGGCAAAAGTGGTCTTGCGCCAGTAGTCGCCCACCGCGAAACCGACCCCGTTGAACTTATTGCCGGAAGGCTCCACTATCTGTATCTCTATGCCGTCGGGGGTCAGGCCGCTCATGGCTTCCGTGGAAGTATTGATCCAGTCGGCGGCCCCGCCGGAGAAAGCCGCGACCTGCGCGGCGGTATGGAAGGCGGCCGAGGGCGCGGCTATGGTGGAGGAGGGTTTGTTCACGTCATAAATGAACTCCCTGGTATAAGTGCTGTCCGGCACCTGGTTGCCGGCGTAGTCCACGGCCCAGAACTCCGCCTTCAGGCGCTTATTGGAAGGCCAGGCCGGCTGCGGGTAAGTCCACGGGCTCAGGTCGGAAACGCCCAGCCAGGTAGAGGTCACCACCGTCCAGACAAAACCGTCCCACTTCGGCTTCACGGCGCCCGGCTCGGAAATATTCGAGAGCTGAATTTTTATCGGCGGCAGGATCTGGGCCGGGGTGTCGGCGGAGTTGCCGGTCAGCAGGCCGGTGGGGCGGGACGGGCCGTAGAAAGAACTTGCGCCGGCCATCGGGGTGGAGATGCTTATGACCGGGTAATTGAAGTCGGACGTGACGGTTATTTCCGCGGCCGTCTCCGTATTGCCGGCCTTGTCGATGCCGGCTATGGAAATAGTGTAGTCCTGGCTGTTGATCAAAATGGTCGGCGCGTCGTAAGTGGCCGGCGGGTATCTCCAGGTTATGGTGGACTGGGAGGACGTATACTGCACCGGCAGTTCCACCGGGGTGCCGGAGCTCCAGCCCTGCGCGGTGTGGCCGTTCCAGTAGTAAGTATCGCCGGCGACGTCGTTGGAGATCTTCAGCTTCAGGCCGTTGGGGAAAGCCGCCTGGCCCGAGCGGCCGGCGTAGCTGGTGCCGGAGATCTCGGGCAGCGTGCCCTGGATGAAGCTGTTCGCCGTGGGGGTGGAAACGCGCGACACGGGCGGCGTTCCGTCCACCACGAAGCGGGCGATGGTAAGCGGGTCCTGTTCGTTGCCGCCGTTGACCCCCAGCGGGGCCGCGGTGTCGAAGGCGCGGATCATCAGGGTGTAATCCTTGTCCGAGATCCAGTTGCCGAACGACTGGCCGTACAAAGTGGAAACACCGTCGAAAGTCCTTCTCCAGGTAGCCGTGCCCACGACTTCCACCCAGGCGGCTTCCGAAGAGATGGCGTTGGTGAAAGAGGCATCGTTCCAGTAATACGTGACCCCGGTGTCCAGGTAGGAGAGGTTCATCTGCACCTTGCTCAGGTGGTCGGTGGTATAAGGCAGTACCGCGTCCGAAGCCGTGCCGTTGAGCGCGTTAACGCCGGTCAGAGCGGACGGCTTGTAATTTTCGCCGTTCATCGGCTGCACCAGGAAGGTGACCGGCGGCGTCACGTCCCAGATAAAGGTGAGCGAGGAGATATTGTTGATGAACCCGGCCTGGTTGTTGCCGGCGGCGTCCACGGCGCGGGACTGCAGTATGTAATACCAGCCCGAAGTCAGCCTGGGGGGCAGGGCGGGGTTGGTGTAATTCCAGTTGTCGGTGCCGGTCACCGCGTTGAAGCTGGAACTGGTCACCGACCAGTTGCTTGTCCCGTGATGCCACCATTTAGGAGTGCTCTCCTCGTAGATCTGCAGTTCCACCCTGACCAGGTCTGACTTGAGCGGGCCGTAGGTCCCGGCCGGGTCCATGGCCGTGCCGGCGATGGAATCCAGCGAACGCAGGATGGACAGCGGCGCGGGCTGCGCTATCCAGGATTTTGGCGTGGTGGTGTCGTAGATGACGGAGTAGGAAGGAGCGCTGCCTTCGTTGTCGTCCCGGTTGCCGGCCTTGTCCTCGGGCTTGCCGAAAACGGTATAGCTGCGGCCGTCCCTCATGGCCGCGGTGACGGCCGTAGCCGTGCTCCAGTTGAGCGTCTGGTCGGCGAGGATGTTGCTGGACGACATGAACGTGTCGAAGGTCTGGCCGTTCCAGTATTTACCCGCGTCGTCCCGGATCATGACCAGGACGCGGTTCATGCCTTCCCGGTAAGCGGCGGCCAGCGCCTCGCGGCCGGGGTCGGCGGCGGTGCCGGAGATGACCGGCATGGAGTTGATATAGGGCTTGCCCGGCGAGAGCACCGCGCCCAGCGGCATGGTGTTGTCGACTATGACCGTGCGGTTGGTGGGCGGGCTCTGGGCTTCGTTGGCGGAGTTGTAGCCGACGGTGGAGAACGTGTAGGTGGCGTTGTCGACCGTGAAGGCCTCCAGGCCGGAAATACCCAAAGACCAGGCGCCGGCGGTCGCGTTAACGAAGGTATAGGTGTCGGTGGCCAGCCAGTAGTGCTCGGTCAAACCCTGGTACCACCAGGCGACCGGCTCCTTCAGCCGTTTAATGCGTATCTGGACGCTGCCCGACGCGCGCAGGTTGGTGCCGTTGCCGATGATGGACTGCAGGTCGCTTACGCCGGCCGGGGTGCTGCCGCGGTAATTCCCCATTTCGGTGTCCGGGGTATTTATGAACGTGTTAGCCGCGGGCGACACGAAGCTGAAAGTCAGGTCGGGCGAATTCTGCCCGGGGCAGGCGGCGGGATCGGCCTGGCAGCGCACGTTGCCGGCCTTGTCTATGGCCAGGGCCTGGATGTCGTAGGAGTGGCCGTTGGCCCAGCCGATGGCCGAAGTGTTCCAGGTCCAGTTGCCGGGCTGGCCGCGGACGTCGTTGACCGTGCCGGTGGTGAACCAGATGCGGTCGTTGGGATAGGCGAAAGCGGGGCAGCCCGTCCAGGAGTTGGAGGCGTTGTCATAGCAGGCCTGCGGCGCCGTTATCTTGCGCAGCGCTATCCTGACCATGTTGCTGCCGAGCAGTTCGCCGGGCAGGGTATCCTGGGCCGTACCGGAGATCACCAGGATGTTGGAGAGCGACCCGGTGGGGGCGGTAGCGCGCGAATCGGGAGGCGTCGTGTCGCCGGTGAAATAGTTGGTGGTGTAGATGGTCTGGATGTTGCCCACCAGGTCGCGCACGCGGGTCATGGCGTAGTAGGTGGTGCCGTCGGCTATGGCCCCGCCGGGGAGGTTATAGACCCAGGTGCCGGACGAAGCCCCGGTGAACACGGTCAGTTTCCACTGGCGCGCCCCGGCGCCGAAGCCGGTGCCGTCCCACCACTTATCGTCGGTCAGGCGCTGTATGGCCAGGTCCACGCCGGTGTCCGTGCTGATGCCGGCCTCGTAATTGCGCGGCGACGTCCAGCCCTGGAGGTTCTCTACCGCGTCGTCGGCGGTGCCCGCGATGGCCGGCACGGAACCGATAAAGCTGTTATGCGCCGGGAAAGTGATCCTCGAAGTGGGCGTGGTCAGGTCCACGATAAAGGTAAAGGTGGAGAAGTAGGCCCCGGAGGTGTTGTTCAGGGCGTTGTCCTTGGCGTAATGGTAGACGTAATACGCGTAGCCGTCGTCCTGCGAGGTCACGGGGACGCCCTTGGTCCAGTTATTGGTGCCGTCCATGTTGAAGACGTCCGTCGGGTTGGCGCTGGTCCAGTTGCTGTTGTAGAAGCTCCAGTACTTGTCGTCGGAACGCCGCAGCCTTACCAGCACCTCGCTGACGTTGCTGGGTTCCGTGCCGGCGTCGAAGGCCGTGCCCGCTATTATGCCGGTGGCCACGCTGAGGGCGTACCTGTCCGGCGCGGTCACGCCGGTCTCCGGGATCAGGTCGTCGAAAGTGAAGTAATAGGCGGGCGTGCCGTTGAAGTTCAGGTTGGCGATGATCTGCGCGTCCGAAGGCGTATTTTCCACGTTGCCGGCCACGTCCGTGGCCCGGGTCCAGACCGAGATCTTGCTGTTGTTTACGGGCGAAAGCGCGGGCAGGGGGATGCTCCAGCCGCCGTTGGCGTAGACGGCGTTGACCCAGTTGAGGTACTTGGTGCTCTCGCTGAAGTCCCAGTCGGAAAGATTGTTGGCATAGGTGCCCTTCCAGGTGGCGCTGAACCCGCCGCGGGCTTTCACCAGCACCTGCACGCCGGTGACCACGCCCGTATCGGTGGCCACGCCGTAAAGGGAGAGCACCGACCTCTTGTAGGAAATATTGGCCGGGGCAGTGGTCACGGAAACCGGCAGGATATTGTCGAACTTCAGGATGCGGCCCACGCCGCCCGGTACGTCGGTATTGACCGGGTCCATGCCGCCGGGGCCGAATTCGCGGTTCTGGGCCAGGTCGTAAGCCCACGGGACCAGCAGGTAGCTGCGCAGGTAAGGGGGCGAACCGCTGAGGCCCGCCATAACGCCCTGCACGTCGGCGGGGACCAGGTACTGCCAGCCCACCACCGGGTCGCCGCTGCCGTAAGGGGCGGTATTGACCGCCACTTCGTACCATTTAGGATTGGCGCTGTCGAAAGCCGTGGAACCGTTCCACCAGTTGCCGCCCACGATACGGATGGCCATTTTCACCGTATAGGTGCCCAGGCTGGCCTCGTAGGTGCGGATGCCGTTGCGCTCGTCCTGCGCGGTGCCGGTAATGACCGTCAGAGCTTTGACGTACTCGGTCATCGGGCCGGTAACCGTGGAAGTCGGAATGTCCAGGTCGAACTTGGTGGTAACCGAGGTGACGCCGGAATAGTTGCCCGCGGCGTCGGCAGAGCGGGCTTCGTACTTGTAATTGTGGTCGCTTATGAAGGACAGGTCCTTGTCCGTAAAAGTCCAGGCGGCCACCGTATTCTGGGCGGGCAGCCAGAGGCTGTCGGAGCAGCCGGCGAACGAGGCCCCGTTGAAGCAGGTGCTGTTGACCAGGTCGGTTATGGCCACGGCGACCGTGCTGGGGCCGCTGAAGGCGGCGGTCTGGTTGTTGGTGGCGGTACCCGCCAGCGGGGTGGAAAGCAGTATCTGCGAATAGGTGGTGTTGTTGACCGGGAAAGACAACGAGACCAGCGGCCCCGTTATGTCATACGTTACAGTATAAGTGGAATATTCCGCGGAAACGTTGCCGGCGTAATCCAGCGCCCGGGCCACGAAGGTATAGGCCACGTCGTCCTTGAGCGCCAGGGGAGAGAGCGTGTAATACCAGGACGTGGGCCCGAGTTTGGTGTCGTTCAGCGCCGGCCACTCCGTCGCCTGCCAGGCGGCGCCGTTCCAGTAGCGCGTGTTGATGCCGGTGCCGGTGGAGACCTGCACCTGCACCGTATTCAGCCCCGCGATGAGGGCCGCGGCGTCGCCGCCGAAACCGGGCAGCGCGCTTACCGCCGAGGCGGCAGGCGTGGTGATAACCACGGTGGGCGGGGTGTCGTCCACGATGAAGTATTTCACGTTCACCCCGCGGGAGACCGGCTCTTCCCAGTTGCCTTCGCCGGTATCGTCCGAGGCCCTGGCGTCGTCCATGGCCCGCGACTCGAGTTTATACTCCCTGTCGCCGGCCGGCCAGCTGATATCGGTGAGGAAAGTCCAGGTCCAGTTCGGGGCGGAGCCGCCCAGCAGGCAGCCCGCCCAGGCGGTAGCGGCGGTCACGGTCCAGGAACTGAAATTAAGGTTGGACTGGTTCCAGTAGTAAGTATCGTTGCTCAGCAGGTAGGACAGCCGCACCTGCACCGCGGCCACCCCGGAGTTATTCTGGTCGTACGCGTCGTCTTTCGCGGTGCCGTTGAACCGGGAAGCCGTGGCGGTCTTGCCGATATTGACCGCCTTATACCTGCCGCCGGCGCCGGTCATGTCGTCGAGAGGCAGGGTAATGACCGAAGACGGGTCCGCCTTGTCCATGGTTATCAGCACGGAGGAAACGTCCACCGTGTACTGGGACTGCGCGTTGCCGGCCGTGTCGACGGCTTTGGAAAGCAGCATGTACTTGTAACCGCTGATGCCGGGCGTGAATTTCCCGTCCAGGCCGCCAGGGGCGTACATCCAGGAGGTGGCGTCGTTCGAAAGCGAGCCGTTGGTCTTCATCGAGATCCAGTAGGGAGAGGCCTGGTTGAAGTCCCAGCTGAGCCCGTCGAACCCGTACCAGAGGTTATTGGAGTTGTCCCACTGCTGCATGGCTATCTGCACGTCGCTGTTCAGCCAGTTATCCGACGCCGTGCCGCTTATGCCGTCCAGGACCCTGAGGCCTTTTTTATTCGCGTCCACCGGGTTCAGCACCCGGGCCACGGGCGAGGAAACGTCTATGGAGAAAGGGAACGCCGCCGCCGAACCGGGATTGCCCGCCTTGTCGTTCACGTAAAGTTCCACCGAGTAAGAACGGTCCTGTTCAAAAGCCAGCCCGGCCAGGAAGTAGCCGGTCGTATACTGCGCCGTCCCGGTCTTGAGCGTTTCGTTCCAGGCAAGGGCGGCGGGCAGGTCCGTGTACTGGCCGTTCAGCGCCGTAAAGGTGGAAGCCTGCCAGTTCCAGTATTCGGCCAGGCCCTGGCGTTTGACGCGGAAATAAGCCGAAGCGGCGTCGCCGGGCGCCACGTCCGATAAAGTGCCGGCCAGCGCGGTAAGGGACCGCATATAAGTTTTGTCCGGCATGGTCACGCCGGCGGAAGGGGCCGTGGAGTCCACTATGAATTCCACGCCCACGCCGGGGGTTTCCACCGTCAGGTTCACCTCGTGCGAGGCCTGGGAGATCACCCGGTAGCGGCGGTTCACGTTCCATTTGGCGGAGGGAATGGTCCACTGCCAGTTGGGCGCCACGTAATTATCAACCCCGGCAAAACCGGTGAATACGGAGGCGGGCAGCCAGTCCGCGCCGTTCCAGGCCAGGTTGTCGGCGCCGCCGCTGACCAGGTCGGGGCCGTAATCCACCACGCGCACCGCCACCGTGGTGGCGTAAACCGCGGTACCGATCACCTGGGGCGCCGGCACCGGCTTGTAATGCGGCACCGAGAGGTCCGGGGTAGTGATGGCCGACACCGGCGGCGGCGGTTTAAGGGTGAACTGGATGAAAGACGACAGCGGCCCCGGCAGGCCGGGCTTGGGCACTTCATTGAGCGCCTTGTCCACGGCCTTGGCGAAGATCTGGTAGTCCATACCCGCCAAAGGGGCTATCCAGGTAGGCGTGGAAGCCCCCGTAGCCGTCCAGTTATTCCCGATAAGGGCGGCGGGGTAGAAAAGTTCCGGCACGGAGTCCCAGGCGTGGGTAGCCAGGTTCCAGTAGCGCAGGGTGTCCATCTTCCTGTAGGACAGCAGCACTTTTTCAAGGTTGGCGTCGGAGGCGTTACCCGACACACTGTCTATCTCGGCCTCTATGGTAACGCCGTGCAGCGGCGAGGTGATGGTGGAGACCGGGTTGGTGAAGTCCGCGGTCACGTTGGTGGCGGTAGCGTAGATGAACTGGTAGTTGCCGGCCTTGTCGTACGCCCAGGCGTTCATCTCGTAGGTTTCGTTGGTGGCCCAGGGATACGGGTCGGCGTTCAGCTGCCACCAGGTGGCGCCGGGGCTGAGCGTGCCGTAGGAGACCACGCTGTTGGCCGTATTGTCCACGGTCCAGGAGGAGCCGTTGACGCTCCAGTATTTGCCGACATCTACCGTGCCCGTCAGTTTCTTCACGCGCACAAGCACGTCGTTCACCGTTCCGTTGGGTTTGTCGTAAGTGCCGCCGCTGACCTTACCGGTCGCGCTGATAAAGCCGTTATTGTACGGGTAGAAGATGGCGGCGGTCGGATGGCTGACGTCATAGACGAAAGAAGTCTTAAGGCCGACGCCCTCCTGGTTCAGAGCGTTATCGCGGGCGTCCGTATAGACCTTGTAGAGTTCGCCGTCTATCAGCATGCTGTCTTCCATCAGCCTGGTCCAGTTGGCGTAGGGCGGCGCTATGGGCAGATACGTTTCGGTGGTCTGCCAGGAAGAAGTGTCCCAGTAATAGGTCACCGTGCCGATCAGCCTTTCCACGTAAAGTTTTATCTGGTTGACGCCGGAGGCGTGGGTGTCGTAGCTGGCGCCCACCAGCGTGAGCGGCAGCGTGTTGATATGCGCTCCGGCGGCGGGTTCGCTGATGCTGGATTCGGGGGCCGCGGTATCGTAAAGGAAAGTGGCGGTGGCGTAGACCGTGTCGTAGTTGCCGGAGTCGTCCCTGGCCCTGGCCCTTACCCGGTAGGTATAGCCGCTTACCCAGGTAGACGTCTGGATATTATAGGTCCAGGCCGCGGAAGTCTGGTAGATCGTAGATTGCGCGGCCAGCCAGGGCGCCGCGTCTTCGGTGCCCTCCACCCAGACGGGGTTGGCGGCCGGGTTATAATACTTGCCCAGGCCCGGCAGGAAAGCCGTAAACCGCACTTCGGAAACGCGGACATTGTCGTCGGCCGTACCGGTAATATTAGGGACCAGGTTATGCGCCGCCACGTTCGGCATGGTTATGGCGGTCACCGGCTTTTCGCTGTCGAAGGTGACGTTCGTCCCCACCCCGGGCGGGATATCCGCGTCCAGCGGTTCGGAGCCCTGGGCGCCGAACTCGCGGTTAAGCGCCAGGTCATAGCCCCACGACACGATCCGGTAGGTGACGGCGGGGTCCTGGTTGCCGGGGTCCGTCATCTTTGTGATCATGGCCGCCGGCAGGTTATAGAGGAACCGGTTGGGGGCCACCGTGGTAGAGTTATTCGCCTCGTACCAGTTCGGGTTGCCGCCGTCGAATTCGCCGCTGGCGAGGTCCCACCAGCCGGCCGGGTCGGTCAGGCGCTTGACGGCCACTTTCACCGTATAGCTGGAAAGCTTGGCCTCGTAGAGATGCACCCCGAACCTTTCGTCGCTGGCGGTGCCGGAAACGTAGGCGAAACCCGTGGTAAGGCCGGGCAGCGGGTAGGTCAGGGTAGTGGTCGGCCTCTCTATGTCGTAGCGGAAGAACAGGGAGGCGACGGAGGAATCGTTGCCGGCGAAGTCGGTGGCGCGCGCCTCCACCCGGTAACGGTGGTCGTTGGCAAAGCCCAGCGCGGCCCGGGCATAGTTCCAGGAACCGACATTTCCCCCCGCCGGCAGCCAGGCGGGACAGACGTCCCAGGCCGCGCCGTTAAAGCAGGCGGGCCCGCCGTCCAGATCGGTTACCTGCACCGCCACCGTGCTGACCCCGGTATTGGCCGAAGACTGGCCGGCCTGCAGCGAGGCGCCGGCCAGCGGCGTGGAGATCTTTATCTGCGAATAGGCCGTATCGTTGAGCGGAAACACTACGGAGACCGCCGGCTGCGTTATGTCATAAGTAAATATATAGGTGGAGAACAGCACCGAATAATTGCCGGCGTAGTCCAGCGCCCGCGCGGACACCGTGTACACCACGTCGTCCTTGAGCATGTCGGGGTTTACGGTGTAATACCAGGAAGTGGGCCCCAGCGTGGTCGACTGGTTCCAGGTCTGGTCCGCGGAGACCCAGCCGGGAGGAATAGCGGCGTCATCCCAGTACTTCAGGCCGTCCGTGCCGTTGGTAGAAATGCGGATATCCGTCCACCTGTTGCCGGCCAGGGCGGCGTCGGCCGTGCCGTCGATGCGGGTCAGGGTCTTCAGCGCCAGGGCCGAAGGAGTGGTGATGACCACGGAAGGAGGCGTGCCGTCCACGATGAACCTGCGGGAGGAATAAGGCCAGGCCTCTACGTTGCCGTTGCCGCCCACCCCGTCGTCCGCGTCCCGGGCCAGGTCCCTGCCTTTTGTTTCCAGCAGGTATTCCTTGTCCGCCGCGGGCCAGAGCACCATGCCGGTGTATTCCCAGATCCAGGGCGGCGCGGAGGAGCCGTCCAGGGCGGTATTAAGCCAGGCCGTCTCCGAACTTACGGCGACGAAAGCCCCGCCGAACCAGTAATAGGTGGTGACGCCCTCCAGGTAGGAAAGGCGCACTTTCACGTCGCTGACGCCGGCGTAGTTCACGCCGGGATTGTCGGCGGCGGTGCCGCGGATATCGTCCTGGCCGACTACGCCGGGCTTGTAGCGCCCGCTGACCCCGCCCGTGTCGTCGGCCGGGTACACTATCAGCGAGGTCGGGGCCGACTGGTCCACTTTTACCACCATGGAGGAAATATTGGACGTGAACTGGTCCTGGCTGTTGACGGCCACGTCGCGCGCCCTGGACAGGATAAGGTACAGGCCGCCGGTATCCAGGTCGCCGTCGAGGTCGGCCGGTCTGTACATCCAGGAAGTGGCGTCCGGGGAAAGGAAACCGGCCGTATTATTTACGTCCAGCCAGTAAGGGACGGCGCCGGAAACGTTAAAACCGCCGCCGTCATACCAGCGCTGGGTGCCGCTCAGCCGGCGGACGGCCACTTCCACGGCGGTGCTGCGCCAGAAGTCGTAGGCGGTGCCCGAGATATACGGCATGGACTTTATGCCGCCTTTATTTGCGGCCAGCGGCACTACCAGCCCCGAGGAAGGCGAAGAAATATCCAGGGTAAAGGGCATGGGCGCGGCCGTGCCCAGGTTATTGGCCTTGTCGGTGGAATAGAACTGCACCACGTAGGACTGGTTGGCTTCCCAGGCGGCGCCGCTGACAAAATAGTCGGTCGTATAGGAGGCCAGCCCGCCGATAACGGTCTGCGGGACCAGGTCCGTATACCCGCCCGAGAGGGCGGTAAAGGTGGAGGTCTGCCAGTTCCAGAACTTCTCTTCCAGTTGGCGTTTTACCCTGAAATAGGTGTACTGGAGGGCGCCGGGCGGGGTATCCGAAACGGCGCCTTCAAGCACGGTCAGCGCCTTCATATAGGCCTGGCCGGGGTTGGAAACGGCCGCGGCGGGAGGGGTGGCGTCTATAATAAAATCGGTGCCGGTGCCGGGGTTTTCGGGGATGAGGTTCAGCCAAGCCTTGGATTTAACGTTGTACTTGCGGTTGCCGTTCCAGTGCGCGGACGGCAGCGTATGCTGCCAGGTGGAACCGTCGAAGCTCTGCACGCCTATGAACAGGGTATCGTTGGGCGGGCCGGCCGGCAGCCAGGACGCCCCGTCGTAAACCAGGTCGTCGCCGCCGCCGACGAGGAAGTCGCCGCCGTAATCCACGATGCGCAGCTGCACCGTGCTGGAGAAGATGGCCGTACCTACGATGGAATTGCTGGGGTTGGGCTTCCAGTGCGGCAGCGTGCCGTCCGGGGTCAGGATATACGACAGCGGCAGCGGCGTGCGCAGCTTGAACTGCACCAGCGGGCTGTTAAGGGCGGGCGAGCCCGGTTTAACCACCTCGTTATTGGCCGCGTCCACGGCTTTGGCGAAGATCTGGTAGTCCACGCCGGCGTCGGTGGTCACCCAGGTAGGGGTGGAAGCGCCGGTGGCCTGCCATTTATCCTGCCCGACCAGCACGGTGCCGTCGTAAAAAAGTTCTACGGCGGAAGACCAGTTGCCGGCGGTCCGGTCCCAGAAGCCGGCGGGCGCGGTCACCTTGTAGTAAGACAACAGGATCCTGTTCACCCGGCCGGGGAGGGCGTCGGAGGCCGAGCCGGAGATCAGCGTCAGGTCCGTGGTAAGGTCGTCCCCGTTGGCCGGGTAGGTCACGCTGGAGGAAGGCACGGCGAAGTCGGCCGCCACCCTTAAGGCCGTGGAGTAGACGATCTGCCAGTTGCCGGCCTTGTCCACCGCTTTGGCGTCCACGGTATAGAGCTGGCCCGTCTCCCAGGTAGTCGGGCCCAGCTGCCACCAGGTGTTGTTGAGGCTGAGGGTGCCGTGAAGACTTACGTCGTTCCAAACGTCGGGGGCGCCCGCGTCGGTCCAGGTAGTGTTCGCGCTGTCCCAGTACCAGCTGTCCACGTTGCGCTTTATGCGCACAAAAACATTGTTGACCTTGCCGGGCCAGGTGTCCAGGGCCACGCCCTCCACCTTGCCGCCGGAAGAAACGTAGCCGTCGGTCACGGGGTAGGTTACGGTGGCCGTGGGGTGCTTTATTTCATAAACGAAGGTCTGCGTCGTGCGCACATGCTCGTAGTTGCCGGCCCAGTCGCGGCACTCGGTGTAAAGGTAATAGACCACGTTGGGCTCCCACATGTCGTCGTCGACTATGGGCGGCAGGGCGTAGGTGTACGGCTCGGCCGAAGTGTCGAAAGGCGGGGTTACCGCCGTGGCGTTGTACCAGGAGGAAGCGTTTTCCGGGATATCCCCGGCTGCCCAGGTGCCGCCGGTGAAGTAGGAAGTGGTTCCTTCCACTATCCTCTTCATGATTATCTTAAGGCCCAGCACCTTGCCTATGGGCGGGTTGTCCTTGGCCGTGCCGGTGACCTGCGCCAGGGAAGCGCGGGTATTGGCGTGGTAATCGTCCGGGGGGAACCCGATAAGGCTGCTGGGCGCCTCGCTGGGCATGGGCTGGTATACGTCGAAAGTGAAAGTCCTGGTGTCCAGGCCCACTTCGTAATTGCCGGAGTCGTCGAAAGTTTTCGGGATGACCCTGTAGGTGCTGCCGTGCGCCCATTTGGCGTCGGTTATGTTGTAGCTCCAGGTGCCGGAGGAATACCCCACGAAGGCCGCGTCCACCCAGTGGTCGTCGTCAAAGAGCAGGTCGCCGTCGTCTTCGTCCCACTCCAGCGTGTTCTTGTTGAAGGTTTTAGTATTGCTCAGGTCGAAAATATGCAGTTTCACCCCGGCTATGCGGGGGACGTAGTTCACCGTGGTATCCCGGTCGCTGGCCGTACCCTCCAACACCGGCAGCGTATTGGCGTAGCCGTTAGCGGGGACATTGGTCAGTTTCGACGTCGGCTTTTTTGGGTCGTAAGTCAGGTCTATGTAGGGCAGGTCGGCGTAAACGCCGATCTTTTCCCGGTTGCCGGCCATCTGCAAAGTATTGCCCGGTACCGCCGTGTCGCGGCCTTCGGTGCGTATGCGGAAAACGCCGCCGTTGGACCAGGCTGAGTAGCTGGTCAGCGGGTCCAGCGGGTCGGTCCTCGCCGTGCCCGTAGCCCACGTAATGTCCGAAGCGTCAAAATACCAGCCCGTCACGCCCGCGTTCTTCACGGGACAGACGTCGGAACGCCAGAAACCGTTGGCCCCGTCCCAGCAGAAAGGATCGCCCAGCGGCTTGCCGTCTATTTTCTCTATGAACACGTTAATACCGCCCCAGCTGCCGTCCGAAGCCGGGGGATAATCCTGGTAGTACCCTTTGATCTCGGTAAGGTCGTGCAGCTTGTTTACCGTCTGGGTGGCCAGCTCCACGCCGTCCTCTACCAGCACATTGACCGCTGTGGTAGGGAAGGAGACGTCATAGCGGAACTGGCGCTCGTTGACACCCAGCGTGAACAGCGGGTCTATATTGCCTATGTTATCGCGCGCCCTGGCCCTTACGCGGTACTTGATGCTTTCGGTCCAGCCTATGCCCACGGGGGTATACGACCAGGTCGGGTAGCCGCCTGAAACATAAGTATAGGTGCTGAAATTATCCTCGACAATGGGCAGCCAGGCCGTGCCGGACCAGGCGAAAGCCGGGGTGTCGGCCGGGTGAACTATCTCTATCTCCACCCGGCTCAGCTGCCCGGGCTGCGGGTAATCCTGCGCCGCGCCCGATATGGAGACCAGCTGGTTGCGGAAAGACGTGTTGGGGACGCCTATGGAAGTGACGGGGTTCAGGTTATCGCAGACGAAGTTATTGGAAGAAGTACCCAGGACGAAACTGCTCTGGTAATTGCCGGGCTGCGTGGCGTCCTTGGCTATCGACACCAGCAGGTACTCGTGAGCCCCGGTCAGCCCGGACGGCGGGGAATAAGTCCAGGAAGAAGCCCAGACGGCGGCTTCGGGCATCTCCAGGAGGGTGGGCTCGTCCGGGTCCCAGCCGGTGGCGTGATACCAGAGCTGGGCGGTCTTGTCGTAAAGTTTTACCTTGACGGCGGCGCCCCTGGCCGGGGACATCCCGGCGTGCTGGTCGAAATAAGTGCCGTAGAAAACGGGGGAGGTGCCGGCCACGCCGCTGTTCTGCGGGTAGGTGATGGCCGAGGTGGGCGGCACCGCGTCCCAGTAGAAAGTGAACGTGGACCGCACCACTTCCTTGTTCTTATCGTAAGCGCCGGTCGGGCCCACCACGCTGTCCTCGGCCCTGGCGGCTATATAATAGGTGGTGCCGGTGTCCATCTGGCCGGGGTCCGGGATCTGGCCGCTGCCGAAGTACTCATGCCAGGTCACCGTGTAGGAGCCGGAGCCGTCGTCGGAGTTAAGCCACGTGGTATCCACGTTGGCCGGCGGCAGGCCCGCGTGCCACAGCTTGTCGTCGCCCCAGTAGGAGCCGAGTTTCCACATCATCCACTTCACCAGGCTGATCCTGCCGTTGGGCGAGTTGTCGGTCGCGACGCCACTGATAGTGTCGAGCGCGCTGACGAAGATGCCGTTGGACGGGAAGGTCATGGTGGAATCGGGCACTTCGTTGGGCGGAGGCTTGTACTCGTCGAAGAAGAAAGTGGTGGTAGACCAGCTGCCTTCGTAGTTGCCCACGCTGTCCACAACCTTGGTATTGATCTCGTACTTATTGTTGTGCACCCAGGTCATCGGGTAGGACCAGTTGATGACGGCCCCTTCGCTGGGCGAGAAGGCGGTGGTCGGACGCCAGTTAACTTCGCCGTCCACCCAGCCGGCGCCGTCCCAGACCTTGGTGGTGGTGATGTTCTTGATGGAGACCTGCACGCCGCCGGCCCTGATGTAATAATTATCATAGGCCGTGCCCTCTATCAGCGCCATGAGCTTGCGCGCCGAGTTATTGAGCGGCTGCGTGACCACCACTTCGGGCGGGTCGTTGTCGCAGGTAAGCGCTATGGGGATGTCGCCGTAGGTATTGGCGTAAGGACGGGCGAAGCCGGCGAAATTCCTGACGTCCGCGTTGGCCACGTAATAGTCGGCCGTGCCGTTGGCGGTGACCAGGTTGGCGCCGGCGGCCGTGGCGCCGCCGTAGTCCTTGGGGTCCATCAGCGAAACGCGGTAGTGGTTGCCGTTAAGGCTGCCGCTGGAGAAGAAATAGACGTAATAGGAAAGCCCCGGGGTAAAGACGCCGCCCGGGAACGATTTGCCGGCCGCCGGCTGCCAGCCCCAGGTAGTGGTGATGTCCGCCGCCCCGGCGTAAACGGTGGTGTCCAGGACCACCGCGTAAGGAGGCGCGGCGCGGATCACCCTCACATTCAGTTTGTCCACCGGGGTGCCCACTTTCTGCAGGAAGATCTTGGCCTTTACGATGTTCCTGGTAGCGGCGTCGGCGGTGAAGTAATAGCCCACGCCCCGCCAGCCGTAAATATTGCTCTCGGTGGTCAGCACGTTCGCCAGAGAGCTGGGCACGGCGGTGTTTATACCGCCTTCTGCCGTCGACAGGGCTTCGTCGGAACTGACGGGGAAGGCGCCATAGGGCTGCCCCTGGTACCTGTTGCCCGCCCCCTCGTTGGCGTAACGGATGACGAAGGTGGGCATGGCGTTGGGCACCTGGGAGAAGGGCTCCACGCTGCTCCTCGAGTAATAGACCTGCAGGTTATTGTCAGCAACGCCGTCAGGATAGATAAGGTTGGTGCCGGCCGCGTCCTTCGTGTCGGCGTTGGAATAGCCGAACATCGTGCCGGCCTGAAGGGCCGAGTTGCTGGTCATGGCGTTAGGGCGCATGATCAGGTAATAGTCCTGGCCGGCGTTTACCGGGGTGCCGCTGGTGGCCTGCACCTGCCAGTAGGCGTAGCCGGAATTGCCGCCGGTCTGGTTCACGTCCGCGTAGGCCAGGAAGGTCTGGGCCCCGGCGTTGGCGCCCAGGGAGGAGGCCAGGCCGATGCGCATGGACTGGTTGGCGTTGGGGGCGCGGCCCACTATCATGTTCATTTCGTCCACGGTGCCGTCGTATTTGGCCGTGAAGCGGAAAGCTATGGTGGTCCTGGCGGCCGTGGACCCCCAGTTGCGGCCGTGCAGCTCGTACATGGCGTATTTCACGCCCCATTCGTAGTCGGCGGCGTAAAGTTCGGCCTGGGGGAGCAGCAGCGCGGTCAGGGAGAAAAAGCAAAGCGCCGCGGCCCGGGCCAGCCGGGTCGCAAAACTTTTCGCTTTATCCTTACCTTTTAGCGCCATTCAGTTTTTTACAAACGACGACGAACGACCAGACAGGAGTGCTCCTTCCATTGCCGGGACGTTCAGTGCCATCTTATTATAATATATAAATAATGTTACGGAAAGGTTACAAAGCGGGAAAACTATTTTTAAACTGTCAGCCAATAAAAAAGCCGCTACGGCGCAAGCCGCAACGGGACTTAAAAATATGCAACAGAGGGCGTAGAACCGCTCTTTCATATTGATCTTCGGCAGCCAGGCAACCCCCTTGGGCCCTCGGCTTTGCGCCGCCGGCTTTGGCCGGCTTTGCTATTGTCGGATACTTAAAGAAACGCCCCGCTCTTTTGGGACAAACACCGCACGCTGTCACCAACCTGCACCGCGCAGCCTACACCGCACCGAGTCTGTCTGCGACCGCAACTTAACCGCACTACGCCGCACTACGCTGCGCCAAAAGAGCGGGGCACCGCAACCGCACCGCAACCAAACACTACCGCACCGCAACCACACCGCGCTGCAATCATATTATAGCAGAAGATCCGGCTTTGTCAAGGGGTTGCCCTTGACGAGTCAATGCCTGGCGGGTTAGCCTGAAGGTACGCCGAGGCCTGCTGGTTGCCCGGCTCTATCCTGAGCAGGTCGGCATAGACCCGCGCGGCGCCGGCTCTATCTCCTTTCTCGTCCAGGATGCGGCCCATCATCAGGTAAGCCTGCGCATTGTAGGGGTTCAGCGCCAAAGCCTCTGAGAAGGCGCGCAAAGCCTCGTCCGGCCGCTTCTGCTGGGCCAGCGCCAGGCCCATGTTATAGTAGGCGGCGTCCATCCAGGGGGCCGTCTTCAGCACGCTTTGATAGGCGGCCAGCGCCTCCTGCCAGCGCCCTTTCAGGCTGTACAGCGCGGCCAGGTTCATCACCGACTTATAGGCCCGCCCGTCGGAGAAATAAACGGCCTTTTCAAAAGCCGAAATGCTCCTGTCATACAGTTTCAGATCATGGTAGCCAGCGCCCAGCGTATTCCACGCGTCCACAAAAGCCGGGTCCAGGCGCAGGCTCTCCTGCGCGTTCCTGATGCCCTCTTCATAGCGGTTCTCCCTCAGCAGCGCCACGGCCAGGTTATTGTAAACGCGCGCCGACGGGCTTGAGGCCGCCGTCTTCTGCCACAACCCGACCTCGCTCTTCCAGTCCAGGTTGCGGTAAGCCCCCCTGGCGCCCCAGAAAAGGCCCAACGCCAAGGCGAAACCGAGGGAGGCACGCGCCAGGCGGGAGCCGGGCCGGGGCAGCTCGGTCAGCGCCCAGGCTATAAAGGCGCAGAAAGCGGCCGAAGGCAGGTAAAGGCGCTGCTCCGCGAAAGGCCGCCCCTCTATAAGCACCAGGTTGGAGATTGGCACGTACAGCACCCAGAAAAGCAGCAGCCAGAAGGCGCCCCTGCGCCGGCCAGAGAACCACAGGCCGGGAACCCCGGCAATAAAAACGGCCGCCAGGCCGTATTGCAGCGCCGCGGCGCCTCCGGACGGCAGCGCCCTGTCTATTGAAAGCGTGACCGGCCACAGCAGCGTCTTCAGGTATTCCCCGGCCGTCACGGCCAGCAGCTGCGCGCGCGCCAGCGGGGCCGCCCCCGCGCCGATCGCGGCCGGGCCGCCGGCCATGGCGGTTTCCCTGAAAACCACATAGGCGGCCAGCAAGGCGAAGAACGGCACAAGAGCCTCCCATTTTTCCTTCCAGTCCTTGCCGGCCTCCAGGTTGGAGTAGACCAGCGCCAGGGCCAGCGCAAAAGGCAGGGTAAGGGCCATTTCCTTGGCCAGGAAAGCCGGCGCCGCCAGCAGGACCGAGGCGGCCAGCGCGGTTTTTTTGCCGTGCCGGGCATAAAAAGCGAAAGCCGCGGCCGAGGCGAAGTAGAACAGCGCGCAAAGTATGTCGGAACGGTTCTTAACCCAGGCCACGGACTCCGCGTGGGCCGGGTGCAGCGCGAACAGCAGCCCGGCCAGCAGCGCCAGCAGCCCGTTGCCGGTCAGGGCCAGGCAGAAAAGCCAGAACATCAGCGCCGCGCCGCAGTTCAGCAGCACGTTGCTGAGGTGGTAGCCGCGCGGGTCCCCCTTCCAGAGCGCGTAATCCAGCGCCAGCGTTACCGTGCGCAGCGGCCTGTACCTGTGGCCCGCCCCGGATTCATACACGTTTATATAGCCGGGGCGGAAAAAGGCGGGCAGGTTGGTCAGCCGCCTTATATGCACATTGTCCCTGACCAGATACTCGTCCTCCCAATGAAAAGTGGGATTTACAGAGTTGGCGTAAGCGAAAAAGGCGGCCAGGAAGACCAGAGCCGCGCACAGAACTTTATTTTCCGTGATCTTCATTCATTAGTTTCCGGATCTCGTCGGCTTTTTTCTGGGCATGGGCGTGGCCGGGATTGGCGGCCAGCACCCTGGTAAACTGCGAAAGCGCCTCAAGGTACATCTTTTTTCGGTAATAGATCCAGCCCAAGTTATAAGAGGCCTGGTAAAAACCGGGGGCCGCGGCTTCCGCCCTTTTGAAAAGTTCTATGGCCCGCGCTTCGTTACCGGCCAGGTCGCTTAATATTGCCAGGTTATTGAGGGCGTCCGGGTGGGCCGGCTGTACCTTCAGCACTTCCTCGTAGGCGCGCGCGGCCTGATCCGTCTTGCCTGCCCCGTGGAAAAGGCCTGCCAGGTTATAATAGGCGTCGGCGTATTCCGGGTTGGCGGCTATGGCCCGCTCAAAGGCCGCGCGGGCGTCGACTTCACGTCCCAGCGCCGTATAAACCACTCCCATGGAATTTACCGCCTCTATGTTCCGGGGGTCGGCAAGCAGCAGCGCCTCTCCCAGCGCCAGCGCTTCTTCCGATCTGCCCGAATCCAGCTTTAGCCGCATAAGCCCCAGCGCCGCCCTGGTGCTGTCCGGTTTTCTGGCGTAGACCTGGGCATAGATGCCTTCGGCCTCTTTGAAGCGGCCTGCCTTGTAAAGCAGGTCCGCCATATTGAGGTAGGGAGCCCCTTCCTGGGGCGCCAGGTTCACAGCTATCTCATATTGTTTGGCGGCGTCGCTGAACCGGCGCGCGCGTTCGTAGGAAACCCCCAGGTTGCTGCGGGCGCGGGCCGAAGCCGGCGAGGCTTTTACGGTATTTTCCCAGAACCGTACCGGGTCTATCCAGTCGAAATTCCTGGCCAGGGAAAAGCCACCGAAAACCAGGGCCAAAACGGCGAAAGAATACTGTCTGAGCCTTTCGGGCCTGTACAGGGCCCCGCAGGCGAAACCAAGCCCCAGGGTAGCCATATACAACCGCTGCTCCGCTATGGGTCTTCCGGTCACAAAACGCGTGTCCAGGAAAGGCAAAAGGCACAGGAGCATCCAGATCACCGGGTAAAGCGCGGCCTTGTCCCTGGCGCGCAGGGCATAAGACAGCAGGCCCGCCAGCAGCAGCGGCCCGGCCGCGTCAAACAGGGTCACCAGGCCCCTGTCGGCGTTCAGGTCGAAAGGCAGAAAGAGCAGCCTGGAATACTGCGCCAAAGCCAGCAGCGTATTCTTGAATTCAAAAGCCGGCATTGCCGGTGAACGGCGCAGGAAATAAACGGCAAAAAACAGGAAACCCGCCCCCAGAACCCATATAAGCGCCGTTTTCTTAAAAGCGTCTTTAAGGCTGAAGCCGCTTAAAAGCACAAGCCAGCTGAAGAGCAGCGCCGGCAGCATTACGGCGTTCTCTTTGGCTGTCAGAGCCAGTATGAAGAACCCCAAAGCCGCCGCCAGCTTAAGCGGCTTTTTTTCCCCTTCCTCGGCCCCCTTTATAAAGAAGCCGGCCGCCAGGGCCGCAAAAATGAACATCAGGATATCGGTAACGTTCTTCAGCCACGCCACTGATTCCACGTGCGCCGGATGCAGCGCGAAGATAAGGGCGGAAATGAAGGCTTTGTCCGGGTCCTTGAACAGCAGGAAGGACAGCCAGAGCGCCAGGCAGGCGGCCGCGGCGTTCAGCGCGATATTTACCGCGTGATAGCCGGCGGGATTCCGGCCGAAAACTTTCCATTCGCCCATCAGGAGCAGCGAGCGCATGGGCCGGTAGCGGCTTTCGGCCCCGGGGAAATCCCTTTTCCAGTATTCCGGGGTGAACACTTTGCCGGCGTTGGCCGCGCTGTGCACCACGTAGTCGCCGGTGATTATGTCCTCGTCGTCCCACATGAACCCGCCGAAGACGGAAGGCAGGTAGAGCAGCGCGGACAGGACGGCCAGCAGAATATACCGGTTTTTCATATTTACTTAAATGATTGTATTAAATATCAGCGCGCGCCGGCAGCCGCGCGGTCAAGTTCTTCCAGCCTGCGCGCTGCCGGGGAACGGCTGTTCAGCCTGACCGCCTCCGCGAACATTGCCCGGGCCTCCAGCGGCTCTTTTTTAAGCAGCAGTATTTCACCCAGCGCGCTGAAAGCCGGCTCAAAATAAGGGAACCTGCGCGCCGCTTCCCTGGCCGTTTTCAGGGCCTCCGGCAGCAGTCCGGCCCCGGCGTAGACCCTGGCCGCGTTCACCAGGGCGTCAGGTTTTTGAGGATCTTTTTCAAGCCCCAGCCGCGCGGCCCGCACAGCCTTGTCCGCGGCCCCTCCGCGCAGGTAGAGCTCGGCCATCAGGAAATAGACTTCCCCTCCCGCCGCCCCTTTCTCTGCCGCTTCGCTGCACAAGGCCAGGGCGCCGTCCTGGTCGCCAGCCGCCCTTTTCTGCAGGGCCAGGTTTAACAGCGCCGTGCCGGATCCGGGAAAGTTCCTGAGATCGCTTTGGGCCAGGGCCAGCGGGGTCTTCCAGTCGGCGTTCCGGGCCCATATCCTGCCGGCCGAAAGCGCCAGCACCAGGCAGGCCGCGGCAATAGCGGCCGTACGCCATTTTCCCTCACCGGCTTTCGCGAAGACCAGCCCGGCTGAAAAGCAGAAAAAGACGGACGGGATATAGACAAAATGCTCCTGCACCAGGCTGGTAAGCGGCGCCAGGCCGGCTACGGGCAGCAGTGCCAGGGCAAAACAGATAAACAAAATAACGTAAGCCCTGTTCCTGCGGTAAAAGAACGCCGCGGCGGCCAGGCTTGCGGCCAGCAGCCAGGCCAAAGTCAGGTTCAACCCGGAAAAAAACCCCGCCTCCGGCAGCAGACGGTCCAGCTCTACGCTGAGGACGGAGGGCCAAAGCAGCAGCTTCAGGTAGTAAACGATCAAAAGCGGGAACCTGCCCGCCGCTGAAGCCAGCCCGCCCGCTGAAAAACCAAAAGCGGCCTCGGCCTGCACATTATCTATAAAACCGGGGCCGGCCTTAAAATAGACCAGCCGCCAAATGATAAAAAGCAGCGCCAGCGCCGCGCCGCAGGCCGGAACTTCCCACTTTTTTCGCAGGTCTCCGTAAAACCAGGCATAAACGGCCAGTATTAAAGGGAAAGCGGCGGCCATTTCCTTTGAAAGCAGCGCCAGGCAGAATAAAGATAATGATACCGGCCTACTCTCTTTTAAATAAGCCATAAAAGAGACACAAAGGAAGAACAGGCAGAGCAGGTCGCATTGCCCGTTAGAGACATAATTCAGCGTTTCCGTGTGGGCCGGGTGAAGAAGGAACAGCGCCGCCCCCGCCGCCGCGGCGGCCGGCAGCCCGGAAACCCGCAGGAAGATCCAGCAGAGCAGGGCGGCGTTAACGGCATGGAGCAGCAGGTTGAAAAGGCGCCATAGCACCGGGTTCAGCCCGAAAACCTTGTACTCCAGGCAGCGGACGGCGGCAACCGCGGGCCTGTAGGCCACGGAACCGTTAAGCTGGAAATAATCCCTTGAGGCCAGTTTAGGCAAAGAGGAAAGGTCCCTGATGAACGCGTTGCTCACTATATGCGGGAAGTCGTCGCGGTGAAAACCATTGTTCAGAGAGCCGGCGTAGACGGCGAAGAAAACAAAGAACGCGGCCGTAAGCAGCGGGTGCGCTTGTATAATTCTTACCCGCCCCGTCATGTTAAATACGCTCCGGGGAAAGGCGCTGCGGCCCCAATGAGTTGGCGTCAAGGAATTCCGCCAGGCTTTCAGCCGCCAGGCGGTGGGCGATCTCATTGGGATGCTGGTCGGTGGGGGCGGCCCACAGGTCCCTGTCCCGGTAGCGGGAAAAGGCCGGCAGCAGGTCCAGGCAGGCTATGCCCTCCCTGCCGCAAAAAGCCAGCAGCGAAGCGTGTATCTCCCTGAACGGATAATCGCTGAAATTATAGATCAGCGGGAACACCATGATCACTAGTTTTCCGCCGTCCGCCTTTACCCTGGCGTTAAGGCGCCTCAGAACGGCGTATTTCGCCTCGGCCCCGGGCCCCAGGAAGGCCTCCTGGTACGCTTTTACCGTCTGCCTGGTCAGCCGCCGCCGGTCTGCGGCCCTGAAAAAAAGGTCCAGCAGCGCGGAATAGGCGCGCAGGCCGCGGGCGGCCGGCGCCGCGTTATTCTGGTCTATGAAATCCGACCCGGCCCGGCCGCCTTCGACCTCAAGGCCGAAATCGTTGAGCACAAAACCATATATCGCCAGTTTATATTTCCGGCCGGAGGCTTCATGCGCATAGACGCGCCCTATTTCCCCCACGTTGAGCCCTACCGCCCCCGCATTGCGGACCCGCCATGCGGGCCGCCGGGAAGCCAGTATTTTCTCAAGCCTGGCGGCATAAGTGTCGGAGTAGCGCACCCCGCGGCCGAAAGTAAAAGAATCGCCCAGCAGCAGTATCTCGGCAGGACGGACATCGCGTACGGCGCTCCAGCCGGCCACGCCGTCCGGCAGCCGGAAACCTTCTTTGGTCATATTGTAGTGAAGGCCGTAAACCGTTCTGACCCCGTCCACGGCCACCGGTTCATAATAGCCGCGTGGATTGGAATAATACCGCATGCTGTCGTTGAACCTGCGCGGTCCCGGACCGGCCAGCCGCAGGCCGAGCTCCGCAAGGGCTAGGGCCGCCAGCACCGACAAGATTACGGCCATGGTTTTGTGTAAAAAAGCCCGGTTTCCGCCCGAAAAAACGGCAGGACGGCTCCCGGTATTAAAGAATATCCTTGCCGGGTAGGCCCGCAGGTATACCAGGAAACGGCGGTCGCCGCGCAGCAGACCGGACAGCAGTTCCAGGGGTTTGAGCAGCGGACCGGGAATAAAACGGAAAGCGCGCCACAGCCCGGAATTGGCGGCAAACCCCGTGACCGCGCTGCCCAGCAGGCCGTAAAGTTTAAATAGCCTGCAAAAAGCCGCGTTCGCCGGGCGCATGGCGGGAGCGGAACGGTCGCCGCTGAAAAAATCCCCCCCGGACAGCGCATTTTCATCCGCCAGGCCTTCCTTCAGGGCGTAATCGGTTATGCCCAGGCCTTTATAGTAGACCAGGTTATGGCATTTGATGCGGTTCAGGCCTTTGAGCCTGGAAAATTCAAGCGCGGCCTCGAGGTGATCGGCCTCAGTTTCGCCAGGCAGGCCGAAAATATAGTCGGCGTCATAGGGCAGGCCGGCGGCGCCGCAGGCGGCGAAAGCTTTTTTTACGGCCTCGAGGCTTTCCGGCCGCTTGAGCACGGCGGAGCGCAGTTTTTTATTAAAGGTCTGCAGGCCGAATTCCACGCAGTAGCAACCGGCCTCTTTCAGCATGGCGGCGGTTTCGGCGTCGAAAGCGTCCGGCCGGCCGAAACATTTAAAAGGCAGCCCTACCGCGGCTTTGTAGAACGGCAGGAACTCCCGCAGCCAGGCTTTATCCGCGGTAAAAACGGAATCTTTAAACGTTATCTCCCTGGTCTTGAACCGCTTTTTAACCAGGGACAGCTCTTCCGCTACCCGCGCCGGCCGGCGCAGCCGCGCGTAGCCTGCGCCGTAGGCCTGCCTGTAAAACGGCTCTTCACAATAAGAGCACGCGCCCGAGCAGCCTTTGCCCGCGTAGGCCATGTAGCTAAGACTGAAATTCTCGTACGGCGAGAACAGGTCCAGGTCGGGCAGCGGCAGGCCGTCCAGGTCGGCCAGCCCCTCCGCCTTTATTATTTCAGGCACAGCCCCCTTCAGCGCCTTTAAAAACTCCCCAAACCCCCTCTCCGGCTCCCCCAACAGCTCTATCGAGGCGAGGCCTCGATAGGAGGCCTCGCCTCGATAGGAGATCACCGTGGTTTTTCCTTTAAAGGCGGAAGAACTCAGGGTTTTTATGAAATTTTCCAGCCAGGAACGGTTGGTCAGGTTTTCCAGCAGCACTACCCAGTCGGCGCCCGAGGCGGCGGCCTTCCTGACGGCGGCTTCGGGGTTGAACAGCAGGCGGTTGAGCCGGGGCAGGCTGAGCACGTTGTCCGAAACGCCGAAGAGATCAGGGTCGTAGGCAAGGCAGGTCTCATGACCGGCGGCTTTGGCCATGGCGGAGAGGATCTCCAGGGTGCGCGTGTCGCGTACCCAGTACCGCCCTTTATATGCGAAGACTATTTTCATTCTCGATTTTCAGCCTTCCACTTCAACCGGCCCCGCAGGACTTTAAAGATGTTTTCCGGGTAGGCCAGGAAGCGGCCCCCGCCTTTGGAGAACAGCATGGCCAGGAAGGCGGAGGTTTTTCTCAGGAATTCAGGCAAAGACTGGCATTTGAGAGCATGGCGCAGCAGGAAAAGGGGCCGGGCGTGGTAGCTTATGTAGGCCCAGCGGGCCAGCGCGTCCACTTCGGCGTTGTTCAGGTCCTTCAGCCAGGGGCGGGGCAGTTCGCGGTCAATTTCTTTACCCAGTATCCAGTCTTTCCAGTAATCCTTGCCGGTAGCGGCCACCATGTCCTTCCAAAGCGGGGTTAAAGGCTTGGCCAGCAGTTTGGAGAACTGCACGTAATCCAGGTCCAGTTTCTTGGCGAACGCCACTGTCTGGCGCACGGTTTCTTTGGTCTCGCCGGGGACGCCTACCAGGAAAAAACCCAGGTTCTCAAGCCCGGCGCGGCGGGAAGCGCGCATGGTCTCCACTATCTGCTCCAGCTTTATGCCTTTTTTAAGCGAATCCAGGGTGGCCTGCGAACCGCTCTCTATGCCCCAATAGATGCGCCGGCAGCCTGCCGAGTACATGGCTTTCAGCAATTCGGGATCGGCGGTGTCCACGCGGGAGCGGCAGGCCCAGTTTATGTCCAGCCTTTCTTTTTTTATGCCTTCGCAGATATCCAGCACGCGCTGCCGGGCGCCGGTAAACTCGTAGTCGAAAATGTCTATTTCGCGCACTCCGTGGCGCTGCACGCATTCCTTCATTTCGGCCACCACGGTGGCCGGGGAACGCGGGTTGTACTCGCAGCCGCCCGCCTCGCAGAAAGAGCAGCTGAAAGGGCAGCCCAGCGAGGTGACCATGGCCGTAAAATTCTTGCGGCGCGTCGGAAATTCCGCGTACAGGTCGTTCGGGAGCAGGTCGCGCGCGGGGTTGGGGAACAGGTCGAAATTTATTTTTTGCGGGTGGGGGTTCACCACGATCTCCGCTCCGCGCTTCCAGGCCAGGCCGGGCACCGCCGAAAGGTCCGTTTCGCCCTTTTCCAAAGCGGCAAACAGCGCGGGGATGGTGTAGTATGCGTGCTCGACGCAGCCGAAATCTATTTCCGGGTGGCTGACGGATTCGTTGGGATAAACGCGCAGGTTATAGCCGCCCGCCAGCACTTTGCACTTAATGCCGGCAGCATGCAGTTCCCCCCGCAGGTATTTCAGCCAGGAAAGGGTCTCCGGGAACATGTAGGTGGTCATCATGGCGCCCAGCACGTCCGGCCTGAATTTCTTGAGCGCGGCGGCCACCTCCGGCATGGTCAGGCGCAGCGTGCGCGCGTCTATCAATATCACCTCGTGGCCGGCCGCGCGGGCTATGGAAGCCACCCAGCTCATGGACAGCGGCGGGAACAGGCCGAAATAGCGCTGCACCACGCGGAGATTCTCCTCGTGGTTCTTATAAGAAAAAGGATTAAATACCAGCGCCAGTCTCACGGAAGTTGAACCTCCGGGTCCAGCATTTCCTCCATGGCTTTTATGACCATGGCGGGGGTGATGCCGGTGACGCAGTCGTTGCCGCGCCGCACGCAGTTCAGCTCTTTGCCCTTCAGGGCGTCCACGCAGGGGCTGCAGGGCAGGCCGAGGTACAGCGCTTTATGCCGGGGCCCCAGCGGCGCGTAGCCGGACGGGCTTTCGGGACCGAAGATCGAAACTGTAGGGCAGCCCATGGCCGCCGCAATGTGAAGTGGGCCGCTGTCGTGAGTGACGAAAAGGGCGGCCCGGCTGAAAAGACCGGCCAGCTGGCGGTAGTCCAGCATGCCGGAAAGATTAACCAGGCCCGGGCGGGGCGGCAGTTCCGCCAGGCGCTGACTTATCACCACGGCTTTATATTTTCCCCCGGCCAGCGTGTGTTCCAGCACCGCTTCGTAATATTCGCGCGGCCAGGCCCGCTCCGGCATGAGGTCCTTGCGGTCAAAGTTCAGCACTATATACGGGACGCCGGGCCCCGGGGCCCCGGGGACGTCCGGCGAGGACGCCAGCGGGCCGCTGTCCTGCGACCCCGCCGTGACGCCGGCGGCGGCGAAGAATTCCGCGTAATTGCCGGTCATGTGCCGCTCGAGGCGCAGCGGTACCTCTATGTCGTAGAAATTCCCGCGCCAGGAGCCCTGCCTGGCGAACCCGGCCGCGCAGGCCGCGCCGGTAAGCGCCGTAAGGATGGAGGAAAACCGGCTGAGGAACTCCAGGTCCAGCAGCAGCGCGTATTTTTCCGCGCGCAGCGCGGGCAGGACGCGCAGCAGGTCCGCGAAGAAAACCGCCAGCCCGCCGCTTACGCGCAGCGGGATTATCCGGTCCGCCGCCCCCACCATGCCGGCGATCTGCGCGTTAACGTCCAGCGTAAGGAAATCTATTTTGGCCGCCGGGTAGCGGCGCCTGAGCGCGCGGTACCAGGGCGCGCCCATGACTATGAGCCCGCCCTCCCAGAATTTGAGCACCAGTATTTTTTCCGGCTGCCCCGGCAGGGGCCGACCGCGGCGGCGGCTGAAAGCGGAAAGCAGGGCGCAGCCCCAAAACCCGGCGTAGCGGTCGAGGAACCTCGCCGCCCCTATGGCTATCATTCTTTTTTGGCCGGTTTTTTCTTCGAAGGCCTGCGGGAAACCGCTGCGGCCTTTATCTGAGGGTCGGCGTCGGACAAATGCCTGAGCAGCTGTTCGTCGGCCGCGGGAATCTTCATCCCGGCGAGGGCGCCGGCGGCGGCGCGGCGCGCTTTAAGCGTGGCCTTGCGGTCGGCCAGCACTCCGCCTATGATCTCCGCCGAGGAAGGGCCGGGCTGAGAAGTAAGCGAGCCCACCACGGCCAGGCGCACGGGCTCGGCGGCGTCGGCGGCCAGGGCCTTGAGGATTTTATCGGCGGCCTTGTCGCCGGACTTCTGGGCCAGGACCATGGCGGCGGCCTGCCTTACGGCGGGGTTGGCGTCGGCGGCCGCTTTCTCGGCGCAGACGTAGGCCCAGGTTGAACCGGCCACGTTAAGGCCGTCCACTATCTGCACCCGCAGGTAAGCGTCTTTTTCCGAGGAGAAATGGGCCGTCAGCGCGGCTGTGGCGTCCTCGGAGCGCTGCGCGCCCAGGTATTGGATGGCCGCCAGCCTTTCTTTCGCGGTTTTCCCGCCCAGCGCGGCTTTCGCAGCGGCTCCGTCCTTGAATTGCGCGGCGCAGGGCCCGGCTCCCAGCAGCAGGGCCGCCATTAAAAACCAGTATTTTGTCATAAGTCTCTCCTTCTAAACGATGCAACGGATTGAGAAGCTCACTTGCTTAAAATTTCCAGCGCTTTGCCGTAAGCCCGGTCGCCCAGCAGGGCCAGTTCGCTGGAAGCGCCCCATTCCTCGCGGATCTCTTTCTCCTGGGCTCTGGTAAGCTCCAGTTGGAAATCAGGCGCCGCGCCGCCGCCTTCCAGGTCCAGCCCCGAAGGCGGGAACAGCCTGGCCACGGACAGTTCCAGGCCTTTGGTGCCCCGGCCCAGCCGGAAGGTCCTGATCACGGACACGCTGCCCAGAGTAGGCCCGCCCACCAGCCGCGCGCCCGCCAGCTCCCTGAGAGACTGGGCGAAAATTTCAGCGGCCATGGCCGTCGCGCCGTCTATCAGCACCGCGGTCTTCAGCCCGGCGAACCGGCCCCGGCCGCGCGCCTCGAAATTGCGGCAATAGCCGGGATGCCTGGATTTTATCTCCAGGACGGCGCCGGCCCTGGGCGCGAAAGCCGCCAGCAGCCCGGCAGCCTCTTCGGGCATGCCCCCGCCGCTGCCCCGCAGGTCGAACACGATCTTTTTGGCCCCCAGGCCGGTCAGGGCCTCCAGGCCGGAGATCACGGTGGCGCTGGAGCCCTGCACGAACATGCCGATCTTCACGTAGGCGGTTTCTGAGCCAGGCTCGTAAAAACCGAAGATCAGCGGAAAAAAGAACGCTTCCCTTTTGACCGCCGCGTCCGCCAGCGCGGCCCCTTTTGCCAGGCGCCGCTCCGTTTTCAGGCTGAACCCGAACCCCGCGTCCATGCGCTCGGCCACGGCCTGGGGAGAAGCTTTCACGCCGTCTATTTCCACTATCCTGTCGCCGTCTTTAAGCCCCGCCGCCGCGGCGGGAGAGTTCTGAAAAACTTTGAACACGTAAACCGCGCCGTTCCTGTAGCCGGCCAGCAGGCCGGAGGAAACTTCGGATCTCGGCGGCTTCTGCCGCACTTGGCGTTTCGCTTTTATAAGCAGGGCGCGGCTGTCCAGGACGGTCAGCCCGGAAAAACCTTTGGTCTCCAGCAGCTCCCTTACTTTCCCGGGGGAATGCTGCTGGTAGCTGTGCCTTTCGAACGCCTTTGCGGCGTCGTTATAAAGGCTTTTGTCTGAACAGGCGGCGGCGGCGAGCAGGAAAAATAACGGCAGGCGCAGTTTATTCATGTTGTGTGTCCCGTTAAGCCGGCAGCATGCCGCTGGTGTTGGGCGTAAAATCCCCCGTAAGCCCGGTGGTATACCCGCCGCAGGGGTCATTGGGCAGGAAAGGCCCGTACATGGGGCAATTGCTGGTAGCGGTGTTCTCCGGCATGCAGCAGCAGGGCGCCGCGGCCGTGCAGCCGCATTCGGCGCCGTAGCCGTTGGTGGAGATATAATCGTCCAGCTGCACCTGCCCGAAAGCGGCTTCATCCTCGGGGCTGGCGAAGCCGGTAAAGCCGGCGCCGCCGTTGCGGTTCTCGCCCCCTTCCTCTTCCTCGCCGCCGTTGCGGTCGTTTTTGTTCTCGAACATCCCGCCCATGGGGTTGATGGCGCCCGCGGCCATGTCCTTGGCCAGCTTCTTGGCCTGGTAATCCTTGTCGTTCTTCAAAGCTTCCTTGGTGCCCTCCACGTCCAGCTGCGGTTTGCCCACCTCGGAAGTGGCCAGGGTCTTCGCCTCGGCCGCGCTGACGTCCTGCTCGCGCAGGAATTTAGGGATGGAGTTAGGGTCTATCCGGTCCAGCTTGGCGCGCATTTTTTCGTCGTATTCAATGGCCATGGAAGCCTCGGGCGAGGCGTCGAAAGACCTGGCGATCCAGCTCTTGGCGGAGTCGTGCGAGGCTATGCGGGCGCCGTAGAACGAGGCGCGGAAAGCCCCTTTAAGAGCGTCCAGCACGCCGCCTTTCGCGGCTTTTTTCGGTGCGGCGGCGCTGGTCTCGCGCTGAACGGAGGGTTTGCCGGCGGCCGGGCCGCCGTCCTTAAAAGCCTCGGAATGACTGTTGACCGAAGTCCTGAACGCCTGCGCGCCGGGCCCTGACCGCGGCCCCTGCGCTTTGGCCTGCAGCCTGGCCTCGAGGGTTTCCCCGTCGCGCGAAGGCGCGGCGTTCCCGGCTTCGGTCTCGTCTTCGCCGGCGCCGGAAACCGCGGGCGCGGAAACTCCCGCGGCCGTGTCCCGGCCTGAAAGTTTCCAGCCGCCCGAAGCCTTCATCTTATCGGTGCCGGCTTCGGCCGCGGCGGCTCCGGCGGCCTCCGCGGGCTCAAGCTCGTCCGCGGCGAAAAAATCGTCGCCTTGCTGCGTGCCGGCCTTGCCGCTGTAAACGGCGTTATTGGCCGAAAGCTGTCCGTAGCTGTCTCCCCCCGCCAACTGGTGGGCCGACTGGCTCACCGTGGTAAGCGCGTAATAGCCGCCGCCGGCCAGTAAAAGGAAAATAAAGACCAGCGACAGCCACCAGTAGCTTTTGGTCTTTTTCTCGGAAGACTCTTCGGCGCCGCTTTCTTGCTCTTCTTCTTCTTCGGAAGCCATATATCCTCCAGGCGATCCGCAACAAAAAAATCCAAAGGTCTGGAGACTGGTTAAGTGACCATCGCCAAGACCCTTATATTGACCTGAATGTTATAGCAGAGGAAACGCATTTTTTCAAGACCCAGGACCTGCCGTCACCCGCCGCTTTTCTTCAGCGGGCGGGGCGGTTTGCCGTATTCCGTAAAAACGCTGGCTATTTCGTCGTAATCCAGCTCTTCCCTGGCCAGCAGCTCCGCCACGAAGCGGTCTACCACCTGCCAGTTCTCCTTAAGCAGCGCGTCCACGGCGGCATACTGCTCTTTGATGATCTCCTGCGCCTCGCGGTTGAGGGAGTTGCAGATATCGCTGGACCGCTCGTGCTCCGGGATCACCGTGAAATCGCCGATAAAACCGGACTTGCCCATGCCCAGGCGCCAGACCATGTCGTGCGCCAGCGTGGTGGCCTTGGAGAAGTCGGACCGGACGCCCTCCGTGGTCACGCCGTATTTTATTTTCTCGGCCGCGTAACCGCCCAGCGCCGTGCGGATGTGGGCCAGCAGGGTATTGGCGTCGGACGCGTAGATCTCTTCGGACGGCACGGAATGCACCACGCCCAGCGCTCCGCCCCGGTTGAGGATGGAAACCTTGAATACGTCGTTGGTAGGGTGCGTCAGGTACAGCGCCAGCAGGTGGCCGGCCTCGTGGTAGGCGGTCATTTCCTTCTCGCGCGGGTTCAGGCTCAGGCGGTGTGCCACGCCCAGCTCCACGCGCTCTATGGCCTCGCTGAAATCCTTGTAGGTCACCCGGTCGCGCGCGCTGCGCGCCGCTATCAGCGCGGATTCTTTCACGATATTCTCGATCTCCGCCGGGGTCTTGTGCACGGCTTTGCGGGCCAGGCGCCCCACCTCCAGCTCGGGGTCGTACTTTACCTTGCCCAGGTAATAACCGAACAAAGCCTCGCGCTCTTCCAGGTTGGGCCGCCCTACGAAGATCTTGCGGTCGAAGCGGCCCGGACGCAGCAGCGCCTCGTCCAGGATATCCTCCAGGGCGTTGGTGGCGGCGAACACCACCACGTTGGCCCCGGAATCCAGGCCGTCCATCTCCACCAGCAGCTGGTTCTGCGTGCTGTTGGTCTCGGAGCCGCCGCCGAAGGCGTCGTACAGCACGCGCTTGCGGCCGATAACCTCGACCTCGTCTATAAAAATTATGCAGGAGCCGTGGGCCTGCGCGTACTCCTTGGCCTGCTTGAACAGCTTGCGCACGCGGCTGGCGCCTACGCCCACGAACACTTCCACGAATTCCGAGCCGGACACGCTCAGGAAGGGCACGCCGGCCTCGGTGGCCACGGCCTTGGCCAGCATGGTCTTGCCGCAGCCCGGAGGGCCTACCAGCAGCACGCCTTTAAGGATCTTTCCCCCGATCGCTTTTACCCTGGTGCGGTCCTTTATCAGCTGCACCACTTCCCAGGCCTCGCGTTTGGCCTCGCCCAGGCCTATCACGTCGGAGAACTTGATATTCACCAGCCCCGCGTCCACCTTGGTTTTTTTAAGCGCGCTGAAGCCCCCGGACTGCATCAGGTACAAAAATCCCACGAAGATAATGGTGTTGAGCACCATCCACGGCATGCTCGCCACGTTCATGCTGATGATATAGCGGCGGGTGTTCTCTTCTATGCCGGCGAGGTACCAGATGGGGAAGATCACCGCGGCCACGGAAAGACCGGCGATGGCCAGTCCCACCCAGTGGTTCTGAAAGAACAGTTTCAGCTTGAACCAGAACATAGTGAAGGTCCTTTTTAAGGCGGGCTATTTCAGGCCCGGCAGCACGAATTGTATGGGCCTGTCGCGGTTAGGCACGTACTTTATAACTTCCAGCTGCTTGCCGCCCTGGCACAGGTAGTCGTGGCCGCTCATGCATTCGGCCCCGTAGGGGTAGGTGCAGACGGCCTGCTTGGGGTACTTGCACAGCATTTTTACGCCCGCGGGGCTGGTGACCACGGTAATGGTCACCACGTTCCACACCTGCGTCCTTACCACGTCCAGCTTCAGCTCTTTGAGGTTCAGGAACTTGGAGACCGAAGGCGTGTCGAAACCGATATAGCCGCGGATGTTCTTTTCTATGTCCTTCTTAAGGGTCCCGTCGTCCCAGCCGACGTGGTCGGCGTTCAGGTGGGATTCCAGCTGCCAGCGGCGGGCCGCGTAATAAGAGGCGATCTCCAGCTTCTGCACCAGCACCAGCAGCGCGAAGATCTTGGCGGTTATAAAGACGATCAGCAGGAAAAGCGGAAAAAGCAGCACTACCTCGGTCATGGCCTGGCCCGGCCGGCCCTCTTTCAGGCCGGCGGCGGCGCGCCGCAGGCGCAGGCGAACGGTTTTAAGGGCGGTCCTCATAGCGCGGTCACGGGTAAAGCCTCGTCTGGTATTTGGGCGTGGGGTTGGGCCACACGCAGTTGTTGCCGCTCTTGAGCTGCGGGCACTGCGTGGCCACCATCGCGTGCACGCAGGGCTTGTCGGTCTCCTTGCACTTGCCCAGGATGTTCAGCTTCACGCCGAAATAATTATTGGGCGCTTCCCAGCCCTGGTAGACGTCCAGCCCGCGGCCCAGCGAATCCAGGTTGCCGTCCAGGACGGTCGCCAGCTGGAACAGCCCGTTGGGGGCCATGGTGGTCATGTCCATGGCCGGGTTGGTCTTGCCCAGGTAATAAGGCGGCAGGCTGCCGCCGGTGAACACCTTGGCGTAGAACATTATTTTCTGGATGTAGTGCATGAAGAAATTATTGCCCTTCTTGAGGCGGTTGGCGGCGAAGCCGTTGGGGCTGTTGACCCCGTCGTTGCCGCAGATCTGCGGGTTGTTCACGCATTCGGCCGTATTGGCGTTGAGGTAATAGGATTTGCGGAAAAAGTTGAAGTTCTCCGTCAGGCGGTCGAACACCGTCCACTGGGATTCCTCCACGGAGCCCAGCAGCGTATAGACCTGCGCGTAGAACTTATAATAGCCGATGGCGGTGCCCCACTCCAGCATGATCTTGTTGCCCTGATCCCACGTGATCAGGTCGAACACCGGCTTGTTGGCGGCGCCGGAAGGATTGGTGGCGAATTCGGTCCTCACGGCGTCGAACTCTATCGTCCACTTGGTGTCGCCGTCCAGGGAAACCGGCTGCTGGCCTTTCAGGTCCTTGGTGCTCTTGGGGAAAGCCCCGGCGGCGTACAGCATGTCGTAAGGGCAGATCTCCCCGGTGCCGGAGGCCATCTGCATGGGGTTTTCGGGCGGGCATTCGTAGGCTTCCTTGAAAATACGGTAGGGGAAGGCGCCGTTGACGTAGGCGGTGCGGTTGAGCAGGTTGGTATAGTCGCCCATCTGGATGAAGGCGGCCGAGTCCACCGCGAACTGCTGGCGGATCTTTTCCCGGGAGACCTTGGTGGTCTCGAACAGCAGGTAGACGAACAGCAGCAGCGACGGGATCACCAGCAGGGACGGGATAAGCAGCTGGCCCGGCCGTTTTCCGGCCAGCCACGCGCTCTTTGACTTTTCTCCCGTCGTCCTCTTCATAAATTTATTTTTTATCCGGCCCGCTATTTCGGCTGCCCGGCGCCTATGATCAGGCCCACCATGGTAAAGATGCCGCCGAGGATCCGCTTGTGGAAAAGGACGGCCATCATGGCGGCCATGCCGGCCACCACGGCCAGCATCAGCAGGTATTCTACCGTGGTCTGGCCGGGCCGCCGGCGCAAAGCCGCGGCCCTCGGAACCAAAGAGAAAGGGCAGGGGCCGCAAAGGGCCGCCCGCAGGCTTATCTCCAGGCAGATCTGCTTAAAATGCTTGCGCATCCTCGTCCTTATCCAATGTTATACCAGCAAAAAACCGGCTAATCAAGGCCGTAATTATATTATAAGAAAGCGTTGTTGCCCTATTGTTGCCGGGCCGCTGGCGAACCTAATGAAAAGGCGGCTAGCCCCCTATGAGGGGAACTAACCGCCTTCCAAAGCCCCGGGGGCCTTAACGCCCGTCTTCCGGGGAGATCAGGCCTTTCTCTATGGCCTTTACCACGGCTTCGGTGCGGTTGTTCACGCCGAGTTTCTGGAAGATGCTGTTAAGGTGGTTCTTCACCGTCTTAACGCTGCAGCCCAGTTCGGCGGCGATCTCTTTATTGGATTTGCCCTTGCCCAGCAGCGCCATCACCTTTATTTCGGTGGCGGTCAGGGAGTCGGGAGCGCTGTCGTAGCCGGAGCTGCCCATCTGCCTGAGGCCCTGGATGAGCTTGCCCATGATCGGCTGGGGGATCATCACGCCCTCGGAGTTGAAGGTCTTCAGCGCGTGCACCAGCTCGGAAGCGGGCAGCATCTTGGACAGGTAGCCGTTGGCGCCGGCCTGGATGGCCTCGGTCACGTGGGCCTCGTCCTCGTAGCTGGACAGGATCAGCACGTTGGTATTGGGGCATTCCTTGCGGATGATGCGGGTGGCGGACACGCCGTCCATCTGCGGCAGCTTGATGTCCATCAGGATGACGTCGGGCTTGAGCTTCTTGGCCATGGCCACGACTTCCGGCCCGTTGCAGGCCTCGCCCACCACGTTTATCCCTTTTTCGTCCTCCAGAAGGTCTTTTATGCCCTCCCGGAAGAGCGTCTGGTCGTCGGCGATAAGCACGGTGACAGTTTTTTTTGAGTTGGTAGCCATGTTCTGCTCCTTAGTATTCGGTACGGGGATCGCCCGCCCGCTAGCGATGCCCTTCGTTCTGGGGAGGCGCGTCCTTGGACGCATCCGCCGGAGGCGGCTCCTTGGCGAAGGGAATAGTGAATTTGAAGGCCGAGCCCTTGCCCACGCCCTCGCTCTCCACCAGTATCTTGCCCTCGTGGCTCTGCACTATCTCCTTCGAGATGGACAGGCCCAGGCCCAAACGCCCGTGCGGCGACTTGCCGCCGGCCGGCTGATAAAAACTCTGAAAAAGTTTGGGGAGGACTTCCGGGTCTATGCCCTCGCCGGTGTCCTTCACGGACACGCAGACCGAATCCTCCAGCGGGCTCACGTGCACCACGATCTTGCCGCCGCGCTGGGTGTGGCGGATGCCGTTCTCCAGCAGGTTCATCAGCACCTGGCCGATGCGGCGCTTGTCGGCGCAGACCATCTTGAGGCCGGGAGAGACCTCGGCGGTGATCTCTATGTTCTTCTGCTGCGCGCGGGCCTTGGGGCCCGTTATCAGCTCCTCCACCATCTTGTCCATCTCGAAGTAGTTCTTCTCGAGGCGGAACTTGCCCTGCTCTATGGAGGCCCAGTCCACCAGGTCGCCGATCAGGCGGGAGATCTGGGTGATGCTGGTGTTGATGAAATCCATCTTCTTCTTCTGGTCTTCGTTCGGCTTCACCGTGGCGGCCAGCATCTCGAAGCTGATCTGCAGGGTCATCAGGGAATTGGACAGGTCGTGCGAGGCCATCGACATGAACTTGCTCTTCATGCTGTTCAAGCGGTCGAGCTCCTCGTTGTTATGCTTGAGCATGTCGATGAGGCGCTTGTTCTCCTGCTCGAGGTACAGCTTCTCCTCGGCCTTCTTGATGGCGCGGCGCAGGTAGTTGAAATCTACGGGCTTGATGAGGAAATCGTAGACGGATTCCTGGATGGCCTTCACGGCCGTGTCGAGGGAGGCGTGGGCGGTCATCATCAGGATCTGGCTGTCGGTGTTCAGCTTGCGGATATCCTTGATGACCTCGATGCCGGTCTTGTCGGTCAGGTTGAAGTCCATCAGGATGATGTGGAAGAAATCGGAGACGACCATCTTCATGGCCTCGGCGCCGGAGCCGGCCTCGAAAACCTTGTAGCCCTCCATTTCCAGGAGGTCGCGCAGGGTTTCCCGCAGGTGGGCGTCGTCGTCGACTATTAAAATTTTGCTTTCCATGGGTAATAGCGCCGGCGGCCGGGCGGGCGCTCTTATAATTTATACTTAATTAGTAAATAGCATACAAGGGGGAAGGGGCGCGGCCAAAATAAATAAAAAGAGCCGGGAGCCCCGGCTCTCCTGCCGGCCCTACCTGGGGCCGGGCGGCGGGGGATTCTGCACTACCGGGATAAAGAGGCTGAAACACGTGCCCTTGCCCACCACGCTGGTGGCTTCTATGCGCCCCTTGTGCCGGTCCGCCACTTTTTTCACCACGGCCAGGCCCAGGCCCGTGCCGCGCGCCTTGGTGGTGAAGAACGGGGCGAAGATCTTTTCCACCGTTTCCTTGGGCATGCCCTGGCCGGTATCCTCCACGTCGATGCGCACCGTGCCGGGGTCCACCACTTCGCTGCGCACGTAGATCTTGCCGCGCTCGGGCATCACTTCTATGCCGTTCTTTATCAGGTTCCGGAGCGCCTGCGTCATTTCGTCGGCGTCGATGTTCACCGTGGGGTTCTCGCCGGCGAAGCTCTTTATCATCTCTATGTGCGGGGGCACGGGGAACGACATCGTCAGGTCTTCCAGGTAGGAATTCAGGTGCACCAGCTTCGGGTTCAGTTCGCGCGTCCGGGCGAAACCCAGGATCTCGTCTATGATGCCGTTGGCCTGCCGGATCTCCGACTCGATGATGGCGATATGCTTTATCACCTTCGGCTCCGGGTTCGGGGTGGCGTTGTTCTTGGTCTTGATGAAGTAGATGGAGTTGTTGATGACGGCCAGCGGGTTGCGGATCTCGTGGCCTACGACGGAGGCCATCTGCCCGATGGCGGCCAGGCGCTCTTTCTTGATCAGCTCGTCCTGCGCCGATTTCAGCTCGCGGGTGCGGGCCTCCACGCGGTTTTCCAGGCTGCGGTTGAGGCGCTCCAGCTCGGTCTTGGCGGACATGATCTCGGCCGTCTTCACCTTCAGCGATTCGCTCATCTGCATGAAGGTGTGGGCCAGTTCGCCTATTTCGTCGTTGGGCATGCTCAGGTCCGGCAGGTAGTCGAAGTCCCCCTCGCCCAGCTTTATCGCGGCCTCGCGCAGCGCCTGGATGGGCTGCGTGATGACCAGCGACACGGCGTAGCCGAGGAACAGCACGAAAACGGTCACTATCAGCATCATGCGCCACGTGCGCTTGAGCATGTCGTCGGAGGCCTGGTAGGCCACCGAGACCGAGCGCTGGATGTAGACCACCCAGCCCAGCTCGGTGACTTCGGCGAAAGCGCCCAGCACCCGCTCGCCGGTGGTCTCCAGGATCAGTTCGCCGCCGCCGGTCTTGGCGTCGTTCTGCAGCAGGATCTTCAGCACGTCGTCCGGCAGCTTGGCGTCGGGCTTGTAGATCTCCTTGGAATTGGAATGCGCTATCAGGAAGCCGTTGGAATCGATCACGGCGGCCTGGGTGTGCGTAGCTTCGGGAAAGCCGGTCTTCAAGAGGCTCGACAGCGCGGTCAGGCTCATCTTGGCCAGCACCGCCCCCACGGGCTGGTTGGTCACCGGGTTGACTATCTGCACGCCCATGGTGATGGCCGGGTACGAGCCCATGTACTTCTCGAGCCCGCCCACAAATTCCCCCGCCCGCATGACCTTCTTGAAAAGCGCGTCTTCGGAAAGGTCCCGCATCTTGTTCTCGTGCACGAAGCGTCCCAGGCGCACCGTTTCGGTGCCGGAGGCGTCGATGATGGAGATCTCCAGGAAAGCGGCGTGCAGCTGCATGATGTGGCTGACCAGGCCCTGCTGCTTGACGGTGTTCATCGAGGCGAAATCCTCGAGGTGCGCCGCGTCGAACAGCACGTTGCGGAAATTTATGATGTAGCTCGAGACCGTATCGGCGAAACCGACGGCCAGGGCTTCCTGGTCTCGCGAGATGGCCTTGTTAAGAGTGATCTGGCTGAGGTTTACCAGGTAGTAGCCCACTATGCCGAGGGGAACCAGGGAGACGATGAGGAAGATGAGGAGGAATTTGTAGAACAGCCTTCCGCGTTTCTTTGGAGCTTCGGTCATATAATAAGCCAGGCTTTCATAAGGATAAGCATATTATCCCAGAACGCTGTTACGGAAATGTTTCGCTTCCGAGAAAAAACCGGCCGGCGGTTAAGCCGGCCGTTTTAAGGATTTACTTCGCGCAGCCGGCGCCGGCCTGGCCGGGCGGCGGGATCTTTTCAAAACCGGGGGTCTTTATCAGCTCGCCCAGGCCCACCATGAACTCCCTGCCGTTCACTACGAAGGTCGGGGAAGTGGTGATGCCCAGCGCGCCGGTCACCGCGAAGTCGGCGGCCAGGAGCGCCTTGCCTTCCTCGAAGCCAGCCTCCACTTTGCCGGCGTCCAGGCCGGCGGCCTTGGCCGCCTTCTGCCAGTCGGGCGACGAGTACTCCTTGTTGCGCTCGCCGAGGTAGGCGTTGAGCTTGTCGGGGAAACGCTTGGCGATCGCCAGCTGCCTGGCGTTCTCCTCCCACTCCGGCTGGCCGTGCAGGCTGGAGAAGGTCAACGCGCCCTTCTCGTCCTTGCGGGAGTCGCCGATATAGTGGATCTCCAGCCTGGTGCCTTCGGGCAGCAGCTTGTTCTTCTGCGCCTCCAGCAGCGCGGTCTCCGCCAGCGCGCCGAAAGGGCACTGGCTCATCACGAAGATCTCTATGGTATTCTTCTTCTCTTCCCTGGCGGCGTAGAGGCCGCGGCGCTGGCGGTCTTCGTAGACCAGGTAGCCGCCGGCTTCTTTGAAAAGGCCGGCCTTTATTTCGCTGTCCAGCCGGGCCTTGGCTTCGGGGGTGCCCGCCAGGATATAGGAAGGCACGAACTCCACCGCGGGGAATTTGGCCGCGCGCTCGGGCGAGGCGTAGTCGAGCACCTGGGGCTTGATGCCCTCGAAATACCGGTCGAACACGCCCACCAGCGCGTCGTTGGTCTTAACGCCCGAAGTGAGCACTACCCAGAAACCGGGAGGCGGCAGCTTGGGCGCCGGCTTGTAGCCGGGGGGCGGCGGCGCCCGGCGGGCGGCCGGCAGCGCTGCGTTGACCGCTTCAAAAAGGGGCATCAGGCGCTGGGAACCGGCGTAGCGCTTGCCCGCCAGGAACAGCGCCGTTTCGGAAACGCCGGCGGCGGAAGCGGCTTTATAAGACGCCTCCAGCGCGGCCTTGCCGTCGGCGGCGGCTCTTTTATCCAGCTCGTCCGGGTTCACGCCCGCGAAGACGGCCGCGTCGCGCCAGCCGTCGGCCGAGGGGCTCAGCGAGCGCGCGTTAAGGTACATAAGTTGCTTGCCGGGGTAGAACTTGGACAGCACGGCCAGCCGGAGGGATTCCGCCAGTTCCGGTTCGCCGCGCCGGGCGGAGAAGGAGCCGTCCTCGTTCCTGGTGACGAGCGGGTACACGCGCAGTTCCGCGCCGTCCAGGCGGCGCCGCACGGCGTCCGCGAGGAAGAACCACTGCCAGCCCTGGCCGTCCATGGCCTCGAGGTAAAGTTCAAGCCGGGCGCCGGATCGGGCCGGGGCGGCGGAAAGGGCGGGCGCGAAGGCCGCAGAGGAAAGCCAGGCGCAGAGCAGCAGCAGGGCGGCCTTCTTCATTTATTTCCCCTTCCTGGTGAGCAGCTGGCGCACGCGGATGGACAGCTCCGGGATGTCGAAGGGCTTGGTCAGGTATTCGTCCGCGCCCAGGCTCAGGCCCTGGGTTTTCTCTTCGGCGGAAAGGAAGCGCCCGGTCATCATGATCAGGATGAAGTCCTTGGAGAACTTGCGCAGCTCCTGGCAGATCTGGAAGCCGCTGGAGTCCGGCAGCTGGATGTCCATGATCACCACTTCGGGCAGGTTCTTTTTGGCCGAGGCTATGCCGGCCTTGGCGTTGCCGGCCTCGTAGCAGGTAAAGCCCTCCAGCTCCAGCACCTCCACGAGGCTTTCGCGCAGGTGGTTGTCGTCGTCTATTACCAGAATTTTTTGAGCCATCTTTTCCTCCATCCCTGAATTAAGAAAGGCGCCGCCGGCGGCGCGCTACTTGGAAGGCACCAGCTTGTAGCCCACGCAGGGCACCGTGTGCACGTACCTGGCGGCCTTGCCCATCTTGGACCTGAGCCGGCGCACGTGCACGTCCACGGTGCGCGGGGAGCCGAAATAGTTATAGCCCCAGACGCGCTCTATCAGGTAGGGCCTGGACAGCACGCGGTTGGGGGAGCTCAGGAAAACGTACAGCAGGTCGAATTCCTTGGCCGTTACGGTGATCTCTTTCTTGGCGATGTGCACGGTGTAGCTGGACATGTTGAGCTCGATCTCGTTGAGCTTCAGCACCTCGTCCTGCTGCGTGCTGACCGTGCGGCGCACGACGGCCCTCACGCGGGCCACGCTCTCGTGCAGGTCCTGGCTGTAGGAGAGGCACTCGTCCGCCCCCAGCTGGAAGAAGGCCAGCTTGTAGGAGATCTTGGGCGCCTCGCGGCCCGACGCGCCGTGCGGCAGCAGCGTTTCCGCCGTAAGGCCGGAAGGCATGTGGTCCAGGAAGGTGTCCGGCGACTCCAGCATCGCTATCACGGGGATGTTCTTGTTCTTGGCCCTGAGGTTCTTCAGGAAGGTGAGGCCTTCTTCGTCGGCCAGGTTCTGGCCCACCATCACCATGTCGAAGGATTTCTCCGCCAGCATCCCCATGACCTCGCGGGAACGGTGCGCGGTGGCCACCGAGTATCCCTGCCGCGAAAGCATTTCCAGTATCAGTGAAGCCCTGGAAAGGTCTTTTGAGGCGAAAATGATATTTATTTTCACAACGTCTCCTAGTTGAAAGATGCGCCGCCCGTCCGCCGGGGGCGGACGGGATTCGCGCCGCTGCCTTAATTAATCGTGGTGCAGTTCTTCTATGTCGAGAGTGACGCCGCGCAGGCCGAGCACGCCCGTAAGGATATTGTAGACGAAAGCCGCGAAGACCAGCACCGCGGTGGTTATCACGACGTAAAGCAGGGCGTAAAGGCCCATGCTCAGGAGTTTCTGCATGGTGCTCATGGGCGACATCTGGATGTTCGGAACGACCATGAAAGTTACCGCGCCGCCCAGCAGGGCGAGGGCGAAAATAACCACTGGCACAGAAGACGTAACAAGAGAGGCGACGCTTATGTTGCGGACTTCAAGTTTCATTTTCCCTCCATATAGTAAAGCCGGACGCGGAAGACCGCTCCAGTCCTCCATATAATACATAATTATTCGCGAATAATAGCGGGATAAGGGACGCAGGCAAAAAAAACGCGGAGGCGCCTGGCGGGGCGCCGAGCCCGTTCCAGCCTGCCGCCGCGTTTTGCGGACTCTGGGCCCGCCGGCCTACATGCCGACGCTTTGCTGCTTCGGGTAGAACAGGATCAGGGTGCGGTTGGTCTCCGCCGTCTGGCCCACGTGCAGCACCTTCACGTTGAAGCTCTGGTTCTTGAAAACGGTCTCCCCTTCCACCATGCGGTCCGGCGTCTCGAAGGCCTGGCCCACCAGGCGCAGCAGGGTCTGCTGCTGGCTGTCCACCACGTCCAGCAGGTGGATGTTCTTGGCGTCCATGCCGGCGCCGAGCTCGAAATTGGCGTAAAGGATGCTGTTGTTCTCGTCGACCACTATCACGTAGTTGGTGGCGGGGACGATGATGTTCAGCAGGGAGCGCCACCACCGCTGCTCCGCCTCCTTGTAGGTGCGGTCGCGGTTGGAGATCCCCTCTATCTCCACTTTCATTCGCGCCATCAGCCGGGTGACGGCCCCGGCCAGTTCCCCCAGTTCGTCCGACCGCGCCGGGAAGCGCAGGTCGAAATTCTTGAGCGACACCCCCTCCACGCTTTCGCGCAGGACGTCCATCGGGGAGATCACGTAATGGTGGAAGAAGAAATAAAGCGGCAGCCCCAGCAGGAACAGCACCCCGACGGCGCCGAACACGTACTTGCGCATGGCCGAGCCTATCAGCACCTCGGCGCCGGCCCGCGAGACCAGCAGGTCCATGATGCCGATGATCTCGCCCCGGACCGAGAACGGGATGGCGATCTCGTAGAACGGCTCGCCTTTAACCTGGCGCACTTTCGGCAGCTTGGACAGGTAGGCCTGGCTGATGGCGTCCGTGGGCGGCGGCACCTGGGCCCTGAAATCCTCCCAGGGCATGCCCATGAACCGGGCTTCCTTGTGCCAGCGCACCCGGCCTTTGCGGCTGAGGTAAAGCATTGAGGCGATGCGCTCGTCCTTGGCGAGCGACATCATGATGTCGTATTCCTCGAACGAGATCGCGTCCACGCTGTTGAGCAGGCCGTTGCGCATGGTGGGCGCGTAGATCTTCACGGCCTCTATCACGTCCTGCTTGAGTTTCTCGTCGAAGGTCCACTTGAAAAGGTTGTAATAGAAAACGCCGCCGAGGAACATGACATAGACGCCTATGCCTATGAACCACAAAAGCCATTTCATTGTAAGCCGCATAGTTCCGCCTTTAAAATCGTATTTGCCGCTATGAAAATTCTACCAGACCCGTATTTCCGAATTGTTAAGTTTTGATATATTCTCGGACCGCCCAGGATGGGCGCCGAATGCAAGTTCGGGGTCCTGCCGCCCAGACCGGATTCCCGGTCCAGCCGCTCCACCCATCCCCTGCTAGGCCGGCGAGATGCAAACCTGCCTTACCACGCATAAGCCGCATAGCGGCTTTGCGCGGCCCCGCCTCGGCAATTTCGCTTGCGCAGGAAATTGCCTGCGGCCTTGCGGTCCTGCCTTGGCAGGACCTCACCTTACGCGGCTGGCCCGAAAATCCGATCCGGGCGTCACCCCTCCAACTATTCCGGCGCGTAACCGCCGGCCTGACGCGGTGGTAGGCCGGCCGACCCGCGCCCGCCGGGGCCCATGCCCTTGCCGCCCCGGAGCCCTACTGGCCGCCGGAGAGGATGTTCTCGATGCGCTTCAGGCCGGCGGCGGTATCGGCGTTGCCGGGGTCGAGCTGCCGGGCTATGGTCCACTCGTCGCGGGCTTTCTCGTAATTGGAATTCTGGAAGAACTTGAGCCCTTCGATGTAGTGCTGCTGGGCGGCCAGGCGGTTGTCTTCGCTGACGCCGGCCGGCTTCTTCACCACTTCCTCCACGGTCACGCCCTTGCGCTTGGCCTCTTCCTCGGCCTTTTTGCGCGCGGCCTCTTCCCTGGCCTGCGCTTCTTCCTCCGCTTTCGCGCGGCGCGCGGCCTCGTCGGAGCGGCGCTTCTTGTCCTGGGCTTCCAGCCGCATCTGTTCCTGCGCGCGGGAAATAAGCTTGTTCAGGTAGGCCATGTTGGCGGTGTAAGGCTTGGCCTTGTCCCACTCGCCGATGGCCTCCGTGTAGCGACGCGAGCCGTAAAGTTTCTTGCCGGCGGCCAGGTAGCCGCTTTCTATTTCGGCGCGGACCTCGGCCAGCAGCTTGGTGGCCTTGGAGTCGCCGGGCTGGATCTCTATGGCGCGCAGCAGGCCCGCGTGGGCGTCCCGCAGGCGGCCGCGGGCGTAGAACTCAAGGGCTTCCTTCAGCTTGTCGTTGGCCCGCTGCTGACGCAGCTCGTTCTCTATGCGGGTTATCCAGTCCACCGTGCCGGCGTCCCGGGGCTTTATGAGCAGCGCGTTGTAATAATGGTCCAAAGCCGCTTTCAGGTCGCGGTCGTTGTACTTTTCCAGGCCCTTCTGGGAATAGTAATCCTTCAGGTCGTCCTTCATCCTGGCCAGCCAGTACTTGGCCTTGATATTGTTGGGGGAGAGCTTGACCACTTCCGTCATCTTGGAGTGCGCCTCCACTATGCGGCCCTCGTTGTAAAAAGAAAGGGCGTTCTTAAAACGGTCCTCGATCATCAGCTTCTCGCTCATGCCGGGGCGCAGGCTCCCGCGCAGCTGATTGGAGGCCTCCAGCAGCATCTGGGCGTCCTGGTAATTGGGGTCGATGGAGAGGATCTTCATGGCCAGGTCCTTGGCGTCCTCGTAATTCCCGTTGCGGTAGTACTCGAAGGCGTTGTCGTAGACGTAGCCGAGCATCTTGCCCTGCACCTTCTGCTTTTCCAGCTTGATGGTCTCGAGGAACTTTTTCTTTTCCTCGAACTCGGTCAGCGAACCCAGGCCGGTCTTCTGCAGGTCCAGGAACAGGGACTCTTCGCTCTTCACCCGCAGCTTTTCCTGCGCACCGCAGGGCAGGGCCGCGAAAATCAGCAGGAAGAAAATGTTTCTCATAAGATCCTCGTCAGAACGGCATGCCGCCCGTGATCAGGTCGCTGATCATGGGGGCCAGCATCAGTATGAACACCGTCGGGAAAATAAAGATGAAAAGCGGGATAAGCATCTTGGTGGAGGCCTGGGCCGCCAGCTTCTCGGCCCGGTTCAGGCGGCGGAAGCGCATGTCGGCGGAATAGTTCCGGAGCAGCTCCACCAGGCTGGTGCCCAGCTCGTCGGACTGCACGATCAGGCCCACGAAGGAGCGCACTTCCTGCAGGCCGGTGCGCAGGGAGAGGCGCCGCAGCGCGTCGCGCCGGGAATACCCCAGTTGCACCTCGTTGATGGTGCGCTCTATCTCCAGCTCCAGCCCGGTCTTCACCGGGGCGATCTTCACGATGCGGTCGAAAGCGGTCATGTAGTCCAGGCCCGACTCGATCATCAGCGCGCCCAGGTCCACGAAAGTGGGGAAGTTGCGGATGATGTCTTCCTGGCGCCGGCGGATGCGGCCGGCGTAAAAGCCCGCGTCGGGCAGCATGAAGCCCAGCGGCGCGAAAATAATGGTAAAGGGCGACTGGCTGAGCGCGTAGAACGCCACCGGCAGGGCGGCGCCCACTATCAGCTTCAGGTGCAGCATCTTGAGGGGGTCCGTGTTGACGGGCCGGCCGAGCAGCATGTACGTCTCTTCCAGCTTTTTCTCCATCCCCAGCTGCTTGGCGAAGAACAGGTCCAGCTTGTCCCAGAAATTCTTGCTGCCCTCGAGCTTGGAGAACACGGAGGTTTCCCTGCCCTCCATGTCGCTGATGTCGCCGATAGGCGAGCGCTCCTCCTTGCGGGGCGCGAAAAAGCGCTGCACCGCCGTGTAGGCGCCGAAAGAGCCGGCCACGGACAGGAGGAGAAGAATGACGCTCTGGATCTTGTCGGGGTTCATACGCGTATTTTCCCAAGGCTCGCCACCACTTTCATGCCTATGCCTATCCAGATGGCGCAGAAGATGAACGTGCCCATGCCCAGGGGACTGCCGTAAAACTTTATCATGGTCTCGGGCTGGAACATGAACATGACGCCGACCATCACCCAGGGCATGATGCCGACGACGATGGACTGGATCTTCTGCTGGGCCGTCATCGCCTTGGTCTTTTCTTCCAGCTTGGATTCCTCGCGGATGTCCACCACGATGCGCTCGAACACCTTGGTCAGGTTGCCGCCCATCTGGCGCTGCAGCACGATGGCGCGGATCATGTAGGAGAGCATCTTGGATTCCACGCGCTCTTCCATCACGCCCAGCGCCTTTTCAAAAGACATGCCCAGCTGGTAATTCTTTATGACCAGCGCGAACTCGTCGGAAATGGGGGGCATCAGGTCCTTGGACACCATCTCGAACCCCTGCACCACGTCCAGGCCCGAGCGCAGGCAGTTGGAGAGCAGGATCAGGCCGTCCATCAGCTGGCCGTCGATCTTGCGGCCGCGCGCGGCCTTCATGCTGTTCAGGACGAAGGCCGGCGTGCGCATGCCGATGGCCAGGCCCAGGGCGCTGAGGAAGAAGAAGACCAGGACGTTCATCGACAGCAGGCCGATCAGCGCGAAAACCGCCGCCGGGCCCAGCACCAGGTACTTGACGTTGATGTTGATGAACTGGCGGCCGAACGCCTCGGTAAAAGTCTCGACTTTCCTGGAATAATCCCCCATCATCGCGTTGGTCTTGGAATCGTTCATCAGGAAGAAGGTCCTGACGGCGAGGAACATCAGGATGATGCCGAGGATGGACAGAGAGCGCAGGAACATGCGCTTGGCGGCCGACTCCTTGGCCAGCGGGGCGTACTTGCGCGGCGAGGAGAAGAGCACGCGGAAAGAATCCTGGCTGAGCACCGCCGAAGCGGTGGCGGCCTCGGCGTAGCGCCTGGAATTGGTGCTGGAAATGGCGTCGGCCATCGACTCCATCTCCTTGAGGATCAGGTTCAAGGTGGCCATGATGGTGCGCCCGCGCCCGTTCATGGAGTCGCCCATCGTCACTTCGCGCGTGCGGGCGCGGTAAAGCCGGTCCAGCGACATCTGGAAGCGGATGCGGATATCCGCGTATTCCTTTACCAGCAGGCCGGGCTGGATGTTGGCGCCGCCCGCCTCGGGGGGAAAGGTCTTGCGGGTCAGCTCCAGGTATTCGTAAAGGATGGAGACGGGCGTCTGCCAGAGCGAGGCTTCCGAGATCTCCCCCTCTTCGGGGTCGCGCCAGACCTTGCGGCCCAGCATCGTCGGCACCTCCGCGTCCACCCACGCGGGCATTTTATAGGTGATCTTGACGCCCTTGCAGGACATCGTATAGTTGAGGATCTTCTGGTCCTTCTCCGGGGCCAGGTAATAATAGAACAGCTGCATCTTCAGCGCGGCGCAGGAGATCTCGTCCATCTCGGGCTGCGTGAACACGCCCGCCGACGCCGGCGCCGCCGCGGCGGCCATAAGGATAAAGAGAAGCAGTTTCTTCATAAGTAACGGCCTATTTGCCGGCGCGCTGGCGCTTCTGTTCCTCCGTCCAGAACATCTCCAGGGGGACCTGCAGGCCGTGGGTCTCGAAATCCTTGTAGAACTTGGGAGGATCGCCCGTGGCGCTGAAGTAGCCCACCACTTTGCCGTTCTCGTCCATGCCGGTCTGGTGGTACTTGAAAATGTCGTGGATGGTGATCTGGTTCTCCTCGCGGCCGGTGATCTCCGTGATGGCGGTGATCTTGCGGGTACCGTCGGAAAAGCGGGTCAGCTGCACCACCATGTGCACGGCGGAAGCTATCATTTCGCGCAGCGCCCAGACGGGCAGGTCGGCGCCGGCCATCAGGCACATGGCCTCCATGCGGGTCAGCGCGTCGCGCGGGGTGTTGGCGTGGATGGTGGCCAGGGAACCTTCGTGGCCCGTATTCATGGCCTGCAACATGTCCAGGGCCTCGGAACCGCGGACTTCGCCGACGACGATGCGGTCGGGGCGCATACGAAGGCAGTTCTTGACCAGGTCCTTGATGCTCACTTCGCCCTTGCCTTCGATGTTGGGCGGCTTGCTTTCCAGGCGCACCCAGTGGTCCTGCTGCAGCCGGAGTTCGGCCGTGTCTTCCACGGTCACGATGCGCTCGTCCTCGGGGATGTAGCTGGACAACATGTTCAGGAAAGTGGTTTTACCGGTACCGGTACCGCCGGAGATGATGATGTCCTTGCGCAGTCTTACGCAGGCCTTCAGGAAGTCCACGGCCGGCTGCGAGATGGAGCCTTTCTTGATCAGCTCGCCGTCGGTAAAGGGCTTGGCGGAGAAGCGCCGGATGGTCAGCGTGGGGCCGGAAACGGCCAGCGGCGGGATGATGCCGTTCACGCGCGAGCCGTCCTTCAGGCGGGCGTCCACCATGGGCACGGACTCGTCGATGCGGCGGCCCAGGGGCGCCACGATGCGCTTCATTACCTGCATGATCTGCTCGTCGTTGCGGAACTTGTACTTGGTCAAAAGCAGCTTGCCGGCCTTTTCTATATAGACCTTGTCGAAAGAGTTGACCATGATTTCGGTCACGGACGCGTCGCGCATCAGCTCTTCCAGCGGGCCCAGGCCCAGGATCTCGTCCAGGAGCTCGTTGATGAACTTCACGCGCTGCTCGCGGGTCAGCGGGGTGGAGGCCTCCTTCTGCAGCAGGCTGTTGATGATGCCGTCCACGCGCTTGCGGGTCTCCTGGTTGACCTCGGCGTCGTCGGAGATCTTTACGCGCTCGGTCTCCAGGGCGGCGACCACGTTGCGGTGCACCCGCATCTTGAGCTCTTCCCAGAAAGCGGGCACGTCCACGCGGACGGCGTTGGGCTGCTGGGCGGCGGAGGCGCCGGCCGACGAAGCGGGCGCGGCTTCCTTCTCGGTCTGGCGCCAGAGCATGTCGGAACCGTGCGAGAACTCGGCCGTGGAAACGTTCGAGACCCACTGTTTTTCCGTGGGCTTGAGCTCCGCCAGGCGCCCGAGCAGCACCCGCAGGATCTTCACCCACTGGGTATTGGGCTGCTCGGTGATCAGGATCTTGTTCTGGTTGGCGTAGGCGGGCAGGGCGTCTTCCCAGGGCATGAAAGCCAGGATGTCCTTGCCGATCTGCTTGTAGAATTTCTCTATTTCCTTGGGGCCCACGGCGCCGGGCATGTCGTAAAGGTTGGCCACCACTTCGAACTTGTTCATCGGGAAATGCAGTTCGTTGATCTCCCGGAAAATGCCGGCCGTGGCGTTCAGGGAGGCCACGTTGGAATTGGTGACCCAGAACACCAGGTCGGAAATGTCGAAAGCGAACACCTGCATGGGGAAATAGGGGTCCACGTCTATGAAGATGTCGAAATTCTGCGACAGCTTCGACAGCATCGGCAGGATGATGTCCGGGGACATTTTGGCCACGTCGGAACGGCGCTTGGCGAGCGGCAGCACTCCGACGCCCCACTGGGAGATCGGGATCTTGCCCTTGAGCAGGGCCCCCAGCGCGCCCACGGATTCGCGGCCCAGCGCGCGGATGATCTCCGCCATGGAGGGCGGGTTAAGCCCCAGCAGCTGCGCGTGCTCCGAACGGCACAGCGGGTCCAGCGGCAGCACCAGCACGTTGCGTTTCTGGTAATTGGCCCAGGCCAGGGCCAGGTTCATGACGACGGACGTCTTTCCCACGCCCTCTTTGGGGCCTGAGAAAGTTATGACTCTCGGGGCAAGATTCGGTTCGTCCATATATCGGCCTGACAGCTGCGCCGCCCGGCGGCGGCCCGCGCGGCTACTTTATAATATCGAAGGTAACGAACAGGAAGAGCGAGCTCTGCTCCTCCACCACGTCCGTAGAGCTGAACAGCGCGCCGATCAGGGGCAGGCTGCCCAGGATGGGCACGCGGTTCTTGGAAACGTTGCGGTTGCTGCGCTTCAGGCCGCCTATCACCAGCGTTTCGCCGCTCTTCAGCTCCACCTCGGTCTGGATCTGGCGGGTGATCATGGAGGGGATGGTGGTGCCGGAGGCGATGACCGGCTTGGAATAGTCGGGGTTGGACACCTCCAGCTGGATCTGCACGTCCACCGTGTCTTTCTTTTCCGTCAGGATCACGGGCAGCACGTTAAGGATGACGCCGAACTTCTTGAATTCCGCGCCCACGCCCTGGTTGTTGGAGTACGGCACCGGGATCTCGCCGCCCACGGTGAAATTGGCCTGCGTGCCGCTCTTGGTGATGATCTTGGGGTTGGAGAGCATCTGGGCCTTGCCCTCGGTCTCCAGCAGCTTGAGCGAGGCCGCCAGCTGGGTCTTGCGCTCGAAGTCCCCCAGCGTGATGATCCCCGGCACCGTCTTCTCCGAAAAGTCGAAGAACTGGTTCCAGGAGAAGCCGCGCGTTTTCTGGATAGAGCCGCTGATCTCCACGATGTCGGCGCTTACGGCCACCATCTGGGCGCTCTCCGCGCCGGCCGCCGCCGGCAAAGCCAGCGCCGACAGGATGAATAATATTTTTTTCATGATAAGGTCCTATTAGCTCTTTATAAGCCGCTTGAAAGAGGCGATCTCCATCGGGTGCAGCTCCACGTCGCCGAGGCCGCGCACGATCACGTCCACCGACCCCTGCTTGACCGACAGGGCCAGGTACTGGGCCTCGTTGGGGTTGAGCGCCAGGCTCAGCGCGGCTTTCTCGGAGAAAGCCTGGTCGGCCGCCTCGGCCGCGGCCTTGGCCTTGGCCTGGCCGCCGGAAAGGCCCTGGCCCAGGTTGGAGCCCACACCCAGCACCAGCACGTTCTGCAGGATGGTCGCGGTGACCTTTTCCTTGCGGTTGTCGCCCATCACGGCGTCAAAGCTTACCAGGATGTCCACGCGGTCGCCCGGCTTTATCAGGCGCAGCAGGTCGTTCTCGAGGGGCAGCACGCAGCCGCGGTAGCCCGGCGGGACCTTGACGCTCAGGCCCGCCTCGGGGCTGAGCGAGACCAGCGCGCTCTGGGTTATCTGGTTGCCCTTGGGAATGCGCACCGAGGTGACCAGGTTGGAGACCAGCTTGATGTCGGACTGGCTCTTCACCTCGTAGGAATCCTGCTCTATGTACATTTTGGGGATCACGCGGGTTTCCACCAGGTCCACGTTCATTATGGTCCGGGCGGGGAGGTCATACTTGGCCACCAGCACGGTGGCCGGCTCGTTCTGGGCCGCCAGGTCGCGCTCTTTGGAGGTCAGTACCCACCAGTAGATGGCGGCCGCTGCCAGGGCCAGCACCACGGGGACAAGCATGCCTTTCTTTTCCATATATATATTCTCCCGTTAAATTATTAACTCTCCGTTAAATCCGTGTTAAATCTTAAAATCCGTCCGGCCGCCGCCTTTACTGCACGAAGGGCCTTTCCACCGGCATCCGCACCTTCACCACGATCTTCTTTTTCTTGCTCCCCTTCGGCGGATCCGAGAGCACGTAGCTGGAACCGGGGAAGATCAGGCGGCCCTCGTAGTTCAGGGTCACCAGCAGGTCCTCGCCCATCTGCCCCGACTGCGGGTCCTTGAGCGTCTGGACTATTTCGCAGTCCACGGTCACCCCGGGGGACATCGGGAACATCTGGCCCAGCACGCTTTTCATCTTCACCATCGCCAGGCCTTTGCCGCCGCCGGCGCCGCCCGCGCCGCTGGGCCCCGCCACCAGGGAACCGATGCGGGCCAGCTCGTAGGCGCAATGGTGCGCCAGGATGGTCTGGAAACCCATGTTGCCCATTTCCATGATAAAGAACAGCAGCAGCATGAAGACAGGCAGCACCAGCAGCAGCTCGATGGTGACCTGTCCCGCCCTTTTGACGCGCCTTGCGGCCGCGCGCGCTTGCCGGGCAAGCTTCGTTAAAAAGGCTGTAATGCGCATATAGCCGGCGCTCTCCGGGTTTTAGCCCGTGCGAACGCCTTAATCCTCAAGGTTCCGGGCAGGGAGCTTCGAACACCCTTGCCCGTATGATCGGCCGTCTTAATTACTGGTTGCCGCCGGAAGCGCCCAGCGTGCTGGCCGCGCCGTTGATCATGCTCTGGATGCTGGCGAACAGCGTAGGCATGTACTTCTTGAGCGCCACGCCGGCGATGAGCACCACGCCCACGACCACCGCGAGCATCAGCAGGTATTCCACGGTGTTCTGGCCTTTCCGGTTCTTAAACAGCTTGTTCATTTTGTAGTCCTCCATAGACAATTTCAAAGCTTACCAGGGGGTTTCCTTGTACATCTTGATTATCACCAGGCCGCCGCGCTGGAACTGGTTCGCCAGCGAATACTGCAGGGCCTTGTACATCAGCACGAAAACGAAAAGCAGCGAAATAGTGACCAGCAGGTATTCTATGGCGGTCTGCCCGCCCCGGCGCTTCGCGCCGAAAACCTTTCTGTTGCCCGTAAAGAACATCTGCCAACCTTTAAAGCCCGCCGCTTTTAAAACTGGAACTTGAGCGCCATCTGGGTGGATTTGCCCAGCGCGCCGAAAGGCACGAAAGTGTAGTCGAAGCCCATGCCGTAGCCCAGCGCCTGCGCGCTGTAAAGCCCCACGCCGAAGGCCCAGCCGGTAGTGTCGGTCATGCCCAGGCTGTCCAGGGTCTTGTCGTCCGTGTTCTTGCCGTGGCTGTCGGCGGGCGTATAACCCACCCGCAGCGCCACGCGGCCCACCTGCAGCAGCTCCTCGGGCAGGCTGAGCTCCACGCCGCCGCCGATAACGGCATTGCGGTCGGAGTAGGACTTCTGCTCCAGCGCCAGCGTCAGGAAAGGGTTGAAGGCGAAGGCCGCGCCCAGGCGCTGCATTTTCACCACCTCTTTCTTCTTGCCGGAAAAGTTCTGCCCGGCCCAGCCCAGGGAGAGTTTGCGGCCCAGGCGCAGGATGGCGCCGAAATCGAAGACCAGGTTCTTATACTCGGCCGAAGCGTTGTCCTCGAGGACTTCCTTGGCGCTGACGCCCACCAGGAACTTCTCCATGAAAAAACCCTTGGCGAGGCCCAGGGTCGCGTAGCCGTTGCGCACCTTCACGTCGGCCCCGTACTGCGGCACGCCCTGGTCGTTGCGCACGTCGAAGCCCTTGATGCCGTAATACGCCACGTTCACGCCGATAACGGACTGCCCGACGGGGTGCACGTAGGACATGTACTGCCCCGAATAGTCCTGGATCCAGCTGAGATAGGAGAACGAGACCTCGCGCATCTGCGCGGAGGCGATGCCGGCCGGGTTTATGCCCAGGGCCTCGCCGCCTTCCACGATGGACACGCCGCAGTTGCCGAGGGCCTGCACCCTGGGGCTGCCGGTGGGGATCTTCATGAACACCGCGCCGTCGGTGCCTATTTTATTTTCCGCGGCGCCGGCCGCGCCGCCCAGCAGCAGGGCGGCGGACGAAGCCAAAAACATTTTTTTTATAGTTCCCATAAGGTTACCTGTAAAAGTCATCCGACGTAGGGCCGCGCCCTTACGGCACCAGTATCTTCTTCACCACCTGGCACACGTCCCTGGTGCCCTCGCTGGCCTCGAACCGGATCACCGCGAAGTACACGCCCGCGGCCACCGTATTGCCGTAGCTGTTCACCCGCGGCCAGCACGCCTCGTTGGTGTGCGTCACCGAGCACTTGTCCTT
>MGTU01000020.1 GCA_001799615.1 Elusimicrobia bacterium GWA2_61_42 | reverse complement strand
CCCAGGATGGGCGGGGACGTGGAACCTATAATGTTACCTCGGGATGTTGCGCAAAGTAGGTTATAACTTCATCCTGAAAACCCCGCCATATTTTTATTCTAAAAATATGGCGCGGTCTCCGGGAAGAAACGCGAGAAGCAAAGCCGACTCCGAACTTTTTTCTTAAGAAAGGCGGCGCGCCCCGGCGCCGGATAAAAATCCCCGAAAGGGGATTTTTTATTTTATACAATTGGGGTACCTTATGACCGCAAAAGCCAATATCCTTATCGTGGACGACGAAGTGCAGATAGCGGAGATGATCTCCGCCTCCCTGCTGGTGCACGGCTACACCGTCGCGGTCGCGTACGACGGAGAGCAGGGCCTGAAAAAAGTCGGGGCGGAAAAATTCGACCTGGCCATCATGGACATCCAGATGCCCGGGATGGACGGCATAACGGCGTTGGGCGAGATGAAGAAGCTGGACCCGGAAATAGAGGTCATCATCGCCACCGGCCACGGCACGATGGGCACCGCCATCCAGAGCATGCGCAAGGGCGCTTTCGACTACCTGCACAAGCCTTTCGAGATCAAGGAACTGCTGAAGGTGGTGGAAAGGGCGCTGGAAAAGCGGAAGTTCAACGACATCGCCAAAGCCATCTTCTCCACCGTGCGCCCGGAAGAGCAGCTGCGCGTGATCATAGATTCGGTGGCGCGCATCCTGAAAGCGGAAGAGTCGCTGCTGGTGCTGCCGGACAGGGAAGGCCAGCCGCGCATCGCGGTATCGGAAGGGCTCGACGACGACGCGCACAGGTCTTCCAGGCTGGCGCTGTGCTCGCGGGTGATGGCCCAGCTGGACGGCGCGGGCTCCAAGTCGGTAATGCTGGTGGAGGACCCCGCCAAAGATAAAAAGTTTTCGGATATCCCCGGCATAGACCAGGTAAAGTTCTCGCTGTTCCTGCCCCTGATGGAGGACAACAAGCCGGCCGGGATCATCAACATAAACCGCCTGGAGGACGAGGCCTACTTCACCGAAGACGACATGCAGCGGGCCAGGATCTTCGGTTCGCTGGTAACCCTGGCGCTGCGCAATTCCAGCCTTTACCGGCAGCTGCAGGAAACCCAGTCCCAGCTGATCCAGGCGGAGAAGATGTCCGCCCTTGGCCAGCTGGCCGGGGGCCTCGCGCACGAGATCAACAACCCGCTTTCAGGCATCCTGGGCCTGACCCAGCTGGTGCTGGAGAACACGGACGCCGCCAGCCAGAACCACACGGACCTCAAAGACATAGAGAAAGCGGTCTTCCGCTGCAAAAAGATCATAGTCTCCCTGCTTTCCTTCGCCCGGCAGGAGAAAACGCGGGTGGAGCCGGTCAGCGTGAACGAGGCGATAGAAGAAACGCTTACGCTGTGCGCCCGGCAGATGGAACTTAAGCATATCAAGATAATCCGCCAGCTGGCCGAAGGGCTGCCGATGGTGAACGCCGACTTCCAGCAGCTGATGCAGGTGTTCCTCAACCTTTTCACCAACGCCAGGGACGCCATGGCCGAAGGCGGCGAACTAACCATAAGCACCAGCCCCCTGAAATCCCCCGACGGCAGGGAAATGGTCATGGTCGCCATAACCGACACCGGCGCCGGCATCAGCGGGGAGATACTCGGCAGGATCTTCGACCCTTTCTTCACCACCAAACCGGTGGGCAAGGGCACCGGGCTCGGCCTTTCGGTCTGCCTGGGCCTCATCAACAAGCACAACGGGACCATCAAAGCGCAGAGCGAGCCCGGCAAGGGCTCCACGTTCACCATCAGCCTGCCCGTCTGACGATGGAAAAGAAAATACTGATAATAGACGACGAGGACCTGGTGAGGAATTACGTCCGGCGCGCCCTTTCCAGCCGCGGCTGGACCGTGGCCGAGCGGCCGGACGGGGCCTCGGCGCTGGCGCTGCTGGAGACCGAAACGTTCGGCGCCGTGATCTGCGACCTGAAAATGCCGGATATGCGCGGCGAGGAAGTCATCAGGCGCATCCGCGCCGCCAGCCCGCAGACGAAGCTTATCGCCATCACCGGCTCGGTTTCCAATATCACCACCCCCCTGGTCCCGGGCGTGGAACTGGACGGCTTCCTGATAAAGCCGTTCGGTATAGACGAAATACGGGAGCTGGCGGAGAAAGTGCTGGGCTGAACCCTTAGTGCAGGCCGCACTCGTCCGAGATCCGGCCTTCCTCTTCCATCATGGCGATAACTGTGTTCATCTCCCCGGTATTGAGCTGCGGGGCCGCGGCGGCTTTGTGGTAGGCGTTCAGCAGCAGGTAGAACTTCTTTTTTTCGTCCTGGTCTATTATTTCCCCGCCGGGATTGCGGGTCAGCTTTGAGCTGCTGAACCCCGGGGCGCGCATCTGCGCGGCCCAGTATTTGGCCTTCGCGTCCAGCGCCGCGCCCTGCATGGCCGACAGGCGGGCCCGGCGGGCGTTGCAGGTCTCGGTGTTCAGGCTCGCGGGCGCGTCCCGGAAATCCACGTAAGCCGGCTTCATTTCCTCCTCGCCGAACATCGCGGCGATGTCCTGCAGGTCGGGTACGTCGAATTCGAAGCCCTCGCGGTCCGGCATAATATCCCACTGCCGCTCCATCTGCCCCTCCACGGTATGCAGCACGGCCCCGGTAAGGGGGTCTATCATCTTGGCTATTATATTAAGGTGCAGCTTGGTGCCGAAGATGGTCCCCACTATTATGGCGTCGCTGGGATTGATCCGGACCTGGGACCCCTCGGGCGCCTCTTCCGTTACCCCGGACGCGGCCAGCATGCGCTCCTCCAGCACCTTGTTGAGCTGCGAGCGTTCCAGCAGGTTCATCTTGCCGGAGGCCACCAGGCAGGCCAGGAGTTTCTCGGAGAAGTACTCGCTCTCTTCGCGCGAGGTGCGGGCCTTGCGTGAAAAGCCGATGAGGGCGACGTTCTTGACTTTCTTGTTGGCGGAGTATTTGGCGAAGTCGTTCGCCATTTTCTTGTAGACGTTCTCGGAGGAGGAGACGGGGTCCGCGCCCAGGGTGAGCGCGAAAGCGGCTGTTAGTGCCAGTGCCAGGGCCGATTTTATCTTTTTCATAACCCCTCCTCCTTCCGCACCAATACTTTAACAGAAGGGGTTATTGGAAACGCCAAAAAATAGTCAAATCTCAGTCAAATTTGTAGCCGTGGCCGGTCACGCTGGTGATGTGGGCGCCTATCTCGGGCCCCAGCTTTTTGCGCAGGGAGGACACGTGCACGCCCACCGTGTGCGGGTCGTTGTAGCTGGCCGGGTCGTAGCCCCAGACCGCCTCCAGCAGGTACGGGATGGACAGCAGGCGCCCCTCCTCGGTTATCAGCGCCATCAACAGGTCGAATTCCTTGCGCGTCAGGTTTATAACGGAATTTTTTATGGTGACGGCGCGGCCCGCCGGGTCTATCACCATGCCCAGCTTCCTGATATTCTCCGTCTTCGCCGCCGCGCCCTCGTAGCGCTTCATCACGGCCTTCAGCTTGGCCAGCAGCACCGGGAAAGAAAAGGGCTTCAGGATATAATCGTCGGCGCCTTTATTGTAGCCCGCCAGGATGTCCTCTTCGCTGATCTTGCTGCCGGAGATGATTATCACCGGCACCCGGGCGAAGCCGTCGCTTTCCTTGATCACCTTGCACAGCGTAAACCCGTCCAGGCCCTTCATCTCCGCGTCGGTTATCACCAGGTCCGGCTTCGATTCCCCGGCCAGCGCTACCGCCTCGGCGCCGCTGGCGGCCGCCGCCACGTTAAAGCCGTGCTCCTCCAGGTACCTGCGGGTAGAGTTAAGCACCAGGCTGTCGTCGTCCACTAAAAGTATTTTTTTGAACATATGGTTTCAGCCCCGCGGCCCGGCTACAGATATTTTACGGCCAGCCGCACGTCGTCGGTCCAGACGGCGCGCGCGCCCAGTTCCGCCAGGCGCCGCATGTCGCGCGGGTGATTGGCTATCCCGGCCGACACCTCAACGCCCGCCAGGCGGGCCTCTTCGGCCTGACGCGCGAAATTGAAGACCCCGGCGCCCAGGTAAAAGGCCTGTTTGGCCAGGGGCAGGCCGATCCAGCCGGTGCAGACCTTCGAGGCCCCGGCCTGCCAGGCCGTGTCCAGCAGGCGCGACGGAAAAAGGGGCATGACGGCCGAGCCTATGCCGGGAACCGCCGCGCGGGCGGCCGCCAGCAAGGCGCGCCTGGGGGAGAACGTCAGCATGAAAGCCCGCGCCTGCACCCCGGCGCGCGCTATCTGCAGCGCCAGGTCGGCGGCGTCGCTCTCTTTGTCCAGCGCCAGTTCGAAGTAGAAATCGCAGCCGGGCCGCAGGATCATCAGGTTAAGAATGTCGTCCAGGTGGGCTATGGGCTCGGCCCCCAGGACGCGCAGGGTCTTAAGGTGCGGCCAGGCCGTTTCGGAGATCTTCCAGTTTCGCCCGCAGAGCCTGCCGGCGGCCGCATCGTGGAAAGCCACGAACTGCCCGTCCGCGGTGCGGCGGATGTCGCATTCCACGGCCGAGGCGCCCGCCGAGAAAGCCGCCTTGAAGGCGGCCACGGTATTTTCGGGAGCGTTCAGCATACCCCCCCGGTGAGCGTATATCGAGATCTGCGCCATATTTAAATCCTGTTCTCCGGCGGGCGCTAAGGCTTCACGGCGATAACCAGCGCCACCCCGCGCACGCGCGGCCCCAGGCAATCCACGTCTTTCAGCCCGCTTTCATCCGACAGGACCCACTGTTCCTCCGGGTTCCAGGCATAGAGCAGCTTTTGCCTGAGCTCGAATCCTTCAAGCAGGTCTTCCAGCCTTTCCTTGTCGTAAACCCTGTAGCCCTCGTTCTCCCCGCGCCGGCCGTAGGGCACGGTAAGCAGCAGCACGCCTTTCGGCTTCAGTATTTTCCTGAAAAGGCCGACGATCTTTTTATCCCCCGACTCTTTGGTGGAAGCCCCGTAGGATTCCAGTCCGCAATGCTCCACGCTGGAAACCGCGGTAACGGCGTCGTACGCGTCCGGGTCAGAGCGCCGCTCGGCGAAATCGCCGATATAAAATTCAAGGTTGGGGTGGGTAAACCCGTAAGGCCGCAGGTCCACGCCTGTGACTTTATAGCCGATGGAGGCCATTTCCAGGACGAGGGGGCTGCTGGTGGAGCCGAAATCCAGGACCTTGCAGGGCGCCGGCGGCAGGTTGCGCAGCACGAAGGGGATCTCGACTATCCTTTCGGTGATGACGGGGGTGAGCAGCCTTTTCTTCAAAGGCAGCAGGGGAAGTTTCCAGATCAGCTCGTTTACGCCCCGGGAGAGGTCTTTGTCCCCGGAATACTGCGCCGGGCCCAGCATGGGGGTAAGATAGCAGGGCGCGGCCCCGTTCTTAAAAAGCTTTTTAAAGATACCCATCGTTCTCCTCATCCTGGCGTGCGGCCGCCGCGCCGCCGGCTACAGGTAAGATTCTACAATTTTTCCCGATATTTTTTCCGGCGGCCGGCGCCGGAGCGCGCGGCCTCAACGCCGGCCGAATTTTTGTATACTTTTTTTGAACTATGAGCACCGGCCGCATTGTTTTCAAGAATTTCGTCTCGCTTACCTTTTCAAATTCCATATCCAAAGTGGCCGGACTTTTCACGGTCGTCTACCTGGCCCGGGTGCTGGGGCCGCAGGAATTCGGCAAGATGAACTTCGCGCTGGCCCTGATCAGCTATTTTTCCATCCTGGCGAGCCTGGGCCTCGGCACCATCGGCGCGCGCGAACTGGCCCAGCGCCAGGGCGACCCGGCCGCGTGCATCAACCGCATCCTGAGCCTGCGGCTTCTCCTCGGCGCGGCGGCTTTCCTCCTGCTGGCTGTTTTCCTTTTTTTTCTTAAAGAGGATCCCGGCGTAAAACAGCTGGCGCTCGTCTACGGGCTCACCATGTTCACGGCCAATGTGCTGCCTTTCGACTGGGTTTTCCAGGGCATAGAAAAAATGGAATACCTGGGCCTTTCTTCCACCCTGCAGGGCCTGGCCTACCTGGGGCTCATCCTCCTCGTGGTAAAAGGAAGCCCGGACCTGTTCCTGATCCCCTGGATACTCCTGGCCGCCCAGGGCTGTTCCGTTCTTTTCATGTTCTTCGCATACCGCCGGCTTTTCCCGGCTTTCAGGCCGGCCTTCACGCCGCCTTCCAGCTGGAACATGCTGCGGCAGGCCATGCCGGTGGCGGCCTGGGGCGTCCTGACCGTGGTGACGCTCAACTCCGGCATAACCATACTCGGCTTCATGAAAACCCCGGAGGAAGTCGGCTATTTCTCGGCCGCCTACAAGATCGTCTGGATCATCACCGAGATCCTGCTGGCTTACGTCGCGTCCGTGTTCCCGACCATGGCCAAGCACCACGCCCTTAACCCGGAGAAATACACGGAGATAATCGACCGCACCGTTAAGTGGGGGACCATCCTGACCTTCCCGGCTATCGCCGGCCTGTGCGTGCTTTCCGTCCCCATCACCGCGCTGATCTACAGCAGCAAGTTCGCCGACGCGGCCGCCATCCTGGCGCTGCTGGCGGCGCTGCCCTACCTGATCTTCCTCACCAGCCTGTTCTCCCACGCCCTCATCGCCGCGCACCACCAGGACAAGGCGCTGAAAATTACCGCGATACAAGCCGCGCTTATCGTCGCGCTGAACCTGGCGCTTATCCCGGCTTACGGGGCCAAAGGCGTGGCCGCGGCGGCCCTCATCGCCACGGCGCTCAGCAATTACCTGTGCCGGCTCGAAGCGGGGCGCTTCATCCGCCTGGAAAAATACCGGCCGGTAAAACCCCTGCTGGCTTCGGGCGTAATGGCGCTGGCGTTGTGGCCCGCCGCGGGCCTCAGCCTTTTCCTGACCATTCCCCTGGGCGCCGCCGTCTACGCGGCCGCTATCCTGGCCATGAAAGGGATCCCCGGCGAGGACCTGGCCGCGCTAAAGGGCGCGCTGGGCCTGGGAGACAGAACATGATCTGCCCCGTCTGCCACGCGCCGCCGCCGCATGCCGGCCTGCCCGCGCACAAGGATCCCTTCGGCGGCAAGACCTATCTGCTTTACCGCTGCCAGGGCTGCGGCGCGGCCTTTTGCGATCCCATGGAAAACCCCGGGCCCGCCTGGTACGCCAGGGCGGCCGCGGTGTGGACCCCCGCCCGGCGGCCCGAAGTCCCGGCCTGGCGCCTCGAGGGCCTCAGGCGGCTGAAGGCCGAAAACCCGGGCCCCGCCAGCCTGCTGGAGATAGGCTGCTCGGATGGTTCCTTCCTGCTGGAAGCCAGGAAGCTCGGCTTCGAGGTTTACGGGGTGGATTTCGACGCCGAAGCCACCGCGCGCGCCCGCGCCGACGGACTCTCCGGCGTGACCACGGGATTTTTTGAGGATTTCGCAGCCAAGTCCGCCCGGAAATACGACGTAATAGTTTTCTTCCAGACGCTGGAACATTTGACCGATCCTCGCCGCTTCCTGGCCGAAGTCCGCGGCCTGCTGGCGCCGGGCGGGCACATTCTGTTCGATATCCCGGACGCGGACCGGCCGATGCCGGGCGGTTCCGGGCTGATAGATCTGCCCCCCCACCACCTGACGCGGTGGAGCGCCCGCACGGTAAAGAAATTTTTGGCGGACGGCGGTTTCGACATAACCTGTTTGGAATCCATGGTCACCTACCGCATACTGCGCGACGCCGCGGGCTCCAGCCTGGCCGAAACGCTGGGCGGAATTAAAAGAGCGCTGTCCGGCGGCGGCGCCGCGCGGGGCGGACAGGACGCGGCCTTGCCCGCGGCCCAGCCGGCCACGGCGGCCAGCCCGTCCGCGGCGTTCCGGCTCTTCGACCTGACTTACCGCTGCCTGCTGGCCCCGCTGGCGGCGCCGCTGTTCCTCGCGTGGCTGGCCGTCCTGCGGCTGGGCGGCCGCGGTTTCTATATTTTTTGCGGCGCGAAAGCGCGGCCCTGACGGCCGGCTCCGCCCAAGGATAAAATGCGCGTATCTATCATAATAGACACCTACAATTACGGCCGTTTCGTCCGCCAGGCGGTGGACAGCGCGCTCGCGCAGGATTACCCCGCCGACCAACTGGAGGTGGTGGTGGTCGACGACGGTTCCACCGACGACACCAATGCGCTGCTCGCGCCTTACGCCGGCCGGATCAAGTACGTGCTCAAGGCCAACGGCGGGCAGGCGATGGCCTTCAACACCGGCTTCGAGCAAAGTTCGGGCGAGGTCGTGATGCTGCTGGACTCGGACGACTACTGGCCGCCTGAGAAAGTGCGCCTGGTGGCGGAGAAATTTTCAGACCCGGAGGTCGGCATAGTCCAGCACCCTCTCCAGGACGTGGACGTCCAGGGCCGGCCGCTGCCCACCAACATGCCCCGGTGGCCCGGCACGTACACGCTGGAGACCCTGCTTGCCGGCGGCGCGCCCCTGGCCGCGGCCAGCGGGCTGGCGCTGCGCAGGGAAGTGCTGGCGAAGATCGGCCCCATCCCCGCCGACATCAGGTTCGCCTCCGATATCTACCTCATAGCCCACGGGCTTTTCTTCTGCAAAGCCGTCAACCTCGACGCCCCTCTGGGCGTGCACCGCATCCACGGCGCCAACAACTGGGCCGACAACTACCTGAGCCCGCAAAAGCTGCGCACCGGCCTGGAGATACAGCGCAATTTCCAGCGGCACCTGGACGAAAGGCTGCGCGCGGCCGGCCGCCGGCTCTCGCCGCTTTATATCATGCTGGAAGACATGGACGTAGGCCGCAGGGAGATCCTGCTGGCCGTGCATGAAAAACGCCGGCCGGAAGCTTTCGGCCTGTGGCTGCGGCTGTTCCGCCGCTTCGGTTTCGGCCGGTTCGGTTTTTTCCGCTGCGCCACGCTGGCGCTGGCGCTTCTCTCGCCCGGCCTCTACGTGTACGCGTCCAATTTGTACGCGCAAAACCGGTGGCTGGTGCGCCTGCGCGAGCTTTTCAGCCCTGTTTGACACCCCTGGTACCTACTGATATAATACTTTCACCGAATATGGCCTCTTCCCTCCTCAGTTCCTCCCTATGGCGCCATACCCGGAACACCCTTAAAAATATCGCGCTGAAAGCGGGCGCCGGCGGCCTGTACGGCGCTGCCGTTTCCGGCTACGTGTGGGGCCGCACGCTGCTCAACTACCTGCTGATGCGCCTTACGGACGCGCTCGGCCTGCCGCGCGCCGGCGCCTGGCCGCACGCCCTGTTCATCGAGACCTCCAACGTCTGCAACGCCCGCTGCGTCTTCTGCGCCTATCCCAAGATGCGCCGCGCCAAGAAGGCCATGTCCATGGAGCTGTTCAGGTCCGTCATAGACCAGTACGCCGGGCTGGGCGCCGAGGTGGATTTGACCCCCATAGTCGGGGACCCGTTCACCGACGCTAAATTCCTGGAGCGCCTGGATTATGTTTTCGCAAAGCCCGCTCTCCGCTTCCATTTTTTCACCAACGCCATCGCGCTGACGCCCCAAATTGGAGCCAGCCTGCTGAAATACGGCGACCGCCTAACGGTCAACATCTCTTTCGGCGGCTTTGACGCGCCGACCTACAGGAAGGTCTTCGGCGTGGACAGGTTCGACGACGCGGTAAGCAATATCCGCGCCCTGATAGAGCGCAAGCGCGCCGCCAAGTCCGCCCTGGGCCTGCAGATCAACCTGCGCACCCCGCTCGAGAACAACAAGGGGCCGTTCTGGGACTACCTCATGCGGGCCAAGGCCGACGGCCTGGCGGTGATCACGTGGATGGGCGCCTACGACTCCTGGGCGGGGCAGGTGGAGGAAACCGCGCTGGCGGAAGCCGGGTTGAAAGCCAGGCCCATGCCGGACAAATGCGGGCCCTGCCACCGCCTGCTCACCAGCCCGGTCATCCTGGCCGACGGCCTGGTGAACGCGTGCGCCTGCCGCGACGTGGAAGGGACCCTGATAATAGGGGACCTGAACCGGCAGCCCCTCAAAGAAGTGCTGGCCGGCCCGGCCCTTTACGACCTTTTGCGCCGCCACGCGGCCGGCGATTTCCCGGAAGTCTGCCAGAAGTGCACTTACTACGACCCCGTCTTTCCGCACTGGCTCAGCGGCCGGCCCGGCAGGAAGGATCCTTCGGTGCCCGTGGGGCCCGGCGGGGAACTTCCCGGATGAAGATCGCCATAGACATAAACGGGATAACGGCCTGCAGCGGGCTGGCCAACTACATGCGCCTGCTCATAAAGAGCCTGGCCGCCGCCGACGCCGTTAACCGCTACTACCTCTACCTCCACTCCTGGAACCTGCCCGCGCTGCCCCCCGGGCTTATCCCGGACGCGCCCAATTTCTCGCTGATAACCCAGAAGCTCCCGCAGACGGCCGAACTCCTGGGAGAACGGCTGCTGGGCCTGCGCCTGGTGGAGCCCTTCCTGCTCCGCCTGGGCATAGACCTTTTTCACGGGCCCTCCAACACGCTGCCCCGGCTTTCGCGGATAAAGTCCGTGCTTACCCTGCACCATTACATGCCGTTGGAGCACCCGTTCTTCTCCAAGGACATGGGCAGGATAGAAAAGTTCTACTTCCGCGCCACCGACGCCTCGCTGACGGAAGCCACCCGCGTTATCACCGACTCGGAGTACACCCGGCGCGACGCGATAAAAATTTTCTCCCTGGACCCGGCCCGCGTCACCACGGTTTACGCCGGCCCTTCGGAGCAGCCCCCGCCCCCCGAACCCGGGCGGACCGCCGGGATCCTGCGCGCTTACGGCCTGGCGGGCGGGTACCTGCTTTTCGTCGGTCCTATAAACGAGCGCAAGAACCTGCCCCGCCTGCTGGAGGCTTTCGCGCTGGCGCGCGCCGCCGGGCGGGACCTGAAGCTGGCGGTCTCCGGGGACGGCGCGCCGTCCTACCTGGCTTTGATCAGGGAAAAGGCCGCGGCCCTCGGACTGGCGGACCACGTGGTCTTCACCGGGCGCACCGACGCCGCGCAGTCGGCCGCCCTTTACGCCGGCGCCGCGGCGCTGTGCTACCCGTCGCTCTTCGAAGGCTTCGGCTACCCGCCCCTGGAGGCCATGGCCGCGGGCTGCCCCGTCATAGCTTCCAGCGCCGCCTCCATCCCGGAAATAGTCGGGGACGGCGGCCTGCTTTTCGACCCGGAAGACACCGCCGGGATGGCCGGCGCGATCCTCAAAGTGACCGGCGACGAGACGCTCAGGGCCGGCCTGATCGCCGCCGGCAAAATACAGGCCGGGAAATTCTCCTGGCAAAAGACCGCCGCGGAGATCCTGGCCGTTTACGGCCAGGCGCATAACGCTTAAGGGACGAACGGAAAAAATGCCCCTATTTACAGTCATCATCCCCTCGTACAACCGCGCGGCCCTGCTGCGCCAGACCCTCAAAAGCCTGGACGCGCAGACCTTCGCCGACTACGAGGCCTATATCATCGACGACGGCTCCACGGACGCCACGCCCGAAGTCTTCGCCGAGTTCGCCGGCCGGCGCGGCTGGCACTTCACGCGCTTCGAGGTTAACCGCCGCCAGGGCGGCTGCCGCAACTACGCCATGGAGCAAGCCGCGGGAGACTACATTACTTTTCTCGACGCCGACGATCTCTGGCTGCCGCGGCGCCTGGAGAAATTCGCGGAGCTGATAAAGAAAAATCCCGCGGCCGGCTTTATCTTTTCCAACGGCTACGTCCTGCGCGACGGCCGCCTGACCGGGAAATTCTTCGACGAGCGGCGCGCCGTGCCGCGCGGCAAACTTCCCCCCCACATGGCCATCTCCGACAAGTGGCTGCCCTATGTCACCACCAACGTGGCCTTCAAAAAGGCGGTCCTGGCAAAGACTGGGCCTTTCAGGACGGACATGAGCCACCTGGAGGACATGGAGCTGTACGTGAAGATCCTGCGCGACTGGGAAGCGGACTACCTGGCGGAACCGCTGTCGGTGTACCGCATCCACGCCCTCTCCGCCAACCCGGCCAGCCTTACGCTGAAATGGGACGACGGCGTAGCCGACTTTCACAAGGCGCTGGAGACGGCGGCCGCCGGCCCGGAGGCCGAAAGGGAGCTCAGGGATTATGTTTATTTAAAACAGGCCGAGGTCTACCTGAAGAACCTGCAACCGGGCAAGGCCCGGGCCTACCTGTTCAAAACCGCGTCGCGCGGGCCCGCTTTCCTCAAGCTGCTGGCCGGCACCTTCCTGCCGCGCCCGGCGCTGTCCCTGCTGCGCGCGCTGTACGGCCTTAAAAGAAAAGCGGCGCCCGCAGGGGACGCCGCCATGGCCGAGGCCGAAGCCTGGGTCAAAAAACTGGAACTGTGAACCGCCCGCCTTATTCCCCCCTGTAAGCCTTCGTCATCCTCTCGGGAGAAACCACCGTATAGCCGTTCTCGGCCAGCCATTTCACAAGCCGCTTGGAAGCGGTGCGGCTCTGCGCGTGGATGTCGTGCATCAGCACGATGCCTTTGCCGCGCTGCGCGATCAGCGCGACTGTCTTCTCGAAAAGTTCGTCGGGGTCCTTGGTGGACCAGTCGAGCGTGTCGATGGTCCAGCCCACCGGCACCAGGCCGAGCTCCGAATCTATGGCCTTCAGCGCCTCCACCGAGATGATGCCGTAGGGCGGCCTGAAGAAACCGGGTTTTTGGCCGGCGGCGGCCGTTATGGACGCGCTCACGCCGCCCAGCTGCCGCAAAGTCTCGGCGGTTGAAAGGGAAGTAAAGGGCTTGCCGGCTTCGGTGGCGTGGTGGTAGCCGTGCACGGCCACCGCGTGGCCGTCCTCGGCCGTTTTCTTTACCAGGGCTTTCCCGTTGACGCCCATCTTGGAGCCCAGCACGAAGAACACCGAGGGGGCCTTCGCGGCCTTCATCGCGGCGGAAACCTCCTCGGTCAGCGGGCCGGGGCCGTCGTCGAAAGTAAGGATGACTTCGCCTTTTTTCAGGAAGCCGTCGGACTGCACCAGGAAAGGCACGTTGTTCTTTACGTAATTTATCTGGCAGTAGCCGGCTTTTATGGGCACGCCGCGGGTCTCCGCCCCGCTCATGGCGGCCTGGGTGTAAAAACCGAACACGTCGTTAAGCTCGCTCACCACCCTGAACGAAACCTCGCCCCGCTTGCGGCCGGTTTCGCCCGCGTAGGCGGCGCCGGACTGGCGGCTTATGCCGCGGCCCAGGCTTTCGAGCCGGGCGCGCAGGTACTGGCCCGAGACCGAAGCTTCGATAAATTCGGGACTGTTCTGCGGGGACACGTAGGCCACGCTGGAATAAACTTTAAGAGCCGAATAGATCTCCTGGTACTCCGCCTTCAGCGCGTCGAGGTCGGGGACCGCGGCCGGCACGGCGGGAACTTCCACGGAGGAAGGTTCTTCAGGCAGCCGCAGGTCCAGGGCTGAAAGCGAAAGGAAAGGCAGGAAAAAAACGAGAGAAGCCAGCAGCGGGGTTTTTTTATTCATTTGGTCGTCCTATATCTATATTATGCCCGTAAAGCGGGCGCGATATAAGAGCCAAAAGGCCCAAGAACGCGGTGTTTTTGGACCTAGGCAAAAAGGGCCTGAGGGGAGAGGGTTCAGACGCCGCTGGTTATAAAGTACCAGATCAGCATCGCTATGATCAAAGACAGGATCTTTATCTGCCAGTTGCGGGTAAAAAGTTCGGGGATGTTCATACCTTGGCTCCATCCTGGGCCGGGGGCGGGGTTTGGGCGGGCGGCGCGGGCTGCTGGGCCGCGGGGGGCGCTTCAGGCCTGGCGGACTTTCTGAGCAGCGTTTTTTCCGCCTTGGACCGGTACAGCTGGTAAAGCATCGCCTCGAGGTCCTTGGGGTCCACGGCCTGCTGCAGCTTGCCGTTGCGGGCCACGGACAGCATGCCCGTCTCCTCGGACACTATGATGATGATGGCGTCGGCCACTTCGCTCAGGCCCAGCGCGGCCCGGTGCCGCATGCCCAGGATCTTTGAAAGCTCCTGCTGCTCGGTCAGCGGCAGGATGCAGCCGGCGGCCACCAGCCGGTTATTGGCGATGACGGCCGCCCCGTCGTGCAGGATGGTGTTCTCGTGAAAAACGGTAAGCAGTATTTCCTTGGAAACCTCGGCGTTGATCCGCACGCCGGTGTCCACGATGTCGCGCAGGGCCATGTCCTGCTCCAGCACTATCAGCATGCCCATCTTCTCCGCGGCGGCCGAGCGCACGGCCTCCATCATCTCGCCGATAAAGCGGTACTCGGCCGACACCATCATGCGGCCCAGCGGGTTGGAGCCGATGTTGGCCAGGGCGAAGCGGATCTCCGGCTGAAACACCACGATCAGCAGCACGATGCCGGCCACCCAGAACTGCTGCATCAGCCAGACGGTGGCGCCCAGGTGCAGGTAGCGCGCCACGGCGGTGACCAGGGCCAGGATGAACACGCCCCAGACTACCTGCATGGCGCGGGTGCCCTTCAGCAGCAGGATAAGCCTGTAGACGATGTAATAAACGGCCAGTATGTCGGCCAGGGCCCGGATATAATGCAGGTACAAATGTCCCCCGTTCCTCAGGCCGCCTTGGAGGCGGCCATGAGCGAATCTATCTCCGCTGCGTCGATAACTTCGTTCTCTATCAGGCGCGCCGCGATGGCGTCCAGCGCGCGCCGGTTGCCGGTCAGCACGCCCTTGGCCTTGGCGTAGCAGTCGCCGATGATGCTCTTGATCTCTTCGTCCACCAGGCGGGCGGTCTCGTTGGAATAGCCGGCCTGGCGCATGATGTCGCGCCCGAGGAACACCTCGGACTCGTCCTTTTTAAGGGACTGCAGCCCGATCTTTTCGCTCATGCCGAATTCCATCACCATCTTCTGGGTATAGCTGGTCACCTTGGTCAGGTCGTCGTGGGCGCCGGTGGTGATCTCGCCTATGGCGATCTCTTCGGCGGCGCGGCCGCCCAGCAGCACGCACAGGCGGTTGAGGATCTCGGTCTTGGAGGTGAGGTACTTGTCCTCCAGCGGCATCTGCATGGTATAGCCGAGCGCGGGCCCGCGGGGAATGATGGTCACCTTGTGCACCGGGTCGCAGCCGGGCAGCGTCTTGGCCACCAGCGTGTGGCCGGCCTCGTGGTAAGCCACCACCCTTTTTTCGCTTTCCGAAATTATGCGGGACTTGCGCTGCGGGCCGGCGATGCTCTTCTCGATGGCCTCTTCCAGGTCCTTCAGGTCCACGGACTTCTGTTCCTTCTTGGCGGCCAGGATGGCGGCCTCGTTGACGATGTTGGCCAGGTCCGCGCCGGTGAAGCCGGGGGTGTGCCGGGCTATGACGGAGAGGTCGGTGTCGGCGGTGAGCTTTACCTTCTTGGCGTGCACGGTCAGGATCTCGAGGCGGCCCTTGATGTCGGGCACCGGCACGTTGATGCGCCGGTCGAAGCGGCCGGGCCGCAGCAGCGCGGTGTCCAGCACGTCGGGGCGGTTGGTGGCGCCGATGAGGATAATGCCTTCCTTGGATTCAAAGCCGTCCAGTTCCACCAGCATCTGATTGAGGGTCTGCTCGCGCTCGTCGTGGCCGCCGCCGATGCCGGCGAAGCGGGAGCGCCCGACGGCGTCCAGCTCGTCGAGGAAAATTATCGCGGGGGCGCTTTTCTTGGCCCGCTCGAACAGGTCGCGCACGCGGCTGGCGCCCACGCCCACGAACATCTCCACGAACTCCGACCCGGAGGCGGTGAAGAACGGCACGCCGGCCTCGCCCGCCACGGCCCGCGCCAGCAGCGTCTTGCCGGTGCCGGGAGGGCCGTACAGCAGCACGCCCTTGGGCAGCTCGCCGCCCAGCACCTGGTATTTCTTGGGGTTCTTCAGGTAATCGACTATATCCTTAAGCTCTTCCTTGGTCTCGTCGCAGCCCGCCACGTCCTTGAACGTGACCTTCTGCTTCTTGAGGTCCTGCTGGCGCGCCTTGGATTTGCCGAAGGACATGGCCTGCTTGCCGCCCATCTGGGCCTGGCGCATGAACAGGAACCACCACAGGAAAACGAACAGGACTATCCAGCCGACGTTCAGGATCAGGCTGGCGATCCAGCTGCGGTCGGCCTCGGCGGAGAAATTCCCCACGCCGGCGGCTTCCATATCCTCTATCAGCTTGGCGTCGGCCAGCGGGATGGTCTTGAAGATGACGGCCTTGTCGCCTTCCTTCAGTTCGCCCCGGATGAGGTCCGGGCGCACGGTGACCTTGCTCACCTGCTTGTCGCGCAGCTTGGCCTTGAACTCCGAATAAGGGATCTGGCGCTCGCGCTCCACGCTTTTTACGTTCTGGTAGACCGCCACGAACAGCGTGAAGGCCAGGAACCAGAAAAGCAGCTGCCTGAAATTCTTTTTTAACGGCATGGGTTGTTTCCTTCTATGGCGGACTTTTTCAGCACGCCTACGTACGGGAGATTGCGGTAGATACCGTTGTAGTCCAGCCCGTAACCGACTACGAACTTGTCCTCGATGGTGAAGCCCGAGTACTTTATCGGCACATGGGCCTTGCGGCGGCTGGGCTTGTCCAGCAGCGTGCAGACCTCCAGCGACCTGGGCCTGCGGGTTTTCAGGTTCTGCAGCATGTATTCCATCGTCAGGCCGGAATCCACTATGTCCTCGACGATCAGCACGTCGCAGTCCTCTATGCTCTCCTTGAGGTCGAGCAGGATGCGCACCACGCCGGTGGAATGCGCGCCGGAGTACGAAGAAAGCATCATGAAATCCAGGCGCGCGTCCGTGGAGATGTTCTTGGCCAGGTCGGACATGAAGAGCACGCAGCCCTTCAGCACCCCGACCAGGGTGACGCAGCGGCCCGCGTAGTCGGCGGAGATCCGCTCGCCCAGCTTTTTAACCCCCGCCTCCAGTTCGGCGCGGGAGATCAGGACTTCTTCGATATCCTTATGCATGCAGTGTATATTTTAGTTTTTTTGGAGTTTTTTTACCATAAGAACCGGGCAAAAGGAAGCCCGGGGCTTTCGCCCCGGGCTTTCCGGTTCCGCCCTGGCTGCGGCGTCTTATTCCTGGCCGGCCTGGGGCCTGGCCGAAAGCTGCGCGTAGAAGAACTGCGACATGATCTGCGAGACCAGGCCGGGCTTCGTTTCGAGCTCCGCGGGGGAGTTGATCTTCTTGGCGGCCGCGATGTCGCGGGCGAAGGCGGCGTCCAGCTTGGCCACGGAAGCGCGGTCAAGGATGTTCACGTTCACTTCGGTGTCGATGCGCTCGCCGCGGGGATGCAGGTTGTAGGACCCGATGTCGGCGAACTCGCCGTCCACGGTCATGAACTTGGAATGCAGCGTCTGCAAGGTGCCCTGCTTGAGATAGATGTTGACCCCGGACTGCTGCAGCGGGATGAGGCACTTGGCCATCGCGTCCACTATCGGCTTGCCTTCCGCGTCGATGCTCTCTTTGGAATTGGTAAGGATGTTGACCTCGACGCCGCGGGCGCGGGCCTCGAGCACGGCCTGGGTGACGGCCGGGATGGCCACGAAGTAGGCGTTCTCTATGTTGATGTTCCGGGTGGCGCCGTACATGGCCTTGATGATGCTGACCAGTATCGGGGAGGTCTTGGGGGGGTTCTGGAGCACCACCGCCACGCGGGCATTGCCGCCCTCGTAGTCGGCGTTCTGCAGGCCGCGCACGTCGACCGATTTGTAGCCGAGCTTTTTGGCGGCCACCTGTTTATTCCAGACGTTGCCGAGCAGGATCTTGGCTTCCGCGACCGCGGGCCCGGAGAAGAGCACGTCGGTATCGCGCCACAGGACGGTGCCGGCCTTGTGGGAGTAGACGTCGCCGAAATTCATGCCGCCGGCGATCGCGTACTTGTCGTCGGCTATCATCACCTTCACGTGCCAGATGTCGCCGGAGCGGTCCAGGTCGGTGTGGCGAAGGATCTCCAGGCCGGCGTCCTGCATCATTTTCACTACTTTCTTGCCGTGGCTGGAGGCCACCGTGTCGTCTATCATGATCTGCACGGTGACGCCTTCTTTGTGCTTGGCTATCAGCATCCGGGCGGCCTCATAGCCGGTGGTGTCGTCGTAAAAAGCCCAGCTGGAGATCAGCAGGCTCTTCTTGGCGCCCTTGATCATGGCGTCCTTGGCCTGGAAGGACTGCGGGCCGTCTATAAGGAACCGGGTATAGTTGCCGGAAGCGAACCTGGCGCCGGTCGCCTGCTCGAACTCGGCTATGAAGCCGGAGTCGGTGAACAGGGAGGGCTGGCCGGCCTGGCGGGCGGGGAAAGCTTTAGACTTGGAAGCCTTTATCACGCGCTCGGAGATCGCTTCGAAGGAAGGGGCGCCCGTGCCGGGGAACCAGCCGAGGTCGGAGATCTGCGTGCCGAGGGCGTGCCAGATGGTGACGGCGGTGCCGGCGTAGGAAACGGGCTCGGGCCCGGTGAAATCCTGGGGAGCGGCCCTGTCGGGCTGCGGGGTCGGGATATCGCCGGCCTGCACCGGGGCGCTTTCATAAGCGAGTCCCCCGAGCGCCTGGGCGGTCGTGGTAATTTTACCGCTGAATTCCTCTATCCTGGTGTCAGCGGCGGCCGGGGAGACGGTCTGCGCGCCGGAGAACTGGGGAAGCATGACACACGAAACCAAGAGTGAGAGGGCGAGTTTTTTGTTTGTCATGGTTATAGTATACGGCGCCGGCGGCTTTTCTTAAAGGGCCGTAAAGACCCAAAAGCAAGAAAAAAGGACCCATAAGAAAATGGGCCCTAAGGGCAATTTAAACGACCGGGCTAATGTACCCGCGCGCGCGGACCTATAAACGCGGAGTTATTTTCAGGGATGTCTTTTAAAATTAAATGGATAATATAGATATCTATATTATATCAGTCCAAATCCATAGGATTTAGCGGCTTTGAGGTATCGCCTGAATCCTCAATGCGCTTCTTTTCCTGCTTAAACTTCTCCTCCAGCTCTTTCTTCTTTTCTTCCATGGATTTCCCCGCATTGGTGAAATAGTCATCAAGGCGGCTTTTGTCGGCCTTCATTTTCTTAAAGGCTTCCTGCATGGGGTCCGTGCCTTCCTTGACCTCCGGCTTATCCCAGTGCCGCAGCACCTTGCCGTTCTGTCTGTCCACTTCAATGCGCGCTTTGCAGCACGGGCAATCCACAAGAAATGTTCCTTCCCCCATATACCCTCCGATCCGCTATTTTATTCCCCAGACGGGGTGCTGCTGCGGCAGAACTTTTACCTGGCTCAGTTTTTCGGCGGCCAGGCAGCAGGCCTCCCGCACCAATTTGGCGGAAGGCCGCTTTACCCCGCCCCGCCTCGCGGTGGCCGGCTGCAGGAAGAAAGGCGCGGAAGGGCACACCGAGGCGGCCAGGTCCACGGCTTTTTTAATATCCGCCAGTTTCGTTTTGGAAGAGAGCACCGTCTTTATAAAAGTCTTGCCGGGGGCCGCGGCCAGAAACTTCCTATGCTCGGCCCAATACCCCTTCTGACCGGTGGAAGAGGGCAGTTTGATGTCCATCGCTATAACGTCCAGCAGGCCTTTCACCCGGCCCAGCTCGCGGTGCAGCACGCCGTTGGTCTCCAGGTGCAAAGCCAGGCCGGCGCGCTTAAGCGCCGGGGCCAGGACCTTTATGAACCGCCACTGCAGCAGCGGCTCGCCCCCGGTAAGGGACACGGCTTTGGCCTTTTTCGCCCGGGCCAGCTTTATCACCAAAGCCGCGGTCCGCGCGGCCGGCAGCCAAAGCGCGGCCGCCCCGTCCAGCGCGGCGGGCTCGTCGCAATAGGAGCAAGCCAGGTTGCAGCCCGCGAACCGCAGGAAGACCTGCCGCTGCCCGGCGTAAAGCCCCTCCCCCTGGAGAGAGCAGAAGATGTCAGCCACCGGGGCCGTCAAAGTTTTCATTTTTTCGCCGCGGGGTCGGGGAAGCCGGCCTCCGCGAAGCCTCTGGCGCGCAGCTTGCAGGAATCGCAGCGCCCGCAGGGCAGGCGGCCGCCCCGGTAGCAGGACCAGGTAAGTTCGAGGGGAGCGCCCAGCTTTACGCCCAGGCGCGCTATGCCGGCCTTGCTCAGCTTTATCAGCGGGGTAAGGAGCTTTATCTTTCTGCCGCCGGCCCCGCTGCGCGTGCCGTAGGCGGCGGCCTTCTCCAGCGCGCGGTAGAATTCGGGGCGGCAGTCGGGGTAGCCGGAATAGTCCACCACGTTGGGCCCCAGCACCACGGCCGCGGCGCCCTCAGCGTCCGCCAGCGAGAAACCGGCCGAGGCGAAGACCAGGTTGCGGCCCGGCACGTAAGTGGAAGGGATGGCCCCTTTGGCGCCGATCCCGGCCGCCGCCACGTCGGGCAGCTTCATTTTTTTATTCACCAGGGAACAGGAGGCGAACCAGGGGAACGCCAGTTTTATCTCGTAAAGCCTGACTTTCAGGCGCCGGGCGATGGCGCGGGCGGCCGCGTTCTCCCGGCCGTGGCGCTGGCCGTAGTCGAAGGAAACCGCCAGGCAGTCGTAGCCCTTCGCAAGCGCCCAGCACAGCGCGGTGGTGGAATCCAGCCCGCCGGAAAAAAGGACCACGGCTTTTTTCTTCATACGGCGTTCTCCACTATGCCCGCGCCGGCCCGGAACTTTATCCTGGGCACGGCTTTCATATAGCCCTTGCGGAGCACCAGCTCCATATCCCGCTTGCCGGTCTCGGGCCTGAAAGTCATGAAGTCCAGCACCCGGCCGCTGGCGTGGATCTCTTCGAGCGCCGCGGGGAAGGCGTCGCGGCCCGCCAGTTCGCTTTCCAGGGCGCGCGCGCAGATCATGTCCTCGACGTGCCTGACGTCGTAGAACAGGCAGGCCGGGACGATGAGCGTCGGCTTGGGGTTTTCGCGGCAGTAAGCGGCCAGCGCCGGGAAATTAGCGAAGCAGCCCACCAGGATCTCGTCCGCCAGCAGCAGCGAAGCGGCGGCCGGGGAGCCGGAATTGGTCACGGAGAGCGCCGCGCGGGAGGGGTCGGAACCGTGCAGCGCCGTATACGGGGAATTGTCGAACTGCTCCACGCCCAGGTCTATCTCGGAGAACAGGTCGGCGGCTTTCTCGCGGGCGCGGGCCGCCAGGGCCAGGGCCGGGACCGGGTAGACGCGCACGTCGCGCCGCCCGCTTTCCACGAGCGCGCAGATGGTGTTGGAGAACCGGAACAGGTCTATGACTATGCCGCGGCCGCGCCAGATGCGGGCCTCGGACGCGTCCAGGGCTATCTTAACTTCATTTTGCGGTAGGGGTGGAGGCGGATGTGACATATTTTATGGCCAGCGCGCTTATGTAGAGCTCGGGCTCCTGGTAAACACCCATCTGCGGCCCGGACTCCACGGAGTCCACGGCGATTATGACGGCGTCGGCGCCCATGGAGGCGGCCGATTTGCGGGCCTGCAGCTTCAGCTTCTCCAGCTCCGCCTGGCCGGTCTCGGCGCTGACCCTGGGGCTGTGGATGATGCCTATGCCGCCCCAGGGGGCGCGGGTCTCTTCGCGCGAAGAGAAAACCTCGACCTCGCGCCAGTCGCGCGGGGAGAACCAGGGACCGACCTGGATGACGTCGAGCTTTAGGGATGCGCAGGCGCAGAGCGCCAGCAGGGCCGTAACGAGGACGGCTGACCGCATCAGGGCTGGTCTATGCCGAGGTCCCGGCAGATCTTCCTGACGGTGAAATCGGCTATTTCAGTATGCCTGGTAACGGGGATTTCCTTGCTTGTTACGGGGTTCATGAAGACGGAGTACTTGCCGCCCTCCCGGGAGAGTACGCAGCCCTTGCTGACGAGATGTCTAACCAGATCCTTGCGTTTCATATATACCTCTTGCGGGCGCGCGAGGTACGGCGACCGCAATTATATTTTAGCAATTCTGAAGGCCTTCGTCAGTCCATGCTGCGGGGAATGCGGTCCAGGAGCTTCCAGGAAACGCCGGTCTTGCCCAGGATCACCTGCACGAAAGAGAGAGCGCCGTCGTCGAGACTTTCGAAGACCAGCACGGTGCGCCCGGCCTCGGTGATGATCCCTTTGCACTGCCCGTAGGAGGAAGGCAGGCCGCCGGGAACCGCGGCTTCTTCCTGGTCGGCGGCCCCGGCCGAGAAACGGCCCGTGTCTTCCGCGTCCGGCTTCGAGTCTATCATCACCACGGATTCTTCGGCGTCCTGTTCTTCCTGCCTGGCCTCGGCCTTTTTCTGCGCCTCGGCGCGGGCCGCTTTTTTAGCCTTAGCCTGCGCGGGGGTTTCCGCGGGGGCGGCGGCGGGCTTCGCCTCCGGCGCGCTTTTTTTCACCGCGGCGGCAGGCTTCTCCGCTACGGGCTGGTCCGGCGCCTGCGCCTGGACGGCCGAGCAGCAGCCGAGCAGCAGCAGCGTAAGTAAAGTTTTTTTCATGATAAGACCTCCGGAACAATTAGCGGTCCGCCGGAAAGAGCGCTTTCCTTAAAACCGCTTAACAGCCACTTTCCCCGTCTTTATGCCCAGCAGCCTGAGCGCGAGGCCTGAAAATCTTTCGGGGGCGTCGCTCACTATGAATTCCGAGCTCCCCTTGCGCCCGCGGTTGAGCAGGCCGCGCCGCTCAAGGTCCGCCTTGGCGCACGCGGCGGTGACCCGGGCGGAATCCACTATGCGGGTGCGCGGCCCCATCACGGCCGCTATGACTTTTTTCAGCAGCGGGTAATGCGTGCAGCCCAGTATCAGCGCGTCCACCTTTCTCCCGCGGAAAGGCGCCAGGTACTCCCGGGCCACGATGGCCGCCACGGGTTTGGAACACCAGCCCTCTTCCACCAGGGGTACGAACAGGGGGCAGGCCTTCTCCAGCACTTTCACGCGGGCCCCGGCCGCGGCCAGCGCCTTCGAATACGCCCGGCTGTTCACCGTGGCCGAAGTCCCGGTCACCAGCACCCTGCCGCCGGCCGGGACGGCCTTCAGCGCGGCCTCCACGCCGGGCAGAATAACGCCCAGCACCGGCACCGGGGAAAGTTTCCTTATCTCGTCGAGCGCCAGCGAGGAAGCGGTATTGCAGGCCACCACCAGCAGCTTTATCCTGCGCTCCAGCAAAAACGCCGTTATCTCTTTTGAAAAAGCTATGACGGCCTGGGCCGACTTGGTGCCGTAGGGCACGCGGGCCGTGTCGCCGAAATAAACCAGGTTCTCCCCGGGCAGCAGGGCGCGCAGGGACTTGAAAACGGTAAGCCCGCCCAGCCCGGAATCGAAAATGCCTATCGGCCGTTCGCTGTCTTTCATTCCCCCCTCACTTCCACTGCTTCATCTCGGCGTACTTCAGCACGCCCCGGAACACGGCCCCGGAGATCTTGGCGCGCGTTTTCTTGTCGTTCATGTGCTTCTGGTCGAAAGAATTGGTCATGAAGCCCATTTCCACCAGGATGCCGGGGGAATAAGTGCCGCGCAGCACGTAGAAAGCGGCCTGCTTCACCCCGCGGTTATTGAACGGGGTGCGCTTCTCCATCTCCGCGGTCACAAGCCCGGCCAGGCGGCTGCCCTCGTTAAGGTATTCGTTGCGGGCCATGGAATGCAGCAGCATGGCCGCGGGATCGCCCTGCCCCGTCCCGTCCTCCAGGCCTATCACGGAGTTTTCGTAATCCGCCACTTCCGCGGCCCACGGGTCGGAAGCCTTCTCCGACATGAAGTAGATCTCGAAGCCCTTTTCGCGCCTGTCGCGGGAAGCGTTGGCGTGGATGGAGATGAAGATATCCGCCTTGAAATTGTTGGCCACCACGGACCTGTCGGCCAGCGGGACGAACTCGTCCGAGGCGCGGGTCAGCAGCACGTCGAACATTTCCTCGCCCTTGAGCAGGTCGTAAAGCTCCTTGGCCACCAGCAGGTTCAGTTCCTTCTCTTTCAGGCCGAAAAGCTTGCGGCCGCCGGGATCCTTGCCCCCGTGCCCGGCGTCTATGACTATTTTTTTACGGCCCCCGCGCTCCACGGTCATCTTGTCCGGGATGTTCATGCCGCCAGCCGCGGCGGCCTGCGCCGTCACGGTGGCCGCCGCCAGCCCGAACTCCGGGTTGTCGGGCGGGATCACCTGCGGGGCCGGCGCTTCCAGCGCCGCGCCGTTTATGGACTGCGGGATGGAGCTTCTGAGCTTCGCGACGTCCAGCACCAGGCGGTCCGGGTCGGCCAGCTTGAAAACGTTCACGCTGCCGAAATTCTCGTCGGGATTCACCACCACCCTGGCCATCTTGTTCTCCTGCACCAGGTCCACCCCGCGCACCACGCCGTCGCCGATGTTGATCTTTTCCTCGCCGCGGATCACGCCGCCCATGATCGTTACCTTGAAAAGGTTGTTCTCTTTCTGTGAGGTCTGCCATTCCAGGGGCTCTTCCATGTAGACCACGATGCGCGTCTTGTCCTGGTAGGAGAAGAAATTCACCGAGGTGATGTTGACCTCGCGCTGCGCGCTCAAAGCGCCGGTAGCCTTGTTATAGTCCAGCCTGAAGCCGAAAGCCTCGGCGAAATACTTGGAGACGAAGAAGTCCAGCGCCAGGAAGGCCTTGCCGCCGCGCACTATCAGCGGGTTGGGGAAATCCACTTTGTCGTCGTTGATAAGCACGGAGTCGGACTTCATGAAGAAGACGACCTTGTTGCCTTTCATCTGCAGCATCAGTTTACCCGAGACCGGGGACCAGTAGATCTTGCCGCCGATGATCTTGGCGGCTTCCGAGGCGTTCAGGTAAGCGGTCCCGTTCAGGCTGTAGGTGCCGATCTTGCCGGAGTACACCCCGTTCTTGAGATAGGTTACCTCGTCCACCCGCGCCTCCACCGGCGCGCAGAACGCGCCCAGCAGCAATAAAAATACAGATATACATTTCAGCATAATGACGGTCTCCAATCGGCGGCTGTACTGTCCGGGAAGCGGCCGGTTCTTTCGCCGGCCGCCGCGCGCTTGCGCTTACTCCAGGATGATCCGGTAGTCTTCCCAGGTAAGCTGGGGGTCCGAGGCGATCTTCACGCTGCGGTGCACGTTCTTCTCTATCATCGCCAGTTTCTTCTTGAGGACTTCGCACAGTATCGGGTGCGTCACCACGCGCAGGTTCCCGCCGGGGCGGCCCATGGTGATATTGTGGATCTCCCGCTGGATCTTTATCCGGATGCTCTCGCTGGAGAGCACGCGGCCCGAACCGTGACACTCGGGGCATTCCTCGGTAAGCAGGCTGACCGTGCTCTCGCGCTTGCGCTCGCGGGTCATCTCCACCAGGCCCAGGCGCGTAACGGGCAGGATGCGGATCTTGGCGCGGTCGCGGATGACGGCTTTTTCCATGGCTTCCACCAGCTTGTGCCGGTTGGAGGCCTTTTTCATGTCTATGAAGTCTATCACGATAATGCCGCCGATATTGCGCAGCCTGAGCTGGCGCGCGGCTTCCTGCGCGGCCTCCAGGTTGGTGGCGGTCACGGTCTCTTCCTGGGACTTGGAGCCGGTGAAGCGGCCGGTGTTCACGTCTATGGCGCACAGGGATTCGGCTTCCTGGATGATGATGCTGCCCCCGTTGGGGAGCGGCACCTTTATCCGGCGCAGCTCGTCGATCTCCTTCTCGATGTTGAAGGCCTTGAAGATGGGCGTCTTGTTGTCGTAGAACTTTATGCGGTCCTTCAGGTCCGGGGAGATCTTGGCGGCGAATTCCTGGACGTTATTGAAGTCGTCCTTGTTGTCCAGCATGTAGATCGTGGTGTCCTCGGAGAGGATGTCGCGCGCCACCTGCATGGTCATGTCCATGTCCTTGTGCAGCAGGGCGGGCGGCCGGGAATTGTCGAAGCGGGCCTGCACGGTGTCCCACATCTTGAGCAGGTACTTTACCTCGCGCTCCATCTCCTCTTCGGTGGCGCCCTCGGCCTCGGTGCGCACGATGCAGCCCTTGGTGCCCAGCGTCTTGGTGTCGGCGATCTTGCGCATGATCTCTGAGAGGCGCTTGCGCTCTTCCGCGTCCTCGATATTCTTGGACACCCCCACGAACTCCTGGAACGGCGTCAGCACCAGGTAGCGGCCCGGCAGGGACACGTCCATGGTCACCTTCATGCCCTTGGTGCCGATGGCGTCCTTGGTCACCTGCACCATCACTTCCTGGTCCTTGCGGAGCAGCTTGTCTATCGGCTCCTTCTGGTTGCCCAGCACGTCGGAGATATAGATGTAGGCGTTCTTGTCCAGGCCGATGTTCATGAACGCGCTGGAAATGCCGGGCAGCACGTTCTCCACGGAGGCCTTGTAGATATTGCCCACGATATTGCCGGAACTGCGGCGTTCCCAGAACAGCTCCGCCAGTTTGCCGTTCTCCAGTATCGCTATGCGCGTCTCCTCGAACGAGGTGTTCGCGAAAATTTCTTTCTTCACTTTTACGTTTGCCATATTAAAACTCCTTAAAAACCGAATATCAGAATACTTCCAGCTTGCCGCTGGAATCAAACCAGTACAATTCCTTCCTGACCATCCGCCTGAACGCGGGTTTTCCCCCCGCCATCAATTCCGCCACCGTCTCGGGCTTCACGCTGCGCCCCGGGACCAGCCTCAGCGTGACCTTCAGCAGCGCGGAGACCTGGTCGAAAGAGGCTGAAAGCACCGGGACCCTGGCGTCCAGGGTCTTGCGCTCTCCCGAAGGCTTCACTTTCTCGAAAGGCGCCGTTTTCAGCGCCATGAAGGCGTCCACCGCCGCCTGCGAGAACCCCGCGGGGAACTCGCCCTCCAGAAAATACTCGGCGGCGTTCACGGCCGCCTCTATCGAAGGGAAAAAGACCGGGATGCGGCGCGCCGAAAGCAGCCGGAAGCGCTCGTCGTCGAGGGGCTGCAGCTTCTCCAGCGCCTCGGCGTCACGCACGAACTCCTCGAGATACAGGTCCGCGTATTCGCAAAGGCTTTCGTGGCCCACCGAGACCGCGGGCCCGAAGGCCATGCGCGGCGAGACGGTGCCGCCCGCCTTGGCGGGCCAGAATTTCAGGCCGCAGGCGGCCGCGCGGCCGCGCAGCACTTTTATCTGCTCCAGGTGGCTCATGTCCTTCGCCGGGGCCAGCCTGGCGAATTTCAGCCTTATGCGGGATTTAGGTCCTTCGTTCATATCAGGTTAATGCGTACCGCCGCGCGTAGACCGATTCCGCTATCCCCAGCGCCGCCATGGTGGCCACCAGGTTGGAGCCGCCGTAGGAAACCAGCGGCAGCGGCACCCCGGCCACCGGCGCCAGACCGAGCAGCATGCCGAAATTCACGCAAAAATATACCAGGAACATGGCGAAGATGCCGCAGTTCACCAGGTACCCGAAACGGTCGCGCGCCATGCGGGCGCCCTGCATTATCCTGCGCATCATCAGCACGTAGAGCCCGGTTACCAGCAGCATGCCCCAGAAGCCGAGCTCTTCGCCGACCACGGCCAGGATAAAATCGGTGTGCCGCTCGGGCACGAAACCCAGGCGCGACTGCGTGCCCGAGAAGATCCCCCGCCCGAGGATGCCCCCGGACCCTATGGCGATGCGGGCCTGGAGCAGGTTATAGCCGGCGCCGCGCGGGTCGCTTTCCGGCGACAGGAAAACCTCCAGCCGCTTCTGCTGGTACTCTTTCATCTGGGTCTTGACCAGCATGCCGGAGAAAAAGCCCAGCACCAGCACCAGGGCCGCCCCGGCGCAATAGATGCCGGACACGTTGGCGTAGAGCTGCACCGAAAGCCTCCACAGCAGCCAGGCCCCGAAAGCCACGGCGGCCACGAAGGAGCCGGCGCTCAGCCAGGAATCCGACAGGTGGAAGAAATAGCCCACCAGCGCGTTATCCAGCAGCTCCGGGTTAAGGGAGATGACGGTCCACAGGATAGGGAACAGCGCCGAAATGAAAGCGTAGCCCAGTATGATGGACAGGTGGAAGAGGCTCGCCCCGGAGGCGAAAAGCATGATAAGCGCCACGGGGAAAGTTATAAGGATGGCCGAGAAGTCGGGCTGTTTGATCAGCAGGAAGAAGACCGGCACGCACAGCGCGAAGGCGCCCAGCACCGTCTGGAGCTCGCGGATCTTGCCTATGCGCTTGTCCAGGAAATTGGCGAGTACCAGGATCAGCCCCACCCGCGCGAACTCCGAGGGCTGGATGGAGAAGAAGGGCAGCCGGAACCAGGACCTGGCGCCCTTGTCCACCACGCCGAAGACCAGCACGGCCACCAGCGCGGCCAGCAGGACGCCGTACACGAACCGCCACTGGTCCTGGTAAACCTGGTAGTTGAGGCTCCAGGCCGCGCCGAACACCAGCAGGCCCAGCGGGATGGCCATAAGCTGTACCCGTATGATCCGGGCCTGGCTGGGCAGCACGGCCACGGAGGAAAAAACGGCGAGGGTGCCCACGGCCAGCAGGATAAGCACGCACAGGAACAGGGCCCAGTCCATGCGGTTCTTTTTAAGGCCGGTCTCGGCGGTAAGGATCACAGGACCTCCTGGCCGGCCGGGCCCGCAGGGGTCGGCACGGCCGCAGGTACCGCAGGCGCCGCGGGGGCGGGGCGGACGCTTTTGGCGGGAAGATCGGCGCGCAGCACGGCTTCTATGACGGCTTTAGCTATGGGGGCGGCGGCCGAAGCGCCGTGCAGCCCATGCTCCACCAGCACCGCTACCGCTATCTTCGCCGGCTGGCCGCCCACCGTGGCGTAGGCCACGAACCAGGCGTGGTCTTTGCCCTGGGGGTTCTGGGCGGTGCCCGTCTTGCCGTACATCTCCGCGCCCGTTATTTTCGCGGCCTGCCCGGTGCCTTCCAGCACCACGCTGTGCAGGCCTTCGCGGATGAGCGTCCAGGTATCAGGCTTGAGGTCCACGCGGCTGATCTTTTCCGGCTCTCCCTTGTAGAACAGCTGGCCGTCGCTTTTGACGATGCGGTCCACGTAATACGGGCGGTGAAAGATCCCGCCGTTAGCGACGGCCGCTATCATGCCGGCCGCCTGCATGGGGGTCATCAGCGTCTCGCCCTGGCCTATGGCCAGGTTAAGGGTGTCGCCTACGAACCAGTAGCTTTTCTTCGCGGCGCGGGGCCCGGGCCCGAAAACGTTGCCCGCTTTTTCTTCCGGCAGGGCGATGCCCGACGTCTGGCCCAGGCGGAAAGCGCGCGCGTATTTCTCTATGGCCAGCCCGCCAGCCCGCTGACCGGCGTTGTAAAAATAAACGTCGCAGGACTTCGCGAGGCCGTCTTTGAAATTCACCTTGTTGTGGCCCTTCTTCTCCCAGCACTTGAACACGCGGCTGCCGGCGTCGTAGTAGCCGGGGCAGAAAAAAGTCTCGTCCGGGCGCACCCGGCCGGATTCGAGTATCGCGGCGCCGGTCACTATTTTAAAAATAGAGCCGGGCGGGTAGCTGCCCTGCAGCGCCACGTTGAACTCCGGAAGTATTTTCCCGGCGGGCAGGCCCTCTTTTTCGGAACCGGAAAGCACGAACATGTTGGGGTCGTAATCCGGGGCGGAGGCGAAAGCGAGGACGGCGCCGGTGCGGGGGTCCAGCGCCACCACGGCGCCCTTGCCCGTCGCCGACTTTAAAAGCCCTTCCTCCGCCGCGGCCTGGGCCTTCGAGTCTATCGTCAGGAAAATATCGGCGCCGGGGATCCATTTGCGGCTCTCCAGCACCCGGTTCAGCTTGCCCCGGGAGTCCACCTCCAGGTAAATGCCGCCGTCCTTTCCCTTCAGTTCCTTCTCGTACATCTTTTCCAGGCCGGCCTTGCCCAGGCGGGAATCCATGGAATAATTCTTGTCTTTGGAGCGCGCGGTCCAGTCGCGGGTGTCCATTTTGCCGATATACCCTATCAGGTGGCTGAGGTACGGGCCGAAGGGATAAAACCTGCGCGCCTCGACTATGATGTCGATCCCGTGGTAGACGGCCTTGAGCTCGGACAGCGCCAGCATGATCCTGGGCGGGAGGTTCTCGGCGAGCCGCACCGGTTTTTCGCGGGAGGCGGACTTAAAAATGGTGTTGCGCAGGTCCTCGTAATCCGCGCCCAGCGGGCGGGCCAGGGCTTTGGCCATCCGCTCGATCTCGGCTTTCGTCTTTATCTGGCCGGGGAAATAGATGAGGCTGAACGAAGGTTTGCTGGTCGCCAGGGCCACCTCGTCCGAGGAGAAGATCCTGCCGCGCGGGGCCGCCTGGGCTATTATCTGGGTGCGGTTCTTTTCGGCTATCTCGCGGTAATGCGCGGCTCCCAGCACCTGCAGGTTAAGCAGCCTGAACAGGAACAGGAGCGCGGCGGCGTAGGCAAGTATCCACAGCAGCTCCAGCCTTTCCTGCGGTATCTGTCGGTCTATCATAAGACGCCGGTCCGCCGTTTGAACCAGTAGAACACCTGGAACAGCACCGGCACGGCCAGCGCGTTGAGGAAAGGTTCCACCAGGAAAATTTTAAGCCCGGTAGGGTTGATGCTCGAGAAAGACAGGCTCAGCGCCTGGTAAAAAAGCATGCAGGCCCACGAAAGGACCAGCGCGGCCACCAGCTGCGAAAAAGGGCTGGCCATGTCGAAGTGGCGCTTCAGCACGTATACGGCGTAGGCCATCAGGGAATAGGTAAGCGCGTAACCTCCGAACATGCTGGCGCCCAGCATGTCGGCGTAAAGCCCGAGGAAAAAGCCCCAGGCCACGGCCTTGACCGGGCCGGCCAGGATAGCGGCGCAGAGCGCGGCCGCGAAGATCAGGTTGGGGGCGAGGGCGAACACCGTCAGGTTCTGGGTCCACCACCAGTAGAAAGAGCCGGTAGCCAGGTAGATAAAAACCTCGAGGATTATGCTCATTTCTTTTCCGCCTGGAGCGGGCCCGAGAATTCCGCGGGGAGATTGCGCCTCAGCACGTAAACCTCTTTAAGCGTATTCACGTCCACCGCGGGCGCCACGTCCGCCGTGATGAAATTCATGAACGATTCGCGCGGGTAGACCTTTGTAACCCTGCCCACGAAGATGCCCGCCGGGAAAAGCAGCCCGCCCGGAGAAGTGGTAAGTTCCGCCCCGACGGAGAGGCCCGGCTCCTCCGGCACATAGCTCACCTTCAGCAGCCAGGTGCCTTTGCCCTCCACCAGGGCTTCCAGCCCGGTCGGCGCTATCGCGCAGACCGCGGAAGCGGCGCTGTTGGTGAGCAGCAGCACCTTGGAAAATTTGGGATAGACTTCCAGCACCCGGCCGGCCAGCCCGGCGCGGTCGTCCTGCATGCCCAGCACCGTGTCGTTGACGGCGATGCCGGCCTCGGAGCCCTTGTCTATGAAGAAAGACCCGTACCAGTCGGCCGGGGTTTTGCCTACGATGCGGGCCCAGGAACCGGACCAGGGGAGGGCGCGCGACAGGCGCATCTCACGGGTCAGGCGCTCGTTCTCGGCGGTGGAGGCCGCCGTATTCTGCAGTTTCAGCTCGAGCTGGCGGACTTTGTCCTTGAGCGCCCTGTTCTCCTGGTCGGTCTCCAGGAGGGAGACGAAATTAGCGGGGACGTTGCGGACGAAATGCCCGTAGGTGGCGCCGTAGTGCAGCGACGGGTAAAGGCTGTAGCTTACGGCTATGCGGGCCGTATGCGCCAGTTTTGATGCGGGGAAAATAAGAAGGAGGACCGAAACGGCGGTAAAAAATACTATGGCGTAATTGGCTGCGTCCTTTTCTCTGCTCATCGCCTGTCCCCTAAAGGACCCGCCTGAGAACGCGCCTCCCCCTTGAACGGGGCTCAGCTGCGGTACGACTTCAGGAATTCGGGCCGCTGCTGGATTTTATCCAGTTCTTCCAGATACTTACCGCAGCCCAAGGCGACACAGCTTAAAGGATCGGCAGCCCTGTGGACGGGCAGTTCTGTTTCCTGCCGGATGAGCTCGGGGAAGCCGCGTAGCAGCGATCCCCCGCCCGCCAGCACCATCCCGCGGTCCACGAGGTCCGAGGAAAGCTCCGGCGGCGTCTCTTCCAGCACCTGCTTGATCACGTCCACTATCAGCTGGACAGGCTCCATGAGGGCCTGCCTTATCTCTTCAGAAGTCACAAGAATCGTCTTGGGCAGGCCCTTGGCCTGGTCCCTGCCCTTAACCTCTATCGTCTTTTCTTCTTTTAAAGGGAAAACCGATCCGATCTGTATCTTTACCTCTTCCGCGGTAGTTTCGCCTATGACTAAATTGTGCTTGCGCCGGAAATACTGCACTATGCAGTCGTCCATCTCGTCGCCGGCCACGTCGAGGGACTTCGCCACCACCATGCCGCCCAGGGAGATGACCGCCACTTCCGTGGTGCCGCCGCCTATGTCGCAGATCATGCTGGCGTGCGGTTCCGAAACCGGCAGGTCGGAACCTATGGCCGCTGCCATCGGCTCCTCTATGAGCGCCACTTCGCGCGCGCCGGCCTGCTCGGCCGATTCCTGCACCGCGCGCTTCTCCACTTCGGTTATGCCTGACGGGATGCCTATCACGATGCGGGGGTGCAGCAGGCTGCGCCTGTTGTGCACCTTGCGGATAAAATACTTTATCATCTCCTGCGTAACTTCGAAGTCCGCTATCACGCCGTTCCTGAGCGGGCGCACGGCAACGATGTTCGACGGGGTGCGGCCCAGCATCAGCTTGGCTTCCGCGCCTACCGCCAGGACTTTCCGCCTGTTCTTGTCTATCGCGACCACGGACGGCTCGCGCAGCACGATACCCTTGCCCTTAACGTAGACAAGAGTGTTCGCGGTGCCGAGGTCTATGCCGATGTCGTTTGAGAACAGGCTGAAAAAGTAGTCGAACATTCCCATTTGATCCTGTTAAACCAGTTTTACAAGCGCCGTTTCAGTGGCGTCGCCCCTGCGGGCGCCGAGCTTGAGGATGCGGGTGAAGCCGCCGGGGCGCTCTTTATAGCGCGGGGCGATCACGTCGAACACCTTGTGATAGACGACCTTGTCCTTGATCACGCGGCGCACCTCTATGTGGCGGCCGTTCTTGGCGTCGGCGATCACGCGCTCCACGACGCGGCGGAGTTCCTTCGCCTTCGGAAGGGTGGTTTCCACGTGCTCGTGCTGCAGCAGGCTGGTCGCCATGTTGGAGAACATAGCGCGGCGGTGAGAGCCGGTCCTTGAAAGTTTTCTTGCGCCCAGGTTTTTTATCATAAGAAGTCCTTAAACGGGGTCAGTCTATCTTCAGCCCGAGGTCAAGCCCCATTTCCTTGAGCTTTTCCTTGATCTCGTCGAGCGATTTCTGCCCGAAATTCTTCACGGCCAGCAGGTCGTCTTCGGACTTGCGGACCAGTTCCCCTATCGTGCGGATCCCGGCCACCTTAAGGCAGTTGGACGCGCGCGAGGAAAGTTCTATCATCTCCACGCTCTGGTCGAGCTTGCCGGACATTTCGCCGACGGCTTCCTTCTTGGCCACTTCGGCCTTGGCCGGTTCTTTGGCGGCCTCTTCGGCCGGCAGGAACGGCATGATCGAGCGGCGCAGGAGGGCCGCGGTGCTGCCCACGGCGTCGGAAGGGGTCACGGTCCCGTCGGTCCAGACCTCGAGCACGAGCTTGTCGTAGTCGGTGCGCTGGCCCACGCGGGCGTTTTCCACGGTATAGTGAACTTTCTGGATGGGCGAGAAGATCGCGTCCATCGGGATGAAGTCCATCGGGAGGTTCATGCGGGAGCGGATCTCTTCGGAGGTCAGGTAACCCGAGCCGCGGGCTATCTCGAGCTCGGCTTCGAACTCGGCGCCGGACTCCACATGGGCCAGCACGAGGTCCTTGTTGATGATCTCGACGTTGGCGTTCTCCTGGATGTCGGAAGCTTTCACTTCCTTCTTGCCCTTAAGGGAGATCATGACGGTCTCGGGGCCCTCGCCCTTGAGGCGCACGCGCAGCTTTTTGAGGTTCAGCACGATGTTGACCACGTCTTCCTGCACGCCGTTGATGGCGGCGTATTCGTGCCTCGCGCCCTTGATGCGCACGGCCACCACGGCCGCGCCCTCGAGGCTGGAGAGGAGTATGCGCCGCAGCGAATTGCCTATGGTGTGGCCGTAGCCTTTTTCATAGGGTTCCGCGGTGAACTTCGCGTAATTCTCCGTCTTCGACTTGTCGTCTATGTTGAGAGCTTCGGGAATAACCAGCTGCTTTGAGAAAGTTGCCATTAAGAACCTCGCTTACTTGGAATAGAATTCAACGATGAGCTGCTCGTCGACGGAGATGCTTGACTCCGCGCGGTCGGGCCAGCGCACAAGTTTGCCTTTTTTGGAGCCGGCGTCCCACGACAGGAAGCTGGGGCGCTGAGTGGTCTTCTCGGCGTGCTCGAGGCCCTGCTTTACCAGCAAGGTCTCGGCGGTCTTCGTGTTAATGGAGACCTCGTCGCCGGGCTTCAGCATGGCGGAAGGGATCGAGAGGCAGCGTCCGTTGACGTTGATGTGCCCGTGGTTGACCAGCTGGCGGGCGGCCTTCAGCGACACGGCGTATCCCAGGCGGCGCACGATGTTATCGAGGCGCACTTCCAGGAACCGCAGCAGCGCTACGCCGGTCTGGCCCTTGTCCTTGGAGGCTTTGGAGAAGAAGCGCTTGAACTGGGCTTCGGTCACCTGGGCGCTAAGGCGGGCTATCTGCTTCTCGCGCAGATGTTTGCCGTAATCGGAAACCTTGTTCTGGCGCTTGCCGCCGCCGAAGCGTTTTTCTTTTTCGGCTCTCTGCGCTTTGTCCACCTGGCAGTTGGTGTGGCACTTGGTTCCCTTAAGGAACATCTTCTGGTTAACTTTGGTGCATTTCTTGCAGCTGGGTCCGGTATATCTCGACATTGTTAAAGTCTCCTTGCTGTATATCTGGCGGTTATACTCTGCGCGCCTTGGGAGGCCTGCAGCCGTTGTGCGGTATCGGGGTCACGTCCTTTATGGATACCACGTGTATGCCGCTCTGGGCGACCGCGCGTATCGCGGTCTCGCGGCCGGGGCCGGGGCCGCTCACGAAAACCATGGCCTGCTTAACGCCGTAATCCGCGGCTTTCGCCGAGGCTTTGGCCGCGGTGATCTGCGCCGCGAAGGGGGTGCCCTTCTTGGTGCCGCGGAAACCGTTGCCGCCCGAAGTGGACCAGGCGATAACGCCGCCTTTCTCGTCGGTAAAGGTCACGATCGTATTGTTGAACGAGCAGTTCACGTACACGCGGGCGAAAGCCACGGTGCGGAAGCGGCGTTTGGCCGCCGGTTTCTGCTCGGGTTTCTTCATCCCGTCCTGGGGCTGCTGGTTTTTATTTTCGTCTGCCATAGTTTTAAATCATCCTCCGTAGTTTTCCGTCCGCTTTCGCGGAGAGACTGCGCCCGTTAGGCCTTCGCGGTCGCTGCCGCCGCCTTGCCGGATGAACCCACTGTCCGTCTCCTGCCGCGGCGGGTCCTGCCGTTGGTGCGGGTGCGCTGCCCGCGCACGGGCAGGTTCCTGCGGTGCCTGTAGCCGCGGTAGCTGTTTATTTCTACGTAGCGCTTCAGGTGCGCGGTGATCTCCCTGCGGAGTTCGCCTTCCACCTTGTACTCTTTCTGAATGGTGGTGTTCAGAAGACCTATCTGGTCTTCGGTCAGGTCTTTAACCCTGATATCGGGGCTGATCTGGGCTTTGAGGCCTTCAAGAATTTTCTTGGCCATCGGGCGCCCGATGCCGAAAACATAGGCCAGGGCGATGCTGATTTTTTTATCTCTGGGTAAGTCCACACCTGCTATACGTGCCATACATTCTCCTCTTTAGCGTCCTGTAATCGGTAGATCCGGAGAGCCGGATATCAACCCTGCCGCTGCTTGTGGCGGGGGTCGGTGCAGATAACCCGCACTACGCCCTTGCGCTTTACTATCGTGCACTTTACGCAAATTTTCTTTACGCTCGCTCTTACTTTCATTGAAGCACCTCTAACCAGTATTTACGCCGCGTCGGGAGCCGCGCTCCCGGACAGCTTTATTTTTCCCTGTAAACTATCCGGCCCTTGCTCAGATCGTACGGTGAAAGCTCCATCTTGACTTTATCGCCCGGGAGGATCTTTATGTGGTGTATGCGCATCTTGCCGGAAATGATGCCGAGAATAGTCTTGCCCGGGGCTATCTCAACCTTAAAAGTGGCGTTGGGGAGGGACTCTTTTACGATGCCCTCGATCTCTATTTTTTCACTGTTTTCTGACATATTTATATATTATACTAAAATATCGTCTCTCCGGGACGAACCCTGATCAGCCGGCCCGGCTGACCGCGCTTAAAATATCGCAGCCGCTTTCCGTAACGGCCACCGTATGCTCGTAGTGGGCCGCCAGGCTGCCGTCCGCGGAAACCGCCGTCCAGCCGTCGTTCTTTACCACTACGTCGGCCCGGCCCAGGCACAGCATCGGTTCTATAGCCAGCGTCATGCCCGCCTTCAGCAGGGGGCCCGTGCCCGGCTTCCCGAAATTCGGAATGGAAGGTTCCTCGTGCAGCCGCCGGCCTATGCCGTGGCCGGTGAATTCCCTCACCACCGACATGCCGTTCTCGACGGCAAAGACCTCTACCGCGTGGCACACGTCGCCGAGCCTCGCGCCGGCCTTAACTTTTGAAAGAGCTTCGTCCAGGGAACGCCGCGTCACGTCCATCAGTTTCTGCGCGCCCTTGGAGATCTGTCCGGCGGCCACGGTCAGCGCGGCGTCGCCGTAAAATCCGTCGCAGACCGCGCCCAGGTCGAGGCTGACGATATCGCCTTCCTTAACAAAACGCTTCGGGCTGGGAATGCCGTGCACGATCTCTTCGTTGATGGAAACGCAGAGCGTGGCCGGGTAGCCGCGGTACCCCAGGAAGGCCGGTACGGCGCCCAGGTCCCGCACGCTTTTCTCCGCGAACCGGTCCAGGTCCAGCGTCGAAACTCCTGGCTTCACTTTAGATTTAAGTTGTAAAAGAACTTCTGCCACCACGCGGGAGGCTCTGCGCATGCTCTCTATTTCCGCGGGGGTCTTTATCTCTATCACGGTTCAGGCTTTCCCGGGAAACATCGCCGCCACTTTTCCGGCTACGTCTTCCGGCGCCAGGGAACCGTCAGCCTCGCGGAAAACACCGGAAGACCTGTAATACGCCAGCAGCGGCTCGGTCTGGTCCTTGTAAACCTGTATGCGCCGGGCGATGACTTCGGGCTTGTCGTCTTCCCGCGTGAGGAGCGGCTTGGCGCACACGTCGCAGGTTCCCTCTTTGGCGGGAGGGTTGGTGATCACGTTGTAGATCTTGCCGCAGCCTGAGCAGGTGCGCCGCGCCCCCAGGCGCCTGGCCACCTCGGCCTCGGGAACGTTAAGGAAGATCACGGCGTCTATGGACTGCCCGCGCGATTCGAACCACGCGTCCAGGCTTTCGGCCTGTTCTACCGTGCGGGGAAAACCGTCGAACAGCAGCCCGCGCGTCTCGGCGCCGAGCCTGGCCTTGAGGACCTCGAGCACCAGTTTATCCGGCACCAGGCGGCCGGCGGAAAGATATCCGGCCACTTCAACGCCGAGCGGGGTCTTCTTCGCCAGTTCCTCGCGGAAGATGTCTCCCGTGGAAACGTGGAACATCCCTAATTTTTGAGAAAGAACCTTGGCCTGGGTCCCTTTTCCGGAACCAGGATAGCCTAAAAGGATAATATTCATAAGTGATCGCAATCCGGAAACGCGCGGCTGAAAGATCCGGCGCTCCGCTGAAAATTAACTTCCGACGTTGAACCAGCGGCCCTTGATGCGGGAATTCTTATAGAACCCCTCGTAGTTGCGCATCACCAGGTGCGCCTCGGTCTGCGCGATGGTATCGAGCGCCACGCCGACCACGATCAGCAGCGAAGTGCCGCCGAAGTAGAAAGGGACGTTGAATTTCGCGCGCAGGTAGTCGGGCAGGACGGCGATGAGCGAAACGAACAGCGCGCCGCCCAGCGTGATCCTGTTAAGCACCCATTCGATATGCTGCGCGGTCGGTTCGCCGGGGCGCATGCCGGGAATGAACCCGCCCCATTTCTTCATGTTCTCGGCCAGGTCCTTCGGGTTGATGCTGACCGAGTTATAGAAGTAGCAGAAGAAGATGATGAGCGCCACGTAGAACAGCTGGTAAAGGATGCTGGAATGGTTCATCATGCTCATCAGCTTCTGCGCCCAGGGGGCGCCGGGGTTGAACGAGCCGATGGTATAAGGAACGCTCAGGAGCGAGACCGCGAAGATGACCGCGATGACGCCGGACTGGTCCACCTTGAGGGGCAGGAACGTGGAGGCGCCGCCGTACATCTTGCGGCCCACCATGCGCTGCGCGTACTGCACCGGGATCTTGCGCTGCGCCGTTTCCACCCAGATCACGAAGGCGATGATCGCCACCACCATCGCGAAGATGAGGATGCCGGACAGGAGGCTGATTTCGTCTATCTGGATCAGCTTTATCATGCCCATGACGGCCGAGGGGAGCGCCCCCACGATGCCGGCGAAAATAATAAGGGAGATGCCGTTGCCGATGCCGCGCTCGGTTATCTGCTCGCCCAGCCACATCACGAACATCGTCCCCGTGACCAGCGTAAGCACGGTCACGAAGTAGAAGCCCATCGTCGGGTTGGTGACGATCTGCGGCCCGCCGCCGGCGGACATCTTGGTCATGGCGATGGTGAGGCCCAGCGACTGGAAGGCCGCCAGGAACAGCGTGAAGACGCGCGTGAACTGCGTTATCTTCTTGCGGCCCGACTCGCCCTCTTTCTGCAGGCGGTCCAGGATAGGGAACACGTGCGCTCCCTGCACCAGGCTCATGATGATGGAGGCGTTGATGTAAGGCATCACGCCCATGGAGAAGATGGAGAACCGCCCCAGCGCGCCGCCGGAGAAGATGTCCAGGAAGCCGAGCAGCGAGCCCTTCTGGGACTCGAAGATGGCCTGAAGCGCGGCGGTGTTGATGCCGGGGATCGGGATGGTGGCGCCGAGACGGTAGACCGCCAGCGCCCCGAGGACGAAGAATATCCGTTTTTTAAGATCCTGTATCTTAAAAATGTCGGTTATCTGTTGCATTATTTTTTATCCGTTTTGGCTTTCTTCTTCGCGACGGCCTGGGCCGCGACTTCGGCCGTCTTGGCGGCCTTGGCTCCCACGAGCACGGTGGTCTTGCCGCCGGCCTTCATGATCTTCTCGGCCGCGCCTTTGGAAAAGGAATGGGCGGTGACGTTGAGGGCCTTCGTCAGTTCCCCGTTGCCGAGGACCTTGACCAGGACCGGGTGCTTGACCAGGCGGCATTTCACCATGGCGTCGGGGGTGACGTCCGCGCCGGCGGAAAAATTCTTCTCGAGTGAGGAGATGTTGACCCATTCGTAGATCTGGCGGAACTGGGCGTTGCTGAAACCGCTCTTGGGGATGCGGCGGAGCAGCGGGGTCTGGCCGCCCTCGAACCCCTTCGGCTTGGTGCCGCCGGAAGTGGAGCCCTGGCCTTTCTGGCCGCGGGTGGAAGTCTGTCCGTGACCGGAACCCTGCCCCGTGCCGAGGCGTTTGCGCTTGTGCACCGAGCCGTATTTGGGCTTGAGATTGTTCATTCCGACCATAGTGTTTCTCCTGTTAGCTTGAATCGTTAAATGCTTCGCGGCGGCTTATTCGTGGCCGCGGATCTTCATTACTTCCTCTTTGCTCTTGAGGCGCTTGAGGGCGTCGAGAGTGGCGTAAACCGTGTTGAACGCGTTGCGGGTGCCGAGATTCTTGGTAAGGATGTTCTTGACGCCGCTGGCTTCGAGCACGGCGCGGACGCCGCCGCCGGCGATAAGGCCGGTGCCGTCCACCGCGGGCTTCATCCACACTTTGCCGGCGCCGAAATGGCCTTCCACTTCGTGAGGGATGGTGGAGTTAAGCAGCGGGAACTGGAACATTTCCTTGCGGGCGCCGGCGGTGCCCTTCTGTATGGCGCCCTGCACCTCGCTGGACTTGCCGAGGCCCACGCCTACTTTGCCGTTGTTGTCGCCCACCACTACGAGAGCGTTGAAGGAGAAGCGCTTGCCGCCCTTGACCACCTTGGTAACGCGGTTGACCACCACGGTCACCACTTTTTCTTCCCTGGCGTCGGTCAGGTCGAGCTCCATGGCCTCGCCGCGGGGCTTTACTCCGCCCTGGGCGTTAAGTTCCTTGCTGGTCTTAAGTTGTTTCTGGTTTCTGAGCATGTTTAGCTTCTCCCTTAGAATTTGAGACCGGCGGCGCGCGCCGCGTCAGCCAGGGCCTTGATGCGGCCGTGATATATCCTGCCGCCGCGGTCGAAACAGACCGCCGTAACGCCCTTGGCCAGGGCGCGCTTGGCCAGCAGGGCCCCCACCACTTTGGCGGATTCGATGCTTTTGCCGGATTTGGCCTTGCTCGCGGCCTTGATCTCTTTTTCAAGGCTGGAGGCCGCCGCGAGGGTCGCGCCCTTTATATCGTCCACGACCTGGGCGTAGATATACTTGGCGCCGCGGTAGACGCTGAGCCGGGGCATTTTAATGCCGTGCTCGAAGAGGCTGTTCCTGGTGCGGATCTTGCGGAATTCGTAGCGTTCCTGTTTGCTTATCATATTGGTTCCTGTTCCCTGTTTTTCTTGTTATTGTGCCTGGGCACGCCTTTACTTCTTGGCTGCGCCGCCCGCGCCAGCGCCCGCACCAGCGCCCGCCGCCGTCTTGCCGGCCTTGCGGATGATGTGCTCGCCCTGGTACTTAATGCCGGTGCCCTTGTAGGGTTCCGGCGGTTTGATCCTCTTGATCTGCGCGGCCAGGTTGCCCACGGCCTCGCGGTCTATGCCCTTAATGGTAAGGACCACCTGCTTGGGATCGAAAGACATTTTAATGCCGGCCGGGATATCCAGTATCACGGGGTGCGAGAAGCCCAGCTGCATGGAGACGCGGTTGCCTTCCACCGCGCCCTTGAAACCCACGCCGCTGATCTCGAGCACCTTTTCAAATTCCTTGGTGACGCCGCTGACCATGTTGTTGACCCGCGCGCGGGCCGTGCCGAACAGGGCCGACTTGTCGGCCGCGCCCTGCGCGATGCTGATATTGATGTTGGCGTCCTTAACTTCGGCGTTGATGCCGTCGGGCAGGGAATAGGACAGCTTGCCCAGGGGGCCTTCCACCAGCACTTTCCCGTTCTCAACCCTGGCCTTTACCTTTTCCGGAAGGGCTACCGGTTTTTTTCCGATTCTGCTCATGTTTATACCTCTTAAATTAACTTTAGTTAGGCTTGAGACTTCCGCTTACCACACCTGGCAGAGCACTTCTCCGCCGAGTTTCTGCTTCTTGGCCTCGGCGTCGGTCAGCAGTCCCTTGGAAGTGGAGATGATGGACACGCCGAAAGCGGCGCGGACCTTGGGCATCTCGTCGTGACCGCGGTAGATGCGCAGGCCGGGTTTTGACACGCGGCGGATGCCGTTGATCACGGGCTGCTTGTCCAGCGTGTATTTCAGCGTGATGCGGATCACGCCGCGCCGGTCGATGGTCTTGTCCAGCTTGGGATCAAGCACCTTGAAATTGGAAACGAAGCCCTCGTCCTTGAGGAGTTTCACCAGCCCGGCCTTTATTCCCGAGAAGGGCACGTCAACCCGTTCTTTTTTCTTGGTTGTGGCGTTCTTTATCGCACACAGCATGTTAGATATAGGATCCATTAGTTTCTCTCCTTAAAAGCTTTCTAAGCGTTACCAGCTAGACTTCTTGAGGCCGGGTATCAGGCCCTCGTGAGCCATCTTGCGCAGGCAGATCCTGCAGAGCCCGAAGTCGCGGTAGTAACCGCGCGGCCTGCCGCAGATCTGGCAGCGGTTGCGGAAGCGCGTAGAGAACTTCTGGGGTTTGCGCATCTTCGCCATCCATGCATATGTAGCCATTTCTTTCTCCTGTTTTACCTAAATCTCTTTCTCGTCCGTAAGCTCCGCTGTTTACGGGTTAGCGTTAGCTTTCTTTACTTCGGGCTTCTTGAAGGGCATGCCCAGGTACTGCAGCAGGGCCTGGCCTTTTACGTTGTCGCCGGCGGTGGTCACGAACGTGATGTTCATGCCGCGCGCTTTGGGCGATTTTTCCATATTAACTTCCGGGAAAATATGGTGCTCTTTCAGGCCGATGTTGAGGTTGCCCCTGCCGTCGAAGAACTTGGGGTCCACGCCCTGGAAGTCCCGGATGCGGGGCACCGACAGGGAGACGAAGCGGTCGAAGAACTCGTACATGCGGGTGCCGCGCAGGGTGACGCGCACGCCTATCGGCATGCCTTCGCGCAGCTTGAAGTTAGAGATGGACTTCTTCGCGCGGCGCACCTGGGGGGCCTGGCCGGAGATCATCGTCAGATCTTCTTTGGCCAGGTCGAGCGCCTGGATGTTTTCCTTGGCCTCGCTGACGCCGATGTTGATGACGATCTTGGTCATCTTGGGGGCGGCCATCGGGGAAGAAAGGTTAAAATCCTTCATCAGCGCCGGCCGCACCGTTTTGAGGTACAGGTCGGTCATGCGCACCACGTAGCCTTTCGGCAGGGGCGCCACCGCGCCCTTGGGGGCCTCGGTCACCTGGAACTTCTGGTTCTGTTCCTTGTTCTTGGCCTTCTGCTGCTCTTTGGACGCGTGCTCCTTATGTTCTTTGGGAGCGTGCTCTTTTTTCTGATCTTTGGGGGTTTCCTTCGCCATGTAAATTACCTCTTTAGACTATCGCTTCGCCGCATTTTTTGCAGGCGCGCAGCTTTTCGCCGCCTTGTATGGAAATTTTCACGCGGGCCGGCTTGTTGCACTTGGGGCAGACAAGCTGGACGTTGGAGATGTCCATGGGGGCTTCCACTTTATGGATGCCGCCGGGTTTTTCCTTGGTGGTCTTCTTGTGCTTGTGGACTATGTTAATCCCCATCACAACGACCTTGCGATCCTCGGGCATGACTTCCTTGATCTCGCCTTTTTTGCCCTTGTCGCGGCCGGCTATCACGATGACCGTATCTTTTTTCTTGAGTTTCAGCATATTTACCGCCTTATTAAATTACTTCGGGAGCGAGAGAAACTATTTTGAGATAGTTCTTCGCGCGCAGTTCGCGGGCCACCGGGCCGAAAACACGGGTGCCCTTGGGCTCGCCGTTCTCGTCGATAACGCAGACGGCGTTGTCGTCAAAGCGGATGTAGGACCCGTCGGGGCGGCGCACTTCCTTGCGGACGCGCACGACCACGGCCTTCACCACCTCGCCTTTCTTTATCGCGCCGTGCGGGATGGCGTCCTTGACCGAGCACACCACGGTGTCGCCCAGGAAGGCGTAGCGGCGGTAGCTGCCGCCCATCACGTGGAAGCACATCAGTTTGCGGGCGCCGGAGTTGTCGGCGACGTTAAGCATTGTTCTCAACTGTATCATAGATCTTTCCTTTTCGTTAGCTTGTGCCTGCGCACCCCGCTGCGGGGTCGGCCCTTACTTCTTGCTTTTCTCCACTATGCGGCTTATCCGCCAGCGCTTCAGCGCGGACAGGGGGCGGGTGCTGACTATCTCAACCAGGTCGCCGCTCTTGGATTCGTTGGCCTCGTCGTGCGCGTAAAACTTGCGGTTGCGCCGGAGGGTCTTGGCGTATACGGCGTGGCTGATGACGTGGTCCACGCTGATCACGCGGGTCTTGGTCATCTTGTCGGAGACGACCACGCCGCGCAGGACTTTTCTCTGGGCTCTTTTCTCGGTATTTTCTTTCATTATTTTTTAACCTCGGCGGCTTTTGACTTCGCCAGCTCGCGCTGCTTGAGCCAGGTGTTGATCATGGCTATTTTGCGGCGGGCGGTGCGCAGCACGAGCGGGTTTTCGACCGGCGCCGTGGTGCGTTTGAACTTGATCTGGAAAATCTGCTTCTTGAGGTCCGCGGCCTGCGCCTTCATTTCGGCGTCGCCCATGTTCTTCAAGGTTTCCTTGTCTTTTCTTTTCATAAGGGGCTGCTCTCCTTCTTAATTCTGGTCGCGGCTCACGAACCGGGTCTTTACCGGCAGTTTGTGACCGGCGCGGATGAAAGCTTCTTTGGCGGTCGCCATGTCGAGGCCTTCGACCTCGAACAGGATCCTGCCCGGCTTCACGACGGCCACCCAATGGTCCGGCGCGCCTTTACCTTTACCCATGCGGGTTTCGGCGGGGTGCTTGGTAACGGCCTTATCCGGGAAGATGCGGATCCAGATCTTGCCTTTCTTGCGCAGGTAGCGCACGATGCACACGCGGCAGGCTTCTATCTGGCGCGCGGTTATCCAGCGGGGCTCGAGGGTCTTAAGGCCGTACTCGCCGAAAGCCAGCGTGAAACCGCGCTTGGAAACGCCCTTTATGCGGGGGGCTGAATGGGTCTTGCGGTATTTTACTCTCTTAGGCATTAACATAGTTATTGCTCCTTAAAAAACCTCAGGCGCTGGGCGTCGCGTTCCTGCGGGCCGCGGCGGCTTCGTCCATTACCGGTATCTCGCTGGGGTTCTCGGCTTCCATGCGCTGCAGCTGCTCGCGCAGCTCGCGGGGCGTCTTCGCGAAGAACAGCTTCTTGAAGATCCACACTTTTATGCCGATCTTGCCCATGCTGGTGTTGGCTTCGGTTAAGCCGTAATCGATGTCGGCGGAGATGGTCTGCAGGGGCACGCGGCCCTTGCGGTACCACTCGCGGCGGGCGATCTCGGCGCCGCCGAGGCGGCCGGAGGCCATTACCTTTATGCCCAGGGCGCCCGAGCCCATGGTGCGCTCCATCGCGCGCTTGATGGCGCGCTTGAAGGAAATGCGTTTTTCGAGCTGCTGCGCCACCGACTGGCCGACCAGGCGGGGGTCGAGCTCGGGGATCTTTATTTCGGAAACGTTGATGAACACCTTGCGCTTGGTGAGGCGTTCCACGTCTTTCTTGAGGTTCTCGATGTCCGCGCCCTTGCGGCCGATCACCACGCCGGGGCGGGCCGTGTGAATGGTCACTTTAAGGTAGGCGCCGGCGCGCTCGATGTCCACCCAGCTCACGGACGCCATGGCGAACCTTTCGGTCACCATGAGCCGTATTTCGAAATCTTCGCGGATGAGTTCCGGCATCTTCTTGGGCGAGAACCAGCGGGAGCGCCAGTCCTGGATGTAACCAAGCCTTAAACCGCGGGGGTGAATTTTTTGGCCCATATTATTTCCGCTCCTTGGTGTCAGAAACGACCACGTTGATGTGGCACATCTTGCGCTTGAACGGCATCGCGCGGCCCTGGGGGCCGGGCTGCACGCGGCGCAGCATCTTCATCGGGCCCTGGTCGGCGCTGGCTTCGGTGACCCAGATGGTCTTGAGGTCCAGCTTGCGGCCGAGCTTCACCGAGAGGTTCGCGCCGGCGGACTTAATGGCTTTGTCGACGATGTCGGTGGCTATCCTGGGGAGGCTCTCCAGTATGTAATGGGCCTCGTACAGGGATTTGCCGCGAACCGCGTCTAGCAGCTGGGCCACCTTGCGGCGGCCGAAGCGCTGGTATCTGAGATGACATTTGGCTTCCATAAATTTCTCCGTTTAGGTTAATTGCTCGTCACCCTCTTAGGTGAGGTCCGTCGCGTCCTTGGTATGCGACTGGCCGTGGCCCTTGAACAGCCGGGGGAAAGAGAACTCGCCCAGCTTGTGGCCGACCATGCGCTCAGTAACGTACACCGGCAGGAACTTGCGGCCGTTATGCACCATAAGCGTCTGCCCGACGAATTCGGGGGTTATGGTACAAGCGCGCGCCCAGGTCTTTATCTGCTTCTTTTCGCCGGACTGGACAACCGCCTGTACTTTTGCCAGAAGTTTCTGGTCTACGAAAGGGCCCTTCTTAGAAGATCTGCTCATTATATTCCTCCGTTAGGCGTTGGTCGACTTGCGCCTGTCCTGCACTATCATCCAGCCCCATATCTTTGATTTGGTCCTGGTCTTGAAGCCCTTGGAGGGCTGGTTCCACGGCGAGCGGGGCACGTTATTGCCCTTGGAACGGCCGCGGCCGCCGCCGAGGGGGTGGTCAACCGCGTTCATGGCTCCGCCGCGCACGGTGGGCTTCACGCCGATATGGCGCTGGCGGCCCGCCTTGCCGAGGGTTATGGTATTGTGCTCGATGTTGCCGACCTGGCCGATGGTGGCCAGGCAGGCCTTGAGAACTTTGCGGATCTCGCCGGACGGCATCTTGACGAGGGCGTAGTCGCCCTCTTTCGCCATCAGCTGCGCCTGGGTGCCTGCGGCGCGGACGAACTGGGCGCCCTTGCCCGGGATCATCTCTATCGCGTGGATAAAGGTACCGTCGGGGATATTGGTCATCGGCAGGGCGTTGCCCAGGCGGATCTCAGCCTTGGGGCCGCTCATGACGGACGCGCCTACGCCCAGGCCCAGGGGGGCGGGGATGTAGCGCTTGTCGCCGTCCGCGTAGAACAGCAGCGCTATGCGGGCGTTCCTGTTGGGATCGTACTCGATGGCCGCCACTTTGGCGGGCACGCCGTACTTCTCGCGCTTGAAATCGATCTCGCGATAGCGGCGGCGGTGGCCGCCGCCGTGGTGGCGCACCATCACCTGGCCGGTGTTGTTGCGGCCGCCGTGCTTGCGCATGCCGGTAGCCAGCTTCTTTTCGGGGTCGAGCTTGGTGATCTCCGAGAAGTCGGCGATCTGCATCGTCCGGCGCGAGGGGGTATAGGGTCTGTATGATTTAATTGGCATATCTTTTCCTGTTCCTGTTTTGCCTTACTTCGGCAGGTCCGTCATGTCTATTTTCTGCCCGGCTTTTACGCTTACGACGGCTTTCTTCCAGTCGGAGCGGTAGCCCTCGTGGCGGCCCACTTTATGGAGCTTGCCCGGCATGTTGGCGGTACGCACCGCGGAGACTTTCACCTTGAAGAGGGTTTCCACGGCTTTCTTTATTTCGCTCTTGTTGGCCTTGGGGTTCACCCGGAAGGTGTAGCGGTTCTGCGTGTCTTTAACTATCACGCTTTTTTCGCTGAGGATAGGGGAGATGAGAACTTCGGTAAAATTCATTTTACCTCCTTGTAGGTGTCGGCGAGGACTTTCAGCCCGGCGGTGGTGAAAACGAGCTTGGTGTTGCTCATGGCCTCGTAGGCGTTCAGGTTCTGCGCCAGGCACCAGCCGAAATCGGCCATGTTGCGGGACGCGGTCTTGAAATTGCTGTCCATTTTGTCGGTGACGAACAGCACGCTTTTGGCGTTAAGGCTTTTGCTGAGGCCCTTGAGCGAGCTGGTCTTGGCGGCCTCGAGGGCGAGGTTCTCCATCACCATCACGGCGCCGTCGGCGGCGCGGGCGGAGAGGGCCTCTATCAGGGCCTGGCGCAGTTTCTGGATGGGCAGGTACTGGCGGAAAGAGCGGGGCTTGGGCCCGAACACCACGCCGCCCTTGCGCCAGATCGGCGAGCGGGTGGAACCGGCGCGCGCGCGGCCGGTGCCTTTCTGCTTCCAGGGCTTCTTGCCGCCGCCGGAGATCTCGGCGCGGGTCTTGGTGCAGGCCGTGCCGCGGTGCTTGTTGGCCAGGTAATACTTTATGACTTCGTGGATGAAGCAGGGGTCGGGCTTTACGGAGAAAAGCACCTCGGGCAGGTTGACTTTGCCCACTTCCTCGCCTTTCAGGTTTAAAAGTTTAGTTTCCATAGTTTATCCTTGAGTCGGCCCCTTTATTTCTTGGCCGCCGGTTTCTTGGCTGCGCCCTTTATGGCGTCCTTCTTGGATTTCGCCTTAAGGTTTACCGCGGCGGCGATCGTGACCTTCTTGTTGGTCAGGGTTATGTAAACCATGCTGCCGGTGGCGCCGGGGATGCCGCTGTTCACGAGTATCAGGTTCTGTTCCGGTATGACTTTCACTATCTTGACTTTCTGCACGGAAACCGTATCTACGCCCATGTGGCCGGCCATGCGCTGGCCGGGAAGCACGCGCCCGAGGGAGCGGCGCGAGCCCAGAGAACCCGGAGCCCTTTCCCTGTCGGAAGCGCCGTGCGAGGCGGGACCGCCGTGGAAGCCGTGGCGTTTCATGCCGCCGGCGAAACCTTTACCTTTGCTGATGCCCTGCAGGTCGACGTACTCGCCTTCGGCGAAGCGCTCGACGCTGGCGGTCTGCCCCTGTTCCGCGCCGGCCAGGTCGGCCACGCGGAATTCCTTCAGGTGCTTTATCGGCTGCACGGCGAGCTTCTTGGCCAGGCCCTTTTCGGCGGCGTTGGCCCGGTGCTCTACCTTGTGCCCGAAGCCGAGGCAGACGGCCTGGTAGCCGTCCTTCGCCTTGGTGCGGGTGTAGGCCACGCGGCACGGTCCGGCTTTCACGACGGTAACGGCGTGAAGCGATCCCGCGGCGTCGAAGAGCTGGGTCATGCCCAGTTTCTGGCCGATGAGAAATTTATGCGCGACGGGCATCACCGTTGCTTCGGGCTTTGCCTCGGGGGCCGTATTTTCTTTATTTTCTTCAGTCATGTCGATCCGCTCCTTGAGTTTGCCGTCCGACGGGAAACGCCCGGTTTTTATGCCGGGTTTTTCCGCGGTTAAGTAACAAACGAACAAACCGCGCCGGAACTATACAGCTCCGGTTTTTTTAAAACAATATTTTTAGTTTCTATGATTAAGCCCGCAGGTGAAGGGAATCAAGGCCGCTTCATCTATAGGGCCGCTGCCCGTATTCCGTAGAACGCGACAGCGTGATAAAAACTGCTTTTTCAAAGAAACCGCGGCGTTGCCGCAGTTAACCACAAAATTATTATAACAAAAGAGCCCTGCCGTGTAAAGCGTTATTTAAGCGGCGCCGCGAAGGCCAGCACATGGCCGTCCGGATCCAGGCAGTAGGCGGCCTCATGCCCCCAGTCCCTGGGGCCCAGGGGGCTGAGTTCCCGGGCGCCCGCGGCCAGCGCCCTGGCGTGGAAAACCGCGGGGTCGGGCACGGTCAGGTAAACCTCGGCCCGCGGGATCCCCCCCGCCTCCGCGGGGTTTGGCATGGCCGGCAGCAGCCGCTTTATGCCTTTCTCAGGCATCAGCCCCAATACGCACCCCGGGGCGAACTCAAATTCCGTCATCCCCGGCACGTCCAGCGCCGGCGCCTGGCCCAGGGCCCGGCCGTAGAACTCCCGGCTCCTGGCCTGGTCCTCCACGTATAGGATGAAATTAATTATCATATAAATATTGAATCTATATTATAGCAGATTATAAGCCCCCCGCGGCGCAGCTGCCTGCGCCTGTCCGCCCGGGTATTTTCCCGATTTTCCGGCCTAGAGCGGAAAAACGGCGGCCTCAACCTCTGCCGGGGTGGAAACGGAACCTATTCTTGAAAAACTCAGCGAGACTTCATACCCGTAGCCGGCGGGAACCTGGCCCAGGAGGAAATCCAGCCGGTAGCCGGAAGCCGCGGGCAGCTCCAATTGCGCCTGCGCCACCTGGCGGCGCCAGACCGCGCTCTGGTCGCCGGCCTGGGCATCCGGGTAGATGAGTTCCAGCACCCTTGCCGTAAACCTTGTCTTTTCCCCCGCGTAATGGGCGGCCCACTTGTCGGAGGCGGTGAAACTGAAGACGCCGCCGGGCCCGGCGGAGAAAGTCTCGGCTTTTATACCTTCGGGGTCGGGGCCCATCGGCAGTTTGCCCACGGCGCGCAGCTCGTAGGCGGCGCTCTGCGAACTGCCGTCGAGCGGGGTTATGGCCGCCACGCTTTTATACCTATTGGCCGCGGCGATCGTTTTAAACGTCACCTCCCCGGCCAGCGCGCACACCCGGAAGGACTCCTTCTCCCAGGGGTACATGCCGGAGGCGTAGCGCGTTATGGAAACCCTGGTGGTAAAGCGCCCCGTTTCGTAAGGCACAACGCTGACCACGGGGCCGCCCTGGTCATAGGAGATCTCCTCCGTCTTGTCCGCGTACTGCACGCTCACAAGGTCTTTGGCCGCGGCGTTGTCGCCGGCGCCCAGCGTTATGGTCTGGCAGGCCTCCCTATAATAGGTTGCCTCGATATTTACCCGCAAAGCCCTGGCCTGCGCCGCGACTTCGCCTATATCCGCGCCGCGGTCGAAGTCCACGGCCCCGGCCGAACCGCCTGCCGCCAGCCCAAAAAGCACCGCCGCTCCCAGTATTCCCTTTTTCATGTTTTCTCCGGGCAGGCCGCGGCGAAGCCGGGACATGAAGAAATTCCCGCTGTCCTTAAGCGCGCCGCGAACTGGCGTTTTATGATTGTAACCGGGGGGTTACGGATAATTATAGCAAAGCCGGGGCGCTTGGCAAAGGCCTCCGGCCGGACAAAAGGAAAGCCGGGGCGACTGCCCCGGCTTTCCTTTCTTGCGCGGCTTTTTCGCTTGCCGCTCGCGTGTTACATGGGCTCCATACTCCCCCAGTTTCTGACACATCCGCCGCTATCCTTACATATATAGTATAGCCCCAAAAAACCCGGGTTTCAAGCCCTTGCCCTTAGCCGCCGGGCGCCTTAGTCGCCCGCCGCCGCGCCCTGTTCCGTTTCCGACGCCGGCAGCACGCAGCGGAACCCTATATCGTCGTTGGCCTTGTCGTAGCTGCCGCGGTTCGTCACGGCGCCGGCGTCGCTGCCGGAATCCCAGGAGCCTCCGCGGATCACGTGCTCCTTGCCGGCCGCCGGGCCCTTCGGGTTACTCTGCTCCGCGCGCGCGTAGTAGCCCCGTTCGTAAAAATCGGAGGTCCACTCCCAGACGTTCCCGTGCATGTCGTACAGGCCGTAGCGGCCGGGGGTTTTGGCGCCCACGGGATGGGGCACCCCGCCTGAATTCTCCTCGTACCAGCCATATTTGCCGTAATCCGAATCCGACTCCCCGAAGCCGAATTTATACGCCTTCCCGTCGGCGGCGGCGGCCTCCCACTCCGCTTCCGTGGGCAGCCTTTTCTTTTTCGCGAGGCAGTACGCGGCGGCGTCCTCCCACAAAACCCCGAACACCGGGCACGGCCGGCAATTCTTTATAAAGCTCTCCAGTCGCCGGTAATACTTCTCCCTGCCGGTCTCTATGTTGAACTTTCCCCCGGGCTTCGACCATTCCGGGTGGTGGGCGCCGGTCTCTTTGACAAAAGCCTGGTACTCGCCCATGGTCGCCTCCCGGTTGTCGATATAGAAAGCGTCCAGCCGCACGGCATGCCGGGGGAACTCGTCGGCCTGCCCTTTACCGGGTTCCGCCCCTATCCAGTACACCCCGGCTTTTACCAGGGACATCCCCCGCGTCTTTTCGGCCAGCGCGGCGGCTTTTTTTCTCTCCGCGTACCTGCCGGCCGCTTCAAAACAGACGCCGCAGGCCGGCACGGCCACGCCGTTGCCGACGTATTCCATAAGGTCTTTTTGAAGATTGGACAGCTGCGGCCGGCCCTGCGCGGCAAGTTCCTGGCACAGCGGCGGCAGCGACAAAAGGGCGCAAAAGAAAAACCTCAAAGGCCTAAGAAGCGTGATCATGATGTATATCCTTCAAGCAGCGGCGGCACGCCGGCGAACCGGCATACCGCAACATAGTTCACGGATATATTAGCAAAAGATAAATCGTAATGGCCGTAACGGGACCGGAGCGGGCACGCAAAAAAAGCCGGCACATGAGCTACAATATTATTGACGGGGAGATAAGGAGAGCCGAATGAGAGGCGCAAAAATAAAACTGAAGGGCTGGCCGCTGGTGCTGATCCTGGCGGTGCTGCTGGCGACCCTGGGCCTCTGGATCGCCGCCAACCTGTAGTCCCGGCGGGCTTCGCCTACTCCGTTATGACGCAGTCGTAAGCGCCGTTGGTTTTGGAGCAGGACACGCTGCCCGCGGACTGGGACAGGCTGGGGTCGTCCTCGCTGGGGTAAATGCCGTTAGCGTAAAGCGCGTCTATGATCTTGCCCGCGGAGTCGGTATGCACGATCATTTTCTCCGCGCCGTCCACCTTTACGAAGAAAGAGCAGGCGTCGTACATTTCCGACGCGCAGGTAAGGCTGCGCACCTGCAGCGTGTCGGAAGCCCCGACGACAACGTGCAGCGGCAGGTCTTCCAGCTTGGCCATCAGGTTCAGGGCCTCCCACATCTTCTGGGCCGCCGGGCCGTTAACGCGCATGGTGGCCGCATGCACGCTTGCCACCGCGGCCGTCAGGGCCATTAAAGCTATAAGTATGTTCTTTTTCATCTGGTACCCTCCCGGAGCTTACCGCTGGCTTAATTCTACAAAACTTCGCGTTGGACCCCAAAAAAACCGGCGCCTTGACAACTTTTATCGGTCTGGTATACTTGAACTGAGGACCTATGAGAACAATTACCGCCGTTATTTTCTTCACTTTCCTGGCGCCGCTTCTGCCGCTCACGGCCGCGGCCGCCCCGGGAGAGTCCGCGGCCGCAGTTCAACTGCTGGGTTCGTCCGGCCAGGCCGCGCCCGCCCCCGAACCCGCCGCGCCTAAAGCGGTAAAAGCCGCCAGGCCCGCCGCGCCCGAAGACTGGCAGGCCCTCTGCGCCCCTCCTGCCCCGTCCGAAGAGATCATTTACCAGTCCGACTTCCGCTGGGACTATACCCTGCCGGAAATGCTGGCGCGGTTCGAGGAAGTCTACGCCTCGCCCAAGCGGCTGGACAAGCGCGCCTACTGGGACCAGGCCGCCGGCAGCCTGGTGCTGCCGCCCAGCTACGAGGGCGCCCCGGTAAAGATAGGCCAGCCGCTGGTGCAAGCTTTGCGCAGGCATATAGAGCGCGCGCTGGAACTGGGCTACGCCGACGCCGTCTTCTTCCCGGACATGGGCCACTCCCACCTGCTCGTCCCCGACGCCCTCTGGGAAAAGAAATACGACAAGTACCCCGCCAGCGAGTACTCGCGGATGTACGAGGACATGCTCGGCGACCCGGCCATACAGATCTTCTACCACACCGCGGAACAGCTGAAGATACTGCAGGACAAGCAGCCGATAAACGACGCCCAGCTGCTGTTCAGGCGGGCCAACCGCAACATCGCCGGCTTCATAAAGCCCGACGCCGAACTCTTCGTCTACCAGAATCCCGAAAGCGACGCCAACACCGTGCACGAAGTGCCGGGCTACAGGTGGTGGGGCGCCGGCTTCAATTTCAGCGCGCAGAAGGACGGCTGCTTCACCTACGTCCGCAAGGGCAGGACCTACCGCTTCGACATCAGCCTGCACGACCTGCCCATGAAGCCGGGCTCCGGCGAAGACTGGCAGTAGAAGCCCCGCAAAGCGCGAATAACCGCCGGCAGCGCCCGGCGGTTTTTTTTATCCGGCCGCCGTCCGCAGGACCCAGGCGGGCATAGGTATTAAAACTCCGCAATTCTGGGCCTTTCGCTTCATACGCCCGCGCCGCCCCTAATGTTACGATAAGACTGTGATGCACGACACAGGATGTTCCGGGACGCTATGAAAAAAACCCTGCTGATACTCGCCTTAGGCGCGTCCGCCGCCCTTGCCTGCTCCGCCGCGGCTTTTGCCGCGCCCGCGCAGGTCATAATCATCCGCCACGGGGAAAAACCCGAGAACGGCGGCGAGCTCAATGAACAGGGCTTCAGGCGCGCCGAAGCGCTGGTCTGGTTCTTCCAGACCAACGCCGCCGTCACCCGCTACGGCACCCCGGCCGCCATCTACGCCGCTGCGCCCAAGAACGAAGACAGCTCCATCCGCTCCATACAGACGGTAACGCCGCTGGCTCGCGCCTTGAAAATAACCATCAACACCCGGTTCACCCGCGGACAGGCGCATAAGCTGGCCGCGGATATCATGGCAAACCCTTTATATGAAGGGCGCATGGTCCTGGTCTGCTGGCAGCATGGAAATATTAGCGCCATAATCCGCGAACTGGCCGAGTATAACGGTTCTGGGCAGGCCGCGCTGAACGCCCTTCCCTCCGAATGGCCCGACGGCTCCTTCGACAGGGCATGGCTGCTGAATTTCTCGGACGGCAGAATAGTTTCTTCCAAAGATATCGGGCAGCGGGTGCTGCCCGGGGACAGTTTTTAGGGTATAGACAGGAGCTTATAATGAAAAGATTGATCGTTCTCACCGTTATCGCCGGTTTAGCGCGGCCCGCGTTCTCCCAGGACCTGGCCGGCGCCCGGTTCGACCTGCCGGGGATGAGCGCCTCCGAATTTAAAGTAATGGCCGCCGAAGCGCCCGCGCCCGTCCCGGCGCGCGACGTGGACTGGAGCAAAGCGCGGGGCGCCTCTGAAAAGGTCAAGTTAGGCCTGGTCTCCAAAGCCGAGCGCAAAGAATATATAACCAGGGCCTCGCTGTGGCGCCCGGAGAGCGAACTCAACACGGCCGCCATGAATTTCAAGGTCGGGCCTTTCGAAAAGATGAAATACGCCCCCGACGAACTGGTTACCTGCAATTACGTTCCCATGGCGGAAGCCTACGAAACCGGCCGCCCCAACGGCATGTCCCCCAAGTTCAAATGCCGCGACGCCAAGGGCAAGGATTTCAAGGTTAAATACGGCGAGACCGGCGACGTGATGGCCGAAGTGGCCTCCAGCTGGATCCTGACGGCCATCGGCGCCTACGCGGACCGCATGTACCCGGTGCGGCTCAACTGCCCGGACTGCCCGTCGGACCCCTTCAAGAGCGAGAAGGACCGCGGCGCGTGGCGGCAGGGCCAGATGGTGGCCATAGAGGATAAGATTGGCGAGCGCATAGAGTTCGAACCCAATTCCGGCATAGGCTTCGACGAATTTCACGCCATCGCCGACAACGTGGGCGCCGAAGCCCTGGCCGGCATGACCCATTTCCTGGCCAACTCCGACAATAAAGCCGCCAACCAGGCCATGGCCTGCCAGAAAAAAGACGTCACGGTCGACGCCGCCGGCAAGGCCAGGTGCGACAACCCCGTGGTTTACCTGCAGGACGTGGGCATAACCTTCGGCGGCCGCGGCCTGTACCACAACAGCCGCATGAACTTCGACAAATGGAAGAAGAACCGCGTCTGGCTGTTCCCGGAATCCTGCATACTGCACCTTAACTCCACCCATACCAGCTCGCTGAACGGCACCGACCCCATAGGCCGCGACCTGCACCAGATCGGTGAAAAGGCCCGCCAGATGCTGGTGCGGCGCCTCTCCCTGCTCTCGCGCCCGCAGCTGGTGGACATCTTTACCGCGGCCCGCGCGCCGCAGCGCGAGCCCTTCCACAGCGCCGAAGAATGGGCCGACCTGTTCCTCGGCAAGGTGGACAAACTGCGCAGACCGTACGGCGACAAAACTCCCGCGGACTTCGCCTGCCCTTACCCGGTCGTCCCGCCCAACTCGGCCACCCCGCAATTCCCGGACAATAATTAGACCCGAAAAAGAAAGGGCCGCCTTTTCCAAGGCGGCCCTTTCCTTTTATAATAACGGCTATTTTTTCTGTGCCGCCCCGGGCAGCAGCGCTTTCATGTCCGCTACCGCGCTTTCAAGGCGTTTCAGCCGGGCGGCCAGCTGGGACTGGGTCTCCGCTATCGCGGCCAGTTCCGCGCCCGCCTGCTCCAGTTTTAATTTTAACGGCTCCGGGGCGGCGGAATTCGCGGCGGCCGCGGGGCTCGCGGCAGGCGGCGCCTTCACAGGTTCGTCTACGCCCGGCTCTTCTATCAAGGTGCCGCGCATGGTCATAAGCAGGGGGGATTCGGCGGCGGGCTTTGCGGGCCGCGCGGGCGCCGGGGCCGGGCTCTCGGTGACCGGCTCGTCTATCAGCGACCCGCGCATCGTCAGCCCAATGGGGTTTTCGACGGCCGGCAGCGCCGGCTGCGCCGGGGCCGGAGCCGCGCTCAGGGCGGCCAGAACTTCGGGATAAGAGGAAGCCTCTTTCCAGGCGTCGGCCTGCGCCCCGCCCGGGATATCCGGGCAAAGAAGCAAAGAAGGGCTGAAATTCGGGATCCCGCCCAGCTTTTCCGTCTCGAACGGGCCGCAGACTTTCTTATCTATATACGCCCAGTATCTCATAAAGCCCTCCTGCTTTCTTTAAATCCCATCTACCGCATTTTATGAAGTTGGGAAAAAGCTATGGCGGCGAACACCGCCGGGACCGCAAGGTCCGGGAAATGCCACATACCCATGGAATAGATCACCAGCTGGTTCGTTATGGCCACGCCGGCGTACAGGTAAGCCCCCCAGCGCCTCATTTTCCACAGGCCGATAACGCAAACCAAGGACGCCAGCACCGAGCCGGCGATGTACGGCGCGTACCACGCCCCCAGCCCGCGGGCGAGATCCGAGAAGATCAGCGGCACGCTCATCACCGCCCCTATGGCCCCGATCACGCAGGCGATGGTGATTATAAGCGGGCGTTTTTCTCCGGCGGCCTCTTCTTCCGCGCTTTGCGGGTTAAAACTGTTTTCTTCGTTCATATTCCCCCCCGTTAAATATCTGTCTCGTCCGCCAGGTCAACGCTTCTTGTATTTTGCCAGGACTTCCATAAAACTATGGGCGGTCATCAGTTCGTTGGACGTGTGGCGCAGGCGCCCCAGGATCACGCGGAGCAGCTCTATGAGCAGCCCCGCCCCTTCCTGGGGGCAGTCCTTTATGAAATCCAGCAGGCGGTGGCGGCTCAGCTCCACCAGCTCGCTGTCCTGCACCGCGCGCGCCTGCGCGAAGCGCGGCTGGCTTTCCATCACCGCCATCTCGCCGAAGAAATCGCCGCGGTTCATCAGCGCGAGTTTTTTAAATTTGCCGCCGGCCTTATCCACCTTCTTCTCTATCACCATCTCGCCCGACAGGATGATGTAGAAGGTGTCGCCCTCGGACCCTTCGCGGAACAGGATGTCGCCCTTGGCCAGGGAGAGCCTGGTGAAGGCTTTAAAGAATTTGGCGAAAGCGGCGTCCGAAAAGCCGCTGAAGAAAGCCATGGTCCGCAGGTTCTCAAGTTCTGTTTGCTTCATAATAAAGTCCTTGCCAAGCTGCGGCCCGAGCGCCTCTTTGTCTCAGGAATAAGCTCCCGCTCCCTCCCCCCATACAAATATATCAAATTCCGCCGCCGTCTCTCCCGCTTATGCTCCGCTTCTGTCGCGCCGCTTTTTCGCCTGTAAAAGGAGGGCCTAGGCAATTTAGTCCATTTGGCCTATATACCTTTGCGCGGATTAATGTCATACTATACAGGTAGTCAAACCAGAACTCAAGTTTTTTAAGCCTATTCTACCGAGCAACATTTAGGAAAAGATAGAGCGAAGAGAGTTGAGTCAGGTAATTAAAGTTGCTAGGAGAATAATACAATGAGCAAGAGAATATACGTGGGCGGTCTGCCCTTCACCACCACCGAAGCGGAAATGAACACCCTGTTCGCCACTTACGGCCAGGTTACCAGCGCGAAGCTGATCACGGACAGGGAGTCCGGCCAGTCCCGCGGTTTCGGCTTCATCGAGATGCCGAATGACGCGGAAGCTGCGACCGCGATGGAAAAGCTGAACGGCTCCGATTTCGGCGGCCGCAAGCTGACCATCAACGAAGCTCGCCCCATGGAAGCCCGCAGCACCGGCGGCGGTCGCGGCGGTGATCGCGGTGGTCGCGGCGGTGGCGATCGCGGCGGCTACGGCGGCGGCAACAAGTGGTAATCTAAAAATCCTTTAACGGTTTTAACCGCCGGCCCCTTAAAAGGCCGGCGGTTTTTATTGGAGCCGCGGGGAGCGGCTAAGGACCGCCGGGGAAGCCCGGCGTTTATGAACATCCACTTAACGTCGTCCAGTCCGAAAATTACCAGGTAAAAGACAGTATAGACCAGGATCGCAATACCGCCGTGCATGTAAAGGAAGGAGGGCTCGGGCGGCGAACTGCCGTAGGCCATGAGAAAGCCCGACCCGCCGAACATGAACATGTGCAGCATGAAGAACGGGTAAATATGGTACCAGGGGACGTCCGAATCCCCGGGGTAGTTTTTTCAGCCTATCCTGATGTCGATGCGAAGTTTCATTTGTCGTAGTAGAGGTAGTCCAGGTCGGCCGGGGTCAGTTTCCCGGACAACTCAAGGGCCTCCGCTGTCTGCCGCAGCTGCCGCACGCTGCGCGGGCCGATGGCCAGGAAGTCCGTCCGCTTATGCGCCAGCACATAGGCGTTCAGCACCTGGTCCACCGTGTAGCGCGTGTTGTTGGCGGCGTTGAACTTTTCCGTGAACTCGAGCGCCCTGTTGAACCTCTTTTCGTTGGCCGCGTGAAAAATGGCGTCGTAGGCGTGGCCCCAATACCTGTCGCCGTTTTGCTTCAGCCGCAGGGCTTCGCGCCTGGCGCTTTCCCAGCCGTTGCGCACTATGCTGAAACCGCCGAGGGGCGAGTAGGGCATTATCTTGACCCCCGGCTGGAAAGCCGGGTCGGTCATCTCTTCGTGTTTTACCTGGACGCCCCCGGAGTGGGTGGTTACGGAACTCATCTCGAGCAGCGAGAAGTAAGGGCTGCTGAGGACCGGGCGGCTGAGAGAGGGATCGAGTTTGGCCGCGGCCTGCGACTCGTTGACCCGCGGGGTCTCCCAGTTGGAAACGCCCAGCATCCTGTATTTGCTTCTTATTTCCGGGGACGCCAGGGCTTCCAGGATGGTCCTGACCGGGGTTTGCGGCCTCGCCACCCGGGAGTAGTTTTGGAAGTCCGCGTCGTCCCGGTGCATCAGGTAAATGGCGATATTGTGGTTCAACTGCCTGTCGGAGATGGCTATTTCCTCCAGGACGCCGCGGGCGATCTCCTCTTTGGAGCCCTTGAGCCGGCTTGAATAATCGCCCGGGCCGAGGTCGCGGGGGAAGCCGCCCTTGGAAATAACGTGCAGGCCGGCGCGGTCTTGGGTCTTGAGCCAGGCGCCCAGGCGCTCCTCTATGTTGGCGGCGTAAATGGGAGAGGTGTCGAACGTGTTGATCCCGAGCCTTACGGCCTCTTCCAGGACTTCTATGGTCTTGGCGTTATCCATCTTTCCCAGGTGGTCCGTTCCCAGCACCAGCCTGGAAACCTTCAGGCAGCTGCCCGGGCTTTCGCAGAGCTCGGCGTATTCCATGCCCGCCGGGGCCTGCCCCGCGGCCGGGGCGGCACCGCGGACGGCGGGCTTGCAGGCGGCGAGCGCCAGAAAAAGGGAAACCGGAAGAAGGAGTGAAAGGAACCGGCGCTTCATTGCAGATCACCTCCGCGAAGTGTGCCGAAAGGCGGCTTACGGCTATGATAACAAAAAGCCGGCGCCTTTCCGAACCGCGGGCCGGGGCCAATAAGAACCGACGCTCCCCGGGCGCGGCGGGCGCCGGATAGAATATAATATCGGTATGAAAAGACTGCTGCTAACCGCTTTTGAACCGTTCGCCGGGCGCGGCACGAATCCAGCGCTGGAAGTGATGGCGCGCCTGAAGCCGGCCGCTTTTTGCGGCTGGCAGCTCCACAAGGCAAAGCTGCCCGTCAGCGGCAAGGCCGTCTCCAGGCTGGTGCCCGCGCTGCTGGCGCGGCTGAAGCCCGAGGTAATGATCTCGTTCGGCCTGGCCGCGGGAGAAGCCTCCGTAAGGATAGAGCGCTTCGCGCTGAACATCCAGGACTACGCGATAAAGGACAACGCCGGTTATATGCCTGAGGGGAAACTGATAAGGCCCGAGGGCCCGGCCGCCTATTTTGTGGGGACCGACCCGCTTAAGCTGGCCGCCGCCGTACGCCGCGCCAAGGTGCCGGCTCACGTCAGCAATTACGCGGGCGCCTATGTCTGCAACCACCTGATGTACGAGGCCCTGCACGCCGTCTCGGCGCAGGCCCTGCAAACCAGGTTCGCTTTCATCCACCTGCCGCTTACAATTGAAATGGCCCTGCCGGAGAAGTCCGGCAAAGCCATTTTACCTTCGCTGCCGCTGGACGCCCTGGTAAGGGCGGCCGAGGCCGCTGTTAAAGCCGCGTTTTAGGGACCGCTAAAGTCCCCCGGGACCTTTTCCCTCCGGCCCGTCACGGGACCCCGGCGCTGTTTCAAAATCCAGCCGAACTATCCATTCGTGCCCCAGGCGGCCCGGCCTCACGATCACGACCGCCACGGTGCGCCCGGGGACTATCTTAGAGTATTGTTCTTTGAAGATCAGCAATTTCTCCGTATCCCGGCCCGGCTGCCACGACTTCAGTACCACGTAATAATCCCGGTCGCGCCGGCCGGTCGCTTTTCTGGCCACAACTTCGGCCCGGCGGACCACGGCCTGCCCGGTATCGCGCGCGCCGTTAAGCCAGATCCCCCCCATGTAGAAGGTGCCCCAGAAGAAGGGGCTGGCGATGATGGCCATGAACACCCCGGAGACCAGCCGGGTCACGGGCCCGGGGGCCTGTATCGAAGCGGCAAACGACAGCGCGAACAGCCCTAGCGGGACCAGGAAGTACCGCAAGGCCTCCTGCCAGGGGCCGTCGCCTACCGGGGGGTACTTGCCGGCGGCGATAAGAAAAAAAACAAGCGCGGCGAAATTGAGAATGGCGAGGCCGCCTCCCAGCTGGTCGAACAGCTTCGCCTTCTTCACGGTTTCAACGGGAAGAGCCCGGCCTCTTTTGAGTGCCAGGGCCTCCTCCGGGAGGAACTCGTTCTGCTTCCGCCAATCCATATCCAGCGCCCAGGCCTCTTCGAACCTGGCGGCGAGGCCGGCGGCGGCGAGCGGCAATGGTTTTTCCGGGCCGCGCAGGGCTATAAGCCGGTCATACAGCGCCGCGGCGTCGGCGCCGGCACGGTATTCCATCGTCACGCCGGGGCGGCGCAGGCGCGCCGGCAGGCCCGGGTCTTTGCCGGAGGAGACAACCACGTCCCTGCCGCCAGGCAGGGAGGAATAAATGTCCAGCCAGACCCCGGCCGCCGGGTGCTCCATTATACAGGCGGCGGCTCCCGCGCCCTCGTTTACCATGAACATCAGCGCCGCGCCGGGCATCACGTCCACGCCGTATGTGCCGGCACCGGAGAACCCCAGTTCTTCCAGGGAACCGCGCAGCTCCCCCACCCTGGCCGCGTCCTTCCAGGGCCGGCCCGCCAGCGGCTGCAAATGAACGGAATCCGGCTGGGCCTGCAGCGCCAGATTAGCCGCCTCGGCCAGGTCATAGGAGTAGAACTCCAGCAGCACCGGGCGCACGAAATGCATGGCCAGCGACCAGGCGGTCCTGTTGCCGAAGCGCCTTATCAGGAAAAGGATTATGAAGAACAGGTACAGGAAGCCCGCCAGTATCGCGGCCGTGATCAGCAGCACAAAAAGTATCATCGTCCCTCCTGCGTTCCGGAGATCCGCGCCGGGGAAGCCTTCCGGCGCTTTTTATATCTCCGCTGCGCGCGCTAAATCCAGCCAAACAACGCCGCCGGGCTTCCCCGGCGGTGTGTGCTAAACGCGTTACGCGCCCGCCTTACGGCCCCTTACTCCGAAGCGGCCGACAGGGTGGTTCTCAGTTTTATCTCCACCGTCTTATTGTAGCCCGCCACTTTTTTCTCCGTTTCCTTCGAGAACTTCTTATAGAAAGCGTCTTTCTCGTCGCTAGCGTCGGTATATTCCTTCAAGAACAGTTTGCGCTCTTTGGTAAAGGCCTTAACGGCCGCCTTAGCCTCTTTTTTATCGGCGCCAAGTTTGGCTTTCTCTATGGCGTCCTCCGCCCCGTTGATCTTTTTCTGGATGGCTGAGAGCCTGCCGTCCAGTTCCGCGGCCTTGAGGTCCATTTCTTCCATCCAGGGCTTAAGGTCGGCGAGAATACCGCTGTACCCGGCCAGCAGCGGCTGGAAACAATTGGGGCAGACCGAGGGCCGGGGCGCTTCGGCTTTGACCGGCGCGGCGGCGGCCGCCGGAACTTCGGCCGCGGCCTGAGGGATCGGCGCGGCCTCGGGGGCCGCGGCGGGCGCGGGCTGCTGCGCCGCGGGCAGGACCGCGGCTTCAACCGCCGGCTTTGGCGCGGGGGCCCTCTTTACGGCTTTCTTCCTGGCCGCTTTTTTCTTCGCCGGGGGGGCCGGGGCCACAGCCGGAGCGGCCGGGGCCGCGGGGGCGGCCTGCGCCGGCGCGGGCTGTTCTTCCTGGGCAAAACCGGGAGCGGCCAGGGCCCCTGCCATTAAGAACGCGGCCGCCATCAATATTATTTTCTTCATATGGTTCTTCCTTAAACTCGCCCGCTGTTGTATTCGCTTCACCGCAGGTCCCCGTATTTTAATATTTTCCCGTATGCCGGTTCAAAAACGGGCCCGCCGCCGCGTTCAGCCGGCCGCCTGCAGCTCGAACACCTCGGCCGGTTCGCTGCAGCCCTTGAACTCCATCCTGCCCAGCCCTTTGTAGGCGAAATCATTGGCGGTGGCTTCACGCACGGCGGCGGAGACGAATACGGCCCCGGCCGGCGCTTTCCCCTGCAGGCGCGAGGCGAAATTAACCGTATCCCCCATCACCGTATAGTCCATGCGCGACTGCGACCCCACGTTGCCGGCCACCACCGGGCCGCTGTGCACGCCTATGCCCACGCCCAGGGTCCTGGCGCCCGCGGCGGCCTGCAGCGCGTTGAAGGCCGCTATCTCCCGCTGCATCTCGGCGGCGCAGGCCACGGCGCGCTTCTCCGCGTCCGGCTGCTCGAACGGGTCGTTGAAGACCACTATAAGCGCGTCCCCCACGAATTTATCCAGCGTGCCGTCGTGCCGGAACACCACGTCCACCATGCGCCCGAAATAGAGGTTAAGAAGTTTTACCAGCGCGCCCGCGTCCATGGCCTCGGACATCGGGGTGAAGCCGCGTATATCCGAGATGAGGATGGCGGCTTTGGTGCGCCTGCCTTCCCCCATGGCGGTCCCGCCTTCCGGGGAATCCAGGATCTTGCGGGCCACCTGGTGCGAGACGTAGCGCGAAAGGGCGGTCTCGGCCAGCTCGCGCCGCACCATGCTCTCGGCGAACTTGAGCACCAGGCCGCGCATTTTCCTGACCGCGTAGCCGGCCAGCACGCCGGCCAGCGCCAGTATCAGCATGTAAATTACCGCCGCGTAATGCGAGATAGGCGCCAGGTTGGGATTGCCGAAGGAAGTGCGCCAGACCGCGGCGTAGCCCAGCGCCGAAAGGCCGGCCGAGGCGAAGAGGGCCTTGCCGCTGTAGCGCAGCGAGCAGCCGGCGATCAGCACGAAATAGAGCGGCACCAGCGGCCCGTTATTGCCCTCCACCAGCACGATGACGAGCGTAAGGAACAGCGCGTCCGCCGCGGCGGAGACGTATTTCAGCCAGCGCTCGTAAAAGCCCGCCCTGTTGACCGCGTACCAGGCGGCCGCGCCGTAGAGGCCCCAGGCCAGCATGGTCCAGAGCGAGCGCACGTGCAGCCTGTATTCCACCACGCCCAGCGCGTGGTAGTTGAAAAGTTCGTTCAGGAAGAAGACGGCGAGAAAGGCCAGGCGGATGCGGTTGATCTTCCGCTCCCCCGATCTTTCTTCCTCCGAAAAGAACGCGAGAAGTTTTTCTTTTGTCATAAAGCGCGCCCGCCGCCCGGTCAGACCCCGGCAGGCTCCCGCTGGTCTTTATTTTTTTCCGTCTTCCAGCCGGAAATTCTGCGGATAAGGAAGCCGGACCCGTAAAGCGCCGCCCCGGTAAGGAGCAGGCACAGGATGCGCACCGTGGTGGGAGCCGACGCCGCGTCGTAAAGCAGGGCCTTGCCGGCCGCAAAACCGAGCACGAGCATGGCGGACTTGGCCATCGCCTCGTCCTTCCTGCCGAAAGCGAAAGCTATGACGCAGACGGCGTAAAGCAGCCAGGACGCCGATACCGCCAGCGAACCGGTTTCGGTGGTCAGCCGGTACAGCCCGGACACCGCCAGCAGGTGCGCGGCCCCGAGCAGCGGCCCGTACCCGCCGTGGCCCGAGAACTCTTCGCCGCGGGCGTAGACCACCGCCCACAGGCTGAACAGGGCGGCCAGGGAGACGGCCAGCCAGGCGGCGTCTTTGCCCGACAGCAGATGCGAGACCATTCCCGCGTACTCCAGCAGCAGCACCGCCAGCACGGCCAGGGCCGGGACGCGCAGCGGCCCGTCCTTCTGCTGCCCGCCGAACCTGACCGAAGTAAGAGCGACAGCGAGCGCGATAACCACGAACAGCCACGGTTTGGCGTCGGCCGGCAGCAGTTCAAGGTAGAAAGAATGGAAGCACACCACCGCCGTGAAGGCGAAGACCATGGACCGGCTGCCCAGGTTCACCCCGGGAAACATTTTCCCGGCGGACAGGTGCAGCCCGAGCAGGACGCCGGCGAAGCCCAGCGAAAGCCACGGGGCCAGCCCCGGCTGCAGGCGTTCGATGTAATAATATTCCAGGGCGTAGAAGAACAGCAGCAGCGGCAGAAAACTGGCGGACTCGGTTTCCGTCAGCGGCTTCTGGTTCTGCCGGGTGTACAGGTAGGTCCCGGCGGCGAGCACCAGGAAATTGAGCGCCAGCATGCCCGCTATCAGCGCGTCCTGGTTCAGGTAAAGACCGGTAAAAGCGGTCATCATGATGGCGAGGTAAGCCGAGACCAGCGTCAGCGTCCGGGACCTCACCCAGACCGAAACTATCGCGAACGCCGTGGAGCAGAGCAGGAAATAATAGACGCTGAAAGTGGAGGAAGAACCGAGCGACAGCACGACCGGGGCGCAGTAGGTGCCGGCCGCGGCGGTGACCGGGTACCAGTCCTCCTTTATGCGCGTATACAGCCAGACGCAGACCCCGGAAACCAGGCTGACCAGCGCGATGGCGTTCTCGAACGAAATAATAGAATACAGCCGGTGGGCCGCGAAGACGGTGATGTAAAGCACTATGATGCCGGCCCCGGGCAGCAGGCTGGAGTATTCCCGGTCCGCCTCCAGCAGCGCGAACCCGGCCGCTATCAGGCCGATGCCCAGCAGCAGCGCCAGCCCGATCTGCCGCTCCGGCGTAAGCCAGCCCGAATCGATGGAAAGTTTTATGATGAACGCGGCGGCCAGTACGAAGCAGATGCCGGCCACTACGCCCAGCCAGCTGCCGGACCGCTCTTTGGGCGCCGCCTGGCGGGCCGCGGAATTCAAGTCGGCGGACGCCTGGGCCTTCAGCAGCGTTTGAAGTTTGGGGGCGGGCGGCGGGACCGGGATCGGCTTGGCCGGGGGCAGCGGGGCCGCCGGCGGCTGGGAGGTTTTCAGCAGCGCCCCTTCTACCCTGGCCAGCCGCGCCTCGAGCGCGTTTATTTTATTTTCAAACTCAAAAGAGTCCATTTTGCCTCCGGTCGTAACCCGTTTCGCTCTATATTATGCCCCAATTGCATGCCGCTGACAACTTGGCGCCGAAGTCCTAGGCCGCCTTTTCTCCCGCGGGGGCGCGGCGCAGCAGGAACCTGAAATAAAATACCGCCACGAACGCCCAGGCCGCTTCTCCCAGCCTGAGATAGTTGTCCACGGCCTGCCGCGCCGTCCAGCCGGCGCCGGCGACAAGCCGCGCGATATCGTCACCCGCCACTTTCGGGTCGGAGATGGCGACGCCGTAGATCCCGTTCACGGGGTCGGCCCCGGCTTTAACCCAGAAGAACCACGCGGCCATCAGCGAACAGGCCGAAGCCGCCATTACCGGGTACCGGAACCAGTCCCAGCGCAAACCCGCCGGCCCGCGGTAATAGAAGGCCGCTATGAGCACGGCCGGAAAAACGAACTCTCCGGCATGCCCTCCGAAAAGCAGATATTCCTGGAATTCCGCGGGGCTGGCAATAAACTGCAGATAGACGAAACCAGAGCTCAGCAGGGCGCAGCAGACAAGCAGCAGGAGACTGCGGGCTTTAACCGCCTGCCAGGAGGTCCACCCTATCGCGCCGGCCACCAGGACGCTCAAAAAAAGCGACGCTGAGTGGTCCGTCACGGCGACGCCGGCTATTACGGGGAAAGACCAGCGCCCGGCCAGCCAGGCGACCAGAGAGTGCCCCAGTTCATGGCACATGACATGGAAAGGGAAACCTATGATTATCCAGAAGTCCTTCAGCAGCCAGCCGGCGGCCAAAGCCAGCGGCACGGCCCAGGGGCCGGCATGAAAAACCGCCGGAGCCGCGCCGCTTTGCGCGTCCACAACGGATACCCCGCCGCCGGCCTGCGACACCAGCCTGTAAAGGTAGATCGCGATGCCGAGCGCCAGCAGGCAGATGAAAGCTATCATAAGATCCCTTATTTTGCGGCCGGGCCCCGAAGGGCCCGCGCCTTTTTTTCGCCCGGCTTCAGGCGTCTACCGTAGTGATGGCCTCTACCATGTTCCAGTCTACGTAGGCGCTCCTGCCCTGGCCCCTGTTGATCACCAGGCATTCCTCGGTATCGGTCACCGACACGGCCCGGAGCGCGCCGGAAGGCGTGGTCGCCCTGATGATAATTAAAAATTCCTTGTCTTTAAGCGAATAGGTCGCCTCTCCGGGTTTTGAATCCTCGTTAACCGGTTCCAGAATGAACCTTTTTTTAAACAGATTCTGCCAGCCTGTCCTGTCCATAGTATCGCCTCCTGAGAATAACCGACTATCTGCCGTTAAAATAAACGAGAGCCGCCGCCGACGCGGCCGTGATGACGGCGCCGGCCAGTACATAGGCAAGGCCGCTCGACGCGGTCCTGGCCAGGTAGTCATTGTAGGGCTGGTCGGTGACGCTTTCCAGCCCGTCCGCGTAAAAGCAAGGCATCCCGCTATAGCCGGGGTCTTTCTCCATCCTGGTCAGGTCCGCTATGCTGTCGGAGGGAAGGGAAATGCCCGCGTCCCGGCGCAGGTACGCCATGAAGTCCGCCAGCGGCCGCGGCGTTCCGATCACCGTCACGTCTTCGCCTTCCTTTATGATCTGCTCGAACTTCTGAATGCCGTCCACGAAACCTTTGGTCGTTTCCGGCTTGCAGAGGTCCGCGCTCCCGGCAAAAGGAACGACAAAGGCCGTACGCGTGCCGTAGCGCACGAAGAAGCCGCCAAAAGCTTCCACCAGCCGGCCGCCCCGGGATTCCTGCCTGCCATTTTGCCCGTAGCGCGCGTATTTCAGCGCCTGGGTTTTTTCCAGGTAAAAGACGCAGGCGGTGTTAGAGACCGGCGAGTTCAGGGGCGACGGAGAATGGGCCTTGCCCATTACGACCTGCCGGCCCGCGTCCGCGCGCGAGGCGGCCGGATTGAGAGGGAGGTTAGCGCGCCCGCGCGCCCGCGCCCGCCCGACCAGGCCATAGACGATCAGGACGACGCCGCCGATAATCCCGTAAAGCGGAAAAGCCAGCTTGCTTTCGATAATGGGCGGAAGACCGCGCAGTTTATTGAACATAATCGTTGAGACTGATTCCCCGCAGCACTATTCTATCAAAACAAAACCGCCGGGCTTCGCCGGCGGTTAAAAGCTCCCGGCGCGTTTTCCCGCGGGCGGTCGGGGCTCTAATCCGCTGCTCCCAGTTCTATCTCCGCCGCGAGCTCCTCCGGCAGCAGCCCCACCACGCCGGCCCTGGCCATATGCCCCTCGCGCCGCATGGCCAGAGAGGCGGAGATTATCCGGAGCTCCTGTTTCAGGTCCAGGCAGGCGCTGAGCCCGGCCGCTACGGCGGCGGGCCCCCCCTTGATAAGCATCGGCACGGTGGGAATGGCGATCCGCTTTAAAGCGTTGACCAGCGGGTTCATCAGGGCGTTCAGTATGATATTGCCTATCTCTATCATTAGCCCTTCCTCCAGCTCCTTGATGCCGCCGGTCCGGTACAGGGGCCCTTTTACCAAAGACCCGGAGATAAGCCCTATGTCCTCGGCGCGGAAGATCATCGCCGAGGAGAGCGCGGGACCGTTGCGGATATTTATCTGGACGGCGGCGGCGTCCCTGCCGAAGGCCGCCAGCTTGGCCAAGTCGGCCGGCTTGCCGGAAAAAACGCTGACCTCGCACAGCTCCCAGTTGCCGGAGGTGGCGTCGTTGGCCCTGAGCATGCACTTGCTGAGCCCGCCGGCCGCCAGGCGCTTTATCGCCCCGGCCTTGCCGCTTTTCGCCGGCTTCATCTGCGCGAAGGAGTGAAAGGCTTTTTCAAAGTCGCCGGCGGCGAAAGGCTTATAGATTATCCCGTCCGCGCCGATCAGCATGAGCCGCCTGTTGATCTCGTTCTGCTCCACGGCGGTCACCATGATAACCCTGGCCAGCGGGTCTATCTTGCGGATATCTTCCAGCACCTCCACCCCGGACTTGCCCGGCATGATGATATCCAGCAGCACCACGTCGGGGCGCAGCTCCGCGAAGGCTTTCAGCGCGCTGGGCCCGTCCTCGGCCTCGCCCGCCACCTCGTGGCCGTTATGCTCCAGGATGATCCGGATAAGGCTCCGGATCTCCGCGCTGTCGTCGACAATAAGCACTTTCATTGATTACCCCATGCCGTTCCGGATCATCTATTCCCTGTCCGCCGGCTTCGTCCCAATATTCTACAAAAACCGGCCCAAAATGGAACCGCCGGGCGCTGCCGGCGGTTTCCTTGGCGCGGTGGTCCTTGGGTTTACTTCGCCAGTTCCACGGCGTAGGCCACGGCCAGCCTGGCGAACTTAAGCGCCTGCTCGGCCCGGCCGCCGGTCTGGGCCAGCGTGTCGGTGGCCTTGTGGATGAAAGGATTGTATTGTTCGAAAGTGGACTCGAACGGCAGCGAGGCCGGGTAGCCGTTCTTGGTCCAGGAAGCGTGGTCGGAGCAGCCGTAGCCGCATTTGAAGGAGCCCCAGGTGTAATCGGTATAAGTATCCAGCAGCCGGCCCAGGAAGGCGTTCTGCCCGGCGCTGGTATTGTCCGAGACGAAGTAAATATCCAGCGGTGAGCCTTTGTAATTGACCATGTCGAGGTTGAGCATCCCGTCCACCGCCGTGCCGGCCTTCTTGAAGGCCGCGGCCACGTCGCCGGAGCCGCGCAGCCCCACTTCTTCGGCCGCGAAAGCTATGAACTTGATGGTCTTGGCGGGCTTGTAGCCGGCCTCCACCAGGGCCCGTATGACCTCCTGGGTGACGGCCACGCCCGAGGCGTTGTCGTCGGCGCCGGGGGCCGGGTTATCGCCGCCGCCGGCCACGCAGTCCAGGTGGCCGCCTATCACTATCACCTTGTCCGGCTCGGTCGTGCCGCGCATGGTCAGGATCACGGACTCCTGCGGGAAGGCGGCGTGCTTGAAAGGGGCCACCGAAATGTCAGGCCTGTTCTGCGCGAACTTGCCCCACTCCCGCTGCAGCCACTTGGAAGCGTCAACGCCCGTGGCGCTGCGGTAGTACCGGTTCCTGAAAGCGGACAGCGACGCGATGGCTGAAACGATGGAGTCCTCTTTCACCAGCGCCAGCGCCTGCTTCACGCGCAGTTCCTGGTCCACGGCGTAAGCCCGGGCCGGCGGCGCCGGCGGTGTTTTCAGATCTTCCAGCGCGGCCTCCAGCGTGTCATGGGCGAAGAAGCCCGGCGCCCTGAGGAAAGCGCGGTGCATGCCGTCGGCCAGCCGGCCCAGTTCCGCGGCGTCGAATTCATAAACGGCTATCTTTTTGCTTTGGGCCACCGGGGCGCGCTTGAACAAGGCGTCGTCCAGGGCGCCCACGTCGTTCTTCTCCATGCTGACCCAGACCGAACGCTCGGGCGCGGGCCGCGCCGGTTCAGGCACCAGCCCGCCGGCGGAAGCCGCGGACTCTATGGCCGCCTGTATAGCCAGCTTTACGTCCACGCCGCCGTCAAAATCAGGGGTATAAACGGCGAACGCCCGCGCGGCGCAGCCGGACAGGAGCAGGGAAACCAGGAAGCCTTTAACAACGCGCATAAATTCTCCGTAACCGCGAACCGCCCGATCGTTTTTTGCTTTGCAAAGCGGCTAATCTAAGGCTATAATAGCTTAAATATTGACATTTGTCATACTCCAGAACCCAAGGAAAGTACCCATGAAACGCAACCTTCTGCTGCCAGTTATTTCCGCCCTGCTGCTGGGCGCGGCCGTGCTCCCCGCCAGGGCCTCCAACTGCCCGGGCTTCCTGCCCCACAACGACCTCAAGATCCCCGTCGGCTCCGCCCAGGACAAGGGCATGCTTGAAGCGCAGTTCAACGAAGTCCTCAACACGCTGGAAAAGATCTACAAGCCGCAGCTGGCCGCGCTGGGCAAGGTGCTGCAGATCAACCGCCTCTGGACCAACAATACCGTTAACGCTTCCACCTCGCAGAGCGGCAACCGGGTTATCCTTAACATGTACGGCGGGCTGGCCCGCCACGAAGCCGTCACCATGGACGGTTTCGCGCTGGTAGTCTGCCACGAACTGGGCCATAACCTGGGCGGCGCGCCCAAGGGCGGCTGGGCCTCCATCGAGGGCCAGAGCGACTATTACGCCAACCTCAAATGCCTCAGGCAGGTCTTCGCGGACTCCTCCGCCAGCGCTTTCACCCGCTCCCTCCAAGGCGACGAAGTAGCCGAGCAGGGCTGCGCCGCGCTGTACTCCGACCCGCAGGAAAGCGCCATCTGCCTCAGGGGCTCCATGGCCGGCAAGTCCGTGTCTAACCTGTTCAAGGTCCTGCACAACGACCCCGTCGCCCCCAGCTTCGCGACCCCCGACCCTAAAGTGGTGACCGCCATGTTCACGTCTCATCCCGCCACCCAGTGCCGCATGGACACCTACCTGGCCGGCTCGCTGTGCACCCAGCCCGTGTCGGCCCCGCTGAGCAACACCAACCCCGCCGCCGGCACCTGCACCCGCTCCGCCGGCTTCCAGGCCGGCTTCCGCCCGCTGTGCTGGTACAAGCCGGCCAACGCCGCCGAACTGCTGCCGCCCGCGGCCAAAGCCTTTGAAGTTACGGAGCAGCTGTCCCCGTCCTTAGACGCGCTGAAAACCGGCTACTGGCCCGGCCTCCGCGCCCCCCTGGCGTGGTAAACTGAAGCGCCTTAAGCAAAATAAAACCGCCGGGCATTCCCCGGCGGTTTTATTTTATCCGGCCGATCTTTATCCGCGCCGCGCGTCGCCCGCGGCCTCCGGCTTAGCGCACGATCTCCAGGTAGATGAAGGTGGTGTAATGGTCCGGGGTGTAGTACACTTCGCGGCCGGCGCCTATCATCAGGCGCTCGGGGCCGCGGAAACTCTGCACGGGGCCCGTCGTATAGGTAACGCCGCCTATCAGCACTTGCTCCGGCTTGGAGCCGGTGGGCCGGCCGGGAATTATAAGCGTGTACTCCGTGTAGTACCCGGCCGGTTTCCCGGGCAGGCCCTCATGGGGCTTGCTGTGGACGTTGCCGTCGTTATCATAAGGCATGGGCGTGCAGACCGCTATCTTCGCCAGCAGGTCTTTGATCGCCCGCTCGCGGCGCTCGTCGCTGACCTTGGGGGAAAAAGTCCTGCCGGGCAGCAGGGCCTCGCTGGGCTTGCAGCGCGGCTTTTCGTACTCGCGAGGATCGTTTTCGGCCGCCGCGGGCGCGGGAGCGGCGAGCTCTGCCACCGGAACGTAGACCAGGTCCGAAAGCAGGTCATAAGCCGGTTTTTTAGCGGCCGCGGCCGGCGGGGAGGCGAAGGCCGGCGCCAGCCAGGCGAGAGCCAGCGCGGAAAGCAGCAGCGGAAGTTTAAGTTTTTTCATGGCCATGCGTTTATCCTCGTCTCCTGGATCCGTTCTTATTTAGCCCACGCGCCCTTCGCCTCGAAGAAGTCGAAGGACCGGGCCACCTGCTTCTCTATTTCACCCGCGGTAAGGAGATGGCCTTTGCCGGAGCTGACCACCGCGGGGTGCCTATTCTCCTGCGGCCTGGAGAACGCGTCGTAAAGCTTTTTCTGGTAGACGTCAGGCACGAACACGTCGCCCTCGCCCATTACCATCAGCAGGTCTTCCGGGTCCCTCAGGCTGCCGAAATCTACGGGGTCCACGGCCATAACCTTCTGCAGATAGGTCCTGAATTCAGGGATGGTCGCCAGTCCTTCTATCTGCATCCGCGCGTCCCGCACTTTTTTAAGCGCGGAAAACTGCGTGTCGGCTATAATTCCGGGAAGGTCTCCGCCGCCCACGATCTCCGCCGCCTTTCTCACCCGCGGCTCGATGCCGAAGAAAAGGGCGGTTCTTATTCCCCCCATGCTGATGCCGGTGGCGTAAATTTTTTTCGTGTCGGCTTCCGGGAAAGTCTCAAGCAGGTCTATGGCTATCCGCCCCGCTATGCTCTCCCTGATAAGCAGGTCGTCCGTCCCGTCGAGCGCCCGGGTTTTATCGGTGAGCGACTCGGTCGGAACTACGACGACGGCGTTGTAGCCCCTTTGCGCGAATTTAATGGCCGTCCACACGTCTATGGTCTTGGCCCCGCTGAAAGGAGAGAAGACGATGACGGTAGGCCGCGGGCCTGGCTGACCGGTCCTGTAGTATTGGTATTCCTGGTTATACTCGCCCCGCTGGCGCAGCGGGTCGTTAATGAGGACGTCGATGCGTTCGGCGGTGTATTTTTTATGGGCTTTCGGGGGAGCCCTCTTGACGGAGAGCACGTCGGTTTTTTGGTAATCGAAAAACCGCAGTTTTTCCAGGGCCGCCTCGCGCGTCAGAAAGCCCCGCTCCGCCGCCGCCGCCTCGGGCTGCGGTATCGGGACTTCTATTGCGGGGGCCAGGGCCAGCGCCTGCTCCAAGGGGGTTTGCGCGCGGGCGGGAAGATTAAAAAGCGAGAGAGGGATCAAGACCGAAAATAATGCCGTTTTTTTGATCATCACCTGTATATTTTAGCGGAACGCGCCTTTCTACACATGGGCAATAGTACCCGGAGAACGGGATTAATGAGCCTATGCGGACGTAGGCCCTTAAGTCCGCCCAAAATAAAACCGCCCGGTTTCCCGGGCGGCTTCCAGCTGCGCGCGGCTGGCCGGTCATTCAGGCCCCGGCTTATCCTTGAGACCGCAGAAACGGGAAACCAGGGAGAGCAGCGCTTCTACGCGCGAAGGCTTGTAGAGCACGTCCACGGCCCCGATGGCCGAGGCCTTGCCTTCCACGCCGGGCAGGCCGGTGATGATGGCGACGGGGATCCCGGCGAGCCTGGGATCGTCCTGCTGGATCCGCCTGAATTCCCAGCCGGTCATCTCCGGCATCATCAGGTCCAGCAGTATCAGCCCGGGCTGCTGCGAAGAACTTCTGAGGTAGGCCAGAGCCTCCTTGCCGTTGCAGGCCACGGCGGTATCGTAGCCGCTGCCCGCCAGGGCCGCGCTGATCAGGTCGCAGACGTTCTTGTCGTCGTCTACGACCAGCACCATAGGCGAAACGGCGGCGCTCATAGCCGCGCCTGCCCGGCCGGCCGCGTAAAAAAACCTGCTCTTGGTCGTTTAAACATATAACTCTCCCCTACTCCCCCATAATAACAAAAAACCGCCTGCGTTTTGCAAGCGGTTATGCGTTCAGCCGGGCTTCAGTGCCCGCACCTTAACCGCGCCGTTTTCGGCGCTCGTAGGCGCAGCGCGCCAGTCCCCCGGCGCCCGAAGCCGCGAGAAAACCGGCGGCCCCGGCCAAATACATCCCGCAAACCAGCTGCCATTTTTCCGACGTGCCGTCCAGCCACATCAGCAGGACGCAAAGCAGGGTGGAGACCACGGCCGCGAACGAGGAGCAGACCCCTTTCAAAAGCCCGTCCAGCGCGCCGGCCGGCTTGCGCGCCAGGAAAAACGCGGCGGGGAACCCCAGCGGGAAACTGATCAAAGGGAGCAGCATGACCAGGCCGACAAAATTATTGGAGCCGCGGCTGCCCTCGTAGGCGTTGTTTAAAAATATGTTGCCGACCCTGGTCACCAATGGGTCCAGCACGGAGCCGACCGCCAGAGGCAGGGCGGCATAAACCGCAAAGCTCAAACCCGGCAGCCACAAAGGCAGCGTCCAAAGCGCCCCGCGCCTGGCGGCCGCCGCATAGCCGTCCTCCTCTCTTAACGCCGGAGTCCGCTCATTCATATTCTTCCTGTCCCCCCGCCGTTCACTGGTCCTGAGAAGGCCTGAGCCTCCGCAGCTTTTTTTCTATCCCCTGTATGGTGGTCTCGTTGGAGCTTATGTCCAGCGCCCGCTCATAGTACTTTATGGCCAGCGGGAAATTGCCCTGCTGCTCAAAGCAATAGGCGAGCCCGCTATAGGCGTTGACCGTATGCGCGTCGTAGCTGCCCGCCTCCCTGGCCGCCGAGATGCCAGCCAGGTACAGGTCCCTGGCCTTCTCCAGGTCCCCTTCCTTCATGGCCACCCAGCCGCGCCGCTCGAACAGGAAGACCCTGCGGGCGTCGCGCGCGGATACGCCCGCCAGGGCCCTGGCGTAAGCCTGGTCCGCTTTGGCGTAGTTTTTCCGGGAAATGAATTCCTCCGCGGCGGCTAAATAATCCTGGTACGAGACCTTGGCGGGAGCCGAGGTTAAACGCCAGGAGGAGTTTTCGTAGGCGGAGCGCCGCCGTTCGGCGGCGGCCGCGCCGTCTTCTTCCTCTTCCCCGTCCGCCTCCGCCGCGGTCTTCGGCGCCCGCGCGGACAGGCGGATGAACACCCCGAAGTTTATCACCCAGCCTATCTCTTCCACGCCGAAATGCGTGCCCCCGCCGGGCAGGAACAGCAGGGTGGGCGAGAAATCGGCGCTCAGGGAGAAATTTTTATCCAGGGCCAGCGCGCCGCCGATAAAAGGGGACAGCTCTCCCGCGGAGAAGGCGGAGCCGTAGCGCACATAACCCGCTTCCAGGCCCGTGTAGGCTGTCCACGGGGCGGCCCTGTGGAAATTCCAGTAGCCGCGGGCCGCGAAAGCCTGTACGCCGTTGCGGGTGATAAACCTGCCCTCGCCGGAGTAGTCGGAAAAATCATATTTAACGGCGAGAAAAGGATACCCGAGGCCCAGGCTTAACTTGCCGTCCTCGTAAAGCCCGCCGTCATCCGCGGCTTCGGAGGCCTCCTCCTGGCCGGCCTCGCCGCTCTCCGCTTCTGCGGCCTGCCCGGCTTCGGCTGAGCCTGGCCCCGGCTCTTCTTCCTGCCTGGCCGCCAGCGCGCTGCTCCTTACGGCCAGCAGCACCTTGTTGCCGGCCCCGGCCGCGCGCAGTTCCACCAGGGCTTGGGGGCCGCTGTCGAGTTTGTCAGGGAATTGTTTTATCAGGGAAAGTATCGTTGCCTCGCTAACCCCGGCCTTAAGCATGCCGATTATACGGGCGTTCGTGAGCAGGTCCGTCTTCGCCCTGGGTTCGGCGGCGGCCGCGCCGCCGGAGAAAGCGGTTAGCGCCAGTAAAAAGGCTATGGATCTTAAAAGGCGTTTCATGTTGCGTTTTTACCGAATAGCTGCTTCAAGATTATATGAATTTCGCCGGGCGCTTATTCGCCCCCGCCAAAACAAAACCGCCGGCTTCCCGGCGGCTTCGCATGACTTGCCCGCAGACGGCCGCTTTGAAGGGCGCTATTTTTTCCGGTTCAGGCCGAAAATCCCGCCGATACAAAACACGAAGCTGGCGGCGGCCGCGGCCGCGGACGGCGTATACGAGACCGAAGCCTCCGGGCTGAAATAAAGGTACATTTCAAAACTTACCCCGGCGAGCCCCAGGATGACGGCGGCCGCTGAAACGAGCTTTATCAGCATGGCTTTAATATCCGGCGCCGGCGGCGGAGCCGGGACCACGGCGGGCCTGGCCACCTTCACTTCGGAAGCCCCGCCGGAAAGGCCCAGCAGCTTCTTTACCAGGTCCAGTTCGCGCGGATCCAGCCAGATGCCGCCGCAGGACTGGCATTTGTCCACCAGCAGCAGCGGATTCACCAGGCCTCCGTGCGACATTTTGGTTTTGCAGCTGGGACAGGCGAGCCCCTCCGCCTTGGGATTGATCAGGTCCAGGTCGGCCGGGCCTGTGCCCTGCGATTGCTTGAGCAGGGCCTCGAGTTCGCCCTTGTTAAACCAGATCCCGGAGCAGCCGGGGCAGACTTCGAGCGGGATATTTCCCAGCGCGGGGGTCTCCACCAGCGCCTCAGAAGAACATTTAGGACAATTGGTCATAGTTTCGCTCCATACCGTTCTCAGAATTTCGAGTCCATGCCCGACCGGGCAAACATCCGTCAGCTTTATATTTTAACTTAATCCCGGCGCGGTTGTTTCCCCGCGCTACCGCCGCGTTTTTTCCTCTGTGCCGGAGACTTGGGCGCCGGGAGAGAAAAAAGCGCGCCGGCTAAGCCGCCATAGGCCGTAAATGACGGCGCCGTACAGGATAAGGGAAAGCGGGACGTAATAACTGTTGATGAACCGGGGCAAGGGCATGTCTTTGGCGAAAGGCAGGGTGCCGAAAATAATGGGGAAGCCGGCCAGCGGGTCGAGGAACCACCAGGACATACCAAAAAAGACCTGCGCGTCACGGGCATTGAAATCCGTGGACAGGAGCATATAGGTCATCGCGGCGCGGTGCGCCAGCAGCAGCAGCGCCGAATAGCCGAACGCCAGGCGTATCTTTAATTTTTCTCCGGCTGAAAGTTCGGCGGACGCCTCGTCACCGGCGGTCCCTCCGTTGCTTCCCCGCCGCGGCCGGTGGTTTAACAGGTAGGCCACGGAGGAAAACAGCAGCAGCCCGGCGGTCAGTATAAGCAGCAGCACAACAAGCTCATGCATAGCGTAAATATCCCCGCCGCTTCACCCTAGCCCAGCTTCGGCTTCGGGGGGCGGTTTTCCAGCGCCGCCTTGATCTTTTCGTTCAGCAGGGCGAGCGAGATGGTTTTATCCAGGAATTCGCGGCAGTTGGGTTCCTGTTTGAACAGCGCGCCCATTTCGGTATCGAAGGCGGAACCGGTAATAATGAAGACCGGGATCTTCCTGGTCTCCTCGTCGGCGCTCAGTTCTTTCAGCGCCTCCAGGCCGCCCATGTCCGGCATCATCACGTCCATCAGGATCAGGTCCGGCTTCGCGTCGTGGGCCTTTTTAACGCCCTCGCGGCCGTTGTCGGCGTTCAGCACCTTGTACTCCATCATCAGGAGGTAATCGAACATTATCCCCTTGAATTGAGCGTTGTCGTCGATGACCAGTATTACCGCCATAGTTGTGTCTCCTGTTTCTCCGGCTTTACGGCCGGCACCCCGACGCATATTTTAGCAAAGACCGCCGCGGTCCTTCTCCCGCCTCAGCCGCCGCGCAGGCGGCGCTTTTTCTGGGTGATGTCGCGCGCCATGCGGCCGAAATTCTTCTGCTTGCGCTTGGCCTCCAGGCGTTTCTTCAGGTCGGTAACCTGCTCGTGCCGCTCGGTCTCGCGCCGCAGCTTGTGATAATTCAAAAGCCGCTCCGCCGGCAGCGTCTTGGCTTCCACGGCCGCCGCCACGGCGCAGCCGGGCTCGCCGGTATGCGAGCAGTCCTTGAAGCGGCAGCTTGCGGCCAGCGCGCTGATATCGCTGAAAGAGGTCTCCAGGCCGTCGGCCGCGTAAGCCACGCCGAATTCCCTTATCCCCGGGGTGTCTATCACCTGGCCGCCGCAGGGCAGGATGTACAGCTGGCGCGAAGAAGTGGTGTGCCTGCCGCGGGAATCGTCCTCCCTGACCGCCCCGGTGAGGGCGGCTTCCCGGCCCGCCAGGCGGTTGAGCAGCGTGCTCTTGCCAGCGCCCGAAGAACCCACAAAGCAGCAGCGCAGGCCGCCGGCCAGTTCCGCCTCCACCGCGGCCACGCCGTCCCCGGACAGCGACGACACGCACAGTACCCGCGCGCCGGGCGCGGCCAGCCCTGCGGCCTCCAGCCTGCCGGCCAGTTCCGCTTCGGGGCACAGGTCCTTCTTGGTCAGGACCACCACGGGCAGCGCGCCGCTGTCCCAGGCGGCCGTCAGCACGCGCTCCAGGCGGGCGATATTGTAGTTCCCGTCCATCCCCATGACTATAAAAACCTTGTCGATATTGGCCGCCAGCGGCTGCGCGTCCCCGTCCTTGCCGAGCCCGATGCGCAGCAGGAGGGACCGCCGCGGCAGCACGCCGTGGATGACGGCCTTGGCGCCGCCGTCGTGCAGGGACACGGCGACGTCGTCCCCCACTACGGGCAGGTCCAGGCGCGAGCCGGCCTCCCCGGTCAATTTCCCGGCGATGACGGCAGGCAGCTCCGCGCCCTCCACCCGGACGGTGTAGGCCCCCCTCTGCTCCGCCGTAACCAGCGCGGTTATAGATTTGTCCTCAGCCATTGTCAGCGTTCTCAGCGCGCGCTTCCCGTATCATACTCTCCATTCTACCAAAACAAAACCGCCGGGCCGTTCACGCGTGCCGCCCAAAAGCGGCCGAAAGGCCCACTTCCGCCTGGGACCTATTGCCCTTTAAAAGCCCAGCGCGGGGGAGTAACCTATACTTGAGGAAAAATTATGAAACAGATAATTTTAATAACCCTGTCGGTTCTCGTCACCGCCGGCCCGTTAATGGCCGGGAACCTGGAGAACCTCCGGAAGTCTTCCGAGAACATCAGCATAGACACTGCCGGCCTCCAGAAAAAAACCGCGGCCGCCCCTAAGGGGAAAACCGCCTCCGCCCGGCGTTACGAGATAACTCCCGCTCCGGCACAGGCCCCCCGGGTGTCTACCAACCCCGTGCAGGACCTGGCCAAGCTGATAGTCACCCTCCTCAAACTCATTTTCAACCCCAACGGCGACATTGAGATCTCCAATCCCCCCGCTGAGGTTCCCCAGGTGGAAGGCATACTTGAAGACGACCAGGCCGAAGAGCAGTACAGCGAGGCCCAGACCTATAAACCGCTTGAACCGGCCGATTACCAGGAAACCCCGGCCGCCCAGCAGCCGCAGTCGTTCCAGGAGTTCCTGCACCCGCAGGCCGCCGCCGACAGGAGCGGCGAGATCCCCGCGGACCTCAAGCGCAAGGCCCTGGAATATTTCCACGCCAACTCCGGCAGGATCGCGAACAAGAAATACCTCGCCATCGTGGATTTCGCCGCCCATTCCAGCAAGACCCGCTTCTTCATCCTGAACCTCGAGACCGGCGGCGTGCACGCCATGCACGTGGCGCACGGCGCGGGCTCCGACCCTGACGCCGACGGCTACAGCACCAGGTTCAGCAACGTGCCCAACTCCAAGGCCTCCTCGCTGGGCTTTTACCTGACCGGCGCGCTGTACAGCGGCAGCCACGGCAAGTCCATGCGCCTGCACGGCCTGTCGTCCACCAATTCCAACGTGCTCTCCCGGGCCGTGGTCATCCACGAGTCCGCCTACGTGCGCGAAGCCAACGTCCGCCAGGGCCGCTCCTTCGGCTGCCTGGCCGTGGCCAACACCGAGATCCGCAAAGTCCTGTCCTCCCTCAACGGCGGCGCCCTGATCTACGCCGGGCTCAGCAACAGCGACTTTTAGCCGCCGGTCTTTCAAACACAAAACAAAACCGCCGGACTTCTCCGGCGGTTTTTAATTACCGCGGGCCAGGCGCCCGCTTTTTTTATTAATTCAGGGCTTTAGCGGTAAAGACGCAGTTTTTGCCGGCCGAAGCCGACTGCTTTCCCTCGCCGGGAGCCAGGATAAGCTCTCCCTGGCCGCTGGCCAGCGTTTCCCCGCCGTCTTTCAGCAGCAGGGTATACTGCAGCCGGAAAGCGCCGTCCAAGGCGGAACTGTTGGGCAGCAGGCCCAACATGAATTTGCGCACCGTATCGTCCGATCCTTCATAAAGCACCGCGCTGTACTGCTGGTCCGGCAAATACGCGAAATCGACGGGGTAGGACTGCCTCCCGCATTTCAGGCGGGTTTCCAGGGTCGCTGTTTCTATCGCGGGGGATTCTCCTTCGGCCTTCCCCTGCAATTCCAGGATCAATTTCCAGCCCCCCGCCTTGGCGGCCAGAACGGGTTTCCCGGGGCGCAGCAGAACTTTGCCGGCGGCCTGGAAAGGGGGCCGGGCCAGGTTCTCGCCGGACAGCTCGGCCTGGTAATCCAGCCGGAAGCGCCCGTCCTCCGTGCGGTTAAGAACGGAATTGAATATTATTTCGCGCGCCGGCCCCCTGCCCCGGACGCGGGTCTTGCCGGAGTAGCTGGTCTGCTCGTCGATGGGACTTGCCTGCGCGTGAGAATAGGACACTGCGCCGTTAACGGCCGTCATCTTTACCGTCCAGCCTTTCTCCGCCGCCGCGGAAAGGCAGAGCGGCAGGCAGCACAGCAGCAGCAATCCGGTAATTTTCATGATTTTAAGAAACTCTGCCGGCGTCTCACCTTACAGGCCGGGCTGGTTGGAGGCGTCCGAACGCTGGCGGTCGCCCAGGAAGCCGCGCAGCTTAAGATGCTCGACCACCACGGAGGGCAGAAGCTTTCCCACCACCAGGTGGTGGCCGGTACCCTTGCTGAATACCTTAAGGGCGTTGGTGCTGCAGGAGTTGAAAAAAGTGTGGTACTTCTCGGCGCTGTAATCCCTGGTGGCCTCCGTTATGGCCGCGTCCAGCAGGCGCAGCTGCTCCTCCCGGCTCACTTTCATGGGGTATACGTCCACGTAAAGCTTGTCGCGGCCTACCGCGGTCTCCAGGAAGCTGTTCCAGTCCACCACGTTCCAGACCAGCGCGTATTCCCCGGAGATGCCCCCGCCGAAAGGCTTGAACTCCGCGCCCTTCTTCTTCCAGGGCAGGGCCTCCACCACCACCTTGGTCCCGTCCTTGAACGCGAACATCAAAAAATTGTGCCCGACGCCGCCGGACCTGAAGCCCCAGTAAACCCCGGCCAGGCCGGCGTCCTCAAGCTTTAACTCCCCCCACCTGTAAACATTGGCCTTGGCGTCCCGCTCGAACCGCACCCCGCTGAGCACGCGCACCCCGCCGGCATTGTAGCTCAGCGTAGCTGGCTTACGGTCCTGCTCAAACTCGGGGTAGCTTTCCGCCAGCGCCGGCGCCGGCGTCGAAAGTTCGGGAACAACTATGCCGGGAACCGACAGCAGCCCGTCCATGGCCGGCGTCTGCCCGTTAACCACCGCCGCGAACAGCGGCAAAAACAAAACAATAAGGAATTGGCGCGGGAAAAAGCCGTTTGATCTCATAGCTATAATATACAGCTTCTTTTCCGATTTGAGATGAGCCTTTGGCCCTAACCCGCTTTGGTCTTTAGTCCTACCGCCCCAAAAGCAAAACCGCCGGCTGCCCCGGCGGCTTCAGGCGCTTCGCGCGGGACGGTCAGCTCCTGGCTCCGCTGCCCCTTCTGCCTTTTCCCTTCTGGTAATTGACCTGGATCTCCACCAGTCTTTTAAAAACGGTCATCAGTACCTCGTTTTGCGCGTGAAGGTTTTCATAGCCGGCTTCTTCGGCTTCCTTGCACAAATAATAGATGGCCTCTATGGTGGAAATACAGTGTTCTTTGGGCTGCTTCTTGATCGTGAACCGGGAAACATAGCTGCTGGAAAAAGAAAGGCGGGGCAAGGCATGAAGATTTTGGCTTTGGTTTAAAAGCCTTTTGGCGCAGGCCCAGGTCCCGTCGATAACAAAGACCAGCGGGGTTTTCCCTTCCTGTTTCAGGAGCCCGCTGCCCGCGGTTCTGAAATTAACGGCTTTGGGCCCGGGATAAAGGACGAAAGGAATATAGGAGGGATCCTGGATAAGGGCATTAACCCGTTCATCGCGCGTAAAATCTATCCCTATCAGAAGTTCCGCGTTCGTCAGGCATAATTTCGCCAGCCGCGCCGTCCCTGTTTTTTGCCTTTTGGCTTCTTTGGCGTGCATCAGGATCACAAAGCGCATTTTGGTGGCGAAGGGTTTCAGGCTGTCGCATAAACAGTTCTTTTTCGCCCTGTAGCAGGCATAACACTCCTGGCGGTCAGCGCTCTGGCCGGCTTCTGAAATATCGGTTTTTTTAAGCATGGCAGCTTCCTGATAAAACTATTCTAGCAAATGAGAATAAGACCCGGCCCCCCCGGTACGGCAGGGTTTGAACGGCTCTCCTGCCGCCTGTATTTAATAGAATATCCCGATGGAACCTGACCTGCGGGGCCTGACCCGCGCGGAGATAGCGGCGGCGCTGGTAAGCCTGGGCGAGAAGCCCGGCAACGCCGGCGCCGTATTTATGGCCGTGCACCGCCGCGGCGCCGCAGACCTGCGGCAGCTGCCCAACGTGCCGGCGCGCGTAGGCCTGGCGCTCGCCCGCGCCTTCACGCTGGCGCCGCTGGCCGTCCCGGAGCGCAAGCTGGCGGCCAAGGACGGCACCAGAAAAATGCTCTTCCGTTTTCCCGGGGACGCCTTGGCGGAATGCGTGGTGCTGCCCGGCAAAGACCAGCAGACCGCCTGCCTTTCCTCGCAGTCCGGCTGCGCCTGCGGCTGCGCCTTCTGCGCCACCGGCGCCCTGGGGCTTAAACGCTCGCTGACGCCGGCCGAGATGATCGCCCAGTTCGAGGCCTGCCTGCGCGAAGCCGTGGACCTGAGAAGCCTGGTCTTCATGGGCATGGGCGAGCCTTTCCTGAACTGGGAGAACGTCGAGAAGACCATAAGGATACTTTCCGACAGCCGCGGCCGGCATTTCCCGCAGGTCAAGATGACGGTCTCCACCGTAGGCGTGATCCCGGTGATAGAGGAACTCACCGCCTCGGACCTGCGCGTGAGGCTGGCCGTCTCGGTGATAGCGGCGGATCCGGAACTGCGGGCGCGCCTTGCCCCTATGGAAAAAGTTTACCCGCTCCGCCGCGTGCTGGCGGCCGTAAGGCAGTACTGCGCCGCCCGGCGGGCGCATGTTATGCTGGAGTACATCCTGCTCCCCGGCGTCAACGACCGGCCGTCGGATTCAGCGGGGCTGGCCGAACTTATAGAGGGCATCCCCTGCCGTCTCAACCTGATCCCGTACAACCCGCCGGGCGGCCCCGGCCCCGCGGCGCCGCGCATAAAAGAATTCCAGCGGGAGCTGATAGCCGCCGGCGTGCGCGCCTACCTGAGGACCGAGAAAGGCGCGGACATCGCCGCCGCCTGCGGCCAGCTGGCCGCCCGCGCCGCTGATTAAAACAAAACCGCCGGGCTTGCCGGCGGTTTCATTCCGTCAAAAAATAACCTTCAGGTCCGCGGCCCGTCCAGCGGCAGGGACAGCGTTACCCTGGTCCCGCCGCCGGGCGCGTTCTCTGCCTTGAGCGTGCCGCCCTGCTGCTCCAGCAGCTTGCGCGCGATGGGCAGGCCCAGCCCTATGCCGCGCGGCTTGGTGGTGAAGAACGGTTCAAAGACCTTCTCGCCGTCGCCGCCGGGCAGCCCGGGGCCGCTGTCGGTGCAGGTCAGGTGCGCCAGTTTCTCGTCGTGGGTGCAAGCCAGGGTCACAAGGCCGCCTTCCGGCAGCGCCTGCACCGCGTTGGTCAGCACGCAGCGCAGCGCGTAGCCGATCGCGTCCATGTCCGCGTTCACGCACGGGTCCGCGGGGTCGGCCTCCAGCTTCAGCGTGACCGCCGGCGGCACCGGGTAAGCTCCCGCCAGGTCCTTGAGGGCCGCGTTGACGGAGGCCGGCGCGCGCTGCAGCTCCCTGGTGCGGGTAAAGGTGAGCATCTCCTCGATAACTTCGTTGGTATGCTTTACCTCGCCCTCTATTATCCCCAGGTGCTTGGCGATCTTCGGGTCCAGGGCCGCCCCGTTGGCGCCCAGCTTGGTCTTTATGAAATACAGCGAATTGGAAATGATGGCCAGGGGGTTGCGTATCTCGTGGCCCACCACGCCTGACATCTGTTTAAGCAGGTCCGGTTTCTCTTTCTTGTCCTCATTATTCATAAGCGCGGTCCTAAAAAGCGGCTACTGTCTTTTCCCTTATTCTACAAAACAAAACCACCGGGCTTCCCCAGGCGATAACGCTAAATTTTAAGACTTGACCCCATTGCCCCGTCCCCTGTCCCTTTTTTCAGGCGATAGCTTTTACGTAGCGAACTTCCGCCACGGGCATGCCCGAAGCCGACAGAAGCCGGGTCAGCACTTTCCTTGTGCCGTCGGGGACATAGCCGTGCTTCTTGTAAAAGGAGCGCCCGATCGCGTTCTCCTCCAGAACCCAAAGAAAAACTTCCTTCCTGCCGCGAACGGCCCCTTGCTGCTCGCAGAACTCCAGCAACTCCGCGCCCACCCCTTCCCGCATTATGACAGGGTCCACATAGATAGCCCAAAGCTCCAGGGCAGCCGCCTTTGTCTTATCGGCATCGCGCGGCTCCCCTATGGAGAGAAAGCCGGCCACCACGCCCTGCCGCTCGGCCACATATAGCTCCTCCAAGCCCTCAGCTACCACTTTTTTAAAACCCTCGGCGCGCCGGCAGACCCGCAGTTCGTCGAACAGGAATTTGTCCGTCAGGATCTTGCGGTAAGCGTTGCGCCACCCGAAGATATGTATCTCCGCCAGCCGCTCCGCGTCTTCTATCTTTGCTTTACGCACCATTTAGATCTCCCGCTGTCCCAGCCGTCCTCTCCCCTTACCGGTGGGCGCTCATTTGGACGACCGCGGTTTCTTGCCGGCGGCCGGGTCCTGCCAGGAGGGGCACTCCCCTATTTCTTTTAAAAGCCTCAGCGCCTCGTCCAGCAGCGCCGCGGCCGTCTTCTCTATCAGGTTGGCCTGGCGTTCCATATTGGATGCCGCCGCGCCGGCGTTCCCGCTTTCTCCGGCGCGCAATTTCGCCACCTTCTCCCGCTGGGCTTTTACGACCTGACACAGCTCCCGCGTTTTGAGTTCCTTCGCTTTGGCGTCCTTCCGTTTTTGTTTTACCGCCGCGGTCTCAACTCCGGAAAACGCTATTTTTTTTATTTTTTTGGGGTCTGCGGCCAGGCAAGCCGCCAGCTTTGCGTCGATAGTATCGCAAAAGCCCGGCGGCACCGGCTTCTTTTTAACGGGCGGCGCCGGCGCCGCGATCTCGGCGGAGGTAACAGAGGGCCCCGGCAGCGGGATCTGGTCTTCGTCCTCTAACTGCGCCCTCGCCGGTGCGCCCGCCAATAACAACACCGCTATAGCTAAAAACAATTTCATGATCCTCTCCCAATTACCGCCCCTATTCCCGGCCCGGGCCGCAAAAGGCCGCCGCCGCCTTTGCCCTCTACTTTTTGACCTTCGCTCTTAAGAAACCATGGAGATTTCCCCTAATATGAATACCAGAACTGGCCCTTTTCGTTCTTGTGCGTGCAATTCAGGAGCACCGTGCCGTAGGTTACCGGGTGTCCTTTGGAGTTGTAGTAGGCGTAACCGCCGGTGTCGGTAAGTTTGGCCGGGTTCACGGCCGGCCCCGAAAGGTAAAGCACCTCGTTGGTCTCCGGGTGCTCCGGCAGTTTGAGTTTGGGCAGCTCTGCCAGGTATTTTCCGTTCTCGACCAGCGGTTCCAGCCGTTCCGGGAATGTCCCGTCCTTGTCCCCGTAATATACCTGCAGGGCCGACCGCACGCTGCTCAGGCGGCCCAGATTCCCGGGGCTGTCGAATTTTTTCTTCCCGCAACCGCAAAGCAGAACGGCAACACCGCCTGCCAGATACCAATGTTTAAATTTCATACGACAATTCTACAAAACAAAACCGCCGGGCTGTCCCGGCGGCTTCGCTTTGAACGCCAAGCTTCAGGGCCTGACCCCTTAGCGGCGTCCCCTTATTTACGCTACTGACTGGCGAAGGCGGCCGCCACCAGCCTGGCCAGGCGGGTGGAAAGGTCCGGGTAGCGTTTGCGCAGTATTTTAATGTATTTATCCCCCAGGGGGGTCAGCGCCCAGGTGTTAGGATCGTAAAGCTGGTCCTTCAGGACCCTCGGGGTGAGCACCACCTCCAGGAGGGTGGCGGACATCAAGCGTTCCTCCAACGCGTCCCTGTTGCCGTCGCAGTCGGCCGAAGCGGAGCATTTGAGCATCAGGTAATGCCCGGTGTCATCGATGCGGCCCAGGGAAAAGGCGACCGAGGCCGGGAAGAAACGGCTGGGCGCGGCCCCTTCTATCTCCATGTTGCGCAGCTTGAACAATTCTACGAATCCCGCCGAAGTAAGCCCCCAGTTCAGCGCGGGTATTTCCTTGTAGCCGGACGTTTTGGCGGCCCGGGCTTTATTGCCGGCGGCCGCCGGGGCCGCGGCGGAGAGCAGCAGGCCGGAGAGAAGTAAGAGTGAGAAGATGGGCAGGCGCATAATTTTCAGTTTAAGCTATATAAAACCCGCTTGTCAACGAACCCGCGCCAACCCGCCTACGCCGCCGTAAAACAGAACCGCCGGGCTGTCCCGGCGGTTCCGCGCTGCGGTAAGCTGCCGCTTTACTGCACGGCCAGCTTATCGGTATAAACATAACCTTCGGTCCACTCGCCGGCGGCGAAGGCCGATTTGCGCACCTTGGTGTAATAATCCTTCTCGCCGATTATTATCACCTTCTCGCCTTTGTTGAGCTTGGCCAGCGTGCTGGAGAACACGTTGGAATTCTTCCTTACCGGGGTGTCGTCCTTCTCCACCGTGCCTACCTTGTTGGGGTTGGTCCGCGTGTACAGCTGGCGGCGCTCGCCTACCAGCGCGCCTTTTTCCGTGAACTTCACGTTCAGGGCGTCCGCGTCCGGAGCAACCACGTCGTAGAGTTTGCCGATGTTGAGGTTCACAGCGGTCCTGGTCCGGCCGCCCACGCTGCCGGCCTTCAGGTCGGGCACAAGGAGGATCTCCCCGCGCTCGCTCTTGATCGTTATGACCACGGCTTCCGACCCCTTGAAACCGAAGTTCTTCACTTCGGCCTTGAGCATGACGTTCTCGTTCGCCTCGAACTTGCCGTCGCCGTTCTCGTCGTAGAACGCGATGTCAGAGACCTTCAGCACCGCGTTCTCGCGGTAGAACTTGTCCGCGGCCGCTATGCCGGCCTGCTTGCCGGCCTCGAAAGCGCCGGGGTACACTTCGGCCGCCGTCTTCCGGTAGCCGTCGTCGTAGCCGCGCTTGGTATTTTCGGCGCAGCCGGCCTCGAAGCCTTCCTTGCGGCCGGTGGTAAGACCATTGCTCAGGCCCAGGGCCCGCTGGTCCGCGTATTCCCTGCGGCTGTATTCCTCGTAATAGTAAGAGTAAGCCGAGTTATAAGCCGAGTTATAAGCCGCCTGGTAGCCCGCCGTTTTTCCTTCGGAGTAGCCGTTGCGGTAGCTTATGGAGTACTGCGCGTCGTAGGCCCGTCTGTAGGCCATGGTGAACCTTTCGTTATAACCTTCCCGCTTGGCTTCGTCGTAAGCCCGGCGATAGCCGCGCTGGTAGCCTTCCCTATGACCCCTGTCATAGGCCTGCCGCTCTTCCGGGGTAGCGTACCCGTAGCGGGCCTGCGTTATATTAAAGTCCAGTTTTACGCCCGGCACGCCTTTCGTTAAGACGCCGCCCATGGACCTCACGTCGAAGGAAGCGCTTTCCAGTTCGGTTTCACGCTGGCTGAACCCGGCCTGGTAGCCGGCCTTCTGCCCGTTGCCGGCCTCTATGGTAGCCGCGTCGGCCTGCCCCTTGGCGTAGCCGCCGCTGTAGGAAGCGGCGTCCTGCAGGCCCAGCTTCCTGGCCTCTTCGTAGGAGACATTGTAGCCGTTGGTATAGCCTTCGTCGTAGCAGCGGCGCTTGCCGGCTTCGGTGCCGTTATTGACGCCGGTGGTCTGGCCGGAGGCGCTGCCGTTCTGCGTTCCCATGGTCTGGTCTACGCCGTAACCGTCACGGTAGCCGGTTTCCCTGCCGGCCCTGTTGCCGTCGTCGGTGCCTTTGCGGTAGCCTTCCCTTTCGCCTTCATTGACGCCGTCAGAGTAGCCTTCACGCCTGCCCTCCCTGACGCCTTTTTCATTGCCGTCCCTCAAGCCGGCATTATACGCGTGGGTAGTATCTACCGGCGCGGGCGGCTGAGGAGGCAGGGGCGGCTGGCCGGGTTGACCAGGCTGGGGCGGTTTGGGCGGCTGAGGCGGCTGGCCAGGCTGGCCGGGATGATCGGGCTTGGGCGGATGTTCGGGGTGACCGGGCTGGCCGGGCTGAAAGCCGGAAGGAGGCAAAGGCTTCGCCTGGAAGTCTTTCTGCTCCTGCATTATTTCCTTAATAGTGCCGCCGACGTCCGACAGCTGCTTGACGGACCCGTCGCTTGCGGCGAAAATTACGCCCGTGGCCAACAGCAGAGAAGGGAACACCGACGCCGCACAGAATGTTTTTTTCATTAACGCACCCCTTAGCCCCGGATTCCCGGAGCATCGAATAGATAAGATATTGTAGCCGAACCTCCCTTGGACAGAAAGAGCATAAAGGCCCGGCCGCCTATAGGCCCTTTGGCCCCGCCTCAAATTAGTAAAATTATATTTATGCAAACCCCCTGGGCTCAACATCCGCTGGACCGCGAGATCTATAACATAGCCATACCGGCCTTCCTGGGTTTCCTGGGCTTCGTCCTTTTCGACGCCATAAACATCTTCTGGGTGGGCAGGCTGGGAACTTCCGCCATAGCCGGCGTGGCTTCGGCCGCCTTCCTGACCTGGGCGGTCTACGCGGCCATGAACGCCACCACCGCCGGCGCCAACAGCCTTATCGCCCAGCTTTTCGGCGCGGGCCGCAAAGAAGAGGCGCGGCAGCTTGCGGTTGAGGCCGCCTGGCTGAGCCTCGGCGTTTGCGTGCTGCTCATGGCGCTGCTGCTGCCCGGCATCGGCCCGATCTTCCGCCTGATGGGCCTGCAGCCCGAGACCGCCGCCTACGCCCGGCAGTACCTCACCATCTACGCCTGGGCCCTGCCGCTTTATTACCTCTGCAACCTGGCCGGCAGCGTCTTCAACGCCTACGGCGACACCCGCACCAACGTGCTGATCATGACCTCGTCGGTGGCCCTCAACCTGCTGCTGGACCCCGTGCTGATCCTGGGATGGCTTACCGGCCGGCCCTTCGGCGTGCCGGGCGCCGCGGCCGCCTCGGCCCTCTGCATTGCCTGCGCCCTTACGCTCCAGGTGGTTTTCCTGCGCCGGCGCGGCTACCTGCCGCCGCTGGCCGAAGTAATGCGGATACCCGCGTTCACCCGCTCGGCAAGCATCCTTAAGATAGGCGTGCCGGCCGCCTCCGTTAACGTGGTCTGGTCTTTGGTCTACCCGGCCCTTACCGTCATCATCACGCGCTTCGGCGAGGCCCCGCTGGCCGGCCTCAGCGTCTGCTTCCGCCTGGAAGGCGTGCCCTATTATTTGGGCATAGGCTTTGCCACCGCTATGGCTACCCTCGTGGGGCAGTCCCTGGGCCGCGGCGACATCCCGCGCGTCAGGCAGATAGTCGCGCGCGGCCGCCTTATCATCACCGCGCTGCTGGTGCCGGTGGCCCTGGCCTTCATCTTCATCCCCCACCTGCTGGTGCGCCCGATGACCTCGGACCCGGAAGTGATAGCCAACGCGGTGCGCTACCTGCGCACCGTAGGTTATTTCGAGATCTTCCTCGGCTGGGAGTTGCTCTTCGAAGGCGTCTTCACCGGCCTGGGGCATACCCGCGACTATATGCTGATCTCCGTGCCGCTCACGCTGGCGCGCTGGCCGGCGGCCTGGCTGCTGGCCATCACCCTGGGCCTCGGCACCGCCGGCATCTGGTGGGCTATCACTTTGTCCACTTTCGCCAAAGGCGTCTGGGCGTCCTGGCTCTTCCACAAAGGCGTCAGCACCTCCCGCCTGCTCACAGCGCGCGCCGCCCCGGCCCTCCCCTAAAGCAAAACCGCCGGGCTCTCCCGGCGGTCTCGTTATTTAAAGTTTGGCCCCTCTACAGCAGCAGCGATTCAGCCTGGACCTGCTTGCTTTCCTTTTTAATAAAGCCTTTTTTAAGCAGTACGCCGCACAGCACGGCGGAGAAAAGAGTTCCGGCATAACTGACGATGGTGGCGACCGGCAGCAGGGTAAGGAAGAGCACGCAGGTCAGAAACAGAGGAATGGCGCTGGCTTTGCCGGACTGCGCCATCCCTACGGCAAAGTAATCATTGATCTTCCTGGTAACCAGGTCCACAAAGACATCGGCCATCTGTTCGCCGCCGCCCAATTGCCTTCCCGAAAGCACGGAAAGTTGTTTTCTTCCGCGCTCCAGGACCGGTTTTATCGCCGCGGCCTCCCGCCCCGGAGCCTGATTCTGCATTATAAATTTATCCACGGTCATTTCCCGCGCGGATGAGAAAAAGGAATAATCGGGGTTTATATGGCCGTAGAGTTTGCCCAGGTAAAGCGCGGCAGTTCTGCTGATCTCGAAGGTCGGAAGATTTACCTCTCCTCGCGCACGGTTCACCAGCGCGTAATACTGGCTGGTGATAGCTATGATCAATGCGAGCACGACATAGCCGCGGCCGCTCAACAACGAATTGAAGAACCGGATCCTGATAGAGAAATTCAGGCTTTCCCGTATGCTGCGCACCGCCCAAAAAGCGATGCCGGCGGAAAGCAGCAGAAGAACAAAGTGAAGCGGCGTGGCGGCAAAAACAAGACTTAGCAGCAAGGAGGCGGCCAGGACCGCGCCCAGATAAGCCGGGCGCCTGACGAGAACCGCGCACAAAAAGAAAAAAACGAGCAAGATGAAGAAGATCGCTATGGGGGCGCCCCAGGTGCTGGAACCGGGCACCATCACGGCGCGAAAAAGGACATACCAGGACAAGAACGCCGATAATAGTAAACCCGCCAGTATTACCGGCTCCAGGATATTTTTACGCATAATATAAGAGGAATTGTACCAAACATAATGCCGGTTCCCGGCAGCAGATCGCCGGGCCGCCGCCGCCCCCTTGCCGTCAAACAGAACCGCCGGGTTTCCCCGGCGGTTCGCGGCTGCCTGCCGGCCTTTTTCAGATAAAGCCCCACACTTCTTTTTCGGTCTTGTCCGTTATGTACTGTATTTCCTTAACAAAGTCCTTGCTCGAGATATCGGCCATGGATGTCATCCTCGGGATCTCCGGGGCGGCGGAGACCAGCCGGACCAGGTAGAACGTGCCGCCGCCAGTCGCCGGCATAAGGCAGGAAAAAAGCACGTCGCTGCCGTTGGCCTGCAGCCTGCCTACGGCCGCGCTCATAGCCCTCTGGGCGTTAGTTTCCGAGCGGAAAAGATTGCTTACCAGCACTTCTTTATCGTCCGCCATCTCCTGTTTATAAGCGGCCCAGTCATTGGCCACTATGACCGCCCGGGGCGGGGCCGGCACTTCCACGGCGGCCGCCGCGGGGGCCGCGTCCGCCAGGACGGTTTCAACCGCGGGAGGCGGAAGAACTTCCGCGGGAACGGCATCCGCCAACCGGACGGAACCGCGGGTGTCGGCAACGGAATCCCTGAAATCGGCCAGGGCCACAGGCCTCTTATTATTCTGCAATACCACAAGGGCAAGCACCACGTTCAGCGACATCGAAAGCACCAGAGTAATTTTAGTCGTCATTTTTCTCCTCGTCCCAAAATCCCGCCCGGGACGCCAAGTCATATTATTGTATGTTTTAACCCCTGTATCAACCCCTTTGCTCCCTTTTCCAGCGGCACGCTCCTCCCCAGGCAAAACCGCGGGCTTCCCCGGCGGCAAACTAATTAACTAAGAGCGTCCCTTATTCAATGTCCCCTGTGCCCGGGGCCGATCTTCTCAAGGGCCTGGGCGGCGCAGAGTTTTAACTCTTGGTCTTTGTCCTCGGCCAGCTCCCGCAGCAGCGGCACCGCCTCGCCGGCGGCGGGCCCCAGGCCGCCAAGAGCGCGGGACACATTGCACCCTGTCTCCGGATCCCTGTCCTTAAGCGCCTCCACCAGCCGCGGAACGGGCGCGGGATCAATATGCGCGAAGGCCTCGGCGGCGGCCGCCCCCACGTTGGAATTCATGCCGGTGTCGTTGAGCATGGTTAACAGCGCGGGGCTGGCCGCGCTGGCCGCCGGGCCCAGGTTCCCCAGCGCGCGGACCGCCAGGTAGCGTACCGTCGGCTCTTTACTTTTTAAAGACCCTATCAGCCGCGGCACAAGCTCCGCCTTCTCCGCCTCGCTCAATTTTGCCAGGTCGCTGCCCGCCTCCTCGCGCGAGATCTCGTCCATGGAAACCAGCCTCTCCGCTACGGTAGCCCTGCGGTAAATAATTAACCCGCCTGTGGCCGCCAGGAAGACAACGAACACGAACACTCTTGCGCGCATCAACGCCGTTTCTATCATAAAGTCAAAGGATACCCGGCCCCTTTCGCCAAATCCGTTCAAACCTCGCCGCCGCCGCGGCTGCTACGATCGCGCCGAAAGTGATGAGGACGCCCATAAAAACCCCGCCCGCCCGGTCATCGCTCTCGCCCAGCACGATGAAAATTTCTCCTAAAGCGACAAAGCCAATAGTGGCCAGCGCGCAATATTTTATAGTCCGCAGAGCTTTCACGGCCGCCTGCGGGAACACCTTATCCTGTCCGGCATACCCCAACACCTTGAAAGCCTGGTATAGCGCCGCAAAAAAAGGAATGGACCCGATATACGCGTACGCCAAAAAGGGATCCTTGAAGTAGATCTCAAACAGCGTGGCCTGCGCGTTCCTGCCCTCGATGTGCGGCTCCCAAAGCATAAACCCGAGTGCGCCGGCGCCGATGAGCACAACGACCGCCTGAAGAAATATCGCCGGGCTTCTTTTCATGGTGTCACACTTCCCGCAAAGCCTATATCCCATTCCTGAATTCTACCAAACAAAACCGCCGGCCTTCCCCGGCGGTTTCGCTCCCTTCCTTAGGCTACTTGGGAAGCGGGACCTTCTTGTCGTTTTTTTGTCGCTCCTGTTCCCTGCCTTCGATTATTTTTTTAAGTTCGGGGTCGTTAGCCGAGAGTTTTTGATAGACCTTGTCCTGGTAAGCTTTTTCTTTTTTGCCGCGCTCGCTGTCTATCCCGCGCAGCTTGTCCGTTAACTCGCTTTTTCTCTGCCGCGTTTTCACAAGCTCAGGGTCATTGAACGGAATAGCGTCTTTCATTTCCTGTAATTTGTTGTTTATTTCGTCTTTTTGGCGGCTCAGCGAAGCCCTGCTCTCCCTCGGCGTGCCTGGATCGGCCAGCTCTTTCTGCAGGGCGCTCCTTTTGCCGAGAAGCGGGCCGCTGGCGGGATCCCGGGCTACTTTCCGGTCCAGGAGCAGCTGTAATTCCTTCTCCGTACCCGCCCATTCCACGCTTACGGCGCCTCTCCTGTCGTTCAGCTCCGCTATTTCCTTATTCAGGGCTTTTTTAAGCCCCTGTATTTCCGCGTCGTTCTGTTCCAGGCTCAGCTGCGCCTGCTGCAGCTTTTGGATTTCCGGAGTGAGGTAGGCTCCCCTGAAGACTCCGTACTTGGACTGCCCAAAGGCTCCCGCTTTCCTGGGCGATTTCGGGGCCTCAACCTGCCCCCAGGCTTCCTTTACCCCTAATAAGCTCATAAAGGCGACAAGGACCAGGCTCCAGGCACGCAGCATCCTGGAATAAGTCCAAAGAAAGGTTCTTTTAATTTTTTTCGCCATCTTGCCCCCGTAGCCCGCGCAAAGTTCTCTTCCTACTGGCGGAGAACTTCATCATAATAGCATTGTAGTAATTCCCCTGTCCTTTCATCCCGCAAATGCAGCCCGTTCCCACCGCACCACTTGAAAGCCCCGCAGTCGAGGCATTTCCCGGTCTTGGTCCAGGCCCGGTCCCGCATTACCTGGAAACGGTTGTTCCAGACATCCAGGAAACTGTCTTTATAAATATTGCCCTGGCTATAATCAGCCCTTAAAGAGGGGCACGCGGAAATAGAACCGTCGGCCAGTACGGACCCGATATTTATGCCGGCGCGGCAAAAGAAAAAATCGTCCCGGACTTCCCCTTCATACGGCCCCAGAAAGCCTTCGCAGGAAAAACTCGGCTCTATCCTGCCTTCTGCCCGTCCCGCCTTGATAAATTCCATCAGTTCGACGAATTGCCCCCCGCTTAAGCTGAAGGCTTTATTGTCCTTCGCCCGGCCCTTGGGGAAGATCGTGAAAAGGCGCCACTTTTTTACGCCCTTATCTATAAGTATTCTTTGCAGTTCCCCAAGCTCGCCGAAGTTTTTTTGATTGACGCACGTAACGGCGTCGTGCACCAGGTACTTTTTCCCGGCGCATAAAGCTAAAGCGTTCAAAGCGCGCTTATACGACTCCCCGGACCCCCTTAACCAGTTGTGGCTGGCTTTTAGCCCGTCGAGACTCACTGTTATTGAAGCCAGCCCGCTGTCGCAGCACTTCTCCAGCCGGTCAGCGGTAAGGCTATAGCCGTTAGTGACCATCCCCCAGGGATACTTGCGCTTGCCGAATTCCCCGCCGCAGGTCTCAAGGTCCGTTCGCAGCAGCGGCTCCCCGCCGGTCAGCACCACCATGATGTTTTTCGGATCGTACTGGGTAGAGATCTCGTCCAGCGCCAGCAGGAAATCCCGCAAAGGCATGTCTTTTGTGGCCGCTCTCTGCCGGCAATCGCTGCCGCAATGCAGACAGCTCAGATTGCAGCTCAGAGTACATTCCCAGAACAGATACTGCAGGTCATGCATCTCAGCCTGAACTTTCCTGTACTGGCCGAAAGCGCCGAGCTGGACCTTTTTCTTAAAAGGAATACGCAATTTTTTCATATATAACTCGGCAATTAACTCCCTGGCGGCTTCGCTCTTCAGAAGTTAGGAAGATAGCAAACAGCGTTCCCTATCCCAACCTAAACGCCAAATTTCAAGACCTGACCCCGTTTCCCCCATAGCCGTGCTTTACCGCGAGAGCTGTTTTTTCAGCCTGAATGCCACCTGCGCCATGGACAACAGCGCGCCGGGCAGGGCCGCCGCGTAAGAGGCCGCCGCCCCGGCCGCTTCCGGCGCGTCGTTTGCCAGCGCCAGGGCCGTATCCAGGGGGGAAAGCAGGATGAACTTAAGCACCAGTACCAGGTAAATAACGTTCTCCCCCAGCGCGGCCAGGCCCGCGTAGCGCAGCCTGTACCACAGGGCGGCCCCTAAGCCAGCTTCCACCGCGTAAAAACCTATCGTCCCGGCCAGCCCGCCCCCCACCACCGCCCCCGCCCGGAAATTCGGCCAGACAAAAACCTCCAGCGCCAGCCACACCGGCGCCAGATAATAAAACCAGTCCAGCAATTCTATCTTTCGCCGTTCCATTCCTTCTTCCATGCCTCAATTCTACCAAAACAAACCGCCGGGCATCCCCGGCGGCTTAGCTCTTTTGAAGTTAGGCGGATAGCAAACAACGTCCCCGCCTCAGCCGTTCAACACAAGAGAATCGAACAAACCGTATAGCACCAAAATTCCGGGTAGTCCCAGGAGCAGCAGCAGCCCAGCCCATAACGAACACTTCTCTTTAGTTCTGTAGAACTTAAAGAAAGAAGCCATCGAAAAGACAGCGCAGCCAAGATATGCGGCGCCTGTAGCGACCAGAATCATTTTATCGCGGAACTCCTGCGCCGCAGCTCGGCAGGGATACAGCATACCGCAGGGATCTCCACCGCTAAAGACCGGCAGACTGTGCCCGGTATATTTCGCTATCCCAATAAATACGACCGACGACAGCAGGACCAACCCGGGAATGCCAAGCAGGCCAAGCAACGCTACCCAAAGCGAGCACTTGTCGCGCGTTCTAAAGAACCTGAAGAAATAAGCACACGAAAATGCCAGGCCTACAAGATACAGCACGGTTATACATATCAAAACGATCAGCGGCAGCGTCATTTAATCCTCTTCTTCCCTGAGCCTGAGACCCCGGCGACTACGCGTGACCTGCAAATCATTATATGGTCATCTGCGTCACTATCCCTTAACTTATCCACCGATAAGCCCCAGCACCCCGATCACCCGCAGCACGGAGTTATGCAGGCCGTGCAGCAGGCACGGAACGGCCAGGCTGCGCGTCTTTTCATAGGCCAGGCCATAGACAAGGCCGCTAAGAAATATCATCAGCAGCGCCCCCCAGATACGGCCGCCGTGCATAAGCGAGAATATGAGGGAACTTACCAGCAGCGCCTTCATGAACCCGGCATGTTTCTTTATGTAGCTGAAAACCAGCCCGCGCAGGAAGATCTCCTCGCAGGCGGCGTACATGAATGTGCTGGTGAGAACAAAGAACCATTTATCGTTGCCTGCCCACATCTTTATTATAGCCGTAGAGCCCTCGTAGTCGGGATAATACTTCAGCATCACGGCTATAAAGGCGACTATCAGCCCAAGATCGGCGACGGCCCCGGCGAGGAACACGCGCCACATCCTGCCGAGCGGCCGCAACGGGAACAGCTGTTTAATATCAAGCCCAAGAGCCTCCTTGTCGTTGTACACCTTAAGCGTCAGCATGGAAAGGAACAGCGCTATCCCGGCCGCCAGGAACTCAGCCAGGTATTTAGGCATGCCGCTGTACGATGCCGAGAACAGCTCAAAAACACCCAGATAAGCCAGCGAGGGCACCATCAGCGTCAGCGCCGCCAGGACAACAGACCGCCACAACCAATTCACCGGCTGCGCCACCTCAGAAATTATTCCAGCCTTTTCCATTTATACCTATCCTGCCTGATCGTTGGTAAATTATTCTACAAAACAAAACCGCCGGGCTTCCCCGGCGGTTCTATCAGGGTCGCGCGTCCGCTATTTGCGCATCTGGGCCACGATGAAGTCCCAGCAGGGGATCTCTATATCGGGACCGCCGCCGCGCTTGTTGGTGAACTGCGCCTGGCTGCTGTAGAACTCGTCCATTTCCACGGCATAGTTGGCGTTATAGTTGGAATCCCACTGCTGACCGGAGAAGAAGGCCACCTCTATGCGCCTCGGGTTGCCGGCGAAGCCCTGCGGGACGAAGTCGTAATAGCTCAGGCCCGCGGTCATATAGCCGGTGCCGTTCCATTCGCGGGGCAGGTCTATGACGCGCTCGACCGTCTTCTGGTAACCGGAATAATATTCCACCGAGGTCATGCGCACCACCGCCTGGATCCGGTCGCGGCCGCCCAGGATGCCATTGCCCTTGTAGCCGATGACCAGCTTGCTCATGATGCCGCTGTTCACGGTGGCCATGACGGCCGGCCCCCTGACGACCACGCGCGCCGTCTGGTAGGTGTAATCCGCAGGGTAATTGGAAGCGTCCACGGCGGCCACCGCCGAGAACAGGGTGAGGGCGAGCACGGATAAAAACTTTTTCATTTGTTCAGGTCTCCTTATCTGCTGTCTGAACAAATCATATCGAATATCCCCCGACCCCCAATAGAAGCGAAAGTCCCACCCGCCCAGATTCTTTTGGCCCCCCAAAAAGGTACTGACTGCCGTCAACCGGGCTCCCCCGGCGGTTCAAAGGACCCACACCGGGGTAGGCCGAAAAACGCGGGTTTCAAGGCATCCCGGCCCATACGCCGGCCGCGCGGGACTGCCATAATATAGTTAGATGAACCACAACAAATACATTGCTCTTCTGCTCATCCCCCTGTTGACCCTTTCAGCCCTTCCCTCACCGGCCGCCGCGGCCGAAGAGGTAAAGCGCTTCTGCACCATGGACACGGCCGTAGGCCAGCTCATGGACAAGGCCGACATTCCCGCCAACCTGCAGAAAGAACCCGTGGTGCGGATGCTGGCCGAAGACCTGATAGCCGCCAAACTGGCCGAACATCCCTCCGACACCGTGAAGATAGTCTGGAAAGACATTTATGATATGCGCGGCAGCGTGAACGCCTGGCTGGCCCAGAACGGCCACCCGCTCAACTACGTGGGCCAGGCCCTGGACGCCGTGGGCGCCGGCCTCACCGGCACCGTCGCCGGCAAAATGCTGATGATGAACACCCTCATGCTGGCCGGCCCGGCCGGGTTCATCATGCTGGGCGGCCTGAACATCACGCAGGAAACCTTTCAGTGCAACCCCAGCGGCGTGGTTATGGCCGCCAACGCAGGCGCCACCATAGTGGTGCTTATCCCCTGGTGCCGCGTGCCCGGCGTAGGCAAAGGCTGCGTGGCCCTGGAGCACGGCGTGGCCAAAGGCATAGAGAAGACGGCCGCCGGCCTCTTCGGCAAGGAAGTCACCGCCACTTTCCTCAAGTCCACCACCAACGGCATAGTGATGGCCATAAAGCTTAAATCCACCGACCTGGTCATAAGCGGAATGGAACTCCTGAACTACCTGGACCAGAGAAAGGCCGTGCGCCAGGTGGACTTCGCGGTTGCCATCCCCGTGGACGCGGCCATAGAGCTCCCCGACCAGGCCCCCGCCGTAAACTGGGACTCCCGCTGACTTCCCAAAAACAAAACCGCCGGGTTTCCCCGGCGGATTCGTTTAAGTGTCAAGATTCAAGACCTGACCCCATTTCCCCCGACCTAATGGTGTATATCAGCCTCGACGAACTGCTGCCAACCAGCCGCGCGTACGGGAAAGGGCACGACAGCATCTTCGGTCTGGTAGGCGGAATGCTGGTGATGTCGCTCAGCCTGCTGCTGATGAGATAAAATACAGCGAGCTATAAAAGGTAGCTGCTACCTTTTACCACTCAAAACAAAACCGCCTGGGAAGCCAGGCGGTTTTGTTTTCAGGCGCGGGACGGAAAACCAGGACGGGCGCCGGGAACCGGGGCGGCTTTGATATAATAACCGCGTGGTCAATTAGGGGGATAAATGACTGAACCTGTAAAACCCGGGCTTGATGGCCCGGATTTTTCGGCCTATAAAATTGCCGGCCTCTACGCCGTTTTAGGAGGCCTGTGGATAACATTTTCGGACCGGCTGCTCTGGGCGCTGGTAAAGGACCAGGCGTGGGTTAATTCCCTGCAGACGTATAAGGGCTGGTTCTATGTAGCCGTCACCGCGGTCCTCCTGTATTTTTTGATCCGGACCGCCCTGGCCCGCATTAAACGCCTGGAAGAAGCCCGGCGCGCCACCGAGCTGAAATTCCTGCAGGCGCAGAAAATGGAACTCGTAGGCAGGCTGGCCAGCGGGGTCGCCCATGATTTCAACAACGTGCTGACGGCTATCATGGGGCTGGCCCAGATTACGATGCGCTCCATGGATGAAGCTGACACGCGGCGCGCGGACCTGGAGGACATCATCAACTTCTCCGGGCACGCCGCGGCCCTCACCAGCCAGCTCCTGGCTTTCAGCCGGAAGCAGTTCTTCCAGCCGCGGCCGCTGGACCTGAACGCGCAGATAAAGACCTCCGAAAAAATGCTGCGTCGTGCCGCCGGGGAAGCCGTGGGCATCGAGTTCCAGCTGGCCGGGGACCTGTGGAAAGTTATGGCCGACCCCAGCCAGGTGGACCAGGTGCTGCTGAACCTGGCGGTCAACGCGCGCGACGCCATGCCGCAGGGCGGCAAGCTAAGCATAAAAGCCGCCAACCTCGAAGTGGGAAAAAGCCTCCATGCCGACGGGGAGGAGCTCCCGCCAGGGGAGTACGTAATGCTTACGGCGAGAGACACTGGCTGCGGCATGGACCAGGCCACCATGGCCCGGGCCTTCGAACCCTTTTTTACCACCAAGGAGCTGGGCAAGGGTACGGGGCTGGGGCTCTCCGTGGTGCATGGTATCGTAGAGCAGGCCGGCGGGCGGATAACCATGGAGAGCAAGCCGGCCGAAGGCACCGTTTTTCGCATCTGTCTGCCCAGGTATTCCGGGCCTGAACCGGCCCCCGCGCCTGCCGCCCCGCGGGAACTCCCCGCCGGAGGCAAAGAGACCGTGCTGCTGGTGGACGACCAGCCGGAGATCCTGATGGTCATGCGCCGCATCGCCGAGAGCCAGGGGTACACGGTGCTGGGCGCCGGGAGTTACGAGGAAGCGCTTGCCCGGGCCGCCTCGGCCGGGCGCATCGATCTGCTGGTCACGGATATTTTACTGACGGGAAAGAGCGGGGTGGACCTCGCGGACCGGCTGCTGGAGCGGCAGCCGGGCCTGAAGGCGCTGTTCATCTCCGGGCAGGCCGCGGATCCGGGCGTGTATGACCGGGTAGCGGCAAAGAACCGCCCTTTCCTGCCCAAACCGTTCACGGCGGAGGCGCTGCTCGCCAAGGTCCGCCAGGCCCTGGACGCGCCTGCCGCGTAGTGGGGCGCGGGGTTATTATTCACTCAGGCTCGGGAGGATAACTATCTGGACGATTCCGGATCTGATTCTACCAAAACAGAACCGCCAGGCAGCCCCGGCGGCATCGTGCGCATTACACCCTTGGATTACCGGCTAAATAGTTTCAGCCCTACCGTGCCCGCCACTATCATAAAAATGCAGGCCACCCGGGCGAAAGCGACTGGCTCGCCCAGCACGAATATCCCCACCAGCGCCGTGCCGGCCGCACCTATGCCCGTCCACACGGCATAGGCCGTGCCTATGGGCAGGCCCTTAACCGCGAAAGACAGACCGTAGATGCTGACGGCCATGGCCAGCCCCACCCATACGCTGGGCCAGAGCCTGGTAAACCCCTGCGTGGACTTCAGGCCCGACGCCCACGCCACCTCGAATAATCCCGCGACCAGCAACCATACCCAGTAAGGAGAAGTGTTCATATCAGGGTTAATTCTACAAAACAAAACCGCCGGGCTCCCCCGGCGACCCCAAATGATTTGCTAATAATTAGTCACATAGCCATTAGCGTCCCCTATCCTTGTAAGACTCAGCGCGACAGAACCGAGTAGAACATCATCCCCGTGGCAAGCACGTTGACGAACACGTGCACAAGTATCGGTCCGGCAAGCCGTCCTGAGCGCTGGTAGCACCAGCAGAAAAATATACCGCAAAGCCCGGTGGCAAAGAAATCCGTCCCGTGCATGGCGCCAAAGAGCGCCCCGTTAAGAACTATAGCCGCAGTTGGCGGCATAAAGCCGCGCATGGCGGAGTAGAACCAGCGCCGGTACAGGAATTCCTCCATCACCGGCGCCAGCGCGCATACAGACAAAAAATGCACAGGTATAAGCAGCGGATTAGCCAGCAGCCCGACAATCCGAGCCTCTGCATTGGCCGGGTTAGAGCTGTTGTCGAACCAGAACAGCAGCAGATTGGTCCAAGGCAGGTCCCATGGCGCCAGCGCCAGGGAGAACGCCTGAACCGCCAGCCATAATACACCCAATGTGAGCAGGAACCATTTGAAAGCGGGGATTAGTTGGGAGTTTAGTCCGGCCAGATAGCCCCGCCAGTTTGCAGGATTGAATCCCGCCTTGCGGGCGGCAGGATACACCGCTGCCAGGAAAACCGCATCGGCCAGGAACGAGAATAAATTGCCGCCCCTGCCAGCCGGCGGCTTATCCATAAGGAAGACGATGGGCAACGAATAAAGCAGCATCCTCCCCAACATCATGAAAAAGTCTTTCCAAGTCAGATTGTTTTCCGGCACACCCATGCCTAGATGATATCACAAAACAAAACCGCCGGGCTTCCCCGGCGGCTCAATATTAAATGTCAAGATTCAAGACCTGACCCCGTTGCCGCTTACTCCCTAAACAGCGTCCCCTGTAGGCCCGATCATTGTGACAGGTGCACTTTGTCGCCGAACTGTCGATAAAAAGACTCCCTGCGGTCCTCCGGAAGGATCTTCACCATCTTCACCAGCGCACCCCAATTCTCGTTCATCTCAAAACCGCCTATAACAAAGCCCTGTTTCAGCTTCAGTATGAGTATGGATTTATTCGTGGGCTTGTGCTGGCTGGAAATACGCTCATACCCGAGCGCCTTGAGATAGGAGCTGAAGGCTTTAAGGAAATTTCCGTAGATGCCTTTTCCCTGGTATTTCGGGAGGATGCCGGTGTTGCGCATGTAGAACGTCTGAAAATCTTCAGCCTCGCCCATGTGCCAGCCGATCGGGGTTCCTTTCGGATCAAGGAACAGGAACCACTCATGATGCAGCACGTCGTACATTTTCCAGAACTCCTGTGCTTTTTTACGGCGTTCCGGGCTCAGACGGAAGCACGGGGTCTCTCCGCGGTCCGGAAAAACCTTGTCATAGCTCTTCGCGATCAGGTCCATAACCTCTTTTTTTGTAGCGGTCCTGACAGTGAGTCCCCCCTTGAGCTTAAGCGGGAAGTACTTCTGGCGCAACGCGTCCATGTCTATGGTTGTGTTCTTGGTCATCCAATAATTCTACAAAACAAAACCGCCGGGCTTCCCCGGCGGTTAAGCGTCCCCATGCTACCTGGCTCAATGCCAGACGCGTTTGGAATGTATCTTGTCCTTAGCGCGAAAAGCTTTCTCCAGGTCTACGCCGTAATAGCTGGCTATCGTGCAGACATACATAAGCACGTCCGCGAGCTCCTCGCTTATGGTGCCCACCTTCGAATGCCGGCCGATAGGCATTTTCTCCTCTTTCCTGATGGCCTTAAAAAGCTCACCGACCTCTTCGCCCAGTATCAGGCATTTCTGCAGCGCGTTCTGGTCACCGAAACCCCGCTTCTTCGCCTCGCGCTCAATATAGCGCTGCAGTTGCCCCAGCGTAGCCCCTTCCGGCAAACCTTTTACGTTAGTTCTCATCCTTCAATTCTACAAAACAAAACCGCCAGGTATCCCCGGCGGCTCTGCTTCTGGCGCTAAATTTCAAGACCTGACCCCTTCTCCCCACTACTTCTTTTCGCCTATAGGGAGCTTAAACGCCTCCAACAATAGACGTTTCCCTACAGCTGGACGGCGCGGGTTCCATAGCTTATGGTCAACCACTCGTTCGGTGTTGTATAGATGATGATTGCCCGTCAATATCATAAGGCTCCGAAGCTGCCTAAGTGGTGTATCGCCATGCCGCGCTTTTATCTCCTCCGGAGTGTCATCGGGAGCTACCGGCCATTGCCGTCCGAGATATTGCTCCTTAAACATAGCGACCAGCGCGTCATACACTTCAGCATCACTCATAGAAAGAATCTCCTGCGTGAGTCAGGGGACGCTGATGACTAAATGACTAATTACGCCCCGCTTCCCAATATAGCTATTCTACCAAAACAAAACCGCCGGGCTTCCCCGGCGGCCCCAAATGATTTGTTAATAATTAGTCACATAGTCATCAGCGCCCCCTATGCCTATACCTCGCCGCAGCCGTTAACTTATCTTTCAGTTATTGTGCCAGCAATTGATTTTGCTGCATACTTCGCGAAGCTATCATCATCTTTAAATGTCGCGGGGCGGTCTCCGTTCTCTATTTTAAGTCTTGCAATAGTTTCCCGTTGCATATTCTCTAAGACAACAGTAAGCCGCTTAAACCCGCCGCCACTAAAATGAAGTGCATGCATCAGGATTTTTCCCGTTGCCTTTGACTCATCTTTTGTAACACTTACCCCATAATCATCTTGCAACAGGAAGAATATATCATCGCGTAATTGGAGGTCAGAAGGATTCTGACCTGTACTGACAACTTTAACCTCCTCTTCTCCCTTTTTTTGCAACCGCTCTACCGACCCTGAGTCGTAAGTGAAATCTACTAACCAGACTTTGCTCCCAGCAAGCTGGTCCTGCCTATAGACTCGAGAATCCGTTGTAGCGCACCCGCCTAAAAGAAGCAGTCCAATCAAGTATTTCTTCATAACCCTCCTATTCAAATTACCATAAACATCTTAGGCGAATAGGGGCCGTTCTTAATTATTGAACTATTGGCAGAAATCAATCCCACTCTGTCGATAAATAGTCAATTAGCAAACAACGTCTCCCATCCCCTCCACACAAAACACCTTATTTGTTTTCTTTAATCTTAGATATCAACTCCTCAATACTAACAACTTTCCGACTCCCCACCAATGCAGCAATCAGCCATATTGCTGATAAGATAGTTGCCATAAAGAAAACTGCACACCAAGTTGAGGAGTTTACTCCGAGAGTCGTCTTAAACTCTGTAGTAGATATAGACAAAAATAAAGTTAACACTAACCCCAATGGAGTGTGCCAAGAAGAGCGTTTAGCAACAGACTCCAAATAGTCCTTAAGAATGATCCTAAGTTTGTCAGTTGTTATTTGAACAACTTCGCTTGAGATATTCGTATACACCTTGCTAACATAATCGTTTTTTCTAATGTGGTTATGCTTTTGCATCTTTCCTCCCTAGCATAACCTGAAGAATAACTTTCGCAACTGTTTTCATATGAATACAGTCAAGAATTACATTAATTTTCCTATTATCCGCACTTGTACCAATATTAAAAGGACCTGCTACCCCACCGAACGGAACGCCCCAATTAATCAATGTAATCCTCGAGTGATCTTTTTTTCCTTCTACCTTGGTAACTGGTTCAGCAACATCTTTTCTGTTCCCCGACTCTTTGCTTTCCCCAAACGCTAAACAGATCCGAATCGGGTCATCTTTATACGGGATTGTGACCCATGTTTCAGCCAACCCATCAATCAAAATACATTCAGAAAAAAGAATCTCTTCCTCGTTAATTTTTATCATTATCACCTCACACCGATTTCATTCTTCTTAGCTCACAATACCTGCTATTTCCTCATCTATTTAGACAAGATGCTTATTCATGGTCATAGAAAGTTTCAAGCATTGTCCCCTTCACAGCTTTAGAGTTATCTTCACCCCCATGCTGGAGAAACTTTTCGAACAACTTGATAATATCTTGCGGGCATACGGCTACAACAGCTAACACAACTTTAATTTCTACCGCTTTTTCCTTCAAGCTATCTTCTAGTCCTTTTATAAGTGAGTCAGGGGACGCTGATGACTAAATGACTAATTGCGCCCCGCTTCCCAATATGGCGATTCTACCGAAACAAAACCGCCAGGCTCCCCGGCGGTTCCGCATTCGATATCAAGATTCAAGACCTGACCCCATTTCCCCATTAAAAGCCACAACCTTAGCCATAGTGCCTCCGTGTCTCCCCTCAATTCTACCAAACAAAACCGCCGGGCCTCCCCGGCGGCTCTCTCTAAAAGTTAGTCAATTAGTCATCAGCGTCCCCTACCCCCCAAACTAATTAACTAAGAGCGTCCCCGATTATCCCTGAAACCAATCAACAAATACTTAAAAAATAGTCAGCAAATGCCTTTGTAAGGGGGATACCCGTCATATTTTCCAACCATAACCATTGTCCATAGGGGTTATTCTCTAAAAAGACATATTCACCCGCAGGTGTTACTATAAAATCCATAGATCCATATACTAATTTCTGTAAAGCTATAAATTCAAGGCAAAACGCCTCTATTTCTTTGGGGAGAATGAACACTGTATGAGGACATAAAGCAGTGTGCTTTCTCCAATCCACTTTTGTTCTCTCATCAATCTGTGAATCTATCTTCACAGCGAACACCTTGTTCCCAATTACCACTATCCGTAATTCGAATTTTTTTTGAATATAATTTTGAAGACATGTCGGCGAAATATCTATAGAGTCAATATTGCTGCAGAATTGTTCATTGGATATTTTTTGTGTTTCTATTCCTTGTTTTATCCCATTCAACACGATGTTCCCTGTATATACCGCCTTTGCTACCAGGTCGCCACTCCCACCAAAGCATTCCTTCGCAATCCTGGAGGAATTGGTTATCGCCGTATTTGGGATTCTCACAGGATACTTAGCGCCCAACCTCTGGACTAAACATAGCTGTTGATATTTATGGCTAGATTTTCTTGCCATATTGGGGTCGTTTACCCATTTAGTGTTCGGTAGGCTATATAGCGTCTCAATGACCATCTTAAGCTCTGTTTTTACAAACTCGGCTTCTTCTAGTTTTAGGTTAGTGCCGCTTAGATCAAAATCTAAACTTGGTTTTCGAAACCAAACACATTGATTATTATTAAAATCAAACTTTCGGCCAAAACCATCTTGCACATAAGCTTCTATATTCCCGTCCATAATCGAAAACTTAAACTTATATTTTGTAAGCAGGTCTTCTGTATTCAATCTAAGCAATTCCAGATTCTTTGTTTTATATAAATGTCGGATTACATTGTCCGCGTGTAGATCTTGCTTATTTGTAATGATTAATAACTGTTTCATTCGTGCTAATAACTTTAATGTATTTCGAACCCTTTAGAAGAGTTGCGCATATTTAGAGCAATTACACCCTAAAGAATTCCAAGTCCTGAGTTCAGGTTTAAGTCAATGATCGGTGACCTCCGAATCATCTTTATTATGCCACACTGTGCCTGAATATGTCGGATCATATGTTTTTGAGGTCCCAGCAGTGAACAGAATCCCATTTTCGTTATTAGCAGACATCTGCGTATGTGGATTGTAGGAATTACATAACTTTAAAGAATAATCCATACATTCTTCATAAACCTTAAGGTCAATGGGCGCTACATAATTAAGCAAAAAGGGCCGCAAAAGAGTTTTCATTTAAACCTCCGATACATTTTACAGATACTATCATTATTCCCACCCCGATAAGCAAATCCCCTCAAATTAAACCCCGCTTAAGGTGACACACAACTTAATTAGGCGAAATTAGGTTGTGTGTCACCTTATCCGTTAAAGATCTGCCCCTTCCACTCACAAACTAATTAACTAAGAGCGTCCCCTATCCCCCCACAATATGCCCCTAGTAACGGCCATAGAAGTCACAAACCTGTATCTAAATACTTGAATATTACTGAAGAGATAATCCCCCCCATAAAGAATATCATTGATGTGCTTACTGACAAATCCGCCCAACAGAAATATGTGATAGCACTTTTATTATAGTCAGAGTCTTCTAAAAGAACACGCGCATGATTGAAATACCCCTTGTAATTAAAATATTGGATAAGCAAAGAGGAGAATATCGTTAAACCAAATAAAATAATTGAAATCCAAAAGAAGACCTTTGTGCTCACTCCCAACTCAAATCTTGATTTGTGTACCCACGCCAACATCGCAGATGCTAACACAATTAATGTCGCAGACAAACCCGTCCCAGCCTGACGATAATACATAAAGAGACTATCTCCTTTTGCCTTTAGGATTGTTGTGGTTTCACCACTATTGCGTTCCTCATTCATTTTATCCCCCTAATAAACATACTATTGATACAATACTATCCGGATTGCCAGCGGGGCATAGGGGACACTGACGGTTATATGGCTAATTTCCCCTGGACAGATTAAAGATATTCTAGCAAATGGCGTCTTTTGGACAGTGGCAGCTACTTTTCAAGGTATATAGAATCCTAAAAAGAGTGCCGCGATACTCCGCTGCTTTATAAGACAAACCCGCCGGGCTTCCCCGGCGGCGTAGCTCTTACAACTTAGGAAGCAGCGTCCCAATCGTCTACTGGCATACTTCCGCTTGGATAGAATGCATAGATATCAGCCCAAAAGTTAAAGATCCGACAAGCAAATCCACAAAACTCTGCCGCGTTTTAAAGCGCACTTTTTTCCCGGCAGGCACATCCGCAAGTATGGAATTCGGCGTGTTTTCATTATAATTCGCTAATCCGAGGAATGAATATACTTTGCGAGTATCCACCTCCTGGCAGAAATCCCCCCGTGTCGCCAAAACAAAGTTTTTATCGGCAGGAGCAACTATCTGCGACCTGTAACACCCAGCGAGCGTCAGAGATGAAACGACCATAAATAGTGTTTTTTTCACATATTTATCCTTTAACCCACCCAAACCGCACAAAAGACACAACGATTCCTATTTCTCGGGATCCTTTATGTCTTTTATGTGTGCCCTATAGGGGACGCAGTTTTACTATGTGACTAATTGAGAGAGCTCAGAGTCACCTGCTGATAAATATTCACATAGTTAACAGCATCCACCAGCACCCAATTTCTACCCCCCTCCCTAAAATCTTACCCCATTCCCTAATAAGCCGCCAGTGCCCTTTTCTCCTACAACCACCTCATTTAAATAGTCAACCTGAAACGAATTATACTCCTGAAGGATAGTTTCTATTATCTTAGGATATGTAATCGCAGGAATTTCCTTCTTGGTTGGCAATATTAGCCATGGAGGGACTAAGGTATTATTCCCCATTTGCTCTTTTAGGATAAGACGAATTAAGATTTGAAGATGCTCCCTAATGAAATGCTGATAAAAATACACCCTAAACGCCATGGGACTGTGTTCGATAAACTTATCGTTACCTCTTTTAGCGACATTGGTGTTTATATATGCGTTCCATTTAATGATTGAATTAACGTTTTTATCTAAAGCCACGTGGGCCATCCAAAGACTTGAAACAAATCTATCCTCTCCAGGTAAAAGGTTTAGCGCTGCATCTATTAAGCACCATTCAACCTCTATTCTTGGGTTAACTGTATAGTTTTGTATTAATTGCAGAATCTGTCTTCGCTGATCAATCGTTTCATTTTTAACTTTGAACACAAGCTCTTGTTCTTTTCGTATTTTCCACTTGATCTCTTCTTCTTTATCCTGGGGGACATCGATTATCGGGACCACAGGATTAATGCCAACGTTGGAATTAGGGACATTCTCCACATCAAGTGAATAATCAATATATCCCCTAGTCATAGTGACCAAGGGAATCTCAATTTTCCCCAAGAATGCATCACACTCTTTAAGCAGAACCGTCCTCTGAGGGCGAAACAACTCCTCCCGTTGAAAGTATGCATCACGGCTTCCAATAAGAATCGAAGCCAGCAAGGCCCCTAACAAGCCTAGAGCAATTTTGGAGCTTTCAATAAAACCATATAGGCGTTTAGCGATGCTCCACCCGCGCACCGCTATCAAAGCAACCTTATTCATATATTTATTAATTTGCATTTGTTTACAGTAGCCGCCTGCTCAGGAGATAGGGGCTGTTGTTTATTATATGACTATTTAAACATCGCCCCTGACCTAACTAAACTATTCTACCAAATGGGTACTGGTATAAATTCAGGACAGGCCGCGAACCGGCCGGAGGGGTGACGAGGGTATGGGTTCGGCGGGCCCTCTCGGAGGGCGAGGCTTGCATAGCGCCGAGCCCGAGAGAGGAGGCGCGCGCACGGTGTGCGCGACGCCGTGCCCGACGGGCCCATACCCTCGGCACCCCGACCGGGGCAGAGAGAAGACTGGGGAAGGAGGTTCAACCTCGGGGAGAACGGGAGGTTGAGCCTCTGGGGAGCAGAACTGTAACCGAGAAGACAAAAAAACCCTGGCTGGCCCGTGAGGACCAGCCAGGGTTGGCAAAAGCAAGCTGTTGGCTACGCGTGGATCAGAGTTTTATCTCTACTTCAACGCCGCTGGGGAGATCGAGCTTCATAAGCTCGTCTACCGTCTTCTGGGTGGGGCTGATAAGCTCAATGAGGCGCTTGTGGATGCGCATCTCGAACTGCTCCCGCGACTTCTTGTCCACGTGGACCGAGCGGTTCACCGTGTACTTGCGGATGCGGGTCGGCAGCAGCACCGGGCCCGCGATAAGCGCGCCTGTGCGCTTGGCGGTCTCGATGATCTTGGCGGTCGACTGGTCTATCAGCCTGTAGTCATAAGAATTAAGGCGGATGCGGATACGCTGCTGACCAGCCTTAACGTCTTCGGTTTTTTTATTTTCGGCCATATTATTCTATTATCTCCGAGACTACGCCGGCGCCCACGGTGTGACCGCCTTCGCGGATAGCGAAGCGCAGGCCCTTTTCCATGGCGATAGGCGTGATCAGCTCGACCACAACTTCGGCGTGGTCGCCGGGCATGATCATTTCCACGCCGGGCTTGAGTTCCACGCTGCCGGTCACGTCGGTGGTCCGGAAGTAGAACTGGGGCTTGTAG
>MGTU01000019.1:19260-37366 GCA_001799615.1 Elusimicrobia bacterium GWA2_61_42 | reverse complement strand
GGCGTCCAGCCCGCAGAGCTCGCAGAGGCGGGCCGACAGGTCGTGGATGAGCTCCAGCGTGCCCTGCGCGCAGGTGTCGTGCGCGAGCGGGTGCAGCGCGGCGAAGCCTTCGAGCGCGGCGGCTTCCTCGTTAAAGCGCGGGTTGTACTTCATGGTGCAGGAGCCCAGCGGGTAGAAGTGGGTGTCTACCGAGAAGTTCAGCTTGGACAGCCGGGTGTAGTGCCGCACCACGTCGAACTCGGAGAGTTCCGGCAGGCGCAGGGGGGCCTTGCGCTTCAGCGCGGCGGGCAGCTTGGCCTTGGCGCGCAGGGGGTTCTTGCACCACAGGCCGCGGCGGCCGGGATCGGACTTTTCGATGCTCAGCTTGTTGTCGGTAACGGAGCAGATCATAGGGCCTCCTTTATGGCGGCTTCCAGTTTCAAGATGTCGGCCTCGGTCTTGGTCTCGGTGGCGCAGACCAGCAGGGTCTCGCCGAGTTCGGGGTAGAGCGGGGCGAGCGGAAGGCCGACGTCCACTCCGCGGGCCAGCGCTTTCTCGCGCAGGGCCGCGGCGCTGCCGGGGACGGTGAGCACGAACTCGTTGAAGAAAGGGCCTTTGAACTTGAGCGAGCAGCCCTTTATCGCCGAGAGGCGTTCGGCGGCGAAGGCGGCGGCGCCGGCGTTGGATTCGGCCAGCTCCTTGAGGCCTTCGGGGCCGTAGAGGGCCGAGTACACCGTGGCGGCCAGGGCGCACAGCGCCTCGTTGGAGCAGATGTTGGAGGCGGCCTTGTCGCGGCGGATATGCTGTTCGCGGGCCTGCAGCGTCAGCACGAAGCCGCGCCGGCCGTCTTTATCTTTCGTCAGGCCGCAGATACGGCCCGGCATCTGGCGCACGTGCTCCTTTTTGCAGGAGAACAGGCCCAGGTAAGGGCCGCCGTAAGAAAGCGGCAGGCCGAGGCTCTGGCCTTCGCCGACGGCGAAATCGGCGCCGTATTCGCCGGGAGCGGCAAGGATCCCGAGGCTGACGGGGTCGGCCGCGGCTACCAGCAGCGCGCCGGCCTTCTTGGCCAGGTCGGATACGCCGGCCATGTCTTCTATCAGGCCCAGGAAATTAGGGGTCTGCACGGCGAGACACGCCGCGCCTTCGAGCAGGGCGGGCAGGGCGGCCTTGTCCATGGCGCCGTCCTTCATCGGAACTTTTACGTAACTGTACTCGGGGGAATGTGCGAAATAGGTCTTCAGCGTGTCCATATACTGCGGGTTCACGCCGGCGGCATAAACTATCTTCTTCCTGCCGGTGACGCGCACCGCGGCCCGGACTGCTTCGGCGAAGGAACTCGCTCCGTCGTACATGGAGGCGTTGGCGCAGTCCATGGCGTAGAGCGCGCTGACCGTGCTCTGGAATTCGTAAATGGCCTGCAGCGTGCCCTGGCTGGCCTCGGGCTGGTAGGGCGTGTAGGCGGTGAGGAACTCCGTGCGGGAGGTGATGGCCTTGACGGCGGCCGGGGTGTAGCGCTCGTAAGCGCCGGCGCCCAGGAAGCTCAGCGGGCGGCAATTCCTGGCGGCCAGGCCGGCCATGCGCGCGGCCGACTGCGCTTCGTCGAGGCTTTCGGCGGGCAGGTTGAATTTGGGCCACAGAAATTTGGAGGGCACCTGTTTGACGAGGTCTTCGAAGGAGGGAGCGCCTATGGTCTTAAGCATCTCCTCTTTGTCTTTCTTGGTGTGCGGGATATACATGGGAGCTCCTGTAGTGGGAAACTTCAACGGGCGGCGGCCAGGGTGGTTCGGTTTTGCCGTCCCTTTCCCTGGCCGCTGGCCGCAGCGAACCGAGCTTAGTGGGTCGCCTGCTTTACAAAGTCCTGGTAGGCGGTCCAGTCCATCAGGGTCTCGGCTTCGGCCGGGTTGGACGTCTTCAGCTTGAACAGCCAGCCGTTCCCCAGGGGGGACTGGTTCAGGACGGCCGGGTCGCCGGTGACCGCGTCGTTCACGGCGGTGACTTCGCCGGAGACCGGGGCGTAGATGTCAAAAGCGGATTTTACGGATTCGACCACCGCGCAGGGCTTCTCTTTTTCCAGCTTCTGGCCCACTTTCGGCAGTTCCACGAATACTATGTCGCCCATCTCGTGCTGGGCGTGGTCGGAAATGCCCACGACAGCTTCCGCGCCGGGGTGCACCCATTCGTGGGTTTTGGTGTATTTAACTTCTTCGGGTTTAGGCATTTTATTCTCCTTGATATGGCTGTGGATCCGTCTCCGGCTTATTTGCCGGTGTAAAGCGTCTTGCTGAAAGCGGTGCCCTTGTGGAACGGCGTCTGGGCGATCTCGGCCTTCACGCGGCGGCCGCGTATCTCCACCTCGACCGGGGTGCCGGGCTTGAGGTTCGGCGGCGTCATGTAGCCCACGCCGATGCCTTTCTTGAGAGTGGGGGAATAGGTGGCGCTGTTGAGCTCGCCCGCTTCCTTGCCGTCCAGGAAGACTTTGCAGCCGGTGCGGGGCACGCCGCCGGTCAGCGTAACGCCGGTGAGCCGGCGTTTTACGCCGTTGACCTTCTGGTCCGCCAGGATGGAGCGGCCTATGAAATCGCCCTTGTCGAGGGAAACCACCCAGCCGTAGCCGCTTTCATAGGTGGTATGGACGTCGTCCACGTCGGAGCCGTAAAGCAGGTAGCCGGATTCCAGGCGCAGCGTGTCGCGGCAGCCGAGGCCGCAGGGCACTATGTTGTAGGGCTTGCCCAGTTCCATCATCTGCTCCCAGAGAGCGTTGATGATGGAGTGGGGGGCGGTGATCTCGAAGCCGTCCTCGCCGGTGTAGCCGGTGCGGCTGATATAGCAATGCTCGCCCAGGAGGTCCTTCTCCACTATGCCGAAGCGGGGGAGCTTCAAAGCTTCCGGGGCGAAGGTGTCGAACATTTTGGGCACGTTGGGGCCCTGGATCGCTATCATGGAATAATCGTCGCTCTTGTTCTCCACTTTCACGTGCATTTTGGTGCCCTGGGACTTGAACCATTCGTAGTCCTTGGTGGCGGTGGTCGCGTTGACTATGACGAGGTAGCGGTCGGGCGCCAGGCAGAAAGCGATAATGTCGTCCACCAGGCCGGCGTTCTCGTTGGTGACGTGGGAGTAGACGCCCTTGCCGGGGGTGGCTTTGCGCAAATCGTTGGCGTTGGTCCGCTGCAGCAGCTTGAAAGCGTCGGCGCCGGTAACGAAGACCTGGCCCATGTGGGAAACGTCGAAGATGCCGGCCGAGTTCCTGACGGCCTCGTGCTCCTTGAGGATGCCCGCGAACTCTATGGGCAGCTCCCAGCCGTGGAAGTCCACCATCTTGCCGCCGTATTTCCTCATGGTTTCATTGAGCGCTGTGCGGCGAATGGTGGTTGCGGTGGACATAGTTCCTCCTGTAGATTTTTTGCGGCAAAAAGGTATATAAAATTTATAACAAATATAAGCGGGGCCGGGCAAGGAGGCCTGCGCCGCGGTTATTTGTCGAACAGGGGCGCGGCGACCTCTTTGATCTCGTAGATGGCCAGCAGCAGCAGGGTGGCCGCTATCAGCATGTCCTTCAGGAGCCAGGCGCCGGAGCCGGAGTCGTCCGAGGCGGCGTTTGCCTCCATCCGCATGAACATCCTGTAGAGAAAGAACCCGGAGACGGAGGCCGCGAGCGCCGCGATAACAGCCGCTCTCCATTCTTGTGGTGTGTACATAAAAGAAAAAAACTAAAGGGCGAGGTCCAGGCCTATCGGGCAGTGGTCGGAGCCCAAAACCGCCGGTAGGATGAAGGCGTCCTTTACCAGGGCCGCTTTTTCCCCGTTTATAAAAAAGTAGTCGATGCGCCAGCCCACGTTCCGCTCGCGGGCCTTGGTCTTATAGTCCCACCAGGTGTACTGCTCCGGTTCCGGGTGCCTGCTCCGGAAGGTGTCCACCCAGCCCAGCGAGGTTATTTTGTCCAGCCAGGCCCTTTCTATGGGCATGAAGCCGGAGTTCCCGGCGTTCTCTTTGGGGCGGGCCAGGTCGATCTCTTTGTGGGCGGTGTTCACGTCCCCGCAGAAGATCACGGCCTTATTCGTCTTGCGCAGTTTCTCTATATGCCCGAGGAAAGCCTCGTAAAATTCCAGCTTGTAAGCCAGCCGCTCGGGGCCCTGTCCGCCGTTGGGGAAATAGACGTTGAGCAGGTAAAACTTGGGATATTCCAGCGTTATCACGCGGCCCTCGCCGTCGAAGCGCGCCTCCCCGAAGCCGTTGGCGACCAGCAAAGGCTCCTTTTTATAGAAAGCCGCCACGCCGCTGTAGCCTTTTCTTTCCGCGCAGTTCCAGGCCGAACGGTAGCCGGCGAAGGCCCGGTCTTGCTCCGTCAGCTGGTCCGGGCAGGCCTTTACTTCCTGCAGCCCCAGGATGTCGGCTCCGGACGAGAGGAGGAATTCCCCGAACCCCTTTTTTAAAATGGCCCGGTAGCCGTTCACGTTCCAGGAAAGGAGCTTCATTTATTTGGCCAGCGCCTCGTGGATGGCCTCGGCCATGGTGGGATGCGCGTATATTATTTCGCGCAGGTCCTTGCGTTTCAGCTTCAGCTTTACCGCCAGCGCCAGCACGTGGATCAGTTCGGTGGCCGGCCCGCCCACTATCTGGGCGCCCAGCACGGTGTCGTCGGCGGCGTCGAAGACCAACTGGGCGAAGCCCTCGGTCTCTTCGGTGGCCACGGCCTTGCCTATGCCCAGGTAAAAGGCGCGCGAGGTCTTTACGGCCAGGCCCTTGGCCTCGGCCTGGGCCTTGTTCAGGCCTACTGAACCCACTTCGGGCCAGGCGTAGACGCACTTGGGCACTATGTCCGGGTCGAAAGCGTGGTCCGCCCCCATGATGTTCTCCGCCGCTATCTCCCCCTGGCGGGTGGCCGAGTGGGCCAGCAGGGAGATGCCGTTGACGTCGCCTACCGCGTAGATATTGGGCACCGAGGTCAGCATCCGGTCGTTCACTTTTACGCCTTTCCGGTCCCAGGCCAGGCCTATGGTTTCCATCCCCATCCCGGTCAGGTCCGCGGCGCGGCCGGCGCCTACAAGTATTTCTTCGGCTTCCAGCTTCGAGCCGTCCTCGAGTTCTACCGTCTTACGGCCGCCGGAGATAACGATCTTGGCGGCTTTTTTCCCGAGGTAAAACTTTACCCCGCGTTTTTCGAACGAGGACCGCACCGCGCGGGTTACCTGGGGATCTTCCCCGACCAGGATGTCCGGCAGGATCTCCAGCACGCTCACTTCCACGCCTATGGCGTTAAAGAAGCAGGCGAACTCCAGGCCGATCACGCCGCCGCCCACGATCAGCACGGACTTGGGCAGCCTGGGCAGGTCGAAGACCCGGTCGGAGTCGGTCAGCTCGGAATGGTAGTCCCTGAAAGGCGGGGGGAAGCTGGGCCTGGTGCCGGCGGAGAGCACGGCGAAATCGAACTGCTTCTTAACCGCGCCCTGGGGGCCGGTCACGGTCACTTCATTCGGCCCCGTGAAGGCCGCCTTGCCGCGGAGCACCTCTATTTTTTTCGCCAGGAAGAGTTTTTCCAGCGAGGTCCTGAGTTTAGTTATCACGTCGGCGCGGCGGGCTTTTACCTTGTCCCAGTCCAGCATGGCGGGAGTAAAGTTAACGCCGGAGCCGTCTTTTAAAAGTTTGCGCAGGCCCTCGAAGGCGTGCACGCGGTGTCCCGTGTCCAGGAAGGCCTTGGAGGGGATGCAGCCGCGGTTGAGGCAGGTGCCGCCGAAATCCCAGGCCTCCACGATGGAAACCTCGGCGCCCAGCTCCTTCAGGCGCAGCGCCGCCGGGTAGCCGCCGGGGCCGGAGCCGATCACTAGTACTTTTTTAGGCATGTTTTTATTCTCCTGTTACGGGAAATATCTTTAAAAGGCCGGTTTCCAGGTTCGCGAGGGCTTCCTTGAATTTGGCCGAAAGTGTGGCGGAGAGCAGCGGCTTTATCTCCGGGGAACCCATCGGGCCGGAGGCGGACATCTTCAGTTTGTTATTGCCGATATCCGCGTCGAGCGAGGCTTCGGCCGTTTTAGCCGGCCCGTCTATGGAAAGGGAGGCGTCCAGGTTCAGGAAATTGGTCCGCAGGGCGATATCCTTTACGGAGAGCAGGGAATTGTCCAGGCGGAAAGCCGCGCCGAAAGAGGCCATTTCTATATCGTCGATCTTCGGGGCGGACCTGCCCATGGCCGAAGAGAAAAGCGCCAGGCCTTTGGAAACTCCGGCTTTTACGGAATTTTCCTGCCCGGGCACCACCAGTTTTTCCGCCACGACGGTCACCGAATAATTCTTCTCCGCCAGGGTTTTCCTCAGGTTGAAGAATTCCCAGTTCGCTTTCAGGTTTTCCAGCGTGATAGCGCCGAAGGCGGAATCGGCGGCGCTGAAGGAACCTTTCGCTGAAGACAGGCCACCGTAGTCGAAATTGGCTTCGGTCTTCAGTTTTACCGCGGACGTAAGCAGCTTGCCTTTTACCGCGCTTTTCACCGTGCCGGCCGCGGCCAGGCCGTAGTTGCCCCCGAAAGCGGAGTAATGCTTCAGGGTTATGTCGGCGTCCTCGAGAGCCAGGGACAGCCCGGAGGTCTCCATGTCGGCTTCCAGTACCGCGCCTTTCATGGTCAGTTCTTTTACGTTCCAGGTCAGGTACAGGCCCTTGCTGGTCTCTGGCAGCAGCGCCAGCAGGTCGGCGAAATCCCAGGCGCCGCCGCGCTCGCGCACCTTCAGCACGGGCTTGTCGAAGGCGACCCTGGAGAAATAGACCTTGTTGCGGACGAGCGCGTAGAGCTCCGGGCGTACTACGGCCCTGGCCGCGCAGAAGAAATTACCCTTGGAGAAATCCGGCCTGCGCGACACGCAGGCGTCCTTTATTTGTATTCCCTTGAACAGGGAGAAGGAGATGCTTTTGAATTTGACCTGCCGCCCCAGCTTCTTGGCGGCCTGGCCGCTTATCTGGGAGATCAGGTGCTCGGAGATCTGCTTGTATTTGAAGTAGGTGAAAGCGGTTGCCCCGCCCGCGAACAGCAGCAGGGCGGCCAGGACGATCCGGAAACGCATGACGTTCATCCCTAAATTGTATCTATTTTGGCGGGTGCGTTGAAACGCGGGAGTCAGGCGAGGGCCGCTTTTATCAGGGCTGATTGGGCGGGGTCCAGGAAAACCAGGCGGTAGTTGTAGTAGCCGTCGCCGTCGCGCAGCGCCGCCGCTATGCGCGCCCGCACGTCTTCCAGGGACACGCGGCCGAGTTCGAAGGAGAGCGCCAGCACCCGGCCGGCGGGGAGCTCGAAATGGCTGAGGAATTCCGCTTCCGTGGGGGACAGGGAGGTAAGCCTGCCCCAGAGCGGGGGCATGTCCAGCGCGGTCTTGGCCAGCGCGGGGATATAAGTGTCGGCTTTATTTGGGTTCATTTACAAAGAAGACCAGCCCTTTGCCGGCGTCCTCCCCCGCGAACCAGATCCTGCCGTTCTTAGCGGCCATGGCCGCCACCTTGAGCGTTCTTGAGGCGTAGGGGCCGAGTTCGGTCCTCGAAATTATGCGTTCCGGGTCCTCCAGGGACAGCTTTACCAGCGCTTTCAGCCCGCCGTCGGCCGCCCACAGGAAGCGCGTGTCGCAGGTCAGCGCGGAAATTTTCTTCCCCGGGTATTTGAAGGACTTCAGTTCGGCCAGGGCGTCGCCGGGCATGCGCTTGACGATGGTCCCGGTGCGGGAATCCGCCGTCCAGAAATACAGCCCGTCGAAGCAGACGCTGTCCGGCGCCGGGGCGAAGGCGGGGGTTTTGGAGACCGGGGTGTAGCGCGCGTCCAGCAGGCGCTTCTCCAGCACGCCGTTGGCCCCGGCCAGCCAGAGCGCGTCCGCCGAGGCGGTCATGGCCACGGGGGTGATTTCCGGCAGGCTGGTAACGCGTTTTATGCCGAAGTCCTTCAGGTCGTGCTCGTACAGCCCCTGGCTGTACCAGTCGCTGACCAGGGCGGAAGTTTCCTTGACGATCAGCCCGGTGGGATGGGCGTAAGGCAGCGCGAAGGTGTCGGGCCTGGCGGCGCGGGGGGAGAACCGTTTGAAGCCGTAATAAAAGCCGCCCGAAAAACCGGCGAAGGCGAAGAAGGCGGCCAGGCCGAGGGTAATGGCGCGGCGCCTGCGGCGCAGCGCCGAGGTGTCCAGTTCCAGGGTAGTGCCGCTGACGTTCAGCGCCTTGCGGCAGATCGGGCGCAGTTCCTCTTCCGTCCAGGGGGCCTGCGCGCAGTCCAGCGCTCCGGCCTTCATCAGGGCCACCGCGCGCGTGGCGTCCCGGCGCTTCAACAGGGGGATCAAAGGGATGAAGGGGGCCGCGCGCCTGAGCTCCCGCAGCTGTATCTCGGCCGGCGGCTCTTCCCCGTCCACCATGAACACGGCCGCCGGCGAAGCCTTCTCGAAGATGGCCAGGGCGTCGTTAAGGTCCAGGGAAAAAACGGCGTCGGTGCCCAGGTTCCTGAAGATCCCCCGGAGGATGGTCCTGTCCTTTTCCGAAGCGCAGATTATCTGTACGGTGTTGAACATAAATTTTACCTACCCCCGGGCGGCGGGGCCGGGATGGTCAGGATAGCGCCTTCCGCGGGGAGCCCCTTGGAGATGTTCTTTTCGTTGGCCTCGTAGATGCGTTCCCAGAGGTTGGGGTTGCCGTAATACCTGGACGCTATGGAGCGCAGCGTTTCCCCGGCGGCGGCTTTGTGCAGCTTGGGCCAGCGTTCCGGGGCCGGGGGGGAATATTTCTTTACCGGTTTCGGGTTCTCCTTCTTGTACTGCACCTCCAGGGTCTGCAGCTGCAGTTCCCTCAGGTTGGTCTCCATCTCGCGCATGCGGCTCTGCATCATGGTCAGGTCCGTTTCAAGCATGCCTTTGTTCACCCGGTAGGTGGCGATGGCGCTTTCCAGGTTGGAGCGCTGCAGGCGCAGGTCGTCGATCTGGTTCTTGAGGGTTTCGGCCTGCCGGGAGGCGTCCCCCACCAGTTTTTCGCTGAAGTTCCTGGAGCCGAAGCGGTAGCCGACGTTAAAGCCGTAATAGCCGGAGATCTCATTATAGCCGGCCCAGGGGATGGACCAGGCCAGGTCGATGGTCCAGGGCAAAGTGTTGACGCCGAGACCCAGGGCCAGGTACCGCCCGCCGCCCAGGGAGACGCCTTTGCCGGCGCGCGCGGCCAGCAGGCCGTTGAAGAGCTGCTGCTCCAGGCCCAGGAAAACTTCCGAGTAGGAACCGCGCGCCTTCAGGTCCGCCAGGAAAAGAGAGTTCTTTAACCGGTAGGAATTGCCCAGGGTGATGGTGGTCAGGGACCTGCCCAGCCCGAACATCAGGTCCGAAAGCACCAGGGAGGTCCTCAGGCCGGAATCGCTCTCCAGCCTGAGGCCGGCGTCGACGCCCAGGCCCAGCTGGCTTTTGCCTGGATAGCGCAGGCTCATCAGGCGGAAGGACGTGCCGTAAAAAACCGGCTGCTGGAAATATTTTATAACGGCCCTCTTGCCGGTGCCGAACGTCAGGGAGTCAAAGCTGGAGCCGCCGCCCTGGCGCACCGCGTAGTAGCCGAACCCGGCCGTTTTGTTCTCCACGTCGGGCACGGGGCGGATATAGGCCAGCGAGACCTCGCCTTCGGGAAAGCCGGGGGCCAGGCGGCGCCCCGTTTCAAAGCGGGTCTCCAGCGCGGTCAGGGTGGTGAGGTTGGCGGGGTTGTAGAAAACGGCGTAGGCATCGTCCTCCACCGTGGAGAAGGCCGTCCCCATGGCGTTGGCCCTGGCCCCGGGGCGCAGGAAAGTGAAATCGGCGGCGCAAGCCGGGGCGGACAGGAGCAAGGCCGCGAAGAATACCGGAAGGGTTGAAATTTTCATGGTCGTTAGACTAATATATTATAATTGTATCTGACCGATATTAAATTTATATTTCATTTTCTTTAAGCAAAAAGGCTGCTCAATGACTTACACCGGTTTCCTCCTTTCGGCCGCGCTGCTTCTCCCGGCCGCCGGGGCCTTCGCGGGAGAGATAAACTTCGTCTACCCCGCCGAGGGCGCCCAGCTGCCCGCGGTGGCCAAAACCTTCGTTTTCGGCAATATCTCCCCGGCCGCCGCGGCTTTCACCATCAACGGGGAAAAGATAGCCGTGCACTCCAACGGCGGGTTTATCGCCTACCTCCCGCTGTCCGGGGGGGAGTTTCTCCTCAGCGGCGCGCTGTCCGACGGCACTACCGCCCAGCGGAAGCTCTTCGTAAAGGCGCCGGCCGAGCAGCGCCCCGCCGACGGCGGGCTCAGCCTGGAGCTCACCTCGAATTTATCCGACTCCGAGCTGCAGCCCGGTGATTACGTGCGGGTCTCCGCTTTTGGCACGCCGGGCAGGGAAGCCGTCTTCTCGCTGGGGAAAGTGGCCGACGACGAACCGATGGCCGAGGTCCCGGCCGGCTCCGGCCGGTATTACGGCTCCTACAGGCTTGAGCAGGCGGACCGCGGCGCCGAGTTCTTCCCGTCGGCGCGCCTGCGGGCGGGGCTTTTCGCCCACGGCGCCTCCGCCAAGGCGCGGGGCCGGGTAAGGGTCCTGGCCGGGCCGGCCCTGGTGGAAACCTCCACCGACACGGTGGTGCTGCGCAACGCCCCCGACGGCGGCTACATGATGTTCCTGCCCAAAGGCGTAAAGCTGGTTTCGACCGGCAGGACCAACGGCCTGCGCCGCGTCGCGCTTTCCCCCGATTCCGAGGCCTGGGTGGACGATTCCAAAGTGCAGCCGGCCTCCGGCGCGCCTTTCCCTTTCGGCCCGGTGACGGAAACGGGTTCCATACGCCTCAGGAAGACGGAGTTCGGCTCTTCCGCCGCCGTGGCGCTGTACGAAAAAGTCCCCTTTACGGCCGAAGTGCTGGACACCGGCCTCCGGGTCACGCTTTATTACACCAACCTCCACACCAACTGGGTGGTCTACGATTCTTCCGACACCCTGGTGAAGAACGTGCTGTTTAGGCAGGCGGCGCTGAACACCGTCCAGCTGGATTTTGAAACCGGGCCGGGCGAACTCTGGGGCTACAATATCTCCTACTCCACCTCCGCCAAAGCTCTGCAGGTGGACCTGCGCGCGCGCCCCCGGGCGTCCCTGGCCTGGCCCAGGCCGCTGTCGGGGATCACCGTGGTGCTGGACCCGGGGCATTCCCCGTATTTCAAGTGCGAGAACAACGGCCGGCTGCCCATGCGCGAGCTGCGCTACAGTTCCCTGCCGGCGGCCCGCTGCAGCCTGGACGGGGCGGTCGGGCCTATGGAAACTTTCGAGGTCAACGTGAACCTCGCGATAGCGCAAAAACTGAAGAAAGAGCTGCTGTCCCTCGGCGCCGGGGTGCAGCTGACCCGCAGCGGCGACGAGAACGTGGACCTGGCCGACCGGCCCAGGCTGGCCAAAGACCTGGGCGGAGACCTGTTCCTCAGCATCCATAATAACGCCATCGGCGACGGGGAGGACCCTTTCTCCCAGCCGCGCGGTTTTTCCATCTATCATTATCAGCGCCACAGCCGGGACCTGGCCGCCGCCCTGCACCGCGCCTATCTTAAGAACATCCCCCTGCCCGACGAGGGCCTGCGCTACGGGGACTACCTGGTGGCGCGCATGACCTGGATGCCCGCCGCCCTCATAGAGAACGCCTATATGATCCTGCCGCGCCAGGAGGAACTGCTCAATACGCCGGCCTTCCAGGAGCAGCTGGCCAAAGTTATCACGGAGGGAGTGCTTGAATTCTTCCGTGTGCCGCCGCAGTCCAAAAAGGTTAAAAAATGAACGATCCCATCGAACTGATCTCCAAATTCGCCGAGGACCTGCCCGCCGAAGCCGCCAAGGGCGAGGAAGCCCTTTGGGACTACCTGGCGCGCCGCGGCGCCGGCATCCTGAACTGCCACGCCGCCAGCTTTTTCGAGGCGGACGACGTTAAAAAGCGGCTGACTTTCAAAAAGAGCATCGGCCCCGTCGGCGGGGACCTGGTGGGCGTGGCTTTCGGCTACCAGGGCGTGGTGGGCTTCTGCGCGGAAGGGCGCAAGGCCGTGCTGGTCAACGACGCGGAGAACAGCCCGCTCTTCACCAAGAAAGTGGACAAGGGCTCCGGCTTCCAGACCAAGACGGTCATTGCCGTGCCGGCCGTGGCCAACGGGGAACTGCTGGGCGTGATGGAGTTCATAAATTCCATCCCGGGAGTTTTCTCCGACGCGGACCTGAAGACGGCGGAGACGCTGACCGCGCTGGTAGCGCGGGACGTTTATATCAAGAAGCTCGAGGCCACCATAAAGCAGCTGAACCTTAAAGGGGAAAGCACGATAAACAACCTTTCAGGCGGCTTCATAGGCTCGGACATGGAAGGGCGGGTGATCTTTTTCAACCCCAAAGCTTCGGAGATCTTCGAGGTGGGCCAGGAATACCTCAACAAGCCCGTGGTGGAGCTGTTCCAGCTCTGCCCCGAAGTGGTGGGGGCTATCGGCGACGTGCTTAAGCAGGGCAAAACGGTGCGCCGGCAGGAATTCACCTGCTCGGTGAACGGCAAGAAAAAAGTGATCGGCTACAGCTCTATAAACATAAAGGGCGTGGACGGGAAAATAATCGGCGCCGGCATCATCTTCCAGGACATCACCAACCTGTAGGACGCTCTTTGGAAAAAGACGGGCCGCGGAATTCTCCGCGGCCCGTCTTTTTTATTGAACCGCGGCGCGGCCTTACTTAACGCCCTTCCTGGGGCACAGCCTGCCCAACGGGCATTCGCCGCAGAGCGGCTTGCGGGCGGCGCAGACGGCGCGGCCGTGGAGCACCAGGGCGTGCGCGAACCAGATCCACTCCTCTTTAGGCAGGGCCTTCATCAGGTCTTGTTCGACCTTTTCGGGGTCGGTGTGCCGCGTGAATCCCAGGCGGAAGGCCAGGCGCTTCACGTGGGTGTCCACCACCACGCCGGCGGCGATGCCGTAGGCGCTGCCCAGCACCACGTTGGCGGTCTTGCGGGCCACGCCGCGCAGCGTCCTCAGCTCTTCCATGGAGCGCGGCACCTTGCCGCCGAAGTTCTCCGTTATCGCCTTCGAAGCTTCTTTCAGCGACAGCGCCTTGCTCTTGTAGAAGCCGGTGGAGTGCACCAGTTTCTCCAGGCCGGCCAGCGGCGCCTTCGCCAGTTCCGCCGGGCCCGGGTATTTCCTGAACAGCGCCGGGGTCACCTTGTTCACGCGCTCGTCGGTGCACTGCGCGGAAAGGATGGTGGCCATCAGCAGTTCGAAAGGATTCCGGTGGGCCAGCGAGCAGTCCGCCCGCGGGTAGGCGGCTTTTAAAACTTTAACCAGCTCCGAGGTCTTTTTGTCCATGATCGCGTCCCGGCCCGGCCGCCAATTCAGTTGATCGCTCTGCGGAAGAAGATCTTCTTGCCGCCGGAAGTCATGCCGTTCTTCGCTTTTTTGAAGTCGGCGCCGAATTTTTCGGCGAAGGAGATCTCCCGCACGGAGTTGCTGTCCCCGGTGGCCTCTATCAGCCTGCCGCCGCCGGCGTAAAGCATCACGTGGGTTATGCGGGAAGGTTTGGCCGCGTCGGCCGAGAAGATCAGGTCGGCGGGCTTCAGGCTTTCCCTGGGCACGCTTTTCGACGCTGAGAACTGGTCGTCGGCGTTGCGCGGCAGGTCCAGCCCCCAGGCCCTGTAGGCCAGGTTCACCAGCCCGGAGCAGTCTATGCCCCAGGCGGAACGCCCGCCCCAGTAATATTTGTCGCCCAGGAAGAACCGGGCGGTATCCAGGATCTTCCCGCGCAGAATCTCCGGCTTGGCCGTTTGCGGCAGCAGGTTAAGATGCTTTTTCGGCAGGACCGCCGTCTGCCCGTCGCCCAGCAGTACCCGGGCCCCGGCCCCGGCCGGGCCTATCACGCGCAGCTTTACGCCCAGGGAAAAGTCCGCGCCGCCCGCCGCGGCGGTCTTGCTCGCTACCACGGCGGTGGGGAGCAGCGGCAGGCTGAAAGCCAGCTCCTCCAGCTTCAGCCAGCCCTCGTAAGGGACCAGCGTTTTTCCGTCGGCGGCCAGGCTGCGCTGCTCCAGCGCCCGGCCGCGGGCCCAGGCGCCGGAAACTTCCAGCAGTTCTACGCGTTCGTTGGCCAGCAGCTGGCTTTCTATGAGCTTGGCGCGCTCGCCGGCGTCGGCCGGCGGCATGGAGTAGAATTCGGCCGAGCGCGATCTTACGGCCAGGAATTTGTTCAGGTCCTTGGCCAGCACGTAGGCGGTACCGTACTTGTTCTTTAGCCAGGCCGCGGCGAACTCGGCCCGGTTGTAGACGCGCTCCACGGTCTTTTCGTCCGGGGCGGCCGGGTCGTTGGTGATCACGTTGCCCCTGGCGTCGAAGCCGATGATCGCCAGCAGGTGGCCTTTGGTTTTCTTCAGCGGGGCGTTCTTCAGTTCGTCGGGGCCGAACGTGACGCTGGCCACCACCGGGGCGCCCGCCGCCAGGAAGGCGCGGGCCTCTTCCAGCGAGTTAAGCCGGGTAAGGAAGGCGTAGAGGCCGCGCGAGCCGGCGTGGGCCGTGTTAAAAAACCAGTTGCCGTAGATGTTCTCGCAGGAATCCAGCACCGCGGCGGCGGTCTCGAGCGGACTGCTTTTGAGGCCCAGGGAGGAGAAAGCCATGGCCATGGACACCGGGCTGCAGATATCGCCGGAGTAATTCACCTGCTGCATCATCTGCGAGTAGCGCGGCACCGCCAGCTTTAAAGGTTTGAAATCGGCCGGCTTCTCCACGGCGTAGTCGGCCGAATAGGCCGCGGAAGAATCCGTGTAAGAAGCGGCGGCCAGGCGCAGCACCGGGGCTTTGCCCCCTGAGGCCGTGAGGGTCAGGCGGTAGCGGAAAGAGGCGGCCTTTTCCTTGAGCTTTAAAATATCCACGTCCATCCGCCCGAAGGGGTTTTCCTGGTCCTTTACGCTGGAGTGCGCCGCGCCCGGCTCGAACCGCCCGAAACTGAACCAGGGGCTCCAGCCGTTCTCCGTCTTTACCTGGGCTTCGGCCTCCAAAGCGCCGCCGCCCGGGAACAGCGCGTCCGCGGACAGCAGCAGCTGATCGAAAGGAAAAACCGCGTGTATTTCCCGCGAGGTCAGCGAGGCAGGGCGGCTGGAGTTCTCCACTTTGAAAACCCCGGCCGGGAAAGGGGCCGGCTCCAGGTTCTTCAGGGAGTCTTCCCTGAAATCAGAGGGAAGGAAATTCACGAGGGTCCATGAGCGCGGTACGCGCGGGACCTGGGCCGGGGCTTCGGTTCTAGCGGTCATAAGTGCCATTCCTGTAAGGAGTATCAGCCGGATTTTCACTAGGTGTTTCCATAGGTGCGGTAATTTACGCTTAAATCCTATCAAAATTGAAAAGCCTTGTCAGAATATATATGATGCTACTTGCTGCCTTAAGGAGATTTATGAAAAAATTGGCCATGCTGCTGCTCTTTACCCTGCCCTGCGGGCTGTTCGCGGCCGGCGCCGACCGGACGCTCAAGGGCGTTACCATGCCCGTCACAGTTCAGTTCGAAGGCAGGCAGCTGCTCCTGAACGGCATGGGGCTGCGCACCAAGGTGGTCTTCAAGGTTTACGCGGCCGGCCTGTACCTGGAAAAAAACTCCACGGACGGCCTGGAGATAGCCGCTTCCGAACAGGTGAAGAAGATAGAGCTGGTCTTCCTGCGGGCCGTGGACGGTGCGGACGTGGCCAAGGCCATCGCCGACGGTTTCGCCAATAATAACGCCGCCGACGCGCTGCCCGCCCTGAAGGACCGCATCGCCAGATTCGAAAAGCTTATCCCGAACGTAAAGAAAGGCGACAAGCTGGCGTTCACGTACCGCCCCGCCGCCGGCATAGAGGTGCTGGCCAACGGCAAACCCCTGGGTGCCGTTGAGGGCAAGGATTTCGCCGACGCTCTGCTGCGGGTCTGGCTGGGGCCGAAGCCTTCCGACAAGGCGCTGAAAGACGGGCTGCTCGGCCTGAAGTAAAAGGCGGACCCGCGGGCCGATCCTTATGAAAATACACGCTTTGACCTTCTGCCTGCTGCTGGCGCCCGCGGCCGCGCGCGCGCAGATCCCCGACAAGCCGGTGGTGGTTTTTCAGCCTTCGCACCAGAAGGATACGGGGGAAAGGTACAACGAGGCCCTGACCGCCGACGCCATGGCCGACTACGCCATGCGCACGCCGCCTTTTTACGACGAGCACAAGGTCTGGAGCTACTTCCAGCCCGGCCTGCACCACGCGGATACCGGCACCAACACGCTGCAGGCCCACACCTCGGCGCCGGAAGGAAAAAAGCTGTCCGGCTACGCCTGGGAGCTCCAGCGGGCCAACGAACTGGGGCCGGTGGTCTTCATCGGCATACACAACAACTCCGGCACCGGGCGCCACGCCGTGTGGGGCTATATTCACGACGGGGACTCCCTGGAGGCGGAGAACCGCCGGCTGTCCAACCTCCTTATCGAGGAGATAGCCCGGGCGACCGACCTGGAGAACCGCGGCACGCACCTGGACAGCTCCACGGGCCGCAACGATTACCGCTGCGCCGCCACCGGCCGGCTGGCTTTTTACAGCATCGACGAGAACGTCAACCGCGCGCCTTACCGCGTGCTGCTTGAAATAGCGGACACCGAGGCCAGCCGGGCCTTCCTGCTGGACGAGGGTTCCAGGCAGGCCGTGGGCGCGGCCATCAAGCGAGGGCTGAAAAGGTTTTTAGAGGGAAGTTAGAGGGTCAGGGGGGGGGATGCAAAAAATAAAAGCTTGTGCCCTGGTCATCGACGACCAGGAGGAGATGCTGTCGCTCTGTTCCAGGGTGCTGGCCGAGGTCGTCACCGAGGTGGAGGAAGCCTCTTCTTCCACCGAAGCGCGGGCGGCTTTCCGTAAAAAAACTTTCGACCTGGTGCTGACGGACATAAATCTCGACGCCGAGGGCGACGGGGTGATGCTGGCCCGCGAGATAAAGAACATCTCTCCCGACACCAAGGTGATAATAATGACCGCCGACCCCACGCTGGAGACGGCCATAGGCGGCCTGAAATCCGGCGCGGAGGATTACATCATCAAGCCCTTCTCCACCGAGTACCTGGCCAGCGTCGTCCGGGGCGCCTTCGACAAGGCGGCGCTGTCGTCCGAGCTGGCCAGGGAGAAAGCCATGAAGCGCGAACTGGAGGACGCCTACTCGCAGCTCAAGGCCTCCGAAAGCGCCAAGAACGCCTTCCTCTCGCGGGTGAACCATGAACTGCGCACGCCGCTGGCTATAGCGCTGACTTCCTCGGAACTGCTGGGCGTCCAGCTTGCCGGAGAGAAAGAGCTGGAGTTGTGGCGGCGCAGCGACCGCGCGCTGAAGGGGCTGCAGCTGGAGATAGGGGAGCTGCTGCTGTACAGCGGCCTGCTTAAAGGCGAGCTGACGCCGAACAAGGCGGAGACGGACTTGCGCGCCCTGCTGGAGAAGATCTCGGGCGGGCTCAAATTCCTTTACGATGAAATGGGCACGAAAGTAAACTTCTCCGCCGAAGGCGAGCCCTGCACGGTGCAGGCCGACCCCGAGCTGCTGGGCGAGGCCTTCAAGCAGCTCCTGGTAAACGGGGTGAGGTTCAACAAGAAGGGCGGATCTATCTCCGTGCGCGCCCGCTATGCCGAGGACCGGGTGGTATTTTCTTTTTCCGATACCGGGTCCGGGGTCAGCGACGAAACGATGCCGCACCTGTTCGACAGTTTCTTCCAGGCCGCGGATTATCTTACGCGCGAGGTGGGCGGGCTGGGGCTGGGCCTGGCCACGGTAAAGCGGATCATGGAAGTTCACGGCGGCGGGGTCTCAGCGCAGAAGAACCCGGGCGGCGGAATGACCTTCTCGGTGTCGCTGCCGCGGACCGTAAAGGTTTAAGGCTGAAGTGGGGGGAAGGGTATCGGGGCACCGGGAATCGGACCCGGAACTCATGCTCCCAAAGCACGCGTGAGAACCATTTCACTATGCCCCGCATTACCGCGCCAAGGCGTTCGTCCAAGGCGCGTCTTACGAGGATATTTTACTAAATAGCGGGAGACACCGGGGTTTTTCTTGTAAAAGCTCCGGGAACCTAGCGGCTCGAAAGCACGGCCGCGGCCTTCGCTTGTGAAGGCGTCCATACGTTCCCCGGGCTTTGAATTCTTCCCAGAAAATTATATAATACA
>MGTU01000019.1:0-19236 GCA_001799615.1 Elusimicrobia bacterium GWA2_61_42 | reverse complement strand
AGCCATAATTATGGCTCGCGTTGGGATTTGAGAGGCGGAGCTGCGAGGCCAGCAGGCCGCAGCGGCGAGCCGGGGTCGCGGGCGCTGACGAGCGACGGCGAGGAAGCGACCCGTGACCAAATCCTAGTCCCGGAGAAAAATTTAGGCCTCTCATAGGAGAGGCCTTTTTTTGTAAACAATGTGGATTAATGAAACTATCTGGAAAATAAAAAAGCGCCAATAGCTATAAGGACCAATGCGGACAACACCACAAGGAGCTTTGCTTTGGAGAGGGCGGCGTCATCGCGGCGCACCTGTTCTGGAGAAGAGGGCTTTTCTTTAATGTTAACGCCCATGTCTTTTGCCGCCTGCGCGGTTGTATCAAAACACGGCAGACTGTCATCATGTGTTGTGTTGCATTTTACGCAGTAAATTTTCATGGAGAGACCTGAAAACCTGCTATCATTCTGTTTTGCGACTAGTCAGGCTTTATTATACCCAAAATAGGCAAAGCTGTTCACTTTCGCACACGCGTGCTGCTTAAAGGATAAGAACCCTTATAATTTCAACCTGGTTCCCCGCTGTGTTCAGTTGGGGGAGTTTCAATTTCAAAAACCCCCATACGGGGTTTTTTTATTGGAAGTCCGGGACTTTTCCATTAGTGCCACTTCCCGGTTCAGGTCGACTTCACTTCCCGCTTTTGCTGCGGAGACAACTATCCTAGTCCCGGAGCCAAATTTCTAAGACCTCTGCAACTTTGCCGGGGTCTGTTTTGTTTGGTATAGTTAATCACTCCGGGCGGGGAACTTTCGGTGTGATCAGAATTGAAAAAATAACGAACGCTGCGGTTGCCTAAGGCCCGGGTCCGTATGGCCGGGACTAATTTCAGCTCGGAAAAATATTAATCAACGTCTTCTTTCTGTCTCATTCGCTATATTCATCCTGCATTATGATTTATAAAAAACCAGAAAGGCTGAGGGCCGGCGATACGGTAGCGATAGTCTCTCCCTCGTGGGGAGGCCCGTCCTGTTTTTCGCTGGTTTACGAGAACGGCTTAAAGACCCTTCGCGGGCTGGGCCTGAAAATAAAGGAGTATCCTTCGGCCAGGCGTGACGCAGGGTTCCTGCGGGAGAATCCGAAGTTCCGCGCCGGGGACATCAACGCCGCCTTTTCCGATCCCGAAGTGAAAGCTATCGTCGCCTCTATCGGCGGCGACGACTCCGTCAGGCTGCTGCCTTTTCTTGATAAGCGGGTGATAGCCGGCAATCCCAAGATACTTATGGGGTACTCGGATACCACCGCGCTGCACGTCTTCCTGAATACGCAGGGGCTGGCGAGTTTTTACGGGCCGTCGGTCATGGCCGGGCTTTCACAGGCGAAAAGTCTGCCCGCTGATTTCCTGGAGCATATTCATAAGATGCTTTTCGAACCTGAAGCCGCGTATGTCTATGCGCCGTATAAGGAATACTCCGAAGGCTACCCTGATTGGGGAAAAGCGGAAAATGTCGGGAAGGTAAACCCGCCGCGGGCGAATGACGGCTGGCATTGGCTCCAGGGCGCCGGCACCGCCTCGGGCGAGCTGTTCGGCGGCTGCCTCGAAGTTCTTGAAATGCTGAAGGCTACGGACTTCTGGCCCTCCCGTGACTTCTGGAAAGGCAAGATATTCTTCCTGGAGACCTCCGAAGACAAGCCGCCGCTCTGGTATATAGGCCAGGTGCTGCGCAATTACGGCATGCTCGGCGTCTTTGAGAACATAAACGGCCTGATATTTTCCCGGCCAATGCGCTATTCGTCGGAAGAAAAAGAGAAATTGGAGCAGACGCTGCTCCGCTTAATAGCGAAAGAGTTCGGCCGGCCTGATCTGCCCGTTGTGGCCAACTTTGACATAGGCCACACCGACCCGCAGCTCATTATGCCCCTGGGGATACGTGCGGAACTTAACCCCTCCGCCAAAAGCGTGCGGCTTGTGGAAAACTGGCTGTCCTGATGGAATAGCCCCGAATGTAGTAATCAGGGTGCCAGGGACTCCGCTTTCCTGAGAACTCTGCGGTTTTGCCGGGGTCTTTTTTGTTTGGTATAGTTGAGTAAAGCCTGTTAATTCAAGTGGTGGAGAAAGTGCTTGGCAGCTAATAATTACCGTTCTTCCGCGGTCCGCATAAGCGGCGTTGTCCGAGGATAAATGAAAAATATCTGCAAACTTTTGACTTTGATGATTTTAACGGGCGGCTGCGCGAGCCCGCTGCATAAGGCGGCGCGCACGGGAGATATCCCGGCCATGCGTACGCTGCTGGCCAAAGGGGCCAACCTTAAAGCGCGCAGCGGCCATACGACTCCGCTGCATGACGCCGTAACTTCCTCGCAGGTGGAAGCCGCGCGGCTGCTTATCGAGAACGGCGCGGACATTAACGAGCAGGGCTTCTACAGGTGCACCCCGCTGCATTATGCCGCCGCGCTGGGCAATACCGCCATGGTGCAGCTGCTGCTGCAGAAAGGCGCCAACCCCGAACCCGGCACGGCCGTCGCCTCGGCTTGCGGCCTGCCCGTTAAGATAAACTTCAGCCCCTTCAGCCAGCCCGAAGAGCTCACCCCGCTGGAGATAGCGGAGCACCGCGGCAACCCGGCCGTGGTCGCCATGCTCCGGGCGGCCATCAACAGCCGTCTGGGCATAACAGCCGGCGGCGCCATGAATGCCGGCGAATACGGCCCCATAGTAACTTCTCTGCTGAAGGCGTACCAGGGGCAGGGCAAAACTATCGCGGTGGCCGGTTTTTCCTATACCGACGGCCGCGTGTCCTCGGACGGGAACATCGTTACCGAACGCTTTACCACCGAACTCATAAACCGCAGGACACTGCGGGTGGTGGAGCGGGATAAAATAGAGAAAGTGCTGGCGGAACTTAAACTTCAGAATACGGGAAGCATCGACCCGGAGTCGGCGAAAAAAGTGGGACAGATGCTGGGCGCCGACCTGCTGGTCATAGGCGGGATGGTGGAACTTCCCGGCAAAGTGCTGGAACTTAATATCAGGCTGGCCAGCGTAGAATCCGGAGAGGCAGTGGCCGCCGTTACCGGCCAGGTGCAGAAAAATTGGGTAAATTAACAGTTAACTTCCCGGTTGCGGACAAAAAAGACAAACCAAATCAGGCGGGAATCTGGAACCTGCCTAATCTACCTGATTGAATTCTTCTCGGGGGGCGAAGCAGGCGTATGACGAGCTTCCCTTCCTAAATGAACTGCCCGGAGGATCGGTGTCCGCCGGGCAGTTCATTTTAGTGGCGCGGTTGTCGTTGCCGCGGTTTACAGCTTCATTTTCTTCATCACGTCTTTCTTGGTCGGCTTGGGATTGTCTTTCTTGAACTGCTCGATCTGGGCCTTGTGGTCGGCCTGCAGCGCCTTTACCGCGGCTTTGAATTCGGCTTTCTTGGCTTCCACGGCTTTTTTCTTTTCTTCCGCGGTTTTGCCCTTCAGGGTTTCCCTGAAAGTTTTCATCTCGTCCACCTGCTGTTTTCTGAGCGTGGAAACCGCGTCTATGTGGTTCTTTTTGAGGGTTTCAATGGTCATTTTCGCGGCGGGCTGGGCCGGGGCGGCGACGGCCTGCTCGGGCTGGACCGCGGGGGGAGGGGTCTGCGCCGCGGCGAACGGGACAAGGCAGGCTGCAAGGGTTAAGGCTGATATGATTTTCATTTGTTTTTTCTCCTGGTGGTTTCCGCACACTGCATGCTCTTATCCTAGCATAAACCTCCGGCTTTTTTCACTCCCGCCCCAGTATTTCCTACAATATACGCATGCAAAATATCTCAGCTTTGTTCGGTCCCTGGATCATAAGTTTCTATACCGTTATTTTCCTTTGCCTGGTTTTCCTCTACCGCGCCGATCCTGCCTCGCGTAAAAGGCTGGGGCTGACCGCTTTCCTGGCCGTGTGTTCGCTTCTGGGCATTCTGGCTACCGACTTCCTGGCCGGCGGCGGCGCCGGCGGCGGACTTTTAAAACTGGCCACGCTGGTCTCCCGCCTGCTGGCCGTGATAGCCGCCATAAACGTGGCCGGCTGCTTCGTCTTCTCGGTTATCCTCCCCAAGGTCAAGGCCGGCATTTCCAAATTCGTAGAGGACCTTATCCTGGCCGGCGCTTACGCGGCGGGCGGCCTGGCGGTAATTTCCGCTTCCGGCGCCAACCTCAGCGGCGTCCTGGCCACTTCCGCCGTAGTCACCGGCGTGGTGGCCTTCTCGCTGCAGGACACGCTGGGCAACGTTATCGGCGGCATGGTGCTGCACCTGGAGAACGCTTTCATGCCGGGGGACTGGATAGGCGTGGAAAAATACGAGGGCATAGTGCGCGAAATACGGTGGCGCCAGACCACGCTGGAAACCCTCGACGGCGACCTGGTGGTGATCCCCAATATCATCCTGATGAAAAGCCCCGTCACCGTGCTCGGGCGCGCGGCCGGGGATACCCGCTTCCGCGCGGTCTCGTTCAGCGTTTATTATGACCGTACCCCCGGGGAAGTCATCAGCGCGGTGGACCAGGGCCTGAAAGAAGATCCGCCTCCCTGCGTAGCCGCCTCGCCGGCGCCTTACTGCGCCATTAAAGAGTTTCAGCCCAACTGCGTGGCCTACGAGCTCCGCTATTACCTGTCGGATCTTTCCCTGCCGGGACGGACCGATTCGGCCGTGCGCTCCAAAATATTTTACGCGCTTTCCCGCGCCGGCATAAAGCTCTCTATCCCGGTCAGGTCCATGGTGCTGACCGAGGGGGCCGACGCCGTAGCCCAGAGGAGCCTCAAGTCCGAGAACGAACGGCGGCTGGCGGCGCTGAAAGGCGTGGACGTCTTCCAGGCGCTGACCGGGAGTGAAATGGCCATCCTGGCGGGCCTGCTTAAGCCTACCCCGTTCGCCGGCGGCGAACTGATGACCAGGCAGGGCGCCGTGGCCGACTGGCTTTATATAATTTACGACGGGAAAGCCGAGGTCCGGCTTTATTCCGGCAAGGGTGGTTCCTACAGGGCCGTTAAGACCCTGGGCCCCGGGGATTTCCTGGGCGAGATGGGCCTGCTTACCGGCGAGCCCCGCTCCGCTACCGCGGTGGCGGACGGCGAAGTGGGGTGTTACCGGCTGGACAGGGAGGGTTTCCGCGGCATCCTCGCGAGCCGCCCCGAGATAGCGGAGAGCATAGCGGCCCTGCTCGCTAAAAGGCGCGTGGAGCTGGCCGCGGCAAAAGAGCACCTGGACGGCGAGCACGCGGCCCGGGCCCTGGGCACCGAACAGCGGGACCTGCTTTCAAAAATAAGGAATTTCTTCAGGCTCTAGGCTTTTAAAGCCATTTGTGCCGGGGGTACCGGCGAGCCAGGGCGGGTTTAAGCTTGGGATAGCTTTCCGCCCAGAAACTTTTAAGGTCCTTGGTAACCTGGACCGGCCGCATGGAGGGGGCGAGGATGTGCACCACCAGCGGCACCCGCCCCGCGGCCACGCGGGGCGTTTCCGTCACCGAGAACAGATCCTGTATTTTGGCTTCCAGGTAAGGCTCGCGCCCGCGCGGGTATTTTATTTTAGCCCTGCGCCCGCCGGGCATTTCCAGGCGCGCCGGGGCGTGCCGGTCTATCAGCCGCGTTTTCTCCCAGCCGAACCATTCCTGCAGCGCCGGCATTACAGGCCGGCCTTTCGCTTCGGCTACGCTGCGCGCGCCGGAGCAGATGTCGGCTATCACCAGTTTCAGGTCCTCCTCGCCCAGCGGCTCCAGGCCCAGGTCGGGGCAGGCTTTGGCCAGGAATTCCACCCGCGCCAGCCAGTCCTCTACTTCTTCGTCCCAGCGCTGCAGCTTCTGGCGTCCGCTGATGAATTCTTCCGCGATCAGGTCAGAAGACGGCTTGGTCGGTTTGGCCGCGGTTATTTCCCTGCGTATGGTTATGCCCCGGTAAAACGTCAGGTTCTCGGTAACGGGCGTCAGCATGGTCTCGTCCAGGGCGGGGCGCGAGACGGTTTCGATCTCGCCGGGGAAAGCTTCTTTCAGCCAGCTTTCGCTGACCTCCGCGGCGAACGAAAGCGTGATGTCGGCGCCGCCTTTTTGCAGGCTCTCCAGCGCCTCCCCGGCGCAGACCAGGGCCGCGCCCGCGGCGGCGCTTTTGGGGCTCAGGCGCGCCCGCCTGCCGCCCGGCAGCTGGTAGCGGTTCTTCTCGGCCGAGAACAGGGCGGCTACCCGGTCGGGGAAAGCCCGCAGGAAGCATTTGGAGGCCAGGGCCAGGTTCTTGCCGCCGCCGGGGCCGGCGCCGCCGGCCAGGCGGCCGGCCAGGCGCCAGGCGTCGCGCGCCGCGGCCTGTTTTATCCCGGCGCGCTGGCAGGTATAAGGGTCGAAATCCGAATCAGCGCAGAATTGCAGGGTTTTTATTACGGCCGCCAGGTCGGAGCGCAGTTCCAGATGGCGGCTTTCCGCCTGCCTGCCCTCGTCCAGCCACAGGCCGCGGCCCTGTGCGGCCGCCGCTATCAGCGCGCATTCGTAAGCGCAGCCCAGCCGCGCGCCTTCCACCATCATGCGGGCGTAGCGCGGGTGCAGCGGGTATTTGGCCATGGCCCGGCCTTCCGGGGTAAGCTCGCCTTTATCGTCTACAGCGCACAGGTCCTTAAGCAGCTGCTGGGCGCGGTCGGCGTCCGGCTTCGCCGGCGGGTCCAGCCAGCGCAGCGCGTCGAAATCCCTGACGCCGCAGGCCTTAAGGGTCAGCAGGGCTTCGCTGATGTCCAGCCTGAGTATTTCCGGTTCCAGGGAGACGGGCCGGCCGGCGTTCTCGCGCTCGGTCCAGAGGCGGGCGCAGACGCCGGGGGCGGTGCGGCCGGCGCGCCCCGCGCGCTGGGCGGCGGAGGGGGCGGCTATGTTCTCGGTAAACAAGGTGTTTATGCCGCGCGCCCCGTCGTAGCGGGCCACGCGCGCCAGGCCGCTGTCCACTACGGCGGTGACGCCTTCTATGGTCAGCGAGGTTTCCGCTATATTGGTGGCTATTATTATCTTTCGCCCGGCTGACGGCGCCAGCGCGGCGTCCTGGTCGCGGGCGGGCATGTCGCCGTGCAGGGGCCTGAGGTCGAAACCGGCCAGGGCGGGGAGGGCCGCCAGGGCGGCGGCCGTCCTGTTGATCTCGTAGGCGCCCGGCATAAAGACAAGGGCGTGGCCCTCCTTCATCCCGGGCAGCAGGCGCGCGCAGGTCCTGGCGGCGGCTTCCCAGGGCGGGAGTTTAGCGGTTTCCGGCCCGCAGTAGGCTATGGTCACCGGGTAGGCGCGGCCTTCGGCCAGCACGGTCTCGCAGGGGGCCAGGTAGCCGGCCAATTTCTTCTCGTCGAGCGTGGCGGACATCACCACTACCAGCAGGTCCGGCCTCGGGCCCCGCTGCAGCGCCAGGCAGACGGCCAGCGTGAGGTCCCCGTGGAGGTGCCGCTCGTGGAATTCGTCCAGGATAATGACGGAATATTTTTTAAGCAGCGGGTCGGAGACCAGCTCGCGCAGCAGTATGCCTTCGGTCTCGAAGACGACGCGGGTTTTCGGGCCGGTCTTGTCTTCGAACCGTACCCGGTAGCCCACTTCCCCGCCGGCGGAACCGCCGCGCTCTTTGGCCACGCGGTCGGCCAGCATGCGCGCCGCCAGGCGGCGCGGCTCCAGCACGGCTATGCGGCCGGGGAATTTACCGCTGTCGAGCAGCAGCTGGGGTACCTTGGTGGATTTGCCCGAGCCCGGGGGAGAAGAAACTATCAGCCTGCGGCTCTTGGCCGCGGCGTTAAGTATCTCCTGCGCACTGAGCAGTATCGGGAGCACGTTCATGGACACTATTCTATAAAAAGCGGGGGGTCAGCGGGGGGGCCAGCTGTATTCGGCCTCGGCGAGGAAGGCGGCGTGGTCGGAAATGTCCTTCCATGGGCCCTTGCTGAGCACCTGGGCCTTGAGCACCTTGAAGCCGCGCAGGTAGACGCGGTCCAGCGGGAACACCGGCAGCGCGGCCGGGAAGGTGCGCAGTTTGCGGCCGTGCAGGCTCAGCCCGGCGTCCTGCATCAGCAGCTTGGTCTCCAGGTCGTCGCGTTTGCGCTTGCGCCATTCGTTAAAATCGCCGGCCACGATGGCGGGCTCGTGGTCCGGCACCACCTGCTGTATGAACTCGCAGATCTTCCTGAACTGCTTGGCCCGCGAGACGCAGAGCAGGCCCAGGTGCACGCAGACGCAGTGCAGCGGCGGCTTACCCTCCGGCAGTTGGATCTTGGCGTAAAGCAGGCCGCGCTTCTCTACGCGGTTGGTGGAGATGTCCACCCTTTCGGAATGCAGTATCGGGAAACGCGACAGGATGGCGTTGCCGTGGTGGCCGGCGGTATACACCACGTTCTTGCCGTAGGCGTGGTTGAAGCCGGAGACCTCGGTCATGAACTCGTGCTGCGGCTTGGCCGGCCAGCCGAAGTAGCGCTCGGCGTGGCGCAGGTTCTGGCCGACGACTTCCTGCATGAAGACGATGTCCGCGCCCGAGTCTCGCACGCAGTCGCGCAGCTCCGGCAGCGCGAAGCGCTTGTTGAGCGCGGAAAAGCCTTTGTGGGCGTTAATGGTAAGAAAACTGAGCTTCATCGGTCCCCCGCTGTTATAATACAAAAAAGCCCGGGGTCTCGGCCCCGGGCTTTTGCAGTGTAAGCGAGGCTAAACCTCAGTTCCCCGAGGTTGAGCCTCATTCCGCGTTTAGTAGCGGTAATGGTCCGGCTTGTAGGGGCCGTCCGTCTTTACGCCGATGTAGTCGGCCTGGGCCTTGGTGAGCTTGGTCAGCTTCACGCCGATCTTCTCCAGGTGCAGGCGGGCCACTTCCTCGTCGAGGTGCTTGGGCAGGCGGTACACGCCCACGGCCATTTTGTTGGTCCAAAGCTCGAGCTGGGCCAGCGTCTGGTTGGTGAAGGAATTGCTCATCACGAAGGACGGGTGGCCTTTGGCGCAGCCCAGGTTCACCAGGCGGCCTTCGGCCAGCAGGTACATCGAGCGGCCGTTGGGCAGGTCGAAGCGGTCCACCTGGGGCTTTATGTTGACCATCTTCACGCCCTTGGCGTGCTTGAGGGCTTCCACCTGGATCTCGTTGTCGAAATGGCCGATATTGCAGACGATGGCCTGGTCCTTCATCTTGAGCATGTGTTCTAGGCGGATGATGTCCTTGTTGCCGGTGGTGGTGACGTACAGGTCGCCTTCGCCCAGGGTGTCCTCCACGGTCTTGACTTCAAAGCCTTCCATGGCGGCCTGCAGCGCGCAGATGGGGTCTATCTCGGTCACGATCACGCGCGCGCCGAAGCCGCGCAGGGATTTGGCCGAGCCTTTGCCCACGTCGCCGTAGCCGCAGACCACGGCCACCTTGCCGGCTATCATTACGTCGGTGGCGCGCTTGATGCCGTCCGCCAGGGACTCGCGGCAGCCGTACAGGTTGTCGAACTTGGACTTGGTCACGGAATCGTTGACGTTGATGGCGGGGACCATCAGCTTGCCCGCCTCGTGCATCTGGTACAGGCGGTGCACGCCGGTGGTGGTCTCTTCCGAGACGCCCTTCCAGTCCTTCACGGCCAGGTGCCAGCGCTTGGGGGAGGACTTGAGGATGGCTTTCAGGCACTTGTTGAGTTCCTGCTCGTCCTCGCAGTCGGCTTTAGCGTTCAGGATCCCGGCATTGTCTTCCGCCGCCACGCCGCGGTGCATCATCATGGTGGCGTCGCCGCCGTCGTCCACTATGAGGTGGGGGCCCTTGCCGCCGCCGAAATCCAGCGCGCGCTCGGTGCACCACCAGTATTCGGCCAGCGTCTCGCCCTTCCAGGCGAACACGGGGATGCCGGTGGCGGCGATGGCCGCGGCGGCCTGGTCGCTGGTGGAGAAAATATTGCAGGAACACCAGCGCACTTCGGCGCCGAGGGCGGCCAGCGTCTCTATCAGGACGGCGGTCTGGGTGGTCATGTGCAGCGAGCCCATCACGCGCGCGCCTTTAAGGGGCTTCCTGGTCCCGAATTTCTCGCGCAGCGACATCAGGCCGGGCATTTCTTTTTCCGCTATCTCTATCTCGCGGCGGCCCCAGGCGGCCAGGCTCATGTCCCTGACTTTGAAATCTTTCTTCATGGTTTTTGCTTTCTCCTTGATCGCGTTGCTCATAGTTCCTCCGGGTTTTACCAAATTTGTATAAGTATAACTTTTTCCCATGGCGGGGGGGAATACCCGCGCCCTTTTTGTACAATTTAACTTATGCCGATCAAAAAGACCCTGCTGGCGCTGGCCGCCGCGCTGCTTCTGCCCGTTTCCCTGTTCTGCGAAGAGTGGGTGATCCCGCGCACTACCTATTACATCACCGCGGAGCAGCAGCAGCTGCCGGATTTCCCCGCGCCGCCCGAAGCCGGCTCCAAAAAAGACAAGGCGGACCTGGCCGCGCTCAGGGAGTGGCAGCTGAAGCGCACGCCGGAAGACTGCGCCAGGGCCAACGCGGGCGCGCACGCCGGCTACGAGGAATTTTTCGGTGACCTCAGCCCCTTCCCGCGCCCGCTGCCGCCGGCCGCCTCCGCTATCCTCAAAAGGGTAAAGACCGAAACCGACGGCGCGGCCGCGGATATCAAGGACATGTTCAAGCGCCCCCGCCCTTTTTTGCGCGACGCCGCGCTGGAGCCCTGCCTGGGCCGCATAGGCGGCCTGGCCTATCCCAGCGGCCATGCCACCATCTCGCGGCTGTTCGCGCTGCTCCTGGCGGACCTGGTCCCCTCCCGGAAGAAAGAATTCTTCGCTCGCGCCGACGCCGCCGCCCTGGACCGGGTGATAGGCGGCGTGCACCATCCTTCCGATATAAAGGCGGGCAAGCGGCTGGCCGAAAAACTTTACCGCCGTTATAAAAAAAGCCCCGCCTTCCGCGCCGACATGGCCGCCCTGCGGGAGCTGCTGGCGAAAGAAGCCGCCGCGCGATGAAGGACCTTACCACCGGCAGCGAAGGCCGGCTGCTCTGGAATTTTACCGTGCCTATGCTGATAGGCAACGTGTTCCAGCAGTCCTATAACGTCGTGGACAGCATTATAGTGGGCCGGGCTATCGACAAGTCCGCGCTGGCCGCGGTGGGCGCCAGTTTTCCAATAATTTTCCTGCTGGTGTCCCTCATCATCGGGGCCACCATGGGGTTCTCCATCCTTATCTCCCAGTACTTCGGCGCCAAAGATATGGCCCGCGTGCGCCGGGCCATAGACACTTCCTACCTGTTCCTGTTCTTTTCCTCGCTGCTGATGACGGCCGCGGGCCTGTTCTTTTCAAAGAGCATCCTGGTGCTGCTCAATACCCCGGCCGAGATCCTGCCGCAGGCGCTCACCTTCCTGCGCATCACCTTCGCCGGGCTGATCTTCCTTTTCGGGTACAACTCTATCAGCGCGGTGCTGCGCGGCCTGGGGGACTCGAAGACGCCGCTTTACTTCATGGTCTTCTCCACTATCCTTAATATAGCGCTGGTGCTGCTTTTTGTGACCGTGCTGCGCTGGGGCATAGCCGGCTCCGCCTGGGCCACGGTAATAGCCCAGGCCGTTTCTTTCCTGCTGGCCATCGTCTACCTCAACAGGACGCACCCGGTGCTGAAGTTCAGGATCAAAGGCTTCGAGTTCGACCGCGCCATCCTTAAAAAAAGCCTGGCCATAGGCCTGCCGTCGGGAGTGCAGAACATGCTGGTGGCGGGCGGCATGATGGCGGTGACGCGCCTGGTAAACGGCTTCGGCACGGACGCCGTGGCGGCCTTTACCGCGGCCGGCCGCGTGGACACTTTCGCCGTGATGCCGGCCATGAGCCTGTCCATCGCCATCTCCACTTTTGTGGGGCAGAACATAGGGGCGGGCAAAATGGAGCGCGTTAAAAAAGGGCTGAAGATGGCGCTGTATATCTCGGGCGCCACCTCGCTGCTTACCACGCTGGCCGTGGTGGTCTTCGGCTGGCACCTCATCTCGATGTTCAACTCCGACCCGGCCGTGGTCAGCATCGGCAGCCGCTACCTGCTGATAGTCGGCGGTTTTTATATCGTATTTTCCAGCATGTTCGTCATTAACGGGGCGCTGCGCGGCGCCGGGGATACTTTTGTCCCCATGATAGTGACCATCCTGGCGCTGTGGGGGATAAGGGTGCCCGTTTCCGTCTACCTGTCCGGCCGCCTGGGCACCGACGGGATCTGGTGGGGCATGCCCCTGGCCTGGATAGTGGGGTTGACGCTGTCCGCCCTTTACTACAGGACCGGGCGCTGGAAGCGCATGGCCGCGGTAAAACCGCCGCCTCCCGCGGCGGCCGCGGCGCCGCCGGAGGAAGAAGAGGCGGAGTGGAACGTGTCTAATTTTTAGGGGGAACTATGGGCGATAACGACAGGCTGGTCTATTCAACGGGGCCCGACGGCAAAGTGAACTGCCCCAACTGCGGCAAAACGCCCTGCGCCTGCCCGGAGGGGCTGGCCGGAGAACTGAGAAAAAGGACGCAGACGGAGCCGGTGCGCGTTTCCTTCCGCCGCACCGGCAAGGGCAGCGGGCTGACCTTGGTGGAGAAACTTCCGATGCACCCGGCCGGCAAGGAAGAGCTGCTTAAAAAATTAAAGAAGCGGCTTGGCGTGGGGGGGACGGTAAAGGACGGCGTGCTGGAAATACAGGGCGACCGCCGGGATTTTCTCAAGACCGAGCTGGAGGCCGCCGGCTACAAAGTGAGGCTGATAGGCTGACGCCGCGTCAGCTTTGCCAGTACCATTCCAGCTGCACGGGCGTGGGGGCCACGTCGGCCTGGCAGTCTTCGCCGCCTTCCTGTTTCATCCTGGGCAGTATTTCGCAGAATTTCCATTTATCGCCGCTGCGCGCGAATACCCAGTATTCCGTGAAAGGCTGCGGGGCCGCGTCGCGGTGCAGGGGCTTTCCCTCCCGGCTGAGCGCGCGCGCCGCGCTGGCGTTTATCCTGGCCGTGAATTCGTCCATACGGCTGGCGTTCTTGTCGGCGCGCGAGGTCAGCACGATCTCCGCTTTGCGCGTGTAGAGGTCCTTGAATTCGAAGCTGAGCTCTTCGCCCGCCGCCGAGGCCATCATTTTTTTAAGTTTCGCCGCGGCTTCCGGCAGGAGCCCGTCCAGTTGCAGCTCTTCCGGCCGGCCTTTTTCCCAGGCCCCGTAGACGTTCTGGAAAGCCAGCGTGGCGGCTATTTCCATCTTTTGTTTGTCCCAGGGATCGCCGGAGGAGTCGAACCTCCGCGGCTTCTCCGGGGCGGGAACAGCGTTTTGGGCAAACAGCCCGGCCGCGGCTATGGGCAGCGCCTGCGCCGCCGCGGCGATCGCCGGCCCGGCTGCGGGCATGGCTGCCCCTGACCGCACCGGCGCCGCCGGCAGGTTGGGCGCGGTCAGGATATACTCGTCGGTAGTCTGGTTGATCCGCGCCGGGGCCCAGTTGCCGTTGAAGCGCCCGAAGGTCCAGAACTCCTGAAAGGTTTTTAGGTCGCGGCTGCCGCGCAGCGGGTTATGGTTGACTTCACCGATGGTATAGTCCCTGGCGGAAGCCGTTATCAGCGCGGTGAAGGACCTGGCGGCCGGGTCCGCCGGAAAGCGCACGTGGACGAAATCCAGGCCGCTTACCGTGACGTCTTCCATCATGTTGATCTCGCCGCGGGCGCGCAGGCTTTCCACTTTGGCGCTGTGCCCGGCGTAAAGTTCCGGCGCCAGGCGGCCGCGCAGGGGGGAATAGTCGCGCGCCTGCCAGGCGGCCTGCACGGCCAGGAAAGATTCCCTGACCATGGCTTCCAGGCCGGCGGGCCTCATGGAAGGGTCGGCTGAAGCCAGGCTTTCCATTATCGCGCGGGTTTCGGCGGCGCGGGCTTCCACGTTCTGCCGCGAGAATAACCGCTCCGGAGTTCCTTTGTCGAAAAAGCGCTCCTTTGTCCTGACCAGCATCACCATGACCACCAGGGCCATGGTCATGAAAGTGGAAATGTCGGAGATGCCGCCCTTGCCGCTCCTGGACCTGCCGCTGCGGTAGCTGTATCCGCCCCCGCCTTTGTTGTGCGCTATGAAGCCGTCGGCTATAAAGGTGTGCGGCGGGGCCACTTCCAGGTTGTAGACGTCGGTTTCCCCGCCGTACTTGATCTTTTTTATTTTTACCCAGGCCAGGCGCCCGTCGCGCATTATGCCTATTTCCTCGCCGCGCTTCAGTTTGCCGGCCTCAACGAACCCGCCGCGGGTAAGCAGCGGGTGCTCGTTGGTGGTGCGCAGCACCGCTTTGTTGGCGGCGGTCAGCGTGAGCAGCCGGGACCGCTCTTTGATGAAATTCTGGACCGGCACCTGCATGAGGCCGCTTTCGGAGTAGGCCAGGACCATGTCGCCGCGGCGCACGTCCTCTATGGGGATGCCTCCCGCGGTGGTGGCCACAATGGTGCCGGCGGCGAAGCAGCCCCCGCCGCCTCCGCCGCCGCCCCCGCCCGCCCTGGCCTGGGCCGGCGCGGAAGGCAGCGCTATTATCGCAGCCAGCAGCAGGTATCTCATCGGTTTAGTGGAGGGCAGCTATCAGGCCGCCCAGGACCGCCGCCGCTATGATCACGCTTACGCCCAGGATGGCGGCGGAGACGATGCGCCCGAAATAATCCGCCACGGTGCGGTTGCCCCGGATGATCTCTTTGCCCTCGTCCATGTTGGGGGTGATCTTGTCGAAGATCCTGGGGATGCGAGAAGAGAACCAGATCAGGAGGAAAGACCCGGCCGTGCCCCCTATGAGCGAGAAAATCACGGCCCAGCCGATGTTCATCATGGTTTCTGTCATAAAAGCCTCCGTTGTGCTAAAGCGTAGTGTATATCTTTTGCGCTTTAATGTCATCAGGCGAATTGATATACTTTCAGCGTTATTTATTTTCAGGAGGGGGGACGATGAAAAAGATACTTTTAGCTTTGCTGGCGCTGGGCGTGCCCGCTTCGGCTTCCGCGCAGTGGTTCTATGATATCCGGCCTTTGCTGGACCTGCAGACCGGGAAATTCCAGTCGATAGTCAGGCCTTACCGCGACCGCGGCGAGCGGTTCCAGAGCGCGCGCGTAAGCGCCCTGCAGATGACGGTGGCCATAGAAGACGAGAATAACCAGCTTACTTTCGAGAACTGGGCGGATAACAGGGCCGATATGAAGCGGGACGCCTCCACGCTGAAGGCCGAAGCCGGGCTCACCAGCGGGAAATCCTATACCGGCGCCGTTAAGAACGACGACAGCGGCCGGCGCTTCGGAGCTTACGCCCGCGTCGGGGCTTTCGAACTGGAAGGCCTCTCGATCGCGCAGAAAAGCGAGACTCCCGGCGGCGACGATGAATATAAGAAAACTTCCGCCGGGGCGGGGTTCTCTTTCGGCGGCGACGGCCTGGCTTTCGGGGCCCACGCCAACCTGAACAAGTCCGAAGATGCGGACGCCGAGATGGAGACCTCTAACAACTCCCTGGGCGGCGGCCTGATGCTGCGCACCGATCTTTATGAACTGGGCGCTACCCTGGACTATGTTTCCCACGGCGTGGAAATGAAGAGCGTCAACGCCGAGCTGCCGCTGAAAGGGCCTTCACTCGGGGTTCACGCCCTGCTGAAGCCCTTTAAGGGGCTGACGGCCGCGGTGCGCGGTTCTTTCGCCAAGCTCTCCGGAGAAGCGGATTGGGCCGGCACCAAGTTCGACTATGAAGCCGACCAGAAAGAGCTGGGGGCCAGGCTGGAGTGGAAGTTCGACGCCATCCCGGTGACCCTGGGGCTGGAGTATTCCAGGTTCCTGTACGCTCCCGGCGGCACCGTAGGCGCCCTCACCCAGGATACGGAATATGACCACGACCTTAAAACCGCCGGGGCGGCCCTCAACCTGTTCGGCGGCCGGCTCATGCTCGGGGCGGAAGCCCAGCTGCTGAGCACGCACATGGAAAATATCCAGAACGGCGCTCTCGACGACGAGGACGACCAGGATTACCGCACCATCACCGGCGGCGCCGAGCTGTGGCTGCTGCCCGGTTTCGCCGTGAGGGCCTCGTACCAGAAGCTGGTGGAGGAAGGGCAGGCCGGCAGCGACGACATTCTTAACAATACCATGGCCGCCGGCGTAGGGTTCAAAGGGGAAAGTCTCTGCCTGGACGCCGCGCTGCGCCGCGTGACCCAGGACGAGGACGCCGTAAATCCCAACAAATACAACGACGCCCGCGTCATGCTGACGCTGAAATTCTAAAAACGGCGCAAGCCGGTTTTAAGGGGCCCCGCCGGCGAAGGCGGGGCCTTTTATTTTATAAAAGGGCCGGAAAATGCTAAAATATAATCTCGGCAGTTCCCGGTAGGCTTTGTCCTTAGCTCTGTCAGTTCCCGGCAATTTTTACTGCTAAATAACCCGCAAGGCGGGCCGTGCTTCTATGATAACCCTCAGGAACGTAAACAAATCATTCGGTAACCAGGTCCTTTTCGAGGACGCCTCCCTGCAGATAAACGAAGGGGAGCGCTTCGCCCTGGTCGGCCCCAACGGCGCCGGCAAATCCACGCTTTTCAAGATGATGCTGCGCGCCGAGGAAGCGGACGACGGCGAGATCCAGTTCAAAAAAGGCGTGGTGGTAGGCTACCTCCCTCAGGAGAACCCGCCCGTTTCCGAACGCTCCGTGATAGAGGAAACCCTGGACGGCGTGGAGGACTACGACGGCCGTATAGAGGCCGAGGGCAAGTCCATCCTGATGGGCCTCGGTTTCAAGGTCACCGATTTTCCCCGCAAGGTCAACACGCTCAGCGGCGGCTGGGCCATGCGCGTGGCCATGGGCAAGCTGCTGCTGAAGAAGCCCGACCTGCTGCTGCTGGACGAGCCCACCAACCACCTGGACCTGGACTCGCTGATCTGGCTGGAAGAATATTTGGGCCGCTACCAGGGCGCCATCTTCGTCATCTCCCACGACCGCGACTTCATCAACAAGATCTGCAACGCCATAGTTTCCCTGCAGGACAAGACCCTGCGCGTCTACCACGGCGACTACGAAAATTTCCTGGCCCAGCGCCAGTCGGAGAAGGAAAAGGTTTACTCGGCCTGGCGCCTGCAGCAGGAGGATATAGCGCAGATGGAGGACTTCATCGCCCGCAACCGCGCGCGCGTCTCCACCGCTTCCCGCGTGCAGAGCATGATAAAGCGCCTGGAAAAGCTGGAGCGCATAGAGCTGATCCAGGAAGTGAAGACGGTAAAGATGCGCTTTCCGCAGCCCGGCCGCACCGGCACCAAGGTGCTGGAGCTCAAGGGCATCAGCAAGATCTATAACGTGCCCGACCAGGACCCCATAAAGGTTTACGAAAATTTCGACTTCGAGCTGCAGCGCGGGCAGAAGATGGCCTTCCTCGGCCATAACGGCGCCGGCAAGTCCACCCTTTTAAAAATGCTGGCCGGCGTGATAGAGCCGGACTCCGGCGAGCGCGTGCTGGGCCTTAACGTGAAGACCGGCTATTTCTCCCAGCACCGCGAGGGCATCCTGGACCCGCGCAAGACCGTGCTGCAGGAAGCCATGGACAACGACCGGATGAACCCGGAGCTGGCGGTCAGGACCGTGCTGGGCACCTTCCTGTTCCCCGGCGACAACGTTTACAAGAAGACCGAGGTGCTCTCCGGCGGTGAAAAAAGCCGCCTGATGCTGGTGAAGCTGCTGATGGACCCGCCCAACGTCATCCTGATGGACGAGCCCACCACCCACCTGGACATGGCCAGCGTGGACGCGCTGGTAACCGCCCTGAAGGATTTCGAAGGCACCCTCTGCTTCATCAGCCACGACATCTACTTCATAAACGCCCTGGCCGATTCCGTGGTGCACATAGAACAGGGCAAGACCACCGTGTATCCCGGCAACTACGATTACTTCCGCTACCGCCAGGACCAGATGCACCAGGAAGCCTCGGCCGCCAGGAAGAAAGCGGCGCCGCAGGAAGCGCCCAAAGCCGACAACGCCGACTGGGAAGAGAAGAAGCGCCAGGAATCCGAAGCCCGCAAGAAGACGCGCCGCGCCGAGACCCTTAAAAAAGAGATCGCCTACTCCCGCAAAACGGTAGAAAGCCTCGCCGCCAAAATGTCCGCCCCCGAGATCCACTCCGATTACAAGCAGGTAAAAGAGCTGGGCGACAAGATCACCGCCCTGGAAGCCAAAATAGCCGCTTTCGAAGAGGAACTCAGGGCCATAGAGGCCGCCGGCGAAGGCGCCGTCAACCGGTAACCGGCCAAGCGCCGCCGCGACACGCAGATTTTTTAAGGAGACCACTAATACATGCAACAAGACAACGCCAAGCGCCGGCCCGACCTGCGCAACATCGCCATCATCGCCCACGTCGACCACGGCAAAACCACCATGCTGGACGCCATGCTCAAGCAGACCGGTGCCTTCCACGACAAGACCGGCGAAGAGGCCATCTGCATCATGGACTCCAACCCCCTCGAAAAAGAGCGGGGCATCACCATCCTTTCCAAGAACACCTCCGTGCGCTTCGGCGCCACCACCATCCACATCGTTGACACCCCCGGCCACGCCGACTTCGGCAGCGAAGTCGAACGCGTGCTCCGCATGGTGGACGGCGTGCTGCTCCTGGTGGACGCCCTCGACGGGCCCATGCCGCAGACCCGCTTCGTGCTGAAAAAATCCCTGGCCCTCGGCCTGCGCCCCATCGTGGTGGTCAACAAGATCGACCGCCTCAACTGCGACCCGCACGCCACCCTGGACAAGGTCTTCGCCCTGTTCATGGAACTCGGCGCCAGCGACGCGCAGCTGGACTTCCCCGTGGTCTACGCGGTAGGCCGCGACGGCTGGGCCACCATGGACTACAAGGTCAAGAACAACGACCTGAAGCCACTGTTCGAAACCATCATCAAGCATGTCCCCGGTCCCCTGGACCTGGACGACCAGCCGCTCCGCCTGCTGGTAACCATGCTCGACTACAGCTCCTACACCGGCCGCATCGCCATAGGCCGCATAGTGCAGGGCAAGATAGCCTCCGGCCAGCAGGTCTCCATAGCTTGCGCGACCGTCCCCGCCAGGACCCGCAAGGTCATGCAGCTCATGGGCTACAAGAACTTCGAGCGCATCGTGATCAAGGAAGCCCGCTCCGGCGACATCATAGCTATAGCCGGCCTTGAAGGCATCGAGGTCGGCGACACCGTCTCCGACGTCGAGAACCCCGGCCTGCTTCCCGGCCTGGAGATAGAACAGCCCACCCTCGCCATGGAATTCTACGCCAACGACGGGCCTTTCTCCGGCCGCGAAGGCAAGTTCGTCACCGCCACGCAGCTGCGCGACCGCCTCTACAAG
>MGTU01000018.1 GCA_001799615.1 Elusimicrobia bacterium GWA2_61_42 | reverse complement strand
AAAAACTATGTCTAATCCGATGATAACTGCGAATAAAGAAGTGGACTGCGGCGCCTGCGGCGACTGCGCTGATTGCGGCGAGTGCCTGATCGGGTCTAACCCGTTCCAGATAGCGGCCGGCGTGGCCGGTGCGATCACCACCCATTACTTTTAAAAGTATGGCAAAACCGGGCTTCCGGCTGCGGGCCAAGGCTGCGCGGCCGGAAGTAAGAGCCGGGATAGAAGGTTGTCCCGGGGGAAAGTATTCGAAGAGGAATAAAGGAAAATAGTAATATGTCTAATCCAATGATAACAGAAACAAGAGGGCAGGAATGCGGGGCCTGCGATCAATGCTCCGACTGCATAACCTGCATGGAAGCGTCGTCTCCGATAACCGCGGCTGTGGCCTCGGTGGCTACGGTCGTCTACTTCTGATGCCGTAGCGTGAAGAGGCCGGAATACCGGGCGGATTTTTAAGGCAAAAGGATCAAAAACATGAAAAAATATATCGCGTTGTCCAACAACATGACTTTTCAGCGGCGGCCCTCCGGCGCCAGCCTGGTAAAGACGGTCAAGGACGACGGCAACTGGAAAAACAAATACCGAAAGACCGTGAACATGGACGGCGCCAGGATCCTGGAGCTTTGCGACGGTCAATTGACGACCGAAGAGATGCTGGCGAAGCACAACCGGCTTTATCCCGACAATATTCTTTCCAAGGAGGCCGCCGCGGCCTTCTTTGCCGCCGCGGAAAAAGAAGAGATGATCGTGTCCGGGCCGGAGAAGATCAAAAGCGACGCGCACATCGCGGGGTCGTATGAACACTACTACCCGAATCACATCACTTTCGAGCTCACAGACCAGTGCAACTACAGGTGTAAACACTGTTACCGGGAAAGTTCTCCGGACCTGCATAAGCGTCTGGACCTGGCGAAGATCAAGGAATATATAACCGCCCTGCGTGAAAATGGCGGTTCCATAGTGGAGCTGACCGGCGGAGAGCCGATGCTGCACCCGGATTTTTTCGAGATAGTGGATTTTGCCTGCAAGAACATGAACCTGGTGGCCATACTGACCAACGGGTACTATCTGCAGGAAGAGGCGATACAGAAGCTGCTTAAGAACAAGAAGTCCCTGATCTTTAATATCAGCCTGGACAGTGACCACAAAGAATGTCACGACAAATTCCGCGGGAAAGAGGGAGCGTTCGATAAGACCATCAACGCCATGCGTCTGCTGGGCGAGAACGGGTTCCTCTACCGCACCGCCATGTCGGTCACGGACGAGAACAACTACGACATAGAAGGGACCATACAGCTGGCCAGGAAATACGGCGCGAGGACCTTTACCTATAACCACGTCATGGATGTGGGCCGGGGCGAGGGGGTAAGCGCCGAGGGCCGCAAGGCGACGGCAGAGGCGACGATGAAGAGGCTGGAATACGAAGGGCGGCTGAAAGAAGAGCACAAGGATTTCATAAACTTCCTGAGCGTCGAACAGGTCAATGCCCTGAAGTCCATGAACTGCGGCACAATCCACCGCACCGTAGTGGTCGGCCCGGACGGCGAAGTCCGCCCCTGCGCCATGTTCGCCGGCGGCGTGATAGATATAGGGAATGTGAACAAGCTGCCCTTTACTGAACTTTTCAAGTCCGGCGTGGGGAATTTCTTCGCCAAAGTGCACGCCCCCAAGCAGGAGATCTGCGGTGATTGCAAGCACCTGAGGTATTGCGGCAACTGCATACTCAGGGGGATCAAGCGTGGCAATGAATTGCACGGGTGTAAGTGGCTGGAAAAGACCGGCGTTATGAAGTACGTGAGAAACTCGCCGGAGAATAAGGTTTGCGGGAACACGCAGGAGCCGATGCAGCCCTGACAAAGGGGGAATCCGGCCGCCGAAGGTCAGCGTAATGGAAATACTGAAAGTAGAAAACCTTACCAGGAAATTCAGCCCCTCTACGGGGGTTGAGGGGGTGAGTTTTACTCTCAGGGCCGGGCGCGTGCTGGCCTATCTAGGGCACAACGGCGCCGGCAAGACCACCACCATACGGGCGCTGCTGGGGCTGCTGAAGGCCGATTCCGGGGAGATACGCTACTTCGGTTCGCCCTGTGATACGGCTTCGGTGGAGTTCGACAGGCTGCGGCGGGACGTGGGGGTCTGCCTGGACGCCCCCGGCTTTTACGCCGACCTGGACGCGATGGCGAACCTGCGGCTGTACGCCGGGCTTTACGGGCTGGAGGAGAAGATCTTCGAGCCCCGCGCCAGGGAACTGCTGGCGCGGCTCGGCCTGGCGGAAGCCGGGAGTAAAAAGGTCAAAGAATACTCCAAGGGCATGACGCAGAAGCTGGCGCTGATCCGCGCGGTGCAGCATCAGCCGAAGCTGCTTTTTCTCGATGAGCCGATGAGCGGCCTGGACCCCGAGGCCCGCATAATCATGCGCGATTTCCTCGGCCAGCTGTCGGAGAAAGAAAAGGTTTCCATCTTCCTCACCTCTCACGACCTCAATGAGGTGGAACAGATAGCGCACGACGTGATCATACTCGAAAAGGGCCGCGTGAAACTTTCCGGGGAACTGTCCGTGCTGAGGGAATCGTTCCGGAAGGTCGGGCTCTGCACCCTGGTCCTGGAGGCCGCCCCGGCCGCCCAGGCCGTGGCCGCCGTCTGCGCCTCTCTCGGAGCCGCGGGGCATGAACTGGCGGGGCGGGAGCTTAAGCTGGACTGCGCCGCCGAGGTCTCCATGGAAGCAGCCGCCGCCGCCTGCGCCAAGGCCGGCGTCGGGCTGGACGAGTTCAGGAAAGACCGGGCGACGTTAGAGGACATCTATTTCGAGTCGCTGAAGAAAAATGAGAAATAGCGTAGACCTCTCCCTGTTAAGGTTCCAGCTGAAAGCCCTGCTGGGTGACAAAACGTCTTTGTGGCAGGCGCTGATCTGCCACTGGGTACTGACCGGCTTCGTCTTCGCTAAAAAAGGCCTGGCGTCCGCGGCCTCCGCGGATGCGGCGCTCTGGACCAATTACGGGCTTTTCGTGGCGGCCGCGGCGCTCACCATGTTCGGCGGCATCTGCATCGGCTTCGTGCTGGTAAAACCCAGGAGCTACGGCATGGTGGAACTGATGCTGGCCTCGCCGCTGTCGCTGCGCAAACTGGCGGTCACCTCTTACTTTACCTGTCTGCTCTTCAGTGTCGCGAATCTCGCCCTGCATTTTTTAGTCATAGGTTTAAGGTTCGGCGCAGTTCCGTACGGGCCGGGTTTTTATTCGGCGCTGGCGGCGGCGACGGCCTTTGCCGGGTCCGTCCTATTCGGCGCCGTAATTCTGGCTCTGCGCCGTAAGGACTCCGATCAGCTGCAGGGAGTGCTGCTGGCGGTCGGGTTGATGTTCATCGCGCCGCTTATGTTCACCAGGCTCCGGCTGGATATTCCTTCCTGGCTCCCTCTCTTCCTGGCCGCCGTCTGCGCTCTCGGTTTCTTCTCCCTCTGGTCCGGGTTCTACAGGCTTATAACCAGGGAGAAGGCGGTGCTCGCGTGAATTATTACCGGCATTTCGCCCTGCGGACGCTGAAGGAGGGGGCAAGGCAGCCCCTTATATATCTGCTGTCTTTCCTTTTTTCCCTGGCCGCCGTCCTGCTGCTGCGGGGCCTGTCCGGTTCCGCCCTTACGCCGGAAACGGCGGATTTCGTCAGCATGGCGCTGGTTCTGAACGGCCTGGCGTTCGCCGGGTATTTAAGCGTTTTTCTTTTCGCGCAGACCGTTTTCTTCAAAGAAAAAAAAGCGAAAACCCTGGAGATGACGCTGTGCTCCCCGGCCAGCCTGGCAGAGATATTCTGGGGCAAGGTGGCGGGGCTGGTCCTCAGCGCTTTTATCGTGCCGGCGCTGTTCATGCTGGCCGCGGCGGCCGTGTTCGCGCCGCAGGTCCTGGCCTCGCTGGCCTCCTGGAAGATGGGCGCGGCGTTCATGATAACGCTCGCGGGTGAGGTTCTTTTCGCCGGCGTCAACGGCATGTTCATGCTCAGCGCCAAGGATGAGCGGGGGGTGGCCGTAGTCCTTTACTGCTTCTGCGGGGCCCAGGTAATGCTTACCGCGCTGACCAGGACGGCCGCGGGCCAGGCCCTGTTCAACGGCATAATCTTCCAGTACGCGGTAATTACTTTTGGCATGGCGCTGCTGACCGCGGCGGCCTATTTCCTGTATTTTTCAAAACAGCGGGTGGTGGAGTCCGCCTGAGGCGAAGCGGCCGGGTTTATCTAAAAGGCGCGCGCGGGTGTAAGTTTGAAACCCTGCGGGTAAATTGGTAGAATGATTATTCAGCTGGCAATGCAGATTTTCGGGCCCGTAGCTCAGTTGGTTAGAGCAAGCGACTCATAATCGCTGGGTCGTAGGTTCAAGTCCTACCGGGCCCAGTATTTAAAAAGGCCGTCCCCATAACGGGGACGGCCTTTTTTTGCGCCCGCGGGCTGGCGCGCGTTACTTCTTTATGGCCTTGTCTTCCTTGTAGGCGTATTCCGCTTTCATGGGGCCGCCGGGCTCGTAGACGCGCAGCAGCTTTACGGCGTTGTTCTCGAAGACGAATTCTTTCTGCAGTTTGCCGTCCCGGGAGTAAACCTTTATCGCGCCATCGGGGATCTTGCCGTCCTGGCTGATGATGTTGAAATCCTTGTCCAGGTGGGCTTTGCCTATATATTTGCCGTTAAGCTGGAAAGAGAAGCGCTCGCCGCGCGCCAGCGCCAGCGTCTTTACCGTCACCATCGAGTCCGCCTCTTTGGGCGGCCCGGCCTCGCCGGCGGGCTTGGGGGGTTCGGCCATGTGGTCGTCGGCGTAATAGTTCTCCAGCTTGAGCGCGCCGGCGGCGTCGAACTCTTTTTTCCAGCCGTTGAGCTTGTCGTTCTTGTAGGAGGCTTCCATCACGGGCTTGCCGTCCTCGGCGTAATATTTGAAAGGGCCCTCTTTGCTGCCGGCCAGGTAGTAAGCCTCTATCTGCACCGCGCCGGACGGGTAGTAGGCCTTGAAGGTGCCGCTGGCTTTGCCGCCGGACAGCGTCTTGACCGTCCGCAGGGCCCCGTTGTCGTAGGATTCTGTGTAGGTGCCGTCTTTAACGAAGCCTTCCAGCCCGACAAAGGCTCCCGAAGCGTCGAAAGTTTCCGTGGCTATGGCCACGCCGTTCTCGGAGTAGACGAGCAGGCGGGTGGAGGTGCTGGGCAGGACGGTGGAGAAGGTGAGCTTGAGCGGCGGTTCGGCGGCCGGCGGCGCGGTGGAGATCTCGACGGCGGCGCTGGTGGAGACGGCCGCTTCGGGGGCGGCGGGCGGCGGCGCGGGCTGCTGCGCGGCTTTCTGTTCCTTTATATCGGCTTTGTTTATGGTAAGCGAGCCGTATTTGGTCTTTACCAGCAGCGCCCCGTCCATTTCGCCGGTGATCTCGCCTTCCAGCATGGCGCCGTCGTTCAGGATGAAAGTGTCAGCCTGGCAGAAAGCCGGCGATAAAAGAAGAATTGTATAGAGCAAGGATTTCATAAAACCTCCGATTATCTTATTCTACAAAAGAAAACCGCGCAGGGGAAAAAAGCAGGAAGAATCCAGGGGCCGCGGCGCTAAAACCTGCTGCGCGGGCCGGGCGGAAGCGGAAGCGGGGGCTTGACAGAATGATACCCATATGGTATCATTAGATTAACATGAAATTGATAAACAGGGACGTGGATTATGCGGCGCGGGCGCTGGTTTTTATGGCCAGGGCCAATAAGCCCACAGTTTCCGTGGCGCAGATGCAGGAAACCGTGGGGGTAGCCAGGCCTTTCCTGCGCAAAATACTGCAGAAACTCCACAAGGCCGGCATCCTGGAGGCCGTAAAAGGCAAAGGCGGGGGCTTCTCCCTCGCCCGCCGGCCCGAGAACATCACCCTGGCCGGCCTGATGGCCGTCCTGCAGGGCCCGCTGACGCTGAACGACTGCGTCTTCCGCAAAAAGATCTGCCAGAACCACGGCACCTGCATCCTGCGCCATAAGATCGCGGCCATAGAAACCCGCATGCTCTCTGAAATAGAAGGAATAACGATAAAAGACCTGGTGTGAGGTATTGCGCCGAAATAACCGGAGGGGTGACGCGCGAATCGGCTTTCCGGGCCGGCCGCGTAAGGTGAACGGCAGGTTTACATCTCGCCAGCCTAGCAGGGGATGGGTGGAGCGGCTGGACCGGGAAGGCGGTTCGCGCGGCAGGACCCCGAACTCGCATTCGGCGCCAGTCCACGGCGGAATAATTCGGCATGAATGCGGTGAAAGGCAAGCAGGATTCTATATGAAAACCAAAAGACAGATCATCAAAATAGACGAGAACCTGTGCGACGGCTGCGGCAATTGCGTGACCGGCTGCCACGAAGGCGCCCTGCAGGTGATAGACGGCAAAGCCCGCCTTATCAGCGACCTGCTGTGCGACGGGCTCGGCGCCTGCATCGGCGAATGCCCCCGCGGCGCCATAAAGATCGAAGAGCGCGAAGCCGTCCCCTACGACGAAGTAAAAGTAATGGAAGGCATGGTCAAACAGGGCCCCAATACTATAAAAGCCCACCTTAAACACCTCAAAGACCACGCCCAGAAAACATTCCTGAAGCAGGCTTTCGACTACCTGAAAGAACATAATATCCCCAACCCGATGGAGGAAGAAAAAAACATGCCCCACGACAAAGACCAGAAACATAAGCACGGCGGTCACGAACCCTGCGGCTGCCCCGGCGGCCGCACCATGGACCTGCGCGACAGCTGCGGCTGTGGGGACGAAACCGCCGGCCCCGCCGCCAAGTCGCAGCTGCGCCAATGGCCCGTCCAGCTGCACCTGGCCTCGCCGATGGCTCCTTATTTCGAGAAAGCCGACGTGGTGGTGGCCGCCGACTGCACCGCCTTCGCCTACGGCAATTTCCACAACGACTTCATAAAAGGCAAAGCCATCGTGATCGCCTGCCCCAAGCTGGACGACGGGCAGGAGCTCTACGCCGAGAAAATACAGGCGCTGATAGAGGACGCCAAGGTAAACACCCTTACCGTGGTCACCATGGAAGTCCCCTGCTGCAACGGCCTGCTGGCCCTGGTAAAAAAGGCCGCGGCCGCGGCCAGCCGCAAAGTGCCCATAAAGCACGTGGTAATAGGCATACAGGGCGGTATCAAAAGCGAAGATTGGGCCTAGAAAAGACCCGGCCCCGCGGGCCGAGGTTGAGGATTCGGGCAAAGTTTGATAAGATATTTTTACGGTGCGGTGGCCAAGTGGTAAGGCGAGAGTCTGCAAAACTCTTATTCGTGGGTTCGATTCCCACCCGCACCTTAAAATCTTTTCGGTTCCTTACCCCCAGATCCTATGAACCTCAGCAGACTCGCTCTGTCTCTCGGCCAATCGGCCACGCTCAAGCTCAACGAATTAGCGAATAACCTGAAAGCCGAGGGCAAGCCCGTCATCCACCTGGGCGGCGGCGAACCCGAAGAAAAAATACCCGCCGGCGCCTTCGAGGAAAGCCGCAAGATGCTCGACGGCGGTTTCGTGCGCTATACCCCGGTTTCCGGCACCCTCCCCCTGAAAAAAGAAATAGCCGCCTACACCGAGCAGCACTACGGCGTGAAGCCCGGCAACAAGAACATCGTGGTGGCCTCCGGCGCCAAACAGGCCATCTATAATTTCCTCGTCTCCGTCGTGGACCCGGGCGACCAGGTCATTTTCCCCGCGCCTTACTGGGTGAGCTATCCCGAGATGGTCAAGCTGGCCTACGGCATGCCGGTCATCGTGCGCCCGCCCAAGGGCGAACTGCTGGTCTCCGTGGAGGATATCGAAGCCCACTTCACCAGCTCCACCAAGGCTATCATGCTAAATAGCCCCAATAACCCTTCCGGCCAGGTCTACTCCGAAGAATTTATCCGCGAGCTGGTGGAAGTCTGCGAAGCCCGCAACGTCTACCTGCTGATGGACGATATCTACAACCGGCTGGTGTTCGACGGCCTCAAGGCCCCGTCGGCCTTCAATTTCTCCAGGCGCCCGCTCAACGACTCGATCATCGTTTCCATAAACGGCGTCTCCAAAACTTTCTCCATGACCGGCTACCGCATAGGCTGGAGCGTGGCCAACGAGGCCCTGTCGCAGGCCATGGTAAAGGTGCAGGCGCAGGTTTCTTCCTGTCCTTCCGCCCTCAGCCAGGCCGCGGCCGCCGGCGCGCTGCGCGAAGGCAACGGCTTTGTGGATACCTTGCGCGCGGGGCTGGAAAAAAAGCGCGACGTGATGGTGGCCGAGCTTTCCAAGTTAAAGAAAGTGAAGCTGCATAAGCCGCAGGGCACCTTCTACAGCTTTCCCGACTTCAGCGCCTATGAGCCCGATTCCGCGAAACTTTCCGCCCTGCTGCTGGAAAAAGCCATGGTGGTGACGGTGCCCGGCGTGGAATTCGGCCAGGAAGGCCACCTGCGCCTGAGCTACTGCGGCTCCGAGGTCGGCATAGTGGAAGGCGTCGGCCGCATCCGCAAGATTTTGGATTAAATTCCCCACAGAGGATATATGATGGAAACAAAAACTATGCCCACGACCAATGAGATAAAGACTTCCAGGACCCTGCATAAGAACCTTTCCGCCCCCGTGCTTTACGAACACGCCGTAGCCCGCAAAGAAGCCGTGATAACGGCCGGCGGCGCGCTCTGCGCCCATACCGGCAAGCATACCGCCCGTTCGGCGCAGGATAAATTCATAGTCAAAGAGCCTTCCAGCGAAGGCAATATCTGGTGGGGCGACCAGAACGTGGCCATAGACGAAGCCGCTTTCGACAAGCTGCTGGGCAAGGTGCAGGGTTACTTCGCGGATAAAGAAGCTTACCAGCGCGATTGCTACGCCGGCTCCGACCCCGCTACTCGCCTGAACGTGCGCCTTTACACCGAGCTGGCCTGGCACAGCATGTTCGCCGGCTCCATGCTCATAGAGACCCCGGCGGCGGAACTGCAGGGCTTTGTGCCCGGTTTCACCATCGTCTGCGCCCCCGGTTTCCACGCCCTGCCCCAGGTGGACGGCACCCGCGGCGCGGCCTTCATCCTGCTCAACTTCAAAAAGAAACTGGTGCTGATCGGCGGCACCGCCTACGCCGGCGAAATAAAGAAAGCCGTCTTCAGCGTGATGAATTACCTGCTGCCGCTCAAGGGCGTGATGCCCATGCATTGCTCCGCCAACGTGGGCAAGGCCGACGACACCGCCATTTTTTTCGGCCTGTCCGGCACCGGCAAAACCACCCTCTCCTCCGACCCGCAGCGCCGCCTGATCGGCGACGACGAGCATGGCTGGAGCGACAACGGGGTGTTCAACTTTGAGGGCGGCTGCTACGCCAAGGTGATCAACCTCTCCGCAGAGGCGGAGCCCCAGATCTACGCCACCACCGGGCGCTTCGGCACCATCCTCGAGAACGTGGTGTACGATAAGGCCACCCGCGTGCTGGACCTCGATGACGGCTCCCTGACCGAGAATACCCGTGCGGCCTACCCGCTGGAATACATAGACAACGCCATTAAAGGCGCGGCTTTCCCTCACCCGAAGAACATCGTGATGCTCACCTACGACGCTTTCGGCGTGCTGCCCCCCATAGCCCGCCTGTCCTATGAGCAGGCCATGTACCACTTCATCAGCGGCTACACGGCGAAAGTCGCCAACACCGAGATGGGCATTAAAGAGCCCAAGGCCACTTTCAGCACCTGCTTCGGGGCGCCGTTCATGAGCCACCATCCCTCGGTTTACGCCGAGCTGCTGGAAAAGAAAATGCGCGCCAACAAGGCCGACTGCTGGCTGATCAACACCGGCCTGTGCGGCGGGCCCTACGGGGTTGGCAAGCGCATGAGCATCCAGCATACCCGCGCCCTGCTCAATTCCGCGCTGGACGGCAAGCTTTCCAAGGTTAAATTCACCAAGGACCCGGTATTCGGCTTCGAGATCCCGACGAAATGCCCCGGGGTGCCGGCGGAAGTCCTGAATCCCCGCGAAGCCTGGGCCGACAAGGCGCTTTATGACGCCAAGTGCAAGGAACTCGCCGGCCTGTTCGCCGCAAACTTCAAGAAATTCAACGTATCCAGCAAAGCTATAAGCGGCGCCGGCCCGAAAATCTGAAAAATATTTTCCATTGACACTCTCAAGGGAAAATAGGTTATATGTACTTAGTAATTTGAAGCAACATCCTTAAGGAGGACGTACAATGCCCGCAGCCAAAGCAAACTCGAAGTTCATGGCCCCTGTTACCCCCAACGACACCCTTGCCGCGTTAGTCGGCGCGAAGCCGCTTCCCCGCACCGAGATCGTTAAGAAACTCTGGGTCTACATAAAGAAGAACAACCTGCAGGACAAGAAGAACAAGCGCAACATCAACGCCGATGCCAAGCTTCTTCCTCTTTTCGCCAACAAGAAGCAGGTTACCATGTTCGACCTGGCCACCATCATCAGCAAGAACATAAAGAAATAAGCCGGTAGTTTATCTCTTGACGCCGTCCGTCTTAAAAGCGGACGGCGTTTTTATTTCCCCCCATGGCTTTTAGGTCTAAAGGCCCAGGCGGCCCCGGGCCCTTTAGAGGTTGACTTTCGTCAACCCACGCCTCATACTATAAATAGCGGACGGCAACTATATGAAACGCGCTATACCGACCCTTCTCCTTATGACCGCGGCCCTGGCCGGCGGTTATTCGCCCCTGCGCGCCGGGAGCAACGGCTACGAGATGCAGGACGCCTCCTATTACGGGGACAACGATCTGAAGGATTCCTACGAGGCCGGCGAGATCATGAGGAAGTACGCCGAATCCACGGCCGCGCTTTTTTCCGACCGGGCCATAGCCAAAGACGAAGCCGCCGGGGTTTACAGGCTTAAGACCCTGTCGCTCCAGGATAAATACAACCTGCGGCCGGGCGAGCCTTTCGGCACGCAGACCGTGGGCGCTTTCTGTTCCGGCGTGCTGGTAGGGGAAGACCTGGTGCTCACGGCCGGCCATTGTTTCAAGCCGGATGAAAGGGGAGGGCCCTGCGAAAAGGTAAAATTCGTTTTCGGCTACGCCGTCACCCGCCAGGGCGAGATCCCTTCGGTTTTTCCCGCGGAGAACGTCTACGGCTGCGGCCAGATAATCGCCCAGCGGGTCCAGGACCAGGATAAGAAGGACGGCAGCGGCCATAACTTCACCTGCCGCAACGGCGCCTGCACCCAGGCTCCCCTGGCCGGCAACGGCCCCGATTACGCGCTGATAAAGCTTGACCGCAAAGTATCCGGCCGTATTCCGCTGGCCATAAACCGCGCGCCGGTGGAGCAGAACGCCAGCGTGGGGGTTATAGGCTACCCGAGCGGCATGCCCGTAAAGGTGCAGGAACAGGGCGCGGCGGTCAGGAGCGTGACCCGCAGCGGCTATTTTGTGGCCAACCTGGACACTTTCAGCGGCAATTCCGGCAGCCCGGTCTTCAATATGCGGACCATGAAGATAGAGGGCATCCTGGCGCGCGGCGGCGCGGATTTCGTTTACGATTCTACCCCCACGGCGGTGGAAGATCCCCGCAACCCGTACCATTACGCCCCCGGGCGGGCCAACGTTTACCCGCAGGACGGCGGCGAAGGGGAGGAAGTGACCCTGATAACCGAGCTGCAGGGGCTTATTCCCGCGACGGAGATGGAGATTTACCTGAACGGCATGCAGCGGCCGCAGCGGGGCGGCGTCAAGGCCGTGCCGGCCATTTATGTGCCCGGGCAGGACGGCGGCGCCATCCGGCCCGCGGTTTACACCGTGCCGGAGCCCCCGGCCCCGCAGCCGGTAAGAATTTGACGCCGCGTTGAAAAGTGACCAGGCGAAAAGAAGCGTCCCCGGCGGGGCGCTTCTTTTTTTTGCGGCGCCGCCGGGTCAGTCGTTGCGGCGGTCTACGATGTAATGGCTCTTGGGGGCGGCCTTGGCGCCCTTCTTCAGCTCGGTGCCGATATTGCTCACCTGGGCGAAGGAGTGCAGGGTGCGGGTCTTGTTCTGGACTATGCCGATGGAGATGGAGAGGAAGGGGAACTTCTTGATGTCGCCCTGCCGGTCGGTGGAGACGATGTGCCCGCGGTCGCGGTCCGCCTTGCTGTAGAAGGAGGGCGCTATCTCGTCGAAAGCCGTCGCGATGCGGCGGGCCAGGTCCTCGGCGCGTTCGTAATCGGTGACCACGATGAAGTCGTCGCCGCCTATGTGGCCGATAAAATCCTCGGAGTTCTCGTTCTGGATGGTCAGCTTCACCAGCAGGTTGGCGGTGGCCTTCAGCACCCGGTCGCCGGCTTCGAAACCGTAGGTGTCGTTATAGGCCTTGAAATTGTTGAGGTCCAGGTAAAGCACCGCGAAGCAGCTGCCTTTCTGTATTTCCCGCTCCACCCGGGCCTGGATGGACGGGTTGCCGGGCAGCTTGGAGAGCGGGTTGGTGTCCAGCACCTGCTTGTTGCGCTTGAGGATCATGCGGATGCGGGCTATCAGTTCGTCCGTGTCCACGGGCTTAATAAGGTAATCGTCTATGCCCATGCTCAGGCCCTTCATCTTCGTGCGCTTCTCTCCCACCCCGGTGACTATGATGATGGGAATATGCGCGAACAGGGGGTTGTTCTTCAGGTCCTGGGCCACTTCCAGGCCGTCCTTGCGGGGCATGTTGTAGTCCAGCACTATGATGTCGGGATTGTTCTCGAAAACGGCGCTCATGGCTTCCACGCCGTCGTTGGCGGTGAACACCTCGAACCCCGCGGCTTCCACCATTTCCTTCATCAGCATCAGCAGTTCGGTCTGGTCGTCGGCCATCAGCACGCGCGGCCGCGCGGTCTTGGGCGGTTCGCCGGGCTGCGGAAACCTTTCCACCGCGGTCTGCTCTTCTATCAGCTTTAAAAGCAGGTCGCCCGGGATCTCCCTGGACACTATCTCCGGCAGGCCGGTGAGGACGCCGCGCTGCTGGTAATTCTCCAGGCGCAGGCCGCTGACTATGAGTATCGGCACCTCCGCGGTGTCCGCCGAATCCTGCATCTCGGACATGATGGCGAAGCCGTCCTTCTTGGGCATCATGATGTCCAGCAGCAGCGCGTCCGGTTTATCGGCGCGGATGCGGTCTATAAGGGTGGTGGAGTCGTTCACCAGCAGGGCGCGGTAATTGTTGGCTTCCAGGAACATCTTGACCAGGTCCGAGAATTCGGGGTCGTCGTCGGCCACCATCACGGCGGGCGGCACGCCGAGGACGGGCGCGGGCAGGATCTTGCGCAAAGAAATTTTAAGGGCCTCGAAATCCACCGGTTTGGTGATATAGCCCCGCACTTTGGGCGCGGGGCCGGTTACGATCTCCGTTTTCGGGGTCTGCGAGAAGATGATGATCTTCTGGGCTTCGGTGAACGGGTTCTTTTTCAGCTCGTTTATGAAATCCAGGGGGTTGAAAGCCTGTATCAGGATGTTGATGATCACCAGGTCCGGCCGCCAGTTCTGCACGGCCGTGACGGCCTGCGGGAATTCGGTCACCGTCTGGGAGCGGTAGCCGTGCTCTTCCAGGAAAGCGGTCAGCCCGCGCGCGCTTTCCGCGTCGTTCTCCACAAGCAGTATTTTTTTCCCGGCGGCGTCCATAGCCTGATTTTACCATTTTATTTTTAAAGCCGGTTTCGGATAATGAACGGCCCTGCCCCGGACCTTTAAAAATGTAAAATACCGGTATGCCGCCACAGACCGAGAATTATTGGAAGTACGCCCAGATAGGGCTTGAACTGGCCGTGGCGGTGCTGGCCGGCTTCTGGGGCGGCTACTGGCTGGATAAAAAACTGGGCTGGGCCCCCTGGCTGATGCTGGGCGGCGCGGCCGCGGGGCTGGCCGGCGGGTTTTACCTGGTGGCCATGGAGCTGTTCCCCAAAGGGGAGGGGAAGCGGTGATCCATACCGTGACCGGCGGGATGCTCTGCGGCGCCGCCTTGGGCGCGCTGAGCGGCTGGGGGGCGCGGGCCGCCCTGAAAAAAGTCCTCAGGGCCGCGGACGCGGTCTTTTATGCCGTTTTTGCCGTCAGCTTTTTTTGCCGCCTCGCGCTGCTGCTCGCCGCCGTTTGTCTGCTCCGCCATGAAAAATATATAATTGTAATCGCGTTCGCGGTGTCCTTCGTTCTGGTGCAGCTGGCTTTTGAGGCGTTTCCGCTGAAACATGGACCTAAAATTAATACTTGAGCACCATATAGTGGATAAGGTCTGGGCGTGGGTCACTTTCGGCCCGCTCAGGCTTCCCCTCTCCAAACACCTGCTGATGATGGGGATAGCCTCGTTCATCCTCCTGGTCGGTTTCCCTCTTCTTATCCGCAGCCGGTCCCGGGCGCTGGCGCCTTTCCGCGCCATGCTTGAGATGACGGTGCTTTTCCTGCGCGACGAGATAGTGCTCCCCAACCTCGGCCACAAGGGCGCCGCGTATACCGGCTATTTCGCCACCCTCTTCTTCTTCATCCTGCTCATGAACCTTATCGGGCTGGTGCCCTACGGCGCCAGCGCCACCGGCAACCTGGCCGTTACCGCCGGCCTGGCGTTCACCAGCTTTATCCTGATAACGTTCGCCGGCATAAAAGAACAGGGCCTCGTCGGTTACTTCGGCCACCTGGTGCCCAAGGGCGTGCCGCTCTGGCTGTATCCGCTGATGTTCCCCATAGAGGTCCTGGGCATGTTCATAAAGGCTTTCGCCCTGGCGATCCGTCTCTTCGCCAACATGATAGCCGGCCACATCGTGATCCTGGTCTTCCTCTGTTTTATTTTCATCTTCGGCTCTTTCGGCGTCGCCGTGGGGCTGGGCGTCGCGCCCATCTCGGTGGGGCTGGTGCTGTTCACGCTGCTGCTGGAGCTGCTGGTGGCTTTCCTGCAGGCTTACGTTTTCGTCACGCTGACGGCTATTTTTACGGGCGCGGCGATGCACCCGCACTAGATCTCGAGCGGTTTTAATATTACACGGAGGTAGTACAATGAACGACCTTACATTCCTCGGACTCGGCTACATCGGCGCCGGCCTCGGCGCCGGCCTTACCCTCATCGGCGCCGGCCTCGGCATAGGCAAGCTGGCCGCCAGCGCGCTGGACGGCACCGCCCGCCAGCCCGAAGCCGGGCCCGCGCTCCGCACCACCATGATCATCGCCGCCGCCCTCATAGAAGGCCTCGCGTTCCTCGCGCTGGTCATCTGCATGCTGGCCGTGATGAACTTTGCCATGCCCAAGGGCGAAGCCGCCCCGGCCGCCGCGCAGACGACCTCGGCGCAGCACTAAGGGATGTTTTGAAAGCCGCGGGGCCCGGGAGTTTCGGGGAAAGAATCTTTCCCTTAATTTTTCAGGCTCGCGGCTCGCGAAACTTTTCAACTAGGAGTTTGCCATGGAAGCATTGATCAGGCCGGAATTCGGCCTAATGTTCTGGACGATAACCTGCTTTGTCCTGCTGGTGCTCGTGCTGTCCAAGACGGCGTGGAAGCCCCTGATGCAGGCCGTCGAGGAGCGCGAGCGCGCCATTAAGCACGACCTCCACTCGGCCGAAACGGCCCGCGCCGGGGCCGAGAAGCTCAAAGCCGAGCTGGACGCCCAGATGGCGGCCATGAAGACCGAGATACAGCGCCGGATGGACGAGGCGCGCCTGTCCGCCGAAAAAGAGACCGACCTCCTGATCGAGGAGGCCCGCAGGGCCGCCGGCGTGATCGTGGACTCGGCGAAAAAAGAGATCGAGACGCAGAAAGCCGAGGCCGCCCGCGAGCTCAAGGGCAAAGTGGCCGAGCTGGCGGTGCTGGCGGCGGAGCGCATCCTGGTCCACCAGCTGGACCACAGGGCCAACACGGACCTGGCGGGCCGCTACCTGGCCGAACTGGAAAAGGAAAGGCCCGAGCTGAAGCTGGGAGCCGACTAAATGGACTCTACCGCCAGGATCCTTGCCAAGCGCTATGCCCGGGCCTATATGGGCCTGGACGGCAAGGTTTTCGGCAACGCCCTGGAGAGCGCCTCCATGGAGAAGCTCAACGGGCTGCGCCGCGTTTTCGAGGCGGCCAGGCCCCACCTGAAGACGCTGACCCACCCGGTGCTGAACAGCGCCGTGCGGCTGGAGGCGCTGGAGAAGATCCTGGGCGAAAAGCACGCCGGTTCGGCCGCGGCCTTCACGGCGCTGCTGGTGCGCCGCGGGCGGTTCAACCTGCTGGAAGAGATCATGCGGGAGTGCCTGAGCCTGCACGACAATTTTTGCGGCCTGCTGCGCGCCGAAGTGTTCAGCCGCTACCCGCTTTCCGCCGGAGAGCTGGAGCGGATAGAGACCCTGCTGGCCAAGGCCTCCGGGAAGCGTATAGGCCTGCGCAATATAATAACCGAGCGCGTGATAGGCGGCTTTGAGATAAAGATCGGCGACACCCTTATAGACGCCACGGTCCGCGGGCGGCTTGATGCCATGAAAAGGATCCTATGATACGACCTGAAGAGATCACCGAAATAATAAAGGGCAGGATAGAAAAATTCATTCCCGAGGCGGAGCTGTCCGAAACCGGGCAGGTGCTCCAGGTGGGCGACGGCATAGCCCGCGTTTACGGCCTGAACAGCGCCGTGGTGGGCGAGCTGATAGAATTCGAAGGCGGGGTCGCCGGCATGGTGCTCAATATCGAGCGCGAGAACGTCGGCGCGGTGGTCATGGGGTCGGACACGCTGATCAAGGAAGGCGACCGCGTGAAGCGCACCGGCCGCGTGCTGGAAGTGCCGGTGGGCCCGGAGCTGATAGGCCGCGTGGTGGACGCGCTGGGCAACCCCATCGACGGCAAAGGCCCGCTGCATTCCAAGAAGAAGCGCCCCGTGGAAGTGATCGCCCCGGGCGTGGTGGAGCGGCAGCCGGTGAAGGAACCGCTGCAGACGGGCCTGAAGGCCATCGACGCCATGATCCCGATCGGCCGCGGCCAGCGCGAGCTGATCATCGGCGACCGCCAGACCGGCAAGACCGCCGTGGCGCTGGACGCCATCATCAACCAGAAGAACGAGCCCAAAGAAAAGCGCCCCATCTGCATCTACGTGGCCATCGGCCAGAAAGAATCCACCGTGGCCCGCGTGGCGAAGATCCTGGAAGACAACGGCGCCATGGAATATTCCATAATCGTTTCCGCCTCCGCTTCCATGCCCGCCTCCATGCTGTACCTGGCGCCCTATACCGGCTGCGCCATAGGCGAGGAATTCATGTGGGAAGGCAAGCACGCCCTGGTGATCTACGACGACCTGTCCAAGCACGCCCAGGCCTACCGCCAGATGTCGCTGCTGCTGCGGCGCCCGCCCGGCCGCGAGGCTTACCCCGGCGACGTGTTCTATCTCCACTCGAGGCTGCTCGAGCGCGCCTGCAAGATGTGCGACAAGAACGGCGGCGGTTCGCTGACGGCCCTGCCCATCATCGAGACCCAGGCCAGCGACGTCACGGCCTACATCCCCACCAACGTCATCTCCATCACCGACGGGCAGATCTACCTTGAGTCCAATCTTTTTCATTCCGGCATCAGGCCGGCGGTCAACGTGGGCATCTCGGTGTCGCGCGTGGGCGGCACCGCGCAGATAAAGGCCATGCGCCAGGTGGCCGGCAAGCTGCGCCTGGACCTGGCGCAGTACAACGAGCTGGCGGCCTTCGCGCAGTTCGGCTCCGACCTGGACAAAGCCAGCACGGACATGCTCAGCCGCGGCCAGCGCATGGTGGAGCTGCTCAAGCAGGACCAGTACAGCCCGATGCCGGCCCAGGAGCAGGTGGTGGTGCTGTTCGCCGGCACCCGCGGCTACATGGACGACGTGCCGCTGGAAAAAGTGCGCGCTTTCGAGTCCGGGCTGGTGAAATTCGCGCGCGACAGCTACGCCAACCTCCTGGCGGACATCATCGACAAGAAGCAGCTGGACGCCGACCTGGAGAAGCGCCTGGCGGACGCGATAGCGGACTTCAAGAAAAAATTCTGAGGACCCGGGACATGAAAAAATACCTAGTAACCGGCGGCGCCGGGTTTATCGGTTCCAACCTCGCTTTCGCGCTCGAGCGCGAGCGCAAGGCCGCGGTGACGGTGCTGGATAATTTCTCCACCGGCAATTACAAGAACCTCGTCTCTTTCACCGGCGACATCATCGCCGACGACATCCAGGGGCGGGACTGGTTCGAAAAAGCGGGCCCGGTGGACGCGGTCTTCCACGAGGCCGCCATAACCGATACCACCGTGCACGACCAGCGCCGGATGATGGCGGCGAACGTTGACGGCTTCAGGAACGTCCTGGCCTACGCGCTCAAATTCGGCGTGAAACGCGTGATCTACGCCTCTTCCGCGGCGGTTTACGGCAACGGCGAGTGCCCGATGCACGAGGGACAGGTCCCCGCCCCGGAGAACGTCTACGGGTTCTCCAAGGCCATCATGGACAACGTGGCGCGCGAGTTCGCGGCCGCGCACAAGGACATGACCCTGGTCGGGCTGCGCTATTTCAACGTCTACGGCCCCCGCGAATATTACAAAGGCAATCCCGCCAGCATGATGTTCCACCTCTACAACCAGATGAAGGCCGGCAAGCGTCCCCGCATCTTCAAGTTCGGCGAGCAGGTGCGCGACTTCGTGTACGTGAAGGACATCGTGCGCGGCAACCTGAACGCGCTCGACGCGGAGAAGTCCGGCGTCTGCAACCTGGGCAGCGGCAAGCCCGGCAATTTCAACGAGGTGGTGGAGGCGCTGAACAAGGCCATGGGGCTGAACCTGGCGCCCGAGTATTTCGACAACCCGTACTCTTTCTACCAGAACAAGACGCAGGCCGACCTGCGCCAGGCCAAGGCCCTGCTCAACTACAGGCCCGAGTGGAACCTGGCCGACGGCATAGCCGATTACGTGGCGGTGCTGGAGAAGACAAAGGTTTAAACCCGAACTATGGCCTCTTTAAGGGACATCCGCAAGCACATTTCGTCTGTTAAGAGCATCAAACAGATAACCTACGCCATGAAGATGGTGGCGGCGGCGCGCATCAAGCGCGCGCAGAACGCCATCCTGGCCTCCCGGCCGTTCGCCCGGGAAATGGACCGCCTGATAGAGGACCTGTACGGCGAGCTGGAAGAGGGCGATTTTTCGGCGTCGACGGCCAAGGCGCTGTTCGAGGAGCGGCACCCGGGCGGCACGCTGTGCCTGGTCCTGGTCACCGCGGACAAGGGCCTCTGCGGCTCCTTCAACACCAACCTGCTGAAGGCCGCCGCCGCCTGGCTGCGCGAGAACCGCGGCCGCAAGATCTGCGTGGTGGTGGTCGGCCGCAAGGGCCGCGACTTCCTGAAGCGCCTGAAGGGCCTGGACCTGGAGATAGGCCACGAGATGGTGGGGATCTTTCCCAAGGCCGGCTACGTGCACGCCCAGCTCCTGTCCGACGCTATACTCAAGGTCTACCTGGAAAAACCCGTGGAAAGCGTCACGCTCATCTACAACGAATTCAAGTCCATGCTCACCCAGCGCATAGTGACGGACCGCCTGCTGCCGCTCAAGCGCCATATCCTGGAGAAGGGGCTCGGCGACAGGCGAAAGACCGGGGAATTCTCTTTCGAGCCGGGCAAGGCCGAACTGCTGGGCGCGCTGCTGCCGCGCCACATAGGGGCGCAGCTTTACAGGACGCTGCTGGAATCGCAGGCGGCGGAACTGGCCGCGCGCATGAGCGCGATGGAGTCCGCCTCCAAGAACGCCTCGGAACTGATCGACGGCCTCACTTTGAAAATGAACAAGACGCGCCAGGCGATGATAACCACCGAGCTCAACGAGATAGTCAGCGGCTCGGAAGCGCTGGGCGGATAGGCGCGCGGTACGCCGCGCCGACGGGACTTTTGCGGTGAATTTCTAAGGAGTCGCTATGAACATCGGAAAGATCGTGCAGATAGTGGGGCCGGTGCTGGACATAGAGTTCCAGCAGGGCCAGCTGCCCAGGATACTGAACGCGCTGAAAATAAAGTACCAGGAGGACGGGCACGAGCGGCTGCTGGTCGCGGAAGTGGCCCAGCACCTCGGGGACAACACCGTGCGCGCCATCACTCTGGGCCCCACCACGGGCCTGGGCAAGGGCCTGGAGGCCAAGGATACCGGCTCGCCCCTTAAAGTGCCGGTCGGCGACGCCTGCCTCGGCCGCCTGATGGACGTGCTGGGCGAACCCAAAGATTACCGCGGGCCCATAGAGACCAAGGAGCATCACCCCATCCACCGCGAGGCCCCGCCCCTCACCGAGCAGAAGACCACCCCGGAGATCTTCGAGACCGGCATCAAGGTCATAGACCTGCTGGCCCCGTTCATGAAAGGCGGCAAGGTCGGCCTGTTCGGCGGCGCCGGCGTGGGCAAGACCGTGGTCATCATGGAACTCATCAACAACGTGGCCCGCGAGCACAAGGGCTGTTCCGTCTTCGGCGGCGTGGGCGAGCGCTCCCGCGAGGGCAACGACCTGTGGCTGGAAATGCAGGAGTCCAAGCTTTCCGACGGTTCCACCGTGCTGTCGAAGACCGCGCTGGTCTACGGCCAGATGAACGAACCCCCCGGCGCCCGCGCCCGGGTGGCGCTTACCGCGCTGACCCAGGCCGAGTATTTCCGCGACGTTAAGGGCCAGGACGTGCTGCTGTTCCTCGACAACGTGTTCCGCTACGTGCTGGCCAACGCCGAGGTTTCGGCGCTGCTCGGCCGCATGCCGTCGGCCGTGGGCTACCAGCCCACGCTGACCACGGAGATCGGGGCCCTGGAGGAGCGTATCACCTCCACCACCAAAGGCTCCATCACCTCCATCCAGGCCGTCTACGTGCCCGCCGACGACATGACCGACCCCGGCGTGGCCGCCGTGTTCACGCACCTGGACGCCACCGTGGTGCTGTCCCGCGCCATCACCGAGCTGGGCATTTACCCGGCCGTGGACCCGCTGGACTCGACCTCCCGCATCCTCGACCCCCGCGTGATAGGCAACGAGCATTACCAGACGGCCCGCGGCGTGCAGAAGATCCTGCAGCGCTACAAGGAACTCCAGGATATCATCGCCATTCTCGGCATGGACGAACTTTCCGACGAGGACAAAACCACCGTCACCAGGGCGCGCAAGATACAGAAGTTCATGTCCCAGCCGTTCTCCGTGGCCGAGAAGTTCACCGGCCGCCCCGGCAAGTACGTGCCCCTGAAAGAGACTATCCGCAGCTTCCAGGAGATCCTCAGCGGCCGCCTGGACGGTATTCCGGAGCAGGCGTTCTGGATGGCCGGCGGCATAGAAGAGGTCATCGAGCGCAGCAAGCAGCAGGCCGCCGCTCAATAAACGGTTAATATGGAAAAAAAGCACCTGCTCCTTACCATCGTAACCCCCGAGAAGACCGTCCTGACGGATAAGCCGGTGGAGTTCGTCACCATCCCGGCTTTCGGGGGAGAAATGGGCATACTGCCGGGCCACGCTTCGTTCGTGGTACAGCTGAGGGAAGGCGTGATGCACTATAAGGAGGACCACCGCAAGGAGGTCTTCTCCGTGCTGAACGGCTTCGCCGAGGTCCATAAGGACAAGGTGCTGATAATGGCCGAGGCCGCCGAGCTCGGCAAAGAGGTCAACGAGGAACGCGCCCGCCAGGCCTACCAGAAAGCCAAGGAGACCCTGGCCATGCGCGGGGCCGACCTGGACCTGGACGCCGCCCAGGCCTCGCTGCGCCGGGCCGCGGTGCGCCTTAAGATAGCCGAGATCCGCAGAAAGCACAAGCAGTGACGGCCGACGCCGGGGGAACAATGGAAAACGCCAAACCGCGGGAAAGCTCCCGCCTGCTCTCGCTGGACGTGTTCAGGGGCATAACCATAGCCCTGATGATAATCGTGAACACGCCCGGCAACCGCGAAGCCTACGGCCAGCTGGACCACGCGGAGTGGCACGGCTGGACCATGACCGACCTGGTCTTTCCTTTTTTCCTTTTCATCGTAGGCGTCTCTATCGTGTTCTCGCTGGCGAAACGGCTGGAGAAAGGCGAGACGTCCGGCCTGCTGCCGCAGATACTGAAGCGCGCTCTGGTGATCTACGCTTTCGGCATGGTGCTCAACGCCATCCCCAACTATCATCCCTCCACCATCAGGATCCTCGGCGTCCTGCAGCGCATCGCCGTCTGCTATTTCTTCACCTCGCTGCTCTTCCTCAAGACCGGCCTGAAAACCCAGATAGCCGTGACGATTTCGGCTTTGGCCGGCTACTGGCTGGCCATGACCTATATTCCCGTGCCCGGCTTCGGGGCGGGCGTGCTGACCAAAGAGGGCAGCCTGGCGGCCTGGGTGGACAGGGCGGTGCTGGGCGCCCACACTTACAGGCAGGGCCCCTACGACCCCGAGGGGCTGCTCAGCACCATCCCTTCGCTGGCCACCACCATGCTTGGGCTGTTCACCGGGCTCTGGCTGAGGTCCGCCAGGACGCAGTTTGAAAAAATGAAAGGCCTGCTGGCCGCCGGCACCGCGCTGACCGCTCTCGGCTGGCTTTGGAGCCTGGGTTTCCCGCTCAATAAAGCGCTGTGGACCAGCTCTTACGTGCTGTTCACGGCGGGGCTCGCGCTCTGGCTGCTGGCCGCGGCCTACTGGCTGATAGAGATAAAAGGCATAAAGGCCTGGGGCCGGCCTTTCGAGGTATTCGGCATCAACGCCATCGCCGCCTACATGCTGCCGATCTTCCTGCTGAAGTTTTTAGTGCTGTATAAAGTCCAGGCAGCCGGCGCCGCGGAGCCGGAGCAGCTGAGGATCCTCATCTGCGACGGCGTTTTCGGCGCCTGGCTTTCTCCGCTTAACGCTTCCGCGGCCTTCGCGTTCTCCTACATGCTGCTCTGGCTGGCCGCCTTCTGGCTGCTGTACCGCAAAAAGATCTTCATAAAGATCTGAGCGGGGCCGCAGCGACCTCCGCCGCCGCGGGCTTCTGCCCCGGCGGCGGTTTCGCGTCCGGGCGCGGCGGGGGCTTGCATTTTTTAAACAGGTTTTGCTAATCTGACCTTGGGGGAACAACTACTAATACCGTTGTCCGTAAAGCGCCGGCCATGCCGGGCTTTACGGGGCTTTTTTCGCTCTATGCGCGAAGTTATCCTACGGATATTGTCCGCGGAAGCAGAAGCCGGGCGCCTGGTCGCCGGGGCCGCCGCGCGCGCCCGCGTCCTGATCTCGGAGGCCAAAGAAAAAGCCGGACAGCTCCTGGAAACCTCGGCCGCGCAGGCCGGTCTGGAAGCCGGGCAAGCTTACAACGCCGCCCTGGAAGAAGCCGGGCGGGAAAAGGCCGCGCGCCTGGCCGCCGCGGCGGCGGAGATAGAAAAAAGCTCGCTGCGGCTTGAAAAAGCCCGGCGCGCCGCCGTCGACCTCGTCGTGCGGGCAGTGCTGGGGGACAGATAAGAATGCCCGCGCTTAAGGACCTGGACTACCTGGCCGCCCGGCTGCACGGGCGCAGGGCGCGCATGGCCGAAGGAAACAGGCTTTACGCCCTTTGCGGCCTCGCTTCTCCGGAAGAGCTGGCCGCGGCGCTGTTCCCCGGCGCCGGTCTCTCCTCCTCGGCCGGCATACAGCGGCGCCTGGCAGAAGAAAACTTCAGGGAATTACACGCGCTTGCGCGCTCTTTGAATAAACCCGGCGCGAAGTTCCTGGCCTGGCTGGCGGCGCGCTGGCAGGCGGAGAACCTGAAAATATCCGTCAGGCGGATCGCCGCCGGGGCTTCGCCGGAAACGGCCCGCAGGCTGCTCTGCGGACCGCCGGGCGGCATGGGCCCCTACGGCGCCGGGGTGGCGGACGCGAAGACCCCCGGTGAACTCCTGGCGGCTCTGCCAGGCGGCCCGCTTAAGGACGGCCTGGCGCGGGCTTACAAGCTTTACAGCGGGGAAAACAGCCTGTTTTTCCTGGAGGCCTCCCTGGACCAGGCCTACTTGACGGAATTGCTGGCTTTAACCGCCGCGCTGCCGGGCCCAGGCAGGGCGGAGGCCCTCGCCCTCGCCGCGCAGGAAGCGGATAGCTTTCACCTGGCGCTCGTAACGCGCGGAAAATTCTTTAACGGGTTCGAAAAAAACGAGCTGCTGCGGCTGCATGTGGCCGGCGCGGGTATAAACCGGCGCCGGTTCTCGCGCATGCTCCTGGCGCCGGACCTGGAAGCCGCGCGCGCGCTGGCCGGCCGGGCCGCGCCTGAAGCCGGCGGCGGCAATGCCGAAAGGGCCGCCTGGAGCAGGTATGCGCGGCTGGCTAACAAAGCATTCCGCGGGTCCGGGGCGGACCTCGGCCTGGTAACCGGCTACGCCGCGCTCAGGCGGCTGGAAGCGGCTAACCTGACCACGGTGGCGGAAGGGCTGCGCCTCGGCGTTCCCGCCGGGGTATTGCGCGGACTTTTGATACGGACCGCCGAGGAAGAAAATGTTTAGGCCGGTGAGAATGGAGAAGCTGAGCGCGCTGCTGCTGGGCGCGGACGCCAGGGCCGCGCTGAGGGGTCTTGGCAAACTGGGCTGCCTGCAGCTCGCGCCGGCCGAAGCGGCGCCGGGCTGCACGTCGTCGGAGCCGCGGGATAAGGGCGCCGCGCTGGCCCGCTGCAGGGAGCTCGCTAAAAAAGCCGAAGGGCTGCGGCGGCAACTGGGCGGCGGCAGGGGGGCCGGTTTTGGCGCCGGGCGAAACACTTTGAATGTAGAAGAGGCGGGCCGGGAGCTGGCCGCCATAGAGGCGCAGGCGCTTCCGCTGCTGGAGCGCCGGCGTCTGGCCGCGGAGGCCCTGGCCGCGGCGATCGCGGCCAAAGAAAAAGGGGCGGCTTACGCCGCGGTGCCTCTGCCGTCGGACAAACTGGGGGATTTCCGCTTCCTGCGCTGCTTTACCGGGAGTTTGCCGTCGGAGAATTTCAGGCGGCTGGCCGCGGCCCCCGACGAGAAATGGCTGCTGTCGGCGCTGTCGGAGCGCGCCGGCCGGACCGTAGTGCTCGGACTGGCCGACCGGGATTCCGCCGCCGGGCTGGAAGCGGCTTTGAAGAACGCCGGGTTCAGCCCGGAGGCGCCACCGGGCAGGCCGGGCCTGACGCTGGAGGCCGCGGCGGCTTATTTCACGGCAGAAGAAAAAAAATGCAGGCTGCGCGCCGAACTGGCCGGGAGCGCCCTGGAAGAACTTGCCGACAGGTCCCGCGGCGCGCTGGCGGCGGCCGGCGGCGCGGCGGCGCTGGAAGAGCGGCTGCTCGAAGCCGAACAAAGCCTGCCGCGGACTTCGGCGGCGGCGCTGCTTTCCGGCTGGGTGCCCGCGCCTAAAGCCAAAGAGGTGCGGCTGGAACTGGAGGCCGCCACCGCGGGACGGTTGGTCCTCAAGGCCGCGCCCGCGGCAGGCGACGTCCCCGTGCTGCTGGACCCGCCGCCCTTGTTCCGGCCTTTTGCCGGGGTAGTGCGGGCGTACGGGCTGCCCGGGTACGGCGAGGCGGACCCGACGGCGCCGGCGGCGGTGATCTATGTTTTGATGTTCGGCGCGATGTTCGGCGACGCGGGGCACGGGGCGGTAGTCTGCGCCGGCGGGGCGTGGCTGGCGCTGAAGGGCAGGGGGGCCGCGCGCGCGGCCGGGCGCCTGGCCGCTTATTGCGGCCTGTCCGCCGCCGCGTTCGGGCTGGTCTACGGAAGCTGTTTCGGCCTGGAAAGTTTAAGGAAATACGCGTTGTGGCGCGACCCGCTGGAGGGCGACCCCTTCGGCCTTGTCCTGGCGGCACTGTACGCGGGCGCGGCCGTCATAAGCCTGGGCGCGGGGCTGAACATCCTGAACCGCCTCGCCGCCGGCGACAGGCTGGGCGCGCTGCTGGGCAGGTTCGGCGGCGCCGGCCTGCTGTTCTACTGGTCGGCCATTCTTACGCTGTCCGGCGGCCTGGCCCCGCGCTTCGGGCTGCCCCTCCTGGGCGCGGCCCTGGTCTGCTGGGCGCTGGAAAAGCCGCTGGAATGCCTGGCCGAACGCCGGAGAGGGAATAAAACGGAAGGCTGGCTTGAAATTTCGGCGGAGGCGCTGGTGGGGACGTTCGAGGGGGCGCTGCTGTACCTGGCCAATACGGTAAGCTTCGCGCGTCTGGCGGCTTACGCCATGAGCCACGCCGCCCTGCTGGCGGCGGCCTGGTCGCTGCGCGACGCCGCCGACCAGGTTTGGGGCCACAACAGCGCGGCCGGACTGCTGGCGGTGCTGGCGGGCAACGCCGCCGCCATAGGCCTGGAGGGCCTGGTGGCGGCGGTACAGGCGCTGCGCCTCGAGTATTATGAATTTTTCGGGAAGTTCTTTGAAGGCGGCGGCAGGCCGTTCAAGCCGTTCGTCCTTGAGCCAGGGGGAATGAAATGAAAAACAAGAACGTGATGTTAGGGGCCGTGGTCGCGGCCTGCGTGCTCTCGCTCTGCCCGGGGGCCTCGGCCGCCCTGGCGGAGCCCGCCGGAGCCGGCAGCGCCGGCAGCACGGTCTGGCTGGGGTTCGCCGCCGCGCTGACGATGTCGCTTTGCGTGCTGGGCTCCGCCTACGCGGTGGCGCGGATCGGTTCCGCGGCTATGGGAGCCGCCGCCGAAAAACCCGAGCTGCTGATACGCAGCCTGCTGTTCGTGGCGCTGGCCGAAGGTTTGGCGGTACTGGGCTTCGTGATAGCCATAATGCTGCTGCAGAAGATCCAGGTATGAAGTTCTGGTGCATAGCCGACGAGGACACGGCGCGCGGCTTCCGGCTGGCGGGCGTCGAGGCCGTCGCCGTAGAGGGCGCCGGCGAAGCCGCCGCCGCGCTGGCCAGGGCGGCCGGCAGCGCCGATTGCGAAGTGATCGTAATGACCGAGGCGGCGGCCGCGCTGGTGCGGGCCCAGGTGGACGAGATAAAGCTCGAGCGGCAGCGGCCGCTGATAGTGGAGATACATGCCGACATCCGGGAACGCTGAAGCCCTTGAAAGGGCGATACTGGAAACCGCCCGGCGCGAGCGCGACGGGATCCTGGCCGGGGCCGCGGCCGAGGCGGAGAAGATCGTGTCTTCGGCCGAAGCGCGGGCGCGCGAGGACAAGGCCGCCCGCCTCGCTTCAGCCCTGGCCGCGGCAGCCCGGCGCCGTGAAATGCAGCTGGCCGCCGTCCCGGCAGAGGCCGGGAGGCTGCGCGCCGACAGCCTGGAACGCCTGCTCGACGCCATAAAAAAAGACGCCCTGGCCAGGCTGCCGGCGGAAGCCGCGGCCGCGGGCCCGGCCGCGGTGCTGGCAGAGCTGGCCGCGCAGGCCGTCAGCCGCATGGACGGCGATAAATTCATAGTGTCGCTGGCGCCGGAGGACCTGGCCGCGGCAACCGGCCTGGCGGCGGAAATAGAACGCCGTGCCGGCCGCGGGCCGCTGGAAATACGCCTGGAAGAAATATCAAACCCGGGCGGCGGGGTCCTGGTCCGCGACGGCGAGGGCCGGCAGTACTGGGACAACAGCTTCAGGGCCCGGCTGGAGCGGTTCTGGCCGGAGCTGCGCGGGCGCCTGCTGGGCCCGGGCAGCGGGGGAGGCGCCGATGACGAACGCTGAAAAAAGCGGGCGGCCTTTTGTAACGCGAATAAGCGGGCCGGTGGTCACGGTTAAAGGCATGGCCGGCGCCGCCATGTACGAGGTAGTGCGCGTCGGGGAGCTGGGGCTGGTGGGCGAGGTGGTACGGCAGGCGGGCGACCTGGCCACGGTGCAGGTGTACGAGGAGACCTCCATGCTGAAGCCCGGGGCGCCGGTGGAACGCACGGGGGCGCCGCTGTCTTTGTGGCTGGGCCCCGGGCTCATAGGTAATATTTACGATGGCGTGCAGCGCCCGCTGCCGGCGCTGCGCGCGCTCAGCGGCGCCTGGATAAAGCGGGGCGAAAGAGCCGATCCGCTGGACGCGGCGCGCCGCTGGACCTTCGAACCGCTGCTGAAGCCCGGACAGGAGGCGGCCGCGGGGCAGGCCGCCGGCCTGGTGGCGGAAACCCCGCTGGTGACGCATAAGGTGCTGCTGCCTCCCGGCGTGAGCGGCAGGGTGCGCTCAGCCGCCGGGCCGGGCAGCTACACCATAAACGAACCGCTGGCGGTCATAGAAACGGCCGCCGGCCCCGTGGAGATAAAAATGCTCCAGAAGTGGCCGGTGCGCCTGCCCCGCCCGGCGCGCGAAAGGCGGCGCGTCAGCGTGCCGCTGGTGACCGGCCAGCGGATCATAGATACGTTCTTTCCGCTGGGCAAGGGCGGCTGCGCCTGCATCCCGGGAGGCTTCGGCACAGGCAAGACCATAACCCAGCACCAGCTGGCCAAGTGGTCCGACGCCGGGATAATCATCTTTATCGGCTGCGGCGAACGGGGCAACGAAATGACGGAGGTGCTGCGCGAGTTCCCGAAACTGAAGGACCCGCGTACCGGGCGTCCCCTGATGGAGCGCACCATCCTTATAGCTAATACCTCCAATATGCCGGTGGCCGCGCGCGAGATCTCCATCTATACGGGCATAACCATGGCGGAATATTACCGGGACATGGGCTACGACGTCGCGGTGTTCGCCGATTCTACCAGCCGCTGGGCGGAAGCGCTGCGCGAAATGTCGGCCCGCCTGGAGGAAATGCCCGCGGAAGAAGGTTTCCCGGCGAGCCTGCCGGCGCGCCTGGCCCAGTTCTACGAGCGCGGCGGGGCGGTGACCACGCTGGGAGGGGAGCCGGCCTCGGTAAGTATCGTGGGGGCGGTCAGTCCCCCCGGCGGGGATTTTTCGGAGCCGGTCACGCAGCACACGCGGCGCTTCACGCGCGTGTTCTGGTCGCTGGACACGGAACTCGCCAACGCCAGGCATTACCCTTCCATAAACTGGCTGCGTTCCTATTCCGATTATCTGGACGAGGTGGGAGAGAGCTGGGAAAAGACCGCCCCGGGCTGGCGGGCGCTGCGCGACGAGGCCATGGAGGCGCTGCAGCGCGAGGAGCATTACCGCCAGATCGCCAGGCTGGTGGGGCCGGACTCCCTGCCCGACAGCCAGCGGCTGCACTTGTTCATAGGCGGGATGCTGCGCGACGGTTTCCTGTCGCAGAACGCTTTTGACGCCGAGGACGCCTACTGCCCCCTGGAGAAACAGGCCGCGCTGCTCAAGATAATAATGGCGCTGTCGCGCGGCGCCCGGGACCTTATAAAAGGCGGGACCGCGCTGGCCGTTATTTCCGCCCTGCCCTGCGTGCCGGCCATACTGCGGGCGAAGACCGCCTATCCCGGCGGCGGCCCGGACGGGCTGGAGCGGCTGGCCGCGAGGGTGGCCGAAGAACTGGCGGGCCTGGAGAAAAAAAATTCGGGCGGGGAGGCCGCATGAACCGCGTGGAGGACCGGGGCCTGGAATACCTGGGCGCTTCGCGCATAGAGGGGCCGCTGGTGGTAATAGAACGGGTGCGCGACGCCGGCTTCGACGAGCTGGTGGAGATCGTTGGGCCGGGCGGCCGGCCGCGCCTGGGCCGGGTGCTGGAGATCTCCGAAGAGCGGGCCCTGGTGCAGGTGCTGGAGGGCACCGAGGGGCTGTCCGGCAGCACGGTGCGGGCCCGCTTCCTGGGGGAAAGCCTGCGCCTGCCGGTTTCAAAGAGCATGCTGGGGCGGGTGTTCGACGGGCTGGGGCGCCCGGCCGACGGCGGGCCGCCGCCGCTTTCCGGCGACAGGCGCGACGTGAACGGCGCGCCCATAAACCCGGTGGCCCGCAGCTATCCGAGGGAATTCATACAGACCGGCATCTCCGCCATAGACGGCATGAATTCCCTGGTGCGCGGCCAGAAGCTGCCGATCTTCTCCGGCAACGGGCTGCCGCATGACCGCGTCTGCGCGCAGCTGGTGCGCCAGGCCAAACTGCCCGGCGAAAACACGGAGTTCTCGATAGTTTTCGCGGCGATGGGCGTAAAGCGCGACGTGGCCGACTTCTTCATGCGGGACTTCGCCGAATCCGGGGCCCTGGGCCGCGTGGCAATGTTCCTGTCGCTGGCCGACGCGCCGGGAGTGGAGCGGCTGCTGACGCCGCGCGCCGCGCTGACCCTGGCCGAGCACCTGGCCTTCGACTGCGGGCAGCACGTGCTGGTGGTGCTGACGGATATGACCAATTACTGCGAGAGCCTGCGCGAGGTGGGCACGGCCAGGGGCGAGATCCCTGGCCGCAAAGGCTACCCCGGCTACCTCTATTCCGACCTGGCGGCTATTTACGAGCGGGCCGGGCGCATCGAAGGTTCGCCCGGCTCGATCACGCAGACCGCCATCCTGACCATGCCCTCCGACGACATCAGCCACCCGGTGCCGGACCTGACCGGCTATATCACCGAGGGCCAGATAGTGCTGGACCGCGAGCTTTTCCAGCGCGGGGTCTACCCGCCCATCGCCGGGCTGCCCAGCCTGTCGCGCCTGATGAAGGACGGCGTGGGCGAAGGCTATACCCGGGCCGACCACCCGGCGCTGGCCAGCCAGCTTTTCGCCTGCTACGCCTACGTCAAGCGCGTGCGCGCGCTGGCGGATATTATCGGCGAGGAGGAGCTGAGCGCGGCGGACAAGGTTTACCTGAAGTTCGGAGCGGCGTTCGAGCGGCGCTTCCTTACGCAGGGGGAACGCGAGGACAGGTCCATAGGCGCCACCCTGGACCTGGGCTGGGAAATGCTTTCCCTGCTGCCGCGCGACGAGCTGCGCAGGGTCAATGAAGCGCTGCTGGAAAAACATTACAAGGGAAAAACGGCGCCCGAAGCGGCGAAGCCGTGAAGATATTTTAACGTTCAGGCCGGGAGGAAAGAATGGCTCTGCTGGAAATTCCCGCGACTAAATCGGCGCTGCTGGCGCTGCGCAGGCAGCTGGCTTTCGCGGAGGAAGGCTTCGCCCTGCTCGATCAGAAAAGAGAACTGCTGCTGCTGGAACTGGACGCGCGTTCCAGGCGCGCGGCGGGGGCGAAAGCACTTTCCCGGGAACTCCTGGCCCGCGCGTACGCGGCGCTGCGCGAGGCGGAACTGGACGCCGGTTCGGAGGCCGTGGACAGGGCGGCGCTGGGCGTTAAGCCGGGCTGCGCCGTTAAAGTCAGGGAGCGGCGCCTCATGGGCCTGAGGCTGCCGGAGGCCTCGGCGGAAGCGCGGGTTTCCGGCGCCGCTTTCGGGCCGGGAGGAACCCCCGCCGCCGCCGGCGCCGCGGCGCGCGCCTTCGCCTCGGCGCTGCCGCCGCTGGCCGAACTGGCCGGGCTTGAAACGTCGGCGCTGCGGCTGGCGCGCGAACTGAAGAGAACCCAGCGCCGCTGCAACGCGCTCTCCAAAAAAGTGATCCCGGACTGCCGGGAAACGATACTGTACCTGGGCGGGGCCCTGGAGGAGCGCGAGCGGGAAGCTTTTGTGATACTCAGGATGATACGGAACAGGCTGCGGGCGGGGCGGGGCTGATCAGCAGCGGGCAGTGTGAACGGCCACCGCGCCTGGGCAAAGCGTTTTGTAAGAAGGGCCGGAGAAGCCCGCTTCGGCGAGCAGGGCGGAGAATTCCCGTGCGGAGTAGAAATTCAGCATGGTGTGTTTCAGGAAAGAGTAGGAGGCGCGGCTTTTGGGGGACAGCAGGTTCAGCAGCCCTATGACGGACCTGACATAGGTCCGCATCAGGAACCAGAGCGCCGGGTTTTCCGGGCGGGTGGTTTCCAGGTTCAGGAACAGGCCGCCGGGTTTGAGCACGCGCCTGAATTCCCTCAGCGCGGCCAGCAGTCTTTGCTTGTCTATGTTGAGGTTGCGGGTGGCGAAAGAGATGGTTACCAGGTCGAACGAACCGTCCGGGAAAGGAAGTTCCTTGGCTTCGGCCAGGACGAACTTCATGCCCGCGTTTTTTTCGCGCGCCGAGGAGAGCATGGCCGCGCTGAGGTCCGCGCCGGCGATCTCCGCGCCGGGCCCCAGGGCCTTCTTAAGGGCCAGGGAAAAGTCCCCGGTGCCGCAACAGGCGTCCAGGACCCTGGCTTTTGCGGGAACGCCGCGGGCCGCTATGGCGGCGGCCAGGGCGCGCCAGCGGCGGTCCAGGCCGAAGGTCAGCAGGGAATTCGCCGCGCCGTAAAAAAGATAAATGCCGTCATAAAACCCGGCTATCGCAAGCTCTGGTTTCGACGGCATCTATCGTCAGGAAAAAAGAAAAAAACTACTTCTTCTCTTCTTTGTTGTCGTTCTCGGCCACGAACTTCTTAATCTCTTCGAAGCCCTCTATGATGAGGCGGGCTTTCGAGAGGCCGAAGGAGAACGGGTACTTGTCGTTCTCGTTCCTCTTGAGTATGAGGACGGGCTGGCCTTTGTATTCGGTTCTTTCAACGATCATAATTTTCTCCCTCCACGCGCCTGCGCGCTTAAGCCCTAATACTAGCACAAAAAAGCGGCTTTTTCAATAATTATAATTTTATTACATATTAAATTAAATGGACGGCCGCCGCGCGGTGTTGCGAACGCGGCCTTATTTTGTTAGATTTCATGCTATGGCTAAAAAAGAACTTTTCAGGACCCTGCTGGTGAAGGCCGTGAAAACGCTGATCGTGCTGTTCACGCTTTTCTCCATCGGGTGGTTCGTAGAGCAGCTGCCTTTCGCCCAGGCCCTGCCTTTCTTCAGCCAGAAGCTGCCGGTAAGCGTGTTCCTCAGCGCCGTGGTCTCGCTGCTGGCGGTGGCGGCGTTCGTAGGTTTCGGCGCGGAATCCGTGCCCGCGGTGGACGGCCTGCTGGATTTCGTGCCCAAGGCCGGGGAGCTCTTCTGCAATATCGTCAAGATCCTCTCCCTGCTCTTCGCCTACTACGCTTTCCAGGCCGCCATCTTCCCTTTCATCAGCGACTTTGAATGGATCTACCAGTCCTTCTTCCTGGGCCTTACGCTGTTCTTCTTGTCCCGCGCCGGCCTCCAGGTCTACCGCGCCAGCGAGGAGATAAGCAGGTTCCTCCTGGCGATCCTGCATCCGGACAAGCAGGAAACTTCCGGCTGAGACGGCGGCCGGGCCGTCCGATAAAAAATATTTACAACGGAACCGCCGCGGACCTTACCGCGGCGGAGTAGTAGGCGTTCTTCAGCAGCTTGACGCAGTAGCGGGCGTTGCGCAGGCCCGAGCCCGGCGGCAGCTTCCGCTCCGTTTCCCTCGCGAAATCCCGCAATTCTTCGGCCAGCCATTCCGGACGGTTCCCGCCCGCGGCCAGGCTGTCGCGCAGTTTGACGGTCTCCGGCGGAACGCCCTTTATGTCCAGGCGCAGCAGGTCTCCGTCCAGTTCCAGGCGGCCTTTTTCCCCGGCGGCGGCGACGCGCGCGCCCGGGGCGTGGCTGCCGGAAAAAAGATGCACGACGCCGTCCGCGCCGCCGAAGTGCACCTGGAAAGCGGCGGTTTCGTCGCACGGCGCGGCGCCCGGCTCCGGCGCCGGCGTCAGCCTCGCCGCCAGGGCCGAGGGGGGGAGGCGCACGGCGCCCAGCAGCATGGAGAAGGCTTGCCACCCGGCGGCGGCGGTTATTCCGCCGGCGGGGGCGGGCCCCGGCAGGAACAACTGGGTTTCCGCCCAGCGGAGCCGGCCGAGCAGGCCGCCGGTAAAGATCTTTTCCAGCGCCAGCCAGGCGGAACTCCGCTCCCAGGGCTGAAGCGCGGCCAGCGTCAGGCCGTTCCTGGCGGCCTCGGTCCGCAGGGTTTCGAAGTCGGAAGTGGAAAAACAGAACGGCGTTTCACAGATCACGTGGAGGCGGTTCTCCAGCGCGCGCAGCGCGGCCCTGAAGCGCCGCTCCGGGGCGCCGCTTACCAGGACGAAATCCAGCTTCTCCGCTTTGGAGAGCAGGGTCTCAAGGTCTCCGTAGCGGACCGCCTCCGGCAGCAGCCTGCCCGCGGCCTTGAGCGCCGGCGCGTCCCCGCACAGACAGGTCAGCTTGTGCCCCGCGGCTTTAAAGGCCGGCAGCAGCGGGCTTTCCGCGTCCCCGGTCAGACCTATGATAGCTCCTTGCATGGGGATATTTAAGCAAATAGCCCCGGCCCCGGCAACGCGGGCGGGAGCGCTTCGGTTCCAGCGGGGCCGGGATTTGCTTTTAGCCTGTTGACTTGTAATAATTATTTAATATAATTGTTCTATACTAAAACTTGGCGTTAAAGAACGAGTCGGGTTAGGTCTGTACGGAGGGCTTTTTAAACTAGATGCTTTCAAATCTGGCAAAAATGATGTTCCCGCCTAAAGAAGTTATAGGCATCGACATCGGTAATTACGCCGTAAAGGTCGTTTGTTTTGCCGAAGAGAAAAAAGTCATAAAGCTCAAGGACTGGGGCTATATCCCGCTGGCCATAAAAGCGGACACCCCGCCCGAAGAGAAAAAGGCGATAATCTCCCAGGAAATAAAGACCTACCTTAAGAAAAAGGGCATACAGGCCCGTTACGCCGCCGCCTCCATTTCCGGCAACGCCGTGATCGTGCGCTACGTCAAGCTGCCCAAGCTTTCCAAGAAAGAGCTGGCCCTGACGATAAACGTCGAGGCCGAGCCGTTCATCCCGTTCGACATCAAAGACGTAAACCTGACCTACTACATTCTTAACGAGACCTCCGACAGCGGCGAGCCCAAAATGGACACGGTGCTGGTGGCCGCCAAGCGGGAGGCCGTGCAGGACAAGATCGACATCATCACCGGCGCCGGCCTCGACCCCCTCATCATCGACGTGGATTCCTTCGCCCTTGAAACCCTCTATGAGAAGCTGGCGCCCAAAGGCGAAACCGCCAGCTCGGTGCTGCTGCTCAATATCGGCCAGAAGGTGACCAACCTCTCCATCGTGTCGCAGGGCGTCACCCGCGTCGTGCGCGACATCTTCATCGCCGGCTCCACTTTCGACAAGACCGTCTCCAAGATGCTCAAGGGCGACGCGGCCGCCGCCGACGCCGTGAAAAAGAACAAGTCGGTGCTGGTCTCCGACGAGGACAAGGCCGCCGCCATCGAAGCGTTCGACCGCGACGGCATCGCCGTCTCCAAGGCCGCCTCCGGCGTGCTCAAGGACCTGTGCACCGAGGTTTCCCGCTCCATCGATTTCTACCTCTCCCAGGGGGTCGAACACTCCATTTCCAGGATCATCGTGTCCGGCGGCATCGCCAACCTGGGGAACATCACCAAGTTCCTCGCCGCCGAGTTCAAGGTGCCGGCCGAGGTGATGAACCCGCTGGCGTTCCTGACCGAGCCCCCCAAGAACATGCCCAAGGACGTGCTGCCCGCCCTGGCGGTAGCCGCCGGCCTGGCGCTGCGCAAGCTTAAGGATTGGGAAGAATGATAAAGATCAATCTGATCCCCCCGGAATACATAGAGCGGATAAACCGCAAGGCCGTCATAGCCAAGGCCGTGCTCGCCGGCGTTCTCGTAGTGGCCACCCTCGTGGTGGCGTCGCTGTGGCATATAACGCGCGCCAAGACCATCGAGTCCGCCCTCACCAAGCGCCAGGCCGAGTTCAAGCTCCTGCAGAAGGACGTGGACCAGGTAAAGGCCATAGAAGCCCAGATCGCCGAGGTGCAGCGCTACCTGGACTCCATCGGCCGGATCAACCGGGGCCGCTTTATCTACACTAATTTCCTGCAGGACCTTACCAACGACCTGCCCGCCACCATCTGGTTCACCAACGTGGGCACCTCGCTCACCGGCGACTCGATGAAGGTGGACATGGCGGTGAACTCCAACTCGGCGTACGACCTGGCCTACTGGATAAACTCGCTGGAAACGGCCGGGCCCTATTCCGAGGTCGGGGTAGGCAGCATCTCCGTCTCGGAAACCGAAGAGGGGAAGCGCTTTACCGCTCCGATCACGGTGAAATACGCCCAGCAGGTGAAAAAATGAACAAGATGCAACTGACAAAGGAACAGATCGGCCAGATCTTCGCCGGCGTATTGTTCGGCGGCCTCTTCATTTACGGCTACCTGTTCTATTTCTGGCTGCCCACGGCCGTTAAGATAGAGGAAAACACCAAGAAGGTCGCCGTCCTCGAGTCCGACATCAACAAGGCCAGGATGCAGAAGGCCAAGTACAAGGACCTCGAGGCCAAGCTGGTCAGCCTGAGCGCCGAGAAGGAAGCCGCCCAGAAGAAACTCCCCCGGGAGCGCAAGCTCCCCGACCTGCTGCGCACCATAACCGCTTTGAGCAAAAAGCACAAGGTGGACATCCAGTCCATCACCCCGGGCGGCAGCGCCCCGGTGGAGTATTTCACCAAGGTTTCGTACGTCATAGCGCTCAAAGGCAACTACCACGACGTGGGCCGCTTCCTGACGGCCCTGGGGCTGGAGGAGAGGATACTGACCTCCGAGAACCTTACCATGTCCGCCAGCGTCGGGTCGGACTTTTCCCTGGTCGCCCGCTTTACGCTGGTGGCTTACCAGTACAATGGCTAAAAATATGCGATTCATGATCATCGCCCTGTTGACGGCCTGCGCGGCCGGCGCCCATGCCCAGGTCGCGGTTTCCACCACCCCGGTCCTCACCGTGGACCAGGTGTATAAACCGGTCAATCCCCGGGACCCGCTGATCCCCGCCACCATGTTCGGCGATCAGAAAGGGGGCGGCAAAGCCGCCAAGGCGGAGGCCTCTTCCCAGCAGGTGGCAAAGGGTTCCTTTACGGTGTACGGGCTGACGCTGACCGGCATACTCGAAGATTCACGCGGCCGGCAGGCGCTGCTCCGCGACCAGGTCACCGGGCTGCTTTACACGCTGAAAGCGGGGCATCTCGTGGATTCCAAGAAAAAAACTGTGCCGGGAGTTTCCGGCTTGGTAAAGGGCAAACAGGTCATCCTGATGACCGAAGACAAGAAAGTGCACCAGCTTAACCTGCGCGAGAAGGAATAAACCCCGTTCTCCGCGGAGGCGCGGGACGCCGGGAAAGCCGCGCGGCAAGGTGCCTTGGAGAGATTAAAAATGAAAAAAATAATAACTTTGGCCGTTACGGCTATTTTCCTCGCCCAGAATACCCCGCTGATCTACGCCCTGGAAAACGCCACGGTCCAGTCGGTGCGGGTTTCCGCTGACAGCGTTTACATCGCCAGCGACCGCCCGGTACAATACAAAGCTTTTACGATGGACAATCCGCCCAAGCTGGTGATCGAGCTGCTGGACTCCCGGATGAAAACCCTGCAGGAGATCCCCGTTAACGGCGGCGCTCTGACGCGCGTGCGCACCGGCCAGTTCAAAACCAGCCCGGTCAGCGTTTCCCGCGTGGTGATGGATCTTTCGCAGCGGACCGCCTACGAGATAACCCGCAAGGGCTCCGAACTTATAGTAATACTGGGTTCCCGCCCCGCCCCGCGGCCCGCGGTCAAGGACGCCCCCGCCGCCCCCGCCGCGCCGGCCGGGGTGACCGTTATTTCCCCCAACGCCGCCCAGGCCCAGGATAAGCCGATAGAGATGACCCTGGAGGCCGCCCCGATAAAGCCTTCCGACCTGGACCGCGGCATCACTCCGCCGGCCGCCCGCAGGACCTATACGGTCTCCCAGACGCGCGCCATAATGGACAACCTTTCCCGCGACCCGGTAACCTTCGACTACAGCGACGCGGACATGCGCGAGGTTATCGACATGCTGGCCGCCAAGGCCGGCATCAATATCATCTACGGGGACGAAGTTTCCGGCACGCTCACGATCAGCCTGACCAAGGTCCCTTTCGACGAGGCTTTCAAGACCATTCTTAACATGAAGGGCCTCGCCGCGCAGCAGGTCGGAGACAATATCCTGCGCATCTCCACCCCCGCCACCTTCCTGGCCGAGCAGAAAAAGGCCATGCAGCAGACCAGGGTGTTCTTCCTGAACTACTCTAAAGCCGTAGAGGTGAAAACGCAGGTGGACGCGGTCGCCACCGCCGAAGGCCGCACCAAGGCCAGCAGCAACGCCGACGCGAACAACAACGCCCTGGTGGTCACGGACACGCCGCTGGGCCTGGACGCCACCGCCCGCCTGATACGCAGCCTCGACCGCGTGCCCAAGCAGGTGCTCATAGAGGTCAAGCTGGTGGAGGTTTCCCTCGACAATTCTCTGGACTACGGCATCAGCTGGTCCGGCTACGGCGAGAAGAACGGCACTTATTTCGGTTCCGGCAATTCCGCCAACAAGTTCAGCGTGGGCGGAAATACCCCCGGGATCCAGTCCCCCGGCGTGACCGGCGGCGGCGCCCAGATGGTCAGCTCGCCGCTCAGCGGCACCACCGGCGGCTCCGGCGTCAACCTGCCGGCCAACGTCGTCTACGGCGCCTTCCGCCTGGGCAAGGTGGCGGCCAATTATATGTTCGACGCGGTCATCACCGCCGCGGCCAAGAAAGGCAAGGCCAAGGTGCTTTCCGATCCCAAGGTGGCCACGCTCAACAATAAAGAAGCCAACATCAATATCACCACCCAGATCCCCTACACGACCACGGAGATCACGGCGGCCACCCCGCCTATCTCCACCACCAAGGTCACCTACCTTACCACCGGCATCATCCTGAAGGTTACGCCCACGATCAATTCCGACGGGCGCATCTCCATGAAGATCAACCCGTCGGTAAGCCAGCCCTCCGCCACCATCACCCCGGTGGCCGGCGGCGCCCCCGGCATAGACACCCGGTCGGCCGATACCAACGTGATAATCCGCAACGGCGAAACGATAGTGATCGGCGGCCTGATCCACGACACCCAGTCGGAGGCCGTCTTCAAAGTGCCGATACTGGGCGATATCCCGATACTCGGCTACCTCTTCAAGAAGAAATCCATGTCCCGCACCAGGATGGAGCTCCTGATCTTCGTAACGCCCCGGATAATAGAGGATTAAGTAAAACAGTCGCTGAAATAAAGGGCCAGGGGCGAACCTGGCCCTTTGTTTTTATAAAAAATGCTGGGCTACACCTTCTCCGCCGTACTGGCGCTTTCCCCGCTGCTGCAGGCGGTCTTCGACCTGCCTTTGCAGCTGGCTTTCCAGCAGGCCGTGCTGCTCGCCTGCCTGGCGTGGCTGTTCCTCGGCCTGAAAACCCGCGGCGTCCCCGCCGGGCTCTTCGCCCCCCGGTTCTACCCGCTCTGGGGCGCCGCGGCCCTTACCCTGGCGTCGCTTGTCTGCAGCCCTTTCAGGGGGCAGATCTTCAACGAGTGGGGAAATTACGCGGCCGGGCTGCTGATCTTCCTTTTCGCCTCTTTCCTTAATAAAGAAGAACGCGCCAAAACGGACCTGGCGGTGAGCGCCGGCGCCTGGCTGGTTTTCGGCTTCTCTGTGCTGCAGGTCTTCGTCCTTAAGAACTTCGGGGACCGGCCGCCGCTTACCAATCTTAACGCCCTGGCGCTTTACGCCGTGATGATGGTCCCGCTGGCCCTCGGGCGCCGGGCGTGGCCGCTGGCCGGGGCGATGATCATCCTTGTCGTCTGGACGCAGTCGCTCGGCGCGGCGCTGGCCGGCCTGACGGCGGCCGGGTTCTACGCGGCGCACCGCCTCAAAGGCGGAGAGCTGAGGGAGAACGCCTGGCTGATGACGGCGCTGGGAGCGCTGGCCCTGCTGGTGCTGTACCTGCTGCAGGCCGATTCCGTGGCGGGCAGGCTGGCCTGGTGGCGCAGCGCCTGGGAGATGTTCTCGGCCCGCCCGCTGGCCGGTTTCGGCCACGCGTCCTTTAGCTGGGCGCAGTCGGCTTTCCAGGCCGGGGGGGCTTTCAGGGAGCACGCGATCTACGCGCATAATTATTACCTGGAGTTCCTGGCCGAGAACGGCCTGCCCGCGGCGGCTCTCTGGTTCTGGCTGCTGCTGAGCGCGGCCCGGCGCAAGACCGGGCTGGCCAGGTATTCCGTAATAGCGGCGCTCGCCCATTCGCTGGTGGACTTCGGGCTTTCGGTGCCGGCTAACTTCTGGCTGTTCTGCTACCTGCTCAGCTCCGAGGCCCCGGCCGGGGAAGCCGTGAGGCCTTCCCGCCGTTATCTGGCGGCCGCGCTCGCGCTGGCGGTACTGCTGGAAGCGGCCCTGCTCGGCCTGGGGCGGCAAAGTCTCGCTTTTGAAAAAGCCCGCGGCCGCGCGCTGGCCGCCGCGGTCAGGGGCTCGGCCGCGCGGGCCGAGGCCGAGCTGCTGCCCGCTCTTGAGTCTAAACTTTTCAGGGCCCCGGCGCTGGAGTTCCTCGGCCGCGTGAACCTGACGGCGCGGGACGCCGGTTTCACTTCCGCCGTCTATTTTGAAATGGCTTTGCTGGAGAACAGATATAGCCCGTCCGCCTGGGGCGCGCTGCGCCGGATCTACTCGGTGCCCGGCAGGGAAAAGCAGGCGGCCGGGCTCGAGCGCCGCCGCGCGGAGGTTTACAAATGAGCCGGGTCCGCGAGTTCCTGGCCAGGTATTCCGCCTGGGCGCCGGCCGGCTTTCTGGTCCTCGCTTTTTCGCTGTCCGGCCTCCGCTCCGCTTTTGCGTGGGGCGTTTTCGCGGCGCTCTTCCTTGGCTGGGCGCTGCTGGGCCGGGTTTCGTTTTCTTCGCGCCCTCCGGCGGCGGCTTTGTTATTCTTCGCCTGGCTGGCCGCGGCGGCGGCGTTTTCCTCCGACCCTGTTCTCTCCGTTCCGGTATTCGCCGGGCAGGCGCTGCTGGGCCTCGTCTTCCTGTACGCGCTGTCGGGCGAGGGGGAAAAGAACTGGCTGGCCGCCGTCTGTGCGCTGGGCGGCGCCTGCGCGGCCGCCTTCCTGGCGCAGCGGGCCCTCGGGCTCGGCCCCACGGGGCTGATAGGCTCTAATCCCAATTATTCTGCCGCCTTCTGCGCCGCCGCTTTTTCGGCCGCCGCTCTTTACGCCGCGCGCGGCGAGGGAAAGCGGAAATGGCTGGCCGCCGCCGGCGCTCTGCTGCTGGCGGCCGGGATACTGGCGTCGGGGTCGCGCGGGGCCCTGCTGGCGGCGTTCCTGGCGGCCGCCGCCGGGCTTTTCCTTTCCGGCAGCCGGCGCGCCCTGGCCGTACTGCTGCTGGCCGCCGCGGCCGGAGCGGCGCTGCTGCCCGCCTCTTCCCTGGAGGGGTTCCTGAAATTCTCGGATCCGCGCGCTTTCGCGCGCCCCCGCCTTTGGGGCGCCGCCCTGGAGGCCGCGCTGCGGGAGCCGCTCTTCGGTTTCGGCCCCGGGACGTTCGAGCGGGCTTTCGAACTCTTCAAATTCTCCTATTTCGACGGGGTTTCCTATTACGGCCACGGGACCCTGCACGCGCACGGCGAACTGTTCAACCTGGCGGCGGAGGCCGGTTTCCCGGCGGCAATATTTTTTCTGCTGGCCGCCGGCGCCGGCCTTGTCAGCGGCGGCCTGAAGAACCTGCCCGTAAAAATTTGCGCGCTGGCCGTCCTGATACAGGCGGGGGCGGACATGATATTTTATTCGGGGGCCGTAGGTCTGCTGTTCTGGGGCTCGCTGGGGTTTGCCGCGGCCGGCGGCGGGGAAGCTCCCGGGTTTAAAATGAAGCTGCCGGCGGCTTTGCTGCTGCTCTGCCTGGCGGCCTGGCCCGTCTTCGGCCACCGCCCCGGGAAAAATTTCGAACAAGAGACCTACGCCGAAGCCGCGGGCGGGCAAAACACGGCGCTGTCTTTGGCCGTGCTGCGCCGGGCAGAGCTGGAAAAGCCGAAAGACCCTTTCGCACCCGAGGCCGAGGGCAGGCTATTGGCCGCCGCCGGGAACTTTGCGGGGGCGGCCGCTAAATTCCGCGCCGCGCTCGCCCTGGAGCCGTTCTACGGGCCGGCCCGCATAAGCCTGGCGCGCGCGCTGTCGGCCGCCGGCCTGTACGGGGAATGCGCGGCCGAACTGGATTTTTTGTACGGTATGCCGGCGGTGGAGGCGCGCAACGAATACCAGCGGGCGCTGCTTGCTTACGACCGGGCCGGCCTGGGAAAACTTAAGAAAGAACTATGCGTGAAAAAAAGAACTGGCGGCGCTACTGCGCCCGCCCGGAAAACGCGCTAGCCGCCAACAGGGCGGAGCTGCTGCAGGACGGCGAGGCGGCCTTTCCCGCCATGCTCTCGGCTATCGCCGGCGCGCGGACTTTCGTGCTGCTGGAATTCTACGCTTTTGCCGACGATTCCATAGGCAGGGCCTTCGCCGACCTGCTCAAGGAAAAGGCGCGGGAAGGCGTGGCTGTGCACCTGATCTACGATTCGGTGGGCTCCATCCTGACCGACCGGGATTTCTTCCTGGACCTGGCCGCCGCCGGGGTAAAAGTGGCCGAGTACCGCCCCGTTATTTTCTGGAAGCCCTACTGGAACTGGATAAAGCGGGATCACCGCAAAACGGTGTGCATAGACGGCAAAGCCGCTTTGGTGGGCGGGTTCAACATCACCGAATACGACGCGCCCAGGTCAATGGGCGGGCGCGGCTGGCGGGACACCCAGGCGCTGCTGCGCGGGCCGGCCGTGGCGGAACTGGAGAAAATATTCTGGGAGGCCTGGGCCGCTTCCACGCCCGTGATCGGGGCGAAGCCGGCGCCGCGCCCGGTTTCCTTCCCGGGACCGGCCGGGGACACCGTGGTTTCCGTGCTGTCGGCCGGCGGCATCCGCAACGTGCGTTCCATACGGCGCAGCTACCGCTACGCCATAGACCGGGCCGTCGATTATATCTATATCACCAACGCCTACTTCCTGCCGGACCGCCTGGTTTATCGCCGCCTGATCAAGGCCGCCCGGCGCGGAGTGGACGTGCGCGTCATTTCCCCCCGGGATACGGACCACCCGTACGTGCGCTGGGCGTCCTGGGCCATGTACGCGCACATGATAAAGAACGGCGTTAAGATCTACGAGTGGCAGGGCCAGATACTTCATTCCAAGACGGCCGTGATAGACGGGACCTGGTCTTCCGTAGGCAGCCATAACCTGGACCACCGCAGCCTGCACTATAACCTGGAGGTCAACCTGAACGTGTACGACGCGGCTTTCGGCGCGGGCATGGCCAGGGTTTTCCGGGAGGACCTCAAGCTGTCCAAACTGGTAACGATGGAAGACGTAAGGAACAGGCCTTTCACGTCCAAGGCCGCCTCCAAGCTGCTCTACCTGTTCCGCTCATGGCTATAAACCGGATAATACTGAGGGTGCTGCTGCTGGCCGCTTTGCTGCCGGGCGCGGGCCTGTGCCTGGACCCCGAGATCAGCCCGCAGAACGCGCAGGCCGCCGAGCTTGCCTCTGTCAAAGACAGGCTGATGACCAGCCTTTTCTTCCGGGGGGAACTGGCCGACCTGATAACAGGCGCCGGCATGGCCGAAAAGTTCGTGGACCTGGAAGGGCTGGAGACCAATTCAGAGATCAGGAGCGCTTTGCTGGGCTGGATCAAGAAAAACCCGGCTGAAGCCGCGGCGCTTTACCTGCACCTGCGCGGCGGGGAGGGGCCCCGGCCGACATCCATGCAGGCCGAGAAAAGCACCTGGGAGTTGAACCCCGGCTTCCTTTCCCTGGTAAAGAACCTGAACGCGGCCGCCGGCAACAGCGCCGTTTCCGACGAAGAACTGGAAACGGCCGCGCGGCGGCTGTACGGCGGGCCGCAGGCCCGGGATGAAGCCTCGGTGGTAACGGCGGGAGCCGCCCCGGCGGGGTCGGGTTTTTTTTCTCTGAATTACGCCGACTACAGGCTTAATAAGGCCGGGCTTGAGCGGGAAGTCTCCGCCTCCGGGGCCTGGCTGGACGGCGCCCGCGGCGCTTCGGGCAGGGGGCCCGCCGGCCTGGAAAAGGAATACGGCGCGGCGCTGGCCGAGTACGGAGCTTTCGTGGTGGCCGCTTCGTCGGTAAAAGGCCGTTCCGTCATTACGGAGGGGGAATCCCGCGGCCTGGAGGGCCGGCGCGCCTCCCTGCGCGCCAGGATAGCGGGGCTGGCTTTGCGTTCCCGGGCCGCCGACCTGGGCGCTATTACGGCCGCTTTGGCCGTCGGCGGCCGCAAGCCCGGCCTGGACAAACTGCTGGCCGACATCGCCGCGCTGAAAACCGGTTTGGAAGATTCCGCCGCGCGGATAGACGGCGGCGACGTGTCTTTCGGCGGCCTGGGGGGCTTGGCGCGAGGGGCCGAAAAAGAATTCGCCGCCCTGTATTTAAGGTATTCCGCTTACAACGGCCTGGCGGCGCTTAAAAAAAGGGTCTCCTCGGCCGGCTTCTCCTGCTTTTACGATTACGCCGTCTACCGCTACCTGGCGGCTTTTTTTCCCCAAGCCGCCTATCCGCGCGCGCGGGCCGAACTGGCGAACGCGGCCGCCGCGCTGGACCCGGCGCTGGAGGCAACCGGGGAAGGCCGCGTGGCCGAGGCGCTTTCCGGGCTGGGCGGCCGGGCGGCCGCTATCAGCGAGGCGGAGCGCGTGAGCCGCGGCGCCGCTGCCTTCAACCGCGGAGCGCAGTATTTTCTTTGGGGCTTTCTGTTCAGGCCCTTCGAGCTGGAGATCCTTTGGAACGGAGGGCGGCCTTCCTACAGGCCGGTTTTCACTTTTTCCGAGGTGGTAAAATGAAGAAACTTTATATTTTTTCCTACGGCCTGTATCCCGGGCAGATCACGCTGGAAACGCTGGCGGCGATGCGCGAATGCGGCGAGGTTTATTCCCACTGCCTGGACAAGAATGCCGCCCGGCAGTTCCTGAAGTTCGCGCCCGGGCTTATCTCCACCGCCGGGCTGGACAGGAGCGCCACCGCGCGGGCGGCCATGCGCGGATTCAGAAAACACGAGACGGTGGGGTTCCTTACCTACGGCAACCCGCTTTTTCTGAACCAGACCGCGGCCGGGCTGATGCGGGAGGCGCAGGAGAAGCGGGTGCGGGTGGAAGTCTTCGCCGCCGTTTCCTCCTTCGACGCGCTGGTGAATCTTTTTAACCTGAATAAATATTCCCGGCGCGGGCTGCGCCTGGCGGACACGGCTTCGATGGCCTCCCTGCCGGAGTTCACCCCCGACATGGACACGCTTTTCTTCGTTCCCGACGTGCTTAACGTCCCGGGGAGCGGCGCGGCCAGGAAGCTGTTCCTGGCGGCGGCTAAAAAAGCCTACCCCGCCGGCGCCCCGGTCTACCTGGCTGACTGCGCCTCCGTCTCCAGCCGTGAGGCCAGGGTGATCAAAGGCCGGATTTCCGCTCTCCCTTCCCTGCTCGGCAGATTGAACGAGCGCCACACCATCTTCATCCCCGCCGTAGAGAAAAAAGCCGAAAAAAAGCCGGCGGCAAGCAGCCGTCCGGCCTGTAAGTCCCGGCCCCGCCCGGCGGGGCGGAGCCTACTCTCCTAATATTTTCCTGATCACCTCGCCGGCTGCGCGGGGGTTGGCTTTGCCGGCGGACTTTTCCATCAGCAGGCCCACCAGGGGGCCGAGGGCCCTTTCATTGCCGGCTTTGAGGTCCTGCGCGGCTTTGGGCCGGGCGGCGATGGCTTCCCTCGCCCAGGCCTCCAGCTGCGCCGGGTCGCTTACCTGAGCCAGGCCCAGCTCTTCAAGCAAAGCCTGCGGATCCCTGCCCGTTTCCCAGGCCCTGGCAAAAAGCGTCTTGGCGGCCGAGGCCGAGACTTTACCCGACGAGGCGAGCGCGGCGGTCTTTACCAGCAGTTCCGGCCTGATAGCTTTTTCGGCCAGGTCTTTGGGCGCGATCCTGTTTTCGTTCACCCGGGCCAGGAATTCGCCGCCCAGGAGGTTCATTATCGGCTTGGAGCCCAGGCCGATGGTGGCCGCGTGGCGCATGCAGGCTTCGGCGTAGGCGGCCAGTTCCCGGGTGGAGGCGACGACGCCCGCTTCATAGGCGTTGAGCGCGAAGTCGCGGATGAAGCGCGCCCGCGCCTCCCGGGGCAGATCCCCCGTCTTGCTCTTAAGCCCCGCCAGCAGCTCCGGAGCCACGCGCAGCGGGGGCAGGTCGGGTTCGGGGAAGTAGCGGTAGTCGCAAGCCGCTTCCTTGGAGCGCATCGGTTCGGTGCGCCGGGCCTTCTCGTCCCACAGCCGGGTATCCCGGGCGACGGTTTCGCCGTTATTGAGGGCCGCCGCCTGGCGGGAGATCTCGTAGCTGACGGCGTCCCTGGCGGCCTTGAAGGAGTTCAGGTTCTTTATCTCCACCTTGTAGCCCGGCGTGGCGGCGCCCCGGGGCCGCAGGGAAACGTTGACGTCGCAGCGCAGCTCGCCTTTTTCCATGTCGCAGCCGCACACTCCCGCCCACTGCAGCAGCAGCTTCAGCTCCGTGAGGCAGGAGTAGGCCTCTTCCGCGGAGTTCAGGTCCGGCTCGGAGACTATTTCCAGCAGCGGGACGCCGCTGCGGTTGAAGTCGGCCAGCGTGTGGTCCTGTGCCCCGCCCGCAGGAGAATGCAGCAGCTTGCCCGCGTCCTCTTCGAGGTGGGCGCGCCGCACGCGGACCTTCTTGGTGCCGCCTGCCTTCAGGTCTATCGTTATTTCGCCCGCGCCGCAGAGCGGCAGGTCGTACTGGGAGATCTGGTAGGCTTTGGGGAGGTCGGGATAAAAATAATTCTTGCGTACGAAAACGGAGACTTCGTTGACCCGGCAGTTCAGCGCCAGGCCGGCCCTTACGGCCAGCTCGACGGCCCCGGCGTTGGCCGCCGGCAGCGCGCCCGGCTGACCGGTGCAGACGGGGCAGATATTGGTGTTGGCCGGCGCGTCGAAGCCGCCGGCGGCGCAGCGGCAGAACAGCTTGGCAGCGGTCTTGAGCTGCGCGTGCACTTCAAGCCCTATTACCGGTTCAAAGTCCGTCATTTAAGTCTCCGCAGCCGGTCCAGGATGCCCAGGTCGCTCTGGTAGACCAGCAGTTTTTCCGCTTCGGCCAGCGAGCGCCACGCGGAGTCCGCTATCTCGTCGGGGGTTTTGGGCAGGCCGTCGCCGCCCGCGCGGCGCATGAGGAACCAGCGCACGTCCTTCTCGACCGGCCGGCCGTCGCGCACGAACGAGTACTCGGCTCTGTAGAAATCGGAAACTATCTCGCAGTTCCAGCCGGTCTCTTCGGATACTTCGCGCAGCGCCGCGGCCTCCGCGGTCTCGCCCGGCTCTATATGGCCCTTGGGGAAAGTCCAGACCTGGCCGCCTTTGAGGTTGCGCATCAGTATCAGCAGGACGCGGCCGTCCTCGAAGATAATGCCGCCTGCCGAATGTTCCTGGTCAGCCATTTTGAAGCGCCTTTAAGAGTTCGAATAGAACGGGTTCCGAGAACGGCCGGCCCAGGAGCTGCACGCCTACCGGCAGCCCGGCGGCGTTGCGGCCGGCCGGGGCCGAAACTCCGCAGAGCCCGGCCAGGCTGCACGGAACGGTAAAAAAGTCGGACAGGTACATGGCCAGGGGGTCCGGGCCTTTCTCGCCGAACCTGAAGGCCGGCGTCGGGGCCGTGGGACCGATGATAAAGTCGGCTTTTTCAAAGGCCGCCTCGAAGTCCCGCTTTATAAGCGTGCGGACCTTTTGGGCTTTCAGGTAATAGGCGTCGTGGCAGCCGGCGCTCAGGGCGCAGGTGCCCAGCAGGATGCGGCGTTTTACTTCCGGCCCGAAGCCGAGGCCGCGGGTTTTTTTATAGACTTCCGCCAGGTCCGCGCCCGGGGCGCTGAAGCCGTAGCGGAGGCCGTCGAAGCGGCCGAGATTGGAGCTGGCCTCGCTGGCGGCGACGACGTGGTAGGCCGGGACGGCGTAGCGGACGTGGGGCAGCGTCACCTCTACCAGCCTGGCGCCCAGGCGTTCCAGGGCGGCGGCGGCCGCTTTCGTCAAAGACAGCGTTTCCTCGTCGGCGTTATCCCCGGAAAAGAATTCTTTGGGCAGGCCGATGCGCAGGCCGGCCGCGCCGGCCCGGGAGCCGGCCGCCGGCGGGGCGACGGAGGTGGAATCTTTGGGGTCGTGGCCGGCGAGCGCTTCGAAGGCCAGCTGCAGATCTTCCGCCGTGGAGGCGAGCGGGCCGACCTGGTCCAGGCTGGAGGCGAAAGCCGTGAGGCCGTGGCGGCTGACGGTTCCGTAGGTGGGCCTGAGCCCGTACACGCCGCAGAAGGCGGCGGGCTGGCGTATGGAGCCGCCCGTGTCGGAGCCCAGCGCAATGGGACAGAAGCCGGCCGCCACCGCCGCCGCCGAGCCGCCTGAGGAGCCGCCCGGCACGCAGTCCGGGTTAGCCGGGTTCCTGGTTCTCTTGAAAGCCGAATTCTCGGTGGAGGAGCCCATGGCGAACTCGTCCATATTGGTGCGGCCCACTATAACGGCGTCCTCGTCCAGCAGGCGCTGCACGGCCGTGGCGGTGTAGGGGGCCACGTAGCCTTCCAGGATCCTGGAGGCGCAGGTCATCCTGTGCCCGGAGTAGAGCAGGTTGTCCTTTATGGCCACCGGCACCCCGGCCAGGCGCCCCGGCCTGCCGCCGGCCGCGATCTTCCTGTCCACCGCCGCAGCCCCGGCGCGCGCCGTTTCCCCGAAGACTTCAAGGAAGGCGCCTATTTCCCCGTCGCGTTCTTTTATCAGTTTCAGCCGGCTTTCCAGGACTTCGGCGGCCGTGGTCTTTTTTCCGGCAATGGCCTTTGAAATTTCTTTGGCGGTCAGCATATTACGCCAGGACCTTGGGCACTTTTATAAAGCCCGCTTCTCGGGCGGGGGCCAGCTTAAGCAGTTCTTCCCTGCCCGGGAAGGCTTCGGGAACGTCGCCGGCCGCCGCGCTTGCTGGGCCCGGCGCGCCGGCCGCGGGCGGCACCCCGGCCGTGTCGGCTTTGTCCAGTTCCGTCATCCAGCTCAGTACGCTTTTGAGCTGGCCGGCGTACGTCTTCTTTTCTTCCGCGGTAAACTCCAGTTTAGCCAGGCCGGCGACGCGGTCAAAGTCCGTTTCGGTGATTTCCATGAAGGTTCAAGTCCCGTTTTTGCCGCTGAGTTCCGGCCTGCCGTCCCCTTAGATCGGCTGCAGGGGGGCGTACTTCAGCATGAAGGTCTGGCGCACGCCGCTGTCGAAGACCACCGTGACCTTGGCGAACTCCCCGGCGCCTATCTGGTCCACCACCCGGCCGGGGCCGTGTATGGGGTGCATGATGCGCCTGTTCTTGCCTATGCGCGGTATGGAAGGCGGCGGCTGGTAGGAAGTGATGACCTGCACGTCCTCTTCGCCAGGGCGGGTGGCGGTCTCGCGCGCCACTTTGCTTTCGAAAATAAAGCGGGAAGCCAGGTTGGGGTAGGTGGTGCCGAAAATGCGGCGGGTGCCGGCCCAGGTGAGGAAGAGCCGCTCGCGGGCGCGGGTCATGCCCACGTAGGCCAGGCGGCGCTCCTCCTCCATGTCGTCCTCTGAGGAGTTGGCCGCGTTGATGGGGAAAAGGTTCTCTTCCAGCCCGGTCAGGAACACGGCGGGAAATTCCAGGCCTTTGGCCAGGTGCACCGTCATCAGCGTCACGGCGTGGGTGTCGGTGTTGAGCTTGTCTACCTGGGAGGACAGCATCACTTCCTCCAGGTACTTGTGCATGGTGGGGGCGACGCCGTCCTTTACGCAGTGCTCCTCGAATTCTTTTACGGCGTTGACCAGTTCCTGGAGGTTGCCCAGGCGCGCCAGCGATTCCTGCGGCTCTTTTTCCGCCATGTCTTCGGTCATTTTCCAATAGCCGGATTTCTCCAGGATATTCGCCAGCATCAGGGAGGGAGTGCCGGAGAAAAGGTCGGCCTTGACGCCTTCCAGCAGGTCCAGGAATTCCTTGATGCCGCGCCGGGCGGTATTGGTGATGTCCGGCACCTGCTCCGCGCTGAGCAGCGCGTCGTAAAGCGGCATCTCTTTCTGGCGCGAATAGGCCAGCACCCGGTCCAGGGCGGTCTTGCCCACGCCGCGCGCGGGAAGGTTCACCACGCGCAGCAGGCTGATGGTGTCGGCGGGGTTGGTCAGCAGCTTCAGGTAGGCCAGCACGTCCTTGACTTCCTTGCGGTCGTAGAAGCGCACCGAGCCGATAAGGCGGTAGGGGATGCGCGAGCGGCGGCAGGATTCTTCGAAGGAGCGGCTTTGCGCGTTGGTGCGGTAAAAAACGGCGATGTCGTTGTAGGTGAGGCTGCCGCGGCCGGTCAGGCGTTTTATCTCGTCCACTATGCCGCGCGCCTCTTCGGTTTCGTTGGCGTACTCCAGCACCTCGGGCTCCGCGCCCTGGTCGGCCTTGGTCCAGAGGTTCTTGGGGCGGCGGTTGCGGTTGTGCTTGATAACCTCGTTGGCCGCGTGCAGGATGCGCGCCGTGGAGCGGTAGTTCTGCTCCAGCACCACGGTGAAGGCGTCGTTGAAATCCTTCTCGAAATCCATGATGTTGCGGATGTCCGCGCCGCGCCAGCCGTAAACGGACTGGTCCGGGTCGCCCACCACGCAAAGGTTGCGGTGCTTGGCGGACAGGGTCTTGATCAGCACGTACTGGGCGTGGTTGGTGTCCTGGTACTCGTCCACCAGGATATACTGGAAAATTTCCTGGAAATACTCGCGTATCTCCTCTTTTTCGTTGAGCAGCTCCACCATGCGCACGATCAGGTCGCCGAAGTCCAGCGCCCCGGCCTCGTTAAGCTTTTTCTGGTAGCGGTGATAGATCTGCGCGGCTTTCAGCCGGGCCGGGTCGTTGACGGCCTGGGCGTTGATCAGGTAGGACTGGGAATCCAGCAGGTCGTCCTTGGCCCGGGAGATGATGCTCAGGTACAGCGGCGCCTTGTTCTTCTCGGCCTCGAGCCCCAGCTCGTCCATGGCCAGGCCTATCAGTTTTTTCTGGTCGTCGGCGTCGTAGATGACGAAGTCCGGCTTTACGCCGATCAGGCGGCCGTGAGCGCGCAGTATGCGGGCGCCCAGCGCGTGGAAGGTGTGCACCCACATGCCGCCCGAGTAGGGCACCAGCTTGCCTATGCGGTGCTGCATTTCCTGCGAGGCTTTGTTGGTGAAGGTGATGGCGAGGATGCGGCCGGGGGCGATGCCGGAGGCTATCAGCAGCGCGATCTTGGAGGTGAGGGTCTTGGTCTTGCCGGTGCCCGCCCCGGCCAGGATCAGCAGCGGGCCGGCAAAATACTGCACCGCCTCCATCTGCTTGGGGTTCAGGCCCAGCTGCGGGAGCAGCGTGGGATTAAGGTTAAGGTCAAGGCTCACGTTAAACGTTGAACTTGAAGAAACAGATGTCCCCGTCCTTCATCACGTATTCCTTGCCTTCGGAGCGGATGAGGCCCTTTTCCTTCAGGGTCTTTTCGTCCTTGTACTTCATGATATCGTCGAAGGAGTAGACCTCGGCGCGGATGAAGCCTTTTTCGAAATCCGTGTGGATGCGGCCGGCGGCCTGCGGGGCCTTCAGCCCGCGCTTCAGGTTCCAGGCGCGCACTTCGTCCTCGGAACCCGCGGTGAAGAAGGAGATCTGGTCCAGCAGTTTGTAGCCGGCTATGGCCATCTTCTCGAGGCCGGTATAATCCTCGCCGAGGTCCTTGAGGAAGACCGCTTTCTCCTCGTCGGGCAGCTCTATGATCTCGGACTCTATCTTGGCGGAGATCTCCACCAGGATGGAGCCGCGGGCCTTTATGAAGTCGCGCAGTTTGCCCAGGACCGCCTGGTCGGGCTGCTCGGAGGTGTTGGCCACGAAGAAAACGGGCTTAACGGTAAGCAGGTTGAAGTCGCGCACCTCGTCTATGGTGTAGCCGGCCTCGCGGGCGGGTTTGCCGTCGGCCAGCAGCTTCTTGATGGCCTCCAGGCGGACCTTCTTTTCTTCGGCGTCCTTGGTCCGGGCTTTCAGGTCGCGCCCGTTCTTCTCTATGGCCTTGTCAACGGTCTCCATGTCGGCCAGCATCAGCTCGGTCTCTATCACCTCGATGTCGCGGACAGGGTCCACTTCGCCCAGCACGTGCACCACGTCCGGGTCCTTGAACACGCGCACCACCTGCACGATGGCGTCCACCTCGCGGATATTGGCCAGGAACTTGTTGCCCAGGCCCTCGCCCTTGGAGGCGCCTTTCATCAGGCCGGCGATGTCCACGAATTTTATATAGGAAGCCACTTTCTTCGGAGGTTTGAACAGCTCGAACAGCGCGTCCAGGCGCTTGTCCGGCACCGGCACCACGCCGATGTTGGGGTCGATGGTGGTGAAAGGGTAGTTGGAGGAGGCCGCACCGGCCCTGGTGAGGGCGTTGAACAGCGTCGATTTGCCTACGTTGGGCAGGCCTACTATGCCGATTTCCATGTTGTGTCCTTAATGCCGGGGGTGTGAAAAGCTAGGAAATTATATCAATTTTGGCGGCGCTCATATTCTTTATGGCCCGCACACAAAAAAGGTAAAATAGACCTACATATGGAAAAAGACGCCTCGCTGGAAAAACCCGCCGAAAAATCCCCGTTTCCCGCCAATTACCTGCCGGCCGCGGTGGAGCCCGCCCTCTGTGAAAAATGGGAGCAGGGCAAGCTCTACCATTATGACCCCTCCAGACCGCGCAAAGACACTTTTGTGGTGGACACCCCGCCCCCGACCGTTTCGGGCGAGCTCCACGTGGGCCACGTTTTCAGCTACGTGCAGACCGACATCCTGGTGCGCTTCCAGCGCATGCAGGGCAAGAACATCTTCTACCCGATGGGCTGGGACGACAACGGCCTGCCGACCGAGCGCCGCGTGCAGAACCTGTTCGGCGTTCGCTGCGATCCCGCGCTGCCCTATACGCCGGACTATAAGCCGACCGGGCCCAAGAAGGACCTGAAGGACTACGAACACATCTCCCGCCGCAATTTCCTGGAGCTGTGCGAGCTGCAGACCGCGGTGGACGAGCAGAAGTACGAGGCGCTGTGGCGCCGCTTCGGCCTGTCCGTGGACTGGCGGCAGACCTATTCCACCGTCGGGGCGCATTGCCGCAAGACCTCCCAGCTTTCTTTCCTGGACCTGTTCGAAAAGGGCCACGTCTACAGCGCCGAAGCGCCCACGCTGTGGGACACCACGTTCAAAACGGCGGTGGCCCAGGCCGAGACCGAGGACCGCGAGGCCTCCGGTTTCTTTCACGACGTGAAGTTCGGCGTGGAAGGCGGCGGCGAGTTCGTCATCTCCACCACGCGCCCCGAACTGCTGGCGGCCTGCATCGCCGTGGTGGCCCACCCCGACGACGAGCGTTTTAAGCCGCTGTTCGGCAAGAAGGCCGTTACGCCGCTGTTCTCCGCGCGCGTGCCGATCATGCCGTCCTATCACGCCAACCCGGAAAAGGGCACCGGCATCATGATGATCTGCACGTTCGGCGACATCGCCGACGTGGAATTCTGGCGCAAGGAGAAGCTGCCGATGCGCCAGCTGATAGGCCGCGACGGCAGGCTGGTGCCCGCGGAGTTCGGCGGGCCGCTCTTCGACAGCGCCGACCCGGCAGCCGCCAACGCCGTCTACGCCCAGCTGGCCGGCCTCTACGCCAAACAGGCCCGCACCAGGGTGGTGGCGCTGCTCAAGGAAGCCGGCGCGCTCGTCGGCGACCCCAAGCCCACGCAGCAGGCCGTCAAGTTCTACGAGAAAGGCGACATGCCGCTGGAGTTCGTGCCGGCCCGCCAGTGGTATATAAAGATCCTGGGCAACAAGCCGCAGCTGCTGGAGCAGGGGAAAAAAGTGGCCTGGCACCCGGATTACATGTACAAGCGCTACGAGCAGTGGGTGGAAGGCCTGAACCAGGACTGGTGCATCAGCCGCCAGCGCTATTTCGGCGTGCCGTTCCCCGTCTGGTACCCGGTGGACGCCGAGGGCAACACGGAATTTTCCAAGCCCATCCTGGCGGCGCCCGAACGTCTGCCGCTGGACCCGGCTACCGACTGCCCTCCGGGCTACAAGCCGGAGCAGCGCGGGCTGCCCGGCGGCTTTATCGGCGACCCCGACGTGATGGACACCTGGGCCACTTCCTCGCTGACGCCCATGATCTCCAGCCGCTGGGCCGACGACAAAGCGCGCCATGAGAAACTCTTTCCCGCCGACCTGCGCCCGCAGGCCCACGAGATCATCCGCACCTGGGCTTTTTACACAATTACCAAGGCCTGGATGCACGAGAATTCCGTGCCGTGGCACAACGCCGCCATCAGCGGCTGGGTGGTCAGCCCCGACAAAGGCAAGATGAGCAAGTCCAAGGGCAAGACCGTCACCCCGGACGACCTGCTGGTGACCTATTCCGCGGACAGCCTGCGCTACTGGGCCGGCAAAGCCAAGCTGGGCCAGGACACGGTTTACGACGAAAGCGTCTTCAAGGTGGGCATGCGCCTGGCTACCAAGCTGTTCAACGCCTCCAAGTTCACCCTGATGCAGATGAACGGCCCCGCCATGGCCGGCGCCCCCGCGCTGACGCCCGCCGACATCACCGAGCCGCTCGACCGCGCCTGGGTGGAGCGGATGAAGGCGCTGACGGAGGCCTCCGGCAGGGATTTCGCTAATTACGAATCTTCGGCCATGCTGCTTTACGTCGAGACGGCGTTCTGGGATTTCTGCGACAATTACCTGGAGCTGGTGAAGAACCGCGCCTACTCCGGAACGCCGGCGGCCGCCCGGTCGGCCTGCGCCACCCTCGAGTGGACGCTGGGCGTCTTCCTGCGCCTGTTCGCGCCTTTCCTGCCTTTTATCACGGAGGAAGTCTGGGGTTGGTCTTACGCCGCTGCGCTTAAACAGCCTTCGGTGCACAAGGCCGCCTGGCCCGCCGCCGCCGAAATGGCCGCCGTTTCCGGCGACGAGCGCGTGCTGGACGCCGCCCGCAAGGTGCTGGTGGCTATCCGCACCAAGAAGGCGGCCGAGAAGCGCAGCGTCAAATGGCCTGTAGTCAAACTGAACGTGGATTGCGGCCCCAAGGGGGCCGCCTCCCTCAAGCTGGCGCTCGAAGACGTGCTGCTGGCGGGCTGCGTGGATAAGGCCGGGTTCTCCCTGAACGAGGCCGGTTCGGACGACGCGGAGCCTGTGGTGGCGGTGGAACTGGGCGCCGTTTAAACGCGGCGGCCCAAAAGAGAGCCGGCCCCTTCCGGGGCCGGCTTTCTTTATATATACCGTCGTTTAAAACTGGCGGCCCCTACGGGATTCGAACCCGTGATCTCTGCCTTGAGAGGGCAGCGTCCTAACCGCTAGACGAAGGGGCCGTAAGGCTATATTTTAGCAAATAGCCCGTTGGTCGGGCGAAAAATTTAAGCCGACTATCGGATTTGAACCGATGACCTGCTGTTTACAAAACAGCTGCTCTACCAGCTGAGCTAAGTCGGCAATAATGCTTATTCTACAATAATCCGGTTCTCTGAAGCTTGCCTGCCGTAGAGCAGGCGCCTGGCGGACCCGGTTGACGCGTCGCACCGCTTAATGATTTATTTATGACCAGGCGGGCTTGTCCCGGCGCAAGGCCTGTGTGCCGGGCGAGTCCGGATCTAATTATGGCTTTTAACCTCAAACTGTGGCCCTTGATCGTATTGCTGCCGGCGGCGGCGTTCAGGATCCATGTCTGGGTGAATACGCAGCCGATAGTGGTCGGAAGGTCCGATACCTATATGCAGCCGGCAGCGGAACTGCTGGAACACGGTTCCTATTCCGGGGCGGAAACTTTCAGGCGGACGCCGACTTATCCCGTGTTCCTGGCCGGGACGCTGGGAGTGTCCCGCGGAAACCTGCGAAGTGTAACCTTAATACAGCACCTGCTGGGTCTCGCGACGGCGGCGATACTGATGCGCCTGGGGGTGTTGTTATGGGGTAGCCGCGCGGCCGCTATGGCGGCAGGCGCGCTGCTCGCCTTTCATCCCAAGTTCATCCTTTACGAACGATCCATAGAAAGCGAGCTCCTTGCGGTCTTTCTTCTGTCCCTGACGCTGCTGCTGGTGGTGAAGGAAGCGGCGTCCAAACTTCCGGGGAGCCGCCCTCTCTTCGCCGCGGGGGTGATCGGCGGCGCCGCCGCCCTTGCCAGGCCGGAATTGGCGGTCTGTATGATAATCTTCCCCCTGTTTGTCTCGACGGGGCGGGGCTGGCTGAAGCCCGCGGCGTATTTTTTTCTCCCGTTCGCCGTCCTGGTTGCGGGCTGGATGTTCAGGAATTTAATGGTATTCGATTCTTTCACGCTGTCCCCTATGGGGGCGATAACCTCGCTGCAGACTTCCGGGCCGCTGATCGATTGGGAGGCGCCGACGCACCGTGAATTTAAAAAGATCTATTCGGAACTGGTAAAGGCTAACGGGGGAAGCCATCGCGGCGGCGTGGTGAACACCGCGATAAGGGTAATGGCAGGGGAGAACGGCTCGAAAGAAAAATTTACGGGGGCGCTGATCGAAGCGGCGGAATTAGGCAAAGAAACCGCCTTTCGCCATCCTTTGCGGTATCTCTGGGCTACCCGTTCAAATTTTTGGGACTTCTTCGGCTCTATCGGCGGCTTTTATGTGACGGAGAACGGCGAGGAGCGGGAGGCGAACCTCTGGTTTCCGCAAAAGCACCTGTTGGCGCTGGCCCTGCTGGGGCTCCTCGCGGCGGCTTTCTCGGCCAGGAGCAAAGGGCTTCTCTTGCTTTCCGTTACCGCTTTGGTCATAACAGCCGGCAGCTGCGTCGTGGAGCCGGGGATAAGCCGCAGGAGTTTGGTGGTGGTCCCGCTGCTTTCGCTTTTCGCGTCCTATCTCTGCGTCGCCGCGGGGCCGCTATTTTCAAAACTGCGAAAGCCGGCCGGCCTTTGATATAATGGCTTTGTGAAGGGGGAGGGTTTTCATGAAAAAAATCGCCATGTTCATCGCTTTCCAGGGCTTCCGGGACGAGGAGTATACGGAACCCAAAAAAATACTTGAAGCCGCCGGCCACAAAGTTACCACCGTCTCTACCGCGAAGGGCGAAGCCAGGGGGAAGTTCAGGGTCACCGCGCAGGTGGATAAAACCGTCGGCGAGATAAACCCGGCGGATTACGACGCCCTTACGCTGGTGGGCGGCCCGGGGGCGCTCGAGCACCTGGATACTCCGGAGGTCCACGCCGTTTTTAAAAAAGCCTTCGAGCTGGGGAAAGTGGTGGGCTCCATCTGCATCTCCCCGGTGGCGCTGGCGCACGCGGGGCTGCTGAAAGGCAGAAAAGTCACCTGCTGGCCGGACGGCGCCGGGGAAATAGTAAAAGGCGGCGGGAACTATACCGGGACCGACCTGGAGATAGACGGCAAACTTGTAACGGCCAACGGTCCCGTCCCGGCAAAGAAATACGGCCTGGCGCTGGCTGAAGCGTTGAAAAACTGAGGAGGAAAATATGAGGATATTAACAGTTCTGGCGATAGCGGCGCTGCTGGCCGGGCCGGCCACGGCCGGCGAAAAGAAAAAAACCGCCGCAAAAGACGCCTGGAAGAGCAAAACATTCACTTCGGAAGAGCTCAAGATCTACAACGGGAAGAACGGCATGCCGGTCTACGCGGCGGTGGACGGCATCGTTTACGACCTTTCCAGGTCTAAATACTGGAAGTCGGGGCGGCACATGAAGATGCATGACGCCGGCTCCGACCTGAGCTCCGACATCAAAGAGAAGGCCCCCAAAGGCATACACAAGGGCGGGAAAATACTGGAGAAAATGCCCAAGGTCGGCGTGCTGCTGGACGCGGCGCCTATGGCGTCCCAGGCCCCCGCGCCCTCGGCCGCGCAGCCGCGCCGGCCGGGCCAGGACGAACTGGGCAAGGAAGCCGTCTGCCCGGTGACCGGGGATAAGTTCAAGGTGAACGACGAGACGCTGTCGGCCGAGTATAAGGGCAAGGTGTATTATTTCTGCTGCCCGGCCTGCGACAAGCCGTTCCGGGAAAACCCGGAAAAGTACATGGAGAAAAAAGAGGAAGCCACGCAGGCGAAGGCGAAAGCTATTTAAACTCCGGCTTGAAGTCTCCTCGGAACCCGGGTGCGATCTGTTCGCGCGGCCCGGGTTCTGCGTTTTAAGGGCGGCCCGCGCTAGGGCTGGCCCAGGGGGAGGGTGAAATAGAAGGTGGCGCCTTTGCCCGGCTCGCTCTCGGCCCAGATCTTTCCGCCGTGCAGCGCTACGATCTCGCTGACTATCGCCAGCCCCAGGCCCACGCCCTCGCGGGGTTCGGCGCTTTCCACCTGCACGAACTTGTCGAAGATCTTCTTCAGGTTCTCCCTGGCTATGCCGTGGCCGGTGTCGCGCACGCCGATAACCACGCCCGGCTCCGGATTAGCCGCACGCGAGGCCGCCACCAGCACGGTCCCGCCCTTGGGGGTGGACTTGAGCGCGTTGGAGATGAGGTTGGTCAGCGCCTGCACTATCCTCTTGCGGTCGGCCAGTACCGCGACGTCGGAGGCCGGGGGCCGGATGAGCAGCGTTATCTCCCTGGTCTTCGCCCACGGCAGCAGCCCTTCCCCGGCTTCGGCCAGGAGCTCTCCCACTGATACCGGCGCCGGGGTAACCGTCATTTTCCCGGACTGCAGCTTGGAAAAGTCCAGTATGCCGCGGATCATCTCCGTCAGGCGGCGGCTGTTGCGCACGCTTATGGCCAGGAATTTATTCTCGTCCGTATCGAGCTTGCCCGCGGCGGTGTCGGTCAGCATTTCCAGCGCGGAGCTTATGGAGGACAGGGGAGACTGCAGTTCGTGCGTGACCTTGGAGAGGAATTCCTCCTGCAGGCGCTGGGTTTCCTTGAACTTGAGCCTGTCGGGCATGGCGGCGTAGGCGCCGATCACGCGGCCCTCGTCGTCCTGCAGCAGGGCCATGGACCGGCGCAGGGCCTGCCCCATCTGTTCGTCGCCGGCCACGCTGACCTGCCCCGTTACCGCGGCCCCGGCGGAGAGGTTCATGTCGTCGGAAATGGTAAGGAAATGCTCGCCGGCGGTCAGGTGCTCGGTCACGCTCTTGCCGGCCACTTCGGCCAGGCGTTTGCCGGAGATCTCCTCGGCCGCGGGGTTCATCATCAGGATCTTGCCGTCCTTGTCCACGATAACCTTGCCCTCGGCCACCCGTGACAGGACTTTTTCCGTGCGGTTGCGGGTATTGATAATGCGCTCGTTCTCCTCGGTCAGACTTTTGGTGGTCTGCGCCACCTGTTGGGCGAGGCTTTCCTTGATCTTGTTGAGGGCGTCCTCGTAAACGCGTACCCGTTCCTGCGGGTTCTGCACGGCGGATTCTACCAGCCGGGTCAGCAGCGCTCCCAGGCTCATGCCCGCCAGGGTATTGCCGCCGCGGCCCTGCCCGGGGCCGGGCTGCGCCGCCGCCGCTTTGGGAGGCACCGGGGCCGGCGCGGGCCTGGGCGCGGGGCGGGGGATGGACGCCGCCTGCCGGGGCGGTATTCCAGGGGAGGAAATAACCGCCGCCGGCCGGGGCGCTGCTTCTGCGACGGGGCTGGCCGCTTGCCGCGGCTCATGGGCGGCGTCCTTGATATAGTGTACGGAGTCGGCCCGGATGCCTGTAACTCCGCGCTGGCCGAGGAACTCCCCGAAGAAGCCGGGCTGCTGTCCTTTTGCCCCCGTAGCCAGCAATTCGCACAGCACTCCCAGCTCGAAAGAGCTGACGCCGCGGACGAAGGTCACGGCGGCGGCGCCGTGCGCCCTGAAGACGCCGTTGAGGTTCTGGGATTCGTGCGTGACGGCCGGGACAGGGATCTCGTTGAACAGCCAGGTGTCGTTGATGAAGGAAACGGTGATCCTGCCGTCCCTGCCGGCGGCGAAAATAGAGCCGAGCAGGGCATAGGCCCGGCCGATGGCTTCCATGACCACCGGATGGCTGAGGGAGTAGAGCGCCGTGTTCTTGATGGCCTTGGACAGCGCGGTCAGGAACCCGGAGCAGAGTTCGGGATAGGATAGCGGGTACCTGGGGGCTTCCGCCCGGAAGCCTCCGGCGTACTCCTGGTTTTTATCCGCGCTTATCGGGTTCATAATGTTACCCCATCATTATCTTCAGGGCTTCCTGCATGGAGGTGCTGCCCTGCGCTACCGCCGTCAGCGCCGCCTGCCGCAGCGTGGTCATGCCTTCCTTGACCGCGAGCTCGCTGAGCTTGTCCGCGTTTAAATTGGAGGTTATCAGCTGCCGCATTTCGGAACTCTGCACCGGCATCACCTCGAAGAGCGGCCGCCGGCCGGTGTATCCGCCGTTGTGGCAGTGCTGGCAGCCGGGAGAGTGGTAGACCGTCTTCAGTTTGCCGATCTCTTCCTCCGTCAGGAATTTCTTGTCCTCGGAGGAGAGCTGCACCGGCACCCGGCAGTACGGGCACAGCGTGCGCACCAGGCGCTGGGCGATGACCAGCTTGACGCTGGCGGCCACCAGGTAGGGCGCCACGCCCATATGCGTCAGGCGGACCACCGTGCCGGGGGCGCTGTTGGTATGCAGCGTGGAGAAAACCAGGTGGCCGGTGATGGACGCCTTGATGGCTATCTCGGCCGTTTCCAGGTCGCGGATCTCGCCTATCAGCATGATGTCCGGGTCCTGGCGCAGGAAGGCGCGCAGCGTGGATTCGAAGGTGAGGCCGACGGCCGGGCGGATCTTTACCTGGTTCACGTGCGGCACCTCGTACTCCACGGGGTCTTCCGCCGTCATGATGTTGACCTCGGGTTTATTGAGCACGTTTATCATCGTGTAGAGCGAGGTGGTTTTGCCGCTGCCGGTGGGGCCGGTCACGAGGATCAGGCCGTTGGGGCTTTTCAGGACCCCGTCCACGGCTTTTAATTCCCGGGGCGTCAGCTTAAGCGCGCTCAGGTCCGTGTTAAGTTTGCTCTGGCCCAGCACGCGCATAACTATCTTCTCGCCTTTTATGCAGGGCAGCGTGCTGACGCGGAATTCTATCTTGTTGCCCTTGATCTGCACCCGGAACTGCCCGTCCTGCGGGATGCGGCGTTCCGTGATGACCAGGTTGCTCATGATCTTTATGCGGGCGGTCAGGCGGGGATGGGCGGAGATGGGCAGCGTGGTCAGCTGGCGCAGCACGCCGTCCACGCGCACCCTGACGATGACCTTGTCCTCGTTGGGCTCCATATGGATGTCGGACGCCCGCAGTTCAACGGCGCGCATCAGGATCTTGTTGACCATCTGGATCAGAGGGGAGTCTATCTTCAGGTTTTCCAGGCCGGCGGTCTCCTTGGCCTCCTCCTTTTTTTCCGCGGAAGGGTCTATGACCTCCAGGTCGCTGGTGTCCTCGTTAAAAACTTCCTCTATTTCCGGAACTTGCTCGGCGGCGGGCGGAGTTTCCTGCCGCAGCGTTTCCGGCGGCAGTTCTATCGCCACAGCCGCGCGGGCCGGCTCTTCCGGCAATTCCTGCACCGCGGCCGGCGCGGCCTCCGGGCGGGACGGCAGCTCCTCCGCGGGCTCCCCGCCAAAACGTTCTATTTCCATGGCGCCGATCTTGAGTTGCTGCGGCTCGGCCGGAACCGGCGCCGCGGCCCGGCGGGCGGGGGCCGGCGGGGAAGCGTAGCCGGCCTCGGGGGCCTGGGCCGGCAGGCGTCCCGCGGCGAAAGCCCTGGCGACGCTTTCGAGCAGCTTGGCGTTGGAGACGGGTTTCTCCAGGAAATCCGAAATGTCCATGTTCAGCGTGCGCAGGTGCTGGCGGTTGGTGGCGCCGGTGAACATGATTATCTTTACTTCGCGGTTCTCGTAGTTGCTGCGCACTTCCTGGATCAGCTCATACCCGTTCATCTTGGGCATGTTGAAATCCACCAGCATCAGGTCGGGCGGGACGGAGTTGACCGAGGCCAGGGCTTCCTCCCCGTCCCCGGCTTCCAGCACGCTGTAGTGGTTCACCATCAGCAGGTGCTTCACCAGTTCCCGGTAGTCCTTGTTGTCGTCCACTACCAGTACGGTGCGGGTCTCCGGCTTGGGCGGGACCGGCTTTGAAGGGGACGCCTTAAGCAAAGGGGAGGAAGCGCCCTTGAATTCCTTGAACATGGCGTCCAGATTTTCTTTAAAATTTACCGCCCCTGGATTTTCCATAGTAATACACCGCCCCTGAACCGCAATTTTACTTCAGTAAACCGCCTGCCCCGAACCGAATCAACTAAGCCGCTTACCGCACTTAGAGTATATCTCCCGGACGGGCCGCAAACAATTGGCGGTTTCCCTTTTTAATTGACTTTTTTCCACCTTCCGGGCGCGAAGGAGCCGCCGGGCTTTGGTCCGTAGCGGATTCAGCGGTTTTTGAAAGGAATTAGGGGTGTTTCCTGCGGGCGGGGCAGCGGCCGTTCCTGCGGTAGGCCGAGGGAATGCAGCCGGAGATCTTTTTGAACTGCCGGATGAAAGATTCTGTATTGGCGTAGCCGAGTTTGGCCGAGACCTGTTTTATGTTGGCGGCCCCGGACTTGAGCAGCGCCTCGGCCTGTTCCATTTTCACCTTGAGTTTATAGGCGGTGAACCCCATGCCGGTGCGCTCGCGGAAAAGGCGGCTTAAATATTTAGGGCTGAGGTACACCGCGGCCGCGGCGTCGCGCAGCTCCAGCTTCTTAAAGCAGTTAGCCTCCACGAAGCGTTTTACGTGCTCCATCTTGCTTTTTATGTCTTCGTCGGCCGGGTCGGCCGAAAGTTCCTTTTCTATGGCGGCCCGCATCTCTTTAAGGGAGAAGGGTTTCTCTATGTAGCCGGAGGCTTTGCCTTTGAGGGCTTTTATGGCCACGTCCTTGGTGCTGTAGCCGGTCATTATTATAACCGGGGTAGCCGGGGCCAGCGTCTTTATCTTCGCCAGGGCGGCCAGCCCGCCCATGCCGGGCATCTGCACGTCCAGCAGTACCAGGGCCAGTTCGTTCGGTTTGCCCAGGATGGCCAGCGCTTCTTCGGCGCTGGCGGCGGTGAGCACGTCGAAGTCCTCGAACCAGAGCTTGAACTCGGCGCGGAGGTCTTTGCTGTCGTCTACCAGTAGGATCTTTGAGCGCATAACGCGTATCGGCGGCCGCGGCTTAACGGGTACATTCTATACTATTCCGGCCCGTGGGGGGCCGGTTTAAGCCCCGAAAACTTTTTTAAAATCCTTCCAGAAACCCGGGTATGATTTATTCACGCAGTCCGGGTTCTCTACTTTAAGGCCGGGGCAGGCGGCGGAAGCCGCGGCGGCGGCCATGGCGATGCGATGGTCGTTGAAAGTGCGCACGGGGGCCTTGGCGGCGAAGGCGCGCGCGCCGTTTATCTTCAGGGCGCCCCGCCCGTAGGCCGCTTTTACTCCCAGCGCTGCCAGTAAGGCCAGCGTGCTCTCCACGCGATCCGACTCTTTCGCCCTGAGCGGCTCCACGCCGCTGATAACGGTATTGCCGCGGGCGCGGGCCGCCGCCAGGGCCAGCAGGGGGATCTCGTCGATCATGGCCGGCACGTCGGCCGCTTTGACCGTGCGGCCTTCAAGTTTGGAAGGCAGGATCTCTATTTCGCCGTAAGGCTCCGGAAAGGCTGCCACCGCTTTAAGCTGTATGGAGGCGCCCATGCGCTGCAGCGCCGTTATGAAGCCCAGCCGGCCCGGGTTGAGCCCGCAGGCCTCGATCTTAAGCCCCCGGCCGCTCAGCAGCGCGGCGGCGATGAACGGCGCGGCCGAGGAAATATCGCCGGGTACCGTCAGGGGGCGGGCGGTAAGCGGGCCCGGCTCCAGCTTTATGCGGAGTCCCTGTTTGATCAGGCGGGCGCCCATCAGGGCGAGCAGCCGCTCGGTGTGATCCCGCGTCTGCAGCTTTTCCTTTATCTCCAGCGGGCCTTTGGCGTAAAGCCCGGCCAGCAGCAGCGCTGATTTCACCTGCGCGCTCTCCACTCCCGAGATCCTGCTCCCCTTCAGCGCCGCCGGCTTTATGGAAAGCGGCAGGCGGCCGCCGGAAGTTTTTATGCCGGCGCCCAGATTCTTCATGGCCCCGGCCAGGGCGGACATGGGCCTGTTCAAAAGCGAGCCCTGCCCGGTTATCACGGCGGAAAAATCCTGGCCGGCCAGGATGCCTGCCAGCATCCGCGCCAGCGCGCCGGACTCCCCGGCGTCCAGCGGCCCGCCCGGTTTCTTCAGGCCTTTGAGGCCCCGCCCTTCCACTATGAACGCGCTGCCGTCCCTGCAAAGCTTAACTCCCAGCGCTTCCAGGCAGCGGACGGCGGCTTCGGTGTCTTCGCAGAACAGCGGGTTGTCGATGCGCGCGCTGCCTTCGGCGATGGCGCCCAGCAGCAGGGCCCTGATGGTTATGGATTTGTCCGGCGGGGGAGAATAAACCTTCATTTTTTGAGAGAGGCGCAGAATTCCAGCGCCTTGAAATAGGAGGCCGGCCCCCCGCCCTTGAACTGCGCGCGGCAGACCGGCTTTATGACGGAGCGCCGGCGGAAAGGCTCTCTTTTCGAGATGTCGGTGAGGTGCACCTCGACGGACGGAAGTTCCAGCGCCTCTATGGCGTCGCGGATGGCGTAGCTGTAATGCGTGTAGGCCGCCGGGTTGATGACCAGGGCGTCCGCCCAGGGCGCGTTGGCGGTCAGCAGGTCTATGATCTCTCCCTCGCCGTTGGCCTGGAACGCGCGCACTTTTAGGCCGAGCCCGGCGGCGTGCTTTTTTATGTCCGCGTTCAACCTGGCCAAGGTGGCCGTGCCGTAAAGCTGCGGCTTGCGGCGGCCGAGCAGGTGCAGGTTGGGGCCGTGGATCACCAGGACGTTCATTTCAGGGCTCCTTCGAAGGCTTTTTTCAGCAGCGGCGTCCTGATATTCTCCGCCGTTACCGGGCGCCCCGCGCCTTCCAGCAGAATGAAGCGGTTGTCCGCGCCGCGCGCTTTCTTGTCTTTCGAGACCAGCAAGACGAATTTGTTGAAGTCGCGCCGCACGGTGCGCGCCGGCGGCAGGCGCAGGGTGTCGATGAGGGCGTCCAGTTTCTTGAAAGCCGCGGCGTTGAGCAGCCGCAGCTCGCGCGAGATGATCAGCGCCGCGCGCATGCCGCGCGCCACGGCCTCGCCGTGCGGCAGCCGGCCGCCGGCCAGCGCTTCGAAGGCGTGCCCGGCTGTGTGGCCGAAATTCAATGGCTCGCGCGCGCCGGTCTCGTCGCGCTCGTCCCTGGCGATGACGCTCAGTTTGTAGGCCGCGCAGGCGCTGACGCAGGCGGTCAGGGCGGTCTTGTCGCCGGCTATGGCCCGCGGCAGGTGCTTTACCACCGCGCGGCGCAGGGCCGCCGGGCCTATCATGGCGTATTTGGCCAGCTCGCCGGCCCCCGAGCGCAGCTCGGCGTGGGGCAGCGAGTCCAGGAAAGCCGTGTCGCAGACGGCCAGGGCCGGCTGGTGGAAAGCGCCGGCGATGTTCTTGGCGCCGCCGAGGTTCACCGCCGTCTTTCCGCCCAGCCCCGCGTCTATCTGCGCCAGGAAGGTGGTGGGCACGCTGACCCAGTTTATGCCGCGCATATAGATGGCGGCCGCGAAGCCGGCCAGGTCGGTCACGGCGCCCCCGCCGGCCGCGATGATGAGGGAATTGCGCGAGAAGCCGTTGTCGAAAAGGAAAGAAGCCAGCTGCCCGGCCTGCTCCAGGGTCTTGGCCTTTTCCGAAGGAGGCAGCCAGAAGTAGAAACGGGGTGCTTTGCCTTCGGGGAAAAGCGCCAGCGCCCTGGCCCTCAGGCTGGGCGGGGCGTCGGAGCCGGTAACCAGGCAGATCTTGTCCGCGCCGGAGAACAGGCCGGGGAACTGGGCGGGGATGTCTGCCATGTTCCGGCCTAAGGCCGCTTTCACCGTCCGGGAATTCCTGACCGTATAACTGAAAGTCTTCATAATTTTCCTCTGACGCGCTCGGCGGCCTTCCGCGGGTTCAGGCCAGCTGTGCTGACCGTCAGGTCCGCCTGCCGGTAAAAAGGCAGGCGCCTGTCATAGAGCCGCCTGGCCCTTTGGCGGGCTTTTTCCCAGGGGCCGTCCAGCAGCGGCCTGGGGCCGGAGGCCGCTTTCAGCCTGGCTTCCAGTTCCGGCCAGGGGCAGTAAAGAAAAACCGTGGTCCCGCTGCCGCCCAGCAATCTTTTCCATTTGTGCGACGGGTAGACCCCGCCCCCCAAAGCTATCACCTGCCCGGTGCCGGCCGCCAGCCGCTTTACGCCCGCGGCTTCCAGCCTGCGGAAACCCGCCAGGCCTTTTTCTTTTACCAGGGCGGCGATGGTCCTGCCGGTCTCCAGCTCCAGCAGCGCATCGCTGTCCCGGAAAGGCCGGCCCAGTTTTTTCGCCAGGAACCGCCCGGCCTCGGTTTTGCCGGCGCACATGAAACCCGTCAGGAAGATGTTCCTCACAGCCGGTTCAATATTTTTTTTGTTATTTTTCGCCATGCTTCCACGCGGGGCCGCAGTTCGCCAAGAGAGTCGCCGCCGAATTTTTCCAGCAGCGCGGCGGTTAGTTCCAGGGAGGCCGCGTGCTCGGCCACGACGGCCGCGGCGAAGACCGCGGTGGTGTCGGAGGTCTTGGAAACCGAAAGTTTCTTCCGGAAGCTCTTCAGGTCCGTGGACAGCGCGCCGCCGGGCAGGCCCGGCACCGGCTTTACGGCGCAGCGCAGCAGCAGGCCGAGGCCGTTGGTCATGCCGCCGTCCAGGCCGCCTGAAAGTTCCGGGTCGGCCGACGCGGCTATGCCGCCTTGGGCGGCCAGGGCGAAGCCGCCGCCTATCTCGAAACCTTTTACTCCGTTGATGCCCATCAGCGCGCCGCCCAGGCGCGCCCCCAGCCTTCGGTCCGGCTGGACGCAGCTGCCCAGGCCGGCAGGGACGTTATCGATGAGCACTTCGAATTCTCCGCCCAGCGTGTCGCCGTCGCGGCGGGCGCGCAGTAAAAGCTCCGCCGCTTTGCCGGCCGTCAGGCCGCTGACGCCGCCCAGGCTGACCACGCGGGAATTCACGCCGATGCCCAGGAGTTCGTTCAGGCGCATGGCGAAGGAGCCCAGCGCGGTCCGCATGGCGGTTTCCCTGGCGCTGGCCCTTTCGCGGATGAGCGAGGCGTTGAGGGTGTCGTACTTGAGCATGCCGGCCAGGTCGGCGTGGCCGGGCCTGGGCAGGCTGGAGGGCGGCGGCAGGGCGCGCCCGGAGTTCTTTATCAGCAGGGCGATAGGCGCGCCGGTGGTGAGCTCTCCGGCCAGGCCGGAGAGGATCTCGAACTCGTCGGTTTCCAGGGCCTGCCTGGCACTGCGGCCGGGCGCCTGCCGGCGCCGCCGCAGCTGCGCGGCTATGTAGGCCCTGGTTATTTTTACGCCGGCGGGAAAGCCCTCGAGTATCCCCGAGAGGTATTTGCCGTGCGATTCGCCGGCGGTAAGGTATCGGAGCATCAGCTTCCCCCGTTCTGCGGATCTTTCCTGAGAAGCGCCAGCGCTTCACCTGTAAATTTTACAATATCGCCGGCCGGCAGGCCCGACCAGAACTTCAGCGACAGCGCGGCCTGCCGCACCAGCAGCTCCAGCCCGTCCACCGTTGCGGCGCCGGCCGCGGCGGAGGCCGCCGCGAATTCCGTGCCGCCTGCCGCGTAGGCCAGGTCCACGGCCAGGTCTCCGGGGCCGGGCGCGCAGGGAGGGCGGCCGGAGGCGTACATGCCCAGCGGGGTGGCGTTTATGAAGACGGACGGCTTGTCGCAGGGCGCTTCGAAGGCGCCTGTTGAAAAAATAGTTCTAGGAAAAGCGGCGGAAAGCCTGGAGGCCAGCCGCCCGGCGGCCGCGGCGTCGCGCGCGAGAAAGGTCACGGCCGCCGCGGAAGAGCGGCCCAGCGCCCAGCCGGCGGAGGCGGCCGCGCCGCCCGCGCCGAAGATGGCGGCGCGTTTGCCGGCCGCCGGCACGCCGGAATCATGGATGGCGTCCAGGAGCGCCCTGGCGTCGGTGTTGAGCCCTTCCAGGCCGCCCCTGCCGAAGCGCACCGCGTTGACGGCCCCGGCCGCTTTTACGGCGGGGTCCGCGATGGCCAGCATGGCGCATACTTTCGCTTTGTAGGGAATGGTGACGTTGAAGCCGGCCCAGCCTTCGGCCCGGGCGCCGTCTATGGCCCCGGCCAGGTGGTCGGGCGGCACTTCGCGCAGCTCATACGAGATCTTTACCCCGGTAAGGCGCGCGAAGATGGCGAAGATCCCGGGCGACAGGGACTTGGAGAGAGGCTGGCCGAACAGGCCGGCCTTTACGTGCGGGGCTTGCACTGTTCTCCCGCTATGGCGCGAAAGGTTTCTATGGTGACCGTCTGCCGGCCGTCCACCAGGGCGGACAGCGGGTCGAGGCTGGCTTCCATCAGCAGCCCGTCGGCCCCCGCCTTCAGGGCTTTGAGCGCCAGCGCGGCGGCTACCAGCCGGTCCTTGGAGGCGTGGCTGGGGTCGGCCAGGACGGGCAGGCCGGTGATCTTTTTGGCGGCCGCCATCAATTCCAGGTTCAGCAGCGGCTGGCCGGGAGCGTTGACGGAGTCGCCGCGCTCGCAGAGGATGAGCTTGCGGGCCCCGTGCTTGAGCAGGTATTCGGCAGAGAGCAGCCACTCGCGCAGCGTGGCGCGCATGCCCCTCTTGAGCAGGACGACGCGGCCGGCGGCGGCGGCTTCTTTCAGCAGTTCGTAATTGCGCATATTGCGCGCGCCTATCTGGAGTACGTCGCAAACTCCGGCCAGGCGCTCCACCTGGCGGGTATCGGTGGCTTCCGTAGCGAGGGGCAGGCCGGTCAGTTTCTTGGCCTTGGCGATAATTTTAAGACCGGCCCAGCCAATGCCCTGGAAGGCGTACGGCGAGGAGCGGGGTTTGAAGATGGCGGCGCGCAGCGCGTGGGCGCCCGCGGCCTTGAGGGCCAGCGCGGAGGCGAGATAGGACTCTTCGTCCTCCACCGCGCAGGGGCCCGCTATAAAAACCTTTCCCCGCGAGGTGAAATCCAGCGGCTTGGAGAAAACTTTAGGGCCGCGGGCGCAGGCCAGCGGGCAAAGTTCGGCGTCGGTAAGCGACACCGCGGCCACGCCGGGCAGGTTTTCCACCAGCGGCAGCGCGTTGCCCGCCCTGGAGGGGGAAACCGAGCTGACGCACAGGCCCCCGGGGACGCGGCTGACCTTACAGCCCGGCAGCACGCGGGCCAGCGCGCCCGGCAGGCCGCGGAGGTCCTCCCGGCCAAGGTTTTTCTTTAGAAGTATTTTCATTTGCGGACCTGGAGTTTTTTGGACTGCCTTATGATCTCTTTGAAAACGGACCTGGCGGCGGCGGCATAAGCCCCGCCGGCAGAGGCGGCGGCGTTGGCCAGCACCTGGGTTTCCCTGGCGCGGTCGGTGAGCTTCTTCTTCAGCCCGCCCAGCGGGGCCGTCAGGGCGAAACGGCGCGACAGCAGAACGGCCAGTTTCCTGTCCAGCACGTCTATCCTGGCCCGCGCCGCGGCAAGCTTATTAACCATAATATAGAATTCTATTAAAATACGGCTAAAAATAAAATTGCTAAAATAGTATCCATGGCAGAAACGCTGGAACTCAAAGACATCGCCAACAAGCTCGCTTTCCTCGAAGCGGCCTTTAATGACGCCGCCAAACTCTTCGACCTGGATAAAAAGCGCTCGGAGCTCAAGGAGAAAGAGGCGGTCTCCGGCTCCGGGGATTTCTGGAACGACGCCCAGAAAGCGCAGGCGCACCTGAAGGAGCTCAACGACCTGAAGAAGGGCGTGGAGATGCTGGACTCCGTGCGCGGCGGGATAGAAGATTTTAAAGTGCATTTCGAGCTGGCCCGCGACGCCGGCGACGCCGGGGAGCTGGCGGTCATCATGAGCGGCCTGGCCGCCATCGAGAAAAAGCTCAGCGTCCTGGACTTCGAGCTGAAGCTGTCCGACCCCAACGACAAGCTGGACGCCATCATCAGCATCCACGCCGGGGCCGGCGGCACCGAGGCCTGCGACTGGGCGCAGATGCTGTTGCGGATGTACACGCGCTGGGCGGCCGCCAAAGGCTTCAATTTCGCCATTACCGATATGTTGTCCGGCGAAGAAGCCGGGGTGCGCAGCGTGACCGCCTTCGTGAAGGGCCGCTACGCCTACGGCTACCTGAAAAGCGAAATAGGCGTGCACCGGCTGGTGCGCATTTCCCCTTTCGACTCCGCCAAGCGGCGGCACACGTCCTTCGCCTCCATAGAAGTGCTGGCCGACATCGAGGACAATATCGAGATAAAGGTGGAAGACAAGGATATCAAGCTGGACACCTTCCGCTCCGGCGGCGCGGGCGGCCAGAACGTCAACAAGGTGGAAACCGCCGTGCGCCTGACGCATATCCCGTCCGGCATCGTGGTGGCCTGCCAGATAGAGCGCTCCCAGCACCAGAACCGCGAGACCGCGATGAAGATGCTCAAGGCCCGCCTGTATGAAGTGGAGATGGACAAGAAGCGCTCCGAGATGGAGCGCCGCTACGACGCCAAGGGCGATATCGGCTGGGGCCACCAGATCCGCTCCTACGTTTTCATGCCCTACCAGCTGGTAAAGGACATGCGCACCAGCCAGGAGACCTCGCAGATAGACGCCGTGATGGACGGGGACCTTGACCCCTTCATGCACGCCTACCTCAGCTGGGCCGCCGCCAACAAGAAGAAGTAACCAGCGGCCTCCGGGAACAAAAAACAACAAATGCTCATAGAAACACACTCGCACCTCAACGACAAAGCCTTCGACGCCGACCGCAAAGCCGTCCTCGAAAGGGCCGCCGCCCTGGGCATCGCCAGGATAGTGGAAATAGCCTGCTCCCCCCGCGAATGGCCCCTGGGCGAAATCCTCGCCGCCGCCTATCCCGCCGCCGTGCGCTGCGCCTTCGGCGTGCACCCCGAATACGTAAAGGACATGGCGCCCTTTTCCCTGCCCGAGCTGGAAGCCTACCTGCAAAAGAGCTGCGCCGTGGCCGTGGGCGAAATAGGCCTGGATTACTGGTGGGAAGCCGGCCGCAAGGACGAACAATTCCAGCTGCTGGAAAGCCAGCTGCCCCTCTGCGCCAAATATTCCAAGCCGGCCGTCTTCCACGCCAGGAACGGCAAAGAGCCAGCGCAGAACGCCTACGCCGAGCTGCTGGCCGTCCTTAAGCACAAATGGACCCACGCCCCCGCCAGGAAATTCCGCGGCGTGCTCCATTGCTTCTCCGGCAGCTGGGCCGACGCCAAGACCGGCCTGGACATGGGCCTCGCCCTCGGCGTCAACGGCACCTTTACCTATAAGAACAACCACGACCTGCGCGACACCATAAAAAAAGCCGGCCTGGACAGTATCATCCTGGAAACCGACTGCCCTTACCTGCCGCCCCAGTCCGCCCGCGGCAAAAGGAACGACCCGTCTTACATCGCCGAAATAGCCGCCATGATCGCGTCCCATCTGGGCGCCAGCAACGGCCAGGTGGCGGACAAAACCTCCGCCAACGCCTTCGACCTCTTCGGCACGTTTTAGCTGAGAAATTTGGAACTGTCAGGAATGGTATACGCTCAGGTGAGCCTTAAGGGGTCTGCCAAGGGGGTCGGAACGCAAAAACGTGGTCTCGCACACCGTGCTCGCCACTCCCCGCCTCGCCCTCCGCGCTTACGCAAGCGTCGGGCTCCGGCAGGGTTTTGCTAACCCGACCCCCTCGGCAGACCCCGGCAAGTATCTTGCGGACCTTGGCCGGTAATTAGGAAAATTATGATCACAAATAACGAAATTAAAAAACTTTTCGCGGAGAAGATCCCCGTGTTCGACGGCGCCATGGGCACCTACCTCCAGGGCTTCGGCCTCGTGGAAGCCGACTACGCCGGCCACGAAGGCCTCAACGAGATGCTTTCCCTCTCCAGGCCCGACGTCGTCACCAAAGTCCACGAAGACTACCTCGCCGCCGGCGCCGACTTCATAGAGACCAACACCTTCGGCGCCAACGCCGCCGTCCTCGCCGAATACGGCCTCGCCGGCCGCGCCCGAGAATTCAACCTCGCCTCCGCCCGCCTCGCCCGCGCCGCCGCCGACAAATACTCCGCCGGCGGACAGCGGCGCTACGTCGCGGCCTCCGTCGGCCCCACCAATAAAGCCCTCTTCGTCACCGGCGGCCTCAGCTTCGACGACCTGCGCGGCATGTACCTCGAGCAGCTGCTCGCCCTCATGGAAGGCGGCGCCGACCTGCTGCTGCTGGAAACCGCCCACGACATCCTCAACCTCAAGGCCGGCCTCGCCGCCACGCGCCTCGCCTTCAGGCAGACCGGCAAAGAACTGCCCGTCATAGTCTCCGCCACCATGGACGAACGCAATAAAATGCTGTCCGGCCACGACGCAGAGGCCTTTTACGCCGCCGTAGAGCATTTTCCCCTGGCCGCCCTCGGCTTCAACTGCTCCACCGGCCCCGAAGGCCTCGGGCTCCGCCTGGAACGCCTGGCCGCCCGCGCGCAGTACCCCGTCTTCGCCATGCCCAACGCCGGTCTGCCCGACGAGAACGGCCGCTACCTCCAGACCCCGGAAAAATTCTCCGCCGTCATGGCCGATTACGCCAGGCGCGGCCTGCTCAACGCCGCCGGCGGCTGCTGCGGCACCAGCCCGGCCCACATAAAAGCTTTGGCCGACGGCGTCAAAGGCATCAAGCCCCGCGCTCCCCGCGCCGCCGCCCCCTGGGTCGTCTCAGGCGTGGAAGCTTTGTTCTACGACGAAATAGAGCCGCCCGCCATGGTGGGCGAGCGCAATAACTCCATAGGCTCCAAGAAATTCCGCGATATGGTGGCCGCCGGCGACTGGGACGGGGCGCTGGCCCTCGCCAAGGCGCAGGCCGCCGCCGGCGCGCATATCCTCGACGTCTGCCTGGCCAACCCCGAGCGCAACGAGCTCGAGGACGCCAAAACCTTCGTGCCCAGGCTGGCCCGCGCCGTGCGCCTGCCCATCATGACCGACACCACCGACCTGGCCGTGATGGAAGAAGTTCTTAAAACCGTGCCCGGCAAGGCCCTGCTGAATTCCGTAAATTTCGAGTTCGGCCTTGAGAAACCCCGCGCCGCGGCTGAGCTGGTAAAGACCTACGGCGCCAAGCTGGTCTTCGGCTGCATAGACGCGGATAAAGAGCACGGCCTGCCCCTGGACGCCGAACGCAAGGTGGCCATCGCCCGCCGCGCTTACGCCTTCCTTACGCAGGAATGCGGGCTGAAGGCGGGGGACATCATTTTCGACACGCTGGTCTTCCCCGTGGCGGTAGGCGGCGAGCACACCAAAACCGCGCACGAGACCATCAAGGCCATCGAGACCATTAAAAAAGAATTCCCCGGCGTAAAGACCATCCTGGGCGTCAGCAATGTTTCTTTCGGGCTGCCGCCGGCCTCGCGCGAGGTACTTAACTCCGTGTTCCTGCACCACGCCGTTAAGGCCGGCCTGGACCTGGCCATCGTGAACATAGAGAAACTCCGGCGCTACGCTTCCATCTCCGCGGAGGAGCGCGCCCTGGCCGAAGACCTGATCTTCGCCCGCAACCCGGAGGCCGCGCAGGCCTTCGCCGCGCGCTACCGCGACGCCAAGAAGACCGCCGCCGCTCCCGCCGCGCAAGACGCCCCCCCGGAGGAAAGACTGCGCCTGGCCGTGCTCAACGGCACCAAGGCCGGCATAGAAGAAGCCGTGACCGCGCTGCTGGCCAGCCGATCCCCGCTGGAGATCGTGAACGGCCCCGTGATGAAAGCCATGGCCGAAGTGGGCCGGCAGTTCGCGGCCGGCGACCTGATAGTGACCGAGGTGCTGCAGAGCGCCGAAGCCGCCAAGGCCGCCGTGACCGCCCTGGAGCCGGCGCTGAAGGCGCAGCAGGCCCCCAAGCGCGGCCGGCTGCTGCTCGCTACCGTAAAAGGCGACGTGCACGACATAGGCAAGAACCTCGTCAGCATAATTTTCGAGAGCAACGGCTTCGAGGTGGAAGACCTGGGCGTTAAAGTGGCGCCCGAGGACATAGTGGCCGCGGCGGTAAAGTCCAGGCCGGACTTTATCGGCCTGTCCGGGCTGCTGGTGCGCTCCACCGAGCAGATGACCATCACCGCCCGCGAGCTGGCCAAGGCCGGCATAAGCGCACCGCTGCTGGTAGGCGGCGCCGCCCTGACGGAGAAATTCACCCTCAACAACATCGCCCCGAATTACGGCGGCGTGGTCTTCTACTCCAGGGACGCCATGGAAGGGCTTAACTACGTTCTTAAAGCGGGGGTCGGCAAATAATGTCCGGGTTCCCGCCCGACGATATCCCGGTGCCGCCGGACCTGGGCCGGCATTTCACCGGCGAGCAGCCGCTGGGCGAGCTGTTCGAGCACATGGATGAAGGGCTTTTTAACCTGCGGTTCCTGAAGCTGAAGAAAGGCCAGGAAGAAAAAGCGCGCGAGGCCGCGAAACTGCTGGCCGGCCTGAAAGAAGAGATCCTGAAAGAGCGCCTGCTGAAAGCGCGCGGCGTTTACCAATTCTTCCCGGTCAACGGCGCGGGCGACGAAATAAATTTTTACAACGCCGCCGGAGAGCGGCTGGCCGCCTTTAATTTTCCGCGCCAGCCCGGCGGTGAGAAACTCTGCCTGGCGGATTTCGCGGCGCCGCTCGCCGGCGGAAAAAAAGATTACGCCGCGCTGTTCGCCGTGACCTGCGGCGAGGGCGTGCTGGAGCTGGCCCGCCGCGAGAAGCAGGCCGGCAACTACGTGAAGTCCTACCTGGTGGAAGCGGTGGCCATTACGCTGGCGGAGGCCTTCGCGGACTTGCTGCATTACCGCATAAGGCAGGCCTGGGGCATCGCCGAGGCGGACCCGGCCAAGCCGCTGCTGCGCAGCCGGTACCGGGGCAAGCGCTACTCCTTCGGCTACCCCGTAGCCCCCGACCTGGCCAACCAGGAAAAACTTTTCGCCCTGCTGAAGCCGGAGCCCGACGCCGGCATAAGACTGACCGAAGGGTTCATGATGGACCCCGAGGCTTCGGTTTCCGCCCTGGTCTTCCACAACCCCAAAGCGGTTTATTTTAATATTTAGAAATTAATTTTGGGTCTTGACTGTAAAAATACGCCTGCTATACTATTATTGGGTCCGCGGCCCCTATTAGCGGGTTATCGCGGGCCCTTTCATTTGTTAAGGCCCGGCCTCTTTAATAAGAGACCGGGCCTTTTTTGCGGTCAAATCCCGGTTGCGCGGGATTCGGCCTTTGCTTGAACGGCTGGGTTATTTTTCTTTGTTTTCCAGGGCTTTCTTGAGCATTTCGCCCATGGAGCCGAGTTCCTGCGGCGCGGCTTCCGACTTGCCGCGGTATTTGTCCATGGTGGCGGAGGTCTCGTCCTCGGCGCGGCTTATGGAGGCGGGAACCAGGGAGAGTTTCCTGTTCTCCGGGTCCACGGAATCCACGCGCACTTCTATGGTCTGGCCCACTTTCAGGACTTCTTCCGGGTGGCCTATGCGGCGGTCGCCGCCCAGGCGGGAAATGTGTATAAGGCCGTCCACGCCGTCGCCCATGGAGATGAACGCCCCGAAAGGCGCCAGCCGCGTCACGGTGCCGGTGTGGTAGGAGCCGGGGGGCCAGTTCATGGCGGCGGTGTCCCAGGGGTTCGCCAGCACGTCCTTGAGGCTGAAAGAGATCCTTTCGTTCTGCCAGTCCAGCCGCTTTATCATCACTTCCACCGGTTGGCCGACTTTAAGGATGTCGCCCACGTTCTCGGTGCGGCTCCAGGCGATCTCGGAGACCGGCAGCAGGCCTTCGATGCCGCCGATGTCGACGAAGGCGCCGAATTTCTGTATGGAGGTGACCACGCCTTTGATCTTGTCGCCTTCTTTCAGGGTTTCCTTGAGGGCGGCGGCTTTCTCGCGCCTTTCGGCCTCGATGATGGCCCGGCGGGAAAGCACTACGTTGCGCTCGCCGCATTCGATGATGTCGAAAAGCAGGGTTTTGCCGATGTAGTCGGCCTTGTTGTCTTCGCGGCGGGCGCCCATCTGGGAAAAGGGGCAGAAAGCGCGGGCGGCGCCGATGGTGATCTCAAAGCCGCCTTTCACTTCCCTGGCCACCACGCCTTCCAGCGGGATGTGGTTCTTGAAAGCGTCGGCGATCTGGGCGCGGGCCGCAGGGCCGGAGCCGATCCTGGTGGTGAAGCGCATCTCGCCTTCTTCGGAGCGGACGAAATAGGCGCGGATCTTGTCGCCTTCCTTGACCAGCAAATTGCCTTCGGCGTCTTTCAGCTCGTTAATGTCCACGTAGCCTTCGCCTTTGCCGCCCACTTCTATCAAAGCCCACTCGGGGGTCATTTTAACGATGGCGGCCTCTATCTTCTGGCCCGGTTCCATCCTGGAAGGTTCTTTATAGGCCTGTTCGAACATTTCCGCGAAATTTTCTTCGTTCTCGGCTGTATTGTGCTGATCGTTGGTGTGCATGGGGTTCCTCGTGCTCCGGATTAAGGGGGAAGTCAGGTTGCTGCTTTAAACATTATATCTTTCCTGATAGGCCCACTGCAAATTGCCCGTCTGAAGGGCATAAACCCGATGCGGCACTGCCCTAGGCTTGGCCGCCTGTTGCGCATAGCGCCTGATGCGGCACCGCCATAGGCTTGACAGCGGATAAATTGAAATGATAAACCCTTGGGTAGGGGACGATAATCATCCGTTTTTTTTGATCGCCGCGGCGCGCGGGCGGGCTTTTCCGCCGGCCTGCGGCCTGGTTCAACGCCTATGTCTAAAATTTTCATCTGCGCGGCAGCCGCCTGCCTTGCCCTGGCCTGCCCGGCCAAGGCGGCCGAGACCGCCTACGCGCGCGAGCAGCAGACGTTCCTGACGCTGCTGTCCCGGGTGGAAGAGGACCCCGATAATCCCGCGCTGCGCGAGGAGCTGATCCGCTTCGCTAATAATATGAAGACGAAGCCGAAGATACCGGTGGAAGCCAAAAAACAGTTCATAAGGGCGATGGCCGTGCAGCTGGACGCCGTCAATAACGAGGATTTCGACAAAGCCGCCAGGCTTTACGGCGAGGCCATAAAGATCGCGCCTTGGTGGACGCAGTGTTATTATAACCGCGCCGCCGTCCTGGAGTCGGCCAGCCGCCCGGAGGAGGCGGCCGAGGATAAGCGGTTCTACCTGGCCGCCAGGGCGGCGCCCAAAAGCAAACCCGCTCCCGCGCTGCAGCGGTCCGTGATCCCGCGCTCGGGAACGGCGGATTACAGGGGGAACTGGGGCAGCGGGCTGGACTGCTGGCGCTACGAATTCGACATACAGGGCGAAGACCTGACCATAATAATGCACTGCTGGGATTTTCCGAAGGCGATCTACGGCACCGGCAAGGTTTCCGGCAGACGCTTCGAAGGCAGTTCTCCCGGCGGCATCTCCGGCACCGGGGTAGGCACCAGGAGCCCCATCCGCTTCAGGGGCACGCTCAGCGAGGACAATTCTTCTGTTGAGATCTCCAGCATGCTGGCGCCGGAGCTGGCGGAAACCGAAGGGGCGATGAGCGCGGCCAAAGAGCAGGTGAGCCTGTTCGGCGAACCGTCCTGGCAGACCCAGACCTGGCGGCATATGGCGCGGGATTAAAGCCCCGGCCGGTTATTTGCGGTATTCAAAACCTTTTGCGTCTATGTAGAAAGTGCGGCCTTTAAGCGCTACCCGCGCCAGGCCGCCGCGGAACCCGGCCGCCTGGTCGTATTTGAAATAGACCGCTACCTTGCCGTCCTTGTCTATGTAGCCCCAGCCGCCCTTGAAATCTTTCAGCACGGGGGCCAGGCCTTCGTCGAAAGAAGCGCACATGGCGTAATTAAAAGGCACCGCTACGTTCCCCTCGGCGTCCACGTACCCGCAGAGGCCTTCTGCCTCCAGGCTTTGGGCGTGGGCGAGGCCGCCGCTGTAGGGGCCCAGCCCGATATAAGGTTTTTCCTTGAAAGCCAGCGTGGCGCGGTCTATAAAACCGTATTTATCTCCCAGCCTGGCGGAGGCGAAGCCGCCGCTGAAGGGGAAAGCTTCGGCGTAAACCGGCGGCAAAACTTCCCTGCCGGAAAGGTCTATGTAGCCGTATTTGCCGTTCACCTTCACCCGGGCCAGGCCTTCGCTCGCCGGGTAGATCTCTTCGTAGATGCCGCCGCGGAATTCCCGCGCGTCCCTGAGCAGCAGGCCCCAGCGGCCGGACTTCCTGGCGGGCGCGGCGCCCTCCCTGAACGGCAGCAGCTCCTCGTATTCGAACGGCACCGTCGTTTTTCCGGCCTTGTCCACGCAGCCCCAGCTCCCGCGCAGTTTCACGGGGGCGCAGCCTTCGCTGAAAGAGCCGGCCGACTGGTATTTGGGCGGGATCTTCTTCCCGCCCTTTTTATCTATAAAGCCGTAGTTCGCGCCAAGGCGCACCAGCGCCAGCCCTTCGCTGAAGGGTTCCGCGTAGTCGTAGCGGGGGGAAAGGACCAGCTTGCCGCCGGGCGCGGCGTAGCCCCATTTCTTCCCGGCGTTGTAAGGGATGAGGTCCTGCGCCCCAACGCCCGCGTTGAACGCCATCATGAGCGTTAAAAAGATGGATTTCATAGCCAAAATGATACAACTTTTTGGCCGCCGCCGCTTTTTTGGGAAATTTGTATAATCTGCTTAACATGAAAAAAAGAACGGCGATCTACCCTGGCAGTTTCGACCCGGTCACCTTCGGGCACCTGGATATTATAGACAGGGCCGCCAAGATCTTCGACCACCTTATCGTCAGCGTCTTCGTGCACAGCGCCAAGAAGCACCTGTTCGAGGTGCCGGAGCGCGTGGCCATGCTGAAGGCCGCGCTGAAAGGCAGGAAGAACGTGACGGTGGACTGTTTTGAGGGCCTGCTGGTGGATTACGCGAAAAAGAAGAAGACCCGCGTGATCGTCAGGGGCCTGCGCGCCATCTCCGACCTGGAATACGAGTTCCAGATAGCCGCCACCAACCGCACGCTGTGTCCCGGCATAGAAACCGTTTTCTTCATGCCCCGCCAGCGCTACACTTATCTTTCCTCCAGCGTAGTGCGCGATATAGCCCACTTCAAAGGCGACGTCTCAAAACTGGTGCCGCCGCACGTGGTAAAAGCTATAGCCGCCAGAAGAAATAAATAACCAGGATCCCTCCCGGCGCCTGGCCGGGCCGGGAAGCCAGGCGAGGGCGGCTGATGAAAAACTTCTTTAAATTCGAAGAGCGCAACACCACTTTTAAGACGGAGCTGCTGTCGGGCACGGCCACGTTCCTGACGATGGCTTACATCATCTTCGTGAACCCGGGGATCCTGTCCGCGGCCGGCGTGCCTTTCGCCGGCGCCGTCACCGCCACCGCCCTGGGCGCCGCCCTGATGTCCGTTACCATGGGGCTGGTCGCCAACCGGCCGCTGGCGCTGGCCTCCGGCATGGGCATAAACGCGGTGCTGACCTTCTCGGTCATCGGCTTCCAGCAGGCCAACGTCCCCTGGCAGGTGGGCATGTCGGTAATTTTCATCGAAGGCCTCCTGATCTTCCTGCTGGTGATCACGGGTTTCCGCGAGGCGGTCATGGATTCTATCCCGCTCAACCTCAAGCGGGCCATCGGCGTGGGCATAGGGCTGTTCATCACGCTGATAGGCCTTAACGAAGGCGGCATTATCCGGCCGGCGCCCGTAACGCTGGTGGCGCTGGGGGATTTTTCGCAAAGCTATGTGTGGGTGGCGCTGGCCGGTTTTTTCTCCACGGCGGTCTTCATGGGGCTGAAGATAAAAGGCGATATCCTCTGGGGTATACTGACGGCGGCCGCGACCGCTTTCCTGCTGGGCGTCACTTCGGTGCCAGGTTCGCTGTTCGGCGCCCCTGACTTTGTAACTTTCCTGGCGCCGTTCCAGACGGTGAACGGCGGCCTGGCCATAACTCAGGCGCTGGCCCCCGGGCTGCTTTTCGCCATTTTCGCCATCATGCTCACCGACTTTTTCGACACCATGGGCACCGTGGTGGCCGTGGGCGAGCAGGCCGGGTTCGTCAACAAGGACGGCTCCGTGCGCGATATAAAGAAGATATTGATGGTGGACTCCGCCGCCGCCGCCGCGGGCGGGCTTTTCGGCGCCAGCTCCATCACTACTTACGTGGAGTCCGCCGCCGGCGTGGCCGAGGGCGGGCGCACCGGCCTTACGGCGGTGGTGACGGGGCTGCTGTTCGCGCTGTGCGCTTTTTTCGCCCCGATCATCCAGATGATAGGCGGCGGGCACAGGATCCCGAACTCGGCCCACTACAGCCTGCTGGTGAACAGCGGCTTTACGCCTCCCGCGGACGTCATCCCGCCCGGCGCCGGCGATTATTTCGTCTACCCGATAACGGCTGGCGCGCTGATCATCGTGGGCTCGCTGATGATGAAGATAGTGCGCGATATCGACTGGGACAGTTTCGACGAAGCGCTGCCGGCCTTTCTTACCATGATAGGCATCCCGCTCACCTACAATATCAGCTACGGCATAGGCTTCGGCTTTATCAGCTATACGGTAATAAAGATTTCCAAGCGGAAGTTCGGCCAGATCCACCCGCTGATGTACCTGGTCAGCCTGGCTTTCCTGCTGTCGTTCGTGCTGGGCGCTAAATAGCCGCGCGCGCAAAAAGAAAAACCCCGCGGCCGCCCGCGGGGTTTTCTTTTGCCCGACGCTGTCTTATTTTACGGTGGCGTCTATCTGCGCCAGGACCTTCTTAAAGTCTATGCGTTTGGCCCAGGCCTCCACCTCTTCCGCGGGGCCTTCCAGTTCTATGGTGATGGAAGAAATACTGGTCTTGGACGGGACGGGGCCCGTCCTGATATCCAGCTGGGACAGGGTCTTGGTGTCCTTCAGCACGGACGGCTGGAAGTAGACGGAGACGGTTTCCTGGGGATCGCCTTCCTCGCCCTGCTGGGTTTTCAGCGCCAGCACGCCCGCCTGTTCTACAACTACCAGGTCCGGGTCTATGCTCCTGTAATCGGGGCGGTTGAAGTCCACCTTGAGTTCTATGGGAAGTTTTTTGTCTTCCTGGGCCTGCACGCCCTGCAGCGCGGTCTGGCTGGTCTTCTGCTGCATCTCCTGCATGACGCGCGTCATCTCCTGGTAGTCGCCTTTAGCCTGCGCCGCCAGTATCTTTTTCTGGTAATCCGTGCCGGCCTGCTTGTTGGCGGCCTCGGCGTCTTTCACGCCCTTGATGGCGAACTTCCGGACCGCGCCGGCCTGGTTGGAGACCAGTTTTCCTTTCTCCAGGTAGAACTCTGTAGGCAGGTTGAAACTGTCCTTCTGCTTGGAGAAGCCGGCCGGCGGCAGCCCCATGGCGTCCAGTACCGTTACCAGTTTCTTCTTGAAGACCGTCACCTCGTCGCGGGTGAGCAGTGTTTTCTTTTCCGCGCCGTCTTCTCCCGCGCGGCAGACGCCCGGGGCAAAAAGCGCCAGCGCCAGTACAAGTTTGAAAAAGTTTTTCATCAGATCCCTCCCAACCCTAAGATGCAAAAATGATAGGAAATCGGGGCCGCCCGCGCAAGGCGGGCCGGCGGCCCGGCTGTAACCGCCGGGCGCGGGAAAACCTTGCGGCTATTTTTATATCATAGCTGAGCGGCGCGCAACCCGCAGCCAGGGGATAGGCCCGCCGCCGTCTATGAAAAAAATATCACTATTGACCCTATTGCTGCTGGCGCCGCTGCCGCGCGCCGCGGCGGAGGGGGCTAAGGCGGAAATGACGGCGCTTATCCCCGCCGCCATCCCCGCGGACAGGCCCGCGCAGCCAAAACTTACCGCGGACCTGCGCCTGAAGGTCAAAACCCTGGGGCTTAACGGCCAGGAAGGGCCCGGCGGCGCCGTGTCGCGCGCGCTGCTGCTGCTGCCGCATGACCGCGCCCGGGCGGGCGTAATTAATTTCGAGATAGAAGCCGGCAGCCGCGCCGGGGTTTACCAGTGCGAGGCGCTGGGCCGGGGCACCACCTCCACCGCGCCGGTCTCCGGCTGGCAATGGGGCCTGATCGGCGGGGTCACCGCATATTACATCCCGGAGGACGCGGAGGACGGCGGCACCGTGCCGGGCGTTTACGACCTCAGGAATATTTCTCCGGACCTTTACGAGATAGCCCTGCTGGGCAAGCCCGGCGCTCCCGAAGAGGAAGCGGCGGTGCAGGCCGCGGTAAAAAGCAAAACCGGGGGCTCACGGTATTTCTCCGGGGCCTGGCGGGACTGGTATCCGGCTTCGGCGCGCGTCATGCCGGTGGATATGATGTGGGCCGAAGATTCGCAGGCCGGTACGCAGGGGGAAGGGACACCTTTCTTCGAGCGGCGGTCCGTCCCCTCGGGCGCCGCGTCCAAGGCCAGGCAGGCCGCGCAGCTGGCGCATAATCCCAAATACTATTACGGCCCGCACGGGCGCTCCGGTTTCGCCCTGCACACCGACCGCTGGGAGGAACCTTCCAAAAAAGCGGACCCGAAATTCGCCGGGCGGCCGGAGCTGCTGGATTTCCGCTGGCGCGACACCAACGGCTGCGTGAAGCTGCGGCCCGGCTGCCTCAACCTGGTAAATGAATTCATCGCGGAACAGGCCGCGCTGGGGCGCCGCGTGCAGTTGGAGGTGCGGGCGACAGAGCTGCTGGACGAAGTTCCGCAGCTAGCGGAAAACCGCGAAGGAACGGGCGGCCAGCCGCAGGACGGGCCTGCCGCCGGCCGACCGTAGTTTTACCCCTTCGCCCAGGACCAGGCGGAGTTTGCCGCTTGTGGCGCTTCGCTTCAGCGGCAGCTCTTTTGCCGCGCCGCCGTTGTTCATAAAACAAGTTAGCTTGCCGCCGGCCGGCAGAAAGCGCCGGAAGGCCAGGACCTCGCCGTCGCAGTACTCCTTCAAAAATTCAAATCTGCCGTTCTGTATCACCGCGCTGTCCCTGCGCAGGGCGCCCAGCGCCTTATAAAGTTTCAACAGGTCCTTGTTCCAGAGCTTCTTGTCGTTCCAGGGCATGCCCCGGCGCGTTCCGTGGTTGAGCGTGCCGGACAGGCCCAGTTCCTCGCCGTAATAGACGTTGACCGCCCCGGGGAACAGGAAAGAGAACACCGCCGCCAGCTTTACCCGCGCCGTGTCCCCGCCGTAAGTGTCCAGCATACGGTCGGTGTCATGGCTGGACAGCATGTTCATCTGCGCCAGGGTGGTTTTATGGGAGTAGAGCCCCAGCAGGCGTTCTATGCCGGCGATAAAGGCGGCCTGCCCGCAGGGTTTCAGGTCCCTCCCGTCGTAGGAATGGGTCAGCCGCAGCTTCTCCCCGCCGAAGTAGGAGATGCAGCCGGCGCTCAGCTGGTAATTCATCACCGCGTCGAACTGGTCGCCTTTCAGCCAGCGCTGCGCGGGGCCCCAGATCTCGCCGGCGAGATAGCAGCCGGGGTTCACCGCTTTGCAGACGCGCCGGAACTCGCGCCAGAAGGCGTCGTCGTTGATCTCGTGGGGCACGTCCAGCCGCCAGCCGTCTATGCCAGCCTCCAGCCAGTACTTCGCCACGCTCAGAATAAATTTCCGCACTTCCGGGTTCTTCGTATTGAACTTCGGCAGCGCCGGCAGGTTCCACCAGCAGGCGTAGTTGGGCCGCTCCGACACTTCCAGATTGTAGGCTTTCAGGGGGTAGCCGTGCGCGTGGAACCAGCGCCGGTACGGCGAGGCCGCGCCGTTCTCGAGGATGTGGTTGAACTGGAAGAAGCCGCGGCTGGCGTGGTTGAAAACCCCGTCCAGGATCACCTTTATGCCGCGCTTGTGCGCGGCGGCCAGGAAGGATTTAAAGGCGGCGTTGCCGCCCAGGATGGGGTCGACGGAGAAGTAGTCGAAGGTGTGGTAGCGGTGGTTGGCCGCGGAGGCGAAGACGGGGTTGAAGTAGACGGCGTTCACGCCGAGGTCCGCCAGGTAGCCGAGTTTCTCTTCGGCCCCGCGCAGGTCGCCGCCCTTGAAGCCGTGCGCCGTCTCGGGGGCGTCCCATTTCTCGAACTCGCCGTCGGTCCCGGGCGAGGCGGACCTGGCGAAACTGTCGGGATAGACCTGGTAGATCACCGCGCCTTTTATCCAGTCGGTATTTTTCATAATGTTAAGGTCATTATAAAAAATTTGGCCGCTCCGGCGGCGCCCGCGTCTTTATTTTTTTGTATTATAGAGGTAGAGAACTTCTCCTGGCAGGACAAAAAAATGGACAATACCAAGAAATCGCGCTTCATCCTGGGCATCGCCGGCGGCTCCGGCTCCGGCAAAACCACGCTGGCCGGCAAGCTCATCGACCAGTGCGGCAGGATAGGCATAGACGGCCAGCTGTTCTCCCTGGACAACTATTACCAGCCGCTGGACCACCTGAGCTTCGAAGAAAGAAAGACCTACAATTTCGACCATCCCGACGCGATAGACTCCGTGCTGGCCGTGAAGCATTTGACCGACCTCTGCGCCGGCAAGACCATTCACCAGCCGGTCTACGACTTCAAGCAGCATACCCGCGAAAAAGAATGCACCGTCTGCAAGCCCTCCCAGCTGATCGTGGTGGAGGGGCTTTATACGCTCCATTTCCCCAAGCTGCTGGCCCTGTGCGACTACAAGATCTTCGTGTCCACCGGCATGGTGACCGCCGTGCTGCGCCGCGTGCAGCGCGACATCAGCGAGCGCGGCCGCGACATAGAGGGCATCAAGCACCAGATCCTGGCCACCGTGCTGCCGATGTACGAAAATTACGTGAAGCCCACTCAGAAGAACGCGCATTTCTCCATCAACTGGGAAGGGGAAGAGATCCCCGGCAAGGCCACCGAAGGCCTGGTGCGCATGATGCGCGACCACTTCCGCTGAAAAAGTTAAAAGCCCGGCCTCGGGGAATCGAGGTCGAGTCTTAATAACAGGTAGCCCGGGCTAAAAAGCCCGGGTTCTTGTTTGCACTTTTTCTTATAGAGCAGATAGTTACTTCGCAAAGATTTGATTATTAATTGAATGGCGCTTTGGCCTTCGCTCTGTTATATTATAACGAAGGCTTATGCGTAAACACTCCCTACTGCTCTCCGGCCTGTTCTTTTGCTTTGGTTCGGAAGCATTATTGTCTGCCCAGGACACGACCCCTCCGGTAGCGGCGGTTGTAAGTCCCGTTGACGGGGCCTATCTCAATTCCCTCCCTTCCATTGCAGGCACGGCGGCCGACGACGTCGCCGTGACCGAGGTGCAGCTGAAGGTGGTGCGGCAGTCTGACGACTATTTCTGGGACGGCGCGGTTTTTGTGGCGGCGGAGACCTGGCTGACGGCCTCGTTCGCCGATCCGGCCTGGAGCTACGCCGTGCTGCCTGCCTGGGTCAGCGGGTCCTCCTATACGGTGATTGCCCGCGCGCAGGACAGCTCCGCCAACTGGTCGGCTGCCTACTCTACCTCGGTTTTTCATTTCGACGCCGGCCTGCCGGCGTCCGCTGTGCTTGTTCCGGCCAGCGGTTCTGCTCCCGCGGCTTTCAGCGGGATAAGCGGCACCGCCTGGGATAACGAATCCTTTGCGGCGCAGGCCTGGGTAAAACTGGTGCGCGTCGCCGACAATATGCACTGGAACGGCGCCACCTCGCAGTGGACGGTCCCTGAGGTGTGGAACCTGGCCATAGGCAGCGCCACCTGGACCTGGCCCGGCCCGGCGCAGGCCGCACTGACCGCGGGGGCCACTTATTTCGCCGTTTCCCGCGCCCAGGACCTGGCCGGGAACGTCCAGACTTCCGAACTCCAGGGCAGCACCTTCGTCTACGCCGGCGCCACGGTGGTGGTAACTCCCGCGGACATCGCCCCGGAGGACCCGCTTCCAGCCGGGAAGTTGGCCTTGGGGATAGCGAAGGTTAGTTTGTATCAGGGGGAGGGCATGTTGGCGGCAGTCCCGGCGCCGGTCCCTATGCTGCGCCTTACTCTTCAGACCACTCCCGCAGGGGCGCCGTCGCCCCGGCTGCAATCGCTTCAGGTGAAAAGTTCCGGGACTTTGTCCGATGCGGACATAAAGTGGATGGGCTTGTACGCCGACCACAAAACTATCGGTATTTTGGGGCAATTCGACGGCGAGGTCGTATTGGGCGGCCAGCCTACTGACATACTCATCGCCAGCGCTTCTTACAGCGGCGGCGCCTGGGACTTCACCGGCCTTAATGTCTCGGACTCAACCAATTCCCTGATCACCAATTCTCCTCGCGCTTTCTTCTTGGGCGTCAGGGTTTCCACCTCGGCCGCCGCCCCGCGCAGTTTCGGCCTGGTTGTGGCAAGTTCTACTTTTGCGCTGGAGGGCTCAAGTTTCTCTGTCCTCTCCGGCAATAATTTCCCTATCGTTACCGCTACATCCCCGGTCAGGAATATGCCCGGCGCTCTTTATGCTAAAGGCACGGATATATCCGCCTGGTGGCAGCCTTCGGCCCTGCCGGCCGGCCAGTACGGTTATGCCGCGGCCGGCTCCGACCGGGTCGGCGTGCTGAAACTGGAGGCCTGGACCGACGGGTTCCTGGTAAGATTAAACAGACTGCGCATAATACACGCCGGCACCGGGGTTTCCACCGATGTGGCCCATGCCAGGCTTTTCATGGATGCTGTTTCCGGCGACCCGACCCAGGGGGACGGCATCTTCTCACCGGCCTTGGACAAGGAGATCACCGACCCTGGGAACCCGCCGGTCGTCGATGGCGGTGACCCTACATCCTTTCTGTTGCCTGTGTTGGACCCTACCCTTGATACGACCCTTAACTGGTCCACCAGGACTTATTTCGTGGTTTACGATATTTCTACGGCAGCCCAGTCCGGCCTGACTCACGGGGCCAGGCTCGAGATTTCTGGGGTCAATATCCAGGATGGGGTAGTCAACTTCTTTTCCCCGATAATTTCATCTAATTTCGCGGTAACCGCGGTGGATAACCAGGCCCCTACGGCGGCGATACTTGCGCCGGCGCATTTGGCCTATCTCAACTCGCTGCCGCTGCTGCACGGCACGGCGGCCGACAATGTGGCCGTGGCCAGCGTGACCGTAGCCGTCCTGAACATGGACGCCGGCCTGTACTGGGACGGCTCAACCTGGGGCGCGGGTTCCGTGTGGCTGGACGCGGCCGTCTGGCCGTCTTCGTGGACCTACGCCAATGTCCCAGCCTGGGTGGAAGCTTCCTCTTATGTCGTGACAGCCAGGACCAGGGACACTTCCGGTAACTGGTCCCTGGCCTACAGCACGGCAGTGTTTACCTACGACATTACCCCGCCTGCCGGCGCCATAACAGCGCCGCTCACGGGCACATACGCCGCGTTCTCGTCCATCTCGGGCACCGCGGCCGACGCGCACGGCGTAACGCAGGTGCTGGTGAACGTGACGCGCCAGCTGGATTATTCACAGTGGGACGGGGCGGCCTGGGCGGCCGGCCCGCAGTGGATTCTGGCGACCGGCACTTCCGCCTGGAACTACGCCGGCATAAATAGCGCGGCCCTCGACAGCGGCGCCACCTACAGCTTTACGATCCGCGTTCTGGACGCCGCCGGCAACGCCTCGGACCCGATGCTGGGGTCCAGCACTTTTACCTATATCCTGCCGCCGGCGGGCGCCCTGTCCGGCGGAAATTTCAGCGGGGTGGGCGTGAACCTGCTCACCGTGAACTGGACCAGCTCCTATCCCGGCGGCACGCCGTATTTCGTGCGGCTGTCTACCGTGGACTCGGCGGCCGCCGCCGTTTACCTGGCCACCAGCGCCGCCGTCTCCGTCTCTTTCAGCGGGCTTGTTCCCGATACTTCTTATTACGGCTTTGTCTCTACCTATGCCGCTTCGGGGTTTGTCTCGGGCGGCTTTGGCCGCACGCTGGCCGCCGCGCCCGCTTCCGCTGCTTTCTCCGGCGTGGGCTACTCCAGCGCTTCCCTGAGCTGGCCCGCGGGGCTTAACCCGGCCGGCACCGTCTACCAGTACGAGCTCTCCGAGTCCGACATTTTCAGCGTTTTCACCGCGTCCGGTTCCGGCGCCGTCCTCAACGCGGTCTTTACGGGGTTATCACAGGGGACCACCTATTACGGGCGCGCCAGGGCGGTCAACGGCGACGGCGTCGCTACCGCCTACGCCGAAGCCGCCGTGCCGGCCGTCACTGCGGTGCTGCTGCCGTCCGGGCTGGTCTCGGGCCTGTCGGGGACGGTGTTGGGGGTAAGTTCCATCGCCTGGGCCTGGACTTCCGGATCGGTCTCGGCGGCTGACTATTTCGCGGTTTATTCGGGCCTTGGCGTGGCGCTGTCCACAGAGCCTTTCGCTCTTTCCTCCGCGTATTCCCAGGGCGGGCTGGGGCCCAACAGCGCGCAGGTGCTGCGCGTGGCCGGCCGCAATGAACGCGGGGAAGGGCCCCTGGCCGAGTCCGCCGCCGTCTATACGCTCGCCATGGTGCCTGCCGGGCCGGTTTCTGACGTGGCGCTGACCAGCGCCGCGATAACGCTGGGCCTTAACGGCAATCCCGCCGGCACGGTCCTGCAGTTGTGGCGTTCCGCGGATAATCTTTCTTTCGACAATATATTCGAGGGGACGGACCTTTCTTACTCGGACGCCTCGCTCGCGGAATGTTCGGCCTACTACTACAAGTCGCGCGCCAGGAACGGCGCCGGCGTTTATACCGCTTTCAGCGGGGCGCTGGCTTTTACCACTATGGCCTCGACGCCGGCCGCGCCGGGCGGGCTGTACGCGGAAGCGCAGGACGGGGCGCGCCTGACCCTGGGCTGGGAGCCGTCGCCTTCAGCCGGCGTATTGGGCTACAGTGTTTATTACGACAACGCCGCCGGCGCGGTGGACTACGCCGCGCCGCTGGCGGTCTTCTCCTCCACGGTCACCGCCTGGACCACGCCCGCGCTGACGGCCGGCAGCACCTACAAATTCGCGGTGCGCGCCAACGGCGCCTGCGGCGCGCAGGAGAAGAACACCTCCCTGCTGGCCTCGGCGCAGGCCGTGGGCGTGCTTAGCGGTGTGCGCGCGGCCATCAAGGTACCGCAGACAGGCAAGCGCGTGACGGGCAACAGGATCACGGTGGTGGCCGAGATAATACTGGGGCTGCCTTCCCAGGTGGCCCAGGTGCGTTTCCAGTACAGCCCCGCCGGCGCTGGCGCCTGGACCGACATCCCCGCCGCCAACATAAACAACCCCAACCCGGATTTCGAGGCGCCTTACTTCACGCACCTGGACGCCGACGCCATGGCGCCCGGCGCCTACGACCTGCGCGCCGTGGCCGCCGACGTTTACGGCGCCGCCGACCCGGCCGCGCCGTCCGTTACCATAGTTATAGACACGGTCAATTACGATATCAACGAGAGCGAGACGGCCGGCGAGCAGCGCAAGGAGCAGAAGATCAACAATACGGTGAGCAGCACCGTGCAGGCGGCGGACGACGTGACCGCGCTGCTCACCAAGCTGGTGATCCCTTCCGGCGCCGTAGTAGATTCCACGGTGGCGGTCACGATGGTGAACAACCCCGCCGCCGTCCCCGCCCCGCCTTCGGGCGCGGACTCGCTCAACCTGGCCGTAAAAGTGAACCTTTCCAACGGGCAGAGCCAGTTCTCCTCCGGCAAGACGGCGACCCTCAGCTTCACTTACAAGGACGACGACGGCAACGGCATCGTGGACGGCACCCTGGCCGCCGTGGACCGCCTGCGGGTCTACTCCGCCTCCGATTCCGGCGGGGCCTGGTCCCTGCTGGCCACCAGCGTGGACAAGGAAAAGAAAACCGTCACGGCCGTCACCCCGCATTTCAGTTTCTTCTCGGTGTTCGCCGCGCCCGCCTCCGGCCTGGGCTCGCTAAAGGTGTACCCGGTGCCGTGGCAGCCCGGCACGGGCGGGCGGTTCGACTCGGCGCAGGGCGTGACCTTCAGCGGCCTGCCCGCCGCCGCCAAAATAAAGATCTTTACGCTGGTGGGCGAGCTGGTGCGCCTGCTGGAAGTGTCGGCGGCCGACGCCGGGTTCAAGGTCTGGGACGGGCGCAACTCCGAGGGCCATAAGGCCGCCAGCGGCATCTATATAGCTTTGGTGAAGTCCGGTTCGGACGAGCGGACCGTTAAAGTGGCGGTGGAAAGATGAAGCTCACAAGCGCCATTATTTTTGCCGCGTGGCTGGCTTCAGGTCAGGCCGCGCAGGCCGCTTCCGACAACGGCACCGTGTCGGGCGCTTTCCTGCGCCTGCCGGCCTCCGCCGCCGGCGCCGGCATGGGCGAGGCGGGCGTAGCCGTGACGGCCGGCTCGCAGGCCATCTTTATCAATCCCGCCGGCCTCGCGTCCGTGAAAGGCGGCTTCGTTTCTTTCTCGCACGCGGCCTGGGCGGATTCCCTGACCTTCAACGTGCTGAGCGCCGCGGTCAATACGCCGTACGGGGGCGTGGCGGGCTTCGGCTTGCGCTACCTTTCCTACGGCAAGATGGACGCCCTGGACAATACCGGGGCTCCCGCCGGCAGCCTTTCGCCGCGCGACGTAGCCGCCGAGGCGGGCTGGGGCGCCGACCTGGGCGGTGGCCTGGCAGCTGGCTTCTCCGCCAAATATATCAACTCCAGGATAAAGCGCTCCGCGTCCACCTTCGCGCTCGACGCCGGCGTAACCCGGCGCGTGGGGCGGACCTTCTTCGGCGCCGCGCTGCAGAACGCCGGAGGGGGGCTGAAGTTCGGGGAGGAGGAATATCCTTTGCCGCTCAATCTCAAGCTGGGAGTGGGCCTGCCTTACGGGCGCGACCTGCTGGGGGTCTTCGACATCAATATCACGCGCGGCTCCAACCCGTGGCTGGCCGTGGGCGGCAAGCACACCACCCTGCTGCGCGACGACCTGGCGCTGGTGCTGCGCGCAGGCTACAACACGGCCTCCGGGGACACCGGCGGCATAAACGGTTTCGCGCTGGGTTTCGGCCTTTCCCTGCCGGATATGGCCTTTGACTACTCGCTGAGGACGATGGGCGAACTGGGCCCCACGCACCATCTAGGGGTCAGCTTAAAATGGGACGTAATTTATCCGGAGACGGTGAGCGCCTACGGCCCTTATTCCCCGGCGCGGCCCAAGCAGCCCGCCCGGCGGCGTTAAAGCGCGGCGGCATCAGGCGAAAAAGAAACCCGGGGAGCTCTTCCCCGGGTTTTCTTTTTTGTTCTTGCCGCGGCGGCGCAGCGTTCAGGTCAGAACCAGGGGAGCCAGGGGATTTCGCGGGTGATGCAGTGCACGGCGCCGCCGAACTGGATGGCGTCGAAAGCGGGCACCTTGACCACTTTAAAGCCGAGGGCTTCGTAGGCGGCGGCCGCGGCTTCGTCGCGCGCTTTCAGCGGCTGCGTGTAGGCGTAGGCTTTGGCGTAGTAGGTCGGGAGGAAGATGGTGTTGTTGACGCGCAAAGAGTTGGTGTAGCTGTAGATGCGCACGGCTTCTTCGCCGGGGATGTCGGCGTTGGGCACGCGGGTCACGCGCAGCCCGGCCGCGGTCAGCCTGGCGGCGCCTTCGTCCATGGCTTTCTTGGCCTTGGGGTTGAGGGAATCCGACACCAGCACCGCGCCGTTGCCGAAATATTTAACGTAGATGTCCAAATGCCCGGTGCTTTCCCCGGGGATGACGGGCATCCAGATCATTTTCGTGCCGCGCAGCTTTGATAGGATCTCTTTCTCCAGGGCGGCTTTGGTCCAGTCCTTGTTGTCCCGGATGACCTTGTCCGTCATGAAGACGCGCCCCTGTTCGTCGGCCATGAAGTTGCCGAACTCAAGCTTTACCTTGGATTTTTCCAGGGTCAGCCCGAAGCCCTTGGCCAGTTCCGCCGAGAAGGCTTCCGACTGGGGTCTTTCGGCGTAGTAGGAGAACTGCACCATCCGGGCCTTGCCGGCCTCGTCCACCACCACCTCGGGCAGGAAATCGCGGGTCCACGGGGACTCCATCACGTATTTCCAGGCTATGAAACGCTTGGAATCGAAGTCGGCCTTGAACTTCTGGTAATAGGGGTTTTCGTAGGGGAAGATGATTATGGCTTTTACGTCTTTGGGCAGCTTGGCCAGGATGGCCTCGTGCATGCTCATGATGCCCTGGAAATAGTCTGGGGTGGACAACACGATATAGCCGGTGCGGGCGTTCTCGGTCATCGGCCCCAGCGGCCTGGCGGCCTTCAGGGGTACGGGAACCTGCGGTATTTCCTGCAGGGAGAACAGATCGCGCGAAAGGGAAGCTTCGAAAACGGAGGCCGGCAGGGCCGGGGCAAGGGTGAGTGAGAAAAGCGCCGCTAGCAGAATTTTTTTCACGTTCGTCCTTATGCTGGTCCTTTCAAAACACGCGCCCCCCGAAAGGGGCGCGCCGTATTGGGCGGGGGACGGCCTACTTGCGCCAGACGCCGTCGGTCCAGGTCACGAACTCGTCCCACTGGGAGGCCCTGGAGAGCGAGAGGTCGCCGTACTTGGTCTCGTGGAGGGCTTCGAGCGCCGCGGGCACGGACTTGATCTTCATGGTGGTGTTGACGGCGATGCCGCCCACCTTGGTGTAATTGTAGCCGTTCTCTTTGTCGCCGTTGAGGCCCACAGAGCGCAGCACCAGGCGGGTCTTTATGAAACCTATCAGGGCGGCGGCGGCCTGCCGGGTCTCGGCGCTTTTGGCGTTCATGCCAGCGAGGTCGGCGAAGTCGGAGAGGTCGGCGTAGGCGGCGATCATCTTTTTCTTGTCGTTAGCGGGGTCCAGGCTGGTGAAGCGGATCACGCCCTCGATGGCGGCCTTGGCGGCCACGGTTTCGTTGTTGCGCATCATGGCGCCGGCGAAGGCGTCCATGTAGACGGGCAGCTCGCTAAGGGCGGCCGGGCGGACCAGGGAGAGGGTGGCGCCCATCTCGGTGAGGGGCATATTGATGGGGCCGATGTTCATGCCGCCGGCGTAGAAAGCCCGGTACCAGGTGACCAGGTAGTCGCCGAGCTGCTCATGCGTGAAGGCCGGGTTGGCGTTCATGAAGTTCAGCAGGCCGGTATAGTCGAAGCCCTGCGCCAGCATGGTCTCTTCGGAGCCCACGAACAGGCCGGCGTAGTCCTTCATCTCGTAGAGCACTTCGGCCATCTGCTGCAGGCAGGCGTTCTGCATGACGATGTCGGTGTA